>NZ_LMFB01000036.1 GCF_001426685.1 Rhizobium sp. Root483D2 | reverse complement strand
GCTCGTCTACAACGAGGCGTGGGAGCGCGGAATTGCGTGGCAGGAAGCCATTCGAACCGGGGCGGGGATGCTGCTCACACAAGATGCCGAGCTATTCAAGACGGTTCTGATCGAGGGGGCCAAGAAAAACAGGGAAGACATCGAGCTCCCGTTCGGAGAATAGGGTATCCTCTCTCCACAAGACAAGTATCTGATTTATTTAGACGTGGCGAAGACAAATGTGCCGAGAATTCGAGTCCTATCAAGGCGGCGGATGGAACATTGGCGAGGTCTTGGAAGGCGAACCGCTACCGCTCGATGAGGCAGCCCTCCTGTTCTTCCGCGTGCCGGGCAATCTTCAGCAGCCCATTAGCCCTGCATGGCTCGCGCATGCCGCGTCCGACATTATGAGCCTGGGTGGCGTCACCGTCCTCAGCCTGGTGACGCTGCTCACCGCGATCCATCTGGCGATTGCCGGCAAGCGTTCCCTAGCTCTGTTCGTTTTCCTGTCGGTCAGCGGCGGGTGGCTCGTGAGCACCGTGCTCAAGATCCTGGTCGGCCGGAAGAGGCCGACGCTGGTGCCGCATCTTGCCGAGGTCGAGGACCTCAGCTTTCCGAGCGGCCACGCGATGCTGTCGGCGGTCACCTACCTGACGCTCGGCGCCTTGTTGTCACAGGGCAGGGGCCGCACCGAGAGGACCTATATCGTGGCATGCGCAATCCTGCTCACTATGCTGATCGGCGTGAGCCGCGTTTTCCTGGGTGTGCACTATCCAAGCGCCGTTGCAGGTGGCTGGTGTGCGCGTGCGATCTGGGCGCTCTCATGCTGGATGGTTGGCCGCCGGTTTGCGTTCGATCGATAAACCGGCCGTATTCTGCCGGTTAGGCTGGAGGGCCGAATTTCATTGTGATCACTGCCCCGGGTCGGTCGTTGCCCGCGCTGACCGTCGCACCGTGCAGATCGGCAATCTCCCGCACAAGACTGAGCCCAAGACCGCTGCCGGACGGGCTGCGGCTCTTGTCGAGCCTGTATAGCCGGCGAAACACATTTTCGCGCTCGCTTTCCGGAATACCCGGTCCGTTGTCGGCAACCGTCAGGCAAGGGCCCCCCAGTCACTTGGCGCTGGGCGCAGCCAGGCGTCGTCAAGACTACTCGGCGGAATAATCCATCTGCCGCAGGTCTTCGATCAGGCTTGGACCTGTCGGCGCCCAATCCAATTTCTCCCGCGTATGCGCGCTGGATGCTACTATATCCGCCCCGGCGAACATCGCGAACCAACCAAAATGCGGTGCCGCCTCGTCCGGCGAAAGGGAGACAACCGGAAGATCGAGGCCCGCAGCGACCACCTCGGCTATGTCGCGCGCCGCCACGCCTTCTTCGGCGACAGCATGGTAACGGGCACCTGCCTCGGCGCGATCAAGGGCAAGCACGTAGAGCTTGGCCACATCGCGTACGTGGCCGGCCGCCCAACGGTTGGCGCCTCGCCCGACATAGGCAACCACGCCTTTCTCCCGCGCCATCCCGATATAGGGGGAGATCAAGCCCTGTTTGAAGGTATCGTGTACCTGCGGCAGCCGCACGACGGACAGATTGACACCTGCTTCGAGCAAGGCCTGCCCCGCGAGTTCCGACGCGATGCGCGGATTGAAATGATGTGCATCGAAAACGTCTTCCCTGGCAGGCTGACCGTCGCCGGGGTCCCCCATGCCAACGCCCGACGTGATGAGCAGCGGCCGATCTGACCCCTTCAGCACAGATCCGAGTGCGGCAATGACACCGCGATCCTTTTCGCAATTTGCCACGAAATTCGTGAAATCATGATCAAAGGCCGTATGGATGATGGCGTCGGCGTTCCGTGCTCCATCCGCGAGGCCGGTTGGGTCCTCCAGCGTTCCGAGATGAGCGCTTGCGCCTACCGCGGCCAAAGCGTCCGTACCTGCCTTGGAGCGGGTGAGGCCTATGACTTCATGGCCGGCGGCCAGCAATTCGGGAAGAATCCGCGATCCGATGAAGCCTGTGGCACCTGTTAGGAAAACACGCATGGGAAAGTCTCCGATATTGACGTAGCGCCTGATCCCATGAAAAATTGTCCTGTTAAAGTAGTGACTTTATCATGGTATAACTATCAATAGGATCATGGGCGTGAATAGTTCCGAAAATAACCTGGGCACGTTCTTGCGCGACCGGCGCATGCGGCTAGATCCCGCGACATTTGGCTTCCAGATTGGACGCCGCCGCACGCCGGGCTTGCGTCGCGAAGAGGTCGCGCAGCGCTCGAACATAAGCCCGACCTGGTACACCTGGCTGGAGCAAGGGCGCGGCGGAGCACCTTCAGCGGATGTGCTCGATCGAATTGCCAATGGGCTCCTGCTGACCGAGCCCGAACGCGATCATCTTCACATTCTGGCTTTCGGCCACCCGCCGGAGGCGCGATACCGTCAACCCGAAGGCATTACCCCACGGCTGCAGCGCATCCTTGATGCTATGTCTTTCAGCCCTGCGATTATCAGGACAGCCACGTGGGATGTGGTGGCTTGGAATGCGGCAGCAACCGTGATCCTCACGGACTATTCCAAACTCCCCACGGATGAGCGCAACATCCTTCGCATGATGTTCTCTGACGAACGTGTTCGTGCGGCGCAGGACGATTGGCAGAGTGTCGCGCGCTATGTCGTTGCCGCGTTCCGAGCCGATGCCACGCGTGCAGGTGCCGGCGCGGAAATTCAGCAGTTGGTGGATGAGCTTTCAGCCAGCAGCCCGGAATTCAAGGCGCTCTGGGAGGACAATGAAATCGCGGGGCTCCGAGACGGCGTGAAGCGCCTCCACCATCCCGCCCTTGGACCCATAGAACTTGAATTCTCAAATTTTGCGGTCGAGGGCAGATCTGACCTCAACATGATGGTTTACAGTCCAGCGAACCCTGAGGTGATGGAGCAGTTTCGGTCCCTGATTTCGAGGTCGTGTCGGTGAGACAGCGCCTGATACGACGCTACCATTCATAAATAGGGCCTGCGATACCCTCCACGAGCGCTTGTCCCTCGTAACTGTCCTTGTCGGTTCAGGCTCGATGCATGTGGCCCGCTCCGGAGCGGCGTAGAAGACGCCTGCTTTTTGTGCCGAGATCAGCAACGCCCTCATGCCGGTGTCGTCGATAATGGATCCTGCATGGCGCTGAAACGTTCCGGCGTCGCCGGAGCGCAGCTCTCCGAGCGTGATCCGAAACTATTTGGCTTGAGGCTGAATGACATGTCTTTGGTTCGTGTCCGTTTAGACCACCTGGAATACTCTCTCAGTTCATTTCTTTGGACCGGCCTTTGGTTTTGGTTGATAACGGCGCCGTTTGTCGTTCGACCGCAAAGCATTGCGGAGATCTTTGTCGGTGAGGGAAAGGTCGAACCATTCGGGATCAAAGTGGCCCCCGCACCACCGCAGGGTGTCAGCATATTCCGGGTCTTCCCGGTCGGCGATGATCTCCAGGAAGCGCTCATGTCCCGACACCCCACCAACATCCTCGGGCGGACGCGCCCTTGCGCCGGCGACGCAGCTGCCGTGTGTCGGTGTCGAAGCGAGCGTCAAGAACTCCTCGACCACGACGGTATGTCGCCAGCCATCCCCGAAATCATAGTGGTAGCTGAAGACAGAACCTTGCTCGAAGTCCAGCAAGCGAACCTCCTTCTGATCGAAGACCCGAGGGTCGTCATCGGTGGCATCTTCACTCAGGATTTCGACGTCACCATATCGCAGACCACCGATGCGGAATTCGTAGAGATGATAGTTCCACCAGTTGAACGCTGCTTGAATTCCGAGATGAAGATGCTCCAGGTTCCAATGGACCGGCAGGACAAGGCGGCGCCAGACGTTGGGCTCGATCTCATCAATGGAAACTTTGACCTGTACAGCGTTTGCGTGGAACATGTTCGAATGAATAAGGTTGGTGGAGGGTCGTTGAGATTAACCACGAAGATGCCCGGTATCAAGCGACTGCGGTTCAGACCTTTCTTCACGACTCGCCTCCTATTTTCAGCGTCATCGTTCGATTCAGATCAATAGGGAGCTTGATGGAAGGGACCGATCGCCGACCGCCGTCATGGGTTTCATAATCATCTGGAGGAATGTTGCCATCCGGTGTCAGATCATCGACTGCCTTGGGCAGATCGCGGCTTAGGCGGCTGAGAATTTCCTCGGGCGACAAACCCGTTCGTGCAGACAGATCGTCAAGGACGTCCGGTCCCAATGCCTGTGATAGCTGGGTATCGTCAATTTCGTTGTTCGGTCCAGTTTCAACCCAGGATTTAGCCGTTTCGCCGTGACCGTTCTGCTGGAACTGTTTCAGAAGGTCACCGAGACCACCACCAAGAACGCTTCCGCCCGATGCGCCGCCAAGGAGGCCTCCGAGACCTCCGAGCCCGCCTGCGCTGCCGCCCGTCAGACCACCGAGCAAACCGCCAAGCCCGCCTGATTGCTGACCAGGCGTTCTATCGCCTTGCGGCTGTTGAACCCCCCGCAACAGCTCTCCGATTTTGTCCCTGTTCTGGAAGCCGGCTACCGCCAAGACTCCCAGTAGTGCCTTCAGTGCGCTGCTAGCCATTTCGGTTCCTCCAATTTTAATGTGGGGATCAACCCTCGGCCTTCTGATTGACGACTGATGTAGCGATGGCCGTAAGTGCCAGGTCGGTCGCCTGCTCCTCGTCGAGTGTCGTCTGGAGAAGACCGGCGGCGTCGCTCAGGCCAAGCTCCAGCGCCCACGTGCGCAGGGTACCGTAGCGTGACATCTCATAGTGCTCCACGGCTTGCGCAGCTGCCAGCAGCCCAGCATCGAGCGCGGGCGAACCTTCGTATTCTTCCATGATCTCGGCTCCCTCGTCGGTAATGCCGAGAATGGCGTCGCAGGTCTTCTGCTCGGGTTCTTCGCCAATGATTTCAAATACCTGTTCAAGGCGTTCGACGTGGACCTTGGTCTCGGCAAGGTGCTTCGTGAAGGCGTCCTTGAGCTGAACGCTTTTTGCCGCCTCATGCATCTTAGGCAGCGTTTCGACGATCTTGTTTTCGGCGAAATAAACATCCTTGAGCGTGTCGAGGAAAAGTTCGTCGAGTGTTTTGACTTCGGCCATGGGAAATTCCAATCCATTAAAAAAAGGCCACCGGACAATTCCGGTGGCCTGACGTTTTAAACAGTACGGCGGGTTGCCGTTTCAGCAACGATGATGCCGCTGCGTTTCGTGCCCGTCACGCCGCCGAACCACGATGCGATGGCACCGAGAACGAGGGCGATGAAGCCGAGGATCGCGCCTGCCGATACTGCGGCGGTCGCGGCTTGGGCTGCATCAACAGCCTGCTGCTTGGCAGCCGCGACATTCTCGCGGTATGTCTTTTCGTAGCCGTCGACCTCAGCACGGGCCTGATCGACAGGGATGTTTTTAGCCTTCGCGACCGCGTCGGCGGCGCGGACGCGGGCATCTTCTGCCGTTGCTTCGTCACCTGTCACGGCAGCCTGAACAGCGGCGATCGCAGCGTTCTGAAGCGCCTCCGGATCGTTGCCAGTCGAGTTGCGGATTTGCTGTTCAATGCCTGCCATGGGATTGGTCGAGTTGGCGACTGCCGGAGCGGCGGCCGTAACCGCTGTTGCCGCCGTCTGGCCCACGCCACCGACGACGCTCGACAGGCCGCTAAAGGCTCCACCAATGAGCGCGCCAACAGAGGTGGTCAGCAGATAGAGAATGACAAGCGTCGTGACAGCCCAGGAGGTGAGGCCATGGTAGCCGCCGGTCGACTTGCTTGGGCGACCGGAGAGGCGACTTGCGACGTAACCGCCAATATATGAAGAAACGAGGCCAGCGATAACGAACCAGATGCCGCCAGCGATAGAGAATGTGCTGGCGTCTGGATTGTCCGATGTTGCCGGATCAAGGACGGCAGCGCCGATCCCGACGCCGAGAAGGTTCAGCAGGAACTGCACCGCCAGGGCAACGGCGACGCCCGCGAAGATCGAGCCCCAGGAGATTTTGTTAAGAGCCGTAGTGGCGGTTGTGTCGCCGTAGGCGGTGTCGTGGTTGAGGTTGGTGGAGATCGGTACGGTCATGGACTGGTCCCTGATTGTTGATCACGGGTTCGTGAGTGGCGATGCAACTCTCCGGGGGCGCACAAGTTCCGCCAGCCGAAGCGAAGGTTACATGATGTGGTTGAGGGCGGCTTGGGCCGCCCTCAATTTTGAGCTCAGTTTCGGCGAATGCCGGTCGTGCCATCGGTGCGGACACCGCTATCCCGTTCGTCGTCGATTTCGACTTCTGTCTTTCGAACCGTGTCGGAAATCGTCTCTTCGCGCTGCTCGGCCGTCTTTCGGAGCGAGATTTCCTCGACGACGCGAGCATCTTTTGAAACCACCGCTTCCTCGCGATGCTCCTCGGCTTCGATTGTACGGTCAACGAAGGCGTCTTCGGTGCCAGTGAGCGGTCGGTCCACGGTGCGACGGGTCACTTCAACGTTCTCGTTGCGAAGTGATACGTTTTCGCTCACGGGCGTCTCGGTTAAGTAGGAGCGAACTTTCACGCGACCGTTGGATACGTCACGCTTACCGATCCGCAGTTCTTCCTCGACCACCGGGATGACTTCCTCGTCATCTGCATCAAGCGTAGAGGCGCTGGCCGATCCGCTCCCGCGATCATAGGAGGACTCCGCGAGAGCACCGTTCGAATTTTCGCGCGACCATCCCTCCGACTCCCAAGCTTTGGCGCGTTCATCGAGATTGATGCTGCCTTCGTCATCCAGGATGTCGAGTGCTGCGTCGTGCAGGTCCAGCGGATAACCCGTCACGGTGACAAGGTAGCCGCCGCGCCGGATGCCTTCAGCGTAGGTCGTGCGGTCGTCGTCCGCGAGGAATAGCTCTCCGAGATAGGCCCAGAAACCCTTTTCTTCTTCGATTGGCGTTGTGGTGCCAGTGGTGTCGGCAATGATCTGTATGGACGATCTCGGAATACCCGCCCCGGCAAGGCGCTCGATGGCGCTGTCCGCTTCGGATCGGTCGTCGTACAACGCGGTGATGGTGTTCGATCCACCATGCGGCGCTGCTGTCTGTTCGGTGTAGCTCATAGCGTTTCCTCTCTGTTGCTATTCGTCATGTCGTTCAATTGTGGCTGTCTGTTTGCGCAGGGTCACCGGGATAGACACCTCCTGCGAGGTGGCGATCTTTCGAATTCGGATTTCCTCGACGAGGACCAGCCGCTTTTCCACAACGACGATCTCCTCGACCACTGGGATGATTGTGATTTCGCCCTCGACTCGGGCGACGGGCATGGCATCGATTTCACGACCGATTGCCTCACGTGTGACTTCAACCCTCACGCCTGTGAGCGTCGCATGCGCTAGTTCATCAACTGAATTGCTGGAGGTAGATACCCGGACGCGGCCAGTGACCAAACGCTCTTTGTCGACGCTGGAAGTCTCTTCGACGAGCTGAATGGTAGTCTTGTCGTCGTCAGCCATGGTCACCGCCTGTGTTCGGCAGAGGAACTGTGAAGGCGTTGCATTGTTCCCGTATGCGTCAAATGCTTCTGGCGACACCACATCCATGTGAGCTTTGCACTCTGAGACGCACCAAAATCTTGCATCCACTGAAGCCATGGCGAGATCTGCAAGGTTCCATGAGGTCCATATAACGCATGCCGGGAAGGTCCGTGAAGGATGTCGTGCGCCACCGATCTTTGGGTCATCGAGGAACTCAATGACCGTATCGCGCACCTTGAGGGCAGCGCGGCAAAGAAGCTATTGTGCTCCCCTTTGGCGTTGACGAGATGGATGATCGTGTGCCGGCGGCGGCTGGCTTATGGAGCTCTTTATGAGATCGCCGACGGCGGAGCCGGCACGGTGAGCTGAAGCTCAAGGTTCGGCTGGATACCGTCGAGGCGTTTTATGCAATTGCAGATGCGCACGGTTGGGTTTTGTGGAGGCATTTGAGAAATGCTGTCATTATTAAAAGAAAAATATACTCCTAAATGGAGCTGTTTGCTCGAAACCTTGACCGTCACGGATTGGAGAGTGAGTTGGCAGGATGACAGCATGCATGTTGATACCTGCACAGCCAACCTTCCTGGTGTCTCTAGGGTTATGAAGCCATCGATATCCAGACGTCCAAAGCTGACAAGGGGAGATAGATTGCGGTGATGGCAGCGTAGTATTTTCGCTCACGTAGAAAGAACGCGAGAGCGGGAAGAATGATCATCGGGATGTCTGTAACAACCCAGGCCGATTCAAGCTGGCTTTGAAAGCCGAAGAGGTTCACAACAAATCCGAATAGAAGAAAAGACGTCAGCGAGATCAGCGCGAAACGCCCGTCCTGCTCGAAATAAACACGCAATCCCTGTGCTTCATCCTCACCGCGACTGGGCAAAAGAAGTGCTGCAGTTAGAAACAGCATGAGGGTCATGAAAACCAAGAAGATAAATTCGCTGAACTGAAACGTCTGCCGAAGCGTCGATAATTGATTGATTGCCCACCAATATTGCAACTGCATGATGAACAAGACACCGCTCCAGGCGAGTGGCACCCAATCAATGCGCGACGTTCTGCGGATGCGAAAAATCGTCACAAATCCGGTCAAGAGGCGGGTAACGGACAGCCCGAGGACCATAGATATTACAGTCGCGACAATCGAAAAGTTCATAGGCGTGCCATTTTTGCTACCAACCCGCCGCGACTGTACGGCTAGCCGAATTTATATCATCCTTGATCTGCGTCCAGCACCGGTCACCCTTGAAGGGTGCAAATTCCGCGCCTGGTGGTGCTTTTGTCCAATTACAATGGCGGCGAGTGTGCTGGTCAAGTAGGCAAGCGGATCGACGGCATTGAGCTTATAGGTCTCGATGAGCGATGCGATGGTCGCCCAGTTCTCTGCTCCGGCATCGTGGCCCGCAAACAGTGCATTCTTCAGGTTCAGTGCAATCCGCTGGATGGTTCGCTCGACGCTGTTGTTGTCGATCTCGATGTGACCGTCGGCCAGGAAGAGTTGGAGATCGCCCTAGAACTTGGTGATGTATGACAAGGCTTTGCAGATTGTGGCTTTGTCGCGACGTGAACACGGTGATGGGAAAGCCAGCTCTGAATGGCGGCAACGAGCGGCGCTGATCGTTGCCGCCGCCCGGCGAGTCGAGCCTATGATTCACTGCCGCGCAACTCGGCTTCGATCCGATACAGCTCTGCGATCCGCTTGACACCGTCTTGGGCAAAATGCCCCGGCGACCGGGCGCATAGGTGTGTGTTGGCGTGGCGTTTGACGCCTGTCGGGAAGTCCGGCTCGATTGGCTTTGATCAGCCTGGCGATACCGCCGGCGCAATGCAGGCTCGCATTCTCTTCCCGTTTCAGGTACCTCCGAATAAGCCGTTAACGGTAGCTTTGGGCCGAAAAGAGAATGCGGCAGTAACCAGCAGTTGTAGACGTAAAGCTGTTCGATCTTTGTGCTTGGAGACAAGTCCATGCGAACAATCGCCGGTATCATCCACTGGGGATTCGAGCACCAACGGCGACCGCTGATATCTCGGCAAGGACGAAGCCAGCCTTTGGACTTGGTACTTCATAAAGCGAAGGTGGGGTCCGGTGGTACCGAAACACGTTGGACGTGCAGGTGTTTCTAAATTCCGATTCAAAAGGCCCGAGCGAAACGCATTGATTGCAATCCGCGGTGTCGCGGATGATAAACATGATTTGGAGCAGGGTAGTTGCTCACCAACCTCTTAGATCGGGTGCGCTCGATCCTGATTTTTCGGAGATGAAACTTGAAAACCACCATTGGCATGCGCATCGATGCGGAGTTGCTCGCTGCGGTTCGTGCTTGCGCTCTGAGGGAAAATCGCAATCTCACGAACTTCATTGAATCCGCGCTGCGCGACCGGCTCAGTCGACATCGGGCGGAAGCACTGACGGTCGAAACAACGGCCGATATTTTGTCGGCTTCACGGGGAAATTGACCCTAGGGTATCCAGCCGCTCAATGTGTTTGTCTTTCTCTTCAACCGTGTCGAACAGCGCCAGCGTTACCCGTCAGTGAGTTTGGCGGCAAAGGAAAACAACGATCATTCAGCGTTCCCGTGTCGGATGTCGCCACGGGGAGAGTGATGGTCTCGCTGCCATAACACTGACGCTGGTCCTCGAGGCGGTTGGTATGGATGAACACGGTCAGGTACGCGGTCGCCAGTTGCTGCGGCGCAACTTTTCGGGTGCGGCGCAATAGGTCGCCACAGGCTTCTTCGAGCTCAATGTGGGTAGTCACCGGACGGCCGGGCGATCTCGGCGCGATGACGCTTTTGCGATCCGTCGCCGCGTCCTCAAGCGCAATGAATATTGTTCGGTTCCATAAATTGTCATTATTCCACTGGCAGGGAAAATGGGGACGGTTCTGGCCTCATGAGGATGTATATGTTTGACAAACTTTGCCAAAATCGAATATACTTCCTTCAAAAGGAGTTTCCGATGGCGACCATGAACGTATCTCTTCCAGACCCGATGAAGGATTGGGTGGAGGCGCAGGCCAGGACTGGGCGATATTCAAACGCTAGCGATTACGTCCGCGACCTGATCCGACGCGACCAGACACGAAACGACAAGATTGCCGCCATGCAAAGTTTCGTCGAGGCAGGGCTCCAAAGTGGTGTTGGCATTCGATCAAAGGATGAACTCTTTGCTGAGGCGATGGTTCGTGCCAGCGAATCATGAGTTTTAAGCTTTCTGTCGAGGCGGAAGAAGACATCGTCGCGATCGCCGAGCAGGGCGCCCGTATGTTCGGAGTAGATCAGGCAAGACGCTATCACGATGAGCTTTTCGCACTATTTGATCTGATAGCTGCTAATCCAGGCATCGCACGCGAACGGAATGAGATCGAACCGGCCGTCAGAATTCATCCCTTCAAGGCACACCTCATCGTCTATCGGGTTGAGGACGATGAGAATATTTTCGTAGTGCGAATTCGCCATGGGCATGAAGATTGGGCAAGTATTCCAATGTAGCGCCACGGATGGAGCTGTGGGGTTTGTGTGCCTTAAGTTCGAATTGGTTCAAGGCGTTGGATATGTACCCATTAATTTGGCTGCCAGTCTCCTATACTGTAATGTGAGAGTTTTGCACCGTTGCCCGACCGAGCAAACAAATGGCGGGCGGTGAAGAGATCAAGATGTCCACCGCCGACGTTCTTGAACATCGTTATTTCTCCGTCACTGGCGCGACCAGAGTGTTTTCCTTGACAAAGGTCGAACATGTCGGCGGCGATCTGCTCGCGGGTTATCAGACCACGGGCAAGTGGTTCTGCCACGTCACCTGATCCTTCGCAGCCACTGCGAGTATCAACGAATATACGGCCGGCGCGCCGAGCGACATCATCATCCGCTTCCCGCATTTGGGGCATGTAAGCGCCGATAAGATCTACGTGGCAGCCTGACTTTAGCAACGCCCCCTTCACTAGGGGGGCCGTCGCCATGGTCACGCAGGACACGATGTCAGCTTGCGCGAGGGCGTCGTTCAGATTGCCGACCGCTGAGATGTTGGTCGGCAGATGTTTCAGTCTTGCCGCAAGTTCGGTCGCTTTCTGCGGATTGCGGTTCCAGATCATCACCCGGCTGATTGATGGACGCACGGAAGTATGTGCCTCGATCACATGCGGCGCGAGACCGCCGGCGCCGATAACGACCAGCACTTCGGCGTCCTTACGGGACAGGAGATCGACGGCCAGTGCCGAGTCGGCCGCCGTCTTGCGGAAGGTGAGGGCAGCACCGTCGCAAGTCATCAGCGGCGCGCCCGTTTTGCCGCTGATCAGCGTGACCAGACCCTGCACGGACGGCTCGGGAACCGGTAATGAAGGATTGTCCGGGAACACCCCGACGAGCTTGACGGCAATCACGTCCCCGGACGCCCAAGCGACCAGAGAGACGAACTTGTTCGTCTCATTGCCGCTGTCGCTCAGCACTTGCACACGCGACTGGGGCATTGTGCCATCGCGGTGGGCCAGACGCAGGGCCTCGACCAGGCCGGGATAGTCGAGCAAGGCATGGACGGTATCGGCATTCAGATGCTGCATGGGTCGCTTTCGGATTCGGATATCTGGCTCACAGCACGCGAGCGAGGAAAGACTTGGTACGGGCGTGTTGCGGATTGGACAGCACTTCTCTCGGCGGACCTGACTCGACGATGACGCCACCATCCATAAAGATCAGGTGGTCGGCAACGTCACGGGCAAAGCTCATTTCATGCGTGACGACGACCATCGTCATGCCTTCCTCTGCGAGCTGGCGCATCACGGCCAGGACCTCGCCTACCAGTTCCGGATCGAGCGCCGATGTCGGCTCGTCGAAGAGCATCACCGCCGGCCGCATCGCCAGCGAGCGGGCGATGGCCACGCGCTGCTGCTGCCCGCCGGAAAGCTGTTTCGGATAGTAATGGGCGCGCTCGCGAAGGCCCACCTTGTCGAGCAGCGCCATAGCCTCCCCAACGGCTTCAGCTTTTCTGCGGCGCTGAACGATGATGGGTGCCTCGAAGACGTTCTCAAGCGCGGTTTTGTGCGGAAAGAGATTGAAGCTCTGGAATACCATGCCCATGCGCTGCCGCTGGGCTGCCAATTCGTTGAACGACATCTGGCGCAGGGTGTTGCCATGCCAGCGCATGCCGACCGGGTCGCCATCGAGGAAAACGACGCCGGAATCCGGTACTTCGAGATAGTTCAGGCAGCGCAGCAGGGTGCTCTTGCCGGAGCCAGACGGCCCAACGATACAGGTGACATCACCGAGCCTGACGCTCATGTCGATGCTGTTGAGCACCCGATGCGTTCCGAAACTTTTGGAGAGGCGCTCGACATTGAGCAGCGGCATGGCGGCATTCATATGGAAACCTCCGTGCGGCGCGGCGCCCAGAACTTGCTGCGGAACAGCGACGATAGGACCAGGCTGAGCTCAAGCGGCTTGCCGTCATTCAAGCGGTGTTCGATGTAATGCTCAATAAGGGTCAAGATCGTCGAAAGCACCAGATACCAGATCGTTGCAACGATCAGCAGCGGGATGGTCTGGTAGGTGCGCGAATAGATCATCTGCGCGGAGTAAAGCAGGTCCGGAAGAGCTAGCACGCTCACCAGCGAGGTGAACTTCAGCATCGAGATGGTGTCGTTACCGATCGGCGGGATGACGATCTTCAGCGCCTGCGGCAGCACGATGCGGCGCAGTGTCTGGGAGCGGGTCATGCCGAGAGTTGCGGCTGCTTCCGTTTGTCCAACGTTGACGGCCTGAATGCCGGCCCGGATCATTTCGGCCGCATAGGCGCTTTCGGTCAGCGCCAGCCCGAGCACGGCTGCGCTGAAGGGCGTGATCAGAGAATTCATACTGGCGGACCAGAGCTCTGGTCCGAACGGAATGCCGATCGACACGGTCGGGATCAGCAGAGCCAGATTGTACCAGAAGATCAGTTGGACGAGGGGCGGAACTCCGCGGAAGAACCATATCCATGCCCAGCTCGCTGTCTGGAACACGGGATTGCGCGACAGTCGCATGATGGCAAGCACGACGCCGATGGCAAGCCCAATGATCATGGCAACAAAGGTTAGCAGCAAGGTGCGGCCGAGCCCTGCCAGGATTTCCGGACTGAACATATAGCCTGCAACGACATCCCAATGCAGGTTTTCATTGGTAACCAAGAGGCGAATGAACATGAACACGAAGATCAAGAGGGCGGCCCCGCCGATCCACCAAGACGGATGACGCAGTGGCACCGGTTTCGTCAGGTGGATATCGGGACGTCCCGATGCCGGATTTTTGAGATCGTGAACCATTAGCACCTCTGGCAGAAAACGATCGGAGCCGCAGCGCGCGGCTCCGCGATGTTGAAGCGGACAGATCATCGCCCTTATTTCGCGACAGGGTTTGCTTTGTTGACGAGCAATGCTTTGTCGAGCATGCCGGAACCATCGACACCCCATTTCGCCATCAAAGCCCCGTAGGTGCCGTCATCGATCATTGCTTGAAGCGCGTCCCTGAGAACTGGCCCAAGCGGATCGTCACGGCGCACGCCGATGCCGTTGAATACGGCGTTGCTGGTCAACTTCGATACACCAAAGCGGCCCGTCTGTTGGGCAAGATACTGTAATTTTGCCGAACCGGCAGCGACCATTTCGACACGACCGGACGAAACGGCAAGTTCCGCCGCGTTTTGCGTCGTGAACTGCTGCAGGTCGATTCCTGTTGCCCCGGCCTTGACGCAGGTCTCGTCGCTGACCTTTGTCAGGTACTGGAAGTCCCAGGCACCGGTGAGCACCGCGATGGAATGGCCGCAGAGATCCTTCTCCGACTGGATGTCGAAGCTCTTTTCCTTAAGGAACGCGTAGGCTGTTCCTTCCTTGCGCTGCGGTACGAAATCCAGAACCTCGAGCCGTTCCTCGGTAACGCCGAAGGAGGAGAAGCCGGCATCGAAACGCTTGCTGGCCAGTCCTGGAATAATCGCATCAAAGCTGGTCGGCGTGAACTTGAAGTCTATGCCGAGCTTTTCCGACATGGCTTTGGCCATATCGATGCTCCATCCCTTCAATTCGCCGTTTTCGACGAATTCATCCGGCGGCCAGTCGTTGAACGCGGCCACGTTAACGCCGTTTTTCTGGTATTCTGACGGAACTGCGTCATGCAGTGTCTGATCGACGCCTGCGGCATTGGCAGATGCCGCCATGGCGATGACCAGAACCGTTGCGGCAATAAGCTTGCCGACAGGTGCTTTGATTGTCATGTCATTCCCCTTTCTTGTCTTTATGTGTTCCTCCGGTCCGCACCAGGAAACAGGCCACCTCAAAGTTGGAGATTGAACCGGTGTTCTAATTGTGCGAACGTTCTCACAATAGAAGCATCCGTTTTTCGCTTCCGTCAAGTGAGAAAGTTCGCGAATGGCAATTCAGCTGCAAAAACGAACGGAAAGGCCTGTCAAATATGGGCTTGGCGTTGTATCCGGCACGGAGCGATCGCGTCCGTCGTCTTCGCTCTCGCCGGGGCCCGGCCGATTTTCAGGGCCTAAAGTGTTCAAGCAGTCGAGTTCCGGGGAAGCGTAATGGCAGACAAGCGTGCTGACAAAGTCACGATCACCGAAGTTGCCAAGCAGGCCGGGGTGAGCACCGCAACGGCGGGCCGCGTTCTGGGGGGGTACGGGTATACAAGCGAGGAAAACAAGGAAAAGGTGAGACGCAGCGCCGAGGCATTAGGCTACCGTCCCAACCTTCTCGCCCGAAGCCTTATTACGGGCAAGACCAAGACGATCGGCGTCGTTGCGGGCGATATACAGAGCCCGTTCTACGCGAGCATCTTGCGCGGCATCGCTGACGTTGCCCGCGCGCAAGGCTTCGGCGTGCTCCTTACGAACAGCGACGAGCTGCTCGACCGCGAGATCGAGGCCGTGCAGCTGCTGCTTGAGAAACAGATCGACGGTCTGATCGTTGCGCCCTGCGACACGTCCGGCTCGCAGCATCTCCATGCGGCCGCAGCCTCGGGCTGCCCAATCGTCCAGATCGACCGGCGCGTCAACGGGCTTTCCGCCGATTCCGTGACGCTCGATAACCGCGGCGCGGCAAGCGAGAGCATTGCGCAATTGCTGGCAGCAGGCCATCGGCGGATCGGCATGGTGGCCGAGCTGGAGCGCTGGGAATTCGGCGACACGGAAAGCTTCATCGATCGCGTTATCGAAGGATCGATCGATCCTGCCAGCCTTTTTCCCAGCTGGCAGCGTCTATTCGGGTATATTGAGGCGCACCGGGCGGGCGGGCTTTCCATTGACCGCAGCCTGATCGGCCGGGTGGGCACCTATTCCGTGAAAGCGGCGAGAACGGCAACGATGGAACTCCTATCCCGCGCCGACAGGCCAACAGCGCTGTTTACCGCAGACGGACTGATGTCGGCTGTGGCGATGGATGCGATCACCACGCTCGACCTGCAGATTCCAACTGACCTGTCATTGATCTGTTTCGATGACCTCGACTGGATGAGCTTCCTGAAGCCGGGCATTACGGCGATCGCCCAGCCCCTGACGGAAATGGGGGAGGCCGCCGCCCGGCTTATTCTTGCGCGCATCAGTGGGGAAGGCGGCGAAGAACAGCATCAAGTTCTGAAGCACACGCTGGCACTGCGCGGCTCGGTCACGGAACCTCAGGCCAAAAGGGCCTGAAGCTCCGGCACATCGCCCGACAGCACGATCGGCGCGCCATAGCCGACGGCTCCGAAGTAGCGGCAGGTCTCGGCGGCTGCGGCTGCGGCTTGCGACAGCAGAACCGGAGGCGTCTCGCCGGCGACCAGCCCGTAGAGAGTGCGCGCGATGAAGGTGTCGCCGGCACCAAGCGTATCGACCAGTTCAGCGGGGGATGCTGGAACCTCGAACAGGCCTTCTGCTCCGAGAAGCATCGCGCCTTTGCTACCGCGTGTCACCAGAACCCATCCGGCCCCACCTTCACGCAGTTCGGCTGCCACGGCCAGTGCCTCGTCACGCGCAAGATCGCCGCCGGAGACCGATGCCAGGAAGCAAAGGGGGGCAATCGCACGGCGATGATCCGGATCGCGGCGAGTCGAGAAGTCATAGGACAACAATGTATGTTCCGCCGCCGACGCAACATAGGTGTCCAGCCCGCTTGATTGCCCGATATGCACGGCCGCGAAATCCTTGAGGAAGGCGATATCGTCATCGACCGGTGAAAACATCGACACGCCGAGATCGGCGCGCACGAAGACGCGGTCGGCATCGCGGTGGCCGATGATGCAATAGGCGGTTGGTCCGTCAAGGATACGCAGCCGCGTCAGGTCCACGCCCTCATTGAGGAGCGCTGTCTCTATCACCTTGCCGGCTGTGTCCGGACCAATGGCTCCGATATAGGCTGAATGTCCGCCAAAGCGGCGGATGAACACGGAAACGTTGAGGCAGTTTCCACCGGGGAACATCGTGCCATTTGAAATGTAGCAATCAACGACATTGTCTCCCATCGCAGCTATTTTGATCATCTGTAGTCTTTCCGATTGACAAGTTGTGAGAACGTTCGCACATTGGAGAAAAGCTGTCAACGCAGACGATGATCGGGACGATTGGTAGGAATGCCGGGGCTGAAAAACGGCCTCCGGCTGCGCTCCAAATCGTGCCTGGGTATGGAAGTTGCTTGGCAGCGGGATTTCATTCACAGCGCCTTGACGGCGCAAAGACACACGAGGAAACAATGAAGACTGCCATTAATCCAGATATCGCCAAGGCGCTCGAAGCGCTGGCAAAAAGACCTGTTTCCCAAGTCTTTCTCGTCGCTTGCGGTGGTTCGCTCTCGATCATGCATCCCGGCAAATATTTTCTAGATCGCCATTCCAGAACCATTACATCGGATGTCTACAACGGCGATGAATTCGTCTGCCGTGACCCGATGAAACTGGATGACCATGCCATCGTCATCCTGTGCTCGCAGACGGGAACAACGGGCGAGACTGCGCGCGCCGCCAAACACGCCAAGGCAAAGGGCGCAACCGTGATCGCCATGACGCTCGATCCCGCGTCGCCACTCGCCGATGCGGCGGATTTCGTGCTGCAATACCAGGCGTCCTACACGACAGGCGTTGCCATCGATGCCGCCAACAGCAATTACGGCGTGCTCTACATGTTGCTTGCCGGCCTGGTAAAGATTTCCGATGGAGCCGACCATCTGCCGTCCCTGCTAAAGAGCCTCGGCAACTTGCAGCCTGCCATCGAAAAAGCGCATGTACAGTATGCAGATCTGTTCACGACCTTCGCAGATCGTTTCAAGGATCGCGATGTGATCTACACGACAGCGAGCGGCGCGAACTATGGGGCCGCCTATTCCTTCGCAATCTGCGTCTTGATGGAAATGCAGTGGATCAATTCGCAGGCGATCCATGCCAACGAATTCTTCCACGGACCGTTCGAAGTCGTCGACAAGAATGCCTGCTTCATCACGATGATCGGCCTCGACGAGACCCGCCGTTTGGAAGAGCGGGCGCGCGATTTCCTCTATCGCTTCGGTGATAAGGACAACATCCTGGTGCTAGACGCCAAAGATTTGGATCTCGCCGGTATCGACAAACAATTCCAGGGTTATCTCGTACCCCTTATTTTCTTCGACGCCCTCTGGAAGTTCGCCTACAAGCTGGCGGCGCACCGAAACCAGACCATGCTGGAAGCCCGCCGCTATATGAAGAAGATCAACGACTACTGATCGCAGAATCCGGCAGGCGACCTGTCTGCCGGATGTCTCCCAAGTGCTGATCCAGTGGCCTGCGTTTTTTAGTCCGAGGACGGCTCCGTTTGGCTGCTCCCGGCGACGTTGTTGAAAGGTGGCCCAACGGAGCCGCGTTCGATGATCGATGTCGGGAGTACCAGCCGTTCGGGTGGTCGCGTTTCGCCTTTCAGGCGGCGGATCAGCAGTTCCGCGACACTTTTGCCAAGCGCATAGACCGGCTGATCGACGACGGTGATCGGTGGACTGGTGACGCTCGTCCAATCGGCATCGTGGAAGGTGATCAGCGAAATATCTTCAGGCATGCTCAGGCCAACCGCCTGGATGACTTTGACGATCTCCAGCCCGATCAGGCTGTCGGAGGCGAGGATGGCAGTCGGCCGGTCGGGCGTCGAGAGCAGCCTCGTCGCGATCCGGCGCGTCTCCTCGGGGCTGGTCGCGCCGAGCCGGATATGGCGTTTGGGATCGTTGATGCCGGCATCGTGGCAGACTGCGAGAAAGCCCTCGATACGCTCGCGCACCGATGAGGTGTAGATCTGCGTCGGATCGCGAAATTCATGTCCCTCCGCATCGACGGCGGTGACATAGGCGATATCGCGATGACCAGCATCGACGAATAACCGGGTCGCACGCATGGCGACGTCGCGGTCATCGACGGTGACCGTATCGACATCCAGATCGGGCAGGGCGCGGTCGAGCAGGGCGAGCGGCCTGCCCGAGCGATGGATGTCGCGTAGGTGCGACACATCGCGCGATTCAGATGGTGTAACAATGAGCCCGTCGACGCGCTTGCCGATCAGCAGTCGGACCGCCGCTTTCTCCACTTCGATCTGTTCGCTGGAATTGGCAAGGATGACGTTGAACCCTGCGGCCCGTGCCGCGTCGCTGATGCCGCGCACGGCAAGGCTGAAGAAGGGATTTTCGATATCGCCGACCACGACGCCGATGATGCCGGACTTGCCGGTCGTCATGCTGCGGGCGAGCTCATTTGGCCGGTAGTCCAGGGCTTTGGCCGCCGCCAGGACGTCTTCATGCACCTTGTCGCTGACGGTGCCGTAGCCGCCGAGGACGCGTGCTGCCGTCGCCTTTGAGACATTTGCCTCTTTGGCTACATCGCTGACGGTGACGGAACGGGATTTGGTGGTTGTTTTTTTCATCTCGGCAAGGACTACAAGAGTTGTTGACGCAAGGTCAATGTCACGCTAACAATTATCACTGAGACCGGTCTCAATCAATATGAGACCGGTCTCTTTTAAAGAAATGAGCTTGGAAAGAAACGGCTACGACCTTCGTCAATCCTGTGAATGCCGCCGCTGGGGCCTCTACAGGGCGGTGGAAATTCGCCGCTTTCTCTTGAATGCCGAAAAAGAACAGTCCTTCAGAGTGGAGAGAAGACATGAGCAAGATAGGAATTCTCAAGTCGTTGATGTCGCCGGTCCGGAACGGTGCAATGGCTCTTTTGGTCGCATGCGCAGGCTTCAGTCCCCAGGCCATTGCCGCCGATGACAACCCCTATGGCTTGATCGACGCCAAGGTCATCAGCGTCGGTACGATGGGTGATGCTAAGCCCTATACGTTCACGCAGGCCGATGGGACGTTCACAGGTTTCGACATCGAGTTCTTCCTGAACGTCGCAGGTCGCCTCGGCTTCACGCCGGAACAGGTGATCTTCACAGGCCAGGAGTTTTCAGCGCTGATGCCATCCGTCGCCAACGAACGTTTCGACGTTGCCGTCGCCGCCATCGGCACGACGGAGGCGCGCAAGAAGACGGTCGATTTCTCCGATGGGTACCTTGCCGGTTATCTTTCGGTGCTGACGGCCGATAAGGCGATCACCGATGCGGCCGGCCTCAAAGGAAAGCGTCTCGGCGTCGTGCAAGGTACGCTGCAGGAAATCTATGCAACGAAGAACTTCACCGGCACGGATCTCGTCAGGTTTCCTGACAACAACTCGGCTGTCTCGGGCCTGAACAACGGCACCGTCGATGCGCATTTCCTCGATTATGAGGCCGCAAAGGAGTATGGTGTCCGTTACCCGGATCTGAAAATCGCCGCGAACATTCCGTCCTTCGATGCTCCTGCGGGCTTCGTCTTGCGCAAAGGCAACGATAAGCTGCGTGAAGCGCTGAACACCGCGCTACATGCCGCCATGCAGGACGGTACTTGGAAGACGCTTTACGAAAAGTGGTTCCCAGGTTCGCCGATGCCGGATGAATATCTCCCCAAGAAGTGACCGCAACGGCCACCGGCGATCTTTGCCGGTGGCCGAACGACACGCTGAAATGCCTCAGAACGAACGGCAGCCAGCGCAAATCGAAAAGGGGACAGCATGAACTGGCTTGAAAACCTGCGCCGAAGCTTTCTCGACTGGCAGGCAATGGCGGATGTCTTGCCGAGCATGATCACTATCGGCCTAAAGAACACGCTGATTCTGGCAGCGGCTTCCACGGTTCTGGGCGTGGTTCTCGGCATGGTGCTGGCCGTCATGAGCATTTCGCCATCGCGCTGGCTGCGTATTCCGGCACGGATCTATACCGACATCTTTCGCGGCCTGCCGGCCATCGTCACAATTCTTTTGATCGGGCAAGGCTTTGCCCGCATCGGCCGCGAGCTTTTTGGGTCATCACCCTATCCGCTTGGTATCCTGGCCCTCAGCCTGATTGCCGGAGCCTATATTGGCGAGATCTTCCGTTCCGGCATCCAGAGCGTGGAACGCGGTCAGATGGAAGCCTGCCGGGCGCTGAGCATGAGCTACGGGCAGGGCATGCGTCTGATCATCATCCCGCAAGGCATACGGCGCGTGCTGCCGGCGCTGGTCAACCAATTCATCGGCAATGTCAAGGATTCGAGCCTTGTGTATTTCCTCGGGCTTCTGGCCTCCGAACGCGAAATTTTCCGCGTCGGCCAGGATCAGGCCGTCGTGACCGGCAATCTTTCGCCGCTTCTTCTCGCTGGCGTGTTCTATCTCGTCATTACCGTGCCTTTGACCCATGTGGTCAATTACATCGACAACACATTGAGGCTGGGCAAACACAAGGCAAGCACGCTGACCAGCGGCCTCGCCGAGGTGAGCGAACTCGCTGTCGGTACACCTTCGGTGGCCGAAGCGCCGGCACAGGTGCACTTCAAGGGCGGCAGCCTGGCAATCGGCAAGCTCGACATGGCCTATGGCGAACTTCAGGTCCTGAAGGGCGTCGACTTGGCGGTAAAGCCGGGTACGGTCACCTGTGTCATCGGTCCCTCCGGATCCGGCAAATCGACGTTGCTGCGCTGCCTCAACAGGTTGGTAGAACCCAAGGGTGGAGACGTACTGCTCGACGGCGACAGCATCCTGGCCATGAAGCCGGAAAAACTGCGCCGCAGGGTCGGCATGGTGTTCCAGCATTTCAACCTGTTTCCGGATCATACGGCGCTCGAAAACGTCATGCTGTCGCTGACCAAGATCAAGGGCATGCCGAAGCAGGAGGCTGAGCGGATTGCAGAAGCGCGGCTCGCGGATGTCGGGCTTGCCGCCCGCGCTCATCATCGTCCGGGCGGGCTTTCCGGCGGCCAGCAGCAGCGCGTGGCGATCGCCCGCGCGCTTGCCATGGATCCGGAAGTCATCCTGTTCGACGAAGTGACGAGCGCGCTCGATCCGGAACTGGTGAAGGGTGTCCTCAATCTTATGGCCGATCTCGGCCGGCGCGGCATGACCATGGTGATCGTTACGCATGAGATGGGCTTTGCCCGCAAGGTCGCCGATCAGGTGGTGTTCATGGATGAAGGCCGGGTCATCGAGGCCGGCACGCCGGCTGCCATCTTCGACAATCCGCAAAGCGACCGTTTGAAACACTTCCTCGCCGAAGTGCTGTAGCCGGGGCTTTCTTCTGTTCGTCGCGCTCGTGCTGCTGTGATCAGTCAGCTCCGTGCGACATAATTCAATGTCCATCCAGTGAGAGATACTATCATGGCATCATTTTCCTCCATCTCAACGGTCGTCGTCGTCGGCGGCGGCATCTTCGGGGTTTCCACCGCCGTCCATCTTGCGCGGCGCGGCATCGCCACAACGCTTGTCAACGACGGTCCGCTGGCTGGCGGCGCGTCGGGACGTTCGCTCGCCTGGATCAACAGTTCCCGCAAGCGCTCGCCGGAATATCAGCAACTGCGCATGGTCGGCATCGATCGCTACCGGACGCTTTCTGTGAAATATCCGGATGCCGACTGGCTGCGGTTCGATGGCGGCCTCACCTGGGATGCCGACGATGCGTCCAACGAGATTGCCGCCGTTTTCGCCCATGAGCAGGACCTCGCTTACGACGCGCTGTTTTTGTCCGCCGGAGAGATCGCTTCAGTCACGCCGGGTATCGATGCGAGCACGGTCACGCCGCAGGGGGCGATCTTCAATCCCGGCGAAGGATGGGTCGATCTCCCTTCGCTGATCAAGATTCTGGGTGCGGAGTTCACCGAACGTGGAGGAACGATTGTCACCGATGCCGGCCGCGCCCTGGTCACGATCAAGGACGGTCGTGCAACTGGAGTAGAAACAACCAGCGGTCGGCGTTTCGACGCTGATGCGGTTCTTCTGGCAACCGGAGGCGCCGTGCCGGGCATGGTTGCCGAAATCGGACAGCATATCGCAGACGCGACCCCAATTGCGCTTCTCGTGCGCACCAAGGCTATGAACCTTCCGCTAAAGGCCGTGCTCAACACCCCCCGTGTCGCGATCCGCCCAACGCCGGATGGCGCACTGGCACTCGATTCCGCTTGGTCGGAAGAAGAGGTCGTCGTCAAGGCGGACGGAACCTACGAGGTCTGGGATTCGACGATTCAGGGTCTTCTCGATGAGGCCTCGAAAATCCTCGAAGGCAATCCAAAGCTCGAATTCGCGAGTTATGGCGTCGGGCCGAAGCCGATTCCCGGCGACGGCGAACCTGTGTTCGGCCAGCTGAAGGATATAGAGGGCTACTACGTTGCTTTTAGTCACAGCGGAGCAACCCTCGGCCTCATTGCCGGAGAACTCCTGGCTGGTGAAATCGCCAATGGCACGGAGCACCCCTTGCTCGCGCGATTTCGTCCGGCACGCTTTTCCTAAAGACAAGGGATCACTGGGGGCAATCATGCCTTTCTGAGGCGGCTGTTAAGCCGGTTGCCTCAGAATGCCGATTGTCGATCTTGGAAAATAGAACGACTGAAGGACTATATTCAAGGCGATAGGGACGGTTCTTGCAAGACCTTGAAAACTCGCGGTGTCGCAAATTCAAATCCCTTCCAGGCGTGCGAGAAAGTCAAAGCACCTCAAGCGGAAATTAGTTCCGCGCTTTAGGCAGCCCGACTGTTCAGAACCTTCAGAGTATATAAAACCTGCTCAAGTGTACCGCAGGTTGCCGCTTAGCGGAGCCTACAAAAGTGCGTCAGTCATTTTGACGAGGTGAGCGACCGAGGTCGCCTTCATGTTCCGCATCATGTGACCCCTGTGAAGTTTCACGGTTGGCTCCGCGAGTGTAATTCGGCCACGATTTGTTTGTTGAGCCTGCCGGCGATGACTAGGGTTAGAATCTGGCGTTCACGTTCGGTTAGAGACTTATACGTCGTCCGGGCCGAAGTCTTCGAGGTACTTTCCTCTCGGCGAGCTGCATCATTTGCAATGGCGCGGTTTACGGCTTCAAGCAAATCTTGTTTACGAACAGGTTTGCTCAATACGTCGATGGCGCCAGCCTTCATTGCCCGCACGACCATGGGCACATCGACGTGAGCGCTTATTAGAACGACAGACCTGGGCAAGTCGCTTTGAGACAACGCTTCCTGAGACACCAACCCGCTTTGCCCGGGAAGGCGGATATCGAGGACGATGCATCCCGCTTTTTCGGGATCGTCTGCGGCAATAAACTCCTTCACAGAGCCGTGTGTCTCGGCGCTAAGTCCTACAGACTCAAACAGCCCCTCCAGAGCTTCCTGGACGCTGTGATCGTCATCGATGACGATAACCGCGGGGCGCCGATTCATCCTGTCATCAATCAACGGCTGTCTCCTCGAGGCTGGGCAGCGTGAACATAATTGACGCGCCCCTGGGCTGGTTGCTTCCAGCCCAAATGCGGCCGCCATGCGCTTCCACGATAGATCGGCAGATCGAAAGCCCCATTCCAATCCCGTCCGATTTTGTGGTGTAGAACGCCTCGAATAATCGGTCGAGCTCGTCAGGGGATATTCCGTGTCCTGTGTCGGAAACACTGACTTCAATGTCGCCACCGGTTCTTCTCACACACCTGACAGTGATGACCGCCCTCTCATCAGGATGCATGGCTTCAGCACTATTCATGATCAGGTTGAGGAGAACTTGCTATAGCTGCGCACGATCTCCCAGCACATGAACAGGGCCGGTCGTCATATCCGTGACGAACTGCAAGCCTCTTGAATGCAACTCTTTTCGCATTAGGAACAAGACATCCTGTAGCACCCTACCCACGTCGGTTCTCTCCATCCGCACCGGAGATCGCTGAGCCATGGCGCGAATGCTGGCGACAATCGCGCCCGCACGGTGGCCATCGTGCACAACTCGCTCTGCGGCGGATTGACGTTTGACGACCTTGGTATTGCGGCGGCTTTGAAACAGCACGTCAAGAACGAAGCCATCCTGGTCGAGTGCCCGCCACAACCCATGTTTCTTGCCGACAATGTGCGTAGAAGAAATGAATGTTGGCGCCAAGCATGTAGCGTTCAGCAGCTGAAGATAATTGGTATTAGACTTGTCACAACACCTGCGATCAACCTGATGTTAGCCGCGAGTTCCGGGAGGGCGAGATCTGCGAATTGATCAGCGTGGCCAGCAACCTTCAGGGAGGAGTAACATGCAGAAACGATCAGTGACACGACGGGGATTTCTGGGCGCCGCGGCGTTGCTCGCGGCGACGCTCGGTGCGCCTTCGATCCTACGGGCAAAAAGCTATGCTAGGCATCCCGTGCGGCTGTTTGTCGGAACGGCCGCTGCCGGCAGCAACGATCTCGTTGCGCGGTTGATCGCGCAGCCGCTCTCCGACATGCTTGGCCAGCCCGTCGCCGTGGAGAACCGACCGGGCGGCGCGACTACCATGTCTGTAGGCCTTGTCGGCAATGCGCGACCCGACGGGCACACGCTGCTCGTCTCCAGTTCGGCAGCGGTCGCGACTTATATCGCCAGCGCCACCAAGCCGCCGAACTTGGTCGATGACCTGTCGCCGATCGGGATGATCTGCGACGGAGCGTTCATCTACGCGGTACACAAGGACGTGTCGGCAAAGTCTACGGCGGAATTCATCGCCTTGCTCAAATCGGAGCCCGGCAAGGTCCGTTTTGGCGCCACTGGAACAGGCGGGGGAATCCATCTCTCAGGTGCGCTTTTCCAACAGAAGACGGGCACGGAAATGACTGTGATCCAGTATGCCAATGCAGGAATGCGTCTTACCGAGCTTCTCGCCAACCAGACGCAGCTCGGCATCGCTGGTGCCGCAGTCTTGGCGCAACAAGTCAAGTTGGGCGCCCTGCGACCGCTGTTCGTGGCCGGATCCGAGAGAACCGCCCTGTTTCCGGACGTGCCGACAGGCGCGGAGGAAGGCGTCAGCGGGCTGGATGGCATCAGCAACTGGTTCGGGCTGCACGGACCGAAGGACCTTGATCCGCAGATCGCAGCAGATCTGAATGGGATGCTGCAGAAGGCCCTGACGAATGCCAAGGTCCAGGACGGGTTTGCCGCCAGCGGTCTTTTTGCCGTTCCGGGCAAGCCGGACGATCTTGTCGCGCGGATGAAGAAGGACGTCGTGGTGATGACCGAAGTGGTCAACACCGGCGGTATCCGGATCGAGTAGGCTGAGGGTCGGCCGGCGCGTGCCGCCGGTCTAAGACTGCCTCAGGCGTGATCGGTCGAGCAGATAGAGCACGGAAGCAATGACGACAGCCGCGCCGAAGAGCATGTGCAGGCGCGGCTGTCGCCGAAGATAACCAGTCCGAACAGCAATCCCCAGACGAGCTTGAGATACTGGGCGGGTGCGACGAGTGCTGCGGGTGCCATCCTCAGCGATTGGACCATCAGGAATTGCGCCCCTGCCATCGCCGTGCCACCGAGAAGGACGACCGGCAGATCGGCCGGATCCGGCAGCGTGGCCGTCAGCACCAACCCCGGCAGTCCGACGAGAAAATGGCCGAGCGCGACGGCGCCGACCAACATGAAGCGCGATCCCCGATTGGCCGAGCTACGCAGCAGCAGCGTCACGGTGATGCTGACGAAGGCGCATAGAAGTGCCGCGGCATGTCCGAGCGACAGGGCATGTCTTACCGGATCGATGACAATCAGTATCCCTCAAAAACCCAGCGCGATCGCGCCCCATTCCTTTCCCAGGATTTTTTCGCCAAGCAGGGGCGCGCTGACCGCCGTTACCATCAGGGGCGCGCAGAAGATGATCGCGTAAACATCAGCCAGCGGCAGCACCGAATAGGCGTAGAAACTTGCCAGGGCGCCTGCCGCCGCCAGTGTTCCGCGTAAGGCGAGGCCGCGCGGGTCGCTGATCGCCGACCGGCTGGCCTGGGCGGAGATCACGAGCGCGAGAGCGACGAGCGACCCGGACACCACGGCCTGCATCGAAATCACCTGATAGACGGAATAGGTGCTGGCCAGCCACTTCGCGCATGCGTCATGGATCGAGAAGATTGACTGCGCGGCAAAGCCGACGAGCACGCCGCGCAGGGTGAGGGACATGACGATGCTCACGGCATGTACGATCCGCCGGTCACGTCGAGGATGGCGCCGGTGACGAACCCCGCCGCGTCGGAGGCAAGATAGGCGACTGCGGCCGCGATATCCTCAGGCTTGCCGATGCGCCCCATCGGCGTCTCGTTCAGCGCCGCCTGCAGCGTTGCCTCGTTGCCGGGCAGGGCGCGGTTCAGTTCGGTATCGACCCGCGACGGGGCAATGCAGTTGACCGTGATGCCCTCGGGGCCAACTTCGCCGGCTAGAATGCGCGACAGTCCGAAAAGGCCGGCTTTCGAGGCGGAATAATGGGCGTTGCCGAAGGTGCGCATGCGGCCGGAGCGCGAGGAGATGGTAATGATTCGCCCCCAGCCTGCGCGGCGCATGGCTGGAAGGCAGGCCTGCGCCATGAGCATCGGGCCAGTGAGGTTGACGGCAAGGGTAGCGTTCCAGATATCGAGCGGCATATCGGCGACGGTGGGATTGCGGCCGTTGACGCGCGGCAGGATGCCGGCGCTGTTGACCAAAATGTCGATCCGCCCAAAGTCGCGCTCGACTGCGGCGACCGCCTCCTTGATCGATTGCGGATCGGCCACGTCCAGCCGGTAGCCGCTCGCATCGATGCCGCTTGCGCGAAGGCGGGCAGCGCTTTCCTCCGCGCCTTCCCGGTTGATGTCGGCAAGCGCCACGCGGACACCGTCCAGCGAGAGCCGCTCTGCCGCCGCATAACCAAGACCGCGCGCCGCCCCGGTGATCAGGGCCACTTTTGCCGGTACTGTCATAATGTCTCCTTCACAGCCATGCGACCGAGGCCGCGCCGATCCTTGCGCGCTCGCGCACGGGAATGCCGGCAAGGGCGGCCACCGGAATTTCGAGCGACATCGCGGTGCCGAGCGGTAGGGCGGCAATGATTGCCGCCAGCGGAACGACGCCTTCGCCGGGCAGCAGCCGTGCACCGCGTGCCTCGTCCGCAAGATCTTTTTGCGCCGGCGACACGGCGGAGGCGTCGCAGATCTGAAGGTGGGAAACGATGCCCGGTTTGAGCGCCGCAATATCCGACGATCCCGCCCCGGTTCGCTGCACATGCAAGGCGTCGAGAACGATGCCGGCATTCTGCGCGCCAGATCGCTCGACGATGTCCACGGCTGCTGCAAGACTGCCGATGGAACGGAAAGCCATGAATTCCACGCCGACACGAAGGCCGAACTGTGCGGCCAGCGTGCAGATTTCCGCTAGTTTTCCGGCGTCGCCTTCCGGCGGGATATCGCCCGGCCCATGGTCCGGTTCGAAACCGAGACAGGAAATGCGTGAGGCGCCGAGCATGGCCGCGGTTTCAAGGGTCTGCTTCAGCGCCTCCGGCTCTGGCAGATGACCGAGAACCAAGGCTTCGACATCGAAGACAGTGACGTCCGTGTCGCGGCAGGCGGCGACGATCTCGCGGACAAGCGGCGCATTCCCCACGATATCTACCTTCAGCTTTCGCAACGCGCCGGAGCGCAGCGGCAGCCCGACGGCGCCGAAGCCCGCGTCGGCCGCGGCCTCGATCAGCGCAATCGGTCCCTCGTCGTTCATGCCAAGCTGTGCAAGCGATAGATGGGCAGGGTTCATGACGGGTCTCCTTCGGCGATGGCGTTAGCGGCGATCCAGGCGAAGACTAGGGCCGGCCCGAGCGTGATGCCTGGGCCGGGATAGGCGCCGCCCATGATTGAGTGCATGTCGTTGCCGATGGCGTAAAGGCCGGCGACCGGTGCATCGGCTTTGTTCAACACACGGGCGTTGGCGTCCGTGCGCAACCCGCGTGCCGTGCCGAGATCGCCGCTGTAGACCGCCACCGCGTAAAACGGTGCCAGATCGATCGGTGCAAGACAGGGATTTGGCACGATGGTGGGATCGCCCAGCGCCCGGTTGTGGCCACTGTCGCCCTTGCCGAAGTCGGGATCCCGGCCGTTGCGTGCCGCCGCTGCATGAGACGCGATCGTCTCCGCCAACTGTTCGGCCGGCAGACCCAGTTTTCCGGCCAGTGCGATGATTGTGGGTGCTTCGATCAGATAACCGTCGCGGACCAGTTTGCCATTGCCCAGATGGGCGGGGAACGGCCGCGCAAGCCCCAACCCATAGCGCTTCAGCGCCCGCGCGTCGCATATCAGCCAAGCGGTGGGTTCGCCCGGTGCCAAGGATTTCAGGCGGCTGAGGGCCGTGCCGAAGCGATGATAGGAATCGGCTTCGTTGGTAAAACGACGCCCGTGGCGGTCCACGGCGATGACCCCGGGCTTTGCGCGGTCTAGCACCAGATGAGCGATGCGGGCAATTTCCGATTGTCGCCGACGATGAATGGAGACCGGCGCGCGAAAGAAAGTGCTGGAGCCGGTCTCGGCCAGCCGGCCGCCGACCGACTGCGCCAGTGCGATGCCGCCACCATCGGACGAGGCGCTTGCCATGCTGAGATGGGGAACGCTCGGGTCTCGATGTGCAAGCGACATTTTCGCATTGCCTGAAAATCCGCCGGTTGCAAGAATCACGGCCCTGCGGGCGTGGAGATGACCCGCAACGCCATCGATGTCGATCTGCGCGCCGGTCACCCGCCCATCGCATAGGGTCAACCGACGGACACCGACGCCAAGGAGTAACGGTATTCGCTGCCTGAAAACGGCATTCGCCAGCTGTCCGACCAGAGCGCTACCCACCACCAGCCGAGTGCCCCGCCGCCAGCCGGTCAACCTGTCGCCGAGATAGCGAGCGAGCAGCGAAAGACCGCGCCGGGTTGCACCGACGGTCCGGCCGAAGCCGAGCAGGGTCTGCACGTCCGCCCGGTTGACCATCATCCCGCCGAAGACGAGATGGCTGGCCAGCGGTTGTCGAAGTTGGCGCAAACGATGTCCGAGCGCCCGGCCGTCGAAGATATCGACATCCAGGACCCGGCCCGTGTCCGAGGCGCCGACAAGCTCCGGATGGTAATCCGGCGCAATCACCCGGGGCGTGTATCGCAGCGCGCCGCACTTATGAAAGAACGCGAGTGCCGTACCGGCGTTGCGTGTAAAGGCTTCCCGCCGCGGCCGGTCGTCGGGGTCGGCCAGCGCATCGAGATAGGTCAGTACCTTGCCTTCATCGTCATCGCTCGTGTCCTTGTCATGCAACGGGATCCAGATGGCAGCGCCGGAGAGCGCGGACGTGCCGCCGAAGACAGGTTCCTTTTCGAGGATGACGACCTCCAGTCCCATCTCCTTTGCAGCGACGGCAGCGGCGAGCCCGGCAGCCCCCGCGCCGATGACGATCACATCGGTTTCCGAAGGGCAATAGGCCTGACCTTTTGCCTGCTTAGCGGCTGGCGCTGCGGGTCCAAGCATGGTCAAGCGACCCGCTGCGCCACCCGGCCGGCTGGCGGGATGGCCACGGCGCGGCAATCCTCGATCAGTTTTTGCACGTCGTAATTGTCCTCGACCGTGACCCAGAGCGGCGTACCGTTCTCGATCGCGTCGACGAAATGCTCCAGTTCCTTGATGAACTGGTTGACACCGGCGACGCCCGGAAGCGTGACATCCTCGCCGTTCTTGCGATATCCTGTGGCGGTCAGGACGATCGACCCCTCATCCGTTTCGGCCTCGATGCGGAGCCGGCCAGCGTCGGTAATCATCAGGCCGTCGTCGCAGATCGGCGGGTTCGGCGACCAGCTGCTGAGGACCGTTGCGGTGACACCGGACGGCGAAACGAGCGAGGTGAAGAAGAGATCCTCGGTCGGCGCCTCGAAATGCACGTTGTCGAGCTGTGCAAAACGCGGCGTCAGCTTTTCGCCGGCGAACCATGTGGCCAGATCGATCTGGTGAATGGCGTTAACGAGAAGCGCGCCGCCAATGACTGGCGCGCTGCGCCAGCCCGCCATTGAAGGCTTGCGAACGTTGGTCGACAAATGCACCCGCCGCAGATTGCCCATGCCGCGCAACGCGTCGAGAAAGCCCCTGATATGCGGGTTGGTTCGCAGAAGGTAGCCCGGCATGATAGTAACCGGCACGGTCCGGGCAAACTCGACCAGGGCCAGAGCCTCCGTCGTGTCCGGCGCCATCGGCTTTTCGCACATGACGTGCTTCCCCGCCAGCGCCAGACGGCGCGTCAGGTTGGGATGCAGGTGCGGCGGCAGGGCAAGCGTTGCGGCGTCGATGCTGTCGAAGTCCAACTCGTCGAGGGATCTCAAAGCCTTCGCACCGACCTTTTCCGCCTGTGCGCCGCAGCCGGCGCCTGGGTCGATCAGGGCGACGATATCATGGCCCATCTCTGCAAGTGCGTTGACATGCCGCGACCCGGCCCAGCCGAGCGATCCGATAACTGCAAATCTCATGGTCTTCTCCTCCTAAAACACGCCGCTCAGGAACGCGGCAAAGTAGACAGTTCAATCGACTGGAAGCGCCAGCCCTCGGTCAGCCGCACGAAAGCGGCCCTGCAATCGCCGACGGCGCGCAAGAGACCGGCGCCCTCGCGCCAGTCGGTCAGCAGGATGAAGGAAATGCCGTCGACATAATCGCCATCCGTGCCAGGGGTCAGGACGATGTCGGTCTGCTGGTGACGCACCAGCCCGCGGAACATTTCGCGCCGGCCCCTGGCTAAGTCGAGCAGGGCTTCGTGCCCGACCGTCGAACCGGCTGGGTTTGCCGTCTTGCCGGGAACCGCAGCGCTCGCGTTCAAGCGGGTGAAGGTGCCATTAGGTGCAAAAAGCTCCACCCATTTTTCGGCCTCTCCATGATTGAAGTAGTGACAGTATAGCGCGTAAAGGCGGTGGATCCGGCGCTCGTCCTCCGCCGGAATGAAGTCGTTCAACATGGATATACTCCGCAAGACGGCTGCCGCCTGCGGCCGACGCATCGCGTCGTCCGCCTACAATCGCCGTGGTCTCCTCTGCGACTATCTAGGCGGCGCGGATGGCGCGGGTCCAATAGTGTCTCGGTTTTCGTGCGAAACCGCGATTGCTTGGCGGGAAAGATACCGGGGTTACTAATCCACCAGTTTCGGCGCCAGTCCCTCGCGCGGGTTAACCATTGGCTCGACCTTGCGCAGCGCGCTGCGGATATGGAGCTTAATCAGTTCGACCAGTTCGTCCTCGTGGATCAGTGGAACCCGCCGCGAGGAATGAACGAGGTAAAGCGTGCGCACCAGCTGTCCGTCCTCGATCTTGCGCCCAGTCAGCTCGCCGCGCTGCAATTCGCCGATGACGCTGCCATAGGGCATGATGCTCACGGCCGAGCCCTCGACGACAAGCGATTTCATGATGCTAACCGAAGAGGCTTCAAAGCCGATGATAGGCTCGATGCCCAGTTTCTCCGCCGCCTGCGTCACCAATTGATGAACATGGTCACGCTCTCCGGCCAGAACCATGGGTTGCTTCAGGACGTCGCGCAGGGCGATAGGTCCGGTTTCTGATCCATCCGCGGTTACGAAAAGCAATTCCTCGTCGAACAGCGGGACCCGTGCCAGCCCCGGACGTTCGGTCACTTCATAGGCCAAGGCGAGATGGACCTCGTCGCGCTCGATCGCATCGATCAAAACGAAGGACATTTCCTCGACAACACTCAGGCTGACGCCCTGCATGTCGTCGCGGACCCGTACCATCAGCCCGGCACCGAACAACTTCCCGAGGCCCGGCGTCAGACCCAGCGTGATGCTTTCGGCGGCGGTGCTGGTATGGGCCATGACCTCCTGCTTGATAGAATCCACCTGCCGAAGCACATCGCGGGCGCGATCGTAGAGCAGCTTGCCTGCCTCGGTCGCGGTAACGCCGCGCGAATGGCGGATCAGAAGCGGCACGCCAAGCTCTTCCTCGAGCTGACGGATCTGCAGGCCGAGTGCCGGCTGCGCGACGTAGAGCTGTTCGGCCGCGCGGGTGATGTTTCCCGCTTCGACCGTCTGGGCGAAGTAGCGTAGCTGACGCAAATTCATGGCGCATCGTCTCCTCTGGGCGCGAGGATAAGCAAGCGGCGATGCCGGAGCAAGCCCCGTCAGAGGCGCTCAGGCAAGCAGGTCTGCGATGCGGATCGCCGTTCCGCGTTTTGCCGACAGGGAGACTGCGAGCGTTGCGGCAAGCGTGCCAAGTGCCGAATTGACACCGACCAGCGGCGGCTCCTCGCGCCGGATTACCCGAACGAAATGGGCCATCTGGAGTTCCATCGATTCCGCCTCCACATGATAAAGCTTGCGGCGGATGAAGGTCGCGTCGCGACCGCCATTGGGGGAATTGGTCCAGGTTTCCAGCGTCGGGACCGACAATGAGCCTTCCGTGCCGCAGATGACGTAGCAATCCTCCGGCTGCCAGGCAAAGCGCGAATCCTCCTGCGAGGTCATTTCCCAGCACCAGGGTGCGACGACATTGTCGGAGATGACGAATGTGCCGAGCGCGCCGCTTTCAAAGCGCAGGAGCACGGCCGCGGTGTCCTCCACCGCAAAGCCGCGGGAGACCGATGAGGTCATTGCCTGCACGGTGTCGATCTCGCCGCAGATTGCGCGCAGGCTGTCGACGTCGTGGATGGCATTGATCAGAAGCGTGCCGCCGCCGAGCGCCGGATCCGTCTTCCAGGCCTCCTTGTAGTATTCGTCGGGCTTGCGACGCAGCCACATGCCGTTGAGCGCCAGCACGCGGCCGAGGCCACCGGCCTGCACATGGGCAGCGGCGGCCGCGATGATCGGGTTGTGACGGCGGTGATGGCCGACGAGGGCGGGCAGGTCGGTGCCCTTAAGAGCGTCGCGCAGCCGCAGGCCGGCATCCAGCGTGTCGGCGACCGGCTTTTCGATCAGGGGTACGGCGCCGGCTTCGACGCAATCGATTGCGGCCGGCGCGTGATAGGCGTTAGGGGTGGAGATCACCACGCCGTCTGGTTTGACCGCAGCCAGCATGTGCTTGTGGTCGACAAAGGTGGGGATCCCTTTGGCCGCCAGCGTCTCGCGGGTCTCAGGATTGAATTCGGCGACGCCGGCAATCTCGATCTCCGGATTGCGCTCGGCTACAGCAAGGTGATGGCGGCCCATGATACCGGCGCCGATAAATGCGATCCTGACGGGAGTGCCCATATGTATCCTCCAAGGCAAAAGGCGACGTTACGCGTTTCAATCGCGGTGTCGCAGGCTGTCGAACCCACGTCTTCACTTGGGGAAGGGCGGGTTAAGCAGATTGTTCATCGCCTCGACGGCGACGATGTAGCCGGCAGCGCCAAAGCCGAAAATAACGCCCGTCGCAACCGGCCGGACATGCGACAGATGACGGAAAGCGCGGTCAGCATGGCGATAGGAATTGTTGAAATGCAGTTCGATGATCGGCACCGTCAGGATCCGCAATGCATCGGCAATGGCGATCGACGTGTGGGTATAGGCGGCTGGATTGATGATGACACCATCGATGACGCCATGGGCCTGCTGGATCCAGGTGACCAGTTCGCCTTCAAAATTCGACTGCCTGAAATCGATCTCCATGCCGAGAGGTTCGGCCTTGGCGCGCACGGCGGCTTCCACATCGGCGAGCGTCGAGCGACCGTACAGTTCCGGTTCGCGGACACCCAGCATATTCAGGTTTGGCCCGTTCAGGCACAGGATCTTCGGCTGGGTCATGGCATTCCTCCCTCTGTCGACTGATCGGGCGCAGGCCCGGCTTGACGGTCTTGATAGGCGGGGCTCCCAAAACCGTCCAGAGTTAAAAGCCGTTGTCTGTCATATGTTTTCCTTGCATCGGGCGCGGTCGGCGTGATGGCTTGCGATCCAAGACAAATTGCTTCGGTCTGTCGAAGACAATTGCTATTTGTCGTGGACATGGCTGATCGCCAGTATGACTGCAACCCGTCTTCGGGACCGTATCGGGAGGATACCATGGACAACACGATCACCCGCCGTCACCTGCTTTGTGGCCTTGCCGCCGGAGCCGGACTGCTTGCCATGCCGCGCCTGTCATTCGCCACAACATGGCCCGCCCGTCCAATCACGGCCATTCTCGGCTTTCCCGCGGGCGGCGGCCTGGACGCCTATGTTCGGCTCCTGTCGCCTTTCCTGTCCGAAAAGCTTGGCACGCCAATCCTTGTCGAGAACCGCACGGGCGCCAACGGCAATATCGCCACGCAGAAAGTGGTCGATGCCAAGCCCGACGGCTACACCGTGCTGTTCAGCACCGCCTCGGCAATGGCGGCGGCATCCTACGCCTTTCCGGATCTCGCCTTTAATCCGATCACGGATCTCGATCACATCACGCTTGCGACCCAGTCGAGCTATGTGCTGCTGGTCAGCAAGGAAACGCCGGCCAATACATGGGACGAGTTCGTGGCGCTGGCCAAGACAGAACCCGGCAAGCTGGTCCATGCCTGCGCCGGCGTCGGGTCGGTCAATCATTTGCTAGGCGAGCTGCTCTCGCTGCGCGCTGGCATCAAGCTGAACACGGTCCAGTACAAGGGCGGCGCGCCTGCGATGACCGATCTTCTCGCCAATCAGGCGCAGTGCACCTTCATCTCAGTCGGCCAGGCAGAGCCTTACGTGAAGGCAGGCCAGTTGAAGGCCATTCTCAATTGCGCGCCGCAGCGGGCGCCGCAATTGCCAGATGTCCCAGCATCGACGGAATTCGGCCTCGCGGATGTCGACCAGATGTCGTTCTGGATCAGCGCCTCGGCGCCGAAGGGGACGCCGTCGGAGGTCATCCAAGCGCTGCAGAAGGCCATCGCGGACTGCTATCAGAACAAAGATCTGACGGATCGCATGGCGGTTGCGGGCCTCATGCCGGTCGCCTCGGCGCCGCAGGATTTCCTGGTCAAGCTCAATGCCGACCACACGCTCTACGGCAAGATCATCAAAGACGCCAATCTTACCTTCTGAGGCCCCATGATCAGCGTTTCTCACATGACGGCGCTCAACGCCGAGCCGGAGCGAATGGTCGATGCGGCCGCCAGGGGCGGCTTCGAGGGCGTCGGGCTGCGGATCTTTCCGCCGCGCCACGCGCCGGACCAATATCCCGTCACCGGCGACTGGCCGCGCATTCGCAGCCTGCGGGCGCGGGCCGAGGATCAGGGCATCCGGATTTTCGAAGCGGAATCCTTCGGGATCGGGGCCGACTTCAAGCGCGACGATTTTGCCCGTGCGCTGGAGGCGGCGGCAGCGTTGAACGCGGGCGTGATTGTCTCTGCCGGAATCGACGACGATCTGGGACGGCTAGCGGAAAACTACGGCTGGCTCGCCGAGGCATCGGCTAGCCACGGCATTCGCATGGCAATGGAATTCATGCCGTATCGCGGCATGAAGACGCTCGCCGCTGCGCTGTCGGTTCATGCGAAGGTCAATCATCCTAATGCGCGGCTGCTGATCGACGCGGTCCACCTCAGTCGCAGCGGCGCCGGCATCGCCGACCTCGTCGCAATGCCCGATCGCTCGATCATCGGGCATTTCCATATCTGCGACGCGCCGGCAGCGATTCCCGAAACCGAGGCCGAAAAAATGGTAGAGAGCCGCGAGGCGCGGCTTTATCCGGGGCAGGGCGGCCTGCCGCTTCGAGACATGCTGGCGCTCCTGCCAAAGGATTGCTCTGTTTCGCTCGAAGCGCCGCATCGCGACCAGCAGGACTGGTCTGTCGAAGATCGCATAGCGGCGGCAGGACAGGTGACGCTCGACTTCCTGCGCACGACCGATCTCGCGGCGCAGTAGGTGCGAAGACCGGGACTTGTCCGGCGGCTGGCGCGTCCCGTGCTCGCCGTTGCCTTCCTGGCGCAGCTCATCGTGCCGCTGGCACGGATCGCGACCAGCTATCGGGCAACAGAAGGCGGGTTGTCACCGGCGCAGGTTCTCGTGCTTTCCTCCGCCTTCGCACTGCTGCCTGCATTTCTCGCCATCAGCATGGGACGGCACAATGATCGTCGTGGCGGCGGCACGGCCGCCATCGCTGGCGCGGTTTTGATGGCCGGCGGTTGCATCGCGATGACCCTCCCTATCGCCAACATGTTTTGGCTCATCATAGCGTCCGCCCTGTTGGGCATGGGCCAGACCCTGCAATTGACCGCGCTGCAGGCTGAAATCGGTGCGCTCCGTCTTCAAGCACATCGCGAGAGGATGGTGGGCGGTCTCATGCTCTGGCAGGCCGTCGGACAAGTCGGCGCGCCGCTGATGCTGAGCATCGTAGCTTTGGCGGGCGGCGAACTGTCGCGCAATCTTGCGCTAGTCGCTGCGGGTCTTGCCGTTGCCGGTGCCGTGACCAGTCTGCTGCTGTACAGAAATGCGGCTCTGCCCCGCCCGGTCGAAACACCGGCCTCTCTGCGTTCCATCATTCGTGTTCCTGGCCTGCCGTGGATCATCGTTGGCGGCAGCCTCTGCGTCGCGGTGCAGGATCTGACGCTGGTCTATCTACCGGTTGTCGGCAACGCACGGGATGTTCCTCCGCCAGTGATTGGGCTGGTTCTCACGCTGTTTGCCGCCGCGCAAATGCTGGCGCGCGCCGTTTACGCCCGCGCATCGCAGCGATGGGGCCAGAACGTCCTGATGTGGGGATCGGTGCTGGGAACCGGTCTTGCAACGGCAGCGCTGGCTTTGCCGCTCGGTGCCGTCGCCATCGCCGTCGCTCTGTCGATTTCCGGCGTCTGCCTTGGCTTTGCGATCACGGCATCCGTGGCGCTGACCATGCGCCTCGCCCCACCGGATGCTCGATCCACAAGCCTCGGGTTGCGGCTTGCGATCAACCGGGTCGGACAGTTCTCCATCCCCTTGATCGCCGGGCTGATCGCAACGGCGCAGGCCGGCGCCGTGTTTCTGCTTCTCGGACTTGCCGTAGCCGGGACCGGCGTCGCCGGCTTGCGGCAAAAGCGCTGACGCGGGCATTGTCGCTATCACGCACGTTGCCAGACCATTCCGCTATGGCTGTACCAAACAGGCAGTTTTGGACGAGGCTTCGCGACTGGCCTACCTCAGAAAGACTGACGAGGAGGAAACCAATGGGACATGTGACAGCGATCAAGGACGTGCCGGCAATCGACCCGGCTTCGGTCCTGCCAAAACGCCGTGGCCTCTTTTACGGCGGTGCCTGGCATGATGCGCAAGACGGCCGCACCTTCTGCGTGACCAGCCCTGGCAACGGCCAGTCGCTCGGCACGGTTGCGGACGCGTCCGAAGCCGATGTCGACGCCGCCGTTGCAGCAGCCCGAACTGCGTTTCCGGGGTGGCGGGACACGGCACCTCTGGAGCGCGCCCGGATGTTGCGTCGCATGGCGCAGGTCGTTCGCGATAATGCACGCGAACTGGCGCTGCTCGATGCGCTAGATTGCGGCAATCCGGCGGCCGCCATGGTCGGCGATGCGGCAATTGCCGCCGCGCAGATCGACTTCTTCGCCGGCCTTGTCACCGAAATGAAAGGCGCGTCGATCCCGATGGGCCCCGACCGCCTGAACACATCGGTTCGCGAGCCGCTCGGTGTCGTCGCTCGGATCGTTCCGTTCAACCATCCTTTCATGTTCGCCGCGGGAAAGTCGGCCGCACCTCTGGCCGCAGGCAACACGGTTGTCCTCAAACCGCCGGAACAGGCGCCGCTATCCGCGCTTCGCCTTGCCGAATTGCTTGAGGATGTCCTGCCGCCGGGGGTCTTCAATGTCGTCACAGGCGCCGGCCGTGAAACCGGTCAGGCGCTGGTCGCCCACCCGCACACCGACAGCGTGGCGCTGATCGGATCCGTCGGCGCAGGGCAGGGCGTGATGCGCAGTGCGGCCGAACGTGTGAAGCCGCTACTTCTGGAGCTGGGAGGCAAGAATGCCCTGATCGCCTTCCCCGATGCCGACCCCGGCGAAGTCGCCGATGCGATGATCGCAGGCATGAATTTCGCGTGGTGCGGACAATCCTGCGGATCGACCAGCCGGGCGTTTCTGCACCAAAGGCTGCATGATAGGGTCATCGAGGCGCTGTTGCAGAAGATCGGTCGTTTTCGTCCCGGCCGGCCCGAGGATTGGTCGACGACGATGGGTGCAATCATTTCTGCTCCGCAACACGCGCGTATCCTCCGCTATATCGAAACGGCGAAGGCCGAAGGCGCGACGCTGGTCACCGGCGGCAAGGTGCCTTCCGGCGACGACACCAAGGATGGTTTCTTCGTCGAGCCCACGGTCTTTACAGGGGTCACCCAGAACATGACCATTGCCCGAGAGGAAATCTTCGGGCCTGTCCTGTCGGTGCTGGCCTGGTCGGACGAAGCTGCGATGCTGCGGGACGTCAATGCGGTTGATGTGGGCCTGACATGCGCGATCTGGACCAACGATCTTGCCGCCGCGTTGCGCATCTCCGCGTGTGTCGATGTCGGCTATATCTGGGTCAACGAGGTCAGCCGCCACTTTCTCGGCGCTCCGTTTGGCGGCGTGAAACTGTCGGGGCTGGGGCGCGAGGAGTGCCTTGCGGAATTGTTGAGTTTCACGCGGGAAAAGAACATCCATATTCGTTACGGCAAGCGCGCCGTCTGACGGAAACGGGGAGGAACGACATGCAATCGAGACTGGAGACTATCCGCTGGGACGTGGTGGCCGGAGGGGCGATGATCGCCGTCGCCGTCGTCTTCCTCGGCATTGGTGCGCAATTGACGTTCGGGTCGCTGACCCGGATGGGCCCGGGCTTTTTGCCGGTCTGCGCCGCCATCGGCCTTGCCGCACTCGGTGGGGTCATCGTAATTGAGGGATTGAAGGGCACGTCCGCAGTGCCGGACTTTCCCAAATTGCGGCCTTTCCTCGTCGTCATCGCCTGCCCGATCGTATTTTCGATGATGATCGAATGGGCCGGAATGGTGCCCACCGTTCTCGTGACGGCCGTGATCGCCCGCATGGCTGAACCGGTCAAATGGGGCTGGGATCTGGTGCTGGTTCCCGTCGGGCTCGCCGCCATGGGCGTCTTCATCTTCATCGACTTCCTCGGAGTCGCAATCCCGGCCTTCTGACCGGACAGAAGCAGCATTGGGAGGAACACCTATGCAAGATACCATCCTTTACGGCTTCAGCCTGGCCGGGACATGGCAGAATCTCGGTTTCGCGCTTGTCGGCTGTCTGCTCGGCACGCTGATAGGCGTCCTGCCGGGCGTCGGGCCGCTCGCGACCATTTCCATGCTGTTGTCGATGACGATCTATCTCGATCCGCTGTCGTCGCTCGTCATGCTGGCTGGCATCTTTTATGGCGCCCAATATGGCGGCTCCACCACCGCGATCCTGTGCAATCTTCCCGGCGAGGCATCTGCCGTCGTCACGGTTCTCGACGGTCACCAGATGGCGCGAAAGGGCAGGGCCGGGTCGGCGCTGGCCATCGCGGCGCTTTCCTCCCTGTTTGCCGGCGTTTGCGCGACCGTCGTCATCGCGCTGTTCGCGCCGATCCTTTCGAGTTTCGCGCTGCGGTTCAACGCGCCCGAATATTTCGCCTTGATGCTTCTCGGACTGATGGCCGCGGTGGTTTTCTCCGGTGCGAAAATGTCCAAGGCGCTCGCCATGGCCTGTTTCGGGATCCTGCTCGGGTCTGTCGGCACGGATGTGGAGACCGGGGCGGCGCGCTTCACCTTCGGCCTGCCGGAGCTGAGCGAGGGGATCGGCATGGTGGCGCTGTCGATGGGCCTGTTCGGCCTGTCGGAGATCATCATGAACATCTCGAAATCTGACAGCCGCGAAGTCATGCAAGCCAAGATCGGCCGCCTCTGGCCGTCACGCGAAGAGGCCAAAAGGGCCGCTCCCGCGGCGGCACGCGGCACGGTGATCGGCTCGCTTCTCGGCGTCCTGCCCGGCGGCGGCGTGGTTCTGTCCACCTTTGTCGCCTACATGTTCGAGCAGAAGATATCCAAGACCCCGGAGATTTTCGGCAAGGGAGCCGTCGAAGGTCTGGCGGCGCCGGAGGCGGCCAACAACGCTGCAGCTCAGACGTCGTTCATTCCGCTGCTGACTCTCGGCATTCCCACCACGCCAACGCTGGCTCTGATGCTGGGCGCGATGGTCATGCAGGGTATCCAGCCGGGGCCGGAGGTCATGGTCGCCCGTCCGGATCTGTTTTGGGGCCTGATTGCCTCCATGCTGATCGGAAACGTCATGCTGGTGATCATTAACCTGCCGCTCATCGGGCTCTGGGTGCAATTGCTGCGGGTGCCCTATCGGATCCTGTTTCCGGTCATCCTGACGATTTGCTGCATCGGGGCCTATTCACTCGAATTTTCCGCGGTGGATCTGATGGCCTTGTCGGCGTTTGCCGGAGCCGGTGTGCTCTTAGTCGCCTTCGGATTTCCACCGGTGCCACTTCTGCTTGGCTACATCCTTGGGCCGCTTGCCGAAGAAAATTTGCGGCGCGCCATGGCGATCTCGGGCGGAGACGCGACGGTATTTTTCACCAGGCCGATCTCTTTGGCGATCATGTTGCTGATTGTAGCGCTGATCGCAGTCGTCGCCTTGCCGACATTCCGCCGCAACCGCGAGGTTTTCGACGAGCAATAGAAACGGCCGCCTACCCTTGCGGCAATGGGGCGTGATGCGCCCTTTCGCCGGCATGGCCAGCTCAAAGCAAACGCTACCGCTCGTCCAAGCCAACGGTATTTGATCTCGCCGCCTGCGCGGCGGACATACAAGACGAAGAGTTCAGAAGGAAAGCCTGATATGAAGGATTCGACCACAAGCCTGCAGGGATCGCCCGCCGATGTCGAACAGCCTGTTTTGCAGGATCGTTTCGACGCGATCTTCGGAAGCGACGTGATGGCCGACGCGATCCGTGCTCTGGATATCCGCTATGTCGCGCTGAATCCCGGCGCGAGCTACAGGGGCCTCCATGACAGCCTCGTCAACTATCTCGGCAACAAGGGGCCGCAGATGCTGCTCTGCCTGCACGAGGAACATGCCGTGGCGATCGCCCATGGCTGGGCCAAGGTGACCGGAAAGGCGATGGCGGCGATCGCGCACTCAAATGTCGGGCTGATGCATGCGACGATGGCCATCTTCAACGCCTGGTGCGACCGCATGCCGGTCGTGGTGCTTGGCGCCACCGGCCCGGTGGATGCCTCCAAGCGCCGGCCTTGGATCGAATGGATCCATACGTCCCGTGACCAAGGCGCACTAGTGCGCGACTATACCAAATGGGACGACCAGCCCGGCTCTGCGCTCGCCTCGCGGGAATCGATCCTGCGGGCCGACTGGATCGCCAACACCTCTCCCAAGGGCCCGGTCTATGTCAATCTCGACGCCGGACTTCAGGAGGCTGAACTCGTCAATCCGACATCGGAAATCGATGCGGCACGATATCGCCCCTCCGTCAGCGCCGGTGCCGATGCGTTACAACTGGCCGAAATCGCGGCGATCCTTTCGGGCGCCAGGACGCCGGTCATCCTCGCCGGTCGTGCCTCGCGCGACCCTGGAGCCTGGGCACTGCGGGTCGCCCTTGCGGAAAAGCTGGGCGCCAAGGTCGTCACCGACCTGAAGATCGGCGCCAGTTTCCCGACAGACCATCTGCTGCATGCGGGATCGCCCGGCATCTATGCCGTTCCGGAAGCCCGTACGGCGATCGCCGCGGCGGACGTCATCCTGTCGCTGGACTGGGTCGATCTCGGTGGCACTTTGGACGCCGCCTTCGAGGGTAGCTCGCCTACGGCCAGGATCATCCAGGTGTCGCAGGACCACATGCTGCATCGCGGCTGGAACATGGATTACCAGGCCCTTCCTGCCATCGACGTCATGCTTTCGGCCGATCCCGACCAGATCCTTGCCGGCCTCTGCGGAGCACTCGGTGCGGCATCCGCGACAGACACGACTCGGACGTCACAGCCCTTGCCGGACTATCCCGCCCTCACCGCCGGGCCGATCGTCATGGGACAACTTGCGCATGCGTTGGCTCGGGTGACGGCGCAGCACGATGTTTCTTTCGTTCATCTTCCTCTTGGCTGGGATGGTTCGTTCTGGCATTTCCGCCATCCACTGGATTTCCTCGGCTCCGACGGCGGCGGCGGTATAGGCGGCGGTCCCGGTATCGCGGTCGGCGCGGCGCTTGCCTTAAAGGACATGGACCGCTTGCCGGTCTGTATCGGGGGCGATGGCGATTTCCTCATGGGGGTGACCGCGATCTGGACCGCCGTGCATTATCGCATTCCTTTGCTCTACATTGTTGCCAATAACCAGTCCTTCTTCAACGACGAGGTTCATCAGGAACGCGTGGCGCGGATGCGTGGCCGGCCGGTAGAAAACAAGTGGATAGGTATGCGCATGGACGATCCGGAAATCAGCATAGTAGGTATAGCGCAAGCACAAGGCGCGGTAGGCTTTGGCCCGGTAAAGTCGGCAGATCAGCTTGTCGAAGTGTTTGTAAATGCCCTTGCCCATGTCGAGTCAGGGGGTGTGGCGGTCGTCGATGTTCGAGTGGAACCGGGCTACACGCCAGCGATGACTGCCTCGCTGAACCGCCATGCAGGAGAAAAGAAATGATACAGCTTTCCGTCGCCATCGGTGACTATGATCGCAACCGCCCGTTAATTGATGGCCATGCGAGGATTGATGGTGTCGATCCAATTATCATGACGCTAACGCCTGAGGAAATGTTCTTCCGCGCCATGCGGCACGAGGCATTCGACATCTGTGAATTGTCTTTGTCCTCGCACACGTTGCGCACCTCGCGAGGTGACGCGCCCTATGTCGCCATACCTGCCTTCGTGTCACGCGCATTTCGGCATACCGGCATCATCGTGCGCTCTGATAGTGGAATTACCGAACCCGCACAGCTCAAAGGACGTCGCGTCGGTATTCCTGAATGGCAATTGACCGCCAATGTCTGGATCCGCGCCTTGCTCCAAGACCAGTACGGTGTTGATCCGCAGGATATCAAATGGGTTCGAGGCGGTCTGGAGCAGCCAGGCCGTGTCGAAAAGGTCAAGCTGGACCTACCCGAAGGTGTTGAGATCGAGGAAATCGCTCCGGCCGATACTTTGCGTGATATGTTGGCAGACGGCCGTATCGACGCCTTCATGGGGCCGCGCGCTCCCACAAGCTTCGTGCCTTCTAATACAGCGCTACGCTGGATTTTCAACGATCCGACAGCCGAGGCGATGGCATATTACGATAAAACCAAGATCTTCCCGATCATGCACGTTATTGGGATACGTAAGACACTGGCCGAACAGCATCCCTGGTTGCCCATGGCAGTCTACAAGGCATTTGTGCAGTCAAAGCAGTTAGCCATCGAGCATCTTTCTGAGACATCCGCCACAAAGATCACTTTACCTTTTGTCGAAGAGCAGTTGCGCCGCGCGGTGTCTTTGATGGGGCAGGATTTTTGGCCCTACGGCATCGGCCCCAACAGGCACGTATTGGAATATTTCACGGCCGCCCACCACAAGCAGGGGCTGTCAAAGCGTCAAGTCGCGATAGAAGAGCTTTTCCATCCGTCAACTCTGGAGAACTATGTAATCTGAGATCCCGATGTTAGACGCCCGCGTGAAAATTCGACATTTGCAAACGTTCGTGGAGGTTGCCCGCCAGAAGAGCGTGGGCAGAGCTGCGCACAATTTGCATGTCAGCCAGCCTGCCGTCACCAAAACGATTAGAGAACTTGAGCTTCTGCTGGGGGTTGCCGTCTTTCAAAAGGACGGACGCGGCATAAGGATCACCCGACAAGGTGACGTTTTCTTAAGGCACGCGGGCGCCGCGCTGACCGCTGTTACGCAGGGACTGGATGCTGTTTCGCAAGAACGATTGAAAGAGGTGCCAGTGATCCGGATCGGCGCACTTCCAACCGTGTCCACTCAAATAATGCCGCACGTCGTACATTTGTTTCTCAAGAAGAAAATCCCGAGCCGCGTCACAGTTATCACGGGTGAAAATACGACGCTGTTGGAGCAGCTGCGTGTCGGGGATCTCGATCTAGTTGTCGGTCGTCTTGCGGGTACCAACAAGATGACCGGTTTCTCTTTCGAGCATCTTTACTCCGAGCAGGTGGCTTTTGCCGTCCGCAGCGAACATCCGTTGTTGGGCCGGAAGGCGTCACTGTTTTCCAGCCTGCCCGACTTTACGATCCTAATGCCGACGCGCGACTCGATCATCCGGCCTCTTGTCGACAATCTCCTGATTAGCAACGGCGTGGGCCGCCTCCCTGACCAGATCGAGACTCTCTCAGAAGCCTTCGGGAGAGCATTTGTCCAGATTACTGACGCGGTCTGGATCATTTCCGCCGGTGTGGTCGCCAGCGATATTAGAAGCGGCCTTTTAGCGAAGCTCCAGATCGATACACGCGAAACAAGAGGGCCAGTCGGGCTGACCACGCACGCCGATGTCATCCCCTCCCTGGCGGTCTCTATCCTGATCCAGACGATTCGAGAAGCCGTATCGATTGTTGATGCCGAGAAGCACGGAGTTTGAAGTTACACGGTAGAATACCAGGCTCAAGATGCGGTACGGGTTCGCGGTTCGATTGCTTTCAAGGCGATGAGTTTTTGCTTTAGAAACTTGTTACCTTGAATCCGTTGGTGCCTGCTAATACTTCGGGCATTAACGTCCAGAGGTGGTATAGCGAACTTGCCGGGATTGTCGCAGCACTGAATTGACCGTCGAGCAAAAAGCTGTCACGCCAACATCCTTTCGGAGCATGCGCAAGGTATGACGTGAAAAGCTCATTCTCGACTGAGGCGGCTTTATGAAGATAGGATGCATGTCCCGTCGCGCGATACTGCATGACGTGCGCTTTTAACAGTTCCGCTTGTGGCCAGAGGCGGCGGGTCGGTTTCAATGCCTTGCCTTCAAATGAGGCCTCGTCGACCAGAAACGAATTGCCGCTGTCTGCGCTGATGGCAAGGGCTGTCGACAGAAGATGCTCACAGAGCAGGTCTTCGTTATTTCCGCTGAGCTTTGCGTATCGGCGAAGCAGCCAGACCCATTCGGCCATATGGCCAGGGTCGAGCCGCTCTGATTGGTAATCGGCGGAAACCTCCCATGCAGATCCGAAAAATTCCCGAAGTGGTCCCGTTGAGGACGCCAGAAACTTTGTCTTGAACAGCTCGATGATCTTTTCTGCGCACTCGACGGCACGGGAAGACCCAGCAGTCTCCCAAAGGGCGAGGCAAGCCTCCAGATAATGCATATGGGGATTCTGGCGACGCGGCAGTGTGCCCAGATTGTCCTCCGCCCATCCACCTGACGGCGCCGCAAGCGTCCGGTCGATGGCGTCCATCGTTGTTTCGATGTGACCCAGATATTCCGGCCTGCCGCTTGCCTTGCTCAACCAAGCAAGCGCCAAAAGCACACAGGCATGATCATAAAGGTCACGGACCGGGTCGGTGATCGCACCAGTAAAGCGGTTGAATGCGCGCGCATAACCTTGGCTGCTGCCGCCTATCCAGGCCACGGCATGAAGCTGGCGAAACGCGGTTTCGGCTTTTTCAAGAGCACCCTTGGGCCCTGCACCCAGGAAGGATGCCTGTGCGAAAACATAAATTTGCCGCGCCGCCGTACGAGTGCGCACAATACCAGTCCGTTCCGGCGTGCCGTCCAGTTGCAACGCTTCGATGAAATGTCCGTTTTCGGCATCAAATGCGACATCTGCCCATACGGGAAGAGCATCTTCGATGAAAAATTTCGTCAGACGTTCAAGAGGCAAGTGGTATCTCCCTTGGCTTCAACCAAGTGGGTCATCGATTCTGCACGGCTGCGGTTGACGCACGGATGATCAGCTTCGGACGGATGAATATGGATTGCAACGATGCGTCGGGCTGGTTGATCCGGCGCAAAAGCAGTCGTGCAGATTCATTGCCGAGTGCGCGGGGCGTGACGGATATGGTCGTCATAGCCGGATCCCATTCCGCCGACATCGAGATATCGTCGAAGCCGACAATGGACACTTCGCGGCCCGGCTCCAGCAAAAGTTTGCGTAGACCGATCGTCACGCCGAACGCAACGATATCCTGATGACAGACGATTCCTGTGACATCCGGCCGCCGTTTCAGCACGCGCCGCACGGCCTCGGACCCCTCGGCAATGGTTGCACCGCATGGCTCGATGAGATCGTCGCCGACCTCGATCCCTTCTTCGGACAAAACTTGTCGCCAGCCGTTGATGCGGGCTTCGCGGGATGTCGAAGTCGATGTTCCGCCAATATAGGCGATCGTGCGATGGCCGAGTTCGATCAAATGTTGCGCCGCCGCCATACTGCCCTCGACGTTATCGACGCCGACGAAATCGAACAGGGCCGCTTTGGGCGGGCGCAGCACCATGACGCAATGCGACACGGCGGCCTTCCATTCGGCAAGCATCTTCGGCGTCGTATCAGGGGCGACGCAGAGGACAGCGCCTGCGCACATATTTTCGCGCAGCGACGTGCCGAAGCGTTGCTGTCGAACGAGATTGTCCTCGACATTGACGATCATCGGGAAGAAGCCGGCGTCCTCGAGCGTCTCGGCAGCGCCTGAAACGAGTTCCGCAAAGAAAGGATTGGACAATGAGCTGACGCCGATGCCGACCGTCGTCGATTGCCCCGCACGCAGGTTGGCAGCTGCGCGGTTGTAGACGTAGCCCAATGACTGCGCGACTTTCATCACCTGCTCGCGGGTCTCGGGCGATATGCGTCCAGCATTGCGCAAAACCTGCGACACCGTCGCCTTGGAAACGCCCGCGGCTTGCGCGATATCATCGATGTTGATGCGCTGGTTCATGACATCCGATCCATCTCCTCAAGCGTGACGCTCCGGCAATATCCCCGAATGATGGAGACATGCAAGCCGAGCAAAATTCTATGATCTGACCGACGCTCTAATTGTTGCATGAGGCCGGGTGGGATCGACAGGTCTGATCGTATAGGCCTCGACTCCGGCCGGTACGATGAACGTTTCCGCGTATCCTGCCCTAAAGGGCTTGAAAGTGCCCGCCGGGCTCTCGACGATGATCCCGTCACCTTCAACAAGGTTGAGAACATGCACGCTGCCCTCCGTGAAATGTTCTACTCTCTCCGTAAACCAGTGGCGTCGCGTTTCGATGAATTCAAGCGGGTGCAGTCCCGTCCGCTCTTCCCGAACACCATCTTTATCCGACAAAACCTCGATATGATCGATAACCTCGCGCTCGGCCCATGTAGTGTCCCGATCTTCTCGAAGAACTGCCTTGCCATGATCGATATGGACAGGGCGTGGTAGGCCATCGAGCCCAAGCCGTCCCCAGTCCCAGAGCTTGAAGGTGAAAATATAGGGTGTGGCGCTAATTTCGAGAACGACCGAACCGCTGCCCGAGCAATGGATCGTTCCGGCCGGTATGGAAAAGTGATCATGTTTGGCCGCTGGCCATTTGTTGACGAATTTTTCGACATCCAGCGGCAAACCGCCAGATTGCGCAGCTGTAAGTTCGGAAAAGAAATCGTCTGCGCGCACGCCGTCTTTCATGCCGAGATAGACGCAGGCATCCGGTCGGGCCTCTAGAATGTAATAGCTTTCATCTTGGGTGTAGGAAATTCCGAATTGATCACGGGCGTAACCGGCCAGCGGATGGACCTGAAGAGACAGATTCCCGCCGCCGATCGTGTCGAGAAAGTCGAAGCGGATGGGGAATTCAGGCCCGAAACGCGAATAAACACGTGCCCCGAGTAACTGTTCGGGTTGCCGAAGAACGAGATTGATCGACGGAATCTCGAACTCCATACCATCGAAATCAAGCACAAGGCTGTTTTCCTCGGGTACGCAGTCGAAACCCCAGGCATAATTGGCCGGGCCATCCGGCAACTCGAACTTGTCCTTCATCCAATTACCGCCCCAGACGCCAGGGTCGAAGTATGGCACAACGCGGAACGGGCGCGTGACGGTGTGCTGCAAGGCGGCACGCATCGTTTCGCCGTCAATCGATCGGGGATCGTCTGGTATGGTCGTGTCGAGGAACGTGTGCACGCGGTCGAAAAGCGACATTTTCCACCGATCGGCTGCACGCCACTCGATGAAATAGCCGCGCTTGTATTTGACCAGAATATCTTCGCGCGGGTTATCGATTGTCAAATTCCGCTGGCCGGCGCGCATACGCTTCTGGATCTCCCAACGGGGCATATCGGCATAAACGAGAAGAGCGCTCTCCAACACCAGCCCCGCACCGCAGCCTATAATGAGAACGCGCCTGCCACTGCCCTGTGCCTCAACCGCTTTTGCCTTGGCTTTCAGGATTTTCTCGGGATCGAAAAACTCCGACATCTGAAATGGTGCCATGTAACCGAACACACGATCGTCAGTCAGGAAGCGGTCAAGCATGGTGGAGAGTTTGGTTTCGGGCAGCATAAGTTCGGCAGCACGGATGACCAGTACGTTGTCCATAGCTGTTACAAACTGCTCCTCGATCTCCGCTAAATCGACGCCCGGATAGGTTTCCAGGCAGATCGCGACATCGGAAGTAGCGCTGAGAATTTCGTCCATGATTGACGGCCATCCGCGGACGACCGGCTTTTCGCCACTGTCGAATTTTACGCTTGGTCGTTTGTCGTAGCTCACCGTAGGTCCTCCCAAAATCCGGCACGAAGAAACCAATCGATACCCGTCTTATGGTATAACGATATATCAATTTGACGCAACATTTTTATCTCTCCCTACCCTCCATCGAATTGACATTCTCGTTTAAGTGCCCAGAAATTTCGGCAAAGCAGTGTCTATTATCAATAATCATGAAAAATTCTTATGACCAGCACTCAATATCCGGGTCTTTTCGTTTGACGCTACCAAAATATAGGTATATCGAAATATCAGCCCTATCGGTTGGGAGGCTTGGGAGGAAACCATGAAGCGTCGCAATTTTCTAATGGCCACGGGTGCAGCTTTGGCTGCACCCTATCTTTTGCGCAGTGCATATGCGCAATCCAGTTTTGACTGGAAGCAGCATTCCGGAAAGACGATCAGCGTCGCCATGGCCCGCCATCCTTGGCAGGAGGCAATCGAGCCGATGATCAACGAATTTCAGGACCTGACAGGCATCACAGTCAAGCTAACGAAATTGCCGGAAGCGCAGTATCTGACCAAGATCGTCGCAGATCTGACTGGGGGCGTGTTCAGTCAGGACGTCTTCATGACGCAATATTACGATGCGCCCTCCTATCAAGAGAAGGGCTGGACGCGCGATATCGCTCCCTATCTCGACAATGCAAAGCTGACTGACAAGGCCGCCTATGACTGGGATGACTTCTTCCCGGCGGCTCGCGACGTTTCGAAGATCGGCGGTAAATATGCAGACCGCGTCGCTATCACCGCCGAGGCGCAGACGCTCGTCTACAATACCGAATTGCTGAAAGCCGCCGGCGTTGAACCGCCAAAGACGGTTGCGGAAACCATCGCTGCGGCTGCCAAGATTTCTGAAGGCGGCACTGTCTCGGGCATGACCATGCGCGGCGGCAATGACAACTGGTGGCCGTTCTATGGTTTCGTGCGTTCTTTTGGTGGCGAATATGTCGATGGCAACCTGAAGCCTTTGATCAATTCGGGCGAAGCAAAACAGGCTCTCGAAGCCTATGTGAAACTGGCGAGTTATTGCCCCCCGGGAATGACCAGTTACGGCTGGGACGAGATCAATACCGCGATGCTTTCGGGTCAGGCAGCCATGTTCCTGGACTCGTCTGTAATCTACAGTCGTCTGCAGGACAAGGAATCGTCTACGATCGTCGGCAAGGTTGGCGTTGCGCCATTCGTCGAAGGTCCGGGCGGTCGCCATGGGCACTCCCATTTCTGGACAATTTCGCTCGCCAGCAACGCGCCTGAGCCGGAAGCCGGCTGGCTGTTCCTTCAATGGGCAACATCCAAGGACCTGCAGGCAAAGATCGCCATGAAGGGTGTCCTTGCTCCGCGCGCCTCTGCCTGGAAGCTCGAAGGATTGTCGAGCGTCTTCCCGGACGAGTTCCTGGAGGCTGTCCGCACATCACTGGAAACTGCCGTTGTCTCTCCGGCCAACCTCAAGTTCTTCGAACTCATGGACCCGTTGCGCGCGCAGGTCCAAGAGGCCATTCTGGGCAACGTGCAGGCGAGCGAGGCACTCGACAAGGTGCAGTCCGAATGGGAAAAAATCCTGGTTTGAGGTTAAGCACGATGTAATTTCGACCTTTATCGTGCCCCCTTCCAGGGGCACGATTCACGAATTGACTATCGGAGTTCTGCCGATGCTTCTGCGACGTTCCAAGTTCGCTTACATGCTCACGCTGCCTGTCGCTGTTACGCTTCTGTCGCTGCTGATCTACCCCACCATCATCACCTTGAAAAATGCCTTCTGGGGCGCCGACGGACTGACGCTGTCCAACTTCGGATCCATGGCATCGCTTGACGGGTTCTGGGCGGTGGTTCGCAACACTCTGGTCTTCACCATCGGATCCACCGTCATCAGCATGTTCCTCGGTTTTCTGTTCGCCTACAGTCTCGAGTTCGTGACGGTCGGACGGCGGTTTTTCTCCTCCATCCTGATCATTCCGCTTGCAATGATGCCTGTCGTTTCTAGCCTGACCTTCGGCATGATGCTTAATCCTGCATTGGGTGTCGTCAATTCCGTGTTGAAGATGGTGGGGATCGCCGGCCCGGGCTGGGCAACGGGAACATCGACGGCGCTTGCCACGGTCATGATGGTCGATATCTGGCAGTGGACGCCATTCTGCTTTGCCATTCTGCATGCCGGCTTTCGTTCTCTGCCTGGCGATGTCATGGAGGCTGCCCGTATTGACGGTGCGAATGCCCGTCAGGAACTCTTCAAGATTTCCATACCACTTCTTCGCGACGTGATGCTCGTCACATTCGTGTTTCGTTTCATGGAAGCGTTCAAGGCTTTCGACGCGATTTACGTCATGACGCAGGGCGGCCCGGGGCGTTCGTCCGAGACCATGGTGATCAGAGCCTACAAGGAAGCGTTTCAGTTTTTCAAGCCGGAAACGGCAGCAACCATCGGTGTCGTGCTGCTCGTGGTCACGCTGATCTGCGCGCGCCCCATCGGCCGCGCGCTGCTCAAGGAGGGCTCCTCATGAAGCATTCCGTTTTTGCCCGCACACTCGCCTATCTCTGGCTGGTCATCGGCAATGCCATCATCCTTGCTCCGGTTGCCTGGATGATCCTACAGTCGCTGAAGGGAAAACTCGATACGATCGCTTTTCCACCCAAGTTCATATTCGTCCCGACCCTGGCCAATTATACGGAAGTGCTGCGCTCTTCCGGCTTCAGGCAAGCCATGCTCGACAGTTTCACCGTCGCCACCGGCTCGGTGCTGATCGGCATGCTGATCGGCGTTCCATTTGCCTATGCGTTGTCTCGATCGAGCATGCGCGGGCGGTTCGAGCTGGCGGAATTCATTCTCTCAACAAAGATGCTGCCGGCCATCGTGATCGTCGTGCCGTTGCTGCAGGTCTATAAGCAACTTGGTCTCATCGATACGAGGGCAGGGCTCATTCTCGCCCATGTCCTGGTCGTTCTTGCACTCATCGTTTGGGTGATGCGCAGCTTCATCGATGCGCTTCCTATAGAAGTTGAGGAGGCGGCGTATGTGGACGGGGCGTCCAAATTGAGAACCTTGCTGCAGATCGTTCTGCCATCGGCGGCTCCCGGGTTGGTGACGGTTGCGGCGCTTGCTTTCATCCTCTCATGGAACGAGTTGTTCTTCTCCATCACGCTGACCAGCATCAATGTGCGGACCTTACCGGTTTTCATGGGAACGGAATATGTCGGCTTCCTGGCTGTGGACTGGGGTAAGCTCTCCGCGGCCGGCTTGATCGCAACGTTCCCGGTTGTCGTTCTTGTCATCACCCTTCAGAAATATCTCGTCCGGGGCCTGAGCCTCGGCGCGCTGAAGTAGGGAGCCGGGATGGATCAGGTATCGCTTCATTTTGGCGCGGGTGCCCTTGGGCGCGGGCTTATCCTGCCGATGCTCGCCGCAAGAAAAGTGCCCTTGGCTATTGCCGACACGAATATTGCGCTGGTTGATCAGATCAGTGACAGAAGCGGCTACCCCATCGCCGTTTTGGAGAACGGCACGCGTCAGGATATCTTCGTCCCGGTTGTGCATGCTTTTGCGATTGGCCGGGACGATGACGATCTGAACGCGTTTATCGCCAAAACTAATTTCGTCACAACCTCGGTGCAGGTTAGCAATCTTCCCACAGTCGCCGCCCGTCTGACCGCGATCTGGGAAGACAGCCCGCTTTCGCCGCGCACCGTTGTCGGTTGTGAAAATCTTCGCAAGGTCGGTGCGCATATCAAGGCGTTGTTTGCGGATATTGATGCTGGGCTAGCAGGCAGCATATCATGCCCAGATTGCGTGGTGGACCGCATCTGCGCAGCCTCTCCATCTGATATCCTTGTCGAAACCGAATCCTATACGGAATGGGTTGCCGAGTTTGAGGGGGCCCCCTGGTTCACTGGCCCCGATGTCGCGCCGGATGTTGACCGGCTGTTTTTCCGGAAGCGTTACCTCGTCAACACGCTCGCAGATGCCATGTCTTTCCTCGGCAAGGCGAAAGGATATTCCTACCTTCATCAAGCGATCAACGATCGCGATATCCTACAACGTCTCGAGCCGGTACTGACGCTGCTGCGACATCATCTCGTTCGCGTGTTCGGCTTTGATGCGCAGGAATTGGCGGATTATCAGGCCCTGAACATCCGGAGGTTGGGAAACCCCGCAATTTCCCGCCGGATCGAAACCGTTGCGCGCGATCCGTGGCGTAAATTCGCGCCGGAAGAACGTTTCATGGAGCCCGTGCTGACGGAATTCGACGCCGGGCAAGACATCGATGGGGCAATTCCAGTTCTTTCCGCCATCATCGCCAGCGCCGAACCCGACGCAAGACGTGCAGCGGCACACCTGCAGAACGCCTGGACAACACATGTCTCGCACCCGGTTTTCCGCCGGTTAGCCTCATCGCTCGAACGGGTCGATCCATGAGCAACACGATCATTGCCGCGGATATCGGTACATCGTCGCTTAAGGCTGCTCTCGTCGATGATACGGGTGTGGTGCTTGCCACTGCGCGGCAGGGTTACGGGACCAGGGTTTCGCCACAGGGATGGACCGAGCAGGATCCGGCGGATTGGCTCCGAGCGCTGATAGAGGCATTGCAGACCCTTGGCCAGAAACTTTCTCTCGCCAATGCGAAGGGCCTCGTCTTCACCGGTCAGATGTCTGCGGGGCTGATTGTCGACAGGGCGTTCGATCCCTTGCGGCCTTGTATTATCTGGTCCGATCAGCGCGCAGAAAAGGAGGCGAAATCTGCATCGGATACGGCCGGAGCCGACAGGCTCTATGCGGTGACCGGCAACCCGGCCACTGCAACTTACACGGCGCCGAAACTGGCATGGCTTCACCGGAACGAACCCCACTTGATGCGCCAGGCCCACGCGTTCATTCAGCCGAAAGACTGGATCGTCGCTAAGCTCACCGGCCGATTGGCGACGGACCTCTCGGATGCCTCCTGCACCGGCCTAATCGACCTTCGAAAGGGCGGGTGGGCCAATGATCTCCTTGCCTTGTACGGGATCGACGAGAGGCTCGCTCCCGAAATTCTATCGTCGACCACCATTGCGGGTCCATTGTCGCAGGATATGGCGACGCTCCTTGGGCTTTCTGCAGGATTGCCGGTCGTCATGGGCGGCGGCGATGGACCGGCGACAGCCGCTGGCGCCGGTGCCCTTCTTCAAGGGGATGCTTATGCGGCCCTCGGGACCAGTGCCTGGATTTCCTTCACCTCCGCCGATCCCGTCGTCGATGCGGATCGGCGTCTGGCAACGTTTGCGCATATTATTCCCGGTCTCTACGTCGAGACGGGATCGATGCAGGCGGCAGGCGCCTCCATCGAATGGGTTGCCAGGCTCCTGGGCAAATCGCCACGTGAAATTGCCGATATCGCTTTGGCGGAAGGACAGCCCGAGGGCAGGGAGCCCTGCTTCCTGCCGTATCTGCAAGGAGAGCGGACGCCGTATTGGACAGCGCTTCCTGCGGGAACCTTCTTTGGCCTCAATCGCGATCACGGACCGAACGACATGGCCAATGCGGTGATGGAAGGTGTCTGTTTTCAGATGCGGCTCATCCTCGATGTTTTCCGCAGCCTCGGGCGCACAATCAGCCCGCTGACGATCACAGGCGGGTTCGGCCAGAGTGGATTGTTTCAACAGAGGTTTGCCGACGCAGTTGGCCAACCGACACGCACTTTGCTGAACGCCGAACATTCGACAGCGATCGGGGCGGCGATCGCCGGATTTCTGGGGCTCGGGATCATCGGCTCTGCGGATGATGCAAAATATTGGCCGAAGTTCCAAAGCGAAACGCGACCCGGAGGAAACCAGGGGGCGATCGCCGCTCGCTTTAACCTGTTTCGTGACAGCTGGCCGCCAGCCGAAATGCTGGCGAAATCCATAAACGCATTGGAAGTTTGACGCACTCGCACTCGCACTCGCACTCCACGTAGACGCGCAGGTGTAGGAGAGAAAGGTATAAAGCCATGGCTTCTATCGAAATGGTCAAGACAACAAAAAAATATGGCGCCGTCACGGGCGTCGATGCCGTCGATCTGACGATCGCGGACGGAGAGTTTGTCGTTCTTCTCGGACCCTCCGGCTGTGGCAAGTCGACATTGCTGCGCATGGTCGCGGGACTTGAAGAAATATCATCGGGAGAGATCCGTTTCGATGGTGTCGCGGTCAACGATGTCACGACGCAAAAGCGCAATGTCGCGATGGTTTTTCAAAACTATGCGCTTTACCCCCATATGAGTGTGAAAGAGAACATGTCCTTCGGGCTGAGGATTAACGGCGCCCAGGAAAATCAGATCGAGGGAAAAGTCCAAAAGGCCGCAAAGATCCTCGGGATTTCAGACTACTTGTCACGCAAGCCCAGACAACTGTCCGGCGGACAGCGGCAGCGTGTCGCTATGGGGCGATCGATCGTTCGCGAGCCTGTCGCATTCCTGTTTGATGAACCGCTTTCCAATCTTGACGCGAAACTGCGCGGGCAGATGCGACTTGAAATCAAACAGTTGCAGAAGACGCTGAAGACGACGGCACTTTACGTGACCCATGACCAGGTCGAAGCGATGACTCTTGCGGACCGTGTGGTGGTGTTGAACAAAGGGCGGATCGAACAGGTCGCGACACCGCTTGAACTTTACAGCCGGCCAGCATCGCTGTTCGTCGCAGATTTCGTCGGAACCTATCCGATGAATTTTCTGCGCGGAACAACGTCTGGAGCCGATGTCGACCTGGCGTCTGGCGCCCGGATCGCTTCCAATACGAAAATTACTGATCCAACATCTGTGGTTATTGGGCTAAGGCCCGAGCAACTACGGATCGATCCGAGCGGCGCGATCGAATTCGTGCCAAAAATTATCGAGCCTCTAGGGTCGGATACGATGATCCATGGAGAAGTGGCAGGCCAGCCGTTCTTGATGCGAGTCGATCCAACACTGACCGTCACGCAAGACGAAAAAATTCGCGTCTCCATCAACAGCCAAGATGTTCATGTGTTCGATGCGAGTTCCGAGAAGAGGCTTTGATTCCAGGCATATTTCCTTTTTTCGCCGAGAAAGACCTCGAATTTGTGACCCGTGTGGGAAAACGGGTCTACGGTCAACTCTGTTCAAGAGCAGCCATACAATCACGGTTCGACAAAAGGTGTTTATCAAACTCGACACAGGCGGAACGTTGCTGAATGCGCATCCGCCGTCGGGCCATGAGAACATGACAGCGTTCTATGACGCCGCCGCCAAACGAATGTGATCAAGGAAGATGGATTGCAGCCTGCTGGGCAGCCAAGTTTCACGCACGGTGATGCCGATGGTGCGTGTGCCGAGACGCTCTAGCACTTCCTGTGTAACGGGCACGCAGGCCAAAAGCCCTTCGCGTTCCTCGACAGCAATCTGACGGCGCGAAAGCATCGAAAGGCGGTCGCTTTCCAGGATGATGGCGCGGGTAAGAACAAGCGAGCTAGTCTCGATGCTAGCGCGCGGCAACGCGGGGCATATCTTAAACAGGGCGTCGAAGGCGGCGCGTATGGGCGTTCCCGGCCGCTGAGCGACCCATTCCTGCCGTGCGAGGTCATCAAGCGATGCGGGCAAACCGCTCGCCGCAAGCGGGTGCCGCGGCCGACCGACGATCGCATATGGGTCGTCGAACAACGCCTCCGTTCTCAGACCCGCCAGATCACTTCCCGAGCGCAGTGCGCCGATCAATATATCGCTCGCCCCCACGCGCAACTGCTGCGACAGAAGCTCGTAGGAGCCATCCATCACTTCGATGCGGGCATTCGGATGGGCGGCCAGCAGCGGATTGAGCGCGCGTGCCAGAAGCAGGGTACGGGCAAGCGGCAGGCTGGCGATCTTGATCCGTCCCTCCATGCGGCCTTCGAGTTCCTTCAGCTCGTCGACGGCCTGTTCGATCTCGGTAAGGGCAACCTGCCACCGCATGGCGAGGCGGCGGCCCAAAGTGTTCGGCGTCACGCCGCTCGGGCTGCGAACGAGAATTGCCTTGCCGACATTGGCTTGCAATTCGTGCAGCGTTCTATGCAGCGCCGCCGCCGAGCCGCCTCCGGCGCGTGCCGCCTCGGTGATCGACCCGCCGCCGGCCAACGCAATCAGCGCCTCGATTTGGCGAAAGCCGATCCGAGCGAGGGTCTTGGAGATCAGCGCGGGGTCGCGCTGCGTGCTGGCGCCAAGCGTTTGGCCGAGTGCCGAGGCGAGCTGGTTCTCCATGCGGCGCAACCGCGCGAGAAGCACCTCGCCGGCGGTTGTCGGCTGGCTGCCGGCGGCATAGCGAGTAAGGAGCTTTGCGGCAAAACGCGTCTCGATGCCCGCAAGTGCGACCGAGACGGAGGGCTGCGAGACATTCAGCTCTGCGGCTGCCCGGTTTAGGCTGCCCGTTTCGCAGACCTGTATGAAAGCTCGCAGGTGACGAAGATTGAGGTCGGTCGTGATCATTTCTGTCTAACAAACTGATTCGCAAAAAACTATAACACGGCGCGGCTTTCATATTAGCGCCGAGTGCCCGATCGGTGCGAGTGTGCCCTCGAAAATGGAGGAGCATGGATATGCATCAGAAAACCGGACTCGTCGTCAGCGCCCATTCCGCCGACTTCGTCTGGAGGGCCGGCGGCGCGATCGCGGCCCACGCAAAGCAGGGCTATGACGTCACCGTTGTGTGTCTGACGTTCGGCGAGCGCGGCGAATCCGCCAAGCTGTGGCGCAAGGCCGGCATGACGCTCGAAGCCGTAAAGGCCGATCGCAAGCGCGAGGCGGAAAATGCCGCCAGGGCCCTCGGGGTTTATGATATACAGTTCTACGATCTAGGCGATTATCCCATGCAGATGACGCCCGAGGCGTTTGATCGGTTGGTCGATCTCTATCGCGAGATCCGCCCGGAATTCATGCTGACCCACTCCCGCCAGGACCCCTATAATTTCGACCATCCGATGGCGACCGAGGTCGCGCAACATGCGCGGGTCATCGCGCAGGCGCACGGCCACAAGCCGGACGTTCCTGTTCTCGGTGCGCCGCCGGTCTATCTCTTCGAGCCACACCAGCCGGAACAGTGCAACTGGAAGCCCAATTTCCTTCTCGACATTACCGATATCTGGGAGAAGAAGTTGGCGGCCATCAAGTGCATGGAAGGCCAGGAACATCTTTGGGAATATTATACCCGCGTCGCCCTTCAGCGCGGCGTGCAGGCTGCGCGGAATTCCGATTACAAGGTTACCTATGGCGAGGCCTATGAAGCGGTATTCCCGCATGTCACCGGCACGCTCGGCCATGGAGCGCGGGCATGAACGTCGTACACCGGTCTATCGAGCGGCCGCCGCTCGACATCGTCGATGGACTGGCGGAATGCGGTGCGGCGACCGTGCATGAAGCCATGGGCCGCGTCGGCCTGATGCAGTCTCATATGCGGCCGATCTACTGCGGCGCCCGCGTGGCAGGCACCGCGGTGACGGTCTCGATCCCGCCGGCGGACAACTGGATGCTGCATGTGGCGGTGGAACAATGCCAGGAGGGTGACATTCTCGTCGTCGCTCCGACCTCGTTGTGCGATGCCGGCTATTTCGGCGAGTTGCTCGCGACATCGCTCAAGGTGCGTGGCGTGCGCGGACTGGTGATCGAAGCTGGCGTTCGCGACATTGCGGAACTTGAGGAGATGGGCTTTCCCGTCTGGTCGCGTTTCGTCTCCGCGCAAGGCACTGTCAAGGCGACGCTCGGCTCCGTCAACGTTCCGATCGTCTGTGCCGGTGCGAGTATCGCGCCCGGCGACGTCATCGTCGCGGATGACGACGGCGTGATGGTCGTGCCGAAGGCCAAGGCCGAAACTGCACTTCAGGCATCCAGGGCGCGGCTGGAAAAGGAACGGCAGACGCGTGAGCGGCTTGCTGCGGGCGAACTGGGTCTCGACATCTACAAGATGCGCGAGGCGCTCGCCGCCAAGGGGCTGAACTACATCGATTGATCGAAAGCCGGGGAAGGTGGAGGAACCTTTTCCGCACGGGAGGAAGAATGACCACGATTGCTTTCATCGGCTTCGGCGAGGCGGCGCAATCCATCGCCGGCGGCCTCAATGGCCGCAACGCCGTGCGGCTTGCCGCCTACGACCTGCGCTTCCGGGATCCGGCGGCCTCGGCTGGCCTGCGCGGCATCGCAGCCGAGCGGGGCGTGCAGCCGCTCGACGACATTGCGGATATCGCTTCGGCGGATGTCGTGCTGTCGCTCGTCGTCGGTGCGGCGACCAAGGCTGTTGCCGCCTCGGCAGCCCCCTATCTTTCGGCAAACGCCATCTTCATCGATCTCAACTCCGTCGGTCCCGATACCAAGGCGCTTGCTGCGAAGGAAATCGAGACCGGCAAGGGCAGTTTCGTCGAAGGCGCCGTCATGGCGCGGGTGCCGCCCTATGCGGAAAAAGTACCGATCCTGGTTGCCGGCAAGCGGGCGGGCGAGGCGGCCGAGCGGCTGAACGCGCTCGGCATGAATCTTGAGGCCGTCGGCGACACGCCCGGCCAGGCCTCCTCGCTGAAGATGATTCGTTCGGTAATGATCAAGGGCGTGGAAGCGTTGCTGATCGAGGCGCTTTCCTCGGCGGAACGGGCTGGCGTCACCGAACGCATCCTCGATTCCGTTGGGGAAACCTTTCCGGGGCTCGACTGGCGGCAGATCGCGGACTACTACCTGTCGCGAACCTTCGAACATGGCGCGCGTCGCGTGACCGAGATGACCGAGGCGGCTGAAACCATTGAGTCGCTGGGGCTGAAGGCTTCCATGTCGCGGGCCGCCTGCGAGACGATCGCCAGCGCCCATGCGGCGATGAAGGATCAGGGCCTCGCCGTGACCGACGGATATCGCGGTTTCGTGCCCGTGCTGGCACGCCGCCTGGCAAAGGACCTCTGACATGGATGGCATTATCCAGTCGCTCGGCGTCATCTTCTCTTTTTCGGGCCTGGCGGTCCTCATAATTGGCGCTCTGCTCGGCATCGTCATCGGCGCGCTGCCGGGCCTCGGCCCGTCGATCGGGCTGAGCCTGCTCATCCCCTTCACCTACAATCTCGGCCCCGAGCTCAGCATGCTGATGATGATCTCGCTCTACACCTCGGCCGAATATGGCGGATCGATCAGTGCGATCCTGCTCTCGACGCCCGGCACGGCGGCGGCGGCGGCCACCGCGATCGACGGATACGCCATGGCGCGCAAGGGCAAGGCGAACGAGGCGATCTCGATCTCGCTGACTGCATCGACCGTTGGCGGCGTCTTCGGTGGCCTGGCCCTGCTGCTGCTGGCCATGCCGCTGGCGTCGCTCGCCCTGAAGTTCGGCCCGGCAGGTTATTTTGCCGTCGGCGTGTTCGGGCTCACCTCCGTTGCAGCACTCTCCGGCGGCTCGCTGGTCAAGGGCCTCGTCTGCGCGGCCTTTGGCCTGGCGCTCGCGACGATCGGCATCGATCCCATTGCCGGCACGCCGCGCTTCACCTTCGGCCTTTTCGAGCTTTATGAAGGCGTGCCGTTCCTCGCCGCGCTCATCGGCCTCTTCGCCGTGTCGGAAGCGCTGGTGATGATCGAGAACCGCGTGGCGGCAGCGCCTGTCATCAAGGACAAGGTCGGCCACGTCTTCATGTCGGGGGCACTGTGGAAGGAAACCTGGCGGTCCATGCTGTCCGGCTCGGTCATCGGCACCCTGCTCGGTATTCTGCCCGGCGTCGGCGGCAATATCGCATGTTGGGTCGCCCGCGACTATGCCCGATCGCGCGATCCGCATCCGGAAGAGTACGGCAAAGGGTCGGCAAACGGCATTGCCGCACCCGAGGCTGCGAACAATGCGACCGTCGGCGGTGCGCTCGTTCCGCTTCTCGCCCTCGGCGTGCCGGGTTCGCCGACGACCGCCATCATGGTTGGCGCATTGATCATGCATGGCCTGCATCCCGGCCCGCAGCTCTTCACCGAGGCGCCCTCGTTGGTCTACGCGATCCTTTTCGGCACGATCATCGCGTCGCTGGTGCAATATGCCGCGGGCTCGCTGTTTCTGCCGCTGATGGCGCGGGTGATGCGCCTGCCGGATGCGGTGATCGCGGTCGGTATCATGGCGTTTGCCGTGCTCGGCGCCTTCGCAATCCGCAACCTGATGTTCGACGTTTATCTGATGCTCGGCTTCGGCGTCGTCGGCTATCTCATGAAGAAGCTGCGCTTCCCGGTTGCGCCCATCGTTCTCGCCATGGTGCTCGGCTACCTCGTGGAATCCAACTACCGCACGGCGCTCGTTTCTTCGCAGGGCGACTACATGATTTTCATCACCGATCCGGTGAGCCTGCTGTTCCTCGTGCTCAGCCTCGTCAGCCTGCTAACGCCGCTGTGGCGAGGGCTCCAGGCCCGCCGCAGGCGCCGGGTGGATGCCGATGAAGCGGCGAACGGCGCTGCCCGCTGATCAAAAGTTCAACAGGAGGAGAAGACACATGACGATCAACAGAAGAACATTCGGCACTCGCATGACAGGGGCAGCCCTGGGACTGGCGCTCGCCCTGTCGAGCGTCGCCTTGCCAGCGCCCGCCATGGCGGCCGGCTTCCCGGAAAAGAGCGTGACGCTCGTGGTCTGGGCGGGTGCCGGGGGAGCGCTTGACGTCTATGGCCGCAAGCTTGCCGAACTTCTCGAAAAGGAGTCCGGTTGGTCCGTGAAGGTCGACAATCGGCCGGGCGGTAGCGGTGCTGTCGGCGTTTCACAAATCATGACGCAGCCGGCGGACGGCTACAACATTCTCGTCTTCACGGGAACGCTGACCTTCGGCATCGCCCAGGGCCTCATTCCCTTCGAGCTCAAGGACTTCCGCATGCTGCGCGCCATGCAGTCGGAGCCCTCATCGCTGGCCGTGCTGTCCGAGAGCCAGTTCAAGACGGTCGACGATTTCGTGAAATACATGAAGGAAAACCCGAGCGGCCAGAAGGTCGGTGGCCATGCGCCCGGTGGCTTCCACCAGTACATGCTGTATCAGCTCATGAAAACCGGCGGGTTCGAAAGCGGCTGGATCCCGCATGATGCTTCCGGCAAGGTGACGCTCGCTTTGCTTGGCAAACATATCGACGCCGCGATGATGACGCCATCGACTGGCCTGGCGCAGGTGAAGAACGGCGACATCAAGTTGCTTGGCGTTTCCACCGACAAGCGCAGCGAATTCCTGCCCGACGTGCCGACCTTCAAGGAGCAAGGCTACGACATCGAAGGCGCGGTCTGGCGCGGCATCGCCGTGAAGGCCGGAACGCCCGACGATGTGGTCGATTCCATCCAGGCCGCGGTCGACAAGGTGACGGCTTCGGCAGACTGGAAGAAGTTCCAGACCGAGCAGTTTCAGGACAGCCCGGACTGGAAGGAAGAGGAATTCACCAAGCGGGCGGAAAGCGATCTCACCAACCAGCTCGAATTCCTGAAAGCGAATGGATACGCCCAATGAAGACCCAGGCTTCGGCTGTCTCCGGTTCTAACCTCTCCCCCGCAGCGGGCGGAGAGGCCACCGGCAAGCACTTCTGGCAGAACCTCGTCGCCGCTTGCATTTCCATCGCCTGGAATGCCAGCTTCCTCATTATGAGCCTTGCACTGCCGGCCGGCCATTCGCGCGGCGATGTCGGGCCGGGTTCACTGCCGATGCAGGTCTCGGTCTTTGGCCTTATCGTCTCGGCAATCTATCTGATCCAGGTCCTGCGCGGCATCGACCTCGGCGGCTCGAGCGACAGGATCGACGTGCCGCGTGTTGCCGGCCTGCTCGGCCTCTTCGTTGCCGTGGCGCTCAGCGCGAACTGGGTCGGCCTGGCACTCTGCCTCGGCGTCGGCACGGGCGTGGCGACGCTGCTCTTTCCCGGAGAAAAGCCGTTTATCCGCGCAATCGCGACGGGTGTGGGCTTCTGGGCGATTGCCTATGGGCTGTTCAGCAAGCTGCTTGAACTGCCGCTTCCCTAATTTGAATTTGGACCGAGAGGAGTGACTGACATGACGCCGGATGGCATCGCGTGCATGATGATGAGGGGCGGCACGTCGAAGGGGGCCTATTTCCTCGCCGATGACCTGCCGTCCGACCAGGCCGAGCGGGACCAGCTTCTGCTGCGCATCATGGGCTCGCCCGATCTGCGCCAGATCGACGGTGTAGGCGGCGCCGATCCGTTGACCAGCAAGGTCGCCATCGTACGTGCATCGACCCGGCCGGGTTTCGACGTCGACTATCTGTTTCTCCAAGTCTACGTTGATCAGGCGCTCGTGAGCGACAGCCAGAACTGCGGTAACATCCTTGCTGGCATCGGCGCGTTTGCAATCGAGCGCGGCCTCGTGAAGGCCGGCGAAGGCGAGACCGCCATCCGCATCTTCATGGAGAACACCGCACAATCCGCCGTGGCGCGGATACGCACGGAGAACGGCCGGCCGGTTTATGCCGGCGAAGCGCATATCGATGGCGTGCCGGGATCGGCAGCGCCCGTCTACCTCGCCTTCACCGATGCCGCAGGTTCCAGCTGCGGCGCGTTGCTGCCGACCGGTTCGGCCGCAACCGAGATCGATGGCGTGACGTGCACGCTGATCGACAATGGCATGCCGGTTGTCGTCATGCGCGCCACGGATTTCGGCCTGACGGGTTATGAAAGCCGAGAGGAGTTGGAAGCGAACGAAACGGTCAAGGTGCGCATCGAGCGCATCCGGCTTGCCGCAGGTCCTCTGATGAACCTCGGCGACGTCGAGAAGAAATCCGTGCCCAAGATGACGCTCGTCGCCCCGCCGACCGGCGGCGGCGCCATCATGACCCGCAGCCTCATTCCCCACCGCGTGCACGCCTCCATCGGCGTCTTCGGCGCGCTGAGCGTGGCGACGGCCTGCATGTTTCCCGAAAGCCCGGCGGCCTCCATGGCGATGCTTCCGGCGGGCGAGGATAAGACGGTCGCCGTGGAGCATCCGACCGGTAGGATGGAAATCCTGCTGCAACTCGACAAGGATGCGCCAGGCGGGCTCGGGGAATGCTCGTTCCTACGCACCGCCCGCAAGCTTTTCGATGGGCAGGTATTTGCAAAGTGAGCTGACCGAATACGGCTTCGCATAGCAACTTAGGGGTTTTAAACACTGAGAAAAGCGGTTGTAGTGGGTTCGATTCCCATTAAGGCGACGATAATGATCATGCGAGCACAGGCGGCCCCGGTTTCCGTCAACGAGCAACGGCATGTATCGAGGTAAGCCGACCGAACATTAGACAAACGCCGAGCCTGTCGGCAAGGCCGTCATTTGGCTTAAAGACTAAGATCCTTTCGCCGGTTATCGTGCCACCATTTAAACGTGTGCTTCGCCGAAAGCGAATTCGCCATCATCGGCTTCACGGTAAACCGAAGCCGCTAGCACTGCCGTATAAAGAACAGCAACCGCACCTAAGACTCCCCATCCGCTCACAGTGTTGATTACCACATAAGTTTAACCAATTTTTCCATTTCGCCGTGATCCAGTTAGACCAAGAAAAGCTATGTCCGATCAATTTATCGTACGAGGTTTAGTGGGCCAGCGCGAAATGGAAAACTGGCTCAAATCGTAGTGAAACTCAACACATCATAGACTTCCAGACCGTCCAGGTGTCTTCCATCGCCTCCCGGTCGAAGCGTGAGCCCGTGGCCAACATCACGGCGCTGGCGCGGATTGCAAAGCTCTTCGAGATGCCGATCATCGTTTCGACGGTGAACGTACAGACGGGCCGCAACCAGCCGACCATCCAGATCACCGACGCCCTCTCAGACGTGAAGCCGATCGACCGTACTTCCATCAATCCCTGGGAGAACGAGGATTTCAATCGCGCGGTGAAGGGCCGCGGACCGTAACAAGTTGATCATGGCGGCCCTGTGGACCAAGGTCTGCCTCGTGCATCCTGCTCTCGACGCGATCAACGAGGGGTTCGAAGTCTACCCGGTCGTCGACTGCATCGGCGGAACGTCGCTCGAAGCTCATGAGGCGGGCCTGACAAGGCTGGTCCAGGCCGGCGGCAAACCAGTCTCGTGGGTGCAGTTGATCTGCGAACTGCAACGGGACTGGAACAGGGAGGAGACCGTCCCCGGGTTCGCAGATATACTTTTCAAAATCGAAGGCCACTGAACTCAGGTAGGAGCACCGGGAAATGCAGATCGACCTTACAGGCAAGACGGCATTGGTGACGGGATCGACCGAGGGCATTGGCTACGCAATCGCCCGACAGCTTGCGAAGGCCGGCGCGGATACTATCATCAACGGCCGGTCCGAAGACAAGACCGCAAGGGCCGTAGAACGGCTCAAGGGCGAGGGGATCACCGGAAGTATGACTGGGGTGGCCGCCGACCTGTCAACAGCAGAGGGATGCAAGGCACTCGTCGCCAAGGTTCCCCATGCGGACATCCTGATCAACAATGCCGGCATCTTCCAGCCTATCGACTTCTTTGACGCGGACGACGAGGTTTGGGACCGGCACTGGCAGGTCAACGTCATGTCGGCCGTCAGATTGTCTCGAGCATATCTGCCAGGCATGCAAAAGCTGAACTGGGGACGCGTGATCTTCCTCGCGTCGGAGTCCGGCTTCAACATCCCGGTCGAGATGATCCACTATGGCGTCAGCAAGACCGCCGACATCGCCGTTGCCCGGGGTCTGGCGAAGCGGATGGCCGGCACTGGCGTCACCGTCAACTCGGTCCTTCCAGGCCCTACGCTGTCGGAGGGTGTCCAGGCCATGCTTGCGGGTGAACAGCAAAAGACCGGCCTACCGATTGAGGATCTGGCTGCGGCGTTCGTCAAACAGCATCGCAGCACTTCGATCATCCAGAGAGCGGCAAGTGTCGAAGAGGTCGCGAATATTGTGACCTATTTGGCGTCGCCGCTTGCGTCGGCCACGACAGGAGCCTCCGTACGAGTCGATGGTGGGGTGATCGATACTCTCTAGGCAAAATATAACGCAAAGAACGCGGCGGCATCCATTGGTGCCTGCCCTACAGCAAGCGTTGCGTAGTGACCCCTGTCGCCAACGTTCTCTGTTTGCGCCTTCGCATGGCTTTCGCCGGTTCCCGTGCAATTGCCCTTGCCGCAAGAGGAAAAGCATTGAGGTGGAGATTGTGAACCTCCCGCCGCCGCGTTCGGATAAAGTACGAACCCGCCCGCCAGCCGCCCCTTGCCGTTCAGGAGGATGCTGTTTCGGTAGGCAAACCCGAGGAAAAGGTTCGCCGACAGTTCCCCAAGAGATCCAGCCACAAGGTGGCACACCGACGATGGTGAAGCCATCGCGCATGTTGTCGGAGAACGTTCTTGACGACCCCCGTAGTCGTAAGGCGAGAAAGTGTGAACTGTTACGTAGTATTGCTGTGTCCTAACCGCCTGTCAGAAGGCACGAGTAGGCTTATTTTCCTAGCTCAAAAAAGGACAGCATTCATGGCACTTAAACCAGGACCGAAGCCGATAGCGAAATCGACAGGGAAGCCGGATCAGCGCCGCCGTAATAATAAAAGCACACCAGGGAATACACGGTCCCTCAAACCTAGCAAGTCCACTAAATAAGGCACATAAAAGAGGGGCTCTCGCTGATTTGCACTTCTACCCCGGCATTCGATTGAACCTGCGCGAAATACCGCGAGAACTGCGTGCCTGTCGGATGTTGGATGTCAGCTTTCTCAAATTTCCCCGCCGATATCGATCAGTCCGATAAAACGGCCCATTGCGGACATGACGGTGTCCTTAGATCTCGCCTATAGTTGCACAAGCCTCTCCCAGATCTCGAGTGTTTTTTCTCGAATTCATGTCGGCATCTAAGGTATTGCGGCCTCCTCGATTAGCCAATTAATGAACGAGGTCACTTCGGCAGTCTCCCGTCTTGTTTCCGCGCAAATGCAATAATAATTGTGAAGGGCAGGGACACTGAGTTGAAGCGGTTGAACAAGGCGTCCTTCATTGAGATCGCGCGCGGAAACGACCTCATCGCTGAGCGCCACGCCAAAGCCGTCTCGGGCGGCCTGGAGCACTATGCCGAAGTCGTCAAAGTGCACGTCGGACTCACCGGCGTAAGGAATGCCGGCTTCAGCCTGCCAACGCCGCCATTGCGAACCGTCGTCCTCATGCAGCAGTCGATGATACGCGAGATCGGAGGGGTGGCGGATGGCGTTCGCTCCACGCAATAGCTGGGGGCTGCAAACTGGAGTCATGCGGATTCCGTGAAGCAGCCGCCACCAGAAGCCCGGCCACGGTGGCATGCCATAAACGATCGCAACATCGGTCTTGCGCCAATCGACATCGTGAAAGCGGCTGGAGGTGAGCACCTTCAACTGGAAATTGGGGCTTTCCTCCATGAAGGTAAAAAGTCTGGTGGCAAGCCAGGCAACGCCATGAACTTGCGGGATGGAAATGGTGAGTGCCTGCTTTGGTGCTCCGCCATATCTATGCGTTGAGAGCTGACGCACCCCGGTGTGAATAGCGTCCATGGCACTTGCCACGGAGCGCTGGAGCTGGCTTCCGCTTGGCGTCAACGCCAATTGCCTGCCGCGTTTCTGAAAAAGATTGACGCCAAGCGTCACTTGGAGAGCGCGGATTTGCTGGCTGACAGCACCAGGCGTCACATGAAGCTCCGCCGCGGCGGCACTGACATTGCCGAGCCGCGCGACGCTCTCAAAGACACGAAATGCATGAAGGGGTGGCAGCGACATCGAAATCTTCCTCAAGCATTTTAACGGATCAAGCTTTCTAATCTCGGACTGGACGCAACTGCTCGACCACGCGATCCGCCAGCGTTCGCAGGACCGGGTCGTTCGCGCGGCCAACCGGGCAGACAATATAATATTCCCGTTCCGCATTGATCGTAGTGGAGAACGGCTGGATAAGCCGTCCTTCGCTCAGGAAGTTTCGCGTCAGCACATCCGACACTAGCGCCACGCCGCGGCCCTGAACGGCGGACGCAATCGCCTGGGCCACTGAATTCACCCGGACTCGAGTATTGCCCTCAAGGGCGATCCGGGCCGCAACAGACCATTTCGCCCATTCCCCACCGTCGTCTTCATGCAGCAGCGCGACGGAGCTCAGCTTTCCGTCGCGATTGCGCAGGTCGAGCCGGGGGAACAAGGTCGGCGAGCAAACGGCACAGAGCCGGACTTCGCTCAGCGAGCGCCAATATTTTCCGGCGAAAGGCGGGTTATCGTAGACGATCGCTAGGTCGTTGTTTTCCCAATCCACCTCTGCGGCGGTGATCGCCTCGTTGATGGTGAGGTCGGAAATGCCGTGCGCCTGAGCAAAATCAACGAGGGTCGCTGTGAGCCATGCGATCCCGAGCGCAGTCGGTACGGAAACCGACAGCGAAGTGGGTTGGTCGCCGGCGGTCAGTTTCCGCGATACCCGCGTCGCCGTATCGAGCTGACCGAGGGAAATGGCGACGGCCTGCGAAAAATCTCTGCCTGCCTGAGTGAGGGCGACATTCCGGCCCGACTTCTGTAACAGGGTAATGCCCGTCACATCGCTCAGCTTCTTCAGCTGCAACGAAATCGCGCTCGGGCTGAGGTTGAGTTCCTCCGCGGCAAGCCGCACTCCGCCGAGGCGCGCGGTCGCTTCGAATGCCGGAAGATATTGAAGGTAGGGCGGCAGGCGGCTCATCTGGATATCCAACTAATCGTTTAGCTTTATAGAACGATATTGGTGATTTTAAATTGATTTTTTCAAACTGTTAAGAGTGTTATCCCATCGACAAAGAGGAGCCCATTTCATGATCTCGGCAACACCATTCGACTACCCCTATGATGGCAATCTCGATGCGCGCAAGACGGCACTTGTTATCATCGATCTCCAAGAAGACTTCCTCTCCACTACGGGTTATTTCGCCCTGCAGGGTTACGATCCCGCGCCCCTTCGTGCGATCCTCCCTGCGGTGAACCAGCTCATTGCCGTCTGCCGCGAGGCCGGCATCCACATCATCCACACGCGGCAGGGCTATCGCGCAGACCTTGCCGACATGACCCCTTATGAAAAATGGCGCCGGCAGCGGTCTGGCCTTGAGGGCACCACTGCTCTTCTACGCTCCAGCCCCGGTTTCCAGATTGTCCCGGAACTCGACGTGCGCCCGCAGGACATCATTGTCGACAAGACCTGCAACAGCGCCTTCACCTACACCGATTTCGAGCATGTTTTGCGCGCGCGGGGCATCACCCACCTGCTGTTTACCGGCTGCACGACGGATGTCTGCGTTCACACGACGCTGCGCGAAGCCTGCGACCGGAATTTCCAGTGCCTGACGATCTCCGACGCCTGCGCCAGTGGCGACCAATATGCCCACGAGGCCGCACTGCATATGGTCACCGTCGAGAACGGCATTTTTGGCGCGCTGACCGACACCGCGGCGGTACTCGAAGGCTTGAAAAATCTCGGAAAATCCACGAAATGAGCGAGACCCAAAAATACGTTTCCCTGATGCGCCTTACGCAGAAAGGGCTCTCTGAACTGACCGACAGCGCCAGGCGCCGCAAGGTCAGCGAGGATCGCGTCGCAGCGCTCGGGGGGAAATCGATCGCCTTCTACGCCTTGCTTGGGACCTATGATTTCATGCAGGTTTTCGAGATGCCGAGCAATGAAGCGATGATGCAATACGTGCTCACCGCACGCCGCGATGGCCATGTCGAACCGCTCATCCTCCCAGCCTTTGATACCGGCGCATATGGCCAGATCCTCGACGCGATGAGTGATCAATAGTTTAGTTTTCCTGCGGTTTTTCGGCGAAAACATTTAGCTTGTCTGCAGAAGGCCTTCGTATACGACTTCACAAAACGTCAATTCAAGAAGCCAAAAATAAGGGAACATGACAATGACGAAAGCAATACTGGGCACGAACACGTCTCGTCTGGCATGCGGCGTCCTCGCCGTCCTGCTCGGCGCAGGTACTGCATTTTCCGCCGACCGAAAACCGGATTTCGTATCGGCTGGCGTCCTGAAGGTGTGCACCAGCGGCGAATTCCCGCCGATGGAATATTACCAAAATCCCGGCGACAAGGACCTCGTGGGCTTTGAGATCGACGTCATCGACGCCATCGCCAAGGGATGGGGCGCAAAGGCGGAATATGTCGTCGGCGACTTCAAGGGCCTGCTGCCTTCGCTCGATTCCAAGCGCTGCGACTTGGTCGCCAGCGGCATCCTGATCACGCCAGCCCGCCTGGAAAAATACGATGGCATTCCGTATTTCGGGTCGCACATCGTGATGGTCACGGCGGCGAATGACACGGAGACGACCGTCCCGGCCGATGTCAGCGGTAAGGTTATGGCGATCGAGGCCGGCACGTCCTACGAAAAGATGGTCGCCGATCTCAATGCCGAACTCGAAGCTGCCGGCAAAGAGCCGATCCAGGTGCAGACCTATCCCTCCGCCTCCGGCGTCATCGAGCAGATCCTCGTCGGTCGCGCCACTGCGACGATCACGCAGGATACGACGGCCGCTTATCGCATGCTTCAGGTGCCCGGCCGGTTGGCGATTCCTTACACCTACGAGCAAAGCGAAAACTACGGCATCTACCTACGTAAGAGCGATGGCGACCGGCAGATTTTGAAGGACGCGATCGAGGCATTGCAAGCGAGCGGCGAGATGAAGACGCTGCTCCAGAAATGGAAGCTGCCAGAAACGGCAACCGACGTTTCTCACGACGTCAACTGACGATAGGCGGTCTCCGTTGTTCCAGCTCGACCTCTTTCTGCAGGCTATCTTCAGTGTCCCCCTTTTCAAGGGGGCACTTCTGACGATCGGCCTTTCAATATGTGTTATGGCCGTCTCTCTCGTGCTCGGCATGGGGCTAGGCTCCATGGCGGGCTCACCGCGGCGCTCAGTCCGGTGGTTGGTCACGCTCTATGTCTGGCTGTTTCGCGGCGCACCCGCACTGCTCGTGTTGCTGTTCGTGTGGAATGGCCTGCCGCAAATCTCCGAAGTCTTTCGCGCCGGCTGGTTCACGCCCTTCGTCGCGGCCTTCCTGGCGCTATCGCTGATTCAGATCGCCTATTTGGCGGAAGTTCTGCGCAGCGCCTTTTCAGCCGTGGGGCGTGGGCAGCAGGAGGGAGCCGCCGCGCTTGGCATGCATCGCTGGCAGATTTTCCTGGTCATCACCATGCCGCAGGCGCTCCGGATTGCGGTTCCCTCGTTGATGAACGAGTTTATCTCGCTATTGAAAACCACGTCGCTGGCGACTGTGATCTCGCTCAAGGAATTGATGACAGTCTCGCAATTCGCGATCGCCACGAGCTTCCGGTTCCTCGAATGGTATGGCGCAGCCCTGGTCTATTACCTCATCATCGTCTCGGTGCTGACACTTGCCCAAAACCGCATCGAACATGTGCTTTCGCGCGGCTATCGCTGATCGCCGCAAACCAATGGGTTGGATATGAATACGCAAACCGCAATTCAGGTTGCCGGCGTCAGCAAATGGTACGGCGCCTTCCAGGTCCTCAAGGGCATTGATCTTTCCGTGCACAAGGGGGAGCGCATCGTCATCTGCGGGCCGTCCGGGTCCGGCAAGTCGACGCTGATCCGCTGCATGAACCGTCTGGAAGTGCACCAGGAAGGCTCGATCGTCGTCAACGGTATCGAGCTCACCAACCAGCTCAAGCGGATTGATCGCGTTCGAAGCGACGTCGGAATGGTCTTCCAGCACTTCAACCTCTTCCCGCATCTGACGGTTCTGGAAAACTGCACGGTCGCCCAGCGCTGGGTGCGCAAGCTGCCGAAGAGGCAGGCGACCGAGATTGCCATGAAATACCTGGAGCGCGTGCACATTCCGGAAAAGGCCAATAAATATCCGGGCCAGCTTTCCGGCGGCCAGCAGCAGCGTGTCGCTATCGCGCGCGCCCTTTGTATGAACCCAAGCGTCATGCTGTTCGACGAGCCAACGTCGGCGCTTGACCCTGAAATGGTCAAGGAAGTGCTGGACACGATGATCTCGCTTGCCGACGATGGTATGACGATGGTTTGCGTTACACACGAAATGAATTTTGCGCGCGAGGTCGCCAGCGAAGTGGTCTTCATGGATGGTGGTCAGATCATTGAGCGCGACAAGCCCGACGTCCTGTTTTCTGCGCCGACGCACGAGCGCACGAAGCGTTTTCTCGGCAAGCTGCTGCATTGAGCGAGGTCATCGTGAACCATACTGGCTGGTTTTCAAAGGAAGCGATCTCGGATCGGTTGACCCTGATCTGTGAGCCACATGTCCATAAATTCTTTCGGGCCAACATATTTCACGTCGTCGGCAAGGATGCCGACCTCGTTATTGATTTCGGCTTGGGCCTTGTTAACCTTAGAAACGAGTTGCGTATCCCTTCGGGCAAACCCGTGTTTGCGGTGGCGACCCACGTTCATGTCGATCATGTCGGCTCGTTCCACGAATTCGAGACCCGGCTGGGCCACGAGGCCGAGGCCGAGGCCTTTGCACTCATGCCGGATGGCGATACACTTGCCGCCTATTTTCGCACCCAGCCAGATGCCATGACTGCGGCGGTGCCCACAGGCGTGACGCCGGACGCCTACACAATCTCACCGGCAGCGCTCACCACGGTCCTGGTGGAGAACGACGTCATCGACATCGGCGACGCGTGTTACACGGTTCTGCATCTTCCCGGCCATTCTCCAGGTTCAATTGGTCTGCTCGACCAGACGACGGGGGAGTTCTTTAGCGGGGACGCCATATACCAGGGCGGCCTTGTGGATGATTTGCCGGGATGTAACATCGAAGCTTACAAAGGCACCATGAAACGCTTGGCAGAGCTTGACGTCGAACTCGTTCATGGCGGACACGGAACGAGGTTTGGTAAAGACCGGCTGCGCGAGATCGCCGTGAGCTACTTGCATTCGAAAGGATGCTGACAAGCGGTTGGATGACCACTCTCGCGTTCTCTACTCCAAGAGCAGGCAGTCCGGAGACGGCCCCAAATAGGCCGCTAACTAGGGCACAGCTGGCTAACCAGGGATGTTCTGCGCGAGCAGACGAAGGGGTCGGCAGTTCGAGTCTCTTCAAGGCGGCAGGTCAAAACGTTTCACGTCGACCTGCTAAGACGAACAAGGCGCCCAATAACGGTGTCAAAGCTAAGGGGCTAGCGCAAAAAGCTTGGGTTGTCAGCGAGCCGGCCGCGCTCAGTTCACCCCCGTGATCATCGAAACAATCTCGTTCTTACTGGTCTCGGAAGTCTTGCGGATTCCGATCTGCTTGCCGCGTCTAAGAACACAGATTCGATCCGACAACTTGAACACCTGATCAAGACTGTGGCTAATGATCAATACGCCAATATTGCGCGACTTCAGCGATTCTACAATCTCCTCTACCTTTGCCGTCTCGGCAACACCGAGCGCTGCGGTCGGCTCGTCGAGCAGGATAAGCTTCTTCGCCCAACGGGTGGCGCGGGCAATCGCCACGCCCTGCCGCTGGCCGCCGGAGAGATCACGGATCGTCGCGTGTGCCGAAGGAATGCGCACATCGAGTTCCTTCACCAGCTTTTCCGTCTCGGAAATCATCGTCTTGCGGTCAAGCAGGCCGATGCCGTTGGTGAGTTCGCGGCCAAGGAACATGTTCATGTAGACCGTCTGCTGGTCGGCCAGCGCCAGGTCCTGATAGACCACCTCGATGCCGTGCGAACGGGCCATGGTGGCGCTAGACATGGCGACGGTCTCGCCTTCGATGGTAATCGTCCCGGAGGACGGGCCATAGACGCCGGAGACAATCTTGATCAGGGTGGATTTGCCAGCGCCGTTATCGCCGACCAGAGCGACGATCTCGCCGGGATAGATATCGAGCGAAAAATTCTCGATGGCGACGACCGCGTCGAAATTCTTGCGGATGTCCTTGAGCTGCAGCACAGGGGCCTGAGTGTTCATGGTCATTCTCCTATACCGGCCATGCTTGAGGTTCGCCGAAACCGTTCTCGATGCTTTCGACTTTCGGCATGCCCTTGGAAATTCCGGAGACGCCAACAACGTAGGCGCGGGTCACAAACGCCTGTCCACGGAACCCGAAGACGGCAGTATCACCCGGCTTTGGCGTATTCGGCCCATCGGCATCGATCATCGCGTAATAATCGATGGCCGAAGGTGGCGGCACTTCGACGCTGCGCAGCGCCGATGCCGCGACCGTCGGCTCGTCCGAGACGATCGCCTTGACGTCATAGTCCGGAAAGATCGGGTCGATGTAAAAGCCGCCGCCGAAGCAGTAAGCCTTGCCACCAGAGAGATGCGAAACCTCGGTGAGGTAGCAGGCGGCCGGAAGCTCGGGCAGGTCTTCCACCACATGCAGCGCCGTCGTGCCATGCAGGCCATTTCCGGGTTCGCATTGCGTCGCGCCGGCATCGGCCAGCCCCTGCAGCAGAACCGAGGATGTCGTGCCCGGCGCGTTAACCTCAATGCCGGTCCGTCCGGCCTTCGCCAACGTCTCGGCAGCTTTGGTCAGCGTCGCCAGATTGTGCGTCGGCAAAACCTTGCGGCTCTTGTGATCGAACAGCAGTGCCGGAAACGTGGTGATCCCGGCGAAACGTCCGCCATCCAGCGCATCGAATGCATCGGCAATAGCAGCGACATCTGCAGCGTCGAAGCCGCCTTCATGGCCGCGATAGAAAGTATCTCCTTCCGCCCTGATGCGGGCAAGGAGGTTCTGCACATAACCCGCCGCTCTGGCGCCTTCAGCGGCTTCGCTCGCCTTGTCATCGTTGAAGACGGTCCAGTAATCCGGCCGGAAGATCGCCGCAGCGCCCTTGGCCTCGTGGCGGGCCACCTGCTGCAGATGACCGAGATGGCCGACGCGAAGGCCTGCCCGGTGGGTAGCGCGGGCGCAGGCCATGTCGACCGCCACGGAACGATTGATACCGCCCCGCTGCACGGCGGCACAGAACGAGCTGGCGCGGCCGACCTGCTTGGTCATCGCGAAGATCTTCAGGCCGAGCCGGTCGGCTTCGGTTTTCAGCACGCGGGCATTGGCCTCTACGGCATCGAGATCCAACACATAGGCATTGGCCGGGATCTTGCCCTGTCGGTGCAGCACGATTGCTGCTTCGAGGAATTTCGGGTTGCGGCGGCGCAGAACGTCGAGAAACATGAGATATCCTTTCTTCAGCGCAGCTTTTCGCGCAGCGATACGGCGACTGCGGCGAGAATGATGAGACCGCGGACAATCATCTGGTCGGACACGGAAAGCCCCATCAGGATCAGCCCGTTGTTGAGCATGCCCATCATGAGTGAGCCGACGAGAGCGCCGATGATCGAGCCTTTGCCACCGTTCAGGAGCGTGCCGCCGACGATGACAGCGGCGATCACCGTCATCAGGTCGGTTTCGCCGAGCGTATACTTCGCGGCCTGCAGGCGGCCGGCATAGAGCAGACCGGCAAGACCGGCGAGCGCGCCACTGATCACCAGCACGGCGAGGCGGATGCGCGGCACGGGAATACCGGAGACGCTGGCGGCGCGGGCATTGTCACCGGTTGCCAGCACATGGGCGCCGAAGCGCGTTTGGCGAAAGATCAGGTGTCCGGCTGCAATCGCAATGACCGTCCACCAGATCAGCGAGGGAATGCCTAGCAGCGAGCCGGAGCCGAAGAAGCCGGTAAACGTGCTGTCGGTGACGGGAATGGAGCGCAGATTGGTGAGTGAGCGGGCCACTCCGGCAAACAGCCCGAGCGTTGCCAGTGTCACCAGGAAAGATGGCAGCCGGACATAGGCGACCAGCAAGCCGTTCACCAGCCCGATGGCGACCCCTGCGCCGATGCCAGCAGCAATACCCGCAATCATGCCATAGGCATTCATCGTCACGGCGGCACAAAGTGCAGCAACCGCGACGGTCGAACCGATCGAGAGGTCGATCTCGCCGGCCGACAGCACGAAAACCATGCCGATCGCCATGATCGTGATCGGTGCGGTCTGCAGCACGATGTTGGAAAGATTACGCACCGTCAGGAAGCCGCTGTCCTTCAGCACGATAGCGAAAAACAGGAAGATCGCCAGAAAGCCAACATAGACGACATATTGTTGGATATTGATGCGGCTAATCATGCTCATCGCCGGGTTGGCGGCATTGCTTGGGGCGCTGGACATAGCGGTTCCTCCGAAGAGCGGGGGTACGGGCGGGAGCTCCTGGCTCCCGCCGGGTAGCGGCGCAATCGTGAGCGACCGCTGCGACGATTTCAATCGGCGCCGGAGCGCGGATAGTTACTTGATGGCTTCGGCAATGGTGGCCGGCACATCCTTGTTGAGCGACTTCTTCCAGCCGTCCTTGACCGTGTCCTTGGTGACCGCAAGAGAATCGACCACCAGGAACGGCTCGGCCTGTTTACCGACCAGCGATCCAGCCGCCGCACGGGCAGCCGTCACGCCGATATTGTAGGCTTCGTCGGCAACGAGCGCTGCAACGGCGCCGCCCTTGACCATGTCGAGTGCTGCCGGTTCGTTGAGATCGAGCGTGATGATCTTGGTATGGGTGTTTCCGGCAGAACGCAGGGTAGAGAGCACGCTCAGCGCAGGTTCCGCCCAGGTCACGTAGATACCATCAAGATCGGGGTTTTGGGTCACCATCGCCTGGGCGATCTCTTCCGCACGGGCCGGATCGGCCATGCCGGCCTCGGCGGTGATTTTCATGTCGGGATAATCCTGCTCGATCGTCGACTTGAAGGCCTGGTCGCGCTGGTTGGTGACGTAGAAATCGGCATCATGGAAGATGTAGCCGACCTTGCCCTTTTTCCCGAGTGCCTCAGCCATAGCGACGCCTGCCTTGTGACCCATCTGGAACAGGTCGTCCGAGACGATCGTCACATAGTCCTTACCCTGCACATAGCCCAGCGGCGAGTTGTCGACGAAGGCGAGTTTGACACCGGCCTTCAGCGCCGGGTCATAGATCGGCCCCGCTGTTGCCGGATCGACCGGCAGCGACAGGATGATTGACGGCTTCTTGGCAAGCACCGTCTCGACATCAGCCTTCTGACGCGCGGCATCAAAACCAGCGTCCGTCTGGGCGACGACTTCGACGCTTAGACGCTTGAATTCTTCCTGCGCGCCGCTGTTTACGGCATTGGTGTATTCGCTCATCTCGTGCCAGACGAGGGCGGCGGTGAACTTGCCGTCCTTGATCTTCGTTTCTTCCTCCGGCGTCAGCGTGAAGCGGGCGGCCGGTGTTGGCTTTTCACCATGTGGACCGGTAGTCGCGCCATCGGCGGCAAAAGCATGCGTGGACAGAAGCGCGGCAACCAGTCCTGCGGGGATCATCGACAGCTTGTTCATCATCATTCCTCCAGAATCTCGGGTTGATGCGCGCCGGGCGGCTGTTCGCACAGCCCGGCGCAGCGGATCATTTCGCGGCGTCGAGAACCGACTGAGGCGCATCGCGGTTGAGCGACTGCCTCCAGCCTTCGGACACATCGGCCTTGGTCACGGTCAGTGCCGGGGCGACAATAAAGGCAGGGGTCTCCTGACCGAGCAGCGCCTTCAGGCCGGTGGCCGCCATCGTCTGGCCGAGCTCGTAGGCCTTGTCGGCTACCAGCGCGACAACGTTACCGCCCTTGACCATGTCGAGTGCTGCCGGTTCCGACAGATCGAGCGTCACGATCTTCGTATGAGTATTGCCAGCGCCGCGCAGAGCCGAGAGAACGCCTTCGGCCGGTTCGGCCCAGGTCACATAGATGCCGTCGAGATCAGGGTTCTGGAGCAGCATAGCATTGGCCAGCTCCTCGGCGCGGGCCGGATCGGAAATGCCCTGCTCAGCAACGATCTTGATATCCGGATAGTCCTTTTCGATAGTCGTCTTGAAGGCCTGGTCGCGCTGGTTGGTGACGTAGTAGCTTGCATCATGGAAGATGTAGCCGACCTTGCCCTTACCGCCGATCGATTTCGCCAGCGCATCGGCCGCCCGCTTGCCCATCTGGAACAGATCGTCGGTGACGATCGCCGCGTAGTCGGTGCCATGCTTGTAGCCGGCCGGCAAGTTGGAGAGGAAGACTAGCTTGGTGCCATCGGTCACAGCTTGCTTGAAGGCTTCGGCCGAGGTCGTCGGGTCAAGCGGAAGGGCGATGATGACGTTCGGCTTGGCGGCCAGCGCCGTCTCGATATCGCTGCGCTGGCGGGCGGCATCGAAACCTGCATCCGTCGTCACCACAACCTCGACTCCCGCCTTGGCAAATTCGGCCTTGGCACCGGCGGAAACCGCATTGATGAAGTCGGACGACGTGTGCCAGAGCAAAGCCGCCTTGTAGCCCTTGCCCTTCAAGGCGGTGATGTCGCTGTCGGAAAGCTTGATTTCAGCGCTCGGCGTCGCGGTTTCGCCGGCCGGGCCGACTGTCTGGGCGTGGGCTGCGGTGATCATCGCGCCGGTCAGAAGCGCGGCATTCAACAAAGTCCTGATAAGCATCTTTCTGTTCCCTTATTTCAAATTATCGATGGTTCAGTTGTTCATTCCACCATGTCGCAATAGCGCGTCATGAAGGTGGCGAAAGCCACGATTCCGGCGAGATACTCCTCGACATCGACATGCTCCTCGAAAGTGTGGCAGTTGCGGATATCGCCCGGCGCGCAATAGACGGCAGGAACGCCGAGCCGATTGACGAAGAATGGCGATTCCGACCAGAACGGCGCGCCTTGGATATTGCCCCGCCCGGCCATCGCGTCGCCGACGGCAGCGCAAAGCATCGACACTTCCGGTAGAACCTGATCGATTTCCGCCGCCGAACCGCCCAGCGCATGGTCTCGTCCTGCCGGATAGGAAATCTCGATCTTGATCTGCGGATCGGCCACTGCACCACGGATGACGCTTTCCAGCTCGGCCGCCGCCGTATCGAGCGATTCCCCGGGCAAAAGCTTGCGGATCAATGAGAGCGTGCACTCTTCCGGCACGGCGATGAAACCGCCTCCGGAAAGCCCGGTTATCAGCAGGAACCCACGTCCGATCAGCGGGTGCTCGGCCCGCGCTGAGATCGCATCGGAATGCGCCCACAGCGCCGACATCACCGCATGGCTTGCTTTCAGCGCGTCGCATCCAAGCTCCGGAACGCCGAAATAGGCGGATTTGCCGGTGATCTTGATATCCGTGATGAAGAAGCCGATCTGCGCCGGATAGACCGCAAGCTGGGTCGGCTCGACATAGACGGTGAAATCCGGCTTTGCCACCGCGCCAGCCTCGATGTTGGCGGTGTAATCCTTGATCCCTGCGGACACGCCGGAACCCGGTTGGCCGCTTTCTTCGTCACCGACAAAGGCAAAGGCAACGTCGCCCTTCAGCTTGATTCCGGCCTTGTCGAGCAAACCCAGCGCTGCCAGTGAACTGCAAATCCCCGCTTTCAGGTCTCCGGCACCCCGGCCCCAAATCTGCCCGTCGATAACCGGCGCGCCAAACGGGTTTTCCCGCTCGGTGCCAGCCCAATGTTCCCGCCAGCCATCGACATGCACCGTGTCGGTATGGCCGATGAACAGCAGTCGCTTGCCACTGCCATCGCCCTTGCGCTCGCCGCGAATGTTCGGCCGGCCCGGTAGGAAATCAGAGACATGGATGCTGCCGATTCCGCGCGCCCGCATCTGGCTTTCAAGAAAGCCGACGAAATTCGCCTCGTTGCCGGTTATGCTCTCGGCTCCGATCGCGCCGCGCAGCAGCTCGACCGCGTCATCACGGTCGAGCGCTGCGCGCAGTTTTTCCGTCAGGACGTTCGACGCGCTCATCGCAGGGCCTCCCGGAAGGTTACCGTTTCTGCCGGCGGCAGGGACATACGGCTGTCGGGGGCATCGGCGCCGAACAGCGCATTGTGGAGATGGCTAAGGCCGATTGCCGCCGCACCAACGATGGCCGCGCGCGGCCCGAGCTGACTTGCCTCGATCTCGACGGGATATGGAAAACACGTCGGCAGGAACTTGCGGATACGCTCGATCAACTCCGGGCGAAGACCGATCGAACCACCCATTATGACCTTTTCCGGATTGGCAATCGCCGCAATCGCGCTGATGCCGCGCGCCAGATATTTCGCCGTCTCGTCGAGGGTGGCGCTCGCATGCACATCGCCGCCTGCGGCCCGCTCGAAAATCGCCGGAACGGTCGCCGTTTCGCCGGAAGCGGCCGCATAATGCTCCATGATACCGATTGAGGCAGTGACCCGCTCGAAGGCGCCGGTGCGCAGCGATTCCGGATCGAAGGGATCAGCGCCGAACGGCAGGAAGCCCAGTTCGCCCGCGGCATTCATCGCACCACGCACCAACTGTCCACCAACCATCAAGCCGCCGCCGATACCGGTTCCGACCGCAATGAAGGCGAGATTGTCGATGCCCTGACCCTGGCCGAGCCAGTTTTCGCCAAGCACCGCCAGATTGACGTCGTTCTCGAGGATGACATCAATGCCGAGCGCTTTTTCGAAGGCGGCCGCGACGTTCATCGTATCGAAATCGGCAATGTTTGGCGCCAGCAGGATGCGGCCGGTCCTGGCGTCCGGCGCGCCGGGCGCGCCAATCACGGCCATGCGGATACGTTCCCGCGGAATGTTCAGATGTTCTACCGCCTGCGCGCAAAGTTCGGCGATCTGGGCGACGACGAACTGGCCGCCGCGCCGGTCGGTGGCAACGACCTCCTCGGCAAAGACCTGGCAGGAGAGATTGGCAATCGCCAGCCTGATCTTGGTACCGCCGAGATCGACCGCAGCAATATAAGCCGCATCCGGCACTAGTTCATAGGTAAGCGCCGTGCGCCCGACATGACCGCTGGTGCGGCCCGTCTCACGCACCCAGTCGTCCAGCTCCAGCTGACGGACGATTTCCGAGATGGTCTGTTTGGACAGTCCCGTTTGCTTGGAAATCGAGGCGCGGGAGATCGGTCCGTTCTGGATGATCGCCTCCATCACGGCCCTTTGGGAAAACTTCCGGGAGATGCGCAGGGTTTCGCTCACAGTCACCTCAATTAATTCGTTCTGAAACCGAACTATTGTTCGGAACAAAGTGTGAGTCAACTGGGAAAATGAAATGCCCACGGAGCGACGGTCGGTTAGTCTTTTGCGCCGTGATCTTCTGACAAGGGGTTTGGTATGCGTATCCGCGATGTTGCCGAAGACGCCGACAATCCCCGCATGCAGATCGATATCATTGATTAATATGTCAATTCATAAGTCATTGTTATCACACGCGATTGAAATCTGCGGTTGACGGTCGGATTCCATCACGCCAATAGAAGGACATCCCATCTTGTTCCGCACCCTCTCGCTGGTTATACTGTTTTTGAAAAACAGTATAACTCGGAGTCGAGCGAATGAAATCCATCGACCTCATGTACCAGACGATGCTCGCCGAGCTCGGCCAGCGTTCGCTCGACGCCGCGT
>NZ_LMFB01000035.1 GCF_001426685.1 Rhizobium sp. Root483D2 | reverse complement strand
CCCTTCTCGACTGGCAAAGATTCAAGCCACTGGTTCCAACGTCTCCTGTCCCTCCAGGTTCCTTCCGAAAGCCACCCCCCTCTGAGACAGCGATCGAGGCCCCCTACGGGGTCTACCTTGCTCCTCATGATGACCACTCATGGCGCCAAGCGAAAAGATCGGTTGGCAAGGGCGGCTTTCATGAAGCCTGGCATGCGTCGCTTGTCGGCAAGCCGAATGCCCTGCTTCGCTCAGGATTCGAGAACGCCAACGTCGTCGCTGTCTGGTCGCGCGACCCTGAGGCGTCCCTAGGGCGGTCACCGATCGACAGCAGAACCCGCGGGGAGATTGTCAAACTGACGCATGGTGCCGATGGCAATCCGACGCCTATCAGCGCACACGCGTTGATGCTGACCGGACAAGGTGCTTTTCTTAACCTTCGAGCGAACTTCCCGTATGATTGCACCCGTCCGATTTCGCTCACGCACGTCTCGCAACGATCGGCCTACGGTCAAGACAACGATGTAGACATCTCACGCCGTGGATTTCTCTATCCGTTCGGGCATGAGGTTGAAGCTGTCTGGGCGACGACCAGAGAGCCGGTCCAGGTTGTTCCGCTGGCCGGCTCTGTTCCAGTCGAAGGCGATTATCTCCGTACGAGGCTTTTCATCCAATTCAAGCAGCAGGACCGGTCCTATGAAGATATGGCCGGCGCGGCTACAATCCCGTTTCGGTCGATCCGCTTCGAGGATGATCTCAGTCCGCCTCTGGATGAGCCGGTAACAGCGTCAGTTTCGATAACGAAACCTGACGGTACTTTGTGGGCCGACAAAGCATTCTGGCCCAGCGCGGGCGGCAAACCCGTCATGTTCTCGGCCGTGGCAGAGGACTGGGCAGGGAAACTGGTCAAGCTATCCGTCCCGGTCATTTTCATAGAATTCGATGCCACGTCGACCGATGCAACCCCTGTTGCAGAGACCGATGAGTATTTGCAGCGACTGAGACAGGTACAGACTGTGTACCGGACGAGCGAGTTGGGTGTTACAGGCATCTACGATGCTTCAGTCGCGGTCTCAGTTCCGCGGACACCTCTCGATACAAGCGTCGAGTTGTTGAAAGTACAGTTTGATGCGGCGATCGAACCTCGGTCGGTTTGCCTCGCGATCAATTCGCTTTTCGATCTGACCGTTCCTCAGATCCAGGCGCGCCTGCCTATGTTGCGGGCCACGGTGAGCGAGAGCGAAAACGTTGGCTGGTTCTCGATCCAGGACCCTAGTAAAAACGAAATGGAGACGTTTCTTCAGTCCGCACAGGGCCTCAAACCCGGGGACGAGAAGCGCATCCGTCTGGGTTGCTCGGGTCAAAGCGAAAAATCAGGGGGCTTTTTCTCGCTGAATATGACGGTAGGAGGCGTTTCCCGCCTCTACGGAGCGACTGGACAGCAAAATTCAACGGCGCCCCTCGCGCTTGCGGGACCTCAAACCTTCAATCCTCTCGACTACTTCGGCGACGACACCGTTCTTTTCGGTGGGATTAAAATAAAGGACGTGCTGCAGGCAGGCCTTTCGGTGGCCGAAGCGCAGATGCCAAAGGTCATCCAGCGCATAAGGGCTTATCCCGATGTGCCGGCCGAAATGCGTCAGAGCGTCGATTGGACGACGGAACAGTTTCAAAGTTGGCCGGATCCGAACAAGCCGATTTTTGCCGTCCAGCAGGATTTGCAGGACTCGAGCCTAGTTGTTGACCGAGCTTCTCCAACGCGCTTTACGTTGAGCGCGCAGACGAGCGTGAGTATCGACCCAAGCATCAGACCGAAGGCCACTGTCTCCGCCCGATTGAGCAACTTCTCTCTCCAGCTCCTTTTCGGAGACGATGGCGTCCTTATCCGCTTCCGCTCATTCGCATTCATGGTCGATACAGCGGGTACGACCAGCTTCAAGCCGGATATAGATTCTGTCGAGCTGAAGGGCGCCATCATGGCGTTCATCCAGGCTCTTCAGGAATTGTTGAAAGATATTCTCGGCGACATCGGGATTTCCATCAACCTATTACCAAGCGGCGTCGAAATTCAGTTGCCGTCCTTCAACTTCCCAAGTTTGAGTTTTGGGGCATTCCTGCTCCAGAACCTGAGTATCGCCAGTTCGGTCGAGATTTCGTTCCGCTCACAGCCGACCCGTTACAAGTTCAACTTCTCCACGCCTGAAAATCCCTTCACCGTTGCAGTGGGTATATATGGCGGTGCAGGGGCTTTTTCCCTCGCAGTTGATACTCGCGGAATTCGCTTATTTTCGGCGACCTTCGGGTTCGGTGCCTTTGCAAGGCTCGATCTCGGCATCGCGTCAGGAAGTGCGGCGGTGCTGGGAGGTCTTTCGTACTGGATGGAAACGGCCGATATCGGAGGCTTACCCACCACCAATGTCAGATATCTATTCTACGTTCGTGCCTATGGCTCGGTCACCGCCCTTGGGTTCATCACGGTCGGGGTTGATTTCTATCTCGAGCTGCAGATACAGACCGGAACGCCTTCCTATAGTGAAGGCTTTGTCGAGGTCTCCTACTCGTTCAAAATCGGGTTTTTCAAGAAATCTTTCAAACTGACTTTCCGGCGTCGGTTCAACGGCTCCGGAGGCAGCGCTTCACTTCTTGCCTCATCGGATCCATCCGGTCGCACAAGGCGGAAGACGCTGACAAAGCCGCAATGGACACAATATCGTCGAGCTTTTGTTGGGAGAATCTGACGTGGCAAATTACCTGGCCTGGACGACGGTTCCATCTGGCTTGCGAAGAGCGGCTGACGGCAATCTGATCCTGCGCATCGGTCTCGTAGCATCAATTAAACTCGGGATTGATCGCACCGATCAGAGCCTTCTGTCGGACGCGGGTTATCATGACTTCGTCAAGTGGACGAACACCCTCAATACCGCTGCATTCACCCTGAAACTTGCCGACAACGCGGGAACCGAATCCTTGTTCGCCCCTGATCTCGATTTGCTTCCAACGCCCGGGATGGAGCCAGACACCAAGTTCTGGGAAACGGTTTTCCCGGCCAATACGGTTGTGCGGCCGTTCGGCCCGTCGGCGCCACAGGACTCGAACGTAAAATCATATGATGCCCGATCGCTCGCAAATATCCTGTCTCTCGGGTATTTTGCCGAACTCGGTCCAGTCAAGAGAGCGTTCTCGCTTGAATCGACGGATTTGCGCGCAAATCCGATGATACAGGCGTTAATGGGTGTCGAGCCTGACGCAAGCATTTTGGCGTATTCCACCGCCAATGCCGCCCAGATCGTCGAAACATTCAAAGAGTTTTCGGCATTTCATACGGTCAATCAGACAATGGCGCCGGCGGCCGCGCTGGCAGTCCAGCCGGAGATGGAATTCCACGAAATCGCGTCGGCACTTCAGGATCATAACGGCCTCGCCCAGAAGCTCGGCCTGGTCCTTAATTTCGATGTTCCAATACCAGAGAGCGTTGTCAGCGGCTTGGGTGAGATCGCACGTATCAAGGTAGACGTGCGATTGTCTTTGAACGACACGATCGTGGCTGTCCCGTGGACCTGGTGTGATGTCCAGAAGCAAATCGGCAAGACGGACTTTGGTGTGTTTCATCCGCGCCGGTCGGACGGAACCAAGCTGCCCGATTGGGCAGGTTTCAGATCACTCGAAATCAGCACGGGAAGGCTGACAAACCTTGAAATCGACTGGCTGGCGTTACAGTTGGCTGAGTCTGCTAGACAGACGGTAGCAGCCAGCGTGCCCCCTCCGGATTATCATTCTGTTCCAGCCTTTCCAAAAGCCCTTGCTGCCCTTCGTCAGAGTGGCATTTCACTGATTGACCTCCCAAACGAAAACCCGGTATCCGGGCAGCCGTTGCCCCTGATCGGCGACATTAAGTCCAGCAATACGAGATTGCTTGCGCTGGACACTCAGCAGAAGAGCCAGGTCGACGCTCAGCAGCCTGACCCCAATCAAGTCATCTTTGTCGATGACGGTCTTATCCGGGGTTATCGCGTTTATATCCGCAGCGTTTCAGAGGGCGTCTGGCGCAGTCTTTGCTCAAGAACACTCTCCTACACCTTTCACGGCGGTCCTTTAGCATCACCAATTACCTGGGCACCGGGTCCCGATGAGGGAGAAATAACGAAGGTTCTAGCCGATCAGGGCGGGCAGAGCACGAGTTCACCTTTTTTGTTCAACTGGGATGGATGGAGCCTTGTGGCTCCGCGCAGTGACAATCCCGTTGACGAGGACGGGAAAGCGCAGGAAATGGTTGATGAGGCATTCAAGAACTTCGCTGTCAAATGTGAAGTCGTCGATGAGACCCTACAGACAAAACGCTACGGCGAAACCTACGAGTTCTGCGTCGTACCCGTCGACCTTGCCGGAAATGCGTGGTCTTTGAAGGAAGCATCCTTGATCATCGCTGACGCAACGCTCGACGTCCGCACTGCGATGATTGCAAACCAGAGACTTCAGCCGATACGGTCACCGTCCGTATTCGAAAGCCTTCGCGAACAGGGTGAGAAAGGAACAACCGTCGCAATCCGTGCAATGGACGGACGTCCGACCGCAGACAGTGTGGTTCAGATCGTGCCGTCGGACGCTGATCTGTGGCTGGTGGACGAGCACGGATCGTTTGACGCGATGAACGATGAGGAATCGTACGACGTCATCGTTGAGACTAACGGAGATCTTGTTGACCTTGCCAATGCGGGTGCTCAAGCAGGCGCTATAAATGTACCGTTTCTTCCCGATCCGATGTGCCGTGGGGTCGTGATAAGGTCCTCGTCGGGGGAACTCGACTCGGGACCGGTCGCGTTTCCATCGCGGCCGGATGTCGACGAGGTGAAAAAGCGGCTTCTTCTGCGGTCAGTAAACCTCTCTGTCAGGCCGGGAGCCCCTGACAGCAAACCCTCGATCACCAGTGCTGCGGGCAGCATCGTGGTGTCTGTACCACTTGGCGAGACTGTCAGGGCCTTGATGTCTTCGGCACTCGGCGATGATGATTATCGCAACCTTTGGGTTTCCAGTTCACTCGAAACGCTTCTCAGTTTCCAGAAACCGGGACAGATTTCAACGCTGACCGCCTCTCTTATATCCGGACTATCAGCTTCCATGAAGGATGAGGTTGTTGCGGGTTCGGAGTATCTCGTTACTCCGCCGAGAGAGGTGACCTTTGTGCATGCCACGCAACGGCCAACCAAAGATCCAAGTTTTGGAAAACGGGTTCGCGCAGAAAAGACCGGCCTGAAATCGTTCGCCGTGAAGCTGATAGACGAGACATTCTCGGTTCACATTCCCAGTACCGGCCGTGTCGAATTCGCTGCCTCCTGGACGGACGTAATTGATGAACCGTGGTCGCAGGCATACCGGGAGGTACCGGCGGCGCTCCCACCGTTCGGCTTCGACTTAACGGAGTTCGATCAATCCTTGCTTGGTGTCGCGGGACACCCCGCAAGCTTTTGGCAGGACAGCGCGAGCAATGGTGGAGCGGTTGCCATGGAGCGCGAAGCCCAAACGGCAAACCGACAGGAACCCACGGTCCATGCTTTTCCGGATACGAAGTATCGGACTGTCACATACCGCGCGCGCGCAACTTCGCGCTTTCGATCCTTCATGCCGGAAGAAATCTTAAAAGACCCGGACGCTTTGTCCCGGTTTGGATCCACAACCGTTGAGGTTCTTAATAGCGCACCACCAGACGCGCCGGAGATAAGGGCGATCCTCCCGATCTTCAAAAAAGAGACGACAGAGGAAGGTCGATCAGAGATCCATGTCACCGGACATCGCTTCCTGTTTGAACGCCCCTGGTTATCGTCAGGGCCGGGGGAAATGGCTATTTTCTCTGTCCGCGAGACGGAACTCGAGCAGACGCCAGCGGAACTAAAAAGCGCCATATCATCGTGGGCGTTCAACCCGCGCAAGCGGGGTGCCCCGACATCGAGCTGGCCCACCCTGGACGATTTCGTCAATGCCGGCGAAAAGCTGATACACATTCCGGTCTACCCGGAAGGTACTGCCGCCCATAGTTCCCCGCAGCCAATTGGACATGTATCTCTTGCTGCATATGATGTCGAGATCGATGCTGAGCGGAACGTGGTGTGGTGTGACGTTCAGGTAGATCCGGGAAGAGCCTATTTCCCCTTCTTAAGATATGCCGTCGGGCGTTATCAGCCAAAGTCGATCGATGGTGCTGCGCTTTCGAAGATCGTCACATCTGATTTTGTCCAAATTTCGCCGACCCGCACCGTTTCCCTCGGTAGCATCAAGGATGGCAAGAGAGCTGTGACCGTCGCTGGCTTCAGCTATGTCGAGGAGGGTGCGTCCGCGGTGACGAGCGTGATCGAAGTCTTCTCCGAAACGCCTGCGACGACGGCGGCCGCCAGGGAGGCTGTCTTATGGAACGCGGTGGGGGAGACCATCGAATTGACCGCCAAGCGTGAAGGAGCCGAATTCATGACCTGGTCCGGGGAAATCCCGGACCAGGACGGAAAATGGCGACTGACCATCGTCGAGTACGAGATCTACTTGCTTGAAGAGAGTACCGAGGTGCGACCCGACGAAGGCTTTAAGCACAACGGCCTTCCCGCCACGAGAAGAATGACCTTCATCCATTCCGTCGAGCTGAAGGGTTGAGGAATGGCCTGCTTACGATCCGTTGAATTTTGAGGCTTTGATATGACAATCGTCGCACGCGAATTTGCGATCTGGATTTTGAGCTTCTTGCTCGTCGCTGCGACTTTGAATTCGCAGGCGCGTGCTGGCGCCGGCGTCGAGGCGGACAGGTTATGGCCAAACAAGGAGATACCTTATGCGGTGTGCGATTGCCGGACTGCTGTCCCGGATGTTTGCACAAAGGTGCAATGTCTTGCAAAGCCCGATGTCGTCCTGAAAGCAATCTCCGATTGGAACGCATCGGCGATGAAGGTCAAGCTGATGCCGAGAGAAAAGTCCGGAAGAAAACCATATCTGATCTATCTGGCGCAAGAGGACGACACGAATCTGGAAACAGGTATATGGCCCAGATGGTGCTTCACCGAGGCTGGCTTTACCGGATCCAATAGCCCGCACTCCATCGTCATCGGTGATGTATGTGTGCAAAAGAACGGATCGGGCCTTGGCATGACCGTTCTGCACGAAACAGGCCACGCCGTGGGACTATATCATGAACAGCAACGTACCGACCGCGATGAATTCCTTAAAGTAAAGTTTCCCGGTAGCACCGCGAACGAAGCAATCAGTCAATCGGGCCGTATCTGTGGCAGAAATCAAGAGGAAAAGTGCGAGTTTCAGTCAGGACTATTCTTCCGTCACTACAATTATGGCCGTGACGTCGGAGAGCATGACCTTAAGTCGATCATGCACTACCGCCTCCGTGAAGATTTCGATAATTGCGTTAAGACCGAACTCAAGCCGGACGATTATGAACTCGCATGTATGGACTTGACCCAGAAGGGGCGTAAGCGAGTTGAGGAATTGCTTATCCAACCCGGCCAGATCGGCTCCAAAATGTTTGGTCTCTCACCGCTCGATATTTCTACTGTAAACGAGCTTTACAAGGACGTGCCATAGCATCATTTCAAGGATGCTGTCGCCCAGCGACATGGCGCGAAATCGGCCGTGTGTTGATCACACTATTAAAGGGTCGCCCGGACGCGCCTCCGCAACAGCAGCCTGTTGAAGAGGGGCGTCTGTGCTCGTGCGCCGACGGTTCAGCCTCAACGGGTCATTGTGACGAGCACTTCAAGCGCTCCGAAATGCACTTTCAGGCGCTTTTAGATATCAAGCAGGCGATTATTTTTTTGGCCAGGGCAATTCCAGGGTGAATCTAAGGCTAAAATATCCGGATTCTGATTTCGGCCATGATTGATATGCAGCCTGAGGAAATCGATCAGGAGGATCAGCATGCGCATTTGGATGAGCTACGGTGTCATGCATGCAATCAGTATGGGCGTGCATCGCGCAAGACACGGTGTATCTTGGAGCACCATCGCAGCGGCGACAGGCTACGACGCCGACTATATCAGAAAGGAGGTAAAGGCCCTGCAACTTGGTGAAAAAGATACACTTTCACCAAAGCTGGCGGAGGCGCTGGAGGAGGCAATCCCCGCCATCCATAACGAGGTGCCCGTTCACAGCTATTCAATCCGAGTATTTCATTCTCTCTTCGATCTGCGCGACCGCGAGGACGCTGCACGAGCGTTGCTCCGGGAGCGGGGAGAAGGTCATCTTTCAGTAGACGACGTGCTATCGCTATGGAACGCCGTGCTCGACATATTGGCGGAGCCCTACCTCGCCTGGACAGTAAGGCTGGCGACGAGTTTCGAAAACCAAGACGCGGGTGATTTCGATCAGGAGGCGCGGACCATCGTCTACGTGAGTGCCGCCTTGCTTCATTCACTCGCCATCCTTTGGGAGGATGCAGCGAAAATCCTTCTTCAGATTGATGCGGATTGCGTAGAAGACAAGGTCTTGGACTTTGATCGCCTGATGCTTCATGACCTCGGTATTGTGAGCGTTCTGGATGTCGCCGAAGCGGCACAAAGGCTGTACCAGTCAGTCGATTTTGACCTTCTCCGCCTGGCGAAGCACAAGCGCAACAGCATCGCAGTCATTAAAGCATCCATTGATGAGATAAAGCTTGATGACCAGACCGGTGCCAGGGAAACCGAAAAGCCTCTCTTGGAGGAACGACTGGGCGTGGTCAGCTACGAACTGGATCTCATCGAACAAGATCGTGGCATTGTCAGCATAAACCTGGCGTCAATTTCATCACACGCTGACGATTGGGCGGTTCTCGCCAATGGCTACGTACCACAGATTGGCGTTGGAGAAGTTGGGGCGCTGGATCGAATAAGCCTCTTACGTGGAATGTGCCAACCGGCAATCAAGCACGCTATCCCACTGATGAAACTGCATAAACGCAATCTTCTGATAGCCCGCAATCTCGCATATATGGCGATCCAGCATGATGTCCGGGATGTCATCATGGCCGCCGCCGACCACCTTGCGAAAGAGTTGAAGATCGAACAGGACCAAGTCTGGGCGTATCCGATAGCAAAGCGTGAACCATTGGCAACCGAGAAGGACATCGGACACAAGTTCCGGAACGGTCAGCCCATTCTTCTCACTAATTCGAAGGCAGCTTGAAATGAACAGCGTGATCAAAAAAACGATAATTACCTTTGTTGTCTTCGGGATTTCTGCGTGCGCCAGTTATGCGGACACCTTTGTTTGCCGTGCCACCGACAACTACGATGTCGGTGCGCAAGCGACGGCTGTTTCAATCGAGGGAACGCGCGAAGGTGCCGACGACGGCATGACGCGACCACCCGGTCTCCTGTGCAAGGATGCGGTTTTTTCCTCGCCAATTCTAGTCGTAGCAAGCGCAGACCAGGCCAGTTCCTCCACGAGGTCCGGTGAGGTAACAGCTTCAGCGCGGGAGGAAGAGATGCGCTCAATCTGGACAGATCGGCTTGGCACCGTGCTGGCAGGGCTCCTCGGAACAGACCGTGTCTCACGAAGCGTGCTTCCGGGGTCTGAGGCGGCAGTGCCAAGCACGGACAATTGGTCTCCGGATGAGGGTGATCCAAGGTTCAGTGAGCCGGATGATTATCAGATGAGCGCAGCAGTCCTGAAGCGCGGAACCGATCGCATCTGATCGGATCATTACACCGATTGAAAAGGGGTGGTCTTTGCCACCCCTTTTGCTTTGGGAACCGGAAACCTGCCATTTCCGGAGGTTTCCGGCCTCAAAACACCGCGGTTTTTAAGGCTCGGCAAAAGAACGCGGCACATCACCGGGAATGCCGATAGCTGCTGTCATTGTTCTCGTCATGCAGAACCGAAGACCTCGGACGCTGCGTTATCAGAAAGGGATTTGCAATGAAGACAGCCATCTCAAACCTCGCTTCATCGGTTGCAATCGCAGGCTTGCTGCTCGTCAATCAGGGTGGTTCAACGGCAGCAGTGGCGTCCGCGGCCAAGGATTACATCGTAACCTTTGCCATCGAGGGAGAGGCCGCTGGAACAGCCCGCCCTTTCGAACTGGGCTCGGAGATCCATGTTCGCCTTCGCGGGAACATCGAGGGCGGGAGCTTGAGAGACGCCTTGCTTGGCAACCGGACGATCGAGTGCAACCGCACAGTTTGCAAAACGATCTGGCTCGACCAGATGGAAATTTCTGGCGATACGTTGATAATCCGCGGGGGCGGCCGCTTTGAAGATCGCCTACCTCTTCCCTTCGGCGGCTGGACTAAGGTCTTCAGCCAGTCGGGAAGCATCGAAGTTCACGCAAAGCTTCGCGCCGCAGATGGGAAGCCGCAGGTCGATATCACCAAAGTCGATTTTTCGCTTGGCGGCTTGTTCGGAAATGTCGTGCGTTTGTTCAACATCGATGGCCTGCTCAAAGTGGCGGTTCGTCCCGTAATCCAGGCGAAAATCGATGCGGAGATCGCCGCAAAGATGCCCAAAGCAAATGGGGTGGTTTCTGATCTGACCGTCGAAGCACTCAGCTTTGTGAATATCGCAGGAGGTCTTGGCATAGCGACAGACATCAAGGCAAAAATCCTTTTGCTGCCGATTAGGGGCTAAGGGTTGATCAAGCGCCTCGCAACGAACCGGTTGCGGGGCGCCCGTGTCCTGAGTGATGGCGCTGAAAGGATCATCATGCTTGGGATCTCCATGCCCTCGCCCTGAAGTACCCTGCAGCTTTTCCGTTCAGCAAAGAGACCTCGATATCCAACGCGAACTGCACGACCGCGTCCATTTCCCTTTCACGATTGACACTGAGATAACGCTCCTCGAGCCTGCGCTGCTGAATTTCAATCGAATCTCGCCAGTAGCGCGTTCCGACTATCTTTTCATGCGTTTCAACATACCGGGCCAAGGGGCCACCGGCGTCCGGACCAATGATCCCGGGACAGGCACAGCAGAATTCATAGAGCTTGTCGTCACTCGTCGCGATCCACACATCGTGCTTGACAAGTCCGAACACGAACAACTCCCGAGTGTTGTTTACAATGTCTGCTGCAGCGATCAGTTTCAGGTCGTTGGCACCATTCAACGCGATCCGCTCCAGCACCTGAGCATGCATCAAGCCCTTGCCTCCGCCCTTTTTCAGTTTCGCAAAGTTGTTCGTGATCGCAACCTTTTGCTTTCTCAACTCGTCTGTCATGCCTTTTTCAGGGGCGAGAACATATCTTGCGATCGTCAGTTCTTTAAGACTGATGAGATCCAGAACTTCAGCGCGGTAGTCGATGTAGAGAACGAATTTTTCCAGGCCGTCCAGAGCGTCCAATCGATGGATGACATTCACTGCAAGCAATGACGCGTACGAGCAAGAGACGGCTTTTTGCTGTTCCAGGGACAAGACGCTAAAAGGCTCCGGGTCAACCCGTTCGCCGACGAATGGAACTTTTATTGAGTTAGGGTCATCACAAAACGCAGGTAGATAGTCTTTAAGAAATCGCTCGAATGCGGCCTCAACAGGCGCTCTCCGCGCTGGAGGCAGTTCCTGATAGGCGGCTGCGGGCGAGATAAAGACGCCATATTTCGCGGTGTTCTGTCAGCCTTGTTAGATCGATAAGACCGGCGTCCTTCAGTTCCTTGTGACGCTGCGGTGTCTTGTAAGCACTTTCGATCGTGATCAGGATATTTGTGTCAATCAGAATATTTGTTTGCCGACCGTTCCGATGGTTGTCGCGGACCGCTGATCTGTCGAGCTTGATAATTCCGGTCGAGTTCGAAGAAGATTTGAACACATGTATCATGATTTTCTCTACGCCTTACGTAAACCGCTCCGTCTTAAGCCGATCGAAACAGCGGAACCTCACCCTGCCTTCAAAGTCGTCTTCAACAATGGGCCTGAAAAAGAAGAATTCAGTGTCGTGCCTATGGGAAGAGATACACGTCTCCAGGCGAGGGAAGCAGACCTGTTCTGGACGTCGGGATCGTACCGTCCAAGGTCTGGTGGTCGAGGTTCGGTGTTGGGGGATTTCTAGCTTGATCGCCACCCCTCTCTTCAGCTTTCATCACGTCTATCGAGTTCATTTGATTCTGGATTGGCAATCTCGGTCAAATGAGCGTTTTCACGCAATAACCCCTCATCCGCGAGCGCCGCCAAGTCCGGCAGGTCTTCGCAATGTCTCCATTCCAAAGGCCGAGAGGAAGTGCCGTGTCGTGACGTAGGTAATCTCGACGGCAGGCTGCAGCGCAGCGTCGACGCCGTCAACCAATGCCAAACAGATCGCTTTCCGATAAGCTGGTTCGCCCGGCCGGACGCGGCCTCGTCCGCCGATCGTCCGGAACGCCGAGCCATAACCTTCGGGCAGCAGTAGTGGCGAAGGCTTTGGCCATTTCAGCGCCAACACTACGTCCGCCACACCAAGGGCCAGAACCTCGGCGTCCGGGCGGAGAGACGTGATCGGTTATCAAATCCGCAATCACAAGGGGAGCCGCGTGTCCGGACTGGATCGCCATATCCACAAGATCGGAGACGGACGAAAGGTCGTCGTTCCATCGGATCGCGAAAAGCGCGGCCGCCTCTTGAATGAACGGCTTGCTCGGCATCTGCGCTCGACGGGACAGCATTCGTGTGGCCAAAAATAGCGTTCCAGCAGGCCCTGGATCGCCGGCTTCGGATGTCAGCAAAACGGCGTCACGCAGCGCGTGCTCTTCCTCGCTTCGGCCGAGCGTCCGGGATGCGACCGAGGGCCAAACGATCCCTCCAACAGCCGAGCCAGGGTGGATCGGCGCGGATCAAATCATCGATTGATTTCAGCGCGATACCGGCTGCGAAGGCAGCGTCGCGCTCGTCGATGTCGCGACCGTGCGCCAATGCCCAACTTGGCAAATGGGCGGACCATGTAGGTAAGGTCGATGAGGTGGTCGCGATCAAATCCATGTCGAAACGCATATGTCAGACGCGCAGCCTACTCCACCATTTTCACGCAAAACCGCACCGCCCGTCACCACCATAATACGACCGATAATGTTGCATTATCCGCCTTTATTATCACGCCCGGGATTGATGGCTGTATCGTCGCGCAGAACCGTAAAAATACCGTTTCCAGGACGCTGCGCCGTCTCTCAGCACGGCGCTGGCGATTGTCGGCCTCTCGCTTCAGACGATAACCCCCTCTCCCGCCACGGCAGCTCGAACAAGGCCCTCGGGGCCCGGATGGTAAAACGCACGCCCCGGCACCACTAGGCCCTAGGCCGTGACAAGGTTGAGATATGCTCGATCCAAGCGATGGCTGTTCCCCCGGTAACCATAAGCCAATCTATTCTGGTTTATTCAGCCTCCAACATCTCAAGGAGCACACGACATGCAAGTTTCCCTTCTCTTCAAAAATCCAGAACGAGTGGTTGCGATTGCCGCGGTCGTCACCTGGCTCGCCTCGATTCTACAAGCAATCGCGGTATCGTGAGCACGGGCTATCCTGCTTCCTGTATGGAGATTTTCGGAAACCACTTGGGCCCGCAGAAAGGACTGAGTCTTTCTGGTTACGGTCGTGCGGAATATTGCCTTCGACGAAAAGCGTCATGTGACATTTTGCTCAAGGCGCGTTGCAATTCGTGCTTATCATGTGCGTGTGAATGCGGCGCGACCTGAACCACCCCGCACCTTTGTTTCGCGGGGTGGACGTCTGCATGCATTCACCAGGCGGCTGACAAAAACGTTCGCTCGCGCCATGAAATGGCTTAAAGCCACTTCAGATTTTCTCTTTCCATATCCCCGAAGCAATCTGTGGGCATTTGGTCGCCGTCGCAGACGTGGCGACGTCTCAGGTCTTATCCCCAAGCGATCGTCGTTCGTCCAATCAGCTTTCGGGGGTGCAGATCAGCGGACGTAGCTCCTGCACGATCACCCCGACCCCCGGCTAAAACATGGCGCCGGTCCAGTTGTCGGAGAAGGTCCCTCCCCGGTTAGCCGGGACCGTTTGTCCATTGGACGGAATAAACGCCTCTTTGATCTGAGACGCTCGAATTGAACACAAACAACGGCATATTGCCAAGTGTCAGATGCGCCTTTACCCCGTCCTCATCCGGCGGGGCTTTTTAAGTGAATCGGCCATCGGATTAGACCACAGCAACACGCCCCATCTTATGCAGGCAATCAATGATTTCCTGTTTCATGTCGTCTCGATCGGGGAAGCGGCGCGAAACCGCCTCGATCCGTTCATAAGCAGGTTCGTCATCCAGATCGACGGGTTCAGCTAAGACGTAACCGGTCGTTCCGATTGCCTGGATGTTGCTGCCGGCCTCGATCATTGCGGTGATAAAGCGCTTGGCTTCCTTCTCGCTCATTCTGGTGACCTCCGTGTTTTGAGGCATCAGTTCACAAGATCGGCTCGTCTCCCGCAACTCCCAAATTTGGGAGTAGTTATTTGCCACGATTTCTGAGGATCGTGCCTGATCCGAAGGCGTAAGGCTTCGCAACGAGTGAATGGGACCAGCGCGTTTTAGTATAATCTGTTGGAACCAATGCCGGAGAAAGCAGTTTTGCCGTTGATCATGGCGCCACGCCTCTACTGTGCCCCACACACTGGCCCATGGTTAGATCCCCAAATGCGCCTGACCTCGCTTCGGCGGGGTCTTTTTTGCGTCCAGCATTCGTTCCCCACTGCTTGGTGTCCATCCGGGCTTCCCTTGCCTATTTGGATGGGCGTCCTATTCTTTTGCCGATGCGAAAGCGCCTCCCCGAGATCATTCTTCTTGCATTCATTTTCCTCGCCGTCGGCTTCGCGTTGATGGCCTTTATCGGGCCTGTTTTACGACTACTCTGCTGGCCTTCTTGACTCTTCCTCGATCGAGAACATAATAAGAACATTCAACACGGATGCGGAACGCCAAATTGAACATCTATGCGCCCGGGCGTAATGGAAGAGGAAAACCCATGTCTACGATCAGCGGCGCCGCTTACGACATTCAATATTCGGGACCGGTCGATGAGATTGCCGCAGCCCTCGCCTTCCACGATGGCGACGTTCGCGCCACCATTGGCACGCTTTTAGCGGATATCAAATTTCTGAAGGAGCAACTGGCCATAACGCAGATCGGGATGAGCATAGGTTTCACCCGTGGCTGGACGCCGAGCTTTGACCGGGACTAAGCAGAGGAGCAGACTCATGCCCGAAAACCTTGAGTGCATTGACCGGCAGTGGGAAAGCAGGAGTGTCGCGGCGATATTGGTCGCCGATGCGATCGATAGCCTGATGGCCCAAGGTATGGGGGAACACGACGCGATCAGTGCACTTGAAGACGCACTGCAGATTCGCCGCATCACCTACAATATGCAGGTCGCGGAGGACTAACATGAACCGTTACGACGAGGTCAGGACCGACCTGATCGATATCCTGCAGGGCCTAGGGGCTGAGGCCACAAGCCTTTACGCTGTAGGCGTGCCGATGGTTGAGCAAGGCTTCAATCAGGACGAAATCCTCAATGCTCTGATGGCCTTAGATCGAGAGAAGGTCATAGAGCTTCTCCCCGGAAATCGGCTGCGCGTATTGCCCGGCCAGAAACTGGAATCCAAGCGATGATCGACGACAAAATACACATTCATCCTAACTCTCCGGTGCATTTCGAGCACTGGTGCGGGCATGAAGGCTGCACGAAATGGGGATCGTTCGGCAAGGAGCGCCATGGCGAAACCGAGTGGCGCTGCATGGAACACTTAGCCAGCGACTATTGGGATCGGAGACCAGCGGCACGTCACTGACATCCTCAGTGAGAGGTGCCGTCTTGCCGATTTGCTTGCTCCCGGATTGCCTCGGCGAGTGCTGCGCGCCTCCAGTCCGGTAATTTCAGGATGAAGGTATCCATGTCTCGGCCGAAGTTCGACCAGGCTTTGTCACCTGCTTCGCCGCGCTCGATAACGCCGGCCGACTCAAGGTCCGTCCTGTCCATATTCACGCGAGCAAGTGAGATTTGCAGGAGATCTGTGCCGGTAATCATCGCCCTACCCCCTGTTGGCTGGCATTCAACGTGCCGTGGCTGGACTGTCGCGGCGTGAAGTCTGGCTCGTCTGCCTCCTCCTGAAGTACCAGCTTATGGTAGGAAGACTCGATGTCTTGGGCGATGCCATCGGGGTCGTAGAGGTACCCATCACTACCTCCATCTGTCTCGATTATCTCGGCAATCGATCTCATCATGATCCGGCCAAGGCGCTGCAAGGCGTCTCTGTGACGGTCGGCGCCCGCACCCGCAAATTCGCGATTGGCCTCGTCTAAGGCCTGGCGCATTGCCTGGAAAGATCCGTCGATATGGAGTTGCGCATTCATTGCATCGCTCTCCTGACATGGGATTACTGAAACAGACTCCGCTAACGCAATACTCGTGGATAGGCTCATCTTACTATAGACAAATCCCTAAATGCCACAATTGATTCGCGTATTAGCCGGAACAAACGTAATCTTCCGCCGTTGACACGGGCTCATCGGGAGAAATCAATATGGCCGGACGTGCTCTTTGGAAGGGTTTTCTGAAGTTTGCCGAGATCAGTTGCCCTGTGGCACTGCACAGCGCCGCATCGACGTCCGAGCGCGTCAGTTTCAACACTCTCAACCGGAAAACCGGCAACCGCGTAAAGCGCGAGTATGTCGATATCGACACCTGGAAGGTCGTTGAGCGCGAGGAGCAGATCAAAGGGTACGAGGTCGATGACGGCCGATACATCCTGTTTGAGCCCGCCGAGCTCGCGGCCGTGGTGCCCGCAAGCGACAAGACGCTACGCATCCAGTCCTATGTGCCCTTTAACGAGATTGACGACCTCTACTTCGACAAGCCCTACTACCTTCTGCCCGATCGACTTGGCGAAGAAACGTTCGTGCTGATCCGGGATGCGATGAGGGAGTCCAACGTTGGCGCCCTCGCCCAAGCCGTTCTCTTCCGCCGGCTCAGGACAGTTTTGATCCGCGCCCATGGCGACGGTCTGATCGCCACAACCCTCAACTTCGACTATCAGGTTCGCTCTGCCAAGGAAGCCTTCGCCGACATTCCGAAGCTCAAGATCGAAGGCGAAATGCTTGATCTGGCAAAACACATCATCAGGACCAAGGCAGCACTGTTTGATCCCCGTACATTCGATGATCGTTATGACGCAGCTCTGGCCGAACTCGTGAAGGCGAAGATGGAAGGTCGGGCTGTCAAGGTGAAGAAGCAGCCTGCAGTCGAGCCTTCGACCAACCTCATGGAAGCGCTCCGCATGAGCGCCGGCTTTGGTTCCGCTCGTGCTTCCAAACCTCGCAGCGCCGCAGCGCGAGCCGCCCCCGCTGCTCGGCCGGCGGCACGCAAGAAGGCGAGCTAGCCAATGGCCGCCGTCAAACCTTACTGGAAGGGTTACCTCAAGCTTTCCCTCGTCACCTGCCCTGTCGCTCTGTCACCGGCCACCAGCGATACGGAGAAGGTGCGCTTTCACACGATGAACCGGGCAACGGGAAACCGGGTGGCGTCCCGCTACGTGGACAAGGTCACCGGCACAGAGGTCATCATTGAGGACCAGGTGAAAGGCTACGAGCGTGGCGAAGGCGAGTACATAATTCTGGAGGAAGAGGAAATCGACGCCGTCGCGCTCGAGAGCGTGCGGACGATCGAAATCGAAAAATTCACGCCGCGCGAATCCATCGACTGGATCTGGCTTGAAAAGCCTCATTACCTCGTTCCGAATGAGAAGGTCGGGGAAGATGCATTCGCGGTGATCCGCGATGCCATGCGAGCAGAGAATGTTGTGGGGATATCGCGCCTCGTCTTCGGCCAGCGGGAGCGTGCGGTGATGCTTGAACCTCGCGACGAGGGTATCGTCCTGTGGACGCTTCGCTACGGCGATGAGGTGAGGCCCAAGGAGGAATATTTCTCCGGCATCAAGGCGCAGCCGGAGGGCGGCCTTGCTCCTTTGATGAAGCAGCTGATCCAGAAGCAGACGAAGAAGTGGTCACCCATCAGTGATCCCATTCAGGATCGATATGTAGAGCTGATAGCCGCGAAGAAGACGATGAAGAAGCCCGCAAAAGCGGCGAATAAAAAATCTTCCGGCGGCGACAATGTCATCGACATCATGGCGGCACTAAAGAAGAGCCTCGAAGAAAATAAGCAGCGTAGCCGGTAGCCTTCGGCGCCCGGGTCTAAACACCACCATTGAGTAAATTGGGTAACAATGAGTTTCTACACGTGGACGATATCAAAGCCTGGCCGGCAAACAATCAAGAAGGTGGGCCATGTTGACGAGCTACGCAGCTATCTGCGGGAACTTGACCTTCCGGGCATCGCACTGCCGGAATTTGTTACTCTCGGTACGAAGGTATCCGACCATGGGACCTACACCCAGAAACGAGGCAAGCTGGATGAATTGTCGGTGACGTGGACAAAGATCGACGGTTATTGAGGAACCGGTCAGCCATAGGAACAAATTAGTGATGTGTGATGTTCTACGGAAACGGAGGACACGCCATGACCTTCTATGCATGGACAATATCAAAACCCGGCCGCCAGGATATCAAGAAGGTGGGCGATCTGGAGGAACTGCGGGACTATTTGCGCGTTCTTGATCTTCCCGCCGCCGCTCCGCCGGAATTCGTCACAGACGCCAAAGTTTCCGACCATGGTACCTACACCCACAACGAGGGCAGTATGGACGAATGGTCGTTGACCTGGACCAAGATTAACGGCGAGACTGAAATCATTGACTGAGCACAAAAGTCGAGTCGGTCAACTTTTCAGTGGCGACGCAGGATAATCCAGCTTTCAATGACTGTTAAGTTTTTTCGATTCGAGCGAGTCAGCCCCTTGCGGTGGCGGAGAAAATTGTCAGCTGACAATTGGCATAAGTTACGGATAATGTTTAGATATTTTAGCCCGGCGTAGGGTGTTAAGTTTTTGTTAACTAAAAAGAACTTGACGCCCACCCCAGACTCGCGATCATTTGCGGAAATTCTTCCTATTCATCAGGATTTGCGTGAATGTCGATCAAGGCCGCGATTGTCGAAAAAGCAAAGAAAACCAGCGAGCTTTCGATTGATGAGACGATCGCGCACGATGCCAATATTCTAAGTGGCCAACTTCAGATCCTATTTGAGAAGCTCTTTTCTCCGAACGCTCAGAAGGAGCTTCGGCGGTTTAGCAGCGCCGAAACTGCAAGGCTACTAGGTGTGACCGACAGCTACGTCAGACATTTGGCAACACAGGGCGAGGGCGTGACATCGGAAAAGACATCGGGAGGTCGTCGAACATTCTCTCTGGAGGAAGTGAATGCGATCCGACATCACCTGGGACGCACGAAGCCGAGCTATTTGCCGGGCAGACGGGAGAGCGATCATCTTCAAGTTATCGCGGTCACAAATTTTAAAGGAGGGTCGGGCAAGACAACATCTTCCGTCCACCTGGCGCAGTATCTCGCTCTTCGGGGCTACCGGGTGTTGGCGGTTGATCTCGATCCCCAAGCCTCAATGTCGGCGATGCTCGGTTTCCAGCCTGAGTTCGACGTGGGCGAGAATGAGACTCTATACGGCGCCATTCGCTATGATGGTAATCGACGCAATGTCTCTGAGGTGGTTCGCAAAACGTATTTCCCGGGGCTCGACCTGATACCCGGCAACCTCGAGCTCCACGAGTTTGAGCATGACACGCCGACGGCGCTCGCCGACAGTTCGCGCAACGAAGAAGAGATGTTTTTCATGCGCGTGGGCAACGCGCTGCTTTCGCTTGAACAGAACTACGACGTTGTAGTCATAGATTGCCCCCCAACACTCGGTTTTCTGACTCTGTCCGCATTATGCGCAGCAACCTCGGTCCTAATTACGGTTCATCCCCAAATGCTGGATGTCGCGTCGATGAACCAGTTTCTCGCTATGACCTCCGACCTTCTCTCGGTCGTCAAAGCCGCGGGCGGAAATCTTCAGTATGACTGGATGCGTTATCTAATTACCCGCTATGAGCCCAATGACGGCCCGCAGGCGCAAATTGTAGCATTTCTGCGCAGCCTGTTCGGAGAACGTGTTCTGACATCAATGATGGTGAAGTCGACGGCTGTTTCTGATGCCGGTTTGTCCAAGCAAACAATCTACGAAGCGGGTCGCGACACTATGCATCGACAGACCTATGACCGGGGTGTTGAGTCCATGGACAGCGTCAACGGCGAGGTCGACCAACTCATCCGCAGCGCATGGAGCAGAACATGAAGGGCCGCGATATACTGAAAGGCATGCTCGGCGCCGCAGACAACGCCAAAACCGAAGCGCCAACCGGCCATGCCCATCGTCCAACAGGTGCCGTCAGGGCGATGAACTTGTCGTTGGGGAAGCTCGGCGAAGAAGCGGCCGCCGCGAAATCACTTCGCGAATCCATGGCGTCTGGACTAGCGGTGGTGGAAGTTGAGCCTGGCTTGGTAGAGATGTCGTTCATTCGCGACCGTATTCCGATCGAAAACGATGCTGACTTCGAGATCTTGAAGCTCTCCATTCAAGAGAGTGGCCAGCAAGTGCCAATCCTCGTGCGACCTCATCCGACCAAGTCAAATATGTACCAGGCAGCCTACGGCCATCGTCGCCTCAAAGCTGCATTTGATCTGGCCATACCTGTAAGGGCGGTTGTCAAGAACCTTACTGATGAAGAACTTGTTCTCGCGCAGGGGCAGGAAAATGGCCCCCGTCTCGATCTCAGTTTCATCGAACGCGCGTTGTTCGCTTACCGCATGCAGCAGCATGGTTTCGATCGAGAAATGATTGCCAAAGCGCTGGCAACGGATAAGCCCGAGATATCACGTCTCCTTCAGGTCGCTCAAACCGTGGACCCCGAGATAATCCTAGCGGTTGGTCCAGCGCCTAAAGTCGGTCGGCCCCGTTGGCTCGCCTTGGCTGACAAGCTCAAGGATGAGACGTTGCTCCGACGGGCTCAAAGTGAGACTCGCAGTTCAACATTCTCGGCCGCGGAGACGAACAAGCGTTTTGAACAGCTCTGGAAATCTCTGGAGCCGAAGAAGTCCAGGACGAAAGATACTGTCGAGACAGTTCGAACTAAAAAAGGCTTGCCAGTTGCGTCGATGATTCACGTAAAGAACGCAGTAAGGATCACTGTCACGTCGCCAGATTTTGCTGACTTCCTCGTTAAAAAGATGCCAGCTCTGGTGGCCGATTTCGAAACGGAAAAAGAAGTTGATGCAAGGGACTAGCGGGATTGTCAGCTGACAATTGACGCACAAATTAGGAGTCGAACCGCAAAAGAAAAAGGCCCCCCAAACGTTTCCGTCGTGGAAGCCTTCCTCATATCTAGCAGTCTGAGAATCGCATTTCCTCGAATCACAGTCAAGAGTCTTTGGCATCGTTTTGGTGAGCGGATTTCTTTTGCCTGATTGAAGGTGAAAGAAGATGCAGATTGGAAGTGTGACGACGCCCTTCGGGCGGCGGCCAATGACGCTTGCCTTAGTGAAGGGGCAACTGGTCACGGCTGACACAAAGACCGAGAGATCGGTCGATAAGTGGAAGGTGTTTCGCGACGTCTGTGAGGCCCGGGTTCTGCTGGGTCTCACCGACCGGGCGCTGTCGGTGCTCAATGCACTCCTGTCGTTCTATCCCGACCAGCAACTGGGGGAGGAGAGGGGACTTGTTGTATTCCCCTCCAACAATCAGTTGACGGTTCGCGCGCACGGAATCACGGGCACAACGCTACGCCGTCATCTCGCAGCCCTCGTAGATACTGGGCTGATCATCCGCAAGGATAGCCCGAACGGCAAGCGCTACGCACACAAGGACAACGCCGGCGCGGTCCAGGACGCGTTCGGCTTCAGCCTGGCGCCGATGCTTGCCCGCGCCGAGGAGCTTGCTCACATGGCGCAGCAGGTGGCTGCAGCTCGGAAAGCTTTCCGGCTTACGAAGGAGCGGCTGTCGATCTGCCGGCGGGATGTGCGCAAGCTGATCACGGCTGCAATGGAGGAGGGCGCAGCAGGGGACTGGGGAACCATCGAGGAGCATTACATCGCTCTCCTGGCGCGACTTCCACGCACGCCACAAATCGATGATCTGGAACCAATCATCGAAGAATTGGAGATGCTCCGCGACGAAATCATCAATTTGCTGGAATTGCAGGTAAATTCGAAAAAAACAGACAGCAATGATGTTCAAACTGAACGCCACATACAGAATTCAAATACCGATTCTATCCATGAATCTGAACCTAGCTCCGAAAAAGAGCAGGGGGCAAAATCTCGGCATGTCAGCGAACCGATAAAAGCCTTTCCGCTTGGGATGGTGCTGAAGGCATGCCCGGATATTGCGATGTATGGGCCTGGCGGCGCGGTGGGCAGTTGGCGGGACTTGATGTCGGCCGCCGTGGTGGTCAGGTCAATGCTCGGCGTCAGTCCGTCGGCCTATCAGAACGCTTGTGAAATCATGGGGCCGGAAAATGCTGCGGTCGCCATGGCCTGTATCCTCGAGAGGGGAGGGCAGATCAACTCGGCCGGCGGCTATCTGCGGGACCTGACGCGCCGGGCGGAGCAGGGCGAGTTTTCGCTCGGACCGATGCTGATGGCGCTGTTACGGCTAAATGGATCGGTGCAACAGAAAGTGGGGTAGGGCTGGACTTCCACTCGACCCAAAGTTTCGGCATCTACGCGCTGGCTTCACCATGGAGACAATTGAGCTCGAAAACCGTAAGGAAGCTTCGATGAGCAGATTTTCAGAAACAGAAGCCGCCTTGCTAGAGCGGCTCCGCGCTCTTAGAGCAGAGCCGGAAGTGTCGATCAATCTGTACGACATCGGCGTCCCACTGGTTGCTGCTGGCTTCAACCAAAACGAGATCATGGCTGTCCTGAATGCGCTTGAACAGGACAAGATTGTATCGTACGTCACGGGAAATCGGCTGTTGATACTCAAGGACTTACCTGATCTGTAAATTTACACTTGTCCTCGGCGACAAGTCCCTAACCACTCGCTCTCGTTAATCCTCATCTACCGGCATAGAGCGAGCGATCGCTATTAGTGGCTATCTGCCTGCCGCAACGGCGCGGGTAAGCACCAGGCCATCTCGGCTGGTGAGGAACGTGGTCGAAGAAGGGCCCGATCGGTGCGCAGAGAGCATCGCAGATTATTTGCAGCCGACTGGCTGCTGACCCGGTTAGTGCCTATTTCGTACTTTGGGTTTGCTGATGAGTAATGCCAAGACGAACTCCAAACTGGCGCGTAAAGTCCGAAATGGGGCACGACAGCAGACCGTCCATTGCCAGACTGATTGCGAAAAGCCTGCATCCGAGAATTAGTTAGATGCGGAGGTCTGTAATCGGCGCCGGTTGCGGACATCGGAATATCAATGACCGAAGGCGGCGAACAATCTTCTGCGTCGGGCGCGATACCACACTGGTTGTGTCGCCCATCAAAAGTTGAGGAGATCAAGACATCGCTTCGTTGCAAGAAGCTGGGACTACAAGTAAAAAGGGATGTTGGAGTGAAGGGGAAACTACTCCGGCCAAGGATATTTGAAATCATTGCACGTCTGGGGGGCAAATGGAGGGTCGCAAGTGGGCTACCGTTTCCGAATTGAAAACTGCCAACGTCTCGGAATCGATCCTGAGCGTGTTGAAGGGCATGATACCGAGCCGGCACTTTCCCAAACAGCCGACCGCAGACATCTCCAGCTACGTTGAGCAAGTCCTGCGGCTCGGACAGAAAGAGCCAAACGACAGCCACGGCTTCGTATTCAAGTATCTGGCGAGGGCAATCGGTCCAAGCAAACTTTTGAGCGTCATTCGTCCGCCCGTTCGCATTCCGACCTCAATGCGTGTGTCGTCGGGCCTTTCGGCAGCGTTCGACGATGCATTCACTATTCGACGCCGAACCGGCGGTAAGGACAACTTCATCGGCGCTCGCCACGTTTTGGTGTCTTTGATTACATCGCAGAACAGGATAGTTGCCGAAGAACTCGGAATGGCGATGCAAGTGGTGGACAGACCCGATCTGAATGCCTTGCTGATGAACTTGACGCCTATCCTGCTGAACTCGTTGGAGCCAAATGAGTCACTAGCACAGTGGGCTTCGATACTGCGGGAAAGAGGGCATGCAAACGTAGCACAGGCATTGGGGGCGTTAAGCCCTGAGCATGAAAGCGCTACTTTGGAGGCGCCCCTCGCAGCATCCGTAGCACCAGGCTTTTCGGCACAAGCCTCAGCTCCGATCGAAAAGGCCGACGGTCAGCGTAGCCCAATCCATCAACTCGATCCGATCGCGCGTTTGCGCAATGATGATCCGAGAATGTTGGAGCAACGAGACATTGTCGGCATTGACGACGCCGCAGAGGCGCTGGCCCGAGTGATTGCCTCCAAGAATTTCCGCCCGCCATTGGCAGTCGGAGTCTTTGGGCATTGGGGTTCAGGGAAAAGCTTTCTGATGCGTCGCATCGAGCAAGAGATTGGTGTCCTGCGCCATCTGCAGAGCCCTGCGTTTCACTCTCAAATTGTCGAAGTTCGTTTCAACGCCTGGCACTACGTCGACACCAGCTTGTGGGCAAATCTAGTGGGGGAGATTTTCGAGACGCTCGACCGAAGATCACCACCCGACAAGGCTTCCAAAGACGGCATATTGAACAGGCTTACGACCGCGCGAGAACTCACTATTGCGTCAGCACGGGATTTGGCGGCAAAGAGACAGGGCGCTCTGCATGCGAAAGAGGGACTTAGGCGCGCTGAAGCCGACTTCGAGGCCAATCGGTCAAGCATTTCTCAGATGATTAAGGGGGTTGCGGGCGGCGCTAAGGCAGCTTGGATTGCAGCTTCCGATGACCCCGAAGCAAAAAAGCTCGTGGAAGGCGTTTATGGACAAAGCCTGCCCGAAATGATGGCTCAATGGGGTGATCCGCAGACGGCATCGAACTCATTGCGGAAAGATGCGGCTGTGTGGCTTGCAATCCGTCGTGATCTGGGCGGATGGATACCCATGGTTTCTTGCCTTGGCATTTTCGTCGCGCTCTTGACGATCTCGTTCTGGGGCACGTCTATCCTACCGATAGAGTTCTTGACAAAGGTGGACCAATTCAATCCATTGTTGTTGGCAAGCTCCGGATTTTTAGTGACGGTTGCGGGTTGGTCGGCTCGCATCACCAGGACCGCAGTACTTGCTCGTGACACTGTGGTCGCCGCAGTATCTGGATACGAAGACGCCGCGAGCAAAAATGCCAATGGGAACGAAAATGATTTGAAGGCCGCTCGAGAAAAGCTCGATGCAGCTAGGCTCAAGGTCGCGGCGGCGCAAGCCTCTTTGGGCGAGGCCATTAATTCTCAGGCAAATGCGGCCAATGAGTTGGCGCGAGACACTCCAGCCGAACGGTTGCGGGCATTCGTCAAATCAAAAGCCGGAGCTGATGGCCCTTACAGGAGCCAGCAAGGCCTAATTGGCACGATCCGTCGGGATTTCGCCGACCTTTCGAACTTAATGTCTTCCAAAACTGTTCCTGATGCCTCCGGCGGGGCTGAAGGCGATGAAAACTTCGAAAAAGATATCGAGCAGTTACGGACGGATTTCCCCGACGTTTTAACCACAGACGAGATCGAAACCCTGCGAGGTTGCACCATCTCCATGTCCGAGGTCGAGCACTTAGACCGAATTATCCTCTACATCGATGATCTTGATCGTTGCCCTCCAGACAAAATCATCGATGTGCTTCAAGCGGTGCATTTGTTGATGGCATTCCCGCTGTTCGTTGTCATCGTGGCAGTCGACGTGCGGTGGCTGAAGACCGCATTGGAAGACAGGCATAGGCAATTTGAGGGTGGAAGCACAGATTTAAAGGCCCTTGAGTACCTTGAAAAAATCTTCCAAATGGCGATCTGGACACAGAAGTTTGATGCCGATGATATCGGCCAACTGATCAGAAGCCGCCTTTCGGGCTCTGAAGGGAGTCGATCGTCTGAGCAAAGTACAGATGCTCAAGGTGGTGGGAAGACGCAACGTGCAGCAAGCTACCAAACTCCCCTTCCTATTGATACGACCCCGAACGCGACGGACAACGACCAGGAAAGCCCTGAAAACAAGCCGGAACGCGAGCGGCCCTCTGTCAACGAATTACTGGAGATTACAGATGAAGAGATTGAGTTCTTAGAACGAACTTGCAGAGTTTTGGAAATGACACCGCGTCGCGTCCTTCGACTGATCAACAGCTATCAAGTGGCTAGAGCGGCCCTAGATCAAACCAACTTCGAAGCACTCATCTCGCAAAAAGGTTATCGCGCATTCGCGGGTCTTTTCGCATTGGCTACCGCAAAACCGGACCATATACACGAGATTGTTTCGGCGCTTGGTTCAGCAAAGGATTGGGCTGGCTATCGTGAGGCTGTCCGAAATCGCGATGCTGTTGGCGCTCTCTCGGAGTTTGAAGACTGGAGTAACGTGCTTGAGGCCGAGCGTGTCGATCTGCCGTCTCTTCGTGCCTATATTGCTTTGACGCTCCGGTTCAGCTTCGTTGGCCCCTGTAGCACTCGAAGTGATGAGAGGTCTCGAGGAATCGCGACCACCAATTGATGAGGAAGCCACCGGCATACTTGAAAATGACCCCGAGACGTCGTCGGGCAGATAATGCGCGAACTGAGCTGTGCGACGCCCAAGTTGTGCGATTGGCTGAGGTAGCATAGCCAAGTCGGGCAGATGACACCCCAGTCGCGGTGAAGGGTGACCAAGCAGTCTGACTCAACTTATCCACCTGAAAGTTCCCACACTTTCCTCCGTGGGGCTTGATTACTGATTGCTTTAACTGCCTCATTCGGTTTTCAATTTATAGGATCGAAGATGGCCGAGCTGTCCGCCGTTGTCCGGCTCCGTCCTGCGCGCGTTGCCCTTCTCGTGAGTCCAGGCGACAGGGCGGCAGTTATTAAGTTTATGCGTATTTGCGCCTGCATGTGGGGCGGAAACTACAACCCGATTATCCCGGTATTTCGTAAACCTCCAAGGGCTTGGGCAGCGGAGTTTCCCGGTGACTTGACCGGGCTCGAGATCGCGCGAGGTTATATTCAATTCTTCGAGCCTGATGCTTTTGTCGAAGCGCAACGCGGCTTGCTAGAAAAGGTTGGTCTTGGTGCACTACGAGGATCCATTTCTCGCGGGCGCTTTCTTTCCCTGGATGAGGTTTTATCGCCCGAGCCGCACAAGGATTGGGCTGCGCTTCATCTCGGTTTACCTGTTACAGATTGTCTTGAGGACGTCTATCGGACGCAACAGCGGTTTGTTCAGCGCGATCCGTCTGCGGCGGTAACGATCTCAAATCCTCCTGCTTCGGGCTTGGCGGAGGCAATATTCGGCGTGTATCCGGACACTGATGGAAGCGAATATTTCTCCCGAACTTTCGATAACGTTTATCGGCCGGAGGCAATTCCGTGTTCGCCGGCGAGCTGGAAAAAGGTGCTTTTCGAAGGTGTCGCCACACCTCTTTCTGCGACGTCTCACGGTATCAATGCGCAGAGACTCTGGACTAATGACGCGAAAATCTTCGTCTTTGATCCTACCCAACTAACCGATCTCATCGACTTGTGGAATCTCAGGAGTGAGCCGAACCCGTTGGTTCCTGTACCGGTTGCCTGGTTGCCCGAGCTCCTGCCCGAACTCAACCGCATCATTGCGGACGAATATAGGCAGCTACAGGGCAATCCCAACGGCATTATGCATTCTGCCATCCTAGAGTTCTCGAGAGGCGTAGCCGATGAAGCGCGGCGAAAGGCGCTAGCTCTGCTTCAACCTGGTCTCCCGCAGTCAAAAGATGGCCCCGGATCATTGTCCGTGAAACAATGGCGAGACAGGATCTGGGATAAGCCCGGCGGCGGGATGATGAATTCTCCCAAACGGATTGTCCTTGATGTCGAGGAGCAACGCGTGACGCTGGAGGTTAAGGAGACCGACTCTCAACCTTCAGCGCGCTTTAAGCCGCTCTGCCCGTCTTTTGCATCGCGCTACGGCACCTCTCAACTGAGATGGGTCAATAGCTTACGGGTGGCCAACTATGGTCGAGCGAATATTGCGACTATTTACCCCTACAACACCTTCGATCGATCGAGGCCGCGTCTCGGCTTTGGTTCCATGGACGTGATGATTGGCACTGAGGGTTGGAGTTTTGGCCAAAGATACGACCGTATCGAAGAACTTCTGCAATTAGAGCCCCAAGACACTGCCATTCTGGGTTTCCTGAAGCGATCAGGGATGGGGGCGCGGTTATCCGAGCCGGGCCATATCGCCAAGCAAATCATCGATCAACTTGGTGGCCTGTGGGGTACACATCTCATAGCGGACGGCGAGACGCTCAAATTGATAAACGACATGGCCGGCGGTGTCCGTCGCCGCCAGAACGGCGTTGAGGAAGTACAGGAACAGTTCGACCCCCGATCCCGCCCAATCAAGGACTGGGCTGCCCTGGTAACACGCCGCAAAGCACGTTCTCATCATATGCTGGAGCTGGACCACTTTACTAAGGCGAGCATGTTGGTTCTCGGACTGGAGACCCAATGCACCAACTGCTTGACCCGCAATTGGGATGCGGTGGACCGACTGGGCTATTCTTTGACATGCAAACGCTGTCTGAAGCCGTACCCGTTCCCGCAGGGAGCTACGAACACGCGGCTTTGGACGTATCGCGTCGCGGGTCCATTTTCGGTTCAGGATTACGCGAAAGGCGCGTACGGCGCCGTCCTGGCGGTGCAGACAATCAGCGAGTTGGAATCTCATTTCCGATCAATCAACTTCATCACCGCAGTCGAACTCGAGCTGGACGGCAGAAGGGTCGAAGCGGATTACATTGCTTTTCACCAAGCCGACGCCTTCGACGGTCAATACAATCCGAACTTGATCTTAGGAGAAGCCAAGTCGTTCGGCCATGGCGATCTGATCAAGCCGAAGGATATTGCAAGATTGAAGGATTTGGCGTTGCGGTTCCCTGGTTCCTACCTCGCCGTCTCCATACTGAGGAACCACTTTACCGATACAGAAAAAGCCTTGTTACGAAAGCTTGTCAGGTGGAGTCGGAAACTGGCGGAGGACGGTGGACCAAGAAATCGTGTCCTTTTACTCACCGGCCACGAACTCTTGCGGCAGTCGGCCCCCATCGGTCACACATGGAAAGAATTAGGTGGGACGCACGCGGAATTCTCGGACTTCCACCACACCAATTCGCTTCGTAACGTCGGTGAAGCCAGCATAGCCATACATCTAGGTATGCCCAGCTTCGAGAGCGAAAGGCATGCGGGTTGGAACAAACGATTGCGCAAGGACCCGAACGCCTTCCCTCGCATTCCTGGCCAGTGGGGGCGCATCCTGCATTCCATGTCGGGGCCTACGGCTTCTGATGTACCGGAAATTGAACGGTAGATATATTAAAGACGACCGCTTCTCGCGCTTTTCTGCCTGGACCAATATCGCAAAAGACTGTCGGGTCTCTTGGAGCATGCTCGGGTATCCTGAATGGCTTAATTGGGGGCGCGAAGCTGCCATCTGCGATTCAGTTCACGATCTCCGCTTTGAGCCGATTGAAGACTTCGTCCACAGTGTCGAACGCGCTAGAAGTCTCTGGGAGCGAGCGGCGATTCCGACTTGCAAGCGTTTTTTTAGCTCAAGCGGTTTATTGGCGCCTCGCCCAGCCATTTCCGCGAGCAACGGGGTTGTGCGCACTTGAACTGGGTTTGGTGATTTGCGTGGCCAAATTTTTGCCACCAGCGCACCCGGACATTCCAGTCACGTACATTGTCCGACGGGCTGTTGGACGATTAACGCCACCGGGAGGCGCTGTGCTGGCCTTACGATGGGAGGGCGACAAGGCCGCGTGGCGAGGCTCTGATTTGCGAGCCGCGATCGGCACACGAGGAGGAGTGGTACTGCGCGTCACGATCGTCAGGTTCTTTTCGTATCCGAACCAGGTGTTGCGACCATAGTTTGGCCATCCTACAGCACGGGGCGTGTCGAGAACTATGTGTGTCACAATCGAGAGGACGATCAGGGCGCAGACAAAAACAAGAGCGGTCATGACGCTGAGATATGGCGCCACAGCGCGCGGGACAAGGCCGCGTCTGGTTCAGTTTTCATCACGCTGCATCAGCGTAAAAACTGCTTGAGGCCAGTCTGACAGTCGCCATGATTGCGAGTACTGAAGCTGTCGATACCGTACGACTGGAGTTGTCAGCTGATAGCGACTGCTGATCTTTTGTGGTTTCTCGCCACAGGGCGAGTCAGCAGTGCGATTTAAGGGTTTGGGTGGCCTGTGGTTCCCCCGCAGGGGAGGATCGCCGCTGGTGGGCCGCTATGGCGGTTTTCACCATAGTGGGAAGATCAGGACGCCCCAGATTTCAGGGGTAATCACTTCTCTATCTTCCTTCTTAGTGTAGTATACTCTTTCTTTCCCTCGTAGAACAAAAGTAGAAGAAAAATAAGAGTATAATATAGAGAGGGATTGAACTCGGCCAATCTGAGTCAATTTGAGTATACTGTACTCTGATCAAACCACCCTGTTGGTCGATATGGCCGGTTCCGAACCCGGGCCTCGATCACGCCCCGCGGTCCTATATTTCCCCACCTCGATCCGTGAACCCAGCCCTACACCAGCAGCGAAAGGCTCGCGGATCGAGGCCCAAGTCAAGAGGTTATGGCTCGATCCAGCAATTTCGGTTGCTTGCTCATAAAACTTTCGAGCAAGCCGTCCAGCGGCATATCCAAAACCTCAGAAATCTTCTCAAGTTCACTGAGCCTGAAATCGTACTGGCCCAGTTCCATTTTACGAATCCGCTGGACAGAAAATCCAAACAGCTTGCTGGAATAGCGATAACTGTTCCGGGCTACGAAATAACTTATTTTGATGCCCACGACGCGGTGGCTCTGTGAAAACCATTTGTCGGTAGATATTCCCCTTGGGCCGCGCCGCGCCGACCCTTTAGAGCGAACTATTCCACGCTCCTTGATGAGCTTTTGAATAGTGCTGTGTGAGCGGCTATATTTTTCGCCGATCGCGGCTACGCTCATCGGCGTGTTCTGAAGGTCGTGGGCGGCTTTGTCCCGCCAGGATGTGTCGTCCAACATGTTGCTCTCATTTGCAGGCCTTCGGTGCCACCGAAAGCGGTAAGGAAGGGCGAGCCGGCGCTTGTTACGGCAACAATTGGGGACCACACATGGTGTCTTCAGGTGCAACCGGCCAACGGCGGATTGAGGCTTAAAGGCCCTATCAGTTTTTCTAGGAGTTTCTGGGTATCAATTACCTTTCCTCTTTCTCTCTCTCTCTTGAATAGGAAAAAGGGGGGAAGATAATAGAGATGAAAGGGGTCATGTGATGCAACAAGAACTTTCAGGGTATTAGTTACCTGTCTTCGCACTAAGGGAGGTGGGCCGACCTTGGTCGGCCTCCTTCACCGCAGCGACACCGGTCGGCCAGAGCATAGTTAGAAAATCGTCTTGGGACGCCCAACATCCGTTAAGAACGTAAACCGGCGCCGCGAGTAATGCGGCGCCACTGTTCAGCTAGTACGCTGCTACCATGCGCCGGATGCCCTCGCTGCCAACCGCAATGGTGTGTTACGGACCAGCATAGACGTCTCGGTAGAAGGGTCGTCAATCAAGACCAACGCATCGAGCCACAGTTGGAAAGCCTCGGCTTGTGGGTAGTCGTTGTCGAGATAGGTGAACGCCATTTCTGGAGAAAAGAAAAGCTTAAGACCAGGATAGTCGCACTCCATGTGACCGTGGTGAAAAAACTCGGCCCCAGGGTACTCGGTGTGGTCCAAGGTCTCATACACATCAGGCTTGTAGCCCTGCATTTGCGCGATATCGGCCGCGAGCACCCAATTCTTGTCTTCGTAGGGGATGATCCGGACACGCTTGCCACAAAATTCAGTTTCGAACATTCGTAATTCCTTTGTTGTTGTGAATGTTCGAATGGTACAAGTGCATCAGATGTCGCACCATCCATGAACGGCTCGAGTATACTGTACTCCCGACGATAAGGCGGACCACGGCCGGCCCCGAAGAGCCCTCTCTTCCCCGTCCCACCGTGGTCCTAGACAAGCTATCCCGGCTACACCTCCGGGAATCGCTCGCCGTACTCTGTGCGATCCCAAGCCGCGAACCCGACGCATCGGGTCTCGGTTCCGAACCGGAACCGCGACCTCTAGTCGTCGATTATCGGATATCGGTTCGCGGCTCAGGATCGCGAATTTTCAGGCTGCAGTAAGCCATAGGTCTTCGGCATTCCGCTGAGCAACGGCCATGTTGGCAATTTCCGCTAGCAGATTTTCCGCAAAGATAAGGCGGGCCTCGTCACCCACTGATCGTGCAAGCAACTCCAATGCCGCCATTCGATCGGGGAGGGGGCTCTGATCGAGACTTCTGTGATAATTTCTGTCAAAGACTTCGAAAGCTTCACCTTCAGAGGGAGGGGAGGGGCGACAGGTTCGCTCGCGGATCCCATCTCCGTTTTACGCTTGGCTTCCGCTTCCGCTGGCGACAGATTGCAGAAGCGATCGTAGTCGTTCTTGCTCGAGCACGAGAGCATCGTCATGTGCCGATTGATCATGCCGAGCACCATTGTCGTGGCCTGATCGATGGGAAGGGCGCGCACGTCATCCCACGAATGATTGCCGAGGACAGTGTTTCTGGCCTTGTCGGCCATGGAGTACATGTTCTGAAATGTCTTCGACGGCTTGGCACCCTTGCCGAAGATGGCATCGATCAAAGCCTTCTTGTCGATACCGCGAGCAATGGCCAGGAGGGCATAGGTCATATACCGCTTCCAAGCGGCCCGCTCAGCGTTGCCGATAGCAGATACTTCCATGTCTGCGATGCGGGCACACGGCCTTTACGGTGTACCCTGAGTTCATCTCAGTAGCTATTTCCTGCAGCATCTGATTTGGCCTTTTTGTTTTTCCCCCGCAGGGGAGGAAGGTAGGGTTAAAACATTACTGATGACCGGCTGCACCGCGCGACCGACTGCCCTCATCAACTGTTTCAAATTCTACTGCCTCACTCACCAGAAGACCAACGGAAGGGTACCACCTAATTATCTGATAGAATTCGGCTTTTACCCTGAACGGGGTCAGACAAACTCCGGGAAATTTTTTGATTTTCCGAGTGCTATCATAGCTGTGGCAACGTAACCGACCCGGCCGCGCTATGCGGTGAAAAGTGCGTCACTCTGATGAACCCGCGGCATTGCGACGCTTCTGGCTCAACCCCATCTATTCCTCATGAAACACAATCCTTCCGCCACCCATACCCACCGCTCCCCAACTCACTCCGACGACGTGATGTTCGAAGATCCAGGGCTCAACGCGCTCTGGCGGATGCAGGTTGATGCAGACCGTAACGAGCAGCGTGCCTTTGAAAAACGTCGGGCGCGGGAATGGTGCGGTATCGCCGGCAGCGGCACGGCGACAGACTGTGCAAAGTGGGCAGGGGCTCAGGCCGGGTCTCAATCTTCCGCCCCCTCATTTGACCTTGGGGCGCTTGGCCGGCGCCCAGAGAGCGATCATCCTGTTGACTCGAGGCTGGACACGTCTCTTCGCCTCATGGTGCTCGACACCCTCCAGAAGCAACTGGTCATAATCGGTCATATTATGGCGTAGGTAGGTCTGCATGCTGATGCCTACGGCCTTTCCGATAGTGCAATGCTTCCACTCCCGGTCGGCGACTTCAGCGGCGAAAAACTCCACCGCGAATTCAGGGCAGCGAGGATGGCAATGGCGGATGTGTGGCTTGATATCTTCGATATTAAAACGCGCCATCTCTTATGATCTTGCAATTTGGGAAAGCTGACCCGTCAGGTGGGCGCATGTTGAATTGTCGCCTCACTCTGGACGGGAACGATCGATTTGGCTAATCCGCCGAGGTCGGCGGCGCGAGGTCTTGCAATTCGAGGAGACCAAGCCCTATGAAACTTGAGCAAGAGTCGCCTTTTTCCCTCGAGATAACCGGGCCACAAGTCGGCTCGAATCTATCGGGACGAATGTCGAAGTATACGTGAAGCCACTTTGAATTGGTGCAAAGAGCCAGCGAGTAACCCACGCCGCTTATTACGTCTCGATGCCCCCACCAGAACCAACTTGCAGAACCAATAATCTTGTTTTGGCGATCGCGAACCAGGACGCAGCAGCGACCGTTCGCGGCAAGAGGGACTCTGCCAACGCTCGGCACCCAATCCCGACGATACTCATATCGCGTGCCACGACCTTCAAAGTAGGAGACCGGCAACATAGGAGGAAAGAAGGGTCTTGTTTTCGTTGAAAACGCGCACTCTTCCCAGGCCTCTCGCCAAGCTGCAAGTTCTTCGATCCCTCGTAACGTCGTGGGAAAAGGGTGCTCAATCCTTTCGCCTTCACTGATGTAGCAGGGTGCCACTCGTATATCGTCAAATGTGCTTCGGAAGTCCGTAGGTCTCTTCAGGCGAGCGTGGAGCCTTTGGTAGGGAGCCTGTGTGAATGACAGGGATAGTAACTGCTGCAATTCAGGTTGTCTTAACACTGTCCGACTCGACGCGTTAAGATGTTCAGCAAGCCGTACCGTTCCAGCGACAAGTCTGTCACCATTGGGCAAACGTGCAACGGGGAGCAAGACAGTTAAAAGCTCATCAGGTGTGACTGACGGCGCATTGCCACGTTGTTTGAGCAAACGTTCTACGGCACGCGATGCCGACTTGAAAGAAAACTCAGATTTGAGAAAATCCATGTCCGATCCTAAAATCGCGACTGGCTACCGGCACCGTTATTTCGCCAGGAACGTAGGTTCCGGAAGGAATATCGAAATTTGCGGATTTACCGTTCCCCGAAGGGTGGTGCCAAGTTGGACCGCGTCCCAGCCCACTATTGCTAGTCAGCAAAACTAACTTACCTAAAAAATTTATCACGTCAAACCCCGAAACGAGCTCACTCGCTTGATCGCAAAGATCTCAGAGCTCCGTACGTTCGAGACCGTGAACTTGAACCAGCCGGATTTGAGGCGGCGACATTGCGCGAGTAGCGACCGTTCGCATTTCGTTGTCCTCGGCGAGCACAAGGCTACTGGTTTTTAAATTGCATTTGAAATCAAAAGCTTAGTTCCATAACCGAGCTTACGTGATTTGTAGTAGTAGCCGCAAAGTTGAAGTGTCCTGTTTGTGCAAAGTTGGAATGTCACACTCCCGATATAACGACTTTTCGAATTTCGGCACCTTCAACTATCTACGCTGATTCCCGCCACTGAAACTATTCGTTGACTGTTCTCTGTACTATCCTTGTCCCGATCTCAACCAGCCTCTTTCTCTCCTCAATTGGCAGTGCGTCGAGCGCCAACCGAATTGGGTTCTCCAGGCTCGTCCCTCGAAATAGGTCAATGATTGCGCGTACTGCATTTATTGCCGCAACGGTTGACGGCTCTTGCTGAACGTCGGGGTCATGCGCCATCTCATCCCATGGCCAGCCTATTCCCCGGACTTCGTGGAGACGCGCAAGCTTTTCGATTGCAACCCCTCGTCCTTCAGAGATTTCATAGACCTCAAACACCGTGGTTCCGGTCTGGCGCGCGATATCATTCACACTGACGTGGAGAGCACGTAGCCGGCGCACTTCGTCTGCCGGATCACCTGCCTGAACGTTATGCATTCTGCCTCTCCTGGCTTGCCACCGCGGCTTGCGGACAGCTTCGCCGGTACTTTGGCGTTACCGCCTTAACTCGGGGTTATTGAAAGATGCGCTAGATCTTGGGAGTGATCTACGCGGAGCCAGAAATGAAGAAGCTTCCTTACAAAATCTTAATTGCAGCCGTTATCCTGTCAACTGCCGTGTCGGGAACAGCCTTCGCGGACGTGACAGCGCGGTATGGGGAACTGCAGAGCGTGATCGATGCGATCAACGACCCGGATCCGCTGATGCGTCTGGCACAACTCGAAGAAATCCTAAAAAAAGGCAACGCCACCGAGGTTCAACTTGCCATTCGAACAGCGTTTTCCCTAGACGATGCCAATGTGCGCTCCCTGGCACTACGCGTTCATTTTGCCGGCTTCCGCACGTTTGTCGTCACCGCGGCCCTTCCCGATGGCGTGAAGACAGTTCTGGCCGGCAGCGATAAGCAAGCGGCGAAAGAAACGGGGGCTAGCGATCTGCTTCGCTTTTTCGAGCGAACGGGTTATCAGTTCAGCTTTCAGTCCGAGTATCCAGGTAGCGATGCACTTGAGTTCGCAGTCAAATTTCTTAACAATGAACGGCCTAATGTGGAGTCTACAGGATCGGGCAATATACGGGGTGGCATGATTACTGTGACGACGCCGGTAACGTTTGAAAATTCGCCGAAAGCTTGCAGCTTTGAATTTACGCAGTACCAAGGCTTCACGCTGAAAGGCTTCGGCAGTTGCAACATTGACGATGGTTTCCTGTTCCCTGTGACTTTGCATCTTTTCGATAATGACAAACCCCCGCTAGGAAACTAGTGGCGTGCTATCGGCGCAGGAGGGCCGCTACTGCTGTCCGCCGAATGGCTCGAGGCTGTCAATCGTGTAGTTTGCTTCTGCCGGGCCGGTGATCGTCACACGAAGCCGCGACAAACGCCTTGGCGACATCGCGCAGACTACGTCGTCCGTTAGCTCACAACGTGTACCTGGCACGAACCCTTGGCCATCGGTGTCAGTCTCGACAATCAAGGCACCCTGCCCCGACAACCCCCGGCCGTTTATGCGTAGCCCGCTGACCTTAGACAGCCTGTCCATCTCCATAACGAAAGTTACACGACCTGAAACAGGCGAAAGATGCAGAGGCGATGTGCCCGACAGAAACGAGCCGATACTTGTGTCTCTTTTTGAGACACGCCCCTTGAGCAACATGAGATTGTTGAAAGAGCGGCGTTGCTCCCCAATCTTCGACTTCGTGGCGGCCGAAAGCTTTTGCAACTCTGACGCAATCTGGTCATAGCGCAGCGCAATGCCTACGCCTTCATCGGGATCGACCTCGTAAAGCATGGCGATCGGTCGGCCATTGTGTAGGACTGTGCCGCCGCTCATCCCTTTCTGGAGGGAGACCTCGTCATCAACCGGTGAAAGAGCGATGATCTTTCCGCCCTCGCTATCGCGAGAAAGTGCGCGGAAAGCAACAGCCAACGACTGCCGCTCCGTTGGGGTCGTGATCTCCAACGTGGCCTGCTTGATGCTTTCGATGATCGGCTGAAGTGGTGTTAACCGGACTCGATCCCTGCTGCACCCCTCCTTCGCAATCGGCCCACGGACCGTCAGGAAGGCAAGGTCAACCTCATCATCAACGGCAGCCACAGGTGATTCCGTGGGGTGAAGCCGACCAAAGCTATCGAGCAGATCCGGTGCAGACAATGTTCCGTCTGTTCTTTCGACGACATGCCTGGGTGTCGCAATCCGGCATTGGCCAGATGCGTCCAGGAACAGCCATCCCTGCCCAAAAGTATCGTCGCCCCGAGCGAGCAGAATGGTTTCCGCAAGAGTCGGCGCGCAAGCAACGCTGGACAGAACAAAAATGGTAGCAAAGGCTGTTAAGCGACTTTTGAATTTCATTCACTGGATATCTCTGCTGGAGATGTGGATCGTTGACGGTTTCGCCATTGCGGGGGGAAGATCAGATCGAAAGCACTTATGAGCTTTGGTGCCAACAGCAACAGCAGCGCAAAGGATAACTGGATTTTAAGAAAACCGGGATCGTTCAAGACCTGTACGAACAGACCGAGATCAATACGACTGCTGTTGGCCCGTGCACCGGGAGTTGTCACGCCAAGTTGCCGAGATTCTGTGGACACAAACACTGAAAGCCCCGGTTCACCAGAGATCTCCACAAAACCAAACATTGCACCTTCCGGATTCAGCGTCGGTTCCTCGTTTGTGCCGTCAAGCGGCCGATCGCTTTCAATGAAACTCCCCGGAGGAATGGCCATCTCCTCAATGGCGACATACATCGACCCGCTTCGGCCGAAGAAGGGCACATCGATCGTTCTGCCAAAAACATCGAGTGTCGCGGACAGAAGGATCGGTCCGGGACCGTCGCTGCGCATCGAGAAAGGGGATCCAATCTTGCCGGGCCCCCAGACGGTAAGCCGATTGGCCAGCAATCCCGGCTCGCAGGAGGGATCATGGAAGAGCAGCAATTCCCCTTCGAACGGAACGGTTCCGCCTGCCGATGTGCGAAGTTCCCCCGCTCCTTCGATTGTGATTTGCAGGGCGCCCTGCTCCACGCGCTGATAGGTAACTTTGGAGCCGACACCTGGCAGGAAGGCGCCGGCGCCGCATTCACCGTCAAGGCTGGCGTCAGGCCAACTGCTGATACGCAGGCCTTGCGCATGAATGATGGCAAGTTCCGGATTGAAGACGTCGAAAGTGACGAGTTCGCTCCGGGCCTTGATCGATGTCAGCGTGCTCGGCGTGCCATAGAACCAGAACAATCCCCAGACCGCGCCAAACGCCAATAGGGTCGCAAGGGACAGCGACACGCCGACATGCAGCCAGGGAAGCCTTTTCAGATTATTCAACATGGACTGCGTAGCGCTGCTCTGTCGCCTTACCTGTTAGCCCTTTGACACCGACAACAAGCTCAACCCTCTTTCCTCTCATCGAACCGGGAACAGGTATTTCGCAAACGTGCGAATAGGTTACACGCGGGCCACCGGTCGGCTTCCTGCACTTGCCCTTCTCGACAAGGCTTTTGTCTTCAGCTTGTAGGCTGGCCAACACCTTGCTCTGGCTCACGTTCACGTAAGCGACGAGCATAGGTTCGGGACTTTTTCCCCCAATAATGCCCGGCACATAGACCTTGCCGATGGCTTCGTTGCAATTTCCAGCCAATGTCGCAAGCATGAGGACACTGTCCGCGCCGTACATATCGAGTTGCTCGGCGTATTTCGTCGAGATCGGTACCTTTGGTGGAACGTCAAATGCTCCGTTGGCGCGATACATGTTGGCGGCCCAGTAGCGCCCATCATCCGTGACGACCCGAATACAGAGCATGGATGGCGCTGCAGCAACATCCCGCAGAAGCCCGATCCTAAGATCGCTGAAAACACCAGACGTCGTTTTGCCGGCGTAAGCGAGGCCCGAGATAAACTGTCCGTTGACCTGGGTATTGCCGGCATAACGCTCGGTAAAACCTGGTGCGTTGGCTAACTCAAGTGAAGGGCCTTGCTCTTCGGCTCGAACGGAGCCGGCATGTAAACTCAACACCGCGAAAAAGATCGGGAAAAACCGCGATACACATCGCTTACGCTCAAAAATCATAGAATTTGGTCCCTTGCATCAATGAGCCGAAGGCTGACCTATCAGCCTCTAATTTTCACTTAAGAGCACCCTCTGATCGCGACAACTAGCTATGGTAGCGCCAACGAGGCGCTCAAAATCGATAAACCTTGAGGGACAACCTTATGAAGGGAAGCCGCGGATATCATGCCTGTTACAGGATCGCGGAGGAGCAAAAAAAGCGACGGCGGAGTGGGTATCCCTTCGAAGGGGTCGAACCAGTGTGTCCGCACAATACCTCGGCCAAGTAACCGAAATTATTGTCTATCGCGCTATTACGCGACGCTGAAAACCTAAATCATGAAGCTTTGCAACCATACGCAAAAGAATCTCGAGAGGCGGCATAGTTTTTGTTTTTGTTCAATAAATGACGTTAGACAGGACCCATTCTGACCACATCTCAAGCGACCATTAAGGAGATATGCCGTGACAACATCCGAAATCGACAACCTTAAAGGCGCTTTGCGTGCACGACTGCGCCGAGACTTCGTAGAAGTCTCAAGTGCTCGCGATACCAGCAGGAAGGCGCATCTTGAAGTGTTCGAGAGCAAGCGCGGTGGCCGGGCCCTAGGGGTTGAGTTCGACCACGCGGATCGGATCAATCTGTGGGTCGTTCGTCTGGGAATGACGCGCGATCTGCCTCCAACGATCGAGCGGGTAGAGAAGGAGCCCAAAGGCAGCCGTGCCTGGATTGATGCAAACGGCAATGGCGCCAACAGCAATCTTTCAGGGTACAAGCAGTTTGCGACCAAGCCACTCGCGAGGCTTGCAGTGAAGACGTTGGGCGACGCTACTCTGGTTCTTGATCATCTCACGAGATAGCGCAACGTAGCGTCTTTCTCGATGGATGCGCCGTCCTGCTACCCGCGGATAATGCGCATTCACGTTCTGAAAGACTGGTGCCGGGACCGCGTCCGCGTTACATATCAGGCGGCTACGAATGACCGCGGCAAAGGTCGCAATGCTCCAGGCCCACGAGGACATGCTCAACAAGGGTCAATGGGTCACCTGTCCGGATGGCAACCAGTATTTTGTCATTAGGCCATAGGATTTCCGCAGTCTTCTTGATCCGCATGTCGCGGTTCTTGACGCCAAGCATGAGGCCACAACAGCCAGCACCATGCGCTGACACCTGCGGAATTCGCTGTCGTAAGCTCGGAATCCGTTCGTTGCATTGAACTTCTCGGCTGGCTGCAGCGTGGCACGTCGACCGCCGAAGGCGTTGTAAAGGGGATGGGGGGGCATCGGGGCTTTCAACCTAGTAACGCCGTTAGGGGGAGAAAGCAGAATTCGCGATACGTTTCGGCCGGTACGCGGGCGGTCGTAGGAGCCTTAGCGCCGCGAGGCGGAAGGCGCAACCGACTGTCGCCGGCGCAGCGTTTTCGCACGAAATATGCTGTAGCAGTTGCGTCGTGTAGCGAATTGCTTGCGCCCGAAGCAGGGCGCAGCTTTTAGGATCAAAGTGGCGGAACCTGCTTGTTTGAGGCAAAAAGGAATGCTTGCAACAAGAAAGGCTCGACAGATGACCGGCACATCCGACACGTTGGCTCTCCTCATCGACGGCGACAATGCCTCCCCGAAGATCGTCAGTGGGCTCCTGGCCGAGATCGCCACCTATGGCACCGCCAGTGTCAAGCGCATCTATGGCGACTGGACCAAGCCCAACCTCAACGGCTGGAAAGAATGTCTGTTGGAGCATTCGATCCAACCGGTGCAGCAATTTGCCTACACGACGGGGAAAAATGCTACGGACGGGGCAATGATCATCGACGCGATGGACCTACTCTATACCGACCGTTTTTCCGCATTTTGCATCGTTTCCAGCGATAGCGATTTCGCCAGGCTGGCGTCGCGTATCCGCGAACAGGGCGTCACCGTCTATGGCTTCGGCGAACGCAAAACCCCGCGCCCCTTCATTACCGCTTGCGACAAGTTCGTCTATTTCGACGTCCTCAACGCCAACTCCGTCGAGCCCGATGCCCGCCAAGATACGCAACCGGCTGCCGTAGTGAAAGCCAAGGAGGCCAAGGTATCCCCAGCCAAGGCGCCCGCAAAACCGAAGCTTGACGCTGCGGCATTGAAGATGCTCGAGAATGCTGTGACGGCGTCGGCCGATGAAGACGGCCGTGCCAACCTGGCGCGTGTCGGCGCCCATTTGGCGAAACAATCGCCGGACTTTGATGCGCGCAACTACGGTTTTGCCCGCCTCACCGACCTCGTCGAGGCTTCCGGCATCGTGGACGTGGAACGAAGCGGCGACAGCCCGAAGATCGTCACGGTCCGTATGAAGGGGAAGGCAAGGCCGAAGCCCAACGGTTAGGCTCGGCCGCCAATGGGACCGCGGCGGCCTATCAAAATGTTCCGCTACCAAACCACAGGTGTCGCCTTGTCGAAGACGCTCGAATGAAAAAGATGCATGAAGATGCCAAAACGGAAACTATCGAGGGAAGAACTCTTCGCTCTCGTATGGGAGAAACCGACCAGCGAGATCGCCAAGGAACTTGGCCTTTCGGACGTGGCGATCGGTAAACTCTGCGCCAAGCTGCAGGTCCCAAAGCCGCGTCGCGGTTATTGGGCCCGCATGCAAGCCGGGCAGCGACCACGCCGACCAGCCCTGGTTGCTTTCCGCGAGGAACTCGACACTAAGCGACGCGACGAGTTGCGTGCGAAAACAGCAGAAGCGCTTTCGAAACTGCAGCGCCAGTTCCTCGAAATGGCGTTTTCGGAGATGAACAGTCGGGGCGCCGGTATTGCTCCACCGCCAGCTGCCAGGCCGCTCGCCAACCTCGATCGCGATGTGGCAGCACAGGTCCTGCTGCTCATTCAGGGACGGGCACAGGCCTGGGTGGAAGAAGATCGCATTGTTACGCGTTGGGGACCGTCTGTCCGCAACAGTGTTGCCAAACTCGTCGAGCGCCTATTGCCAATGGCGCGGCAGCAGCTCTTAGTATTCGAGACCGAGAGCAACCGAGCACCCTTCAGGGCGGATGGGCCGGTGATCTTTGTCCGCCTGACTGTGCCACTCCAGGAGCGGATTGGCGCCCTTTCGGCGATGGTCAGGGATCAAGAACTCCAGCACGTGGTGATGCCGCTGACGGCGGCAGATCACGCCTGGTCGACGCACCATCTCTACTCCCCAGAATCGCACTTGTTCCTGGACAGTTGGCTCTGTGTTTCGGCGCGCGAGATCTGGGTGGAATGGAACCGCAAGTCGTGGCGCGAGGGAGAGCCGCCCGAGCGGCATGCGACCAACCGGATCAGCCTGCGGGAGGTGATGCCTCTCGACTTCTTGTCCGCTTCCAACAAGGTGCTCTCGCCGGTGATTTCGGGGGTGGCAATCACGCCCTATGTGGACCGGGTTCGCGCCCTGCAAGAGGCGGAACGGATCCACGAAATGATGAGCCACGCCGCTTACGCAATGCAGAAGGAGGTCCCGGGAGAAATCCTTTCGGTCGTGGATCGCTTGTGGTTTGGGGAGGAGCGTCCCTTCCAAGCCGCGCGAGACGCGTTCCGCCATGTCGAAACAGAGCTTGAGCGATGGGATACCGAGCTCGAAGCGGAACGATCAGCGCTTGCCCGGTCCATCCTTGGAATCGTGCCTGGAGACATTGTCACATCCGAAAGCCGGGGCAAGCTCTTACGCCTGTTGGTTACGGGCGTCACCCTATATTCGGGCGGCAGCAGCGTCAGCTTCATTGTGTCGGGAATTCGATTTCGGAAGGACGGAACGCTGGGCAAGCTGCAGGAAACGCTGAATTTGTCTTTTACCGACGAGAGACAAACTCAAAAGTGAGAGCATCATTGCCTGACCGCCACAGGCTCCTCAGCCGAGCCAAGATTCACGACAGGCGGCTCAAACCAGCAACGCTTCAAGGGAAATCGACCAGACTCACACGCAGGTCATTAATGACCGCGGCGAGCCCTGGTGCGCCGATCAGCGGCACGACCCGGACCGGCGCCAGCTTGGGGACGGCACGCCCAAAGACAGCGATATTCGTGTGGCCGTTGAGGCGAGATGGATAGATGATACCGTCGGGAAACGACTGATGCTCGTGGAATGCCAGCGCCCAGGAGCGCGCAAGGCTCTGACGCGAGGATTTCGCCACGTCAGTTGGAACCCCCATCCTGATGGCGTGATCGTCACGCAGGTCTACGAGGCTGAGGTCTGCGATCGTCTCGACCTCAGCGTAGCGCCGCGCATAGATTTCTTTCTCCTCGACCGGAAGATCGCCGATAAGACCGTCGCGGCGATCACGCAGAACCGCCTCAAGGAAACAGACCTTGAGTGTTTCGCCCAGATAAAGAACGCCGAAACGCTTCGTTGAGTCACGTCGGCGAGGATCGCTGAACCGGCTCGCGGTCTTCCCAAATCCCAGCGGGTCTGGAAAGGCGCTTGCGTAGATCCTGCCAAAGCGACGCCCTGAAGGAATCGTTTCGAGATCGAGCGGCTTACGCTCGAAACCGGCAGGCGGCTTGATACCCGCCATTTAGCGAAAGTCAGCGCGGGCAATGCCCTCGGCTGCGGCGATCACGTCGCTATCTTGGCCCCGCTTCAGGGCGTCGAGCCCGGTGCCACCCTCAAACGCGCCGTGGGGCGAAACAAGGAAGCGGTAAACGGCCCAGGCACCAGCCAGGATCTCGTGCAATTTTGAAAGCGACGCATAGGGCCGGCCGTCCTGATCAAGTTGCCAGGCCGGAAACCGGAACCCTCGCTTGGCGCCATCCAAGCCGAGAACCTGGCCGTTTTGACGCTTGGTATTGACCGTGACCCGCGAAACGCCAAGAAGATCGGAAAAGGCGTCAGCGCTCAGCATGTCGTCCTCGCTGAGGATCTCTGCAACGCGGCGACGGCCGCGCTCTCGTGCGGCGGACAAGGCTGCCTTCAGTTCCTCATCCGGTTCGCCAGCCTCTTCGACTGGAAACGCACTATCGCCAACCAGCGGGTCTTCCTCGACGATCGAAATTGTCTGCGCTCCGGCGCGCGGATCGACGACGACGCGGAAACTCACCTGATGGCCAGCCTTCTGGCTCAGCAGCACCGCCTTGGTATACTGATTGAGCAACGCTTTTTCGAAATCAGCCTTGCGGGGCAGCTTCATCGATAGCGCGATATTTGGAGTTTCGCGTGCTGTCGTTTTCGTGACGGGCATTGACAATCCACCTTTCGAAATCAATGTAGCCAATCGTTGTCGGTTCGTCAAGTTCGTTAAGTTGGTGAAGGCCAATGGAGCGGGTGGCTTCTCGGAGTCGCTTTACCAACCAGCAGTAACTGCAATGCCGAAAATCAAAAGCGCAGTTTCTTGGGGAGACCAAAGAGCGGTTGCAGTTTCTGTATTGACCTGAATACTGCAGCGCAGTTATATCACTACCGACATCGGTTGCTCCAGTAAATGGGTGACGCCACAGAGACGCCCATTATGCCCGTAATCCTCACCGCCTGCACGCAAAGAAAGCGGGTTGCCCCCAATCCTTTCCTGTGCGCCCGAGATTTGCCGATCGGCACTTTAGGGCACGTCGCCCAATCCTGGATGGCGAAGGTTGCAACTGTCGAGGCCATGGCTCCGGCAAAGGACATCTACTGCGGCCGATCATTTGTGGAGGCGAAGAAAGCGGCCGATGCCGCCCAGGCCGAACTCCATATCGTATCGGCCGGGCTCGGCCTCATCCGCAGCCAGCAAGAAATACCCTCTTATAATCTGACGGTTTCCAAAGGCAGCCCGGATTGTGTCCTGGACAAGCTTCAGGATCATGGCGACGCCGATTGGTGGGCAGCGCTTGGCGGGCACAAGATGCTGAACGACCTGCTCGGCCGATCAAGCGGCCTTATCATGATCGCACTTCCGTCCTCCTATTTGCGAATGGTAGCCCCAGCTCTTCAAGGCATTTCGGACGCGTTGTGTGAGAGGATAAGGATAGTCGGTGGTCGCGACGTGCCCAATCTGAACCCTCGCCTGGAGAGTGTCCGACTTCCTTATGATGACCGCCTGGACGGCCCGCAGAGCACTTTGCCCGGCACCTGGTCTGATTTCGCGTCCCGTGCCGTTCGCCATTTTGTCGAGAATATCCTCGCCGCTGCGCCACTTGCGAGAGCTAAAGAACATGCCGAACTCGTTGAGATCGCGCTTTCCGGATGGGATCGCCCTCTTTCCAAATCCGGCACGCGGATGTCGGACAGTGACCTTAAATTAATCGTCCGGGATCACTGGTCACGCGCTGATGGTCGGGCGACAAGGCTGCTCCGGATATTGCGGGATGAGTTGAATATCGCCTGCGAGCAGAAGCGATTTTCCAGACTCACATCCGAGATCCGCGAAGAGGGCGCGCTGTGAAGAGCGTGAAGGAAAATCTGACGGTTCGAGCGGTCAAAACGCAACAAGGCGATCGTATCGACGTCTATGCGTTTTTTCTGCATGGCTCGGACCTGACGCGGATTGCCAACATTAGCCGTATCCATCGCGATGAAAAAGACCTGAAGGGCTTCCAGCGCAAGGAAATCAAAAGCCACGTCAAGGCCATCGTCGAATTTCTAGACAGCGGCCCGGTTCTCTTCCCGAACGCTATTACCCTCGCCCTTTCATCCGACGTGACGTTTGACGTCTCCCGCGGCCCGAAGCCAAAAGGGCTGTCGGAGGTTGGCGTTTCAGGCACATTGAATATTCCTCTCTATGAGGACGGAAAGCGAGCCGCTTGGATCGTCGACGGCCAGCAACGATCTTTGGCGCTCGCAAAAGCCAAGGACAGTCGTTTCCCCGTCCCGGTTGTCGGTTTCGTTTCCCAGGATGTGCAAGTCCATCGCGAACAGTTTATCCTCGTCAACAAAGTCAAAGCACTGGATGTTCGGCTGATCAACGAGTTACTCCCTGAAGTCGGGTCACTTCTGCCAAAAGATCTCGCCGCCAACCGGCTGCCAAGCGAGCTTTGCAATCTCCTTAATCGGCAGCAGAAGTCACCATTCTATCACTTGATACGACGCGCCTCCGATGCCGGTGACGAGAAGAGCGTCGTTAATGACACGGCTTTGATCGATGTGATAAAGCAAAACCTCAAGGGCCCTCACGGGGCTCTTCATCAATATAAGCTTTCGGCGGAAGCGTATGATCCCGACGCGATGTACGAGGCGCTTGCTCTGTACTGGACGGCGGTACGTGACGTATTTCAGGAGGCATGGGGTAAGCAACCGACGGAAAGTCGGCTGATGCATTCTGCGGGCATCAAGGCAATGGGCGCTTTGATGGATCAGGTGATGCTACGTGCCGACAGTTCTGCGACGCCGGAGGCCGAGGTCCGGGAGGCGTTGCACCGGATCGCGCCGCTATGCGCCTGGACAGAAGGATCCTGGGAAGGGCTTGGCCTCCAGTGGAATGAGATCCAGGGCACGCCGCAGCACAATCGGCTGCTTGCCGAGCACCTGATGCAACTCGACCGGAAGTTATCGAGGCCGACACGATGAAGTTCATTTTTGCCGACAGTCTCGATCACGTCGATCCCGGTTACGACTTTCTCCGCGACCGTTATTCGGAGGGCCGCACGCCCTATTGGGATGACGCTTATCCACATGAAATCATGGGATACGCCCCGTACAAAGGCATGCTTGTTTCCCGCGGCATCGTCGGCGGCGCCGCAGTGGGCGGAAAATATACGGAAGCACAGTCAATGCGCTTCCGCCGGGTGGGTGCACGGGAGTTTCTTCGCCTCGACAAGCCAGCATTCGAACATCTACCTATCTTTGGCGATTGCGGGGCGTTTACATATCATAAGGAAGAAAAGCCTCCGTACACGCCGGAGGACACCGCTGAATTTTACGACGATGCGCGGTTTACCCACGGCTGCTCGGTCGACCATATCATTTTCGATTTCGACGAAAGCCTGACCGGGTTTAAAGGCGGCACTCAAGAGGCACGCCGGCGATTTGAGATTACGCTTGAGAATGCGGCCGCTTTTCGGACGGCAACGCAGCATATGTCAAACCGGTTCACGCCAATGGGTGTCATCCAGGGTTGGTCCCCTGGCAGCATGGCCGAAAGCGCGCGCCGTCTGGTCGCAATGGGCTACGATTACCTGGCACTCGGCGGTACCGTTCCGCTGAAGGCGGCACAGATCAAATCCTGTCTGACAGCGATCCGGGACGCCATCCCGCCAAGTACCCGCCTTCATATTCTAGGGTTTGCGAAGGCTGATGAGATCCACACCTTCGGCTCTTTTAATATTACCAGTTTTGACACGACGTCGCCGTTGATCCGTGCATTCAAAGACGCGAAGGCGAACTACTTCCTTCCGACAAAGAGCGGCAAACTCGAATACTACACAGCTATCCGCGTCCCTCAGGCGCTTGAGAACCCAAAGCTACAGCGCCTCGCAAAGCGCGGGTCGCTCAACCAGGAGCGGTTGGTTTCGATGGAGAAAACCGCTCTGGCGGCGCTCCGCTCATACGACAAAGGCGAAGCGCAACTGGAAGAGACACTCGACAGCGTCTTAGCCTATGCCACGCCCGCGGTCATGGGGACGACGATCGACGAATTGCCTGGCGCTAAAGCAGTCAAGGACCTTCGCGAACGCTATGAGCGAACGCTTCGCGATAGGCCTTGGAAGCGGTGCAGCTGCCCCATCTGTTCTGCGCTTTCGATCGAAGTAGTGATCTTTCGAGCGAGCAATCGCAACAAGCGGCGCGGCATTCACAATCTGGGTGTCTACGATGCCCTGGTCGACCAACTCCCAATTAATAGTGGCCGAAATGACAACATTGAAATTCCAAGCGATCAGAGCCAGACAGAGCGAAGCGCACACAGTCCTTTCATTTGCAGCGCTAGCGTCTGATCTGCAGAAGTTTGCCGTTATCGAGCGGGTCGCACGCGATGATGCAGGCGCGCTGAGCGGCTTTCAGCGTCCACAGATCGCCGGTCACATTCGTGAGATCCGGGATTATCTGGAAAAGCCGGAAGCAATTTTGCCGAACCCGATCGTCGTTGCTTTTACCAACAGCGTCCAGGTGTTCGACCAAAGCGCCGACGGGCGCTGCACGGTCGAAATCGATATCGCCGCCGGCGCGCCCGGCATGGTCGTCGACGGGCAACAACGCCTCACAGCGCTCGGGCAGGTTCACGAGAAAGATTTCCAGGTCTTCGTGTCCGCAATCATTTGCAGGGACGACGAAGAACTACGCCGGCAGTTCGTTTTGATCAACAACACCCGGCCGCTGCCGAAATCGCTGATCTATGAACTGCTGCCAACAGTCACCGGCCTGCCGCGCCGTCTCGGCGACCGGTCCGTTGCCGCAGAGATCGCTGCGCGCTTGAACTACGATGAAAAGTCGCTGCTTAAGGGACAGGTGTACCAACACACTAATCCCACCGGCATCATCAGGGACACCGCAATCCAACGTGTTATCATCAATTCATTGAGCGACGGTGTGATGCGCGAGCTCATTCGCGAGCCCGATGGCGCTGACCTCTGCTTCAAACTGATCAGCGACTTTTATGGCGCTGTTCAATACGTTTTCCGAAAAGAATGGGTCGATCATACGCCGAAGACCTCTCGGCTCGTGCATGGCGCTGGCATCATGTCACTTGGCTATGTCATGGAACTCTTGGCGTTGCTCGACGGGGCGAGAACGTCAGATGAGTTTTCCAAGGGCCTCGCCTGCCTGATCGACAACACAGCCTGGACGTCGGGGGAATGGAACTTCGGCGAAACCGACAAGCGCAACTGGAAGTCTGTTCAGAACGTCAATCGCGACATCGTCACGCTTGCGCAGTACTTGGTTGGCATTGTTCGAGCTGACATCAAGCGCCGCCGTAGCCAGGCGACCGATTTATCCGAGACTGTTCCGCAAAAATTGGTGAGCTTATCATGACCTATTCTGTCAAGGAGTTGTTCAAGACGCTCCAGGGCGAAGGTGCTCAAGCTGGCCGCGCCGCGGTATTTTGCCGTTTTGCTGGTTGCAATCTTTGGACCGGTCGCGAGGAAGACCGGCATAAGGCAGCGTGCCAGTTCTGCGATACAGACTTCATCGGGACAGATGGCGAAGGCGGCGGCAAATTTCGTGACGCCGGTGAGCTTGCGTCGGCGATCGCTCAGACTTGGGGGAGCGGTGAGAGCAGGCGCTACGTCGTCTTCACCGGCGGTGAACCGCTGCTGCAGATCGATGATGCGCTGATCGTGGCGGTTCACGAACACGGGTTCGAGATCGCCATCGAGACGAACGGAACAATCGAACCGCCGGACGGCATCGATTGGATCTGCGTCAGTCCAAAAGCCGGCGCGCCATTCAATCTCAAATCCGGCAGTGAGCTGAAGCTGGTTTATCCGCAGCTGCGGTTGCTTCCGGACGATCTCCCCGACGTTTCCTTCGAGCATTACTTCCTGCAGCCGATGGACGGGCCGGAGCAGATTGAAAACATCGCGGCCGTGACGGCATTTTGTCTTGAAAACCCCCGCTGGCGGCTCAGCCTGCAGACACACAAAATGATCGGGATCCCATGAAAATCACACAAGCTTTTACCTTCGAGGCCGCTCACAGACTTCCGAATGTGCCCACAACGCACAAATGCCATCGCATGCACGGACATTCTTATCGGGTCGAGCTGCAACTCAAAGGCGTAGTCGATCCACGGACTGGATTTGTGATCGACTTCTTTGATGTGGAGAAGGTCTTCGGGCCAGTTCTCGAGAGCCTCGATCATCATACACTCAACGATATTGACGGCCTCGAGAACCCGACGGCGGAGAATATCGCTGTCTGGATTTGGCAGAAGGTCAAGCCGCTGCTCGACGAGTTGAATTCCGTGAAGGTATTCGAGACGCCATCCTGCTGGGCGGAATTTGAAGGCAAGTAAAAGGAATCGGGCGATGTCGACGACTGCACTGGTGCTATTTTCGGGCGGCCAAGACTCAACGACTTGTCTTGCCTGGGCGCTCGACCGCTTCGAACGCGTGGAGACCGTTGGGTTCGATTATGGTCAGCGCCATCGGATCGAGCTCGAATGCCGGGACACGTTGCGCGCTGAACTGAGTGCGCTCAATCCTGTATGGGCAGATCGTCTGGGCGATGATCACACGATATCGCTTGCCGCTCTCGGTGAGATCTCGGATACGGCGCTGACCAGCGGCATGCAGATCGAAATGTCCGAATCCGGCCTCCCAAACACGTTCGTGCCTGGCCGAAACTTGATATTTCTGACCTTTGCGGCGGCCCTGGCCTATCGGCGCGGCCTAAAGCATATCGTCGGGGGAATGTGTGAGACGGATTATTCCGGCTATCCCGACTGCCGTGACGATACGATCAAAGCCTTGCAGGTGGCGCTCAACATCGGAATGGAAAAGCGTTTCGTCCTCGACACGCCGTTGATGTGGATCGACAAAGCGCAAACCTGGCAACTGGCCAAGGATTTGGGTGGCCGGGCGTTGGTGGAAATCATCGTGAAGGAAAGCCACACCTGCTATCTCGGAGAGCGTGGCGAGTTCCATGATTGGGGTTATGGCTGTGGCACATGCCCGGCCTGTGATCTGCGGGCAAAAGGCTACGAAAAATTCGTCGCTGAAGAAGCATGACAAGGAGGGCGGGATGACGACGCGCAACAAGCAATGGATTGAGGGCGGGATATTTCTGGCTGGCTTCGCCGCCTGCATCCCGCTCGCCAATTATATGATCGGTCATGTCGGCACGGTTTGCGTGCCAGAGGGTCCTTGCCTCATCCCGGTCGGCTTCGGCCTGACTGCACCGAGCGGGGTTCTCCTGGTAGGGCTTGCGCTTGTTTTGCGCGATCTGGTGCAGCGTCGCCTCGGCCTTTTGTGGTCACTCGGAGCGATCGTTGTTGGCGCTTTCCTGTCGACGACCTTCACGGCGCCGTCTTTGGCGCTGGCCTCCGCAAGCGCCTTCCTGATCTCTGAGATCGCGGACCTGCTGGTGTTCACGCCTTTGCAGAAAAAGGGCCTGGTCAAAGCGGCTATTGCAAGCAGCATTGTCGGCCTCATCGTGGATAGCGTGATGTTTCTTTGGCTGGCATTCGGTTCGCTTGATTTTCTGGCTGGACAGGTGGTCGGCAAATTGATCATGGTTGTTGCCGCGCTGCCGGTTCTCTTTTGGATCCGTAACCGTGACCGACGATTGGGGTTGATGCCAGCATGAGCGAAATGCGCAAGGAATCGCTAGGCTGCGTTCAGGCGATCTGCGAAGCCTTTGCTGGACGGCCAATAACCTATTTTCCTCGCAGTGCGGCTCCCAACGCCCAATCGGGGATCGACGACGGGACTGTCATCGCTACGATCGAAAAAGAGATTAAAAATTTCGCGGCCGATGACGCCAAGCTGGATGATGCACTAAAGCTCGCGCGCGAATCCCTCAACGAAGTTACGAAGCACACGGACTATCAGGATGGCAAGGCGACCCGATTGCTGACGATCGTGACGTTCATGTCTGCCTTTTCGAGCCTTCTCTTTAACCGTCTTGCGGATGCCTATCCGCTTTCTGTAGTGGACTGGACCGGGGTGCATCAGGTCGTGACAAGCGGGTTGATCATTGCAAGCTACGGGCTGTTCGTGGTTTTTGCACTGCTCGCGGCGTTTGGCGCTCTGGTGACGTTTCATGCGATCCGGTCGCGCTTTCGATATCCGACGAAGACAAGCGCCGACCATCCGGCATCACTGGTATTTTGGATGCCGATCTCGTGGACCGAACCTAAGAACTGGGCGCAGGCTTTCATTGACCCCAATGCCACTTCCGAGATAACTCCCGACATCAAAGTCAAGTATCTCAAGAATTATATCGTCGAGACCTATCTCGTCGGCGTGAAAGTGGCCGACAAAGTGAGGGTCTTGGAACCGGCCCAACGTTTGCAGTCCTGGGCCATTAAGGCGCTGATCCTTTGGATTATCGTAACCGCGGCCGTATTTGCCTTTGTGCCGCCGGCGAAAAAGGAGTCTAATTCGGTGATTCGAATAGAGACACCGATCTCCTCGGTGTGTATCACAGGTGGAAGCAATGTCTCCACGGCAGCAAACGGTCAGCCTTGCGGCACCTCGCCTTGAAAGAAGGCGAGCGGGACCTCTTGTCCTTGTCGATGCTGACAACACGCTTTGGGACACTGACGGAGTTTTTGCGCGAGCACAACTTGCGCTCGTTCTTGCTGTCCAGAACACGGTGGGGAGGCAAATTCCGGCGGAGTCGTGCCTGGACTATGTCAGGAGTTTCGATCAGGCCCTCGCTGAACGACATCATCTCGGTCTACGCTATCCTCCGCGGCTTTTGATCCAGGCAATTGCGCTTGCTTTGCAGGGTCTTTCGCAACACGAAGCTGTCCGCCGCGCGTGGAGCGACGGATCACAATCTCGGCTAGCCTCGGAAACCGTATCGCAGATTGAGCGAACCTTCTTCGACATGATTGCGTCACAGCCGGACCTATTGCCTGGAGTCCTTGCTGGTCTTCGTGATCTCGCCGTGACAGGCACAACAACCGTCGTTTTGACTGAGGGAAGCCGTAAACGTGTCATGCGTACGATCGAGCACCATGATCTCAACGGATACATCGACAGGGTCTTCGAGGCACCAAAAACCGCTCGGATGTTCGAGCGTGTGAGAGGTTTGGCGCGAAACGGCCAGACGATTTACATGATCGGTGATCAACTGACCCGTGATATCCGACCGGCCAACGAAGCGGGCTTGAAGACAATTTATGTCCCCAGCGCGTTTCAGCCTAAATGGGAGTTGCCGGCCGGGAATGTTGCCACATTTCAAGCCGCGACATTCGACGCTGCTGCTTCGCTGCTCATTCAGGCCGAGGACGAGAGCCGCTCGCCCGTGCAGGCGAGCGGGGAGTCGAGCAATTTGCGAGTCCAGAACAGGACATAGTCCTCATCAACTCGCGTCAATCTGCATTGAATAGGATATGCGAAAGCTGGATCGTCGAGCGTGACCACGAGGTATCTGTCGCCAGCCCGAGTCTTCTTGCGCCACGCGGCGTCAACCTGCGATGCGCTGCGGTAGACGCGATAGTCGGGGGCCTCGGCGTTCGGTTTCGATTGGACGGGCACAATCCCGCCGCCAGGGCGGCACTGGTAATGCTCTCGATTTCCCCCTGGTAGACCCACCCTCTTTTTTGAATTTCCCGACCGTTCCCATATTCTGTTTCCTTGCTCTCGCACCATGCGGGACGATAGGTTCCGGTGAGGAGTGTGCGGGAACCGATGTCACCGCGCAGCGGGAAACGGCGATTTTGATGGCGGGAGCGAAGCGGGAAAATCGCCATTGACTTCGGCTCACGTCAACTCTAGCCACGAAAAGGAGCGGCAAAGCCGCCCCATCCCCTTATCGATTGTCCTACGCTTTTATTTTGCGTCCTCAGGGGCGGCACTGACCAAAGCTCCCACCGCGCCTCCTTCAGATCCAAGGCCACCTGTCCGCAGGATGTACCCGGCAGTGGCTTTGATGCTCGGTCCGGTATTGTTGACGCGGTCGCTAACCATTGCGATGCCGTGCCAATGCCCGCCCTTGCTCCAATCCACGGCTCTCAGGCAATGTGCGAGGTCCTCCGACCAGTCATCTCGTTCGTCCTTGATGAGCGCCGCGGCAGCAGTCGCGATCGCCTGCCAGCCTAGACCGAAAGCGAAGACATAGCCGGCTGTACCCTTGGGCTCGTCCCCTTCGCGTAGTTCACGCGCTGAGATCTTGCCATTCATCAGCAAATCCCACTCGGGGATATTGTCGATCACGACCTCCCAGACGTCACGCAGCTTTTCCGCAACGACGCCGACGCGATCATCCGCCGGATCGAGTTGTCGAATCTCGGTGATCTCGCTCTCGTCCTTGTATTTTGAGCCGTACAGCGCCTCCAGGAGAATATGGTGAGCTTGCACCAAAGTCCCCATCGTGATGACAGCAGGGGACTTTTTGGCCAACGAATTTGAGAGTTCGTTCACGCGCTTCTCGAAGAGCGGCACGTCCTTCATGATCCGCTTGGTCACGATAACAATAGGATCACGGCTTTCGAAGGCGTATCCGATTGTTTGAGAGACGGGCTTCGCATTCAGATTCAGATCGCTGAAATGCTGACGAAGCTTCTCTTTGTCGTAGTAAGGCAGGAGCACGACCGGAACCTCTTGAGGGGTCATCCTTCCTCGGTCTTGTTTGAGCGCCTCGATGATAGCTGCCGCCCGGTGCTGACCATCTGCGGGAAACATGTCGACACTCTCGTCGATTTCGAGCGTGCCGATTTTGCCGTCAGCGGCAATTGGGATGAACCTGAAGTCGGACCCTTCCTTGAGAGGCTTGCCGGTTGATGGGACAAGGATCAGCGCCAATGACGAAAAGAAGGCGTCATCGCTGTTAAGGAGGTAGGGGACAATTTCGTTGGTAACGCGCGTTTTGGCGAGCTTCCGCTGCGCCTCCTGCCCGCCCTTTCCACCAAACACGTCGTCCCAGTCGCTGTTCTCGGGAAGTTTCACATATTTTGATATCGCCGAGAACGACAAGCTCCCGAGCCAGTATTCAGTCGAGAGGGTCCTTCCCTTGACGACGGGTATCTGAATTGCCATGACATGGGTGTCCTTTCAGTGAGGTACATTTTTTGCGGGCCGAGAACAGTGTGCAGCTGTCCTCGGCCTCTCTCCTTGCACAACACACTCCGGCCACCGCTACACTTTTTTAGGTGACGGACTCACCTAATAATTTCATGACGACCTCCGAACTGGCCGCACAAGTGGGTTTACTCCACATATCGACCAAGTCGATTGATTGATTCCGTCAGTATATCTGTCAACGAGAGCATCGCAAGTATACCGTCTGTTTTTATCAGCATACCATAGCCGATGTGAGGTGTACCAGCTGAGGTTGATTACGTGTTAATCACAGCGGGCGGATCCGGTAATGAAACCAAGAGCTTGCGATATGTCGTTAAGCCCGCCATCGTTGGTCAACTGGTTCGAATCACAAGCACGGGTTGAGCATGGCGAAAGGTTTTAGCGCCTCGACGATAAAGTCGTGGTTCCAATATCGGTGTGAGCGCAAGGTCAGATACGAGCTTTCGTCCGATATCGAATTAGCGGCGGTCCCGATCGTCCGTGATGTCCGAGAACAACGTTGGGCGATCTTGGGAAACCAATATGAAGATCGCGTTGTGAGGCGCCTTGCACGCGAAACAAAGGTCTTGCGTCCTGCGGCCGGAGACAATGCCCTGAGTGAAGCGCTGACCGGTGCGTTCCTCCGCGGCAAGCGTCCAGAGATCTATGCCGCTCAAATGAACCTGAGGCCGAATGGACCGGTTCACTTTCTGGACGGCACGGGCCTTTATCTTAACAGGAATCTCGCGGATCTGGTGCGACGTTCGCCTTCCAAGGAAAAACCAGACCACTTTGAACTGACGATCATTGACGTCAAGGCAACCCGTCGCGCTACGGCCTTCCACAAGACCCAAGTCGCTTTCTATGCAAGAGTTTTGAACTCTCTTCTCGACGAGATGAAGATTTCGGACACCTCTGTCGGCACGACGGGCGAGATCTGGCGCATCAGGGACGAAGGCTCCGCGAATTCAGATCAATGGAACGTGGAAGAGTTTGCACTCGACCCCTATGTACGCCTCGTCGATGAGTTCTGTGCAAAGCACTTGCCTGAGATCGCCTCTAGACAGGTCGGAGCGGGCTTCGACCAAACACAGTTTCATGTCTATTTCAAATGCGAACAATGCAACTTTCTGGAACACTGTCGTTCGGCGATCGACGAGAAGAACCCTGCCTATTCTCGAGACGTATCAGCGGTCGCGGGTTTGACCCATGAGGCAAAACGATCGCTGCAGCGGCTCGGGTTAACGTCGGTTGGACAACTCGCGACGGCAAAGGGCCTTGCCCAAGCTCCCGGCATCAGTTGGTCCCTTTCGAGACGGGCCGGATTACTCGTCAACCGAGCCGCGGCTCTTTCCCAAGGAGCAATCCTTCGAACCGAGGAACAAAACACCTACCTCATGCCCCCTCGGATCGACGCTGCCCTGTTAATTTCAGTTGATCACGATCCCGTCGATGATCGGATTGCCGCTCTTGGCTATCGCCGCATCGACAACGGCGTCATAAAATCCGACCTCATCAAGGTTGTTCGCTCCGGCGACTCTTCTGACGAAATCGCGGCGATCATTGACGTGCTTACCGCTCTGATCAGTGATCTCACAGCAATTGACGCACATAACGCATCCATAGAGGGAGACGACGGACAAGCGGTCTACGCGCATATATTGTTTTATGAACCCTCTGAAGTAATCAATTTGCAAGTCGCGATCGGTCGTCACTTGGACGACGATCGGATCAGAACGGGCCTTCTTCATCTAGTCAGGCTTTTTCCACCAGACGACCTTGTCCCGGAGCCGGAGTTTCGAGGCGTACATCATCTTCCGGCAACGGCGCTTCGAACCGTCCTCGAGCAACTCTGGGCGCTCCCGGTCAGCGTTGCTTATGACCTTCGGCAGGTTTCCCAAGCTGTTTTTGGGATCGGAGATCCACGCGCCTATCATCCTTCTCAGGTGTTTGAACGGCCTTTCTCCTCACTTCTGTCAATCGACGTCATCCGCGATTTGCGGGAGAATGGTGAGTTAAGGACCTCGTTCGAAGAAGTGGGCAGAGACGTTGCCGAACGGTTGTCTGCAGTGCAGGCGTTGACTGAGTGGATTTTACTACAAAACCGCCAGGCAGTATCAAATGGAAAAGCTCTCTTGCGCTTGTCAAAGAGGCCTTTCCGGTTCCAGGCTACGTTCGATCCATTGAATGCCGTCGACCTGGACGTCCTTCTCGCCTGCGAACTGCTTGAAAATCGCGCAGGGATGCTGGACGCTTTAATCAGCTTGGCAAAGCCGGCCGAGCGGCGCCGAGATTCTGGAAAGTCATTTGCGAACCTGTTTTTCCGAGATTCGCAGAAACGTGGCGGTAGGGTCTTTATGCAGTTTGACGTGCCGATCGAGAGCCAAAGCGCCGAGCTCAATGCCGGTGAATTTGGCCTGATCCTCACCGACGACGATCCTGATAACCGTCTGAATCCCGCACTATGGCCCGCTTTTGCCTGCCGCATCAGGCCACCGCCGAATGGAGTGGCGCCGCTACCCGGCATTTTGCATTTGGAAATGGACCGCGCTGTATTCGATGGCCCGCTATTCCAGGGTGTCATCCAGAAGAACGGCCGCAACAACTGGTTCGTCGATAAGGCGTTCTTTGACGTCAACACCGATAAGGCCGCTCGCTTTCTCAGCTACCTCGCCGCAGGAGATTCAGTGTGAACATCCGGAGCCAAACGCTTTCATTCCTGCGCGATCCTGCGACGTTCGCACGGGATGCCGATGACGCCGATGTCTGGCTTTCCGGTTTGACGCATTTCGCCATACCAAACCTGTCAAAAGACGGTCATTACCCGTTACGTCCGGCGCAAACAGCCGCGTGGGAGGGGCTTGCTTCGATCAGGACGGGCCTCATTCTAGGTCCGCCGGGAACGGGAAAAACGCACCTCCTGAACTGGCTGATACTGGGCTATATCCACGCGAGAAGAGCCGCCGGACTTCGGGCCAGGGTCCTGGTGACCGCCTTCACGCGAAACGCCATCGGGAATGTCGTCGACGCCGTTGCCAAAAGCGCCGCCGAACATTGCCCCGGAACCGTTGACGTTCGCTTTTTCGGAAACGGACCCGCCGCCGGCCTTCGAAATGATGTCGAACACCGGAAAGTTATCAGCAACGATACTGTCGGCGCAGCCCTTGGCGATCTCAGCGATGATGCTTTTGTGCTTGGCGCGTCCGTTTGGACAGTCAACCGGCTTCTCGCTGCTTCGAGAGGCGGAGATGGCTTCACCTCCGATTTGTTCGATCTCGTCTGCATCGACGAAGCTTCCCAGATGGTATTGTCTCATGGGCTTATGGCAACGGCAGGACTTCGTGTCGGTGGCCGCCTTATCGTGGCTGGGGACGACCGGCAGCTACCCCCCATCCGGTCCGGAAGGGAAATCAAGATGGGGAAACGCGAGCTCGGGGGCTCGCTTTACGGTTTCTTGAAATCCGCTGCGGTGCCCGAGTTCGCACTTGACGAGACATTCCGTCTCAATGGCCCCCTTGCCTCTTTCCCGGAAAGCAAGTTCTACCCCGGCTCTTATCAGTCAGCGGTCCCGGATTCTCGTATTGAATACCAGGCGAGTTGGCGGGAGTGTTTGGAGGACTGGGAGGTCGCCGCTCTCGACCCTGACCACCCGGTTGTCGTCATCTTGCACGAAGGTCCTACTGCGGCGACCAGCAACCCGTTCGAAGTTAGCGTGATCTCACGACTGACGGAGAAATTCGCCGAGCGTGTCGCGCCGGAAAGCCAAACTGGCCGCTTAGCCGCAGACTTCTGGTCTGATCGACTGGCGATCGTCAGTCCGCATCGCGCGCAAAACAATGCACTCCGAAATGGATTGCCCACGGCCTTGCGCGCTGATGCCTTCGTCGAGACCGTAGACCGTATCCAGGGAAAAGAGCGGGACGCGATTTTCCTGTCCTATTGTGTAACAGACCCAGAGTTTGCCGTCGCCGAAGCTGATTTCATTTTTGCTCCCGAGCGCCTAAACGTTGCTATCACGCGGGCACGCAAGAAGCTCATTGTTCTCATCGGTCGACGCCTGCTTGATTCCGTTCCTGCGGATCAGGAACAGATGGATAAGGCGGAATTACTTCGAGAGTTTGCCATGAGCGCGCCGGTCCGTGGGACCGCGATGATCGCGGACGGTCTCGGCGCCAGGGTCCCGATCGAGATCCGATCATTCGGTTTTGAAGATAGTCACGCGATTGAGCCGTTCGAGCCTGCTGAAGACAATCAGCCTTCAGATGAATACACTCTCCCGCGAGGCCTCGAACTTCTGTATCAGGCCGTTCAGCAGGTTTCGCTTGTGGATCCGCATGGTAGTGCGACGATTGGGAAGATACAGCGGGCTCTTGCACGAAAGGACGATGTCCTTCCGGGCCTCGCAAAACTTCATGCGCTGGGATATCTCGGCCTTGAGCATCGACCCGGATCCTATGGTCACTTTTGGCGTGCCAAACCGTTCGAAAAACGTCGAAGGGTGTTTGATATTGAGGTCGATACCGTACGGCGAACGCTGAAGGACGTTATCGCTCGCAATACGGCCGGCCGGTCGCTAGCCTTCTATGACAATGTCCGAAAGCCTTACGCCTGGATGGACGCTGAGGGAACCGACCGCTTACGGCCTCAGATCGACGTACTCCAGGAGGAAGGTCTTATTGCCTGGCGCATTACCGGCACGACGCGCCTGCTCGAATGGATCGACAAGACGTCAGATCAAAATTCCATGCCATTGGAAGAACCGCCAGAGTTAAACGACAGCGACTTCGAGTTGCTCAACGCTCTGGAAGACATCGAAGCCAAACGGATCAACTTCGGCGTGTTCGAGGGATGGACTTCTGCTGTCGGACTTGCCGACAGCCTTGGTCGTGCTCGATTGGATGTTGCGGCCGCCTTGCCCAAACTGGCTGCCAATGGCTGGGTGATGATGGCCGGTGAAGGCAGAATCCGATCCCGCATGGCCGAACTCGCCCGTGAAATACGTTACGTCAAGCAGCGTTTTGATAACGATGACGCCGACGAGCGGCCCTTCCTCGTCCGCAGCCTTAAAGTGGAACTCCGCGATCGCGACAAGCCCAATCGCAACGTCTCGCTCAGAAAAACGATCGACGCATTCAAGAGCGATCTAGCTGCGTCCCACGCGAACTGCCTTGAGGCGCTGTTCGCCATGCTGGAGAACCTGTGGGGTTCAGATCCCCAAGTTGCGGGTTTCCAGGCTCGAAGCCTTGAAGAGATTTCGCGGGTGTGGAGCACGGGCCACCCAAGAACCGTGGCAATCGCTGCAGATACTGGTTCGGGCAAGACCGAGGCTGCAATACTGCCGCTAATCGCTGGCGCCGCCGCAGATTATTTGTCGGGCAAGCGCGGTGTACGCGCGATCCTTGCTTATCCGCGGGTCCGTTTGGCGACCAATCAAGCGCAGCGGATCGCAAGCTATCTCTCCAAGTTCAATGACCAAGGCCACATGCCGTCGCTGACGCTTGGGGTTCAGATCGCTCAAGTTCCTCGATCGTTCACGAACCTTCGCGACTATGACGTGAGTGCTGGTTGGAATGATCTCGGCGGCCAAGAATTCAGCTTCCCTCTCTTCAATTGTCCGCAATGCTCGTCGGATTTGACGCTCAAGGCAAATGGCGGCAAGTTGGATGCAGATCGCATTTTTTGCACGTCCTGCAACTGGTCGTTCGACGGGTGGATTGGATCCAAGGAGAAACTGCAGCGCACACCTCCGGCATTCTTTCTCCCAACGACGGATTCGCTCCATCAATGGATGCATGATCCTGGTTACGGCCGCATCTTTGGCGACGACCCAGACTGGCTGCCTCCAAAGGTACTTATCGCTGACGAAATTCACCTTTATTCGCATATCCACGGCGCCCAAGTCGGCTACACCTTCAAACGTCTTGCCGCTCGCATCAGGGTGAACCGCCCTTCTGACCCAATGCTGATGATCGGCATGAGTGCCACGCTCGGGGATCCGGGTGCGGCGTGGGCGAAGTTGATCGGTTCACCCCAAAAAGCTGATTTGCTGACACCGCTTGCGAACGAAAAAGAGCGCAATCCGAAGGGGCGAGAGTACTTCTATTTCGTTCAGCCTGAGGTAGAATCTAGAGGCAAGGATATCGCGGGAGCATCCACGTCAATTCAATCCATCATGTGCCTTTCTCATGGGATGCGCCGCAGGACAGGGAAAGCCGGAGGCTTTCGGAGCCTCGTTTTCCTCGACTCCATCGACAAGGTTCGAAGGTTGCATGCTGCGTATCAAGATGCGGAGAACCATGCGCTTGCGAAGCTTCGTATTGCGGAATTTCCAGACGATCCGGTGACCGGTAACGAACGGACTGCATGCTGTGGCGAACCCGATGGCTGTGATGCCTTCCGAAATGGCGAGTGTTGGTATTTTGCGGCGAATGACCAAGCACAGACCTCGGTTGATGGCAGGAAAGTGCCCGGCAGTCCGCTCTCGGTCGCCAACCAACCCGTATTCTCCGGCTCGACTGGCCGGATTGAGACGCTCATCCGTTCCTCTGACATCGTGTTTACCACCTCGTCCTTGGAAGTGGGATATGACGATCCCGATATAACGATGGTTTACCAGCACTATTCTCCCGCAAATTTGGCAAGTTTTGTCCAGCGCAAGGGGCGTGGTGGGCGTGGCGCTGACGATCGCCCCATTACGGCCGTAACGCTCTCGATATACTCCAATCGGGACACCTGGTGGTTTCGAAAACCGCGAGAAATGATTGAGCCTATCGGGTTTGAAACGCCGATGAACCCCGGGAACTTCTTCGTACGCAGGGGACATGTATTGGCGGCAACGCTGGACGCCTTGTCGAGATATCAGCGTCAGCAAGGCATCGCGATCGACTACTGGAACCCGCCACCCGAGGCCATGGAAAGCGCAAGCAAATTTGTCGAAGCAATCTTCGGCGAACACGCTTGGCGCGAATTCGAACAGGGATCCCTTTCGACGCTATGGGATGCAGCTATTGGAAAAATCAAGGATCGTCACCGGAACGAGGCAAGGGATCTACGTACACGCTGCGAATGGATCCCAGACCTATTGTTCGATACCATTAATCTGCCTCGTATCGTTGTCGGTGTTGTCGGAAAGGACGATCGGCCTGAAGATGTCACGATCGGCCTTACAACATTGGCGCCGGGCAATGCGTCAAGACGTTATGACGGCACAGACGTTGTTTGGATCCCTCCCGTAAATGGCAACGGGCCCTGGTTCTCACCGGCCGACTATGAAGTTGGCTATCTCTCGAAACCTTTCGGAGAAAATGCCAACGAGTGGCTGGCTCGGCTTCCCGACGACGCGAACGGCCTGCTTAAGGATTTGGCTCCTGACTATTTCCGACCTGGACGCGTCACGGCCGCCCGCCTCGGGCAAATGTTCGGGGCGACCTGGCAATCTGACTGGAGCATAGATGGCGCGGTCGCTCGGATCTCGCCGGCGGGAACGGATAAGGGGAAGCGTGTCAGGCACGACTCACGCAGCAGTTTGCGGGGTTTCCCGATCATTAAAAAACAAGACTCCTTCGCAACATCAATTGACACTGGCCCCCTCGCTCCCTGGATTGACCAAGTCCAGTTTTTCCAGGGTGACGGCGTTGGCGGGCAGCGAACCGGCCTCGCGCTTGCAAAGGTCTACTGGGGTGCCGATGCCGAGACCAAGGTCGAGGATCTACGGCTTGACCCTGTAACTTTCACGCAAACCTTTACGGCACCTGGCGACCAGCGACCGATGCTGCATGGCTATCATGTTCAAACCGAGGGTGTAAGCCTGCGATTGAAAGCGGCCGCGGTTGATAGAGCTGTTAATGCCGAACTGACCGCTCTCGACCAAGATGAAAAGCTCAAGCGCTGGCGCTCGGGGCAGATGCTGCGCTTCCTGATTGAGAGCAAGGCGACCTTTGCCGGCGTTAATAGTTACGAGGCAATGCGCGGGGCGGAAATAATGGTCAGCGCCGCCGCTGACCCGGACCTCCGCCGCAAAGTCGCGCGACTACGGACTTTTTGGGGGGATAAAGCGCTGCGTGAACTCTTTGAAGAGACACGAGCAACGCTGCTTTCTCAGCATCCTCTTCTTTCAGTGCAACGAGTCAATGCGGTCGCAACATCGCTTTCTGATCAACGTTTTCAGAAGATTTTCCAGGAGGCGTTATCTTCCGTCTCAGACCCGGCCGCGTTTCGTCGTTATCTCAAGAGCATACTGATCCACAGTTTGACCAGTCGCGTCAAAGCTGCCTTCTCGCAATTCGGCGGCGGTGATGAACGCCGTGTTATCGCCCACGCACGCATGCCCATACAATTCAAGGAGGTACAAGACCTGGAAATCACGGTCTGCGAGGCAGGTGCATTCGGTGACGGTACAGCGCGAAGCTTTGTAGCCAATTTCCCTGAATTTCAGCGAGAGTGGGTGAACGGTTTCGGCCGATGCCCAAACGCCGAAGAAGACGGAGCGTTTCAACGCTTCCTCGACAATCGTCGGCACCATCCGACGTGGCGCGAACTCGATCCGAACGACCCGAATTCTCTGGCAGGGATTTCGACAGCATTGGAACTCGGCGACACGCCTGTTCCGAGTTTAATTCTCAGAGTGCTGTTCGGAGTGGAGACCATTGGGTCCGAGCGCTTCTCGCTCTACGATCTCTCCGACGCAGTTCAGCAGATCGAGGCCCGTTTCATTAACCAATCGCAAAGGCGCCCAACGGTATGGGAGTTGGCTAGCGCCGCTGTCAAGAAAGCTAAGCAAGAGCCCGACGGGGATTTGGGAAGGCTCCTGGTCTGCTATGAGGGTCTGGAGGATGCGGTTTTGGAGGAGGCGCTTAGTCCGGAGGGGCGATTGACGGACCAAGTCGTAAGGTTGAACGGGACGTTGTGCTTCGATGGCTGCCGTGCCTGCGTTCATCAGCCGAGCGATATGATGGGTGACAACATGGTCGAGTCCTCGACCAGCAGAACGATGTTGCAGCGCTTTCTTTGCACAGAAGCCTGAGAATTCAGCCGATCGGGCGCACCTCGAAGAGGTCAAGCGCATCGTGTTCTGCAAGCCAACGAAAAACGTCCGTTGTTACGGATCTAAGCCGCGCCTGGTTTTGGGCGAGGTCAGACAGGAAGCTATCGACTTGCTCATCGGCAGTGAAAGAGGTTTTCTCCGATTCGAGGAGCGCGCGTGTGTCGATAAGTTTAATGACCGCATCTCTGAATTGATCGGTCTGCGCTATCGTCAGACTCGCGTTGGCGTCCTGTCCGAGTTCAACCATTCGAGCACCGAGGCTGCTGGCATGGTCAATCTTAGATAGCAGTTGCCCGAGAGAAAGAAATGGCCGGTAACCCGCCGCCACCTCGTTTCGCCATCGTTGTCTCATCGCGGAAAAGGCACCGGCGATCGTGGACTTAAACTGCGGGAGGTCGCGTTCGATCTGATGCAGAGAAGCGGCATCATCCGCGTTCATGAGCAATGATGCCATGTGTAGGGCGGCATCGCTCATGTCATCCATCTTTTCGACTACTTCAGGAACATCGCCCAGACCTATTCGGTCAGCAGCGTCCAAAACCTCGGACAAACGACGAGATGCAGACCGAATTTCGTTCAACGAAGATGCGACACGTGACAGGCTTTCACCTAGCGTCCGGCGCTCAAGAGCCTGAGGCAATTCAGGAAGAAGTTGTTCCAGTTCCTCGAGTGCGTCAGCCATTTCGCGCACCATGATCGCTCAGAATTTGGGAAACGGCACGGCCGGCCTCGTGGACTTGGGCGAGGGAAAATGAGCCCCGGCCGTCGCTGATACAATCCTTGACGTGCCCAAGCAGTTGGCTCGTTGCCTGTTCGCCCATCTTGGCCGCATCCAGGAAGATCCCCAAGTCCCTGGACGGGGCAAGCGTAAGCTCTTCGAGGCGCAATCCGGCTCCCGCGTCGCGGTGCTCGGCGACCAAGAGCATGAAGTCCTCCACGGTTTGGCCCGCTTTCTCTTCAATCCGCACCTTTGCTTTAGAAAGCTCTCCTTTCCAGGCGGATACACTCTCTGGATTTGCTCGGGGCAATAGACCGGTAACAGACGTAATCGCGGCGTCTATTCTTGCCAGGTGAGCCTCGACAGTCCGCCCCCGAAGGAGTTCCTGAAGGCTCGTGGCACGCGACTCAAGCTGCTGACGTTCGAACCGGGCGATGTGGCCGATGCTGTGCTTGAAATGAAAAGCTATATCTTTGATTGCATCGAATTCTGAAACACCGGTTTCTCCAGATTCCGACGGCGGTTCGTCGAACCTTTGTGTCTGGCGCAAGCGTTTGATCGCTCCAGCCACCTTTGAGACGTCTGCAAGCCCGAAGCTTGACGAAGCGCCTTGCGGCATCGAGATCATCGCGCGAAGAGCGTCGCGCAGGGTCGAGTGATGGGCTCTCGTCCTGTTGAGAAACTCCTGCCACGGCGCACAGCGCGTTGCAGGGTCGCTTTCATTCGGTGGCTCGTCCGACAGGATGCCTTGCAATTGTGCGTAATGTGGAGCGTTCGGGTTCACCGTTCCCCGAAACCACGCGCGTGCGACCAGGATTTGCGTGATCAAGGGGACTGGACTCCATAGGGAACCTTCAACCATCCCGAGGCGGCGATCTGCAAACTCCGAAAGGAGACTTTCCAGTCTTGTCGTAAGAACCGCAAGGGAATGCCGATGAAAAACGACATCGTTGACCGACATGGTAGTATCGAGTTGAAGGCTGACTACTGCTTCGAGCCCGCGCCAAAGCCATTCTGCGCGCGGAACCGTGAGATAGCTTCGCTGCGAATGGCCAGTTCCTTCGATCTTCACCTGCTGCTCCGTCAGTATCCGCCTTTTCGAGTAGGGATCGAGGCCGACACGGCGGGGATCGATCTCTGACAGAATTTCGAACACTGCCATATTGTAGACACTCGGATTCTGAGCCTCGCCGGTGCTTTCCCAGATCCGAATCTCGTCGAGGCGCGACTGAAGGTCGGACTTGCCGATCAACCGCTTTGCTGAAGGTGGCTGTGGAATACGTGTTTGGGTCGGAGCCTTCTGTGTGAGAATTGCGCGTGTCGTGGTTGATCGAACTTGTGCCGCCGCCTCGCTGATATGCTCTTGCGAGGTGGCAAGAGGGTTGACGACAGGCCGTGCCGGACCAACCGGCTGCGTCGACGCTGGCCCCTCTTCATCCCCGACCCATGGCAATCCCAACGCATCAAAAAGCGATTTTGGTACGCCGGCAAAATGCAACTCACCTGACCCATCTGCGACTGTATCGGCGCGTTCCTTGTCTCCCCAATACGAGATAATCCGGCGCGTTCTCGCAAATTCGGCCGGGTGCTCTGAAAGTCGATTCGTTAAAACGATGGTCGCTCGGCGGCCCAGATTGCGGCTTTCTGCCACCAAAGCGGCATTTTCCGTCAGAACGGTTGGAAATTGCCCATCGTTGATGGCTCGAACCTGAAGAAGATTTGGGCTTAAGACAGCTTGCAAAACACCGCGTGGCGTTTTCCAGGTCATGCCATTATCATTATCGTTTAACGCCTCAAAAAAGTGATCGAGTGCAGTTTCGGTGAACGGAAACAGACCGATCCCTGAATCGTCGCCAAAGGTGGCATGACACCGTTCTTTGACTTGACAATGATCGCATCGGTTTGGAGGCGCGGCATTTCTGTCTTGGCGGAGTTCGTCTCGCCACTGGTCGAGCGAGTCGGGGCCAGCCCTAACCGCCGACAGATAGCGCGACACGAACCGAACTCGATTGCCGCCATTTCTTAAGGTTGCGACGTCCTGCAGTTCGCCGTCCTGTTGCGCAGCGCCAAGATTGATTTCGTGCGTGATGCGAGCGCGATAGTTGCCGTGAAGCTTTTTGTAATAGCCCGGTGTGACGCCGACAACGGATATGAGTGGACACATATCGGAGGTGCCGTCAGCTCCTCTTGTCTCGGCATTTGTGACGAGAACATCAATAAGGCTGTCGTCAATGCCTTCCCAACTCGTAATATCCTCAAGCAAAAGGACGAGTCGCTGGCCTCGCTCGGCGAGCGCTACGCGGATTTGGCGAAACAGCGTTTTCAACCCCTCGGCTGAAACACCAAGCAGATTCTGGACCGCGTCATTGCGACGTCGGTTTAGAGCTGCGACAAGCTTTACGGTGGTTGGTATCTTTTCGCCCTGTTCGGCCGCGATTTCATCCGCGGTCCACCGCGATTCTCTAAGCTCGGCGATATGTCCCGCTTCCTCTATGAGTCTCCGGGCCAAACGCTCTGTTGGTCCTTTGACACCACTATTGAACACCGCGCCGCAGTGGCCTGCCAATTCCTCGATGTCGAAGACATTGAAACTCGCTGACTGAGAGTTGCGCTCCGCCCCCTCTCCATCGCCCTTTCCCTCCATCAAACCCAGGATGCGCGATGGGCCCTGCCAATGACGTTTGATGACCGGCAGATCTATGAGTTCACCAGGCAAAAACGTACGGCACCATTCAACATCCTCAAGGGGAGGATCAAAATGGTCAGGATGAAGGCCGTTTGCCAGATTGCTTAAGAGCAAGTTGGCTCGGCCGCGGTCAGTGGCCCGATGACGCCTACCCATGTTGTCGAACAAATCTTGGAATTCCAGCGGAAGGCGCTCGCGCATTTGCCGAAGAGCGCCTTCGAGGCTTCCGTCAGCACGCTGCAACAACAGCTTTACGTCGTCATTCCTCGGCCACTTGATCGACAGCCAGCGGATCAGGTGCGATTTGCCCGAACCAGGTTCTCCCTGCACAACGCAAAACGCGTGGCGACGAGTGCCATCAGCAAGGACATCCAAAAGCGCTGTTTCGTCGCGACCCTCAATTTCACCCCCATGACTGCCCGAAACCTCGAAATCGGCAATGGGGGAGTGGGTAGCGAGAAATATTCCTTCGTGGCCTTCCAAGGCCTCATTGCTGATGATGGCAGTCGCGTCTTCGGCCCGCCAGCATGCAGTCATGGTAGCGCTCATGTTATGCACCTCCCTTAACTGTTACGGCATAAAACGCACTGACCTTGTGGGTGGCATTCGGGTGAAGGCGAAGATTGGATGACAGATCTCCGAGCACGTTGAGTTCCAGCGTCCCATCATCGTGTAGGTCGCGCAGAGCTTCGGACAGAACAGGGGACAGCTGGCGTGGATCCGGTGTGAAGTTAATGCGCCGCGCCGCATCCAAGTACATTCGGCCGCCATCGATGAAAGGCATTTTCTGTCGTACTATCCGAAGGAATTCCTCCGCCTCAATCGGAACCTCTCGATCGAGGCCAAGTCGCTTTATTTCGCGCCTCAAACGTCGTGACATGTCGATTTCGGACGGAGGGTTTGCGTTTATTTCCTCCATTAGACCCAAAAAGACGAGCCATCTGCGGACGAAGGGCACTTTCGTTTGGTTCATACGACTTTCAACGTCGTCAATGGCCCCAGAAGGGAGGGCAGCTTCCGCCCTGTCTGCAAACTCCGAATTTGTCATCCCTATCAGCCAACCGGAGGTCTGACGTTTGGCGGATTCGCACATCATCCATGCAAAAAGCTCCAAGAAAAGCGCGTCCTTTTCTTGGGGTGTCAACTCGATCAGTTGACGATATAGCCAATCTGCAAATTGATCATAGGTCTCGGCCTCACAAGCCGGATTAAGTTGCAACTCCTGCCCTACCAACGAAGCGGCTCCCATGCTGGTCGCAGCGCCTTGAATCTGTCCGAATGTTCCGGACTTTTCGCCAACCGTCTGGCCATCCTTTAAGAATTCAGGGTTTAGCCAGGCCGCAGCCTCTGCACGGCTGATCTTTCCATCATGCTCTCGAAGAAGCGCAATGAGTGACCAAACCCGCTCCGAAGTTCCTTGCGTTGACGACAACATGCTCATGCTACGGGATCCAATATCGAAAAATGTCCAAGCGAATCTTCGAAATAGGGGGCTCGGATGGAGAGTGTTTGGTCTAGCCGCCGACCATTAAGTTCGATGCTGGGGCTCGTAACTATGAGGAGCGGTTCCGGCAATGCCGCGAGGTCTTTCCACCTCGTTATGGCCTCGAGAACTCGGATCGACGCATCGTCTCTTGATCTGAGCAGAACTGCCGTCGGTATCCGAGCAAGCCCAGCTTCGTTGGCGGCGATACTGCTATGATTGACTACCAAACCAAGGCGCGCTCCGGACATTTTGAGGCCAACAGCACAATCCAGCGCTATATCGTCTGGAACGACAACCTGTTCTACTCCCGATGACGACAGTCTAGCGATAAGCGGCACGAGATCTCTACTGAAGGTCGTGTCCTCGGGAATGATGAGCGTCAGTCCTGGAGGAAGTTTCAATGGCATTGCAAGAGGTCCTGCGGGCCAGATGTCTGCGCTGTACCGGTGAAGTGGTTCGGCTTCAAAAATCTCGCCTCTTGCCCGGCACCCGGGGCATCGCCCGCAGGACGAAATTTCGTCCGTATACCTTTCTTGCAGGAGCTCGAAAACAGCCCGCAACACGCAGACGTCTTGGGGCCGCCTCACGATATCGATGAAGTGCCGCACCTCGGTCCGAGCAACTGCCTGCTCATTGTCCCGAAGGGAAAATACGCGATCCCATACCTCGTCAACGCCGGATGCGAGAAGGCTCGGTTCGCGGATCTCGATATCCCATTTGAACTGATTGGGCTCGTGTGAACATGAAACGACATCGAGCATTCTTGCGCGTTGAAGCAAGTTGAGAATGCTCATGTTCCAACGACGATTGAAATCGGTCGACAAGGTGATCCCCTGTCGCATCGCGTCGAGGTCTATGGTCAGGGCACGCCGGTCGCCGATCCAACGACTATTCGAACTTGCTTGAAGCATCGCGTCCCATCGAGGTGTTGCGACCTCTTTTGTAATCCATGAACTCGTTGCGGTGGAGCGGGCATGGCTGACATCGTCCTTGACCCCGTCTCTATCCGCATCCGTAAACAGACAAACTGCAAGGCCCTGTCGCCCGTCTCGGGCTGCGCGCCCGATCTCTTGATAATAACGAGCGGGACTGTCGGGAAGGCAGGCGTGCACGACGGATCTTACGTTCGCTTTGTCGACACCCATCCCGAAGGCAGAAGTAGCGACAATGACATCGATCTTGTCATCTGCCCAATCCCTCACGATTTGGCTCCGTTCTGAAGTGGAAGACACCTCGCCGCTAAATAGAGCGATGCGGTCATAGCCGCGGCTCTTCAGGCGCGCGTAGAGTTCACTTGCGCTCAGCCGAAGATCCCGCAGTCCACGATCATCTTCCTCATCACCAGCGAGTGTCGTGTAGACGATCAACGGGCGAGGCGCCCGATCAATAACAAAATCGACGGCTTTGAGACGCGCTTCTGCGTCCCGATAACGTTGAACGACGATATCGAATTCCCGTCGAGGGGTTGCCGCGTCCACCTCGCCCCATCCCCGCTGGGATTTATAGGAGGAACGCAGAACTTCCCTCGCAGACGGAGGTAGAGTGGCTGATAGGAGAACACATTGAAGATCGCTGTTGCGAGAACGAAGTTCTTGAACGAGACCGGGCAGACGCTGGAAGTCGGGTCGGAACGATCGGCCCCAACTCTCGACAATATGGGCTTCATCGATGAAAACCGCCGAGATGTGGGCCCCCAGAGTTTCGAGTTTTTCCGCCGGACTGGTCGCTGCTTCAATGAGATACTCTCTCACAGATCCAAGCGCGATTTCAGGTGACATAAAGAGTAACGGAATCTCACCCCGACGAAATGCGTCGACAAGATTTGCACGGTCGACCGGATGCATTCCACCGACCAGCGCACGACTGCCTTCCAGTCCAGGCATTCGTGACAAAGTCCGCTCATGATCCAATGCCAGTGACACGGTCGGCGTTATGACCACGACGGATGAGCCGCGGCTTGCTTCTCGCATTCTAGCTGCAGCTAATTGGAAGAGAAGGCTTTTCCCGGATCCCGTCGGCAGGCAGACCATCAGCGACGCGCCTTTAGGCATCGTGACGAGGGAGTGGACTGCGGCCTTCTGGCCTTCCGAGCGGTAGTCCGCATAACCGGTATATCTCAGAAGGATAGCATCGGGAGGCAAATTTTCGCGCTGGCGGCGGAGCGAGACATCCAAATCTTGCGCAGCCCAAAACCCTTCCGGGGACGGCTCATGTCGCTCGTCGAGTAGACGAACGGCCGTCAATCCTACTGCAAGGCCGAACCGAGTCGCCGCGTCTGGGTTTAGGTCCGGGAATCGTGAATGGACCCATTCGCGGTCCATTCTGCCACCTTGGAGACGCACCAACGAGCGCAACAGGGCGTATTTGTCGGCGGCAGACCTCGCCTGAGCCAGACGCACGGACAAGCGCGCTATCTCATCCTTGAGCCAAATCTGCGTTTCTGTCGAACCTACAACCGTCATAAGAGAGAGCATAGCGAAGTCGATGCTACTTCTGAGTTAATTCCGTTTCGTCGATTAGCGTTTTCGTCATACTGACGGACCCATTTTTCAAGGCCCAACATCGCGGCAATCTTCTCTGGAGTATTGCTTGTCACTTATTTAGAAATTTCGGTGAATATCATCGATGGAAAAAAGTCAAAGAGCTCCTTGTCCCTATAGAAGCTACTGAGGGTATTGAACACTGCTTTCGATAACATACGAATGTTTTCAACAACACCCCCGCGCGACAGCTCCTCGAGGACCCTGAGGCTGTCCCCGCCGTCGAAAGCGACGACGGCCCTTGTGCCGACCGCGCTCGCCTGTGCCGCGAAGGCATGGAAGGGGAATAGGGAAGGAAACGGATTTGCGTACACCAAAGCTGGCGTGATGCTCGACGACCTGGTGTCGGAGGAGCGGCCCCGGTCGCTCTCTTTGCTCATGAGCAGGCCAAGTCCGGCAAGCTGTCGGCCGCGCTCGACGCTGTGAACGATGGGGCAGGAAGACCTTGATCCTCGCTTCCGAGGGCTTCAGGCAGTCGTTCGCGACAAAGGCCGGTCTGAGTTCGCCCCGATACACTACCCGGCTTGCGGATCTACCAGTCGTTCGCGCATAGTCCGGTCCAGGGAAACAGGACACCTCTTCGCGTCGAGATCTGGGATGACCCGCCCGAGGATGGCTGCGAGCTGATCGAGGTCACTCCCACAGCGACGAGCTTAAGGGTGTGCAGCGTCGCGCTCAGGTTGCGATCCGCCAGTGCCTCGGCAAGTAACTGGCCGATATGAACGGAGCTCGTACATTAGCTATAAACAGGGTCAGCCAAAAGCGGTAATTGGGCTCTCTGCCTAGTGTCGACTAATACCATCTTTAGATGCGCAGCTCGCCAGTCAGCGCGAAATTGGACAGGGACACCATCACAATCTATTGTTGCGGATATCCAGTGTGCACGGTATATTCGAGTTTTCGCGTTGCGACGACGCTGACTTGCCGAGCATCGAGTGCGGCAATACGGGTAGCCATCTTAGAATTTTAGAACCGTGCGTTACTTATTTCGTCGGAGGATTGCGATGCCGAAATTCGGAAGTCACATCATCTTTGCGGAACTCGCCCGGCGGAAGCGGCCGGATCTCTTTGTCGATCACCATGAGAACGCCTACCGTTTCGGCGCGATTGGGCCCGACACAACTCTATTTATGTTTGATCCAGCGACGAACAAGCCGGCACTCAGAAAGGGGATGACAGCAGCGTTGGAAGTTCTGGACGCGGTAAATCGCATCAAGGAGGAACTCCAGAGGATTGCGGCGGAGCTCACGAAACCGGTAGACGATATCGCCGACTGGCTTTCCGGGGGAATTACAAAGGATCTGAAATACACGGTGAATACGGCATTGGAAGCAGTTTTTTTGGCTGCCAAACTGGGGATTGCGTGGTCTGCGAATTCGATAAACATTAACAATCCGGTCTTTTCGAAGCTCGGAGGTCTTCCCGCCGACTTCATTAAAAATTCGGATCATGCCGCGCAGCGATGGGTCATTACGTCAACTGACAATTTTGGCTTCCCATTCCGGATGTTCGGGCATCCTTACACCGACGACGGCGCATGGAAATCACCCTTGCCGACCGGTAACTATGATGAGTGGTGGTGGATGGATCTCCTTCATTATAGGAAGACCGGGGCCTTTGCCGCCGATCTTCTCTCTAATGCTAGAGGTCCGGTCCAAACTTCCTATGCAAGAGGTTATATGACCCATGTTGGGGGCGATGTCAGCGGTCATCCCTTTATCAATAGCTTGGTCGAAGGCCCCTTCCGAAACCATGCTTATCGTCATCTTGTGCTGGAGACACTCTCGGACACATGGCTTTGGGAAAACCAGGGGCACGGCGACATTCTCGATGCGCGCCTCGACCGGAAGATTCATCTCAACGTATCGGATTCTGAACAAGTCGCTGCATTGGTCGTGCAAAGTATGCGGCGGGTCTACCAGCCTCCCATGGTGCCGAGGCTACTCCGCTCGGGATATCCAGATGAAGGAGAGTTCCTGTTCGCTTATCGCTTCATGCAAAACTACCTGCGGATGTCCACAAATGGGTCGGTACCTAGACCGGTGCCTCCTCCCGATAACCCAAACGAGGTCATCAAGGAGATCATGGATCTTCTTCGGAACAATCTTCCGGGGCCGATCCCAGGGGGCAACGCGGATATCATTGATTTTCTGAAAGCGCTGTTTAGCTGGTTCGGGAAGGGCCTGACTCTGCTGCTTATGATAGCTACCCTGCCGTGGGCGGTGCTGATGAGGTTTGTCGCACTTGCACCTAGATGGATCATTTACATCGTAAACCTAGCGCTGTTCTACATCGTCAGCGCAATTCGCACGATGCTGTGCCTGACGGGCTGGGGCTATTGCAGCAGCGAGGACTTCAGAAACTTCGGATTTCTAAAAGACATGATTGTGTCGCGCGATTACGAGGGAAATCAGTATCCGCAATCCAACACCAGTATCCCGAAACCCCCATTCTACTGGCTAGTGTCACCCAGAAAAGTCGGGAGCAGGCACGAACCGGCAGCGACGATCCCACTCAATCCAAACTCTCGCGGAAAACGGCCGGATTGGATGGTAGATCCCGCCAATGTGATGGATAAGCACGCAGTGTTTGCCTTTGGTCAGGCAGCAACCCCTGACGAGACAAGACGTTTAGAGATGCGGTATGGAGGGCAGAGCGTTTTTGGCAATGCAGTGGACCTCAGTATCGCCCTCCTGGACGGCACCGTACCTCCCTTTGACTTCGACTTGGATGGCGATCGGGGCTCTGGATACAAAGGCTGGGAAACGCTGCCAAACGATTACTACGTGTAGGGGGCAGAAATGACCGAAGGCACAGACATCAGTGATGACGGCGAATACGAGGTGGTAGCTCACGTTTACATCAAACTCTTTGCTGGCGATACAGGGAGTTCTTACGGTAGGACCCAAACACAGGAATTCGTTGACCGACGACCCGTTGGTGTCGATCTGAATAAGGATAGGGCTGTTGTCACCATCACAAATTCAGGGGCCGTGGCCAGCGATCTCGTGACCCTCGAATGGCGGCTCGCGTTCTGCACGGCCGATTACCATGGCCCGCAAGACGGCTTCACGGCGAGCCATGCGCAAGAGACCGGGAGTTCCCAGATCGATTCCTACTTGAACGTCGCTTACCTGCAGCCAGGTGAGTCTAGGCCCTTCGAAATTGATTTCCCCAAAGGTCCGCACAACCTCGAGAACGTCTATTTCCAGGCGAGGGTTTCTACTCTCTGGAGCGGGGGTGTACCTGCAAATCAGTGGGACTTTGCCCGTGACCCCGCAGTAACGGAGGCCCATTCCAGGATTTAAGACGCCCACTGCTCAGCAGCAACTACACCCTCTACGGCGACATCTCCCGGCGCGTTGCAGCGACGATCTCGGACTTCAGGTCCTCAAGCATCAGCGAGATAGGAGAGACTGTCGGCCGCGCTAAATGCCGTCAATGATAAGTGGGGGTAAAAGACCATCATTCTGGCCAGCGAAGGCATCAAGGGCGCTCGCAACGACCAACATGCGGCCGCCTAGGTACACGACCCGGCTTGCCGACCTCCCGGTTGTCCGCGCATAGTTGGCACATGGAAACCAATCATCCGTCCCGCGTCGAAGTATGGGACGATCGACCTGAAGCTGGAAGTTCCATAATAGAAGCTGTCTCATCTTCTAGTTGCTTACTGTTCAATCGCTGGACTTAGAGCTGCAACACGCGAACGGCCCGGAAAGTCCATCGTTCACATAATCGGCATACATCAGATGTCATCTGAACTTGCTCAGGATCCTCCTGTGCCACTGTCACCACCGAAGCTCGGGACCGGGCCGGATCCATATCCAGAAGTCCTGAACGATCTGAAATCGACGTTCGGTAGTCTACCGGAATGGAATACACTCGCGATCCACTGTCTAAGCTGTAATCGAATGAAGCCTGTTGATCGATGGGAAATGTCACGTCAGCAAGGCAAGCAGACGGTCATCAGCTGCCTGTTGCCCAAGCTTAGGTGCGAGTGCGGCGTTAAGGGGAACAGCGAGTGGCGGATGGGCAGGTTGCCGAGGTACCTGCGTCCAGGATGTACCGCCAGAGGTTGGGATCAAGGAGTACGCGCTGCCGTTTCGTCATCTGCTGCTCAATTTAAAGGTGTCTCTGCGAGTCGTGCGTCGCGCCGCCGCGGTTTGTCAAAGCAGTCAAGTCCGTCGTCGGACGATGTCACGGCCCGCATACAGGGGACACATGGCTCAGTAAAAACGATACCTTTCTTGCATAAAAGAGCCTCAAGCAGTGGCGCACAAAGGTGATGCAACTCTCGGTGAAAATATTTTTTTGTATTGAGTTGAGAATGTCGACAATTCAACGGAGAGTTGCTATTGTTTATTTGCCTGATTGCTAGGGGACGAGCATGGCTACCAAAATTTCGGACCGGGAAACCGCTGCAGCGCGGCAATACCATGGTGTTGTCGAGGATGAATTTCGCTTGTCTAGAAGGTCATTTCTTCTATCGAGCGCGGCTTTAGCCGTTTCGACGACGTCGAGTCTATCCTTCCCGAAATCAAGTCTCGCAGAAACTGGCGCGTCTATAAATAGAATTCGCGCCGCTCCTCCTATTGGAGGTGGATCTTCTCTAACTATTACGCAATCAGAAGATACTGTACTATTGGAGACATCCAGTCAGTTTGTGAGTTTTCTGGGACAAAAGGCGAGTGGGATCTCGGGGATAGATAATCCGCGCATTCGCGTCTTGCGAGCAGATGATCAGCTTGATCTTGTGTTCGACCTCGAGAACCTGCGCGTTGAATATGCAGATGACGGGTCAGTTGCGCAATTCACGCGGATCGTCCCGGATGATGCCGGACGTATAACAGTCCACTTGCCGGGACAGCATGTTTTCGAACCCACATTCTTCGTCTCTGCCAGCGGCGGTGACCCCGTATTGCTCCCCCCGCTTAAGGTTCGATTGGGGGACCCAGCCCGGCTTGTTTTCGAATATCGGGGAAATGGCCCGCTTCCATTTTCCATCGACACCCTTCTCGACTGGCAAAGATTCAAGCCACTGGTTCCAACGTCTCCTGTCCCTCCAGGTTCCT
>NZ_LMFB01000034.1:3542-4648 GCF_001426685.1 Rhizobium sp. Root483D2 | reverse complement strand
CGCATGGCCTCGAACCCCTCGCGGAAATCGTCGATGCCGATGCGGTGGGTGATGATGGGGGTGAGGTCGAGGCCGCCCTGCACGAAGGCGATCATCTTGTACCAGCTCTCGAACATCTCGCGGCCATAGATGCCCTTCAGGTTGAGCATCTTGAAGATCACCTTGTTCCAGTCGATCTCGAAACCGGTGGATGCAATGCCGAGAATGGCGATCTTGCCGCCATTGTTCATCTTATCAATCATGTCGCGAAACGCGGGCGCTGCCCCCGACATCTCCAATCCGACATCGAACCCCTCGGTCATGCCGATGCGTGTCATCACATCCGACAGGTTTTCCCTTGACGCATCGACGACGTAATCGATGCCCATCGTTTCGGCGAGCGCGAGGCGCACCGGGTTGATGTCGGTAATCACCACCTTACGCGCACCGGAGCGTTTGGCGACCAGCGCGCCCATGATGCCGATCGGCCCGGCGCCGGTCACCAGCACGTCCTCGCCGACCACATCGAAGGACAGCGCCGTGTGCACGGCATTGCCAAACGGGTCGAAGATCGCCGCGACCTCGTCGGGCACCTCGTCTGGAATGGCAACGACATTATATTCGGGAATGCAGACATATTCGCCGAACGAGCCCGGCCGGTGCACGCCGACACCCAGCGTGTTGCGGCACAGATGCCCCCGGCCCGCCCGGCAATTGCGGCACTTGCCGCAGACGATATGGCCCTCGCCCGAGACGCGCTCGCCAACATGATATTTGGTGACGGCCGAACCAATCTCAGCAATCACGCCGACAAATTCATGGCCGACGACCATCGGCACCGGAATGGTCTTTTGCGCCCATTGGTCCCAGTTCCAGATATGCACGTCGGTGCCGCAGATCGCCGATTTCCTCACCTTGATCAAGACGTCGTTGGGACCGGGTTCGGGGACGGGAACATGCTCCATCCACAGGCCGGGTTCGGCTCTGGATTTGACGAGGGCTTTCATCATGTTGGTCATCGGTGGTTCCTTGGACTATTCTTGTCAGCGGCGNNNTCTTCCACCCTCCCCTTGAGGGGGAGGGTCGGCGCGCAGCGGCGGGGTGGGGTGATCTGCGGCCCACGCAAA
>NZ_LMFB01000034.1:3230-3410 GCF_001426685.1 Rhizobium sp. Root483D2 | reverse complement strand
TGCGACCTCCCCCCTCAAGGGGGAGGTCAAGGTTCAGATCACACCCAGCTCCCGCCCGACCTCTTCGAACACGGCAATTGCGCGGCGATATCGGCGGCGGCGGGTGTCTTCCACCCTCCCCTTGAGGGGGAGGGTCGGCGCGTAGCGGCGGGGTGGGGTGATCTGCGGCGCACGCGAACA
>NZ_LMFB01000034.1:2856-3128 GCF_001426685.1 Rhizobium sp. Root483D2 | reverse complement strand
CCACCCGCAGCTGCGCTGCGACCTCCCCCCTCAAGGGGGAGGTCAAGGTTCAGATCACACCCAACTCCCGCCCGACCTCCTCGAACACGGCAATCGCCCGGCGCACATCGGCCTCGCTATGGGACGCCGACATCTGGGTGCGGATGCGGGCCTGGCCCTTGGGCACGACCGGGAAGGCAAAGCCGACGACGTAGACGCCCTTTTCCAGCATTCTCGCCGCAAAGGCCTGCGCCAGCGACGCATCGCCCAGCATCACCGGAATGATCGGATGG
>NZ_LMFB01000034.1:2614-2807 GCF_001426685.1 Rhizobium sp. Root483D2 | reverse complement strand
AATGACCGGCGCCAGCGTGTTGGAAAACAGATAGGGGCGCGAGCGCTGGCGCAGCCAGTCCACCACCTCGGCCTTTGCCGATGTATAACCGCCGGAGGCGCCGCCCAGCGCCTTGCCGAGTGTGCCGGTGATGATATCCACCCGGCCCTCGACGCCGCAATATTCGGCCGAGCCACGGCCATGCTTGCCGACA
>NZ_LMFB01000034.1:2103-2590 GCF_001426685.1 Rhizobium sp. Root483D2 | reverse complement strand
GTCGGCGAGATCGCAGACGCCCTGCAGATTGGCGATGATGCCGTCCATCGAAAACACGCCGTCGGTGGCGATCAGCTTGAAGCGCGCGCCTTCCGCCTTCTTCAGTTCCTCCTCCAGCGCGCCCATGTCATTATTGGCATAACGGAAACGTTTGGCCTTGGAGAGCCGCACGCCATCGATGATCGAGGCATGGTTGAGCGCATCGGAAATGATCGCATCCTCCTCCCCCAGCAACGTCTCAAACAGGCCGCCATTGGCATCGAAACACGAGGAATAGAGGATCGTGTCTTCCATCCCCAGAAACGACGAGATGCGCGCTTCCAGCTGCTTGTGCTCCTCCTGCGTGCCGCAGATGAAGCGCACCGAGGCCATGCCGTAACCGTACCGGTCCAGCGCCCGTTTGCCCGCTTCGATCAGTTCGGCACTGNTCGGCAAGACCGAGATAATTGTTGGCGCAAAAGTTCAAAACCTTCGCCCCCGACGCAAC
>NZ_LMFB01000034.1:0-2091 GCF_001426685.1 Rhizobium sp. Root483D2 | reverse complement strand
CTCGATCTCCCCCGCCTGCATCGACACGATCACCCGCTCGGTCTTGTAAAGACCGGAGGATTTCAACCCGGAAAGCTCGGTGGAGAGATGGGTGAGGAAGGCTGATGTCATGACGGACGCTTTCCTTAAAGGGCTTCGGCCTAAACGGGCTTTGGCCGGAATGAGCTATGGCCAGGATGAACTTCGGCTGGCGATCAAGACCTATCATAATCCGATAGGGATGACAGCGAAAGACAGCGCCAGCGTGCGGCGCAGGCAGGACACTTCACGCTTCGCTGCCAGCCCATCTGCGACGCGCGATGTTTCAAACAGGCGAGCCTGATTCATCGGCACGGGATGGTCTGAGCGCCATTTTTTCCTGCCGTTGCCTTGCATGCGCGACCGCAGCCTCTATCCTATGAGGCTTCTCATTGCGGCCGATAGACACGCGCCGCGCCGCGCGGGAGGCTTCCAATGACACGCCTGTTCCTCATCGCTTCTCTGGCAATGTTTGCCACGACAGCAGCATACGCCGCCGGCGATTGCGCCAATGCGCAGGACCAGACGACGATGGATGCCTGCGCCAGCGAAGCTTTCAAAAAGTCCGACAAGCAGTTGAACGAACTCTACAAACAGATCAGCACGCGGCTGAAGGACGATGCGGACAAGAGCAAGCTTCTGGTGACGGCGCAGCGCGCCTGGGTCACTTTCCGCGATGCCGAATGCGCCTTCTCGGCCTCGGGCGTGGCGGAGAGCAGCGCCTATCCGATGATCCATTCCATGTGCCTTGACGGCCTGACACAGACCAGGACCAAGGATCTGCAGACCTACCTGGCCTGCGAGGAAGGCGATTTGAGTTGCCCGGTTCCCTCCGCACGATAAGCGCCCGAAACCAGCCGCAAACCCTGGCGAAAGTTCGGTGGTATCGAGAAAATAGTTGACTAAGTCAAGTATTTTGGTGTCGATGGGCAATCTTTTCTTTAAGGCGAGGACGCCATGACCATCTTCGACAGATTTTCCCTGAAAGGCCGGGTCGCGCTGGTGACCGGCGGCGGGCGCGGGCTCGGGCTGGAAATCGCCAAGGCGCTTTGCGAGGCCGGAGCGCATGTGGTCATCACCGGGCGCACGGCGGCGACCCTGGACACCGCCCTTTCCGCCCTCACGCAGGCCGGTGGCAGCGCTAGCACGGCGGCCTTCGATATCGCCGACCGCCATGCCCAGCGCGAGACGCTGGCCCTGATCGAACAGAAGCACGGACGGCTCGACATCCTCGTCAACAATGTCGGCGCCCGCGACCGGCGGCCGCTATCGGCCTTCGACGATGACGCGGCGATCGATCTCATCCAGACCGACCTGATCGCCGCACTGACCCTGTCGCGCGATGCGGCCGCGATCATGATGAAGAACGGGCACGGGCGGCTGATCTCGATCACCTCGATCAACGGCCAGGTGTCCATGCCGGGCGACGGCATCTATCCGGTTGCCAAGCAGGGTCTGACCGGCCTGATGCGCGCGATGGCGGTTGAATTCGGTCCGCACGGGATCACCAGCAATGCAATCGCACCCGGCTGGTTTGCCACCGAGACCAACGCGGCAATGGCCGCCGACGAGGACCTGATGCCCTTCGTGCGCCAGCGCATTCCGGCCCAGCGCTGGGGCCGCCCGGACGAAATCGCCGGCGCCGCCCTGTTCCTGGCCAGCGACGCCGCGTCGTTCGTCAACGGCCATGTGCTGACGGTGGATGGCGGCATGACGGTCAGGATGTAAGGTGGGCACTTTCCCTTCTCCCCTGCGGGGAGAAGTGCCGAACGCAGTGAGGCGATGAGGGGGTATGTCGGCGAATTCCGAGCGTACCGCCCCCTCATCCGGCGCTGCGCGCCACCTTCTCCCCGACGGGGAGAAGAGATAAGGCCCCCATCTGCGCTTCTGGCCATCTTTTCTCTCGGGAGAAGAGAGGGCTGCGGAGCGTGCCGCTTAGCCTTTTTTCTACTTGCAGGTTCAACGGAATAACCGGGGCCTGCCCCGATCTCCCCCTTCTCCCCCGCGGGGACCGTTGCATAATCGTCGAATTGACTGATGTGGCCGCAGGATAAGCGAGTTCTTTTGCCCTGG
>NZ_LMFB01000033.1 GCF_001426685.1 Rhizobium sp. Root483D2 | reverse complement strand
GCAGAGATAAACCGTTGTTATCTATTGCAAGTCGCACTTCATCCTTGAACCCACCCGGCTACAATAACGTATCGCATAATGTGATTTATGGAACTAACATGCGTTTTTGGGGTGTTGCTTTTTGTACTAAAAACCGCCGTAAGGCGTTTTGGACTTTTGTGCAAACTGCGGTTTGACCTGTTGCTTTCTGACTTCCTTGTGTGCGCGAGGCAGCATGCCGGTCATCTCAAGCGAATACGCTCAGTTAAGGCATCCCCTGCTTTTCAAACGTTCCCCTGGGGACGGGTCCCCAAGTTCATGGGGACGTTTCAGCCATCGATCATAGCAATGCGAAGCCGTCTGCCTGCTTCCAAACCATTGTATAACTTTCTGAGACCCTCTCCTCACACGTAGTTTCTGAAGACGCAGAAACAGCATTTCCACAGAACCTGCTCAGGAGACTTCAAAATGTATCCTCACATTTATCCCGGTAAGGAAACCGCCGGCGGCTTCACGGTGGTCTCGACTTTGGACCGTTTCGTCGCCAGTTCAGGGCTCGACGAACATCTGATTCGGCTGCTCAGTCTCCGAGCCTTTAAAATCAATGGTTGTGCGCACCGTCTGGACGCGCACACGCGGAAGCTCGCAACGACCAAGGGAATCAGTTTCTCGACCTCGTGGCGCAGCGCAAGGCCCAGGAAAGAGTAAGGCGATGTCTAACACATTGATGCAAACCCCAGCCCCGAGTACGGCGAAACCCTGGCTGCATTCCTACCCTCCCGGCATGCCTAGCTATATCGATCCACTGCCTTTCAATTCAATCGGTGAACTTTTCGCGCACTCATGCGAAAAATATGCCGAACATGCCGCCTTCACCTGTATGGACAAAACGCTGACTTTCAGGAACCTCGACGCACACAGTAGGAAAATTGGTGCCTGGCTGCAGTCGACCGGTCTCGTTAAAGGCGATCGCGTGGCGGTCATGATGCCGAACATCCTGCAAAATCCGGTGATCGTCTTCGGCATTCTTCGGGCGGGTTACACCGTCGTAAACGTGAATCCGCTCTACACGCCACGCGAACTGGAACATCAGCTGACGGACTCCGGCGCCAAGGCAATCTTCGTGCTAGAAAATTTTGCCCATACCGTCGAACAGGTGGCGACCCGGACCGATCTCAGGCATACCGTAGTCGCCACGATGGGCGATCTTCTCGGTCTGAAGGGCCTGATCGTCAATTTTGTCGTACGCAGGGTCAGAAAGATGGTTCCCTCGTGGTCGCTACCCGGACACCTGACTTTCAAAACGGTTATTGCGAAGGGCTCCAGCCTGACGCTTGAAGCGGTCGACGTCAAATCCAGCGATGTAGCACTGTTGCAATATACTGGTGGAACCACCGGCGTCTCAAAAGGCGCAACGCTGACCCATTCCAACCTTTTGTCGAACATATCCCAAATGGGCCTGTGGCTCGAATCGGCTTTCCAAGACAAGAAACGGCCCGAACGGCTGGTGTTTCTCTGTGCCCTGCCGCTCTACCATATATTTGGAATGACGGTGAACGCCCTGATGGGGGTAAGCACCGGCAGCGAGAACATTCTTATTCCCAACCCGCGCGACATTCGGGCTTTCGTGAAGGAAACCGCGAAATACCAGATCAACATCTTCCCCGGGGTCAGCACGCTTTTCAACAAACTGATGTACGAACCCAAATTTCGGAGCCTAGATTTTTCTAATCTAGCGCTGACCTTTGGCGGAGGAATGGCGGTACAGCGTCCGATAGCTGAACGTTGGGAAAAGTTGACGGGATCCTCGATCAAGGAGGGCTACGGCCTTTCTGAGACGTCGCCTGTTGCGCTCGTAAACCGGCTCGACGGAGGCGGTTTCACTGGCACGATTGGCCTGCCCTTACCATCCACTGACGTCGAGATCCGAGGCGATGATGGCAACGCCGTACCGCTCGGTGATATCGGTGAAATCTGTATCCGTGGCCCGCAGGTCATGGCGGGCTATTGGAAACAGCCGGAGGAAACAGCCAAGGCGATCTCGGCTGACGGGTTTCTCCGCTCAGGCGATATCGGCTACATGAACCCTGATGGACTAGTGAAAATCGTAGATCGCAAGAAGGATATGATCCTGGTGTCCGGCTTCAACGTGTTCCCCAACGAGATCGAGGAGGTGGTGATGACCCTCGCCGGAGTGCTCGAGTGTGCAGCAATCGGTGTGCCCGATGAAAACTCCGGCGAAGCTGTAAAACTTTTCGTTGTCAAGAAAGATCCGAATCTCACGGAAGCGGACGTGAAGGCGCATTGCGCTGCCAATCTGACCAACTACAAGCGTCCTCGGTTCGTGGAATTTCGCACCGATTTGCCTAAGTCGAACGTTGGCAAAATCCTACGGAAGGACCTACGAAGCCTCAAAAGCCACTCGAATGGCGCAGGCTGACGCAAGCACGGCTACCTTCCCGAACCTTCGTATAGGATATCAAATGTCCGCTTTCGTTATAGACGGAACGATAGATGTGTCGCCACAACCGGAGGCACCTGGAGGACGTCGATGAGCACCGTCTCGTTTCTCAACATCGGCATGCATGGCTACATCAACCCAACACTTCCCGTCGTCGCGGAGCTCGCCAGCCGCGGCCACACATTGACATACCACACATTCCCTTCGTTCGCGGCCGAGATTGAGGCTGCTGGAGCGCAGGTCCACCTATACACCGAAGGCTACATACCCCTGCCGGACCCCCCGATCCCACTTGCGCTACTGGAAGAGCTTGCAAGGACCTCTCTTGAATTAATGCCCGGCGTACTCTCTGATCTTCGCGACATTGGTCCCGACCTGATAGTGCACGGGGCAGCTTGTCCGTGGGGCGCAGTGGCCGCGCGTGAGCTTGGCGTCCCAGCGGTGGCGACATTCACGACATTTGCGTTCAACCGGCAAGTAGAAAGCCCCACAGGCGTCTCCCAGGGTTTAGTGGCCGCTGCATTGAGTCATCCCCGTATCGCCTGGAGATATGCGTGCGCACGTATAGCTTTAAGCCGCCGCTACCAAACCGGCAGCCTACCTTTGATCGATCTATTGAACGCGGAGGCAAAGCTCAACCTAGTGTTCACCTCTGGCGCATTCCAACCTGAAGCCGAAGCTTTCGATCAGTCCTATGAGTTCGTTGGTGCCAGCGTGGGTTCACGCCCAAGTGACCCAGCCTTTGACGCCTTCAAGCTCAAAGACCCTGTGCTGTACGCATCTCTGGGAACAGTATTCGACGCTGGACCGGCCCTACTTCGGACCTTCGCAATTGCCCTTGCACCACTGGGGGGAACGGTTGTCATATCAACTGGGCATACTCAACCGGAAGAACTGGGTACACTGCCGTCAAACGTGCTGGCCGTGCAATCAGTCCCTCAACTACGGGTGCTCGACCGTGCAGCGCTATTCGTGACGCACGGCGGAATGAACAGCGTCAATGAGGCAATGCGGGCCGGGGTCCCGACGCTCGTCGTGCCACAGGGGGCGGACCAGCCACTGGTTGCTCGGCGGGTCGTCGAGCTCGGTGCTGGCCTCTCCATTCGCACGGATGAAGCCACTGTGGAAACGGTGAATGCCACCGCCTGGCGCCTTTTGAATGAGCCGAGCTTTCGTGCATCGGCCGCTGTACAGCGCACGGCGCAGGAGCGAGCTGGCGGAGCGCGGCGTGCCGCCGATGTGATTGAACGGTATGCCCAGGACATAAGCGGAGGCGCAGCATCAGGTCGTAAACGAGGGCCCTGAACCATGTCACATACTGTTATCGTCCTACTGGCCCTCTCCGGGCTTTCCGAGAGTGCCGGGCGGCTTCTGCCCCTAATCGCAAGTCGCAACAAGAGTTCGCTTTATTTCGTAATCGGGCTCTTAGTAACCGGCACAGTGGTTGAAGGAACCGTCATCGCATCCTGGCCTATTGCCGCGTGGGCCGCCGCGGACCTCGTACGGTCTGCCTCTCAGCCGGAACTCCGACTAATCGCGACAACAGGCCTCGTCTGGACACCTAACCTGCTCGCACCATTGCTGTTGTCCGCTATCCTCGCGTTCCCACTGCTGGGGCCGTTTCTGCACACCCTCCTTATCGTTGGTGTCGGGACGGGACTTGTGGGACCGATTGCAGCAGCGTCCGGATTAGGGTGGTGGACGTCGGGTGCCTGCGTCGCTGTTGCCGGATTTGGGCTGGCTGTTACGGTCCAAGCAGTCCGGCGGCTTATAGGGCGGAGAATTGCCAGTGCGGCAGAGAAGGACGCGATCGTATGAGCGATTTCCCGTGGCTCGTCTGCCTCCTGGCGCTAGGGCCAGTCCTCCTCGCCGAGGGCTTGCTGGCTCGTTATGAACTGGTGCTCTACACCGTAGGGCGGCGGCGACTAACCGCGACTCTCCCGCCGGAAATGCCTTACGCCAGAGGCGCGGACCCAGGTCAGCCACCCCACGCATACGTGGTCTATTTGGATGGAATCGGCAAGCGACGCTTCGATGACACCCGCGACGGCGGCCAGCTTGTCGAAGCCGTTATTGCCAGAGCGCCCGAACTGCGAGTTCTAGGCCAGGTTCAGCCTTATTCGCCGTTGGCAGACCCGCTTGTGGGTCGACCAATTTGGGACTGGCTGCGACACCACCTTGCAATAACGCTGTTTTTGCACAACGCAATGCAGACTTTCGTGGCATCGGATCGTAGATACCGCCCGCTATACAACCGAGCTGTGAGCGCTCAGATCGTAGGCCAGCTGCGCTTAGCGGGTTACGAGCCCGACAACGGCATACCGGTGGTTCTTCTTTGCTACAGCGGTGGCGCTCAGGTCGCCACCGGGGCACTTGAAGGCCTCTTCAGCGAACTCAGCTCTCCCCTTTGGTTGATCATGCTCGGAGGTTTCCACAACGGCGCTAATGACCTGACGCACGCACGCCACGTACACCGCCTCACCAGCAAAAATGACTGGATCGAAAAGGTGGGTATCGGGCTTTTCCCACAGAGGTGGCGTGTTCTTCGGCGTAGCCCATGGAACAAAGCCCTGAACGCAGGGAGCGTTACCGTGCATTCCCTTGACCCGGCCACTCATGTTGGCCCGCAGAGTTACATCAGTCCGACGGCACGGCTTTCCGATGGTCGCACTTATCTCGACCGCACCGCCGATATCGTGATCAACATTATTAGATGCGACTGCAAAGTGAAAACGTGATAAATTAGGGCCACGGTGGCTCCTTCAACCGATAAGAGTGCGTAACATGGCACTTTAGCTGAACATCATCATCGACAGCGCGAGACCAGTCCGCAGCGGCTCGGTCGTCGCTGGATGGGTTATCATAATCCTTGCCCCATGTTGGGAACGGAGGCTCAAGGGTATAGCGATTTCAACGATAAGGTGAACAACCATTATTTCAAGACGTTCGGCTCAGCTGTTCTGATCGCCCTTATCGGGACGGTATCGATATGACCGTTCCGGAAGCTCTACGCGCGGAACCCAGTCCACCGCCTCGGACGCGGTGCGGCGGAATTTCGCCGAGACTGTAGGCCGGGCTAACCGGACTATTCAACGGAACATGGACGTCCAGCCCACGCTGGAGATTCGGCCCGGGTACAAGTTCAACATACTGGTTGATCAAGGCATCATCTTTTCGAGCGCTGGTCGGTAAGTCTACGTAAATGAACGATCTGACCCAGGTTATTGTTGGATGAACGCAGAGGAAACCAAATTTGGCCCTCACTACCTAGCGAGCCGCTCTGTCACATTAACGGGGATGGCTACAGACGCGCCGGCGGCTTGAAACACCAGCGCTCCAACATTCCCTCCATCACGGTTTTGCGCTTCTGCCTTACGCAGCTCACCGCTAACCCGTGCCAGCGCGGCATAGCGATCGTGTCCGAGACCGTCGGATGACGCGGCTGACGTTACGTCTATTATGTTGACGTGGTTAGCGATTGCCGCCTGTCGGATCGTCGGATCGTCAATATCTAATCGACCTATGCGCGGTCGTTCACCACCAATGACGCTGGAAATTGTCAACGCCCGGTCGGTTTTCGACACGAGAAGGGTGATGGGTGCCTGCATTTGTCCAAGATCGCGCAGCTGAGACCTGAACACGTCGACGTCTATATCAGGTGCGGCAAGCACTACCTGCAGCTTTCCCATTACATCGTGTCTGCCCTGAAGTTTAAGCTGGACTGCGGCTTCCATCGACAAAAAGCCACCCATGCTGTGGCCGAACAGCACGATGCGTTTGACTCTCGAATCCCTCGCGAGTGCCCCAAGAAGGCGCTCCAGCTCCGCACGTGAATAAAGAGCCGCGTCCCTATCCGTCACATAACCAGTGACGCTGGCCGCCGAGGGCCACGAAAAAAGTATCGGAGGGCTCAAGGTCCTGGCGTCAGCGGCCACTTGCGCAGTTCTAAAGAGCGCCTCCTGGTAACTGTAGTTGTAGCCATGGACAAAGACCGCGACAGTGCCGTCGAAATTCGCCGCGCTCGTGGCATTGTCTATAAGTTCTCTTTCCGAAAGTTGCTTGCGGGCCGTGACCGCGAATTGGCGGCGCGGGTCCAGATTTTTTGACGGATAAACGATGGCGGTGGATTTGCGCTCCGAAGGTATGGAGAAGCCATATTTCTCGTAAGTGAGTTTCGCCGCCCAACGGCTTCCAAATCCCTTTCCGTCACCTTCCTAGTCGCGGTTTGTGATAGCGAGGAGCGTTATCTTCTCGCTTTCGTTCTGTGCGAGCCGGACAGGCTGGAGAACAGATGATGGCGGCCGCGAAGCGCACGCCGTGACGCCGGTCAGAAGTATCAACATAAGAACCGTAATCAGATTACGGCCAGGCTTGGTAAATTTGACAATCATCGTTAACACGCCTTGCTAATAGAGAGATGGGAAACGATGCAGAACGTCTTCGACCCTAGTGTGCCGCGACTTCTGGCGTCGCCGACGCATCGTCTTCACTCGGTATGCGGAACCAGGCCACGCGGAGTACTGGCACAAAAGCGTCACGACCGTTCCCACGATGATCCCGCCCATCATGGCATAAGCCATGAACAGCAGCAGATCGACGATGTCGGCCGCCTGTCGCGCAGCGGCAGCCCAGTTAGCACATGACGCAGCCAGGTTAGTGGGGCGACTCCACAGGCGCGGCAAGTGAGCATCAGACTGTAGATCACGGCGCTGGCTGTATTTGGGTGCGGCATTTACCTCCGTCATCGGCTTTCAATTCACCCCAATGACTTTCTGAATTTACACATATTACAATACGTTGACGCTTGCCACCGGGGTCAGCTTTCGGCGTTCAAGGGCTTAAACTGCCGCGCCTAATACAGTCAGCAATATCTGAGTGGATTGGAACGCGGACGACGCAAACCAACGGTGATTAGATTGTATGAACTGGCAAAAGCTCTAGGTGTAAGTCATGTGGAGCTTGTGACACCGGGAAAATGATGGGTTGTGTCCCTTGTGGCGTCGCATCGATACGAGCCGCGCATTGCGTTGTTACTCACTGATGTGGCTGTCCGCCGATCTCTCCCTCTCTACCGTAGGCATGCGGATGCTCGGGATCATAGGAGTGGGTCGATTTCGGCCCTTCATGCCCGTCCAGTTTTCCGTCGATTCCATAGAAGGCAAGGTGCAGACCCCAGTATGCGGTGCAAAAGATCACAAGCGCCGAGGCCATTCCTATCGGAATACGCCATGTGCCTCGCTTGAGGTTGGTCAAAACGTCGACCCCCGTCCTGTGATCGGCAGCCACGGCGAGGAGGATCGCCATGATGAGGCCGTGTCCAATGAGATCAACCCGTCCGAACGGCCAGACGGCGGCCGTAAAAATCACGATCAAAGCCAGTGCCGAAAGACGCCGTATCAGCGGGGTCCAAAGCAATCCGAAGCCGAGAGTGAATTCCGTAACCCCAGCCATCGGGAGAAAGACGTCCCGGGGCATCCCGAAAGTCAGGAACGGTTTTTCCACGACAAGAGGATAGAACCAACTGGGGAACGCGAACTTCTCGAGGCTGGACCACATCAAGGCGATAGCCAGTCCCCAACGTAGGGCTTCGAAGCGCCTCGTTCGCAGCGACTCGTTTTTCAATGGTTCGAGGAGAAGGTAGGCGGCGACGCCCAGCCCGAGGGCAAGGTAGTCGAATAAATGGAACAGGTCATAGTCACGCAGGGCCAAGATCCAGAGGGCGATGATACCAACCCCTGCGATGGGCATCGTCCGCCGCGAAAAGACGCAGAACGCGATAACCAGCTGTAGCCAGGATACCCATTCTGCCGGAGTCTTCAGGTCTGGAGTGAGATAGACGCCCCCTACCGCGAAAATGGCTACGAAGAACGCACCGATTATGGCCCGGATATAGTCGTCTTGTCGCTGCCACAGCGGATTAGTGACATAGTCGAGTGCGCTGATAGCAGCGCTTCCGAACCTGGAGAGTTCGAGGGCTCTGGTTATGACAAAGAACACCAGAACCAGTGCGATGCCCGCCCAGAACCAAGTGTCGGCCAGCGTCTTCGTTATGGGCGCGGGCGGCGCACCGACAATGTACGGTGCAAACCACTTGACGTGAGCGGATGCAACGGAGGGAGAGGCGTTGACGAGCATGAGCGCCCAAGCGAGTTTTAGGCCGATCGATAGTTTGCGTTTCCACATGGCGTAGCCTTTCGGAGAGACGCCGCGGCCAATGGCCCCGGCTGTGATGGTTCAAGCAGCAATGAGCTCGTCGGCTGGGCCGAAAAATTCGTAGTGTAACCGATCCGGCGCGATCCCTGCCTCCCACAAACCGCCAACCAACGCTTTTAGGAATGGCCTAGGGCCACAAAGGTAATAGTCGGCTGAGGCGAACGGAGTATTCTCCTTGAGCCATTCAATCGAGATCATACCGTCATGATCGTGTGAGATCCCAGCTGCGTCAGCGTCAGCGGGATCGCTATAAAACGTTCGGACAGCGACGCGACCGTGTTGAGACGCCAATGTACGCACGTGGCGGTCCATGGCATGCGTGGTGCTGTTTAGAGCACCGTGGACAAAATGCGCGTCAAGGTCGGGGTAGCTGGCCGAGATAGCTTCAAGCATGGCGACCATCGGCGTCAGACCCACGCCGCCTGACAGCAGGACGATTGACCGCTTTGGCTCATCCGGAAGGAAGAAGTCTCCGGCAGGCGGCGTGGCCTCAATGATTGCGCCAATGGAGGTGTGGTCGTGAAGGTAAATGGAGCCTCCCTGCCCCATTGCCTCCCTTTTTACGGAGATCCGGTAGAAATCGTTGTTGGGCCCGCACGAGATGGAATAGTTCCGCTTGACCTCTTGCCCGTCATTCAGTGTGAGTCGGAAGGTAAGATATTGGCCGGGACGATGCCTGGTTACTTTCTGACCGTCGGCTGGGCGTAGTACGAAAGACGTGACAACATCGCTCTCCTTGATCTTTTCAGCGATGACGAATTGCCTCCAGCCGTTCCAGCCCCCAACCGCCGCCTGCAGTTCAGACCGCAACTGCACTTCACGCTCTTTCAGGATGTCGGCGAGGAACCAGTAGGCTTCGCCCCAAGCTTCCAGCAACTGCGGCGTCGCCGCCTCGCCGAGTACGTCCGAGATTGAAGCTCGCAGCGCTGTCGCAACATAGGGATAGTGCTCGGGGAGAATATGGTAGCCGATATGCTTGTGGGCGATCCGCTCGACCGCGGGCGCAAGTACACCCAGATTTTCGATGTTGCGTGCGTACGCCAGGATGGCCGCAGCCAACGCGTGGACCTGCGACCCGCCCTCGCCTTGATTGGAATGGTTGAAAAGCCCTCGGATGTGGTCGTGCTCGAAGAGGCGTGTGTACATGCCTTTTGTAATCGCGGTTCCATGAACCGCCAGTGCAGGGGCGCTCGCCTTTACGATTTCAATGGTTTTTGCGGAGAGTGGAGTTGGCATCCAAGTGCTCTTTCTTCTTTTTTCAATGTTGGTCTGTGGTCGGTGCGTGATCATAAAACTCGATCCTGAATTTCACCGGGCCGAGCGTTTCGAGGTGGTGGGGAATTTCCGGGAGAATGAGGCCGAAGCTTTGAGAGGTTAGAATCTCTCGGCCTGCTGCAACCAAGGCGACCGAACCTTCCGTGATCCGGACGACGCCCCATGAGCCAGGCTTCAACGAATGTTCACGCAGCAAGGCCGCTGGGATAGAACTTTCATCGAAATCCTGTGTAACCATGTAGGGTTTGGACCTCGGCAGGGAGATATGGGTGACAGGGCCTGGAGGTAGCGAACCACAGACGGTGAGCGACAGCCGAGAGGCGATGCGGGAAGCCTTCGCCTGCATCAGTGCCGCTATTGACTGTGTCAGGAGCTCCGACGTCGTCTGCATCCAGAGAGTAAGCCATTGGTTGAACATCCCCGGCCTGATCTTGTCCGAATGCATCATATGCATCGACATCGGATTTCCCTTGTAGCGACCCGAAGTCAGCATCAGGGAAGACCAGAATTCGGACAGCCGGACGATGTGCTCGTCCCAGTCGGTCACTACGTCGAACACGGGTCCGATCTCCGGATCCCGCCGGACTTTCTCGTAAAACCTCTCGAGCACCAAGGTGATTTCGGCCTCCGTGATCGCTTCCACATTATCGCTCCTAATAGATGCATTTTATATGCATCTATTATATTTTGGGAAAAGATGCGATCTAAATGCATCTTTGCTCCTTTGGACGTTTTGACGCAGGCTGTTAGATGAGGCTCACACGCTATACCGACTACGCGATCAGGGTCTTGATATACTTAGGTACACGTGACGGTGAGAGCACTTCGATACGTGCGATCGCGGACACGTTCGCTATCTCGCAGAACCACTTGATGAAGGTAGTGCAAGACCTTGCGGCTGCGGGGTTCGTACAGTCCATTCGTGGACGGAACGGAGGGATTCTGCTCGCTCGTCCCGCCGCTGATATTAATATCGGTGCCGTCCTGCGTCACACCGAGGGGCTTTCGGACATCCTGGATTGTTCGGTCTGCATGATAGCGCCAGCTTGTGGCCTGCCCCCCATATTGTCCGAGGCCACAAAAGCGTTCGTCGCGGTCTTTGACAAATACACCGTCGCCGACCTCATAAGACGCAAATCGGACCTGCATGCTCTTTTGCGGCTTTCGGAAATTCGCAACTCGATTATCACTGACATATTGGACTGACCAGATACGATGCCATCCTCAGGGTTACGCGTTGGCTCGTTCCTAATGCAGTAACGCATATGCCATTATGTGAGCGGAAGAGTACTGGCACCGCCAATTCAAGTACCCAAGGTTCCTTCTAATACTGAAGGGCGGGAAGGTTTGCGACCTCCTTGTTAGAAGACCGGTTCAGTTTCTTAAATGCCGGGCATGCGCGGTTTCGTGGGCAGCCAAAGTCGGAGCGAAAGGGCCTGCGGCAGCAAGCCGATGATGCGGAACACCGTTGTGCTCGCCAAGCAATTCCTAATTCAAGGCTGAGATGTTAGACCTGTCCAAAGTACTTTTGGTTGTGTTTAAAAGTCGTCTTAACAGCAAACAATTGCACTGGTTCTTTGAAGCCTTTCATACGGTGGAATCCAACCGAGTCAACAATGCGACAACTGGTCCTTTCCTTAAACGTGCTCGACATCAACACGGAAATTCCTAGGCTGCCGCACACTGCTTGGATCCGGCTCAACATGTTTACGTCCGGACCGATTACCGTGAAATCCAAGCGTCGGCCCGAGCCGACGTTGCCGTAGCTGACTTTTCCATAATGCAGGGCTATTGCGGCCTCGAGACCCGCGCCATCGCCCACGACCCTAGTTAATTGGTCCATGATCTCCATTGTAGCCGAAAGCGCCTTCTCGCTCGCCTCGTTCACGTCCGCATGCGGAAAAAACGCAAGTACAGCATCGCCCATGAACTTGAGGACTTCGCCTCCTCTTCGCGTGATTGCGGGGACCGCCAAGTCGAAATACTCGTTCAAAATTGCAAGCACTTTTCCTTCGGGCAGTCTGTTTGACAACTCGGTAAACCCGCGGAGGTCACAAAGGAGAAGTGCGGCCTCCATCGTTTCGACTTCCCCCTGCCGGATCCGTCCCGCAAGAATGCGACGGGCAGTCATTGGGCCGATGTAGGTATCCAGCAGTGAAAGTTCGGCTTGGCGCATCACCCTTATTTCGCAGGTGTTTCGCAAAGCGGGAAGCAACCGCTCAATCATACCGATTTCCGATACGGTGAAACCATCAGATTCCCTGCTTGCAAACGAGACGGCGCTGACTGGGCCGTCTGCATTGCAAAGGGGAGCGATGACGATCTGACTGAGCCCCCTGCCCTCGAACACGTCGATGTGCAGCCACGGCAAAGTCTCGTCGGTTCCGCTGACGACCAAGGTCTCCCGGAAATCTATTGCCCTTCTTAGGGCCGTCGCCGCGAACGCTGTCTGCATTCCATGCTCGCGGTCATGTACCTCCACCGGCTCGCCGGGGGCCCATGCGTAGGTCCGACCCATAATTTCAGGATGCAATGTCATTAAATGCAATGTAAGCCTATCCAATGGCAGTCCTATCTGCCGCAGCCTCCTCCCGAATGCGGCTATCATGCCAGCTTCATCGAGCAAATGGCATTCGTCTCCCGAAAGCCATTCGAGGATCGATAGCAGCGAGCCGGGGTCGAGAGAACGCTTTGAATTGTCATCGACGCGGGTTTTCGATTTAACTTGTTTGTAGGCCGTCGCTTTGCCTCCTGCTTTTGTCATCAGTGACCTCCTCCTCCCGAGAGATGATCAGGCTTTTTGAGCAACATGCTAGCGACAAGGGCAATCGAAAGCGCGACGCCAAGAACGAAGAACGCATCACTGAATGCCATAATGTTAGCCTGTTTACGTACTTTCAGTGCGACTGCCACGATTGCAGTATGGATTGCAGTTGCCTGGTCACTTGTACCGTGGCTCATAAAGTACGCCGTGAGTTTTGAAACGCTCGTTCGCGTAGCTTCGTCAAAGACACTTATTGAGTTCGTGATGATATTCGAATGGAATTGCTCTCTTTTGGACAAGAAGCTCTGCAGAGAAGCTATGCCGACGGCGCCGCCCAGATTACGCATCATGTTGAAGATTGCCGAAGCCGATCCGGCATTTTCCTGCTCGATACCCGCAGTTGCGACCGCGGAGAGTGGCAAAAAAACGAGAGCCTGGCCGACGGCACGAACGATGTTCGGCCAGAATAGTTGATCGCTCCCGTAGTCGCTTGTCATGTGAACATTCATGAAATTCGAAACTGCAAACAAAGCAAATCCGACTATGATGACAAACCGCACGTCGAAGCGCTTCATCAATCTGGGCACCAATGGGATCAACAAGAGTTGCGGAATGCCGGTCCAAGCTAATACAAAGCCAATTTGCTCAGCGTTGTAGCCTTGGATTCGGCTTAGGTAGATAGGCAACACAAATACCGAGCCGTAGAGCGTCATTCCAAGTAGAAAGTTGGCGACGACGCCGAAACCGAAGTTTCTCCGGAGAAGGAGGCGAAGGTTTAGAAGTGGGTGCTCCGATCTTAGTTCGATGACAATAAAGAGGGCGAGCGAGACGGTGGCGATTACCGAGAGCCGTACTATGAACTCTGATCCGAACCAGTCTTCCTTGTTGCCTTCTTCAAGTACGGTCTGGAGCGCAGCAAGACCAATGGACATTGTCGCGACCCCCAGCCAGTCCCCTTTTGCCAGAAGGCTTAGGTTCATCGGCCCTCGGTCAAGGGAAACCCATAGCATAGCGACCATGACTGAGCCTGGTACAAGATTGACGTAGAAGATGTACTCCCAACCGTAGTTCTCTGTGAGAAATCCCCCAATCGTTGGCCCAATAGCGGGTGCGAACGTTGCTGATAGCGCAAACAAGGCAAGGCCGATTGGCTGCTTTTGCTTTGGCAGGAACGTAATGATGATCGTAAATGCCATCGGTATGAGAACGCCTCCAGAAAACCCCTGTATCGCCCTTAAAACAATCATCTGAGAAAGATTGGTTGCGAAGGCGCACGCTACCGAAAAGGCGAGGAAGAGGATGGCGTTGACGAGAAGATACTTACGAAGCGAGAATACTTTCGCCAACCAGGCGCTTAGCGGAATGACGACGATCTCGGCTATCAGGTAGGATGTGGAAATCCATCCGCCGTCGTCCTTTCCTGCACCTATCGCCCCCTGAATGTCCGCAAGTGAAGCGTTGACAATCTGAATATTCAGCACTGCCATGAACGCCCCGAGAGTAGATCCGACCACCGCACACCACATCCGGGCTGTACTCATCTGCGGCGTACTAGGTGGCAACGATGTCGTTAGGACACCACTGGCGTTCTTCGCCTTTACATGACCGATGGACACGATTCATCTCCTCGTGGCGAATCCTGGGATCCACCTCGCAATTAGAACTTTTGTTGGATTAGAGCGGGTTTCCCGTCTTATCTGGCGGCCAGATGTTCGCCCTTCGTGTCGATCTCAGGCTCCACTGACATTCCTGCGCGGAGGCGTCCGACAGCGTCATCATCCTCAATGAGAATTTTTACAGGTATGCGCTGGACAATTTTCGTAAAGTTACCCGTGGCGTTGTCCGGAGGAAGCAAGGAGAACTCAAGGCCACTTGCAGGCGAAATACTGTCAACGCGACCTTTCACCTCAAGATCTGGAAAGCTGTCGACCTTGATCAACACGCGTTGCCCTGGTCGCACGAATGTGAGCTGGGTCTCTTTAAAGTTCGCTACGATGTAGACCGACTGCAATGGCACAACCGCCATGAGTTGCGTGCCGGAATTGACGAACTGACCAACACGAATTGATCGAGCTCCCACCGTACCGTCAACCGCTGCAACAATGTTCGTGTAAGAAAGGTTCAGCTCGGCTTGTTGAGCAGCCGCGGCCGCCTTATCCCGCTGCGCCCCGACCTGATCACGCTGGGTGCGAAGAACCGGAATCCTGTTTTGTGCAGCTATAAGTGCCGCTTCATCGCGTTCGACCGCGGCAGAGGCTTGATCCAATACGGATTGGCTCTGCTCGGCCCGGGATTGGGTACCGGCACCGTTGTTGACCAGTCGTGCGTTTCTGGACGCATCCAACTTCGCGAACACCAATGAAGCTTTAGAAGCATCCAGTGACGCCTTCGCTTGCCCGATTACCGACTTCTGTAAATCGATCTGGGCGTCAACGTTCGTGAGCGCAGCTTCTGCTGCGGCAACTTCTGCCCTCGCCTGAGAGAGCGCGGCCTGAAAGTCTCGGTCATCAATTGTTGCAATGACCTGACCCGAAGTCACGACGTCATTGTCATTAACGAGCACTTCCTTAATGTAACCCCCTACCTTGGGTGCGACAGTCGTATAGTCAGCTTTCACATAAGCGTTGTCAGTGGAAACGATGAATCGTCCGATGGTCCAATAATGATGACCAAAATAGGCCCCGTACGCTACTCCGGCTACGAGCAGTACCGCACCCAATCCTTTTTTTACTCTGGCGCTCCGAGGCTTGGCAATAGCTTCGTTTTGGGCACCAATTGTTTCGGGTGGCGTGGAAGGAACTGCCTCTATCTTCCTCTCGATTTCTTCGGGGGTTTCGAAGGCCTCCTTGCGGGGTAACTCCACGATTTCGATCTCCTATCTGTGCGCATATTTTGCTTTGATCTTAAATGCCCTGCGTTGAGCCACCAGATAAGACCGAAAGGGCAGGAAGGATCTTACGCTGAGAGCGGATAATCCAACCCATTGGTTGTTAGATTGCCTCCGCTGTGAACTTGGCATTGGCCATTAACCGCGGAGACAATTGCTTCGGTGTTCTTGAGAAAATCGGTGTTAGCTGTTGGCCGAACCAGATTCGCTTTTCTTGCTAGCCAAGAGCTGGATCGATGCGAACAACGCGACACAAAGTCCGACAGTCACATGAATCCACGTCGGCGAGGCAAGCGATCCGAATTTCAGAATGAAAGGGGCAACAGCCGCCCAGCATCCTAGAGCGAGGTTCGCCCACTCAGTCCAGACTCCATAGCGCGAGAGCGCTACCGCGGAGCAGCTTGCGATGATGGCACCGACAATCACAGCATCCCAAACGGCAGCGGGGAATTCCGTGAAGAAGAGCGCGGAGCACGCGAGGCACGCGCCCATGATGAAGTTGGTCCACTCCAAGCCTTTGCTCGGGACTACGTTTTTCATTTTTTACTTCCTGATAGTTGAATTTGACCCTTTGCCGTTACGATTTTTCCGTCGGCATCGGATGCACCGAACAATGTCTCATCGCGCCGTGCATGCATACTAAACACACGTATAGAGCAGGATCTGAACGATGGGAGCTATCGGGCGACCTAGCACTCGAGGCTGAAGGGAATCGGGCTGACACCTTGGCAATAGGACTTAGCTGCGCGCAAGTTTAACATTTTCGGTTGTCTGACGCTGTTGATGGAAGTCAACGCGAAATTAGCGATCGTCACGAACAGGTTATGTGCTAGCGACAACGAGCGTTAGCGGGCCATGCCGACCCTATCGCTCAGCATGCCGAAGGGCAGGGACACCGCTCGGCGCTATAGAACGCCCAATATTGCTCCACCAAATTTTTATGTTGCCGTGGGAGTTCATATATCGGCTCAATCCATGTTAGGGGTACAGGGTAGTGTGACATCAGTGAAGCAAATTGGTTGCGCGGGCTAACTTATGGCTGAACTGTGGATCGGGACTGATCAGTTGTTTTGCTGATGTGAAGGCCGTTGGCAAAGGGGTCGGCGATGGGGGAAATGCAGGTCCGGCGGCGGTTGACCTACTTAGTCGCCGCAACGATAGCGTCAGGATTAATCGCGTCTTGGACTGCCGGCTCTCCCCTTGGTCTGCTAGCTCCATTCTTGTCATTCTTTTTGGCTGCACGAGGCGGTGTCGTGCACATTTTGATGGTCATGTGTGCGCTTGGGTTGGTTGTCTCAGGTTTGACGGCCATTAGTATTGTCGGTGTAAACCAGCAGTATGCGTTGTCTTGGGCAGTAATGTTTGCCTTGGCTGGCTCCAGCGGAATGATACTGAGGTACATCATTCAGACACGGCACCTCGGGCAGGTTCACAAGTTTCTTGCGAATGGATCCGATCGTGGGGAGATGGACACAACTTTCCCGCCAAATTTTCCGGCCTTGAACTCCATCCATCCCGATGACTGGCGCGCGGCGGCGTATGGGCTCTCGCGTGCGTTCTGGACTGGAGTGCCGCAGGTCCTGCGGCTTCGCCAATTGCAGGCGGACGGATCGTACCTGTCGGCAGATACTCGCCTGGAGCCCGGATACGGGATCAGCGTCGACATCGATGACCTAGCCCCAAAAATTGGAGTTCCCGCAGTTGCGTCAAAAAGCGCCAGCGCGGATGAACTGCCGGCTGTCCGCGCCGCAAAGGTCATCGAAAATCTCTTTGGTAACGGGTGGGCCTTGGATGCCCAAGGAAAATGGCTTTATCTCCCTGAATTCGCTCAAACCACGCTCGGGGTGACACCCGACGATCTCAATTCGTCCACGGTCGAAGGCGAGCTGAGTTGGAAACAGCTGATGCACCCCGACGAGTACGATGAGGTTGCGGCCAAATGGCGTCACGCTGTGGAAACAGGTGGCCTTTTTAGCGCTGAGTATCATATTAAACGCGCGACAGGTATTTACGCTTGGGCAAGGACTGCTGCCCGTCCAACGCACGACGGACAGGGTCGGATTACAGGGTGGTACGGCACCTCGTTGGATATGGACGTCTATAAAAAGACCGAAGAAGCTTTAAGAGAACGAGAGAGGCAGCTTCAACAGCTTATCGGAGCGCTGCCAGCCCTTATCTATTCCTCCCTACCGGATGGAAAACCAATCTATCGAAGCCAGAAGCTCGAGGCCTATCTTGGATTCGGGCTTGCAGACAAGGATGTATCCAAAGCGTCTCCGATAAACGACACGCTTGACTTGATTATTCATCCCGACGACGTCGCCGCTGTGAAGGCCAGCTATACTCACTCGTTACTGACTGGTGAGCCATATGCTATGAAGCACCGGTTGCGAAGGCATGACGGCGTCTATCGGTGGGTCGAGACCCGCGCTGAGGCAATGAGAAACAGCGACGGTGTGATCGTCCGCTGGAACGGCATTTGCTTTGACATTGAGGAACAGGTCCGCTCATACGAAGAACTTCGCGTGGCGCAGGAGAAGTTATCCCGAGCCAGCCAAGCCGCCAGCCTTGCGGAGCTTTCTGCATCAATCGCCCACGAAATCGGTCAACCGCTAGCAACTCTGGTCTCCAGTTCAGATGTGTGCGACAGATGGCTTTCGGCAGAGCCCCCGAACATCGACCGCGCAAGAATTGCCGCTAGACGAGTTGTATCAAGTGCGAAAATTGCGAACGACGTGGTTAGCCGTATTCGCGCCTTGTTCAAACATTCTGATGAGGCACGGCAAATCACGGACTACGGGCAAGTGATTGACGAGGTATTGAGTCTTGTAAGAGATGGTGCGAACCGTCGGCACGTTCGCCTACAAGCCGAGGTGGATCGCGAAATACCTGATGTCTTCATTGACCGTGTTCAGATTCAGCAAGTTCTCATCAACCTCATATTGAATGGGATGGAGGCTATGGACGGTGACATTGTCCGAAAATCGCTTTTCGTGCGTACTTCGCACTCTGATAATTCGATTCGAACTGAGGTTTCGGATTTTGGGCCAGGAGTTGAGTTTCCTGACCGCATTTTCGAGCCATTTTTCACAACAAAAGAGCAGGGGATGGGAATGGGACTAGCAATATGCCGAACTGTCATCGAATCGCACGGCGGGCGACTTTGGGTGCAGAGTAATGAGCCGACTGGCTCAAAATTTGTTTTCACGCTTCCATTGAATCTGTAGGCTCTCGTATAAATCATCGCGCATGGATCGACTCGTGCAGCAAAAACGACGAAACGCTGGAGTAACGGGTCCGTGCGTATGAGCGAAAGCTGGCCACTCATAATTCGAACTCCGAGACTTGCGGTGCGGCTCGTCGTGGCACCTTGCGACTAAACCACCAGACCGCGGGCAGACCAAACCTCAGGGAAAGGGATCTCGTTCATGGTCGGCAACAACCACTGGATTGCATCTACGCCGTGGTATGCCGGTCGCGAACCGAAGGTTCGTCGTGTTGCCATCAAATGCAGGTATTTCCAGTTGGTGAACTCAACGGCGATATCGGCGAGTAGCTCTGCGAGTGTACGCCAATGATCAGCCGGATCGTCTACCCGGTATATCTCGGCCCACACACCCTCTATCTCCTTGTTCGACACGTAGACCGCAGCATAATCGGGCGTGAGGTATTGCGGCGGGATCGGCTTTCCATCGCGAGCCAACGCAGCGAGAATGTCATCGTAGAGGCTCGGCGAACTTAGTCTTTCGGAAAGTTGCCTGAACCGATGCGGCTGCGGCTCGAAATGCTCAAGTGAGGGCCTGTCCTTCACGCCGAGCAGAAACACCATCTCGCGGAACGCCCAACCCTGGAGGGCGGTGTCTTTCCCGTGCCTAGCACTGAGTCCTTTCAGGATGGGCATGAGTTCGGCCGGCGTCAGCCAAGAAAGAGATCTCCAGTTTGCATTGAATGCTTCCATGTGGCTGACGATACGGCGAAGAACGCGATTGGTCGCCGCGATCCTGTCGCTTCGCAATTCCGTTTGGGCTGTCAGTAGCTCACGGGTGATAAGCGCCCAATAGATTTCGCTGATTTGCACATTGGCAAGAAACGCAGGTTCCGCAGGACTGTCGCTGACAAGTTCTTGTAGCGTATGGAGAACTTCTGTTTGGACATATCTGCTGTAGGGTGTGTGACTGTCTCCTTCAGTCGGCGACTTCATCCCAGTGTCGATCATCGTTCCATCCTTTTTATTGGCCTAAGCAGCCGGGCCTTTAGAACCGGTCCGGCACGAGGATAGGAGCAAACATCAATTCACGACAGGCTACGGTTCTTCGACTTAGCGTCCAAAACAATGGACAATCATTTTAAGGCGCTTGAAAAGCAGACGGCCGAAACGCTCGGCCGTCTACCAGCCAGTATGCTTTACTCGAGGCCGGCCTTATCGAGGCCAAAGGCCTTGTCGGCAGATCCTGGAACCGCGCGGAACGCAATGCTGGCCCGGTTCCACATGTTGATCGCCATGACCTGGAACGTAAGATCGGAAAGTTCCTTCTCCGATAGCTGACCACGAACTCTCTCGTAGACTTCGTCAGGAACGCCGCCTTCAGGCAGCTTCGTCACCACTTCGGTCCAGGCGAGCGCCGCGCGCTCGCGTGGGCTGAAAAGAGTTGACTCGCGCCATGCTGCGAGATGATAGAGCCGCAGCTCGCGTTCGCCGTGGATCTTGGCTTCCTTGGAATGCATATCGAGGCAGAAGGCGCATCCGTTAATCTGGGAGGCGCGAATATCGATCAGATCCAGGATAGACTGCTCGATAGAACCTTTCTTGATTTCGTTGCTCAGAGTCATCAAGCTTTTGAAGAGCTCGGGCGAAAGCTGTGCGAAGTTAAGTCGCTGTGTCATCTTCTTCTTCCCAGGGTTGGAATTTGAAATCGGCCAGATCGGCGGTCTGGAAGACGCGAATGGCCGGCCTCGATCCTGGGATACGCGCACACACTCGGATAGATATACCAATGTTGGGGGCATAAACCGAAGTGGCCCAAAATGCGGGTTGCGAAGAGGTGGTGCGCGCTATTCGGTTGCGGTCGCAACCAAATGCTGCTCGCTGGCTCTGAGTTACCTTAGTAATATCCTACCCCGTGTTTCCTATTAGATTGGCAAGCCGGGATATCGCGGCGTCGCTGAATTTTCCGCATCATCCGCGAGTCAGAAGCAGCGAGGCAAAACCGCAGCTCTGTGGCACAAATGAGCCTCTATTGAGGGGCGCCCACCATTACCTGGGCGATGAATTCGGTGAAAATCTGGAGGCGGTGACTAGGCATGGATCCAGAGGCGTGCAGCGCCTGAAACGGAACGGTCTGCAATCGGATGTTGGGAAGTAACTCTACCAGTGAGCCTTCGCGAAGGTCTTCCTCAACCACGCGCTTCAGCAAATGGGCGACGCCCGCCCCGCTTCTTGCAGCTTCCCGAATGGCGGTCGCGGTATCAAATTCGATCCTTCCAGAAGGAAAGAATTCGCGGCCGCTGGCAAACCGCACGGGATATGTTTTGCCTCCAAGCGAGTATTTGGCAAACTGAAGCTGCGACAGCTGTTCGATGGAACCAGGGACCGGATTTACCCTAAGAAACGACGGCGAGGCGACTAACGCCATATCGAGATGCGCAAGCGTTCGACACATGAGTTCGTTTCGATCCGAGTTGCCGACGCGGAATGCCGCGTCGTAGTTTTCACGCACAAGATCGACATGCCGGTCCGTCATCCCAATTTCCAGAGAGATGCCCGGAAATCTAGGCATGAAGTCATTGAAGATCGGCCCGAGCATCACTCGGCCGAGCTCGCCCGGCAGACTGACCTTTAGATGGCCAGATGTCTCCCGATAAGATTGGACGGCGTCGGCGCTGGCTTCGATTTCGCGAAGTAGTGGCATCACTCGCGCGTAGAAGGCCTCACCCTCGGCCGTCATCGCAAGCAACCGTGTCGAGCGCCGGAAAAGCTTGGCATGAAGTATGGATTCTAGTCGCGAGACGCTTTTCGACGCTGCCGACGACGTGACCCCTAGAGTTCGGGCGGCAGCGCTGAAGGTGCCTGTTTCGACCGTCCGGACGAAGGCAAGCATCCCGGCAGTTTCATTCAGAAGACTTTCCATCGTGCGAAATCCTCAGTTCGGACGCCGAGAGCTGCTTTCAAATGCCGGAAGCCTGTCCGAGGAGATTTGAAGCTCCCTTGCCAGATTTTCGAGATTGTTTGTCGCAAGTACTTCCTGTCAAACGGCGTCGGCAGATTTGAACGACCGTTCCAGGATCGAGGCCACGCTGGCAATGGATCCGGCCGGGAGCATTTTTTCGGCTCGGCCGCTGTCCGCAAAGGTCTCGATGTCGCCTTCTATCGCTCGCACGACCTTAAGCAGGGTTATTGAGCGCGCCTCCCGCTCGAGGCTGGTGGAAAGTATTTCGTTTCTTTCCAACGTCGTCATCAACAAGCAGCAAAGCAAGCCTTGCTCGACCTGACTACGAAGTTTCATAGCAATCAATCTCGGTGCGATCCGGCCCGAACCGGAAAAGGGGATACGTGTCGAATGAGTCTATTTGGTCTCAGATGCCCCAGATAGCCAACTGAGGTTTAGCTTGTGCAGACGCAAGTTTTTGCATAGCGGCATGGGCCGCAAAATCTATCAGTCGTGCGCACGGGGAGTGAACGCCGTGACCTTGGGCACTTCCATTGCCAGGAAATCGACCAGCGCACGAACTGCTGGCAGAAGCCCATTCCTGTAAGGCATGAGCGCGCTCATACGAGCGTCGGCAGCCATCCAGCCAGGCAATATCTGACGAAGTCTTCCGTCTTCGATCTCTTGGCGACACATATATCCAGGGAGTGCGGCTACGCCCAGATCAGCGCAAGCAGCCTCCTTGAGGGCAATCATATTGTTGCTCAGAAACCGTGGCTCAATCGGCACGTCCAACTCATGCCCTGATGGCCCTTTCAGACCCCACATCTCGGCACCATGTCGATCCATAGCTAGCGTTGAATGGGAGGAGAGGGCTCGCGGATCAGTTATGTCGCCGGCCTGATTCAAGTAGGTTGGACTGGCAAACAGATACCATGGAACGCTTGCGATTCCGCGGTGCACCAGCGTAGAGTTTTGCAAGGAAGCAACATGTCCTCTAAGGGCCAAATCGAATCCTTCAGCGACCATGTCGACAAGTCTGTCCGTCGCGATTTCGACGATTCTTACCTTTGGATATCTGTTCAGGAAAACTGGAATTAGATCCTTTAGTGCAAATTGAGCTATCTCAACCGCAGTCGTTATCCTCACCGTCCCGCTTGGCTCATTCAATCTCTGGCGGACGAATTCTTCGGCGATATCAGCACTTTGAAGAATCTGCAGAGCATAATGGTAGAATTCCGCCCCCACATCAGTCGTGCCGAACTGCCGCGAGGTACGATTTATTAGCCGAACGCCAAGCATCGACTCTAGTTCACGAACTCGGTGACTAAGCGTCGATTTCGGCACCCGCAGAGTTCTTCCGGCAGACGTGAAGCCGCCGCGATCAACGACCTGGACGAAGAAGTAAACGTCTTTGAGTTCAAGCATCGACACCTGCCGTCTTCGAGCGCGCCCGACAAAACCGCGCGAAAGCCATCGCGAGACACCGCGATGGCCCTGTTAATCGACGCCCTTGCAGATAAAACGTCAAGATCCGAAACGCATCCCCGGACGCTTAATCCGAGAAGGTGACAAACTCTTCGAGTGAAAGCTTATGGTTTGCCATGTTGTTCTCGGCCAGGTTGTTATCCGCCCAACCCAGGGAAAGTCCGGCAACCACCATGTCCGATTGTGGAAACTTAAACTCTTCTCGCAGCATTTGATGTTGGAGCGACCAGATCTGCTGCGCGCATGTGTCCAGCCCCCGCGCCTTCGCGGCAAGCATGATGTTTTGCAGGAAACATCCGTAGCAGATGAAGCTCGCCCATTCGAGCTTTCGGTCCATCGTGAAAATCAGGCCGACCGGCGCCTCGAAGAAGCGAAACTGCCGCTCGACGTCTTTCATTCGTCCGTACTTGTCGCTGCGAGGTACGCCAACCGCGTCACCAAGCTGACCTCGGAATACGTTGAAGCGGCCGGAAAAAGGATCGTGCAAAGGCTGAGGAAAGAAGGGATACTCGGGAGTTAGCTTCTCCGGCCCCGCTCGGAATATATCGACCGCCTTGGAGGTGATGCGGTCGCGGGTGTCGCCGGTGAGAACGTAGCATTTCCAAGGCTGGGTGTTGCTTGAACTTGGAGCGAAACGCGCGGCGTTCAGAATGTCTTTCACGGTATCGAGCGACACAGGCGTCTTGAGAAATCCTCGCTTAGCTCGCCTTTCGACCATGACCTGATCGACGACGGCTGATCGTACTAAGTTGGATTCGTCCCACTTTACATTGGCGTGCATGACAGCTCCCCTTTCTTTTATTGAGCTGAGAGAAGACTAAACGCTCGTCGATATTTGAGAAGTTCGCAGTCTTGTACGCATGGTCCAATTCCCGCGAACGATGACGCCATCCATACTTGGCCAAGAGCGACGCTGTCATCGAGTCACCCGCCCCCTGAAGGTCGATCGGATTGACTGAAGCAACTGCTCTCGCGCTACGTCCGGCGGCGGTGGCACTGCATTGATGCCCCTTGCACGAGCCACTCCGGCGTCCGTCGCAGCCTGCATTGTAGGCACTTGGTCATATGAGGCTTGGAAAGTATGGCTCCCCGCTGGCTTCGCGAGCTCGATACCGGTGGCCACACAGTGTCTGTAGACGCTGTCGATCACCTCGTTCCGGGCCACGCCGCGCTGTGCGGGACTTGATACGCGGAAACACAACTGAACATCAATCGCTGCGGCGTCGATGCCAACGAGCGAAACGCTCGGCGGGGGCTCGTGGGCTATTTCACGACAGCTATTCAATGCGTCGAGCATGACGTTGAACACTTCATTAGGCTCGCGCGTCGGTACGATGCGGACGCCCAGCATTATCTGGTGGTTTTCATCCGGCTTGCTAACGTTGGTGAGGCCCTGTTTTGCCAACACGCTGTTGGGGAGGACGACTACGTTATGTGCGCTCGTAAGCAGGTATGTCGAGCGCCAATTGCTAGCGACGACCCTACCCTCGGTGCCGTCACTGAGCACAATCCAGTTTCCAATGGTGTACGGTCGACCAAGGGTCAGTGCCACGCCCGAAAATACATCGCCCAAAGTGTTTTGCAGAGCGAGACCTAGAATGATGGCAAATACGCCCGATGTCGCGAGCAGCGTGCCGATCGGAACACCGAACACGAAAGCCATTACGGAGAGCACGACGCCCAGATAAACGATGGCGACCAGCAGATCCTGGATCAGCCGCGCTTCGCGCGGCCTGCCGTCGAGCACAATGTATATTCTAACGAGACCGATGGTCGCCCAGGAAAGATGAGTCCACCAAAGGATCTTGGCGGAGACCATCCAATACCCGCTGCCATCAAGATGTGGGGTGTCGAAGCGGAACGGCATGACCCGAGCGAATACCAAGGTGACTGTCATAGCAATGAAAAAGATGATCTGTGCGATCAGCCGGGCAGTAGGTCGCGACGTTCCTTGAAGGTGCCAGACGACGATCCCGGCCACTCCTAGGATATTGATCAAAATTATAAGATGAACCGTTTGCACAGGCATAAATAACTCACGCGCGCGAGTGCCCGCGGAACGGCAAAGCAGCGCAGACGCGGGCGGCTGACAGATTGAAATCGAACTTCCGGAACAGTATTTTACCGATGTCTCGACCAAGCTATATAAAACCTTTGGGTAGGTTGGATGCCAAACCACGAGACTTTATTTCGCCGACGCGCGCGAGCTGCCCTTCTGGTACGGGCTCTGGTCGAATATATCCAGCCAACCCGGCTGCTCCTTCACGCGATCCAGCCACCTGAGGATGGCCGGGAAGCGCTCCATCTCGTATTTACCTTGATGTGCCAAAGAGACGTACGCAAACAATGCGAGGTCTGCTACGGTATATCTATCGCCGACAAGCCACTCGTGGGCGGCCAGCCATCGCTCCACCTTCTCCAGGCCGAGATAGCCGTCGGCGTGAAGCCGCTCGATCTGCTGGGACATTTTGTCGGCCATTCCTCTAATATGGTAGACCCGCGATAGCGCGATGAAACGCTGAAGGTCACCCTGTTCGAAGAACATCCAGCCGATTATTTGAGAACGCAGGTAGGGATCGTCGTAGAGATAGGGAGTGCCCTCCGACAGATACAACAATATAGCGGCTGACTCGACCACCGTACGGCCGTCCTCGAGCTGCAAGACCGGTATTCGGCTGAACCGGTTTAAGCCGTAAAACTCGTCACTCTTCGTCTCGCCTGACTCCAGGTCGAGCGTGTATCGCTCGAATGGCCTTTTTAGCTGGTTGAGCAGAATTCGGATCTTCCACGAGTTTCCGGAATAGCGGCTGTCATAGAGTCGAAGCATCGTCTGGGCCCTCGCCAACTTGACTAATCGACTCGCACCTTAAACTCCGACATACCGGTTTGACTATGCAAACAAGGTTTAATTGGCAGCCACCGATTTCAACCAGTAATGTAGGAGCGAATGTATTCCGCCTCGTATTCGATCGCTTTGATATGATGCCGGACTGCGTCGCCGATCGATACGATCCCTGCAAGGCGCCCGTTGTGTTCCACAGGCAGATGACGCGCCCTGTGCATGTTCATTATGTCCATGAGGGTGGTGATGCTTGTGTGGCGAGTGCAACAGAATACATTCCGCCACATCACTTCGCCTAGCGGCTCGGCTAGGCATTGGATGCCGCGCTTCGAAATAGCGGCCACGACGTCACGTTCGGTGAAAATGCCCTCGATCCTGTTTTCGGCGTCGACGACCACCACAGCGCCGATACGATTCTCATGAAGTAGATGGCACACCTCCTGCACGGACGCCTCGCGCGGCGCGGTGACGACGCTGTATCCTTTCTCCTTCAATATCGCCTGTACAGACATGCTTTTCCTCCCTTTTACATACGATGCTCAGGACCGGCCAACGGTCGGACCCACGATTCAATTTCGCCCGCGAATTCGAGGAGCTGCGCCTCGCGTCCGCGCGCAGCGACGATCTGTAAGCCTACCGGCATGCCGTCGGCCGCAGATTGTCCGATCGGGATCGAGATCGCCGGCAAACCGGCGAGGTTGAAGGGCGCCGTGTAGGTCATTAAAGCCTCGCGGACAGTGCCGCTCCAGGAACCGATCACAACCAAATCTTCACCGATGAGCGGCGCCGTGCACGGGCAGGTAGGAAGTACAAGGAAGTCGAGCGTCTGCATCACAGAATCGAGGTCACGCGCAAACTCCCTGCGTCGCTGCTGCCACTTTGCATAGTCGCCAAGGCTTACGTTTTCCGCGAGCTTCAAGCGGGCCGCAGTCTCGCGCCCATACCTCGACTGGATGAACTCGACGTCGTTACGACCGAAGTGTCCCACTCCTCCTTCGACCAACACGATGCCAGCGAATGTCTTGAAAGCCTCGTCAAACACTGTTTCGATCGACAGTTCGGTTAGGTCGAAACTCTGCCTCAGTAGGCTGCATGCCAGCGTAAACAGGTCGGCGACATCGGCGGACATGGGAACGCCGCCCAGACCACTCGTGACCCCGATGCGATATCGGGATCGCATCGCCTTCCCTTGCCAAGCAATACCGAACGCCCTTGAGATTATTTGAACGTCCTCCACCGAGCGGGCAAGGATACCAACATGATCCAGCGAGAACGCGAGTGGGAACACGCCGTCGGTGGAAAGGAAGCCAAAAGTCGGCTTGAAGCCGACGACCCCACAGAGCGCAGCGGGAATCCTCACCGAACCGCCTGTGTCCGTCCCCAGGCCTCCCCGCACTGCCCCACACGCAATCGCGGCCGCCATCCCGCCACTCGATCCGCCAGGAATTTTAGTGTGGTCGTATGGATTCAGCGTGTCCCCCAAGGCCTCGCTCGACGTCGTCACGCCCCAAGCAAACTCGTGCGTCGTGGTCTTGCCGACGACCACGGCACCATTTTCCCTAAGCACTTGCACCACGACTGCGTCAGAGTCTGGCTGATGTCTCTCGTATGCAGGAGAGCCGTAGCGTGTAGGCATGTCTCCGGTGTCGATCATATCCTTCACAGCGACAGGGACGCCCTCTAGCGTTCGTGCGGTTTTCTCCCGATACCGTTGATCCGAGCGCGATGCAGCCTCGAGCGCGCCAGCTTCGTCGATTTCCGCGAACGCCCTGATGTTGGCCTGGTAGTGCTTTGCCAACGCCAGGCTTTCGGCGACGGCGTCCGTGGTGGTACGCCGCCCCGCTGAATAGTCGGACAGAAGAGTTGCGATCGAACTTGTCTCACGAGGTTTCGTCGACAGCTTCATCTACCAAATCCCGTCAAGCAGCGAGGCAAGCTTCTGCTCTGTGTCCCCGCCGAGATCGGCGACTTCCCTTGGGTAGTTTTCAATCAGCAAGTCGCGTACCTTGGAGAGGTTGCCTCGATCGAATTCAACTTCCCGAAGACGACTGGGAAGCCCGAGCCGTTTCACTGTCGTTTGCACGTCGCCCGAAAGCAGGTTTGCGGCCTCTCGTCCCGTGGCGGCGTCGTTGAATATGCGAAGCTTCTCACCATAGAACGCTGCACAGGCACTGATGACGGGGCCGAGAGTCATGCAGGACGTAAGGCTATGAGGTACCCCGAAGGTGCCACCTAGAATATGACCTATTCGGTGGCTCAACCCATAGACGACGGACGCCGGAAAGAAATAGCTTTGCCAAGCGGCAAGCTGTAGCTGCAGCAGGTCGTCGAGCGAGACAAGATTTGCTTCAAGGGCCGTCTCCGTAACAATCTCTGCAGGCCACATGTTCAAGACGTCGAGGAAGCGTCGGACGCCGCTCGCAGCCATAATGGCATGTGGATGGTCCGCACCCACCAGACGCATGCCCTCGACGGCGTGGTCAATTCCTTTGATCGCAGAAGAAAGCAACAGAACTCTCGGCGTCCCCCTGATCAGTTCAGGATCAATCACCACTAGCTTCGGTGCGATCTCCCTGACGGCGTAGCTTCGCTTGAACTTCACTGACGACAGAGTCTCTGTGACTCCGAAGTAATGGGAGAATTCCGATCCAGACAAGGTGGTCGGCAGTGCGACGATCGGAAGGAAGCTGCCGTGCTTCACCTGGTGGAAATGTGAAACCGCTTTTGCCGCATCAAGAACGGAGCCGCCTCCCAAGGCGATGATCGATCGAGCGCCGGACTCTTCGCACGCCTGCATGCCAAGTCGGACGGCAAAGTCCGGGACGTGCGGCGGCAAGTCGAGAAACTCGCCCACCGCATCTTTTACATACGGTTCGACAAAGGCACGTCTAAGGTCGTTTAAAGGTCCAACCGAAAAAACGATGGGCTTCTCGATGCCATAGCGCGCGAGGCTCGCCATGGCATCGGATAGAACTTGACGGCCCCAGATGACCTTTTCTTGGGGTAAAAAATCGAGCTTTTCCATAAGCGCTGATTGCTCTCCTGTTTGTCATCCAAAAACGCCCCGAATTTAGCGGGGTATCGGTACGGGAGCTGGACGGTAAGCGATGTGCTGCTCGATCGTCCGCCGATCCTTTTCGAGGGGTTCGGGGAGGCACAGTTTCGCGCCAAGTACGGCGGCGTCCTCGTCTATAGTAAACTTGTTTGGCGTGGAAAGGGCGCAGATGTGACCGTCTGGATCCCGGAAATGAAACTGCCGGGAGTAAATTGCGTCCTGGATGGCTGACACCTCGATGCCGAGTTTCCGGAACCTGGAATGCTCCTCGCCGAGCGCGACCTCATTTTCCACTTCAAGCGAGAAATGATGCGACAGACCTGTGCCGAGGCGACCGGGCGTGTACCCCGGTAGGCCGAAGAAAGTCAGCACCGACCCCGGAGAAAGATCTTCGTCGCAGGCGTAATAGAAGTGCGTGCCACCCTTCTCATCGAGGTAGTCGGTCTTCTTAATTAGGCGAAGACCCACTTTCTGAACGAAGAAGTTCTCGGTTCGCTCGGCGTCGCTGGAGATCGACGTGATGTGGTGGAAGCCACGAAGCGCGAAGTCCGCCGTAACCTCTGGAAGCGGCTGCGGCCAAGTTTCGGCGGCCACCTGAAGCTCGTCGCGCCCGCCGATAAGATTTTCCTTAGGCTGGGGCCGGAAGCCAGACCCTAGCACAGTCTCGTCATGACCGAAGCCCGGCTCGCTCGTTGCGATCTCGATGATCGCTCCATCAGGGTCACGAAGATAAATGGCGAAGAAGTAGTGGCGGTTGTAGGGACCCGTTACGTGGACGCCGTGATCGGATAGCCTGCGCTTCCACTTGAGCAGTCCGTCTCTGTTGGGGACATGAAGTGCGAGATGGTGGTTGGTGCCTGCGCCCCAGCGGCCCTTGGGGTCGCCCACGCGCGGATTGGCGACAGCGTCTCGCGTGCTGTCCGCTTCAATGAAACCCCTATCGGGCATCATGTAGAAGACAGGGTTCCACTCGATGTACGTTATGGATTCGCCGCGCGCCGGCTCGCCCTGGAACTGCCGGAAGCCGAAGGTGACGGTTGGCAGTCGGGCGTCGTGGTGGTGCACAGTCCTCTTGACGACCGGCAGGCCCAAAACCTTGCCATAAAACTCTTCGGTCCGCTTTATGTTGGCAGCGACGAATGTCTGGCTGCTGACACCTCTGATAACCATCTGATTCATGTTCCACCTTTAGGTTTTTTCGTTTTCTACCGGCTTCAAAAAGCTCGATCGGGAGCAGGCTAGCCCTTCGTCCCCCTGCTCAGAAGACTGGCGCGCAGAGACGAAGCGTCCAAAATCATGGACAAGTCGTTGGCAGGCATCCGGTCCTTTGACGATGACGTGAGCGTGGCAGGTTCGGATAATGCCGCCTAAGCGGCCACTGCCGGTCGCGGTCGCTTCCGTCGTCCAAATTCTTGGACGCACATTCCATCTTTCCCCAGCTTCTGAGGCGCGCCCTACTCGTCCATTTGTGAGCTTAAGCTGTGGCATAGGCCGACAGCCCTAACCCCCAGCTGGAGGCAAGCATGTCCAACCCCAAGGTGCTCATTGCGTTTTATTCGCGCAACAGCTCCACCGAAATTCTTGCAAATGCAATCGCTGAAGGAGCGATCAAGGAGGGCGCGGAAGTGCGCCTTCGCCGCGCTCGCGAATTCGTTGGCGAAGACGTCATGGCCCAGGTCCCTGGCTGGAAAGAAAACGCAGCAGCCATGAATGCCAAGTACGAGGCGCCCACGGAAGCGGACGCGGAATGGGCCGACGCCATCGTTTTCGGCACGCCGACACGCTTTGGATCCATCTCTTCCGAGCTCAAGGCATACATCGATGGTTTGGGCGGTATTTGGTTCCAGGGCAAGCTTAATGGAAAGGTCGGGTCCGTATTCGGCTCCACATCCTCCAAACACGGCGGGAATGAATCGACCTTGCTTTCCATCTACACGCCCATGGCCCACCTCGGCCTGATCATCGTACCGCTCGGCTATGCCGACCCGGCGATGTTCAAGGCCGGCACCCCATACGGTGCGACGCATGTATCATTGCTCGACAGCCTGAAGCCCGACGAAGACCACCTCGCCGTCGCCCGCTTCCAGGGTCGCCGCGTCGCCTCGGTCGCCCGCGGACTAGTGAATGCGAAAATTATCGGCGCCGTCGCCTGAAGAAATGCTTAGCGTGCCTGGTTCGCCGGGCGCGCCCCCCTTCGGGACCACGGGGTACCATATGCTCAAGATCGCGTGCTTTGAAAGCAGCCCCGCCCGCCGACTTCTTGTCGCGTTGCTCGTGGGTGCGTGGAGCGGAATAGGTAAACTTGGACAAGCGCACTGCATCTACAGCGAGCCGACGACTGCCGATCGTCTACGGTCTTCGAACGCTGAAGACAGTGCGCTTCCGCACAATTATCAAAGTAGGTAGATGGAACAGATCACCAACCTCAAGCGGCGCCAGACAACTCAGAGAGTCGATATTCTCTCGGCGCAGATCGCCGACGCCAGCAACGAAAGCGTGATCATTTACGATGCCGACAAGCGGATCGTCCATTGGAACCACGCGTCACAGCGTCTTTATGGGCGGCCAATAACCGAGGTGGTCGGCAAGCGGTCCCAAGAAGTGTTCGGCACGCTTGCCGTCGGCCCCGACTGGAATGAACTGCAAGCTGGCGGATCTTGGCAGGGCTTGGCCCAGCGCACCTGGTCAGACAATACGCCGATCCTGGCGGATGTCCGCTTGCGGGCGCTTCGAGACGAGCGCGGTCTTATAACGCACTTCATAGAGCACGGCGCCGCCGCTGATGCGAGGATCGTCGAAGGTCACGCACCCACCGCCTATAAGGACTGGATCGCAGTCTGGAGCATCGACACGACCGGGGCTGCGGCACTCCTAGAGCAGATCGAACAAATTCGCGATCACAGCCTCACTGCCGTGGATCCCAGCTTGATCGCGGAACATCTGCGGATCAGCGATATGAACGTGGCTGCGTCCAAGCTGTTTGCCGGTGGGACGTCTCCAAGCGCAATGATCGGGCGGAGCGCCTATCGATACTGGCCGCAAAAGCACCGCGACAAGCTGCTCGAACTGAGCATCGAAGTTCTCTCAGCGCCTCAGAGTGAAAAGCCGTTCATGACCGTTGAGGCCGGCACCGATATCCTGTCTGTTTGGCGAGGTACTTCAGACCATCCCAATCTCATTTCCTCTAGCGTCACAGGCTCATGGAGCGATCCGGAAACGTACTGGGATCTTGCAGCCAGCGAACAGCGGTATCGAAATCTCATCAACAACGTCCCATTGCCGGTATGGCAAGTCGACGCGCGCATTATGAGCGACGTGATCCACAGGCTCATGTCGAATGGTGTCTTGGATATAGATGTCCATCTCAAGGAACAACCAGACCTGGTTCGATTTGCAAGTGAGGCAGTCGTCGTGACTGAGGTGAACGACAGCGCCATGCGGCTGTTCAAAGGAAGTTCAAGGGAGGACTTCCTGCAGAGCGTCACTTATCTCTATTCAGCAACTCCGGAAGCCGCTGTACGGGTGGTGAAAGCGCATTTCAACGGAAGCCGAAACTATAGCGAAGAAATGAAGATACGGACGTTCGACGGGGAACTCCGTGAAGTTTTGTTCTACGTCACGTTCCCTCAAATCCCTGAGAAGCTCGACAAGACGCTGATCATGATGATCGACGTGACCGAACAACGGCGCATCGAACAGCAGTTGAGAAAGATAGAATCCGAATTTGCACATGCCGCTCGCGTGTCAGCACTCGGCGAACTTGTAACCTCGATCGCTCACGAGGTTCGGCAGCCGCTTTCGGTAATAGTCACGGACGCGGACACCGGGCTCAGATGGCTCGACCGCGACGAACCGAACGTCCCGAAAGTAAAGGCGATCATTTCACGCATAATGGAAAATGCTCATCGCGCGAATGAGGTAATCCGGCGCATCAAGGACATGGCTGTTAAGACCGATCCCGTTCGAACAGCCGTCGACGTCAACGACATCATTCGCGAGGCGGTTCTGTTGGTCCGATCGGAAAGCCAAGCTCACCACATCTCAGTCACGACGCAACTGGCTGGCGGCCTCCCACAGATAATGGGCGACCGTGTGCAACTTCAACAAGTTGTCGTGAATCTCCTCATTAACAGCATTCAGGCGATAGCAGTCTCCCAGCGCGCATCTCGGTCAATATCGGTAGAGACCACTCTCGGGTCCGATAAAGAATTGACTATTGCCGTGCGCGATACGGGAGGTGGTATCCCGGGAAATGATATGGAACGGATATTCGACGGCTTCTTTTCGAGCAAAGCAGACGGCATGGGAATGGGTCTGGCGATATGCCGATCGATCATAACCGATCATGGAGGTTACATCACGGCTCGAAACGATGGTGCCCTCGGGGCCATATTTGTGGTCACCCTCCCGTTGCCCCCCGAAATCCAAAACGATCCAGAACCTTTGGATCCTTATAGAAAGCAACCAGATAACAAACGTTAGTTTACTTGTTCAGATAGGAGGCGGTTGATAAAATGGGCGTTGAATGGACGCCATTGATTTCGGTTGGAGGAACCAACATGGCAGAGACTGCCAATACTCTCGAATCCAATGCTGTTGCCCGCCAGCTTATACACATCGTCGAGGACGACGAAGAGTTTCGTCTTTCCCTCCTCGATCTCTTCCAATCCTTGGACATGGACGCCCAAGCTTTCGAGAGTCCGTCGGCCTTTTTCGACGCTGCTTCCACGACCAATGCAGGATGCTTGCTTCTCGACGTTCGGTTACCTGGCATCAATGGCATCGAATTCCAGAGGGAACTCGAAACGCGAGGCTATAAAATCCCGATCGTTTTCATGACCGCCCATGGCGACGTCGCCATGAGTGTGAATGCAATGAAGGCCGGGGCGGTCGATTTCCTTGAGAAGCCCCTCCAGACGGCCGAACTGATCGATGCGATCAAAGCCGCGTTTTCCCTCGACATAGACCAGCAACAAGAACGAGCCCATCGCGTGGAAGTACGCAGGCGCGCTGATAGCCTCACTCGGCGCGAGACCGAGGTACTTGGCCTTGTCGCGAGCGGCCTCATGAACAAGCAGATCGCATTCCAACTAGGCATTAGCGAGATAATGGTGAAGCTGCATCGAGGTAGCATGATGCGCAAGATGGAGGCGACCTCGCTCGCAGACCTGGTCCGCCAGTTCGAACTACTGACTTAAATAGCGCTACCACGCGACCAAGAAAAAGATCAACGGCAGGCTTTTATCGGCCGGCATTCCGAGCTGAGGTTCAATGAGCGCAAAATCCCCAATCACGGTAGCGATAGTCGACGATGACCTGTTTCTACTGGAGTCATTGCACGATTTCTTCGATGCGATGGGCATCGCAAGCAAGACCTTCAAATCCGCCGACGCCTTTCTCGAATCTGGCGATTTACCGAATGTTCATTGCGTGCTTGCCGATCTGAAAATGCCGGGCACCAATGGAATTCAGCTTCTGGAGTTGCTCGTCAAGCAAGGGGGGCCGCCAGTCTGTATTATGACGTCGTTCGCCGATAGCCGAACGAGAGCCGCGGTCCGGAACTTCGGCGCATTCGGTTTTCTGGAGAAGCCAATAAGTTCGGCGGACCTGCTTGCCTTCGTGTCAACAGCCAGGCCGAATTGATCTGATCCTAGTCCCAAACGGACGTATAGCTCCCAATGCATCGTGCTGAGGCGTAAATCCGCTGTAGCATTGATTTACGGAGTGCCGGCGCTTTGAGAGCTTCGGACTTCGAGCCCGTGGGAACGCGTGCAAACACTGATAAGGCTGCTTGCCAACAATACCGTGCGCGAAGCCCGATGTAGCCAGCTTCCGAGCCACGTGTCCTAGGCAAATCCTGAAAGGTGCTTCAATCAAAGCCCAAGATTAACAGGTCCGTCGAGACGGGCGACATAGCGAGTCGAAATGATGAAGATACTTCATTTGATCTGTAGTCCCAGAGGACATGCGTCTCAGAGCGCCGCGTTTTCCAGACACCTCGTTGAGAAATTGACCAGCACGAGCAGTGGCTCCGAGGTCACCGTGCGCTGCTTGAGTGCGCTAACGATGCCGCATGTCGATCGTGAATACTCCCTTGCCTCCAGATCTCTGCCACCGGGTGGTGTTCAGGAAGGGTCCCTGCAGCTATCTGAGGAGTTGATCGGCGAGATAGTGGAAAGCGATGCAATCGTGCTCGCGACGCCGATGCACAATCTTTCGCTGCCCTCCGCGTTAAAAGCGTGGATAGACCATGTCGTGAGACCGGGTATGACTTTTCGCTACAGCGGCCGAAAAATGATCGGTCTGCTCTCCGATCGTCCGGTTTTCGTCGTTTTGTCGTCGTCAGAAAATCTCTGGAACGACAAAGAACAGGACTTTCTCCGGCCTTATCTCGGGGCAATGTTCGCAGCAATGGGGATTTTCAGCGTTGAGTTCTTTGGACTGAACCGGAAGGCGCTCTCGGGAATCGCGGGGATTATCAACTCTGCCGATGCGATGTCGATCCTGACAAGTTCACGGCCAGCAATAACGCATGAGGCGGTTCATGCACTCTGGTCGCAATTTTGTTGATGATTTGCTTTAGTGGTAGCTTCGATCGTCACCGAGTTGATTGACTTGCAGACAGTGAACGAGGCGAAAATGAGCGAGTCCCGCAAAGATTGTCAAGCGTCACTTATGAGATGGTTGTCGGCCGGCCTGCGTGAAGAAGCTGCTGCGGAACGCATATTTGTCCAGCTTTGCGAGCGCCTCGTCTTGGGTGGGATCGATCTCAGTCGCGCTTCACTACATTTTCGAGTACACCATCCCCAGTGGCTGGGAACCCGCGTTCTCTGGTGTCGCGGACTGGTCGACGCCCACGTCCAAACAGTTGCTTACGACGTCGAGGCCACCGACGCGTTCAAACGCAGCCCGTTTCGTCTTGTAATCGAGACGGGGAACGAGGTTCGCCAGAAAATCCAGACTATCGGTCCGCATACTTTCCCGATTTACGACGAGCTAAGACAACAAGGTCACACGGACTACGCTGCTTGGCCGCTTGACCACACCCAGGGAAGGCGCCATCTGATCACCTTCGCGACCAAAAGACTGGGAGGCTTCCAAGAGGATGAAATCGCTCTTATTCGCGAGGCCCTTCCTCTCTTCTCGTTGGTGACCGAGATCCGCCTGAAGAACCAACTCGCCCGGACTCTTCTCCAGACTTATGTAGGCCCGCATGCGAGCGAACAGATCCTCGATGGCGCCACCACTCGCGGAAGGGGCGTGACGTTAAGTGCCGCTATAATGATCTGCGATCTTCGAAATTTTACAGAACTTTCCGGCCGTCGGCACCGCGACGACGTGATCGACATCCTCAACGACTACTTCGATTTGATAGCGGATCCCATCGAGTCCTTTGGCGGCGAGATTCTGAAATTCATTGGCGACGGGTTGTTAGCAGTCTTTCCCCTCGACAGAGAGGACGCGTGTCGGAGACTTCTAAGCGCAGTCGTTGCAGCCTACGAGGCCACGGCAAAAAGACGCGTCTCCGAATATCCGATCAGGTTTGGGACCGGTATCCATGTCGGAGAGGTCATGTACGGAAACATAGGCTCGAAGCGGCGGCTGGATTTCACGGTCATCGGACCGGCAGTCAATTTAGCATCGAGGCTTGAGAGCCTGACAAAAGAGTTAGGGCGACCGGTATTGGTCTCGGGAGACTTCGTCGCCGCCGCAAGCTGTTCGGCGCAAACCGATTGCCTCGGCCTTCACAAAGTTAAAGGATTTGATGCCGCCGTCGAAGTCCACGCGCTGCAGATTTAAACTGCGTCGCAGCGCCTGCTCAAAGGCTGAGCACGCGAGACAGAGTTTTGCATCGACTTGCCACGTCTCTCCTGCGAACGTTCGCTATACCGAGCAGCAGACCCCTTGGCGAATCTTTGCGCTGGTACCACGAAGATAGTGGGAGGACGCCGAGGTCATGCGTTCGCGCAACGCCCGCGATCGCGACGTCGTCCGTTCCTGGAGGCAGAAACAACCTGACAGAGAGAGCGCCCTCAAAGTCGCACCTGATAGCTGGATGCAGCTCCCTTCGAAGCGCGTCAACCAGCATTATCTTTCGATCGGCATACAGCGCCTTCATCTGCCGGAGATGACGAAAAAAGTGACCGCCTGTCATAAAGTTCTGAACCGCCTGCTGAGCGACGACTGACCCGGCAGGTGCGAGGTGTCCCACGAAGACGGCGAATCTTTCGGTAAGCGCCCGAGGAACGACGAGGAATCCCAGCCGCAGTCCCGGATTGAGCGTCTTACTGAAGCTCCCAATATGGAAAACGCGTCCGGAGGTGTCGTCTGCGGCGAGAGCCGGGGAAGCATGACCAGACAACTGCAGCTCGCCTGCATAGTCGTCTTCGATTATCCAGGCGTCTGAGTCATCTGCCCATTTCAGAAGTTCTTGTCGCCTGCCCTGTGAGAGCGTCATCCCCAAGGGCGCCTGCTGCCCCGGCGTGACCACGGTCAATTCGACGCCTGGATGAAGGCCCGTAATCGGAAGCCGGATCCCCTCGCCATCGACCGCCGCGGGAATGGTTTCTAACCCCGCTTGTTCGAGCGCATGCCGTGTGCGAGGGAAGCCAGGCTCTTCTACAAAGGCTTTCTTGCCATTCAGGTTCATGACATTCAGGACTACGCCCAAAGCCCCGGCAAAACCTGATGTAATAAAAATCTGGTTCGTGAGGCAACGGACGCCGCGAGCGGTAGCGAGATATCCCGCGACCTCGCGTCTCAACGAGGAAAGGCCCCGCGGATCCGGATAGATCTGCGGACGCGTCGCCTCTGCAGATATTGCGCGCCGCCAGGCGGCGTGCCACGCCTTGCCCGGAAATTGATCTTGCGCCGGGACCCCGAGTTGGAAGTACTGGGGACCTGTCTCGAAGTCGTAGAACAAGCCCTCCGGCCCGCTTTCCTTCGCAGCTTGCGGCGGTGCGCCAATCGGCAATATCGCCGCGACCCGCGTGCCGCCGCTACCCTTGGTCTCGACGAGATTTTCGTCTTTCAAGAGATCGTAGGCGCGTTTGACCGTTCCCCGTGACACGCCCAGCTGGGCGGAAAGGTCTTGCCACGATGAAAGTCGTGCCCTCTCCTGTAACGTGCCATTCAAGATAGCGGACCGCAGACCCTGAAATATCTGTTGGGTGAGCGAGACATGTCCCTCGCGGCTTACCGGCGGAAGATAGGACTCTGCCACTTGGTACAATGCCTTTCTGCGTTTTTGGGCCTATGAGGCCGCGACCGCTTACACCATGGTCCGACCAACTTAGGAAGGATTCGCAATGTTTGCACGAGCGCTTTTGATACTTGCCGCCACAACGTTGTCAACGCAAACCGTTTACGCGGACGACGCCCATCGTGGCTCCGCAAAAATCTCCATCGTATTTGACCAACCGCTCCCGAACGTCCCCGGCAAGAGCATGAGAGGCGTTCTAGTGGAGTATGGTCCCGGCGGGTCCTCATCGGCACACGTCCACCCAAAATCGGCTTTCATCTACGCCACGGTGTTGGATGGTGCTATCAAAAGCAAGGTCAACGATGGCCCCGAAAAGACATATCAGGCAGGCGAAAATTTCTCCGAAATTCCCGGCGACCGTCACGGTGTAAGCGCAAACGCAAGCAGCACCAAGCCCGCGCGCTTGTTGGCGGTTTTTGTGGTCGATACCGACGAGAAAAACCTGGTCACTGATATCAAGCCCTAGATCGAAGCTAAGGACCGACCTTGGCCGCGCGACGCCGTGCGTCATTCTGCCCACACCTCCACGGCGGGCGGGGTCGATGGAGCATTTCATGACGCACGTCGTAGTGCTCGATAGCGATGAAACCTCGGGGGTTATCCTGGGCGAGTTTCTGAAGCAACACGCCATTCTGGTGACCCAGATCGCCGAGAGCCGACAGATCCGACGGGTTCTGGTACAAGAAATCGTCGATGCATTCCTGATCGAGGTTAGTACCGAAGACGGCGTCGAGATTGTCCGGAGTGTTGCCAATCTCACGGATGCTCCGATTCTGATCACCAGCAGAAAGCAAACGACAGAAGATGACAGGGTCGACGGTCTCGAGGCAGGGGCAAGCGATTACGTTTGTCAGCCGTATGGCAACCGCGAGCTGCTCGCACGGCTCAAGGCGGCGATAAGAGACAGGACCAAAGCTAAGCCGGAGCTAGACCGCCGGTCCTATAAGTTCAACGGCAACGAGCTCCTCGTGCACAAACGGGTTCTCCGGTGGCACGACCGTGAGGACGTCAAACTTACGACGGCAGAATTCAATCTGCTTTCTGCATTCCTTCGAGCGCCTCGGGAGGTGCTTTCACGAGAACGACTCCTCGCCGCCAGTCGCGTGCATTCCGGGGAGATTTTCGATCGCAGCCTCGATTCTCTTGTGCTTCGGCTGCGCAGGAGAATCGAGCGCGACCCCGGCAAGCCAGAGTTGATACGCACGGCCCGTGGAGTCGGGTATTGGTTCGATAGTGACGTCGACTATGAGGAACGACCGCGACTGAAGAGATAGAGTGAAGTATTTCGAACTGAACCTCTTTGTCAGCTCTATGTGAAACATCGCGCTCGGGTTGCCGATATCGAAGGTATCAAGGTCTGGGGAGGATGCTCCTCGACGAAACATATTGGCGTTCGCCTTGGTCGACGCCACGGTCGGACACTTGTGCCCCGTCATGTGGTAACCGCAACCACAAGCCGCTCCACGAGTTCCATCGCAAGATCGCGGACACAGTCAATTACCAGACGCGCGCAAACCTCCGTATAGCTTTTGCGGCGTCGTTGATCGCACTACAATCACCTTCGTTGCCTGCGGTCATGCCTTTGCAATGCAAACCAAGCCGCTCGCTATCTGCGTGGGATTTCGAGTTATTCCAATCATCTACTTGATTTTCCCACCCCTTACTTGGCGAGTGCCTTTTGCCGACAAAACCGGATTTTGAAGATGGCCGTCACGTCGTATACCGATTATCTGCGGGATCTAAAAAAGATTATCGATCGGATACGCGACCGACCGTTCGAATACGATACTGCGGTGATTCAGCTAGCGTTGTGTAAAAATGGTTTCGGCTACAAGAGCTTTGATCTGCTTTGCAAAGGTAGACTGCACTCGGAGTATCACATGGGTCCGTTGAACGTGGAGAATTGGAGTCCCGACTTTGCAGAGCTAGGGCGTACCGAGATCGAGAAATTCTTCCAGTTCCCAGTGATATATGCCTATTCTGATCAAGCCTTACGAGGCAAAAAAAATCCGCTTTCGACTGCCCATTGGGACGCAACTGTTGGCATAGTCGAGATCCAGGTCCATCAACGAGGCCATAGTCCGAAGCGACAGCGCATGTTGTTCGCGGGCTTCAACGATTACATCCATGCCGAGTTCTTCCTCGCTGTGAATCATGATCTGATCGTTCAGGATCATCAGCCAGGCACGGATTTGTTCGAATGGCAGGAAGATACGACCTCCGACATCGATGCGTTGAATCTCACGATATCAACCAAGGACCACTCAGAGCGTTTGCATGCGCTGGCCAGCCCGCGAAAACGGCCCGGTTCCTCGGTACATCCAATCGATATTTTTTGATTAAACGGATGTATAGCTTCAGAATTATTCCTGTTTTCTTAATGTAGATTGCTGCGATTTTGGCCGTCCCAGGCCATATGTACGCAGTTCAATATATAATTTTCAATCAGGAGACTTAATATGAAGAGCTCTTCAATGATCGCTACTCGGCGAGACATCATGGCTGGAACTTTTACTCTAGCGGCGGTCGCGGCCGGTGCGGCCGCACATCCGGCTGCTGCTGCGGGAAAGAAGAAGAAGACCCCTGGGGAGGCCACTGCGGGTCACGGCTATGTCACCGCAAGCGACGGAACCCAGATCTTTTACAAGGACTGGGGTCCGAGGGATGCTCAGCCGATTGTCTTCCATCACGGATGGCCGTTGAGCAGTGACGACTGGGACAATCAGATGCTTTTCTTCCTCGGAAAAGGGTACCGCGTCGTCGCCCACGATCGTCGTGGCCATGGCCGCTCGTCACAGGTCAACGACGGGCACGACATGGACCACTACGCTGCAGATGTCGCTGCGGTAGTTGAACATCTCGATCTTCATAACGCCATCCACGTCGGACACTCGACAGGTGGCGGTGAAGCGACCCGCTACACGGCCCGCCATGGTAAAAAGCGCGTTGCGAAGCTTGTTCTGATCGGCGCCGTCCCGCCGATCATGGTGAAGACCCCCGACAATCCAGGCGGCCTCCCCGTCGAGGTGTTCGATGGCTTCCGGACTGCTCTCGCCGCCAACCGATCGCAGTTCTATTTCGACGTCGCTAGCGGCCCGTTCTATGGGTTCAACCGCGATGGTGTCAAAGCGTCAGACGCAATGATCAAGAATTGGTGGAGACAAGGTATGACAGGAGCCGCAAACGCCCATTACCTCGGAATCAAGGCCTTCTCGGAAACCGACTTCACCGAAGATCTCAAGGTCATCAGAGTGCCTACGCTGGTAATACATGGAGACGACGACCAAGTCGTTCCAGTCTCTGATTCGGCGCCGCTGACGGCCAAACTTCTCAAGAACGCCACCCTCAAAATCCACAAGGGTCTGCCACACGGTATGGCAACGACCCATGCCGATGTAATCAACGCGGACATCCTGGCATTCATCCAGGCGTAAAGAAGCAGGAGGGCGCCGGTTCGCCGCGCGCCCTCTCCTCTTTTGACACGCAGATGAACTAATAAACCTGGCGGTCGAAGCAAACGCACTTGCCGATGGAGCAAAACGAAAAAACGAAAGGCCGCGGCTGACCGCGGCCTTCGATTTTTGTCGGCCCAGGAGAGCCTAGAGCCGATTAATCCATCATCGCGCCGGCGGCGGCGTAGCGGTTTTGACCCATTCGGAAAATGCTGTCGTACCAACGCGGACACCGGCGCTCGGCATTAAAGTCCTGTCGTCGAGAACCGCTCCGAAGTAAGGCGTGTTCCCATCGACCACGATCTCCCGGCTATCTCCGATCTGGCGAAGATATTTGGTGACGGCGTCCGCGATCCGGATCGACTCCGGACCTGCTATCTCGACGATGCCGTTCGTCGGCGCGCCGACCACGAGGTCAGCGAGTGCGTCGGCGACATCGTCGGAGACGATAGGCTGCATCAGCGCTGGAGAAAGGTGAACCTTATCGCCCTGAGTGCCGGACTGAGCGATGCCGAACATAAACTCAAAAAACTGAGTCGAGTGAACGAGCGTGTAGGGGACGTTAGATTCCTTGATGAGCGCCTCCTGAGCCAGCTTGGCCCGAAAGTAGCCGCTGGCCTGAAGACGCTCGGTGCCGACGACGGATAGGGCTACGTGATGCTTGATCCCCGCTGCCACTTCCGCAGTCAGGAGATTGCGCCCCGACGTCTGGAAGAACTCCATGACGGCCTTATCTTCGAATGACGGCGAATTTGCAACGTCGACTACGACCTGAGCGCCCAACAGCGCCTCCGCCAGGCCCTCACCGGTGATTGTGTTCACGCCCGACGCAGGCGACGCAGCAATAACGTCGTGGCCTTTTGCTTGGAGCCGCCTAACCAATTTCGAACCAATGAGACCGGTTCCACCAATAACGACGATTTTCATGTTTTGCTCCTTAGGTTTTCTAATGTCGGCGCGGCCGACGCGATTGAATTCCGACCCGCTTGATACAAACCTGTCATCGCGGCAAACGGGACAGGTTGAACAAAGAGTTCGTCAACCCTTTAGGGTATCAGCTACGATGGCTCCGATGGCAGGTTCGTACATTGAAAAGCTAAGGCGTACGGACCCACCAGGCAGGCACGGAACCGGCACAGCCATAGGACCTCAACCGTCGATCGGCGGCGTCCTTCAATTTTAAGCGAATGTCGCATGGGGAACAGATAAACGAAGGTTTGGGGCTGCGATGAAAATCGCACGTTTTTAGGCAGACCAGTTGCGCTGAAGCTGCTCGGCCTTGCGGACCAGATCTGCGAGTGACCGGCTCTCCATTTTCCGCATCACGCTCATGCGGTGAAGCTTTACAGTCATCTCGCTAATTCCGAGCTCGTACGCCACTTGTTTGTTCATAAGACCGCTCACGACCTGCCACATCACTTCCTTCTCGCGTGGCGTCAAACTACTGGCGAGCGTCTTTATGCGATTCAACGCCGCATCGGTTTTGCGACGTTCGCTATCCAGCAGTATCGCATGGTCCACCGCCTCCAGCAGATCCTGATTGATAAACGGCTTGGTGATGAAATCGGTCGCTCCCGCCTTCATGGCTCGAACGCTTGTCGGTATATCCGCGTATGCCGTCAGGAAAATTACCGGAAGCCTGCTTCCCAACGAAATCAGTTGGTTCTGAAGATCCAGTCCGGTGCCGCCTGGCATCCGGAGATCGACCACAACGCAGCCGGCAGCGCTCGTATCGGCCAACTGAAGAAACTCAACGCCGTTTGAGAAAGCACTCGCTCTCTTTTTGGTGACCATAAAGAGGTCGAGCAGCGCGCCCCGCATCTCTTCGTCGTCATCAACCACGTACACGATGGGCTCGACCGGGGCTTCCAATTTTGCCTGGACGTTATGCATGGTTCTCCCTCTACGTGCACCGATGCAGCGAAAAAACCGCTAGCACTGGCGGCACCTTTGATCGTGCGCGTCCGAGGATGGGACCACGCAGGATTGTTATGACCTATTTGCCGTCACCTTATACCATGGTTTACCCCGTAGAGAGCATAAACCTTCGTTTAGGGTCTCCTCAAAGCTGTCACAATGATCGACAGTCGATGGGGTTCAGCCACGCTAGCTAGGCGAAGGCGTCGAGTATGCGCCGGATGTGCCGGACCCTGGACTGCCAATTCGTTGGTCGAAGAACGAAACCGAATGGATCCCCGCGTTCATCATCCTCATGATCACCGGTTATACGGCTCATAAGGACGAGTTATTCGTAGATGACGCTGGTGACGTCCCAAACCTTCCTATACGGCAACCTGCATTTGTGGCTCTCGATGCCGAGTTTGAACCGCTTCTCCAAAGGAGCCGTATCTCGTCGGAAGTGCTATCTGGGTCAACCCAAGCCTTCGTTTAATCGACCCCCCAGTGGAAACGCCTAGTATCGCACGCTTTACGTTCCATGGAGCATAATGATGAAAATCGTGGTAGTTGGCGCAAGCGGAATGATGGGGGCGAAAATTGTCCGTACCCTAGAACGGGGCGGCGAGGACGTCGTCGAAGCTTCGAGCAAGCTCGGTGTGAACGCTCTTAGTGGCGAAGGTCTTGAGGCTGCGTTCGAAGGCGCTGACGTCGTTATCGATGTCACAAATTCGGGCTCGTTTGGCGAAGGCGACGCGCTCGCCTTTTTCAAGCAGGCCGGAAAGCAAATGCTGTCCTCCGCCAAAGCCGCCGGCGTGCGCCACTACTTGGCACTGTCTGTTGTCGGCGCCGACAACCTTGTCGAAAATGACTACTTCCGGGCGAAGCTCGTACAGGAGAATCTTGTCCGGGCGTCCGGTCTGGCGCATACTATCGTGCGTTCGACACAGTTTTTCGAGTTCTTCAGCGGAATTGTGAATACCTCCGTCTTAGATGGCAACCTAAGACTGCCCGACCTGCGGCTCCAGCCGATCGCCGCCGACGAAGCAGCAACCTTTATGGCGAACATCGCCACCGCAGAGCCACGCAACTCGATTGTAGAGTTAGGAGGACCGGAGCCCACCGAACTCGTTGAGCTCGCTAGGGAACTGCTCACGGTGACAGAAGACAACCGGCCGGTCGCGATCGATCCAGCCTCACTATACTTCGGCGTATCGCTTGCTCGACAGGGCCTGCTGCCGAATCCAGGAGTGGTATCGGGAAAGCTAACGTTTCATGACTGGCTGACGCGCACGGTCTATGGGTAAGTAAGGGCGCGAACCCGGACACCGCGAGAGGGTCCGGGGCCGCTATCACGTTTCAAATGCGCATCGCGGCAGTCCTGCGGGATGCTGCAATGGCTTGTGACTGCGAGCAGGCCCAAATCGTCGACGCAAGTCCGAAAAGTGCCGGAAGGCTGACCGCCGGAAAATCTCGCACCAGAACCGAAGCTGAGCAGATTCCGACCGCAACCTCCCAAAGATGAAATGCTGCGTGCGCTATAAGCCAGAGCGTCGCCGCGGCCCAGAGTTCGAGCCGCCGCTCCAGCCTAAATATGCCAATGGTGAATGCCGCAGCAATGAAGCCCTGAATGATGCCGATATCCCGGATAAAATGCTGATTGAAGAACCCGGTATCGGTGACGCCCGGTACGAAGTAGTACCAGCCTTCAGGGTCATAGAGCATATGGATGGAAAGCCATCCAGCGAGCAGAACGTTGAACCATACCGTGGCGTAGATGCCATATTTGATCGCTTGCATTTTCGTCTCCTTCGATTAATCCGAAGAGAAAACTACCACCGCTATGGGGAGAGAACTTCCCAAACCATCGTTTAAGCCGCTGCGTAAAACGAGGAGTATCGATGCCTAAATTTTTGGCCTATGTGCCGGATGCCGAGCTTTTCGAAGCCAAGTATGCGCTCTTACAGTTTGGTACAGTTGTATCGGACGAGGCCCACTTGGTCGTGATCGATACGGAGGTGGAATTCGCGGACGTTCAAGCCGCTTTGGCGAAGGCCGATAAAGACTTCCTGTTGGTCGAGATTGGGAGCGACGGCGCCGTGGCCGGGCGCGGGAACCGGGACCTTCGCTCGGTGGTCGAACTGTTGAGGAAATAGTGACAAGCTTCAGTGCGTTGCCGTTCTTATGGACTCAATCAGTCGTTTACTCTCGATCGGTTTCGCCAAGAATGCTTCGGCCCCGTGTCTCATCGCGGTCGCACGCATCCCGTCATCTGCATAGGATGTCATGATCAGAACGGGCGGGCATTTCGTCATCGATCGCAAAATGCGCAGCATCTCAATCCCGGACATTCCGGTCATTCGCACGTCTGCAAGGATGCAATCGACGCCCTCGTGACCCTTTTGAGACAAGAATTCTTCGGCCGACTCGTAAAGCCTACTCTCGATGCCTTCCGTCTCCAAAAGGTCTTGCAGAGACTCCCGGAGATGCCGGTCGTCGTCGACGATTGCTATGGTCGTATACTTTTCTGCTGGCATGGGCTTGAGCGAACTCTTTCCTGGAAACCTCGGCTGTCCCCTGCCAGCGTCGGCATCATCTACAGATATACGTCGTATTCTTTGGAAGCCATGTCCAGTTTTTTGACGAGTTCGGCGAGCGAACCGACATGCATTTTTCTCATCATTCGGCTCCGATGGATTTTGATCATCATTTCGCTCACTGCTAATTCGTGGGCGATCTGCTTGTTCAACCTTCCCATCGCAACATGTCTCATGACCTCGCGTTCCCGAGGCGTCAGCGTCCGTATCGCGGATATGGTGATCTCGCGTTCCACTGCAGCGGCGCGCTTTGCTGCATTCAACTGAATCGCGCGGTCCGTCGCACCCACAAGTGCAGGGCGATCCAAAGGTTTCAAAAGAAAATCGCTCGCACCACGCTTCATAGCCTGGACGCTCATAGGTACCGTCGCATCATCCGTCATGAAGACGATCGGCAGCATGCATTCGATGGCGGCGAGTTGCTTTTGAATGTCGAGGCCGTTCATGCCTGGCATGTGGATATCCAGAAGAACGCACCCCGCTTTTCCGAGGTCCGCGCGCGAGAGGAAATCATCGCCGCTTCCATAAGGCATCGCGCGTATTTCCAATGACTCGAACAAATCCACCAACGACAGTCGGAGCGCTGCATCATCGTCGACGATGGAGATCGTCGGAAGGTGGGTGTCATGCTGTAGATCTGTCGGCTGCACGTCTCGCTCCTAGCTGCTTCTCAAGACGAGCATGCGCAGCGACGCAATATAACACCGCCGATACGCACCCCCACCTATACGAAGGTTCTATGGGCTTGCAGTCGCCGTCCACCATGGTGTCTGACCTGTCACGTAACGAACCATTTGTCGGAGGCGAACCCAGGCCCGCCTCCGAACATCTCGGCTCATTTTGCCGTCGCAGCCTCTTCTATGAGTTTGGTAACCTCGCCCGGATGAGAGATCATCACGACATGAGACGCCCCATCGATCGCAACAGTTCTCTTGGACTTGGCGCGTTCCGCCATCCACCTCAGAGTAACCGGCGGAATGTTTTTGTCAGCTTGACCGTATACAAACCAGGACGGAATCGTTTGCCAGGCCGCTTTTGGAGCTGGCTCCGCTAATGCGGTGTCAGTGATAGGGCGCTGAGCTACCGCCATCAGGCGTGCGGTGGTACGTGGCACGTCGGCCGCAAACTGTTCCGGAAATTTCTTTTGGTCGATATATAGATCTTTTGCCCCGCTAGGTAGCGCAACCGGCTCTGCAAGTGTCGGGCCGAGAGTGCTGCCAGGGTTTTTACCGGACAGTGCGACCGCGGACTCCCCAGGCTCCGGTGCAAAGGCCGCCACAAAAACGAGTGCCTTCACGTTCGATGCAGAAGTGGCTGCGTCACTGATCACCGAGCCGCCGTAGGAATGTCCAACGAGCACGACGGGTGTCTTTATGCCTCTCAGGATGCCGGCCACGTAGGCTCCATCGCTCGTAACGCCGCGCAGGGGATTGGCGACGGCCAGCACCGGGTACCCATCCTTTTCAAGGCGGGAGATGACATGGTTCCAGCTCGAGGAATCGGCAAAAGCGCCATGGACAAGCACAATTGTCGGCTTAATTGTCTCTGCATGGACGGAGAGAGACGTCGCTGCAGACAACGCTGCAGCGGCGAGAAGTTTGGCACTCTTACGCATTTGCATTCCTTTTGATCACTTGACAAAAAAGGCCTAGCCGCTTGCAGACGAACGTCAGGAGCGACCCGTCGAGAAATCGACTTCGTCACGGACGGCGGCTATCTATTCTGCTTCCACGCAGGGGCTCCATTCAACCCAAACATAAGTATGTGACTGCCGGCGAACGAGCGTAGGTGGCTTTATCGAGCAGCGCCTGTCAGCCTGGTGTTTGCACTGGTCGGACAGCAGCCATGCCGGCCCCACGAGTTCGACCGTGCGTATGGAGAACACTCTGGGCCAGCTTTGCCTTTTCTATCGGATTTTTGCCGGCGTCATACGGCCGTCACTTGCCATGCTCCATATCGGAGACCGACCCGACAATCATTCAAAGTTATTTTTTGCGATGCAAGTAAGGGCCGAACTAATATATCGCGGCGTCCCGTGCGGAGTTGCTATTCTCAAGGAAGGAAACGGACGGGATATCAGCCGTCCAGGCGGGCCTCGGGACCGGAAGTCTCATCAGACCTGTAAATTACTGACATTCGCTCACAGTCGGTCAAATCGACCCGGGGACCGAATATAAAAGAAGACCGACGCAAAGTTCCGCGTCGGCCCCTTCGTCCTTTTCAACTCAGGTCAGCGACATGCCGCCGTCGACAACCAGTTCGACACCATTAACGAAGGTACCCTTCGCTGCCAGGAACAGAGCGGCCTCCGCCAGCTCCTCTGGCCGCCCCATCCTTCCGGCCGGGATCAGGTCAGCCATGTGCGCTTCGAATCCTGGGCGATCTGCTTCGGCGATACCGAGCTTCGTCAGGATTTCTGTCTCCACCGGTCCTGGGCTTAGGATGTTGACGCGGATGCGTCGTTCCTTGAACTCAATCGCCCAATTGCGGGCGAAGGCTGCCATCGCGGCCTTTGATCCTGCATATAGTGTGTGCTGGGGTAAGATTTTGGTAGCCGCCAGCGAGCTTGTCACGATGATGTTCCCTCCGTCACGGATCAGGGGCGAGATGGCCTGGACCCCGAAGAAAACGCCTCGGGTGTTGACGGCGAAATGCTCGTCGTATCCGATTTCGGAAACCGCTGCTGAAGCCTCGAGCTTGATGATGCCGGCGTTCGCGAAATATACGTCGACGCCTCCAAACCACTTACCGACGCTATCAGCGAGACGCTGGTGAAAATCATTTGCTGCAACGTCGCCGCAGACGCCGACAGCACCGTGTCCGATTTCTTTTACCGCCAGGTCGAGCACCTCCTGTCGACGACCAGTGATGACGACTTGGGCCCCCTCCTTAGCAAAGCGCTTGGCAGTTGCCTTGCCGATCCCGCTATTGCCTCCAGTTATAATTGTTACTTTATCGTCGAGTAATCGCATTGCTATTTATCTCCGTTCTGATTTCGGAGAAATACGACTTGGGCTGTCGCCGCATTAGCCCCCTGAGCGGCACATAAGGTATTCCTCGTCCATTATAATGTGCGTCGGGATGGCGATTCTCGGCCGCTGAATATGGATGACGTGAAGTGAAGGCTAAGGCCTTGTCAAAGCCGGCAAACACCGCGTCGTCAAGGCGCTGGCCGGAGCAAATCAAACTCTCCGCAATCCCGGGCGCAGGAGCGTGCTTTCGTGCTGCGCGGCATCCTCTCGGTTCACCCAAACCGAATGTGGGGTTGGTCTATCCCACGGAAATGCGTTATTTTAGCCCGCATGGCGAAGCTTTTGGGGAAGGTCTGTTATGTCAGAAATCCATCTAGGCAAGAACCCGCCAGGGCCAAAAAAGGCTCCCGGTGCGATCGGATGGATCGCTGCCAGACTTCAGACGCCGTTCGTCATCACCTTCGCCGCCGTAATTGCAGGTACGGCGGTCGCGTGGTCCACACACACTCTCTTGGGACTACTGTGTCCGCTAGTGGCCGCATTTGTTGTCTCTGATGACCGCCTTAGAGAGATTTTTCGATCCTTCTTGTGCTTTGGATTCGTTGTTTCTTTAATTATAGCGGGAGCTCAGCCAGATGCTGCAGAGGCGTCTTTGACGTGGTCCACCGTCGCCCTATTCGGTTTATCGTTTCTGGTCTGCGAAGCGATCCGGGCCAAGGCCATGCAAGCGGTTCAATCGAGCGGCCCTACGCTAGCTAAACCGTCAGGGGTGGGGGAAGACCGAGACGTCCATCCCTCGCTCGGCATCGTTCACCCCGAAGACCGTGCGGCGGCGTCACACGCTGCCGCGTATGCTTTTTGGACCGGCGTCCCACAGGTTTTCAAATACAGGCAGCGTCAAAGCAACGGACAATATCGCTGGACGGAGATGAAAGCCGAACCAGGCTATGGGGTCAGCGTAAACGTCGATCCGATGGTATCCGATCCAGACGAGCGGTGGCTGAAGATGGGACCGGTCGGAGAGACTGCGGAAGCAATCCGGGCGGCCAAGGTCATTGAACGCTTGTACGGCAAAGCATGGGCGCTGAACGCGGAAGCGCAGTTCACCTACGTCACTCCGTCTGGCCAGGTAGCGATCGGCATGGCGCTCAATGATTTGAATCGACCGTTGAGCGACAAGCGATTTATTGAGGGTGGAGACAATGGCTGGAGCTTGGGAGTGCATCCGGACGATTATCCGCGCGCGGCCGAGACATTTCGGCACTCCCTCAGAACGGGCGAACATTGGCATATCGAGTATCGAATGTTGAGAACGACGGGGCTTTATGTATGGCACAGGATCGCCGCCTGCCCTACCACCGATCCTTCTGGCCGCATCACCGGCTGGTATGGCACCTCGATCGACATTGATGTGTACAAGCGAACGGAAAGTGCACTCCGCGAAAGCGAGCGCTCTCTACGCCAATTGATCGAGACCGTCCCGGCCCTCATCTGGTGCACTGCTGAGAACGGTGAGCCAATCTACTTCAGCCAGCAGTTTCGCGATTTTCTTGGGTTCGACGTCGATCAAAGAGATGTCGAGGGCAAAAAGCGGCTGACGGTCGTACTTGACGCGATCGTTCATCCCGACGAGCGCCCTGCCCTAGAGCAGACCTTCCTCACTGCATTGACGACAGGTACGTCCTTTGCATTCAAGCACCGGATGCGCCGTTTCGATGGTCAATTTCGTTGGGTTGAGATGCGTGTTACGGCAATGCGGAAGGAGGACGGCACCATCGTCCAATGGAATGGCGTGTGCTTCGATATTGAGGATCAGGTTCGCTCCCAAGAGCAACTACGGCGAGCCCATGAAAAATACACCCGCGCGAGCCAAGCGGCTAGTCTGGCTGAACTTTCGGCGTCCATCGCACATGAAGTTGGTCAACCGCTTGCCGCGCTGGTATCAAGCTCCGATGCGTGTGAGCGCTGGCTAAGCAGCGATCCACCCAACCTCGAACGGGCAAAAGTGGCACTGGATCGTGTAACCCGAAGCGCTGCAACAGCGGTAGAAACGGTAAAGCGTGTGCGTGCGCTGTTCAGGCGTACTGACGAGTCTCGCGAGACCGCGGCATTGGCCGAGCTTATACTTGAAGCACGTGATCTGCTTGCGGAGGAGGCCTCTCGACGGCACACCGTCATGTCTATCGATATCAACGCACATCTTCCACTCGTGGCAGTGGACCGAGTGCAGATTCAGCAGGTGCTCACCAATCTGATTAGGAATGGGCTTGAGGCTATGGATTTGCCCATTGAAGGAAAGCGGCTAAGCCTCACTGCCTATCGCTTCGAAGAATCAGTCCGGGTGGACGTCAGCGATGTCGGACCGGGCGTAGAATATCCGGAACGCGTTTTCGAACCGTTCTTTACGACAAAGGGAGAACAGGGGATGGGGATGGGCCTTGCAATCTGCCGCTCGATTGTCGAGTCACATGGAGGAAGTTTGTGGGTTGAACCATCCGTCCCAAGCGGTGCGACCTTCTCGTTCACTCTGCCAACGGCCTGAAAGATTTTAACGCCGGTGCGATCATCTCGCGTCAAGCCGCAGATTGCACTTCGTCGTCAGTTTTCCGTTAAATGGCTTGCCGGGTAGCGAGCTGCTAACAGTGTCTGCGCTGCACCTGAAACCATTGACGTCGGCGGTACGCGATTGGATCCGCAGAGGATGTTTTCACGCCTCACTGTGTGCTGCTGCAGCCTCAACGAACAGTCGTCCCTAACCCGAGAGCGGATGCTGAACGATCCCCATACTCGAGGTCGGTCCGACGGCAGTTCGCGACGTACCGCATTTTGATTCTAGCGGACACCTCCGCCATCGATTCAACTGTGTTCCGGATGAGAGTGGATTTTTGCGTATGCGTTGCCATAGGATTTGAATGGTTTGGCAGGATGCCATCAAGCGGCTCGGCCATATAGACCGTCGTTTGTGTGGTCATGAGGCGCGGCGGGTGCTCTCAAGACGGCCTCAGGTGACGACTCCGCTTAAATCGAATGGAATTGGTTGCAGTTGCAACATTAGAGCCAAATAGCCGTATTCGGCAAGCTTGACACAAGCGCCTATGCCCAGCCTATGGCCGGTATCCCCGCAACGAAAAGGATAAATTAATGAGAGTCGGATCTGACAATTCCATCTACAGCCTGTTGGCTTCCTCGCCGCGAAAAGGGCCGTCCATCGCTGACGCGAAAATGGGTGGTGCAGTTCAGGTGAATGCGCCCAAGATTCCCGCCGTCCGGAGTGATCAGGAATTGATTGCAGACTTCCACGCCCGCATGTCAAAACAAGCACTCGACTGGGCAGACAACGACAAGGACGGAAAGGTCACCAAAAGCGAGTTCATGGATGGGCAGTCACGTCTAGCGGAAATGAATGGAACACCGCACGACACCGCCTATAGTGAAAGTAAATGGGCGAAGCTCGACGCAACCAGTAAAGGCTGGGTGACAGCGGAGGAACTTGGCGACGGCTTGCAGAAAATCTTCCCTGTGAACGTCGGCCATCTCGGTGCCGGTTATGCGGAACGCCTTCGCAACAGGCAGGGATGAGGTGCTAATAGATTCACGGCCGTTAGTTTTTTTGACATGCTATCTCAGGCAATGTTCGCATGCCTTGGAAGCCGCGCTGCGGTTACTGGTGAGCGGGTCCACTGGCTTCAAAGAATAGAGGTGGACGTTGATGCGCGTTAACGGCTCCGCCTGACTGCCTCCAAAACGTTATGCGAAAAAGGGGCCGTCTTCCGAGGAAAGACGGCCCACTGGTGGATTTGACATCCACGTCCTCGGCGGAGGGGGCGGAGAACCGAGGTTTTGGTCAGTATCGCTGGGAGGGGATCGCGATATCGACACTTAGAAGATACCTGATTGCGCCCTCCAATAACACTATACGTAGGTTTGGGACCAAGTGTGGTCGGCGCAGATCCCTACATTGCCCCTACTTCAACGATGGCGTTCGCGAATGCGTAGGGTGCCTCTTGGGGTAGATTATGCCCAACACCGCGAATAATGTGGTGCACACGCTTGACGAATTTTGCCGACGTCGAACTTCCGTCAGTGGCTGCGACGACCCCGTCCGAGTCCCCATCCAGAGTCACGGTTGGTACGGTGATCTGTGGCTGCAATGCGAGCAGAGCTTCCAGCTTCATATAATCGGGATATCCTGGTGCGCCGCCAAGTCGATGGCGATAGGAATGGACGACAACGTCGACGAAGTCCGGGTTGTTGAAAGATCGTGCACTGCGCTGAAACGTCACCTCGTCGAACTCCCAGGTTGGAGAGTTGTCATGCCACATGATGCGGGCGATGTCTGAGCGATTGCGCTCTAGCCCTTGCCGCCCCCTCTCCGTCTGCAGATAAAACTGATACCAGAAGCCGCGTTCGACTTTCGCCGGCGCAGGTTCAAGCGCCTTCGCGATATTCTGGATAAGGTAGCTGTTGACCGAGACGAGTCCAAGGCAACGCTCCGGCCAAAGCGCAGCCGCCACGCATGCAGCGCGGCCTCCCCAGTCGTACCCAGCAAAGATTGCTTGGTCTATCTTGAGGGCGTCCATTAGGTCGACGAGATCTCTACCGATCGCAGCCTGCTCACCGGACCGGACTGTAGAAGTTTCAAGGAAAGCTGTCGTTCCGTGCCCGCGAAGATGCGGCACAATCACGCGGAAACCCCTTTGAACCAGCATCGGAGCCACATTGACGTAGCTATGCACATCGTAAGGGAAGCCATGCAGAAGAAAGACGGCCGGCGCCGTTTGGGAGCCGGCAGCGTAGTAGCCGACATTCAGCACCCCGGCCTGAATCTGACTCGGCGTCTCTGAGAACAAAGTTCCATCTCCGTTTGTCGCAGCCATCAGACGCTTAGGGACCGCAACACCAAGTGCCGACGCCGCGGCGCCAGCCACAAATGCACGACGTCCAAACTGCGCGAGAGAGTGGGACACGGTTTTACAGCCGGGGACTATTTCGCCTGCCATAATGACTACTCCGCAATTTGACTTTTATTGGACCAAGCGATGTTCCGTTAGGGGCGGTGGCGGGTCGAACTCGGCGAACACGATTGCAGTCCGCATCTCCGCTGCTCGCCAGTCCAAACAGAACATAAATGAGCGATTGCTGTGACAGATGAAGCGGTAGTTCGCGGTCTGAGATGAACGTGACACCGTTCCACTAAGATGAGATGCTGTAAGCACAGAGTTCGTGCGAGGTCCGGTTGACTTCCGGACCTCGCTACTTTGGGCCTTTTGCTGCATGGTGTGGCCACCGCCGCATCGTTGCTCAATGACGGGCGAACGCTAGCAACACGATCGCTCAAGGCGTCATGCTCTAAGTGTCAGTAGTCCCAGAACACCGGAACCCAACGGAAGGCGTCGCCCGCGACAGCCACCCGTCCGAGTGACGGGAACGGAAGATGGGTTGCCACAAGGAGTTCGCGCGTATCTGCGAGCTGACGCAGAAGGTCAATGCGGACGCGCGCCGCTTCTTCCGGATCGTGCTCGAAGCCGTTGTGCCAGTCAGGCTGTTCGAATCCGACCGCGAAGACGGCGTCGCCGGCGAACGTCAGTGCTTCATTTCCCGAAGCCACGCGGATCACTGCGTGTCCGGGCGTATGTCCACCCGTGCGGCGTACAATTACGCCTGGAGCGACCTCGTAGCGCTCGTCGAACGTAATGATGTGGTTTCCGTATTCCTCCAGAAAACGCTTGGCGGTCGCCCGCAGCGCGGCCGGGAACCCTTCCGGCATTTTGGTGTGGGTGAAGTCGGGGTTCTTCCAGAAATCCACCTCCGATGCTGCTGCGTGGATTCTAAGGTCAGAACGAAGACGTTCCTTAACGCCTTCGACGAGCAGTCCGCCGATGTGATCCATGTGCAGGTGCGTAAGCACGATGTCCGTCACCGATCCGAGGTCAATGTCTGCGGCCGCAAGGCGCTGGACGAGTTGGCCTGCGCGCGGCAGGTGCAGATCTGGATCGAGACCAAGGCCGGCGTCAAGCAGGATTGTCTGATCGCCGCTACGAACCACAACGGCGTTCAGTGGCCAGTCAAAAGAATCCGGAGGCAAGAACATGTCCGCCATCCAGTTTGCACGAATGGTAGGGTCGGCATTGTGCCCCATCATTTGTGTCGGCAGCGGCAAGACACCGTCGCTGACGACCATGACGTCGATGTCCCCGATTTTCAACGCGTAGCGCGAAGGAACGAGTTCGCCCGCCCCGGCCTTACCGGGATGAAAGGCGCTTTCAGCGGGGATCTTAGCCTGTGGCGGGCCTGGGGTATGAGTTTTTGCTTCTGTCTGCGACATGAGGCGCTCCTATGTTTTTTAATGCAAGCCGTTCACGCCCCGTGCTGCAGTACGCGATGCGTAAGGGCACGGACAAGCGCTGAAAATTAACTATCCGGCTTTAGCCGGTTCGAGCGTTTCGGGGTGACGGCTCTCGGCAAACTTATCGTCGGCCGTTGGAGTAGGTAATCCTAACTTAAGTTTAGGTTGCTGCCGAGACCGCGTAAGAAATCACAATGTCTGAGGTAGACGACGGCACACTCAGTTCGCGAAGGCATGCCCGAGCACCACCAGTTGTCGGTCATACTTTGTGAAACCTGCGCTGCCAGGCGGTTGAAGCCCGAAAATGGGCCGGACGCAACGCCAAGGAAGAATGGGGGGCGATTGCTAAACTCATATAGCTATACCACCACGACTCGCTGCGATCTTGTGGACCATTTGGTCGGCACGGCGCTAACAATAATGGCGTTGTCGACGTTGCCCCGCTGCTGACCATCTCTTACGATCAGCGATTTTGCCGTCGACGGTCGAGTCAGCCATATGAAGAGGATTGCCTAGGCCGAGGTGCTCGGCGGTTCGACACATAGGCAGCGAAAACAAGCAGCGGGATAGTGGATCGGTCATTCCTGTAGTTGTTCTCTCAACTCTTTGACTTCGCTGGCCGCGACTGGGACGGCACTGTTGCCCCACCTATTTCTAATGTAGGTCAGGACGTTTGCCACGTCGTCGTCTGAAAGGTTCCAAGCAAACGAAGGCATGGCAGGACCGGTCGGAGAAGCCTGTGTTCCGCCTGCCCTACTGCCCGCCAACACTACACGGATTAGGCTAGTCGGATCGTCGCTGTTTACGAGCGGTGCGGAGGAAAGCTTGGGGAACAGGCGCGGAATGCCATTTCCGTCCGGCGTATGACAGGCGGAACAGCGGTCAGCGTAAATATTCTTGCCCGCCACGATACGAGTGTCGTCCGCGTCGAGCGCGTCCGGCACCTCCGTTGCGGACGTCCTGCTTTCCTTCAGGTAGACGGCGACGGCGTTTAGGTCAGCGTCGTTCCAGTGTTGGCTGGAGTTTTCGACTTCTTCCGCCATGGGACCTGAGGCAGTGTCAAATCTATTCGTTCCCGTTTTCAAGTACTGGACGATCTCGTCCGTGGACCATGAGCCGATACCCCTGTGTCGATCGGCGGTAATGTTCGGCGCATGCCAGTTCTGTAATGTTGCTCCCTCCAGGAACCTGTCGTTCTCGTCGCCTCCCAAAGAGGTCTTGGGCGTATGGCATGTGCCGCAATGGCCAAGCCCCTCTACGATGTAGGCTCCGCGGTTCCATTCGGCCGACCTGTCCGGGTTCTTCTCAAATTCGCCTTTTGAAAAATTGAGAAAATTCCAGCCAATAAGGCTCGCGCGGATGTTAAACGGAAACGGCAGCTGGTTGGTCTCGACCTTGTTCCTGACCGGTTCGACCGACCGGAGATAGGCGTAGATCGCGGAATTGTCGGACTTCGAGACCTTGGTATAAGCGGTAAAAGGCATGGCCACGTAGAGGTGATAACCACCCTTGCCGATACCTTCCGACATGACGCGTTGAAACTCCTCCTCGGTGTAGCGGCCGATTCCGGTATCTGGATCGGGCGTTATGTTGGCTCCGACGAGATCGCCGAATGGCGTCTGCAGGACGACGCCGCCAGCGAAGGGAGCGCCTCCGGCGGCCGTGTGGCACGCGCTGCAGTCGGCGAGGGTCGCGAGATAGCGACCGCGGGCAACCTTTTCAAAGGAGTCGTCACGCGGGGCCTGGGCGACAGCCGCGGTCGCCGTGAACGCGAGTATCCCCACTGACTTGAGAAGGAGATTGTTCATGCTTGCACCAATGGGCCTGGATTTTTGACATACAACGTGCGGATTGCGTCAGCCGCCTTGAAAGCTAGCGCTCCGACTGTGGCTGTCGGGTTGTAGCCGGGGTTTTGGGGGAAAGCCGATGCACCCACGACGAAGACGTTCGATACGTCCCAACTCTGGAGATACTTATTCACCGAACTGGTCTTGGGGTTCGCGCCCATGACGAAGCCACCGACGACATGCGAGGATTGATATGGCCCTCCGTTCCAGTGACCCTTAGAGGGGTTTTTAACGTACTGGCGCGGATTCATAGCTTTGGCGATCTCGCCGACCTTGTCGGTACAGTACTGAGCCATCTTGAGGTCGTTTTCGGGAAAATCGAAAGTCACGCGGAGAAGCGGTCGCCCGAGCCTGTCGCAATAAGTCGGATCAAGCGAAAGATAGTTGTTTCGCATCGAGTAGCTGGACGCTTCACAACCGATCGACATCGTTGACAGGTAGTTCTTCACCGTTTGCTTCTTCCATTCCGATCCCCAGGTCGGGGTCCCTGGCGGCGTCGGGCGATTTCCGATGGGAGCAGCTCCGATCGGCGTGACGCGGATGCTCCCACCACCAATGAAACCCAGTCCGGAATGGTCGAAGTTGTCGTTGTTGAAATCGTCGATCCCCATGCCGACTGCACCCGCTCCGATAAACGGATTGAAATTCTTGTCATCGAAGAAAAGCTGCACGCCGTTGGCGGTCTGGTAGGCGTAGTTACGGCCCGTCGTCCCTGTATTGGTGATCGGATCGTAGGGCTCGCCGACACCTGATAGCAGCATGAGGCGAACGTTTTCGAAGGTGAAGGCGGTCACGATTACGATGTCTGCCGGCTGCTCCCATTCTTCGCCGGAGCTGTCTACGAAAACCACGCCCGTGGCCCGTTTGCCACTTGCGTCCATGAGGATACGCAAGACCTCGGAGTTGGTTCGACAGGTAAAGTTCGACTTGCGCACTAGAACCGGAATGATCGTGGTGATCGCGCTTGCCTTAGAGTAGTTCGCGCAGCCGTAGTTCGTGCAGAAACCGCAGAATGTGCACGGTCCCATCGTTACGCCGAGGGAGTTTGTGTAAGGCTCGGAGATGAGTGCCGAAGGCACCGGAAACGGCTTGTAGCCCATATCGCGCGCCGCCTGGGCGAAGAGCGTTGGTCCGTACGGCTGCCTCAGCGGCCGGGTCGGATACTCGCTCGAGCGCGGCCCCTCGTAGGGGTTGCCGCCGTCTTGGATCTTGTTTTCGAGATTGCCAGCTTTGCCCGAGGTTCCAGCCACTTTGTCGAAGGCATCGTAGAACGGCTCCATTTCGGTCCAGTCGGTGCCCCAGTCCTGCAAAGTCAGCTGCTCGGGGATTGCCGTAGAACCGTATCGTTCGGTCAAATGGCTCTTGAGCCGGAACTCTTCGGGCTGGAAACGGAAGGTGATCCCGGCCCAGTGGTTGCCCGCGCCGCCGGTGCCGTTCCCCGGATGGAACGAGCCCCAGTTGCGCATAGGCAGGGCTTTCTGTCCGGGATTGTTGCGCATGGTAATCGTGTTCTGCGCCGTCCGCAACATCAGGTCCTGGCGCTGTGAGTAGCGGAGTTCGTCAGGAGCCGTGGCAATGTTGAAATCCGCGGCCGTGTCGCGCCACGGTCCACGCTCGAGCGCGACGACCTGAAGGCCTTCATCGGTCAGTTCGTTGGCGATGATGGCGCCTGCCCACCCGAGCCCTATGATGACAGCGTCTGTTGGAGGAAGTCTCTTTGCCATCATCTAACCTTTCTTGTGCCATTCGGGGCGGCCGGAAATACTCAGTGGCGGCAGATCGAGTTTTTCATTGTGACGGTCGATATAGTCGCGATAATCATAGCGTGCGCCGGGGAAGCCGAGCATTTTCCAGGAAACCATGTCCCGGTTGCCGCCGTAGATCGGATCGGCGAAAAAGCCTTCCATCGTGTTTTGCAGCAAAATCGCGAAGAACATTTTCGAGTCGATGTCTTTGAAAACGATCTCACCGTTTTGTACCGACGTGATGACTTGGTCTTTCTGCTCGCCCGGCAGTTCGACAAAGCTCTTGCCGAGGGTCTGCTGACAGTGTCTTTCCAGTGCAGCAAGTCCGAGGCGATAGCGTCGCTGCGGGACCAGCGGCGATTGGTCACCTTGCTCGGGCGTTCCGGCCACGAATGGCCCCTGCATGTAGAGACGCTCGAAGGTCCCGTAGGAACCGGCCAACTGACGGTCAATGAATTCGGCACATCCGGCATCCAGACCGCTGACGCTCAGTTCGTCGGCGGGGATGAGACACTCGACCAGCGCTTCCATCAGCCGCGCCTCCTGCGGTGTGAAAAAATACCATCCGCCCGTACCCAGAGTTTCGGGCGGGTTGTAGTCGAACGGCTTGAAAGGCGCGACGCCCTTGATGATGGTGGCGCCAGCTGTTGACGCTACGGCCACGAAAATGGCCGCGACGCCGGAAGCGAGGAAATGCCTCCGGCTCTGCTTGAACGGTAGTGGGGGTTTCATCGGGTCTTCTCGGTTTGGGTCTCTGTTTCGTTCCGAAGACGAATGTTGACTTTGGGGCGCTGATCTATCAGCCACTCTGGTGAGAGGGGTAGGAAGATATGAGCGAAGTTTTCTCCAGAAACGATATCGAACGCAGTCTTTCTCGCAGTGCTTGTCGTCGCAATCCATACCTACGTATAGGTCTCCTGGCGCGAGCGGTTGCGGACTGTCGGGTTCCGCCTTTAAGGTGTACAGGGTGAACTCTTGGAGTGGGCTCTGTTGCTAGCGTGACTGGCTGCTTCATTGCGGCCGTTTCTTGGCAAAGGAAGCTTAATCGGGGAGTCGATATTGCGATCGCGGTTCTGCCCGTCTTAACGTCCGCCTTGGGATGCGACAGTATCGCCTGAAAAACTGGGTCGTCGATGCGCGGCAGAATAGGACCCTCCGTCTCCTTCCTTGAAAGAGCCGGAAAAATTTGAGGCAATGGCGGTACAATCGGCTTTCCAATAGGCCGTTGTCGGTCATCTCGGGAAAGCGGCTGAACGTCCGGAATTGGTACCCGTAGTCGGCGGCTTCGCAAGCTAAAGAATGGCGATCGCGCCGCTCCTGACAACTTGCTTGCCTTTTGCACCTACCGAAACCGATGCGCAAACCCACAGTTCCGTTCTTGACGGAACGTGTTTCGACGATCTCCGACATATGGTTAGGGTCTCACTCCGCCATTTTCATATACTTCGTTGCTGCCCGACGTGGATTAGTGTTTCTGGGAGAAGGGAAATGCACCTTAACGTATGATTTGATAATCTCAGAGATTGTGTAAGGATCGTAAAGCCTGAGTGCATAATCGGAGGAAAGCATGGATCGGCTGACAAGCTTGGCAGTCTTTGGACAAGTCGTTGAATGCGGGGGATTTTCTGCAGCCGCAAGGCGCATGAACATGTCAACAAGCATGGTGGCCAACCACGTTCAATCTCTGGAAGATCGCCTCGGCGTCCGATTGCTGAACAGGACGACGCGAAGGGTCAACCTCACCGAAACCGGCAAATTCTACTATGACCGCTCCTTGCAGATCCTTGCTGATCTCGACGAAGCAGATCAGTTCGCCGGCGCGTTGGTATCAACACCCCGGGGAAAGCTTAAAATATACACAAGCACTGCCATCGCCCCGTTTCTCGTCCCACTCATGAGCGAGTACATGCAGCAATATTCTTCGGTGGTTATCGAGCTGGATATTGGCGAGCGGATGATCGATATGATCGAGGAGGGCTATGACCTCGTCATCAGGACGACGTTGAGGGATTCCCGCCTTATCGCCCGCAAACTAACGCCATGGCGACACTTTGTTGTCTGCTCTCCCGACTACCTCAAATCACATCCGGCGCCGGAACAACCAAGTGATCTTGCAAGCCATAATTGCTTGCAATACTCGCACTATGCCTACGGAACGTCCTGGCACTTTGAGAACAGCGCGGGTGTCAAGGAAGAGGTCAAGATTGAGGGCAACTTCGTTTCGAACAGCCCGCAAACTCTCAGGGAATTGGCAATCGACGGACACGGCGTATTCCTTGCACCGAGCTTCCTGGTCTTCGATGATCTGAAGGCCGGCCGGCTTATATCAAATATGCCCAATTACCGGGGCGTCGAATTTTCCATCGATGCTCTGTTTCCGGAACGAAGGCAACTTCCGACCAAAGTAAGGCTCTTTATCGAACTTCTCGTTGAACGCTTCTTCGAACATCGAAAGTGGATGGCCTAAGGCATCGCGATCTGGCCCGCAACCCGAAGGCGCTTAGCGATCACCTTTCCGATGATGATCTTCGAGACGATCAGGACCGGTGCAGCGCCCAGGAAAAATAGTGCCACGGAAAAGAAGGCGGAGTTGAAGGCGATCGTCGTCGACTGCAACGCGACGGACTTGCCCATCAGAAGCGCAGATGCCTTGTGCGCCCCGTGTTCCAGGCCGTGGGTCGAGAAATACTGTGCAAGGCCGGACAGGTGATCGATAACTTCCGGACGACCTGGCGTGATGTAGGCGGCAAGCACGGCGCGGTTTTGGGCCGTCTGATCTTCCACGAATGTTTGCAGGAACGAAATGCCCCCGAGACCCCCAGTTTGTCGACCGGCGTTGAAAAGGGCGACGGCGGTGACGACTGCCGATCCATTAAGTCCAAACATCGTGATGAGGGTGATTGAGAGAAACAGAAATCCAAGCGCGCATCCACGAACCAGGACACCGGGCAACATGTCAGGGATACCGCTGCCACTGGTTGAACCGGACAGCATCCACATCGCCAGCATGAGGCCCAGGATGCCGAAGGGGATGGTGAGCGCTGGGGGCGCGCCGCGATTGATGATGAAGGCCGTGAAGAAGAGTGTAGTGATGAAGGCGGCCGAGCTCGGCAGCAGGAGCGCGCCGGCCTCCATCGGTGTCATTCGCAGTATCGAGATGGCGAAGGACGGGATCAGGTAACTGCTGCCAAGGAGAGCAAAACCGGCCGCGAAGCTTGCCAAAAAACCGAAGCTGAACCCGCCGTTCATGAACACCGAGAAGTCCAGAAGACGACGATTCTTATCGCCAACGAAATGACAGCCGACAACGACGGCGAGTGCGGCTATGCCGATTGCGGCGAACAAGACAATGGTGGGCTCCTCAAACCAGTCCCAACGATTGCCCTGGTTTAAAACGTAGGTCAGCGATGACACGGCGACAGCGAACCAAGCGAGCGATGGCCAGTTCATCCGGATTGGCTTTGGTGCCTCTCCCTCCAATGAAAGGCCCAGCAACAGGAGAGCGAGCGCGGTCAGGCCGATCGGGATGACACCCAGGAATATCCACACCCAGGAATGACTGTCGAGCAGCCAGCCGTGGAGGTAGGGAACAAGCGTTGCAGGGGCAACCACCGCGGTGACGGCGAAGACACTCTGGACGAACGGTTGATGCCGCCAAGCATATGACTTGAGGAGCATTGACTGGGCGCTCACCAGAATGACACCTCCCGCCATGCCCTGGAGAAGACGTAACACAAAGAGGGAATGCAATTCCTCCGTGACGGCTGCAAATCCCGACGCGACCGTCATTGTGATCGTTGCTGTCGCCAAGGATGAGGCCAGCGTGAAACGCCCGGCTAGCCATGCAGTCATGACGAAGCCAATGAGCTTCGCGGTTGTATAGCCAAAATCCATCCGGGCAAATTCGTCGGCCGTCGCTGCAACCTTCCCCATCATGTCGAGGCGTGCGAACGAGAGGACTGTCCCGGGGATGGCTTCGGTCAAGGCGGCCAAAGACGCTCCACCGATCAGGCAAAACCCCGCGAAGTTCGTTGGGCGGCTGGTGGCTTCCGAAACGGTGCTCATGACATTTTCCCGCAGCGCGAGGCGCCCAAGTCGCTCTTCTTGCCTCCAGGGGGAGGCGTGGGAAGAAAATGCCGGAGCACGGCGCGATTGATAAGCTGGCAAATCGAGAGAGGATCTTACAGCCTGGGTGTAAAATCGTGTCAGAAGATCCCTGTTGTCTAACCAATGATTGAGTTGGCAATGCCGGTTGATGGGGAGCTTTTGCATAGCGTTGGCGAGGGAGCGTTTCGTGCGGGAGCCGGCTGCCCAGGACGTCTCTTTATGGGGATTTTCAAGCTTTGCTGGGCCGTATCATCAACCCGAGCGATGGCGGATGTCCACGAGAACGCCAGCTAGGCCGCGCACTCATAAATCGGGTTTGCAAATCGGTTTGATTTTGATTCATTGAAGCCTT
>NZ_LMFB01000032.1 GCF_001426685.1 Rhizobium sp. Root483D2 | reverse complement strand
CAAGGCTTCAATGAATCAAAATCAAACCGATTTGCAAACCCGATTTATGAGTGCGCGGCCTAGTTGACCGACAGACTACCTTCGGCAATCACAGTCAAAAAAATGCCGCAGCTTTAGCTGCGAGAATGAAATAGCCGGATTTTGCCGTTGATCAACGCAGGCCGAAGAACGAGAGCACTGCGATAACGATGACCACCAAACCAACAATATACACGATGCGATTCATGACGGGTTCCTCCCTGTGTAGACAGAAAAGAGAACGCGGCGCCAAGTACTTGGTTCCATAGCGATCTAAATCCGCCATCGACTGGTAGGGGCTTGCTCACCTCAGGGGACGCACGTGGGCCGTGGTCGGTTTCCTAGTGTTAGAGCTCAGGAGAACACCGTATGAGCATTCCCCCAGTCATGCCGGTTCCCGGCGCAGATCAAGTACCAGTCATCGGAGATCCGCCATCGGTGCCCGTCAAGGCGCCTGAGCCCGATTGGCTTCCCGATGAACAGCCCGTGCCGAATCCGACGAAAACACTGACCCGCAGCGACACGCTAGCTCATATCTGCACGCGCTTAACTGGGGCATGCTTTGCCACTGTGTGAGAATCCATTCGGCAGAGTAGGCGCGTCCGAAGCCATCAAGGCCGCCAGAAATGCAAACTCCCTCTTTTAAGTCGTGCTTTAACGTTCAGGTGACGCCAAACAAACACCGCAGTCCCCGACTGAGGTATGCAAGTGGAGATCTACCGTCCAGGGCTCATTCATTGACATGCTAACAAACAATTTTAACAAAGAAACCGCTCACTTTGTCAGCGGATCGAGAGGCTGCTGACCCGTATGATGAACCGGGTTATCAGGACCTGCGCCTTCTACGGGACCTTTTATGTTTGCAGTTTGGCCTGTTCGCGCCGGCGGTACGGCTTTCCCTTCACCAGAGCCGACTTGGTCGGACATGGGAATCGGTTCTAAATCCATTTCAGGTGGGCGTGGAGTGTCTGTCGCATAAGATCCAGTGTTGGCCCTGTCAATCTCGCGTTCGGCCTGAGCCCAATGATCCTCATGGCGACCGTCCGGGCTTCCTTCAGTTTCCCACAGTGAATAGGCTCGTTCTTTGATTAAACTTGCACGGTCTGTCATGACTTGCTCCCTTCCATGATTTCTAGTCACGAAGTTGAAAAAGCAGACGAAAGTTCCGAACTTTTCTCTGCTCAGTTATTCCAGGCGCTCAATGACGTTGGCTTCACAAATCACGCCAACGCGGTCGCTTTATCAGGTGGGCAAAGCAATGGGCTCTTGGTATTTCGTCGATCTCGACGAGACGCCAGAAGAAGTCGAGGCGATGGTCTCTATACTCGCACGCAACACTGCCCACCTTGCTGGCTGGCTGAGGAACTCAGTATTCGGGCTAAGAGTAAGCGCAATCGAGATGGCTGTAGGCTGAGGATCACGTGCATGATCATGATTCAGAAATTGCCCTCCGTTGAGTGCCTGAACTGGAACAAATGATGTGCGGGAAGGTTTCGCGCTTTAGTTAACGGAGGCAATTTTTATGAAAACTGGACTTCTCGGCTCTGCTGCCATCGCGGTTATATTGTCAATGTCCCCCCAAGCTTCGGCTCAACAGGGCGACGGTACGGAAGTCCAGATCACCACCAACGTCTTCAAACCGAATAAGCTGCCCGCGACGAGCGACCGGATTAGTCAGCTGAAGGTGCCGGAAGGGTTTTCTGTCGAGCCGTTTGCGCAAGGACTTGGCAACAGCCGCATCATAGCCGTCTCGGATCAAGGCTTCGTCTATGTCAGCCGCCGCGAGGAAGGCGACGTCCTGTTGCTGAAGGATGAGGACGGCGACGGCAAGGCCGACAAGGCACCAATGCAGGTCGTCTCCCGTGCCCAGGCTCATGGTCTGGCGATCAAGGACAACAAGCTCTATCTCGTCACCGTGAAAGAAGTGTTTGTCGCTGACATCAAGCAGGACGGTACACTCGGACCGCTCGAGATGATCATCGGCGACCTTCCGGACTCTGGACAGCATCCGAACCGGGTCATGGCATTTGGTCCCGACGGCATGCTCTATATCAGCGTCGGTTCGACCTGCAATGCATGCAACGAAAGCAATGCCGAGAACGCCACTGTCCTGCGCGCCACGCCCGACGGTAAAAGTCGCACGATCTTCGCATCCGGGCTGCGCAACACGATTGGGTTCGACTGGAACCGCCAGACTGGGGAACTATGGGGTCTCGATCATGGCATCGATCTTCTCGGCGACGAAGTACAGCTGGAAGAGCTCAACAAACTCGAACAGGGCAAGCAGTACGGCTGGCCACATGTCTATGGCAAGGGTGATATTTATCCGCAGTCAACGCCTGTCGGGGGACTGACGAAGCAGCAGTGGCGTGACCAGAGCGTGCCGATGGTGCTGGGTTACACCGCGCACGCCGCCCCCATGCAGATGAATTTCTATAGCGGTACGTCATTCCCTGCCGAATATGCAGGCGACGCCTTTGCCACGATGCGCGGCTCCTGGAACCGCAATCCGGCGTCAGGTTACGAAATTGTTCGTATCCGTTTCGAAAACGGTCAGCCGAAATCGATCGAGCCGTTTCTCACCGGTTTCCTGACCGATGGCGGCAAGACGCATTTTGCCCGTCCGGTCGGCCTTGCTGTCGCCAAGGACGGATCACTGCTGATGGCGGATGATACAAATGGCGTGATCTATCGCGTCGCTTATACAGGGACCGCCCAGAAGGTGACGGAGCAGAAGGCGGCGCCTGCAGGCGTCATGGAAGCGCAGGCTGCAAGGGGCGTCGGTGTCCCGCTTGCCAAGGATCGGCCTGAGACGGATGCCAAGCGTGCCCTCAATGTATCGTCGAGCGACTTTGCTACGAACGGCGCCATTCCCATGAAGCAAAGCGAATATGCTGACGGTGTATCGCCAGCATTGCGCTGGAACGCGGTCCCGGGCGCCGTGTCCTACGCGATTGTCATGGAAGATCCGGACTCCAAGCCGATCAAGCCGTTCGTGCACTGGGTCGCGTGGAATATCCCCGGGACTGTGACCAGCCTTCCAGAGGGTCTCCAGGAGCAGTTGCGTCTTGTCGAGCCCGAAGGCGTCCTGCAGGGTCGCAACAGCTCCGGGACCCATGGATATTTCGGACCGAAGCCTCCGGTAGGGGATCCCGCGCACCATTATCATTTCCAGATCCTGGCATTGGACCAGATGCTGGACATCCCACCAACGTCCGACCGTGATGCGTTTCTCGCTGCCGCTTCCGGGCATGTGATTGCCAAGGGCGAGCTGGTTGGCCTCTATCAGCAAAAGATCGAGTCGCCGAAGCAGTAACCGGCTCCTCCCCAATCATGCCTTTGCAAGGAAAACCCATGCTCAAGATCAAGACGAAACTTCGGGCCGCGGGCCTCGCCGTTGTTCTCCTGTCTTCTGTAGCAGGTGTCCAAGCTCAACAAGCTCAGCCAGATCCGCAGATGCAGGTTGTGCTCGATGCCATGAAGGCCCTCGATGCCAAGCCGCTGCACACTTTGAGTGTCCCGGACGCCCGCACGCAAGCGAGCGCTGCCGATGCTGCGCGCACCGTGCAGCGTGACAAGAAGATCTCGCCTTTGCCCGAGGCGAAGGTGGCGACCAAAGATATCGCTATTCCCACTGCCGCCGGAGCGCTGCCGGCACGGGTCTATATCCCGGAAGGTAAGGGACCTTTCCCGGTCGTGCTCTATTTCCACGGCGGCGGCTGGGTGGTCGCAGACATCAACACCTATGACGCGACGCCACGTGCTCTTGCGCTTGGCGCCAAGGCAATCGTAGTATCGGCCGACTATCACCATGCGCCGGAAAGCAAGTTCCCGGCGCAGCACGACGATGCATGGGCGGCCTATACATGGACTGTCGAAAACATTCACACACTGAACGGTGACGCAAGCCGGATCGCGGTTGCGGGCGAGAGCGCTGGTGCCAATCTTGCGGCCAACGTGGCGCTGATAGCGAAAGAGAAGAAAACGACCATGCCGGTTCACCAGCTTCTGGTGTATCCGATTGCCGGCAACGACATGAACACGCCATCCTACCAGGAAAACGCCAACGCCGCGCCACTGGGCAAAGCGGACATGGAATGGTTCGTGGCGAATGTCTTCAAATCCAAGAAACAGACATCGGACCCAAGGATCAACCTCGTCGGCAGAAGTGATCTGAGCGGGCTACCGGGTGCAACCGTGGTCACAGCACAGATCGACCCCTTGCGTTCCGAGGGCCAGGCCTATGCCGACAAGATGAAGGCAGCGGGCGTGGCGGTGAACCTCATCAACGTCGATGGCGTCACGCATGAATTCTTCGGCATGGCCAAGGTACTCGACACGGCCAAAATGGCTGTCGACGCCGCCAATGCCGATCTCGCCAAAGCCTTCGCCAAAAGCAAGTGATCACCCGCCAAGGAGCGCATCGATGAAATTTTCAAACCTCTCCGTTGTAGCGTTTTCCGTGGCGCTTACCGTCCAGCCCCTGATGGCGCAGGAGATGAAACCGAAGCCCGCCGGAGACGCCGCTCCGATGATGGCTATGGACAAGCCGACCTTCGTCAAGACCGTTACGAGCGCTAACGAGTTCGAGATCCGCTCCAGCGAGCTTGCCAAACAGAACGCCGATCAAGCCGGAATCAAATCGGCGGCCGACATGATCATTGCCGATCACCGGAAAGCTGGTGACAAGCTCAAAGCGACGCTCGAAGCCAAGGATAGTGCGCCTGCCGAGCCTGTGAAGCTCGCACCTAAGCACCAGAAGATGCTCGACCAGCTTCAGGCGGCGAGGGGAAAAGACTTTGACATGCTCTATCTCGACATTCAGGCGCAGGCTCATATGGAGGCGGTCGGTCTGTTCCGGACCTATGCCGGTTCAGGGGACGACCAGTCCTTGGTCGGCTTTGCCAAGGAAACACTTCCCAGCCTGGAGACCCACCTCGGACACGTGAAGATGCTGATTGCCGAGCAGCCGTAATCTTGATTCGGTCCCTCGCGTGATCGAGCCGAACATGGAGTTCGCAACACCGAGAGCTAGCGGTTCAAGCAGTCTTTTCTTTTTTAGAGTTTGAGGAGCACCCGATGAAAGCACTGACCTGGCACGGCAAGCACGACATCCGCTGCGATAGCGTTCCTGACCCGGTGATCGAGGACGGACGCGATGCCATCATCAAGGTAACGGCCTGCGCTATCTGCGGATCGGACCTGCACCTCTACAACGGCGTGATGCCGGACATGCACAGTGGCGACATTATGGGCCACGAGACCATGGGGGAGGTCGTCGAGGTCGGCAGGGACAACAAGAAGCTCAGGGTCGGCGACCGGGTGGTCGTTCCATTCACCATCGCCTGCGGCGAATGCTTCTTCTGCAAACGCGGCTACTTCTCAGGTTGCGAGCGGTCCAATCCAAAGCCTGAAAAGGTCAAGAAAATGTGGGGCAACTCGCCTGCGGGCCTGTTTGGCTACACACATCTGCTCGGTGGCTACAGCGGCGGCCAGGCCGAGTACCTCCGTGTCCCTTACGCTGATGTCGGCCCGATCAAGGTACCAGACGGCCTGTCCGACGAGCAGGTATTGTTTCTTTCGGACATTTTCCCGACAGGCTACATGGCCGCCGATTTCTGCAACATCCAGCCTGGTGACACAATCGCCATCTGGGGATGCGGTCCTGTGGGCCAGATGGCGATCAAGTCGGCTTTCATCCTTGGCGCGGAACGCGTGATCGCCATCGATACGGTTCCCGAACGCCTTGCGCTTGCCGAGAAATCCGGCGCGATCACTCTCGATTACATGGATAAGGATATCTACGACAGGATCATGGAACTGACCAACGGTCGCGGGGCAGATGCCTGCATCGACGCCGTCGGCACGGAATCCGATCCTTCTGCAAGCTGGGACGCGCGGCTCGACCGCATCAAGGTCGCGACATTCATGGGCACTGACCGACCGCACGTTCTCAGGCAAGCCATTCATTGCTGCCGGAATTTCGGCACGGTTTCCATCGTCGGCGTCTACGGCGGTTTTCTGGACAAAATTCCGATGGGTTCCGCGATCAATCGTGGCCTGACCTTCAAGATGGCCCAGACCCCGGTCCAGCATTACCTGCCACTGTTGATGGAGCGTATCCAGAAGGGCGAGATCGATCCCTCCTTCATCATCACCCATACGGGAAGCCTGGAAGACGGCCCAGAACTCTACAAGACTTTCCTCGAAAAGAAGGACCGCTGCGTGAAAGTCGTTCTTAAACCATAACAAGAGCGACGACATGCCAGAAGCTTCCAACAAACTCGCGGTGGTCACCGGTGCGTCGTCTGGAATCGGTCTCGAACTGGCCAAAATAGCGGCTGGCGAGGGCTATGACCTCATCATCGCCGCGGACGAAGACCAGATCGATGTGGCGGCCGATATCCTGCGGTCGATTGGCGTGACCGTTGACGCAATGCGGGTCGATCTTTCCACCACGGAGGGCGCGAGGGACTTCGCACGGTTCGTCGCCGATAATGGCCAACCCGTCGACCTCTTGCTTGCCAACGCGGGACGGGGGCTCGGAAAGGGGTTCCTCGATCAGGATCTCGATGAAGCCCTATATGTCGTCAACACCAACGTGATCGGCACGGTATCGCTCATTCATACGATCGCAAATCAGATGCGGTCGCGGGGCCATGGCAAAATCCTGGTCACAGGATCGATCGCAGGGTTTATTCCCGGGATCTACCAAGCCATCTACAACGGTACGAAGGCGTTTTTGAATTCGTTCTCGTTCGCCCTCCGTTACGAACTCAAGGACACAGGCGTCACGGTCACATGCCTCATGCCAGGTCCGACACAGACCAAGTTTTTCGAGCGCGCCGACATGCTCGATACGGAGGTCGGCCAAGCAGAGGACGATCCGGCTGACGTCGCGAAGGCCGGGTTCAAAGCTCTTATGAACGACGAGGGTTACGTCGTGGCAGGCTGGAAGACCAAGCTCCAATCGGTGATGGCGAACGTGACACCAGCCAATATTCTTGCCGAGCAGCATGCCAAGATGGCAGCCCTTAGTAGCGTTAACGACTAAGTGACAAGCCGACGGGTCTGCGGCTCAAAGCGAAAGCTTTGTCGCCGATTTTGTCGTTTGCGGTGAGGTAGCACGATGTTCCGATATAGATCAATTCGATGCTGCCACGCGGCACGAATTTTTCGATGTCGATCGTGCCGCAGTGTCAGAAGCTCATCTCATTAGTGAACGGCAGCACATCATTCCAATTCGAGCGATTTTTTGAACTCGTCAATGCGTTTGGAAGCTTCAGCCTTGCTTAAGTCATCGGCGTAAACCTCAGGCTGGTGGGCCTGCTCTGATAGAGTTTTCAGATATGAGCGCTGTGCACCGGTCATCGGCTCATTTCCGCTGACCCACTCATCCGGGTCTTTCTGCGTGTTGGACGATGTGTCGGTTTTCGGGTTGTCAGTCATAATGATCTCCTGAATTTCAGCAAACGTTCCAATCACCGTCGTTGTTCCCGGTGCCTGGGCAACAGTTTATGGAGTCAAAACGAAAACTCGTCCTCCGCGGTGTTCGTCATCGTTAGAACGAGGCCGCCCACTACGAGATCCGGCGATTTTCGCGCCAGCCAACGTAGCCGAGAGTGTATTTTCGAGATGACCGCTTTCAAATCATACAAACGAGCCGAATTCGCTGAAACGTTCCCCGATTCCGTGATCGCTTCAGAAGTTAAGGCGCCTTTAGTTTTCAAATCAGACATAGTTAAATCTGGAGACGGACCGAAGCACGGCTTTCCTGAATTGGAGTGCATCATATGAGCGACCCCTATAACCTCTTACGCTTCATCGAGGCGCAGGGTCCCGTGTATGACACTGCGCTTGGAGAGCTGAAGCAGGGCCGTAAACGAAGCCACTGGATGTGTTTCATCTTCCCCCAGCTTGCTGGCCTCGGCCACTCTCCAACTGCGCACCGGTTTGCAATTTCCGGGCTCGACGAGGCCCATGCTTACCTTGCCCACCCATTGCTCGGTGATCGTATTCTCAAGTGCACCACCACGATTAACACCGTGCACAATCGCACAGCCAACGAGATTTTCGGCTCTCCCGACGATCTAAAATTACATTCGTCGATGACGCTGTTTCAGGAGACGGCCAACGACCCACAACCGTTCCGGACAGCGATCGAGCGCTATTTTGACGGGAATGCGGACGCGCGGACCTTGAAACTCCTAGCGAAACACAACTCACCATGACGACCGACCCAATGCGTCTTGCGACATGAGCTGCTGCTAAGACCTTCATCCAGACTTTCCTCATGTTTTACAGGGAAGAAATAGACTGGCAACCGTCCTCCAAAACGTCGATCCAAGTTTAATCGAGAAATGCACCGCGTGCGCCGAGAAGCTCATGCGCTAATTTACGGATTGCCTCTTCTGCGACGTCCAACGTCCACCCCATGCTTTCCGCCCTGCGAGCGAGCGCAACAAATACTTCCGGCATGTCTGGCCCAGCCGCAGCCTCGACGCGGACGTTGGCGAGTGAAACGAGATCGTCAAACGATGGCCGAATGGCTTCGACAGCATTATCCAGTGTCGGATCGCCGTCTGGGCGGTGGATTGATTGCATTGGAGGCATTGTGTCGGGTCCTCTTTTTTATGGAGCGGGCTGCGCCTTTAAACAGGCCGCCGGTGAATTCATCAATTGATCACGATCCATTTGCGCTTGAAGCTTGGCTCTGGTTCAGCCCGTCCTGCCGTTTGGCCTCAGGCTGATCGTCGATGTCGACTTCCATCTTGCGCATGGTGTCGTTGATAGTCTGGGCGCTTTCCGTTGCCGACGGATCTCCTCGATGACACACCACGTATAACGGCCGTGTAGAGACGACCTATCCCAATGACCTGACTTATGGAGCGGCTTTGTCACGTGGCCACATCTTGGAACTCCCTGAAGCGATTGGTGATATTTCACCGCAGAGAATTGCGAGATCAACACGCCCAGGGCCTATGCCTTCAACGTGTAGTGCCCCATAGATATCCCACTGCTACCACAATTGCCGCAGTTGCCAGGGGTCGTTCGCTGACAACCTTGCGGAAGTCGCCGAAAAGTGTTTTCGTGTCCTCGACAATCTCGGTCACCAAGGCGGTTGGATCCGGTTTGACGCTGACTCTCTCTGCCTTTTCCGCGTCAGTACGGCCAGAGGGGATAGACGTCGACGTCATGGAAACCGGGTCAGATGCTGGAAATGTATCTTCCAGACCCGTGTCGAGCTCCCCCTTGGCGGCTTGCTCCTGCTGTCGCGCCCGTTCTTGTTGAAGAGATTTGACTGCGGGAGAATTTTTCGGGTTATCGGTCACTATGTACCTCATCTCGCTAATTTAGCCATTTTTGCCTGCAGGATTCTTTCCACTACGCCATCGTCCGTGACTTCGATGAGTTTGAGGCTTCCTGATTTGTGAAGCGCCCCCAATCCACGTTCGATGGCCACGTCGTTGGCCTCCAGTAGAGCCTTCACATTCTCGATGGTCTGGGGCATTGACCCGATCGCCACGAGGTCGCTTTCGATTCGAGGCAGGAAGTAACGCATTCACTTGGTAGTCACCGGATTGCTCCTTAAGAAGGCGGCCAGTTGGATTTGCTCTAACTCACTGGTTGTGCACATGTTCCGATTAGTGATCCAACTCGGTGAAATTTCGGCTGTCGCTGCTTCAGCGTAACGGCAGGCTGTTGAGCAAGCTGTAAAGATCATCCGTCACGGCGGTAGAAAAAAGTCGGCTGTGATTTGATCGCCGTATCGATAGTCGGTTACCTGCGGCCGGCATTCTTAGAGCTGAACGGGCTTAATCGTCGCTACCGAAATCTCGCCTTCGAGCACGCCGCGTGTGAGGTCCAACCGAGCGCGATCGATTTCAATGACGGTATAGAGCTTTTCCGAACGAAACGCGCTGGCATTGCTGGTCGTAACATCTTCGGCCGGGGCGGCGTCGATTTCCATGAAATCAAGTTCGCGCTCTGCAGCAACGATACGGGCATCTCCTGAAGTGCGTGCGGCGACAACAACCACTCCCTGGTGGGGAGAATTGTCCCATCGTGGGTCGTTTGGCTCGGCAATCGGCTCGAGCCGATAGACATTCAGTCGCTCACGCTCAAAGCCACCCGTCGTGACGGCGTCGTCCCTCTGCGCTTTGCTCTCGACAGATTGTCCGAACTCCGTCGGGCTGGTCGCATCGGTAGGACCGACGTGCTTCTGATCGTTGGTTGCGTTCGACATGGTATGGCTCCTCGACCGTCCTGATTTGCTGGATCCGCAGGTCTGCCCCGGATCCAGACTTAATTGTTCAGCCTTCAGCCTTCTGATTGACGACGGTTGTCGCAATCGACGTCAAAGCCAGGTCTGTCGCCTGCTCTTCGTCGAGTGTGGGCTGAAGCAGCCCGGCGGCATCGGTCAGTCCGAGTTCCGAAGCCCATGTGCGAAGGGTGCCGTAGCGCGACATCTCGTAATGCTCTGCCGCCTGCGCTGCCGCCAGAAGTCCGGCGTCGAGGGCAGGGGACCCTTCGTATTCTTCCATGATGTCGGCACCCCCGTCTGTGATCCCGAGAATGGCGTCGCAGGTCTTGGCCTCGGGCTTCTCGCCGATGATCTCGAACACCTGTTCGGGGCGCGCAACATGAACCTCGGTTTCGGCCAGATGCTTGGTAAAGGCGTCCTTGAGCTGGACGCTCGTCGCTGCTTCTTCCATTTTTGGAAGTGTTTCGATGATTTTCTGCTCCGCGAAATAGACTTGTGATGGCTGCTGAACCCAAAATTGCTAAGATAGTTCCATGGTCAATTTGCTGGTGCAATCCAGCGTATTGAACGCTTTGAAATTAGACGTGGGGTTTGGGTGGCCATTGTTGCACTCGTCACCGCCCGGCTTGAATAACCGATCTCGGCCAATAGGATCGAAGGGGTTGACCGTAGTTGGTTATCATCATGCGGTGCGCCATTCTTGCGACGAAGATGGCCACCTGATGGAGGGGAGAGAAGATCTCGTTTAGCGAAGTGGTCAAAAACGCGGTGACGCCCGTAATTCTTCACAAAGGCAGGCGTTGACGGCATGCCCCAGGTGGCCTGTGCAATCTCCCGCTGACCATCCTCTGCGATGCGGATAATTGTTGCCTGATAGACCGGGTAAATATCGAAGCTCGCTTTGTTCCAGCCGGCGAGATCTCCAAGGGCCTTTTTGAACTGGAGAACCGGCACGGGTGGTGGTCACATCGTAGATTTTGCACATCGATCCTCTCCTATTTCCACATGGCTCGCATACGGGCGCCGACATCGATACGGATCTGCTCAGCACTTCGCTCGGAAGCTGCTGCCGAGACCTTCAGCCAGGTTGTGGTCTCGAAAAATTGCAGCAGCGTGGTAGGAATGAACCGCGTCCTCGCCGCATAAACGTGCCGATCCCCTTGAGCGTTCTGCCCGTGGGTAAAAAACCGCTGCGGTGTGACCAGCGCCAAGCTGTCCCTGGCGCGTGTCATGGCGACGTAAAGCAGCCGGCGCTCTTCTTCGAGTTCTTGGCTGGTCCCAGTTCCCAAATCTGAGGGAATGCAACCATCCACCACATTGAGCATGAAGACCGCCCGCCATTCCTGACCTTTTGCCGAATGAATGGTCGACAGGATCAGATAGTCCTCGTCGAGCAGCGGCACACCGGCCTGATCGCTGGTGGCATCAGGCGGATCAAGCGTTAGTTCTGTCAGGAAGCGCTCGCGCGAGGGATAGCCGCTAGCGATCTGCTCGAGTTGCAGCAGATCAGCCTTGCGGGTGTCAGCATCCTCATGGATCCGATCGAGATACGGCTCATACCAAATGCGTGCTTGCCCGATATCCGAAGGCCAGCCATATTCGGTCTTGCGCAGATTAGCGAGCAACTGGACGAAGGATGTCCAATCCTCGCCGGTCTTGGGCGGTGACGGGATTTCGGCAAGGGCCAGCAGCGGCTCCGGGTCGGCTGCCATCGTCTCAAGAATGTTGCCGGCCGTCTTCGGCCCAATGCCCGGCAACATCTGCAGCAGCCGGAAGCCGGCAACGCGGTCGCGGGGGTTCTGGGCGAACCGCAGCACCGCCAGCATGTCCTTGACATGGGCGCTGTCGAGAAATTTTAGGCCGCCGAACTTGACGAAGGGAATGTTGCGGCGGGTGAGTTCGACCTCGAGCGGACCGCTGTGACTGGACGTGCGGAACAGCACGGCCTGTTGCTTCAGCGTGATGCCGCTCTCGCGATTGGCGAGCACTTGGTCGGCGATGAAGTTTGCCTGCTCCGTTTCATCCTTGACGGTGACGAGCTTCGGCGGCTCCAGCGATTGCCGCTCGGTCCACAGGTTCTTGGTGAAGCGCTCGCGGGCAAGATCGATGACGCCGTTTGCCGCAGCCAGGATCGGCTGGGTCGAGCGGTAATTACGGTCGAGCGTGATGATATCGGCGGCCGGGCTGAAGGATGATGGGAAATCGAGGATGTTGCGGATCGTCGCCGCGCGAAACGAATAGATCGACTGCGCATCATCGCCGACGACCGTCAAACCGCCACCGCCGGGTTTGAGCGCCATCAGCACCGAGGCCTGTAGCCTGTTGGTATCCTGGTATTCGTCAACCATCACATGGTCAAAGCGATTGCCGATATCATCGGCAAGATCGGGATCGCTGACCATCTGGGCCCAGTAAAGCAGAAGATCGTCGTAATCGAGCACGTTCTGGACCTGCTTGGCCTCGACGTAAGCGGCAAATAGTTGTTTCAGCTGCTCTTCCCAGGTTGCCACCCAAGGATAGTGCTGGCGCAGGATCTCGTTCAATGGCGTCTGCGAATTGACCGCACGCGAATAGATCGACAGGCAGGTCCCCTTAGTTGGAAAGCGGATTTCGGTCTTGGAAAATCCAAGCTCGTGACGGGCAAGGTTCATCAGGTCCGCACTGTCCTCGCGATCATGAATGGTAAAATCCACGTTCAGACCAATTTGTTCGGCATAGATCCGCAGCAACCGCGCCCCGATCCCGTGGAACGTGCCGGACCAGGCAAGCGCGTCGGTGAGAACCCCGGAATTGGCGCCAAGCACCTGATCGCATATACGCTCGACACGCCGCGACATCTCTGACGCGGCACGCCGTGAAAACGTCATCAGCAGGATGCGGCGCGGATCGGCGCCGTTGACTATCAGATGCGCGACCCGGTGAGCCAGCGTGTTGGTCTTGCCGGATCCGGCGCCGGCGATAATCAGCAAAGGTCCCGCCCTCTGTCCGTCTGCCAGTCCAACGCCGTGTTCCACAGCCTGCCGCTGCTGCTCGTTCAGTTTTTCCAGATAGGCAACCGTCATGCTGTGATCCCCGATAAGTGCCTGTCTGTTCTGGCTGTTTTGGTTTGGATGCCCGTCGCTTGCGCGTCCCATTCCGCCATCCGCGCCCTGCCTACCGCCGAATCAGCATTGACTCATTTGGAGGATAAGAACAAATAATGAACTATCAGCCGCGATAGCCGCTGAAAAGCCCTGAACGGCATGAGAAAGATATCCGCAGCTGTCCTAACTCCGCCTTCAATCCGACAGCTGCAGACTTCTCGAGTGCATCCAGTGCCCTCGAAGGGAGGCTTGAGGGCAAGGTTCTTTCATGCGGACAATAGATCCGGGAACGGAAGGGCTTCCGCGCTAATCTAAACAGCCAGCCTCTTCTCCCGGAACGTTGGCGATCTACGGATTTTCAATATCAACCATCACTAAAGTGGATCAAGTTCCCTCGTAGAGGGTGCCGGAGGGTTCAATCCACGTTTTCGGCCGCACCGGCGAAAGTACGGCTCCCTGCTGCGGTTGTACGGGAGGTGAATCTTCAAATTGTCAGGACGAGCGGCGGAAGACGTCAAGACTTAAGCGCACGTCGGCCCGAGTTATTCCTTCAGCATCTTGAATTTCGATAGCAATCATATTGACAGGACTGATGGGGAGAAAATCTAACGCCAACTCACAGATGGCAACACGGGCCTGCCCAATGGCCTGCTCTAGATCGTCAAATTCAATTTCATCATCAGAACTTGGTGCGGCGAGGTCATACGGGCTCCTAAAAAAAAAGATCGGCATACTTGCCTCCTGCTAACGAGAGCTTGGGTTGGTGGAAGCTCCGTTTCGCCGGCTAGCGGCAGACACAGAAACTCGCATTCTCATCCTTCTCGGGGACTGGTTTAGGCGCTTATCAAGTCGGTATGCGGCAAAAGAGGTTACCCGGTTTTGCGGGATTTCAGCTCCTTTGCAACCGACTTCTTCAATGCGTCCATAATGTTCACAACGTTGCTCTTTTCCTCGTCATCATTCTTCTTGGATTTCGCAGTCATGGCCTTCGACGGCTTTTTGGATTTCTTCTTATCCGCTATCAGCTTCAGCAAGCTTTCCTGGATCGGGTCGGACGCCATTTCCGGCGACCAGTCCTTCAGCCGTTTTTTAATCACTGCCTCAAGTGCGGAAACGCCTTTAGGATCTGACTTTTTATCTATGCCTGTAAAATATTCGCTTTCCGGCCGCACTTCATCTCCGAAGCGAAGGGTCCAGACGACGATGCCTTCGCCGCGCGCCTCCAGCACGACCGCCCGTTCCCGACGACTGAGGACAACGCGAGATATGCCGACGACATCCTCTGCCGCCATAGCTTGCCGTATGACCGCGAAAGCTTCGTCGCCCATTTTGTCGTTTGCGGTAAGATAGTACGGGGTTTCGAGATAGATCCATTCGATGCTGCCACGCGGAACGAACTTTTCGATGTCAATTGTCCGGACCGTCTCCAATTCGACGGAGTCCAGATCCTCGTCGGTCAGGAGCACATAATCGTTCTCACCGCGCTCGTAGCCCTTTGCTTCGTGTTCATCATCGACGGGCTTGCCGGTCACGCTATCCACGTACTGGGAGACCACCCGGTTCCCGGTATCTTTGTTCAGCGTATGAAAGCGGACTTTTTCGGAGTCATAAGTGGCTGGGGTCATTACCACAGGGCAGGTGACGAGCGAGAGCTTGAGGTAGCCTCTCCAATATGGGCGGCGCGGTGCCATCGATCAGCTCGCCTTCTTTTGTGCGGGTTTCGCCCGGCTTTTGGTGGATTTGGAAGCTGTGGCCTTCTTGCCCGAATTGGCATTGGCGGCCTTCGGCTTGCTTGCCGCCAGCTTATCCATACCGGCGCTCTCGCGCAGAGCCTTGAGTAGGTCGTTCGGCCTGGAAACCTTGATGGGCTTGGGCTTCGGCAGAGTCTTGCCCTCCGCCTTCGCCTTCACCAGCGCGGCGAGGGCATCCTCGTAGCGATCATCGAATTTCGCGGGGTCGAACTCGCCCTTCTTGGTAGTGATGATGTGCTTGGCCAGATCGAGCATCTCGGCTTCGATCTTGACCTTCGCCACCTCTTTAAAGATTTCATCGGAAGAGCGGACTTCGTAATCGTAATTGAGGGTCGTTGCGATCATGCCCTTGCCGTGCGCCCGGATGAGGACAGTTCGCATACGGCGGAAGAGCACAGTGCGAGCAATCGCCGTGGCACTGGTCTTGATCAGGGCATCCCGGATGCTGGTGAAAGCGTCATGATCGGCTTCGTCTACCGGGACCAGATAGTAGGGCTTATCAAAATAGATGTCGTCGATCTTACCGCAGGGGACGAATGCTTCGGCTTCCAACATTTTGTCAGAGTCAGGGACAACCGCTGCCACTTCATCGGGATCAATCACGATGTAATCACCGTTGCCGGTCTCGAAGCCCTTCACCTGTTGGTCGCGGTCCACGACTTCCTCGGTCTCACTGTCGATGAACTCGCGTTTCAGGCGGTTTCCGGTGCTCTGGTTGATCATATGGAAGCTGATCCGCTCGGATGTCGAGGCTGCCGTGTAGAGGCCCACGGCACAACTGATTTCACCAATCTTCAGGTGACCTTTCCACTGAGCGCGATGTGCAGCCATTTCCGTCCCTTTAAGTCCGTTCCGGAGGAAACTCAACGCCGCCTAGTTAGTTCCGGCGTTTTCGTTGGGATGGATCATCGTCATTCAGGGCGAAGGGTCAATGTTGAGGTTTCAGTGCAATCGCAGAAAAACCAGTCGCCGAACAGTATGGCAATGAAACCACTGGGGGACCAACAGCGTTTGAATGGGTGATAGAACATAAAGGACAAGTTGCCATGGCAGACGACAGCACTACAACAATACGAGCAACGTTCGAAACACGTGCGGCAGCTGATCTCGCCGTCGAACACCTTGTTCAGCAACACGGTATTTCAAGGCCCGACATTTTCGTCCAGTCCGCAAGTCGTGAAAATACCGCCGGCTCCAAGCCATCCGGTGGTGATGCCTCGCATGAAGGCGGCGCTCGCCAAGATGGGGCATTTGAAGGCGAGATCGAGGTCTCTGCGGATATCGCCGCTGATCAGGTCGCCGCCGTCCAACGAAGCTTCGGAGATGCCGGAGCGGTCCGCGTTTCGGGCAAATAGCAGTTTAAGGGCCGACTTGAGATCGGCCCCGTTTCTCTTGCGTCAGGATTATAAACCATGGCCGACAATCTCTTGACGTACCGCGGCAAGCGCGATTTTAAAAAGACCGCCGAGCCCAGTGGAGAGGCGAACGTCAGTGCGTCCGACCGTCGTCGGTTCGTGATCCAGAAGCATGACGCGACGCGCCTTCACTACGATCTTCGGCTGGAGCTGGACGGAGTGTTTAAGTCCTGGGCGGTGACAAGAGGTCCCTCACTCGATCCCGGCGACAAGCGCCTCGCGGTTGAAGTGGAAGATCATCCGCTCGACTACGGAGATTTTGAAGGCACAATCCCCAAAGGTCAGTACGGTGGCGGGACAGTTATGCTGTGGGATCGAGGCTATTGGGAGCCGGAGGGAAAAAAGACACCGGAAGAGGCGCTCGCCAAGGGTGATTTCAAGTTCACGCTTGAAGGCGATCGCCTACATGGCAGTTTCGTGCTCGTCCGCATGCGGCATGATCGCGATGGCGGCAAACGCACCAATTGGCTGCTGATCAAGCATCATGACGATTATTCTGTCGAGGAGAACGGCGCAGCCGTGCTTGAGGAGAACCATACATCGGTTGCATCCGGCCGGACGATGGAGGCTATCGCATCCGGCAAAGGCAAAAAACCCAAACCGTTCATGCTGCAAGGCGGCGCGGTGGAAGCGGATGCGGTGTGGGACAGCAATCATGGTCTTGCCGCCGAAGAGCGCAAGGCCGGGTCAAAGACAGCCACCAAGTCAGCGAAGAAGCCGGCGGCCGCCAAACGCGCGAAATCTTCGATGCCGGACTTTGTCGCTCCCCAGCTTTGCGAGACCCTGGCGCGACCGCCAACTGCACATGGCTGGATCCACGAGATCAAGTCCGATGGCTATCGCATCCAGATGCGGGTCGAGAACGGTGAGGTCACCCTGAAGACCCGCAAGGGCCTGGACTGGACGGCGAAATGGTCTGCCATTGCTGTGTCGGCGTCTAAGCTTCCCGACTGCATCATCGATGGTGAGATCTGTGCCCTCGATGAAAACGGCGCTCCCGATTTCGCTGCGCTGCAGGCTTCGCTGTCGGAAGGCAAGACGGACGACCTGGTCTTTTTCGCCTTCGATCTCCTGTTCATTGGGGACGAGGATCTGCTTGAATTGCCGCTCACCGCGCGAAAGTACAGGCTCGCTGCATTCTTGTCCGACGTTGGCGACGATCCCAGGCTCCGCTTCGTTGAGCATTTCGAAACGGGCGGCGATGCGGTGCTGAAATCTGCTTGCCGCCTGTCTCTGGAAGGTATCGTCTCGAAACAGGCTGATGCACCCTATCGGTCCGGCCGCACGGATACCTGGGCGAAATCGAAATGCCGTGCTGGGCATGAAGTGGTCATAGGTGCCTATGCCACGACCAATGGCAATTTCCGCTCACTCCTCGTCGGCGTCAATCGCGGCAACCACTTCGTATATGTTGGCCGGGTCGGTACCGGATATGGCGCAAAGGTTGTCGAAACGCTCTTGCCCAAGCTGCGCGAGATGGAAACCTCGAAGTCACCCTTCACTGGCATCGGTGCGCCGAAGAAATCGTCCGACATAGTCTGGCTCAAACCCGAATTGGTCGCCGAAATCGAGTTCGCTGGGTGGACAGGTGACGGCCAGGTCCGACAGGCGGCGTTCAAAGGCTTACGCGAAGACAAGCCGGCCGACGAGGTCGAAGCCGAGACGCCGGCCTCTCCGGTCGAAAACGAGGTGCCTGATCCGGATACGGACAAGCCGGCGCCCAGGAAGTTTCGCAGGGGCGCGAAGGCGGAAGTGATGGGTGTGATAATCTCCAGCCCGGAAAAGCCGCTTTGGCCAGATGCCGGTGACAAAGAACCGGTTACCAAGCTCGATCTCGCGCAATATCATGAAGCCGTCGGCTCGTGGTTGATCGAACATATCAAGGGGCGGCCGTGCTCGATCATCCGCACCCCAGATGGGATCGGCGGCGAGCAGTTCTTCCAGCGCCATGCCATGCCCGGAACATCCAACCTGCTTGAGCTCGTCACCGTCTTCGGGGACAAGAAGCCGTATCTGCAGATCGACCGGGTCGAAGGCTTGGCCGCAATCGCCCAGATCGGCGGCGTCGAGCTTCATCCCTGGAACTGCGAGCCTAACCAGCCGGAAGTTCCGGGGCGGTTGGTGTTCGATCTCGATCCAGGTCCAGATGTTGAATTCTCCACCGTCGTCGAGGCCGCACGAGAAATCCGTGACCGTCTCGAAGACCTGGGGCTTGTCAGCTTTTGCAAGACCACCGGTGGTAAAGGCCTGCATGTCGTCACGCCGTTGGCCGTGCCGAAGGGCAAGAAACTCAGCTGGGATGAGGCGAAGGGCTTCGCCCACGATGTTTGCCAGGATATGGCGCGCGACAATCCGGAGCTCTACCTGATCAAGATGGCGAAGAACCAACGCGAGGGCCGCATCTTTCTCGACTATTTGCGCAACGATCGCATGGCGACGGCGGTTGCGCCTTTGTCGCCGCGCGCACGTCCCGGTGCGACAGTTTCGATGCCGCTTAACTGGAGCCAGGTGAAAACAGACCTGGATCCCAAGCGGTTCACGATCCGCACCGTGCCCGAGTTGTTAAAGAAGAGCACCGCCTGGCAAGACTATTGCGACGGGCAGAGACCGTTGGAACAAGCCGTCGAGCGGCTGGCAAAATCCCGAAAGGCGGCGGCTTGAGTATGGCCACAAGCGATTGAGCGATGGATAGAGAGACCGAGCCACCCGTCGGAGCAACGACTGATCTTCCGCATGATCGCATCACGGTTCAGCGGTTTCGTGAGTCGTTTCCTCGTGCCCGGTGGAACGATAGGCTGAACGCCTGGTTCGTGCCGGGCCGCACTGCCGGCAAGCGCATCGGACGATGGCTCGCGGAGATGGAAGCCGAAGCCGATGCCTTTGCGGACGAAAAGGGCAGGGATGCGTTCGCGTTCGATCCGATCAAAAGCCGCTACCTCGACGCGGCGCCATCCGGTTTGCAGATCCGGACACCCTATTCGCGCACGGTCGTCACCGAAATCCGGGAAATTCGATTGGCGCGCTGGGATGCGGATCGCCGGCTGTGGGTTATCCCTTACCGGTCACTGGATGAGCTACGCCAACGATGGCTAACGATCGAGGCAGCGGCCGAGCGTAACGAGCCCGATGTGCGAAAGGCCCGGCGTGAGGCGTTGAAAGGCACCGAGGAAGATGACGCCGCTAAGGCGAGAACCAGTGAGCGCCGCCGAAAACGTTATCCCGTACCTGTCGATGACGTGCCCCCATTCGATCGTGCGATCGGTACGCACGTGGGCGTCGTCATCTTCACCGATACACATGGCGAGCTGGCAGATCCAGAAGCTGTATACGCGTTCTATTTTCAAACGAAATCAAACAGTGAATACGTCTGGGCGGCTTGGCGGCCGGCGTCTCTTGAGGAACTGGTCACGACATGGCCGGCCCGAACGCCGCCGGGCGAACGGGAAGTGGCCCGCGGCTGGTGGGTGCCGGATCTGGACGAACTTCGGATTGCGCGGCAGAAGGCCAGATCGACACGGCGTGCTCAGCAGCGACGGCAGGAAGATTAGAGTCGAATGGAGGCCCCTTTGATCGGGAACATGCGATGAATGAGATGGAAAGATTTCAGCGGCTGCCACCTGTGGAGCCGCGCGAGATGACCGGGCTGTGGACTGGACGGGGTATCCCATCCGGCCACCCTCTGGACGGCGTGCTCGAAAACCTTGGTTGGTTTGGCAAACGGTTCTCGGCTCAGATGCGTGCCGACGCGCTGTTGTTCCGCGGAGGGGAGAAGCGCCTCGTCGCCACCGATCCGGCCTGGATTCCACTCCGTCTGGCACTCCGTTTCCACAAGATCGGCAGGAGCCGAGCCGCAAGCAACCTGTTTTCCTTTCTGCTGCGCCGGCTGAGAGCCAAAGGTCCGGTAGCATCATTGAAAGCCGTGCCGTTCCAAGGGGTGACAAGTGCTGCGATGGTCTACGACACCCAGCCCATCGTCGATCATTTCCGCAAGGTCGACGATAATCGCCTCGTGGGAGCCATGGTGATCGAAGGTGACGAGCGCGTCTATTTCTTCGAGCTCGAGCGCGTTAAAGATGTGTGAACTGATGCGGCAGGCTCGGCCTGCCGCATCAAGCTAGTTTCGCCGCCGCGAATGGAGCGAAGAGGAGAAGCTTCAGATTGTCGCCGAAAGTCATAGCGGCGAGATGTCGGTCAGTGCTGTTGCGCGGCGGCAAGGTTTGTCGCCTGGTCAGTTGTTCACCTGGCGGCGGAAGTCGCGGAAACAATCGGAGCAGACGTCTACGCCGATGTTCGTGCCAGCGGTGATGGATAAGCCTGCAGATATGCCTTTGAGAGCAACGGTAGTTAGAGAGCGTGAAGTTGAATGAGATCCCGCAGGGACGATTGGCTGTAGCCCAGATGCGTCCTCCGGGGCCTCCACGATGGAGCGGCAGATAGAAAGTCCCATACCAATGCCATCAGGTTTCGTGGTGGAAAACGCGCAAATAAGTGAGAACGCTCTAAATGTCCGTAACGTTCATTTGCCGGGCAGATCGTTGCGCGCCTCGACCCTCGCAAAACAATACTGCGGTAGGGCACTTTAGTCTGCATGTTGTGGTTGTTTTGTTTGCTTCTTCGCGAAATCCCGGGCAGCCTGAATAAATGCGCTGAACGCGGCTGGCGGATTTTTCCTGCCGGGATAGTATAAAGCCAGTGGCGCCAGCGATGGAGTCCAATCCTCGAGAACGCGCACCAGTCGGCCGGCCGCAAGATCATCACGCACGTCCGCTTCCATAACGTATCCGAGCCCGACGCCATTTTGTGCCGCTATCCTGACAAGGCTCGATTCGTCGAGAGTGATCGAGCCTTGTACATCGATCTGGACAGCCTCCCCGTCCTTTTCAAATTTCCACCGAAACAAGGCGTTGTTGGGAAGCCGAGCGCGGATGCAACGAAACCGGTAAAGGTCGGCTGGGACGATTGGCTTTCCGTGAGTGCGCAGGAAGTCTGGCGATGCAACAACTGCATTGCTGCGCTTCAAACCGAGCGGTACGGCGATCATGTCGGCCGGCACCAGATCAGCCGGCCTCAAGCCCAGGTCGAAGCCCGCGGCAACGATGTCAACGATCCGTCCCTCCGTGACCAGATCAATATGCACCTGAGGGTAGCGCTGCATGAACGACATTATGAGCGGTTCCATGACCTCGCGCGCTGCTGTCGCGAAGGCGTTGATGCGCAATGTGCCCGACGGAGTGTCCTGAAGCGATTGGACCGTGAGCATAGCATCGTGGATGTCCATCATTGCGGGGCCAACCCGCTCGGCAAAAGTTTTTCCAGCGTCGGTGAGCGAGACGCTACGCGTTGTACGGTTGAACAGGCGAACGCCAAGACGCTGCTCAAGCTTTGCAACGGCGTTGCTTAATGCTGTTGTGGACATGCCGAGCTCAAGCGCGGCCGCTCGAAACGAGCCCAGGCGCGCGATGCTGAGAACGGCGTCCAGATCGACTAAAACAGAGCGCGTCATTATTCCTCTTTTCGTAATTCCACATCCTTCTTTATCCCAGTTATCGTGTCAACGGTCCTGCCTTAAATTGTGCTTATCGAACTCAAACGGGAACGAGGCCTCCAGCGCGCGATGCTGGAATTGATGGAGGATCATAATGACAATCAAACTTCCCAAGGCGATCGAAGCGTATTTCGAAGCCGACCGGACTGGCAGCCCGGACGCGATCGCTGCCACTTTCACTTCAGACGGCATCGTGAAGGATAAAGGCAAGACCCACCGCTGTGGTGATGCCATCCGCGCCTGGATGGCTGATGAAGCTCAGCAATACAGCTACACGGTGGAACCCTTCTTGATTGCCACCGACAACGGGAAAAGCCAGGTAACGGCCCATGCCGTCGGCGACTTCCCGGGCAGCCCGATCGATCTGCGCTTCTTCTTCGTCCTCGCGGGCGACAAGGTCGCCGAACTGGAGATCACAGTATGACACAGTTCCTCACCTTGCAGGGCCGTCGCGCCCTCATCACTGGCGGCACTTCGGGGGCCGGCGCTGCAGCCGTTGCGCTGTTCAAGGAGCTCGGTGCCAGCGTATTGACCACCGCTCGTAAGAAGCCTGTTGACCTCGCGGGAGCGGCGTTCGTCGAGGCCGATCTGACCACCACGGCGGGGGTACAGACCGTCGTCGATGCGGTGCATAGAGAACTCGGCGGCCTTGATATCCTTGTGAACATGCTGGGCGGCTCTTCAGCCCCTTCAGGCGGCTTCGCGGCGCTCACCGACGAGGACTGGGAGAAGGAGTTCGCCCTTAACTTCTTTCCGGCGGTCAGACTGGATCGCGCTTTGATCCCTGGCATGGTCGCCCAGGGAAGTGGTGTCGTCATCCACGTCACCTCGATCCAGAGAAACCTTCCGCTACCCGAGGCGACGACCGGCTACGCTTCAGCCAAAGGAGCCCTTAACACCTACAGCAAAAGCATCTCCAAGGAGGTTTCTCCGAAGGGTGTGCGGGTGGTACGGGTCTCTCCGGGCTGGATCGCCGATCCGGGTGCAAATGGTCTAGCGCTGCGCATCGCCGCGGAAGCCGGCATCGAGTACGACGCCGCAGTGCAGGTGATCATGAAATCGCTCGGTGGCATACCGCTTGGGCGACCGGCCAAACCGGAAGAGGTCGCCGATCTGATCGCATTTCTTGCATCGGATCGGGCAGCATCGATTACAGGGACCGAGCACGTCATCGACGGCGGGACCGTCCCGACCGCTTGATCGTTCAGTCAGCTCAAACTCTTACAGGTTAGGCGGGTGCGTCCCACCCGCCGATCTGGGAGTAGATCGCGTCACGAAGATGCCGCACGTCGCGGTTCAAGGCTGCAAGTTCCGGAGGGGTCTGGGTCGAGGCTGCCAGCAAAGTATCGCTGAGGCAGCCTGCCCTGTGCTGCAATGCACGACCTTGGTCTGTCAGCGCAACCAGAACCTGCCGTTCGTTGTTCAGGTTGCGCGTCCGACTTAAGTGTCCGGCTGTTTCAAGACGCTTTAAAAGCGGGGTGAGCGTGCTGGATTCCAAGGCGAGCTGATCTGCGATGGACACTACAGTCTGCTCGTCTTTTGCCCAAAGAACGTTCAGGACGAGATATTGCGGATAGGTCAGTCCCAGCTCGTCGAGAAGGGGCTTGTAAGCGCGCTGGATGGCAATGCCGGCCGTGTAAATCGCATAGCACAGCTGGTGGCGCAGGGGCGGGGGGTCGTTATGGCGTTGGGTCATTTTGAACTCCTGTAGCCATCCATATAATCCAACTTATCACGAAAACCAATATCGCGATAAGATTCATATTGACGCGCGGCTGGAGATGTGAAAACTTATAGTTATCGCGATAACAGTTATCGCATTTACCTAAAGGAGATGACCATGACACGCAAGTCCACAACCACCGTTGCCGCGATTGCAGTTGCTACCGCTTTGTCCGCCGCACTATCGGCAAACGCTGCTGACACAATTCCTCATAACCAGTCCGTAAAAAACGTCGTGCTCGTCCATGGCGCCTTTGCCGACGGGTCGGGCTGGAAGGGTGTTTACGACAATCTGACGAAGCGCGGCTATCACGTTACCATCGTGCAGAACCCGTTGACGTCCCTGGCAGACGATGTCGCCGCCACCAAGCGTGCGCTTGAGCGGCAGGATGGTCCGGTCATTCTCGTTGGGCATTCCTGGGGCGGCACGGTCATCACGGAAGCTGGCATCGATCCAAAGGTTTCGGGCCTCGTCTATGTCTCCGCACTCTCCCCGGATGCCGGCGAGACGACGGCTCAGCAGTATCAAGGGTTTGCTCCTGCATCTGAGTTCGTCATCGAGACGACCAAGGATGGTTTTGGATATGTCAGCCCGGCAAAGTTCAAGGCTGGTTTCGCGCATGACGTCAGCGATGCCGAGGCCGCGTTCATGAGCGCTTCGCAGGTGCCGATCAACATGTCGGCGTTCGGCACCAAGCTCGAGAATGCCGCCTGGCGGACCAAGCCGAGCTGGGCCGTCATCGCCACAGAAGATAAGGCTTTCGATCAGGCCATGCTGATCCACATGGCCGAGCGCATCAAGGCGAAGATCACCAGGGTTTCCGCAAGCCACGCCCTGTTCATGACGCAGCCGAAGGTCGTCGCCGATACCATTGACCAGGCCGCCAAAGCCGTCTCGGCGAAGAAGCAGTGACTGATGCCGGGTCATCGGGACAGTCCCCAACTGTCCCGATGACGACGAACAAGGTTCGTTGAATCAGGCGCCTTAACACCAAGATCGCATGTTAGCGCCCGGAAGATTGCGAGCGAGAATTCGTTCGCGCTTCGCCCCCACTTTCAAAATTCACCTAAATCCATTCACGGAGGTAGTCACGTGAAGCTGAATACTCATGAGCAAAATGCACCCCAAGATTCGCGCGGGGTTGGCGATGTTTTCGACTTCATCGTCTGCGGCGCAGGATCCAGCGGCTCCGTCGTCGCGGCTCGACTGGCAGAGGATGGGAACGCGAACGTCCTGCTGCTCGAAGCAGGCGGGGACGATGCGGCAGAGACCGTAACCAACCCTGCGCAGTGGCCGCTCAATCTCGGCTCGATCCGGGACTGGGGTTTTGTCGGGCAACCGGCACCTGGCCTGGACGGTCGACGTCTTCCTCTCAGCATGGGCAAAGGGCTCGGTGGCGGTTCGAGCATCAATGTCATGGTGTGGGCCAGAGGACACAAGGGGGATTGGGACCACTTTGCCGCTGAAACCAGTGATGACGCGTGGGGCTATCAGTCGATCCTTGGCTACTATCGCCGGATCGAAGATTGGCAGGGCGCTCCGGACCTAACCCGTCGTGGCGTGGGAGGGCCGGCTTACGTCGCGCAGCCGCACGCGCCCCAACCGATCGCAGAAGCCCTGTTGAGTGCGGCATCCGCTATCGGCATTCCCGTCTACGATAGCCCGAACGGTGAAATGATGGAGGGCCCAGGCGGCGCATCGATCGCCGAGCTGCGGATCCGGGATGGGAAGCGAGAATCTGTATTTGAATCCTATGTTCGCCCGCTTTTATCGCGGCCAAACCTGACGGTGCTGACCGATGCCCTGGTCACGCGTCTGATCTTCGATGGCAAGCGCGTGACCGGAGTCGAGGTTTTTGTCGATGGCGAGCGCCGTCATTTCACGGCACGTTGTGAGACGGTGCTGTCGCTTGGTGCGATCAAAACGCCGAAAGTGTTGATGCAGTCGGGTATAGGTCCGGAAGATGAGCTGCAGGCCCATGGTATTCCGGTCGTTCAGCACCTACCTGGCGTTGGGCGCAATCATCAGGATCATCTCGCATTCGGCTGCACCTGGGCATATCGAAAACCAGAAGCCGTCGGTGGCAGTGGCTGCGAAGCAAAACTCTACTGGAAAAGCGACGCGCGTCTTTCCCAGCCGGACATTCTTCAGTGCCAGTTGGAATTTGCTGTGCCGTCACCGATCGAGACGGGCCTCGAAACGCCGGAACATGGCTGGACGATGTTCAACGGTCTCGCCCAGCCGAAAAGCCGCGGTCGGCTGCGGCTCTCTGGTCCCAGTACCAATGACCCGATCCTGATCGAACCGAATTCTCTGAGCGAGCCAGAAGACATGTCGGCCGCCTTGGCGGCGGTGGAATTGTGTCGCGAACTCGGCAATAGCGATGGTTTCATGCCACTCGTCAGCGGCGAAACTGCGCCCGGCCCGAGAGATCGATCAGGCATGATCGATTTCATTCGCAAATCGGCCGTCACTTACTGGCACCAGTCCTGCACGGCCAAGATGGGACGCGACAGCATGTCAGTGGTTGACAGCGAGCTCAAGGTGTATGGCATCGATGGCCTGCGCATCGCAGACTCGTCAATCATGCCGCGTATTACAACCGGTAATACGATGGCGCCTTGCGTCGTCATCGGCGAACGGGCTGCGGATCTGATCCAGGATATGCATGGCCTCGCTGGCCTGAGCAGAGGTCTGGCTCGACCCGACTGAAGAGGTTACGTTTGGCGGCTTGCAGACGCGGGCCGCCAACTCTTCTCAGTTTCGGGATTGAGGGACCGTATGTGTTCAAGAGCTTGGGTCCCCGTTCCATGCCGGTATCGCTTTCCGATGGAACACGCATCGCCCTTTCCCGGGTCGGTGTGAACCTAACCGCTATCGCTTCACCGCGACGCATTTCACCTCCGCAAGCAAGCCAGAATGTGCAAGTTCGGATACGCCGATGCGAGTCCATGCGTAGGTTCCTTTTGGAAAGACTTCGTTCTTTGCCGTCCGGAAAATATCCATGTGCTTGGACATCTCCACATGATAGCTCGTCATCTCCACCACGTCGTCGAAGGTGCAGTCTGCGGCCTCAAGGACGATGCGGAGGTTCTCCCATATGGCCCTGAACTGTTCTTGCGGGTCCTCAATCACCTGCAAGTCCCTCGTCCGGCCGACTTGCCCGACGACGTAGATCGTATCGCCAACCTTAACCGCCGGGGCATATCCTGCCCGGGAGACGATCTCGCGCATTTCCTCTGGAATAATGACTTCTCGATCCATTGGCCTGAACTTTCCTGTTAAGATAGGCGGCCCAGGAGGGAAGGGCGGCGCCGCCTTTGAAACCACGAGCGATTACCCTAATGCGAGAAAATATGACTTGCAATAGAAACCGATTGGTTCCATATTATCTACATGGTTAGACGCAGTCAGATATCCCCGTCCGTTGGACGCCCTCGCGAATTCGAACTCGACGTCGCAGTTCGCAAGGCGATGGGCGTGTTCTGGGACCGTGGATATCACGATGCGTCTTTGCCCGACCTGCTCGAAGGCATGGAGCTATCGAGAGGTAGCTTTTACAAGGCGTTCGTGGACAAGCGGGGCGTCTATCTCCGCGCGCTTGATGTCTATATCGAAGACGCCATTCGTAAGCTTGGCGAAATCCTGCATGCCAACCCGTCGCCAAAAGCCGCAATTCGAGAAGCCTTTTCGCGGCAGGTTGACGAGTCCTCAGGCAAAGAGGGCCTGCGCGGTTGCTTTGTCGTATTGTCGGCCGTCGAAATGCTTCCCACGGACGACGAGGTCTCCGCTCGAATTGCACGACTGTTTCGGCGACTGCAGGATCTTTATGCGGCTGCCATCATAAGAGCTCAAGCCCTTGGTGAGATTGATCCTGGGCTGGACGAGCGAGCTCTTGCGAGGTTCCTCGTGTGTCAGATCCAAGGAATGAGAGTTTTAGGGAAAACTGGAGCGGATCGCGACGACACCAGGGCGATGGTCGACTTCGCGCTGAAGCCGCTCGACTGACTTCAATTAGAAACCATTCAGTTCCGAAATTGCGCAATTTGCTGCCCGCTTACGCGGTTTCGCTTCTCGATATGGAGAGAAAGTTGATACAATCCCATGACGCCAAGGACAGTCTTGATCCGCGCAGGTGGACGGCGCTGGCCATCTTGTTGACCGGGGCTTTTCTTCCCCCGCTGGATTTCTTTATCGTCAATGTGGCGCTGCCCTCGATTCGGGAGGACTTTCAGGCCTCCGCCTCAACGATGCAGCTGATTATTTCAGGATATGCCACCACCTACGCAGTCATGCTGATCACCGGTGGTAGGCTTGGCGACCTATACGGTCGGCGAAACGTCTTTCTGGCTGGAATGGTCGCATTCGCCGCCGCATCTGCCTTGTGCGGCTTCGCCTGGTCCCCCTCGGTCTTGATCACCGGTCGTATTCTCCAGGGATTTGCCGCAGCAATCATGGCGCCGCAAGCTTTGGCGTCAATCAATGCGATATTTCCCGAACACGAAAAGTCGAAGGCACTCAGCTTTTATGCCCTGACATTTGGGGTGGCATCAATGGCTGGCCTGTTTCTTGGTGGGGCGCTGATTGCACTGAATGTCTTTGGCCTCGGATGGAGAGCCATTTTCCTTATCAACCTCCCCGTGATCGCAATAGCCGCGCCGGCCGCGCTGGTCATGTTGCGCGAGACCCGATCGGAGCATGCAAGGAAGCTGGATATGGGTGGAGCGACGCTGCTCGCAGTTGCGTTGTTTGCGCTGATCTCGCCGCTCATTGAGGGCCGTGAACAAGGGTGGCCGATCTGGTCGATCTTGATGCTATCGGCTTCCCTGCCACTTCTTCTGCTGTTTTGGCGTTACGAGCTAAGGGTAGGGGCCGTGGGGGGAGATCCGATTGTCGAACCGCGCATGCTCCAGGTCCCTGGACTGACGCGCGGGCTGCTCTCATCCTTGTTTTTCTACGCCTTTGCGGCTTTCTGGCTGACATTTTCGGTCTACCAACAGGGCGGCCTGGGCCGCACGCCTTTCGAGGCTGGAGTTGCAATCCTTCCCGCGGCCCTCGGGTTCGTTTTGGGACCATTCGCGAGCGGGAGCATCCTGCGCGTCTTCGGGAGATATTCTGCCGCCGCAGGCATGACCCTGGAAGCAGCTGGATTGTTCGGGACCGCGGCCCTGATCTCTTTCGGGGCACCACAGTTCCTATTCGTTGCCCTGTTCTTTGTTGGCGCCGGTCAGGGAATTGCGCTCCCAAACCTGGTGAAGACTGTCGTTCAGCGGGTTGACCCGGCGCGGTCAGGTTTGGCCTCAGGCCTGATCAATTCTATGCTTCAGATAGGCGGCGCTTTGGCAACGGCGCTTATCGGCGGATTGTTTTTCTCAATCCTGGGTCCAGCATCCGATGAGAGATCCATCGGCCATGCCTACAGCATCGCAGCCGTCGCGATTGGTATTTGTCTCCTCATTGCAGGTTGGCTTTCCGCTGGTCTGCCATCGGACAAAGAAGTTCACCGATGAGTGCGAACGTTGAGCCATCGGCTCTTCCTTTAAAGGTTTGACCATTCCCACTCCCAGTCGGCCACCCTCGGATAATCCATTTCTCGGCCGATCGACATGCAACATTTTGAGGTAAAATTCCATGAACAACATTCCCACTCCTCCGCTTGCGGGAAGGCGAGCTCTTGTGACCGGTGCGGCACGCGGTATCGGTGCAGCCATCGCTTTAAAACTGGCCGAAGATGGTGCCGACGTTGCGATCACCTATGAAAAGTCGGCCGAGAAAGCCGAAGCTATCGCTGCGGAGATCCGAGTGATGGGCCGCAAAGCCATTGCCATTCAAGCTGATGCCGCGAGCCCAGACGCTGCTAAAGCTGCGGTTGAGCGGACGGTCGCTGACCTCGGCGGCCTCGACATCCTGGTCAACAATGCCGGCGTCCTGTTTGCCGGTGATTTCTCCACACAGCCACTGGACGAGATAGATCTTCAACTGAACGTTAATGTGCGAGGCGTCTTTCTGATCACACAGGCAGCGCTGAAGCACATCCCGGACGGAGGCCGCATCATCAATACTGGCAGCAATGCGGGACTGGCAGTGCCTTTCGCGGGAATTGCTGTCTATGCAGCGACCAAGTCCGCTCTGGAAAGTTTTACACGTGGTCTAGCGCGCGAACTGGGTCCCCGGGAAATTACAGTCAACCTGGTCCGGCCTGGCCCGATCGACACCGATATGAACCCTGCCGATGGCGCTCTGGCACCTGCGATCTTGCCGAGCCTGTCTATTGCCCGATACGGTCGGACCCGAGAGGTCGCAGAGGCCGTCGCATTCCTTGCAGGCCCGGGCGCTGGCTACATCACCGGCTCGGGCATCCTCGTCGATGGCGGCATAAGCGCTTGAACATTAAGCAAGGCGGGAACTGCCGATCGACTAGGCAGGTTCTCGCTGCGGAAATTGGAGATAGACATGGAATATACACGCCTTGGAAATACCGGCCTCGAGGTTTCCCGGCTCTGCCTCGGTTGCATGAGCTATGGCGAGCCCGATCGCGGAAGCCACCCCTGGACGCTAGCGGAAGAACAAAGCCGCCCCTTTATCCGCAAAGCGATCGAATTGGGGATCAACTTCTTCGATACTGCCAACGTCTACTCGGACGGAACGAGCGAAGAAATCCTCGGCCGCGCTGTAAGAGAGTACTCGACGAGAGACGATGTGGTCATCGCCACAAAGGTCAATGGTCGGATGAAGCCCGGACCAAATGGGGCCGGTCTGTCGCGAAAAGCCATTCTTTCCGAGATCGATGCCAGCCTAAAACGTTTGGGGACTGACTATGTCGATCTCTATCAAATCCATCGGTTCGACCATCAGACACCTATCGAGGAGACTCTGGAAGCGCTGCATGACGTCGTCAAGGCGGGCAAAGCCCGCTACATCGGCGCGTCGTCGATGTACGCGTGGCAGTTCTCGAAAATGCTCGCTGTCTCGCAGGCGAACGGATGGTCTCGGTTCGTCTCCATGCAGAACCACCTGAACCTGTTGTATCGTGAAGAGGAGAGAGAGATGCTCCCGCTTTGCAAAGCCGAGGGTATTGGCGTTATCCCGTGGAGCCCGCTCGCACGTGGCCGTCTGACCCGCGATTGGAGCGCGCAAAGCGATCGCTCCGAAACCGACGAGATCGGAAAGGGCCTTTACACCCGAACCACCGAGGACGCCGACAGACGCGTGGCAGAGGCGGTTGCCAGGATTGCGCAGGAGAGGGAAGTGCCCAGAGCACAGATTGCGCTGGCATGGGTTCTGTCTAAATCCGAGATCACCGCACCCATCATCGGCGCAACCAGGTTGCAGCACTTGGACGACGCTGTCGCCTCGCTTTCCATCAGGCTCACCGACGCTGAAATACAAGTTCTTGAGATCAACTACATTCCCCACTCTGTCGTCGGGTTTTCCTGATGACATGGTGTTGGTTCGACTGGCCTGGCCGCAAGAGAATAGAAACATGTGAATATGGAGAAAGCATTTGAAGACAATCGGTATACTTGGCGGCATGTCCGCAGCCTCGACCCAGATTTATTATCGGGAACTCTGCAGGCTTACCCGCGAGAGCCTGGGCGGACTTCATTCTCCTGAGCTTCTGATCAGGTCTGTCGACTTCGATGAGATCGAGAAATTACAGACATCGTCTGATTGGGACGCGGCGGCAGACATCCTCAACGAAAAAGCCATTGCTCTGGAGCGCGGAGGTGCCGACTTGCTGATCATGGCGACGAATACCATGCACAAGGTGGCGGACAAGATCCTGGGCGGGGTGTCGATCCCATTCGTTCACATCGCAGATGCAACGGCGACAGCGATCCTGGACAGCGGATTCCGTAGGCCGGGGCTGATGGCAACCGCTTTCACGATGGAACAGAATTTCTACACCGATCGCCTGACCGACCGAGGACTGTCACCAATAATTCCTGACGCCGATGATCGAGTGGAAACCCACCGCATTATCTATGACGAGTTGTGTCGCGATGTGGTGCGTGAGGAAAGTCGCTTGACGTATGAACGGATTGCGCAGCGACTGATTGATCAAGGCAGTGATTGCCTGATCCTTGGTTGTACCGAGGCAGGGATGCTGTTGGATCAGGATAATGTCGGCGTCCCCGTCTTCGATACGACCCTGGTTCACTGTGAAGCCGCCCTTCGAGCTGCTTTGCAGTGACATGCTGAGCATCTGACGACTGGTTTGCGGGAGTGTGCTAGAGCATCGGTTAGCCCTGCTCACCAAGATGATGGTGGACCCACTTCGCCTCTTCCGACGCCGTGCGTCCAAAATGCCTTCTAAAATCGCGGCTGAATTGGGCAGAGCTGACGTAACCGACCGACGCAGCTACGTCTGCAATGGTCCCGCTCCGGCGAGCGATCATAAGTCGCGCCTCATGGAGCCGCATCGCCTTTACATATTGCATCGGACTTGAGCCGGTCAGGTTTTTGAAATGGACGTGATAGGAAGGGACGCTCATACCCACGTCTCTCGCAAGATCCGCGACGGCGATTTCACTGCTGTAGTTCTCCCGCAGCCATGCCACGCTCTTAAGCAGTTTTCCGGACGTCCCTTTTCGCTGAAGGGCCGCGATGATGGCACCACCTTGCGAGCCAGACATTACGCGGTAATGCAATTCACGCAGGATGGAGCTCCCGAGCACGGCGACATCGACCGGGTTGACGAGCACAGTCAGCAGTCGAAGCAGGACGTCTTCGATATCGCGATCCATTCTGCTTGAGAGCAGCCCTCGCGGTTTGGCGTCTGAGGGACCTGCGAGTTCTTCCACCTGCAGAGCAATCTCGGCCGCCATCTGCATATCGAACTCCAGATAGACGGCAAGCAATGGCCGTTGTTGACTTGCCTTCGAAGTCATCCGGAATGGAACGGGTACCGAAACAGCGAGATAATGGTCCTCGTCATAGAGGTAGACTTCGCCTTCCAGGATGCCTTGCTTGCTCCCCTGCAAAACGAACACTGCCCCCGGCCTATAGAGAACCGGAACGTCATCAAGTACCGCTTCAGTGCGCAGGATACGGACACAGCTGATCGCAGTCTGATTGTGGCCGAGGCGAGGGGCCAGTTGTCCGGCCACGACGACGAGCCGGTCATGGGTGACGGACTGTTCCTTAATAATCATAGAATTAGGCAAAACATTCAGAAAATCCGCAATCGAGTCCAGGTCGCCTTCAGATTATCTGTCATCCATGGTTAATCAAGGAGTTTCAGAAATGTCGAGCAAAACGTTTTTCATAACAGGGGCGAACTCGGGCTTTGGATTGGCGATCGCCACCGCCGCAATGGAAGCCGGTCACACCGTCATCGGGACCGTCCGCTCCGAAGGCTCGCGCGACGCGCTGGTAAAGACCCTCCCGGAACTGCGCCCGGTCCTTTGCGACGTAACCGATTTCGACCGCATCCCTGACGTCGTCCAGGAAGCGGAGGACGAACACGGGCCAGTTGACGTGCTGATCAACAATGCAGGATACGGTCACGAGGGCGTGCTTGAGGAATCGCCACTTGAAGAGATGCGACGTCAGTTTGACGTGAACGTGTTCGGCGCCGTCGCTGTGGCCAAGGCATTTCTTCCGAGGTTCCGTGAGCGCCGCCGTGGCTTTATCGTGAACGTCACGTCGATGGGCGGTATGATCACCATGCCCGGCATCGGCTATTACTGCGGCAGCAAGTTTGCGCTTCAGGGCATTTCCGAGGTCATGCGCTCGGAAATGGCGCCGTTTGGAGTTCACGTGACAACGCTTTGCCCTGGCTCGTTCCGGACAGACTGGGCTGGGCGTTCGATGGTCCGCACAGACAGGTCGATTGCGGATTACGACAGCCTGTTCGATCCGATCCGCGAGGCACGTCAGGCCGTAAGCGGCAAGCAGCTCGGTGATCCCCAAAAACTGGCCGCTGCTGTGCTTATTCTCATCGGGTTGGACAATCCTCCGCCGCAGCTCCTTCTCGGCAGCGATGCCCTCAGCCACGTGACGGCGCGGATCGAGCGTTTGCAGCAGGAACTCGCATCGTGGAAAGCTCTTACAGTCTCCACAGACGGCTAGAAGCAAAACGAGCTTTTTGCTATTGACGATCTGCCTACTAGAAGGTAGACAGATTCCATGAGCAATCTTCCGAACACTTCCGACGAAATCCTAGCCTCTGCGCGCAACCTCATCATGAGTGGGGGTTACAACGGGTTCAGCTATGCAGATATCTCGGAAGTGGTCGGCATACGCAAGGCCAGCATCCACCACCACTTCCCCAGCAAGGTCGATCTGGTGCGTGAGCTGGTCAAGCGTTACCGGGAAGACGGGCAGGCGAGTGTTGTCACTCTCGAACAGAATGTTCCAGACGCATTGGACGTCCTTAAAGTCTATGCAAACCACTGGGCCAAATGCATCGGGGATGCCAGCAGGCCCTATTGTGTGTGTGCTTTGCTTGCCAGTGAACTGCCATCCCTTCCGCCGGAAGTCGCAACCGAGGTGACGAATTTCTTTCGCTTCATTTCATCGTGGCTGACGACGGTTATGGAGCGTGGAGGAAAAAATGGGGCGCTCAATCTCACGAGCGAACCGCATGTTGAAGCCGAAGCTTTTCTAGCGACGGTGTACGGGGCGATGCTTTCGGCAAGAGCCTACGGGAAACCGGAGGTGTTTTCGACAATACTTGCACCGGCCCTTGACCGCCTTACACCGACTGTCTCTCACTAATCCTGCGTGGCTAGGCTGCTCAGGTAAATCGCGTCCAACAAAACTACCAACTAGTAGGAAGATAAAAGTGAATAAAGTTTTCCCAGCTTTGGCCCTCGGGCTTACCAGCATCCTTTCTGTAGCAATCCTTTCGACGCACGCATCTGCCGAAGATAAGAAAGCCGCGCCGATCCATGTCCGCGGCAGCATCGTCGACTACCGGGGTTCAACGCTCAAAGTGAAAACCCGCGAAGGCGAGACAATCGATGTCGCGCTTGCCGACGACTGGAAGGTGGCAGGCGTCGCGAATGCCAAGGTCAGCGACATCAAGCCGGGCGATTTCGTAGGTATCGCATCCATGCCAAAGGCCGACGGCGGAAATGGTGCGCTTGAGGTCCTCATTTTCCCGCCGGCAATGAAAGGCACCGGCGAGGGTAGCTACGGTTGGGATCTGAAGCCCGACAGCAGCATGACCAATGCGACGGTCGCGGATGCAGTTAAGGGCCTTGATGGCCGGACTGTCACCGTGACCTATCATGGCAAGGAAAAGAAGATCGCCATTCCGGATGGGACACCTGTCGTGACCATCGCTGGAGCCACCAAGGATGATCTCGTTCCCGGCGCCGTTGTCTTCATCACCGCCGAAAAGGCTGCAGCAGGCCCGATCGCCCACCAGGTTGTCGTCGGCAAGAACGGCGTGGTTCCTCCCATGTGAAGACCACGCCGTCACTGGCCGGAGCAGCCGCCTTACTGCTTCGGCCAGTGACCATAGATCGACGCTGCTTGATCTTCAGCCGTAAAATGCCACAGATGAAAGACGTTGAGATGAGCGCAAACGCTTCCAATGACAATGTTCAATATCCTCGGACGATCTTCATCCGCCGCCACTCCATTGTGACCCGGCTTACGCACTGGCTAAATGTGCTTTGCCTGAGCTTCCTTCTTTTGAGCGGGCTGCAGATATTCAATGCCCACCCGGAGCTTTATTGGGGTCATTATGGCGCGAACGGCGACCCCGCCGTGCTGACAATCGGCTCCGACGACGATGGTGGTACGCCAAGCGGCTTCGTGCGTGTCGCAGGGCTTCAGATCCCCACAACCGGCGTCCTTGGTGTTTCCAGTGTCGATGGGGAGCCGACTGCGCGCGCTTTCCCGTCCTGGGCAACTGTTCCGTCGTTTCAGGATCTCGCGGCCGGACGTCGCTGGCATTTCTTTTTTGCCTGGCTGTTTGTGATCAATGGTATTCTCTATCTTGGCTTCAGCCTTCTGAGCGGACATTTCAAGCGAGACCTGGCGCCGAAGGTGAACGAACTCTCGCCTCGCCACCTCGGCCGCGAGGTTCTCGACCATGCTCGTCTCCGCTTCCCCGAAGGGGAGGAGGCCAAACATTACAATGCACTTCAGAAACTGACCTATCTGGCGGTCATTGTTATTCTGCTGCCTCTCATGGTCCTGACGGGTCTGACCATGTCACCTGGGGTGGATGCCGCTCTTCCCGCATTGATCGATGTATTTGGCGGACGCCAGTCCGCGCGCACCATCCATTTCGTCACAGCGTCAGCGCTTGTCATCTTCGTCATTGTCCATGTGGCAATGGTCGTCCTTTCCGGGACCTGGAACAACATCCGCTCGATGATCACCGGACGCTATGCAATCCAGGAAAAAGGCCCGCAATCATGAGCAAGCTTCTCACGCGACGTCGCTTTCTCATCGGCGGCACCCTTGGTGCCAGTGCTTTGACCCTTTCCGGATGTGACCTGCTCGACCAAAACGCAAACGTCGCCAATGTTCTCCGTTCAGCCGAGGACCTCACGATAAAGGCGCAGAGGCTGCTTCAGGGGCGTGATGCTCTGGCCCGTGAGTTTGAGGAGAAAGATATTTCTCCGTCGTTTCGCGTAAATGGAACGAGTGCTCCCGACAGCGACGAATATGTTGAATTGGCTGAAGGTAATTTTTCCGCCTGGCGACTGAAAATTGACGGCCTTGTTGAGCGGCCGCGAGAGTTTTCGCTCGCAGATCTAAAGGCACTCCCGGCGCGCACTCAGATCACCCGCCATGACTGTGTCGAGGGGTGGAGTGCCATCGGCAAATGGACTGGCGTTCCCCTCGCCAGTCTGCTGCAGCTGACTGGGCTCAAGCCGACGGCGCGTTATGTCGTGCTGCATTGTGCCGACGAACTCGAAAAGACCCTAGATGGAAGCGGCCGTTACTACGAGAGCATCGATCTCGTCGATGCGGTTCACCCGCAAACCATCCTTGCCTACCGGATGAACGGTCGGGACCTCAGCGTCGGCCACGGCGCGCCATTGCGCCTCAGGGTCGAGCGGCAACTGGGTTACAAGCAGGCAAAATACATCATGCGCATCGAGCTGGTCGACAGCTTCGCCGGATTGTGGGGCGGAAACGGCGGCTATTGGGAAGATCGCGGGTACGAATGGTACGCCGGCATCTGACGAAATCAAACAGCAAACCACGGGATCACAGCTCATGAGCAGACGCCCAGTTCAGAAAGTAATGCCTATCTCAGCGGTCGCTTCCTCGCCACCGGTTGAGATCGGCCAAACCAACTCGATCCTTTCTGATCCCGACGGCCGATGGGTCGCAAAGCGGCAGGGGGAGATCAACGAGGCATTCGAGAAGCGCATGCGCTTGGCGGGCGAACACGGCACTGATTCAGTGACTCCGTCGCACGACGGCGCACAGAACGTCGAGCTCTCAGAGAAGCCAGCTGCGAAACTCTCCGGCGAAAGCGATCGGATCGGCCGACATGAGTGGGATGCGAATACTCCATTTGGCAAGCACGTCGGCTTCTTTTGACAAAGTGCATGCGTGCAGCCCAACCAACCAGAAAGTGGAAGAAACCATGACGAACAACCAGACATCCCGTGCCGCGAGCGGCAGCGAGCAATGGCTCAAGCAGTATTACTTTAGCCGAGCGGCCTTCTCAGTGCTGTGGGTCGCGGCCGCATTGACTATCGGCCGACAGTCCTTTGCGGCGGCTGCCGCACTGCTGATCCTTTATCCGGCTTGGGATGCACTCGCGAACGTCATCGATGCCACTAGGAGCGGTGGCCTTGCCGCAAACCGGAGCCAGGCAATCAACGTCTCAGCGAGCTCCGTCATGACGATTGCCGTGATCGTGGCGCTGACAATGAACATGAACTGGGTTCTCGGCGCTTTCGGTCTATGGGCGATTTTTTCAGGGCTGCTGCAGCTTGGCACTGCTGTGCGGCGTTGGAAAACGAGCGGCGGTCAGTGGGCGATGATTTTGAGCGGTGGCCAATCCGCTGTGGCCGGTGCGCTCTTCATCTTTCAAGCGCAAATGCCGCAGGAGCCGTCTATCGCAACGGTCGCGGGCTACGCTGGCGTTGGGGCATTCTACTTTCTGGTTTCGGCGATATGGCTGAGTGTTTCGCTCTCGCGGCGCGGTATGCGCAGAGCAGAACTGTAAGGTGCAGGCGCTCGGTCGGATTTGGCATGAAGCTACCATGCGAAAGTCGGCGTTATCGAGAGCGCAATCCCCTCTTCGATCCCTCATTTCTTCAGGCCCACGTCGTGCCTGTGAGCACTTTGGAAGATACTCAATGACGACACATGATAAGGCAGAGCAACTTGCGTCCTACCGAAAGACCATCGACAACCTGGATTCAGCTCTGCTCCACATCCTGGCCGAACGCTTTCGCTGCACCGAGCAGGTTGGCCACATGAAAGCGGAACAGGCGCTGCCGGCAGCCGACAGTGAGCGGGAGCGACGCCAAATGGATCGATCACGGATTATCGCCAATGAAGTCGGCCTGAGTCAGCACTTTGTTGAAAGCTTGATGAAGCTGATCGTGAGTGCTGTCGTGGAGCGGCACAAAGAGATTGCGGCCGAGTCGTAGACGCCTCGAAAATTCGGCAGGCTTGTTCACCTCCGTAGTTCCCGACGATACCCGGTCCAGATGTCTCGCGCGGTCGGCGATTTGGGGGAGTACCAGTTCGCAGACGCCCGCGATCCGACCGCTGTCCGTCAGAGCAATTCAAAGCGATGTGGGACAACTCACCGATTGTCCTCAAAGCCGCTCACTGTATGTCGGTGATATCGCGGAATGACAGGCTATCACGCCGATGTCCAAGCGCATGGACGTTTTCCGAGAGGGTTAACACCGACGTGTATCCGCAAGGAAACTATGCGTGGACCCGGATTGGCGTCTCCGAGATCGCCCACCCTGGACTCCTCGCTGAGGTGAAATGTATTGCCTTCGAGCGATAATGGGAACTGTGTTTTCGCAAACGATCCGTTAGATTGAAGCGTAATCGTTATAATCACTTAATGATCCGAGGCGGCAGGCCGGCGGTTCGATTCCGCTCAAGGCGATGGATTACGCAACTGTACGCCGCAGAACCTGTGTACCCAATCCGCGCGAGGTAGCGGCGACATGGGCCTTTAGCCTCACCCGGATGAGCCAGTACACCGGCATCTGTCGTGACTGGCGCTGCGGTCAGAATGGGAAAATGTTGCGCGATGTTTTGCGCTGCTCTTGAGGGTATTGCGGGTTCGTCTTTTGCGGGAGAAGCGAATCTACTGTTCAGCAACGAGGCCAAAGCGCTCTAGCAAGTAGGTGGGCGTGACGTCGAATTGATCGAGCAGCCCCCTTATCATGGAACTCGAAAGGCCCGACATTATTCCGGTCTCAACAAGCGCCGAGGGCAGACCTGCGTTCGTCGCTCCAACAATGTCGTGCTCGATGCTATCGCCGATACAGACAATCCGTTCGGACGGGGTTAAACTCAGAACCGAACGGGCATAGTGGTAGATCTCACTGTGAGGTTTGCCAAGCCACTTGACCGCGCCTCCCAACTCTTCATAGAGTTTGGCAAGGCTTCCCGCGCCCGGTGCGACGGTTCCACCAGCGAGCTTATGGATGTCGGGATTGGTGCAATAGCACGGAGCGTTTTTCTCTGCTGCCGGACGCAACAACGCGCGATAGTCCTCTAGCGAGATGCGTTCGGCCTCGCTGCCGGAGATCACCACAACATCCGCATCGAATGCATCGTCCACTGTAGTCAGACCCAATCGGTCGGCAAGGTTCGTGTCACCGCCACTTGATATGGTCAGGCAGCGGGTTCGGCCCCTGATCAGTGTCAGGTCCTGGGAGAGAATTTCGTAGGCAACGTCGCCTGACGTGACAAAACGATCGAAGCTGGATCGCTCGAAACCGAGCGCAACGAGGCGATCAGCATTGTAGTCGCCGCTGCGCCCCGAGTTCGAAAGAATGATGACCACCTTACCAGCTTTTTTCAAGGCCGCGAGGGCAGGTGGAGCCCCAGGATATGCTCCAATGTCATCGCGAAGGACGCCAAACTGATCTATGAGAAAGACATCGTAGTTTGCAATAAGATCCTCAAGGCGGGCGGTCAGGGGCATCATGCTCATCTCATACTCTCGGCAAGGACCAGAGACGCTGTCCCTACGGCAGCCTCAGAGGATCTTGATGGCAGGAAATCAACGCCGAGAGCGCGTTGACGCAGCTCAGTCCAGACCGGGTTCTTTGCCCCACCACCCACTGTGCGAACTGTCCGCAGTTGAGCGGCGCTGAGATCATTCAGGCGCCCGTACCCAAGACGTTCGATCTCCGTCATGCCCTCGAGAACGCCTTGGAAGAAGACGGCGTCGTCTTTCGGGCGTGGCTCAAGACGGGGTGGGTAGGAAGGATCGTTGATGGGGAAACGTTCGCCTGGCTTCAGCAGTGGATAATATCGGAGCCCGGTTGGATGATCAGCGTTGAGCTTTTCCGTCAGTTGAGCCAACCGATCGTCGCCGAACAGAGCACGAATGACCGCGCCACCACTGTTTGAAGCGCCGCCGACGAGCCAGAAGTCCAGGACGCGGTGGGAGTAGACGCCGTACTCCGGAGCGTTGATCGGCCGATCCGACGCCAGCTTGAGTACCATCGTCGACCCAAGAGCGGTCACGCCGTCGCCAGTCTCTGACGCGCCGGTCGCGAGGAACGAGGCGCAGCCATCAGTGGTCCCGGCGTGAAGGCGGCATGAAGAGGGCAGCCCAATCGCAGCGGCGAACCCGCCCAACATCTGGATCGGCTCTCCCGCGCGGTAGACGCTGGGAAGCTTGTCAATGGCAAGGCCTGCGGCCTCGATCCACGCGGGCCAGGTGGAGGCGTTGAGGTCGTATCCGGTCTTCAGCGCGTTGTTTTCGTCCGTCGCCGGTTGCGACAGGCCGAGTTGCAGCAGAACCCAGTCGGCTTGATGCATAACGTGCGATACACCCGCCCTGCGGGACAGATGAATAGCCCGAGCGAGGCCGGAATTGGCGCCGCGCGCCGGGCTCTCCAGCGGCGCTTCTTGCGCTATTCTCGCAACAATAGACGCATCCGGGCACGGCTTGTTGTACATTAACACGTCGCCAACCGGCGCGCCTGCGCTGTCAGTTGCCAAGACGGTGCCGGATGTCCCGTCAACGGCAATGCCGCGAACGCTGGACAGTGAGCACTCCGACGCCAGGCGCGTCAGGCACAACCGCACGCCCTCCCACCATGCGGCCGGCGATCTCGTTTTTGTGGCATCGGCAAAGGGGTTCGAGGTGAAGCCGACGACGTGACCTTCTTGCGAAAGCGCCACCGTGCGGACGCCGGAAGTCCCAATATCAATGCCGATTGCCGCGGCAGGTTCTTTCACTGACATGTCTCAGCGCCCATTTGTCTTGCGGTCAAGCGCCTGGCGGTATTGCTCTGCTTCCCAATGGGTAAGTTCATACACGTCGTCCGGCGTCAGATATTCAATCGCTTCGCCTCCGGGAATCCGCGCAACGACCTCGGCAAGGCATCTCGCCATCGCAAGACCGCCGGGGGTCAGTGCCTTCGAAACCAAAACGCCTTTGCCCGAAACCGCGATAAGCTTGGGCACTTCCTTGCCTTCGGCGATGCAGCGCTCGACAAACTCCGCCGCAGACTGGCCATCCGGTAGGAGGCCGACTGTGGGGCCGAGAAAAATGACGTGATCGGGATAGAGAGCGCCGCCGAGTGCGAATTGCAGATTTTCCTTGGATAGTGCCGTCTTGTGGCTATCGGGATCGGATGCGGGCTGAAAGTCGGATCCTTCCGCCAGTGCGGACAGTGCGGCGACATCGGGTTTGCCTCCATCACGCGAAGGGCAGGCAAGTGCCTCCGAGACACGCCGGATTCTGTCGGAAACCTCGGCCACATCGCGTCCGCCGACAATAATGCCGTGATTGAACAGAATGAGCACGTCGGGAACGCTGCCGGAGACAGCATCGATTTCGCGGGCGAGGGGCGTTCCAGGGCGGCGATAGGGGATCGTCGCCCATGTCAGGTCGCTGACTGTTGCCATGCGCTCGCTCAAAATCTGCTCGCGGCGCTTGAGAACGGACAGCGCGATTGCATTGACGCAGTGATAGTGCGCAACAACCGAATTCTGTAGGGCCGCATGGAAACTCGTTTCGATCGAGGGACGGAGTCCGCTCGAGTTCAACTCGTTAACAACAAAATCGGTCGCTTTTTCGGCGCGAGGGTCTTTGTTCCTCAGTGCCGCGACAAGCGGCTCCACTTCGACCGGCACCATAATGTCGCGGTCCTTGGCCTGCGAAAGCCATGTGCCGGAAGCCTTGACCCACATTACACCGCCGAACTTCGCGGATGTGTTTCCGCCGGCGCCCTGCGTCTTGAGGATGTCGCTTCCCACAGCCTCGGACAAATTCAAAAAGGCCTGAAAGTCCTTATTCGATCCGACTGATTGAGCGATTGCGGCCACGGTCAACTCCTCCACATCTACGTTTGCACTGCATCATTCCAGTTTGCGCTGCCGTTGCGTCTGGTGAGCAAACTTTCCGCGATATCGTATGGATTTGATCGCATATCGTCAATGATGAAGTTTGTCACTCTTTGCCGCTTGCGAACCGCATCGTTTTGTGATTATCTTTAATCATCGACACGGAGACGTCGGGAGGCATTTCATTGAACGATTCCGAACGCCACAAGGCTATTACCGATCTGCTGCAGGAGACGCCGTTTGCGTCCGTGCGCGATCTGCAGGAGCGCCTTGCGGTCTCACCCGCGACCATTCGCCGGGACATAGACAAGCTTCATGAGTTGGGCAAGGCTCGCAAGGTCTATGGCGGCATTTCTGCCAGCGACGGCGGCTCGGCAGGACGTCTGTCAGCCAGGCCTTATGACGAAAACCGGGATATTGCTGTCGAGGCGAAACGCGCAATTGCAGAAAAAGCTGCGAGCCTTGTGCGTGATGGAGACTCGATCATCGTTCATGCAGGATCGACATGCTACCAGCTCGGCATTCAACTGGCGCAACGCAGCGTCCGGATTTACACCAATTCCATGCCGCTTGCCGCCTATCTCGGTGATCATGCCACCTGCGAGCTCACCCTTGCTGGCGGCGTACTGTACCGAGAGCCCGGTATCATCCATGATGCATCGGCAGGTGCTCCCGGCTACTTCGCCTCGCGGTTTTTTCTTGGCACCCAAGGTGTCAGCAGCGATGGCCTGCTGGAGTCGCATCCGCTTCTGACAAGGGCCATCGGTGAGCTGAGTGGATGCGCCGACGAAATCGTTCTCCTGGCCGATAGCCGAAAATTCACAATCAAGCCTCGCAATGTCGTCCTCCCACTTTCACGTATTGGAACGGTCGTGACAGACGATGGACTTTCTGATGCTGCAGCGAAGATGCTGGAAGATGCTGGTGTCGAGATCCTCGTCGCCAACACTGGAGGATCCAAGTGAGCCAGTCAGCGATCGCGATCTTCGATCTCGGCAAGACGAACTCCAAGCTTTTCGTTATCTCGCGGGAGGGTGCAATGCTCAGCGAAGCTCGCACCAATCCAGTGTGGCGCGACGAAGACGATGTCAGGGTTCTCGATGATGAGACTCTGTTCAACTGGATGAGACGTTCGCTAGTCGATGCCGTCACCATGCATGGTGTCGATCGGATCATGTTCTCTGGTCACGGCTGCACGTTTGCTCTGGTACAGGGCGATCATCTGCTTCATCCCATCCTTGACTATGAGCAGGAACCGCCAGCGGCCGTCGCCGGTAGAATCGACCGGCTCATTCCTGACTACTCCCAAACGTTCTCGCCAAGATTGCCATTGGGTTTTAATTTTGGCAGGCACATACTGTGGCTCGCCGACAGGTCTCCGCAACTGCTCGACATCTGCGACGCCATACTTTGCTATCCGCAATTCTGGTCGTGGAAATTCTCGGGCCGCAAGGTCTCGGAAGTGTCCTATCTCGGATGTCACTCGCATCTTTGGGCCCCGATTGCTGACGATTTTAGCACCCTGGTGGACAGCCAGGGCTGGCGATCAAAGATGCGGGAATTCGCAAGGGCAGGCGAGGAGATCGGGAAACATGATCTTGAACTGGCCGACGGTACCAGCGTTGCTCTCGCAGTTCACAACGGTGTCCACGACAGCAATTCCGCGCTCCACTATTACCGCTCGCTGGGGTTCTCCGATTTCACGCTCGTCTCGACCGGCACCTGGGTCGTGATCTTCAATCCATCCAGCCCGTTGGAAACCTTGGACCGCGAACGAGACATGCTGGCGAACGTGACTGTGGACCACAATCCGGTTGCCACGATCCGCTTTATGGGCGGTCGGGAATACGATGTCGCGAGCGGTGGCTGGAAACAGGCCGTTTCCGCAGAAGCCGTTCTGGCAGTCATTGAGAAGAAGGCCTTCACACTGCCGTCGTTCGCCGCGGGCGGGCCGATGCCCGGCAGAGAAGGGCGCTTTATAGGCCCGCAGCTGCAGGGGGAGGAACGGGCCGCCGCAGCGCTGCTATACGTGGCGCTCATGACAGACCTGTCACTTGATCTGATCGCCTCGAGCAATCCCATTGTGATTGACGGAGGCTTGGTCAAGACCGGGCTCTATGCTGCGGTGCTCGCCGCATTGAGGTCAAGTCAAACCGTATACAGCAGTACCAATGCGGAAGGCAGCGCCTTCGGAGCCGCAGCATTGGTTTTCGAACAGTTCGGTGAAAGCCCGTTCAAAAACGAATGCACCGTGTCGCGTCCGGCCGAGATACCGGGGCTCGAAGCATATCGCGATTTCTGGCGCGCTGAGCTCGACCGCTCCGCGGGCAACATTGTCGAAGACAAGCAACTGTTGGAGAGGCAAGCATGAGCGTCACCGCGACTGCCGCACCGGGGGGGACACCTGTCCTGGAGATGCGCAACATCAGCAAGACGTTCGGCAGCACACGCGCGCTCTCGAATGTTTCGATCACGGTGTTCCCCGGTGAAGTCCATGCGTTGATGGGCGAAAACGGGGCCGGCAAGTCGACGCTGATGAAGGTGTTGTCCGGCGCCCACAAGGCGGATGCAGGCGGAACGATCCTCGTTGACGGGCAGCCGGTTGTTGCGGGCGATCCCATCAAGGCGAAAGCCAATGGGATCTCGGTGATCTATCAGGAGCTGTCGCTGGCCCCAAACCTGACCGTGGAGCAGAACATGTTCCTTGGCGCCGAGCCATCTAGGGCCGGGGTTCTCGACCGCTCGGACACGAGACGACGTGCAGAGCCGATCCTCAAGCGTCTTGGCGTGGGGTTTGGCCCATCCAGCCAGGTCGGCCAGCTTTCGTTGGGCGAGCGCCAGATGGTGGAAATCGCCCGCGCGCTGACCACCAATGCCCGCATCATCGTAATGGACGAGCCGACAACCTCGCTCACAAGCCGAGAGACGGACCGCCTGTTCGAGGTCATTGCCAGTCTCAAGTCACAAGGCATCGCGATCATCTATATCAGCCACCGGATGGAGGAAATCTACCAACTGGCCGATCGCGTGAGCGTGCTACGGGACAGCACCTACGTCGGCACTTTGAATAAGGCCGACCTCTCTGCGTCCAAGCTGGTTTCGATGATGGTCGGACGTGATCTCTCCTCATTCTACAAGAAAGAGCATCACTCGGCGGGCGGCGAGCAGCGCACCGTGCTTTCCGTTCGCAACATCGATGACGGACGAAGAGTGCATGATTGCTCGTTCGATGCGCACGCCGGTGAAGTGCTCGGAATTGCCGGCCTCGTCGGTTCGGGCAGGACAGAGCTTGCACGCTTGATATTCGGCGCAGACGCGAAGAAGGCGGGCAACCTTTTCCTGGAGGGCAAAGAACTCGCGATTGCCGGTCCGCGGGATGCCTTGGACGCCGGCATCGCCTACCTCACCGAAGACCGGAAGGGCCTCGGGCTTTTCCTCGATATGTCCATCAGCGAGAACATCAACATAGGTGTTATCGGATCCGATGCGAAAGCCGCTGGTGTGCTCGACTTTGCCCAGGCGAAGACGCGGGCGGCTCGTGCTGTTACGTCGCTTGCCATCCGCACGAAGAGCACCAGCATCAACGCCGGAGCGCTGTCCGGCGGTAATCAGCAAAAAGTTCTTATTGCGAGACTTCTCGAAACCAGGCCCAAGGTCATCATTCTCGATGAACCAACCCGTGGCGTCGACGTCGGCGCGAAATCAGAAATCTACCGGATCATCGATGAACTCGCCCAGAACGGGATCGCCATCGTCGTTATCTCCAGTGACCTGCCGGAGATCATCGGCATCGCCGACCGCGTCCTGGTCATGCGGGAGGGACGCATTGCCGGAGAGGTGACTGGCTCGAAGGATCATCCGATCGATCAGGAGGCCATCATGGCGTTCTCCACGGGCTCGGCGACATCCGACGCGGAAAAGTCAAAGAAGGACGGAAATCAGCCATGAGCACAACCACGACCGAAAACGCAAATAAACTCAAGATGCGCACGACGCTCACGGCGCTTGGCATGCTGCCGGTGCTCATCCTTCTGGCGATCGGCTTCCATTTGCTCAGTGGCCGCTTCCTGAGCGTAAACAATCTGTCGATCGTCATGCAGCAGGCATCGATCAACACCGTTCTAGCCGCCGGTATGACCTTCGTTATTCTCACCGGTGGTATCGATCTGTCCGTCGGCTCAATCCTGGCCGCCTCCGCGATGGTCGCCGTGATCGTGTCACTGTTTCCCGATATTGGAATGCTTGGCATCCCTGCGGCCATCGCCGTCGGACTGGCATGTGGTTTCGTCAACGGTTCGATTATCGCATTTCTCAAACTGCCGCCATTCATCGTCACCTTGGGTTCGCTGACCGCTATCCGCGGCGTCGCGCGTCTACTGGGCAACGACACCACTGTCTTCAATCCGGACCTGCCATTCGACTTCATCGGAAATGGGAGCGTCCTGGGAGTACCATGGCTTGCGATCATCGCTCTTGCGACAGTCTTGGTCTCCTGGTTCGTTCTCAAACGCACCGTTCTCGGCACGTGGATATATGCGGTTGGAGGCAATGTGGAAGCTGCCCGGCTGACTGGCATCAAGGTCCCGATAGTCCTGCTTTTCGTCTACAGCGTGTCAGGTCTCCTGGCGGGGCTTGGCGGTACTATGTCAGCCGCGCGTCTCTATGCCGCCAACGGCCTCCAGCTTGGGCAGTCGTACGAACTCGACGCGATCGCGGCAGTCATTCTTGGCGGCACGAGTTTTGTAGGCGGTGTCGGGTCCATCTGGGGGACATTGATTGGTGCGCTGATCATCGCCGTGCTGTCCAATGGGCTGATTCTCGTCGGTGTTTCCGACATCTGGCAGTACATCATCAAAGGCCTCGTCATCATCATCGCCGTCGGTCTCGATCGCTATCGGCTGAAAGGACTAAGCCGCACATGATCTGCGGCGAATAGAACCGGATTACCGGGAAACGAAGGCGCCGGGAGCGCCGCAACGGAGGAAAAATAATGCGTACAATTTCGAAAATGCTTCTCGGGACAGCGATCGCTGCGGCAATCACCATGCCGGCCTCGGCTAAGGATTTGCAGAAGATCGGCATCTCTGTCGGCTTGCTCGGCAACCCGTTTTTCGTCGCAACAATCAAGGGCATCGAGGATCGTGCGAGGGAAATCAACCCGAACGTCGAAGTGACTTCGGTTTCGGCCGACTATGACCTCAACAAGCAGGTCTCGCAGATGGAAAGCTTCGTTGCGGCCGGCGTAGACATCATCATGCTCAATGCCGTTGACGCAAAGGCAATCGCGCCAGCGGTCAAAAAGGCTCAGGCGGCCGGTGTGATTGTCGCCGCGTTCGACGTTTCGGCGCCGGGTGCAGACGTCACCGTCATGACCAACAATATCAAGGCAGGCGAAGAGGCTTGCCAGTACATCGTCGACCAAATCAAGGGCAAGGGTGATGTCGTCATCATCAACGGACCGGCGTCTTCATCGATCATCGACCGCGTGCAGGGGTGCAAGAACGTCCTGGCCAAGAGCCCTGACATCAAGATCCTGTCCGACGACCAGAATGCCCAAGGCTCGCGCGACGGCGGCATGGCAGTGATGCAGGGTCTGCTGACCCGCTTCGACAAGATCGACGCCGTATTCGCGATCAATGATCCGACTGCAATCGGCGCCGAACTTGCGGCCAAGCAGCTGAACCGCAACGAGTTCTTCTTCACCGCTGTGGACGGCGCTCCCGATATCGAAAAGTCGCTTTCAAGCGGCAAGTCGATGATCAAGGCATCTGCGTCGCAGGACCCTTACACCATGGCCGGGGACTCCCTGACGCTGGCTGTTGATCTCCTCAACGGCAAGAAGCCGGCACAGGACACCATCCTCCTCGACCCCAAACTCATCACTGCCGATAACATCAAGGATTACAAGGGCTGGACTGCAGCTCGCTAAGGACTCCTCCCGAGTGACCCGCCGTCGTCATCGTGGCGCGGCGGGTCATGATCCAAACACAAAAATCGCAGGAAACGTTGTCCCATGTCCAAAATTGGCGTCCATTCCTTCGTCTGGAGCGCAGGCTCGTCGAAGGACGATTTGGAGAATGCGCTTACCAAGACGTATGACCTTGGCTACAAACTCATTGAATTTTCTTACCTCGATCCAAAGCAGGTGGATGTTAAATGGCTTTCTGGTCGCCTCAAGGAGCTCGATCTCGATGTCGCGATCAGCATGGGTCTTCCTTCCGAGGGTGACATTTCGAGCAGCGATAAGTCGGTTGTCAACAACGGGCGGGACATACTCGATAAGGCCGTCGCTCTCGTCAGGGATCTCGGCGGCACCAAGCTCGCCGGCATCCTGAGTTCTGCCCATGGGAAACAGGAGCAGGCACTTACAAAGAAGGCCTGGGACACAAGCGTTTCAACCTTGTCGAAGGTGGCCGATCGAGCGAAGTCTGCGGGCGTGACGCTGAACCTTGAGATCGTCAACCGCTTCGAGAGCAACATGCTCAACACGGCCTCTCAGGGTCTGGCGTATATCAAAGATACCGGTGCATCGAATGTTCTGCTGCATCTCGATACTTTCCACATGAACATCGAAGAGGCTGATGTTGGGTTAGCCATCCGTCACGCGGCCGACAAGATCGGCTACATGCACATTGGCGAGAGCCACCGTGGGTACCTTGGTACCGGCAACATCAACTTCGCAGGCATCTTCGATGCGCTAGTTGCGATAGGCTGGACAGACTACGTGACGTTCGAGTCGTTCTCGACCACAATTGTCGACAAAGATCTTTCGCTCAAGACCGCGATTTGGCGGAACCTCTGGGACGACAATGTCGCGTTGGCGCGACATGCCCGCAATTTTATTGAACTTGGCATGGAAACCGCAACGATCAAGGCGGCTTTGGTAAAGAAGGCGCATTTCGCGTTCTAAGTAATGGTTTCAATGCCTGGCGGGTCGGCTGAGCATCCCTTAATCGACACAACATGGCCATGGCGGCAAACTTGAGCAGCACCTGCCAACGGCCGCCCGAGCGCGCCAATAGCGGATCGTTCAAAAACTCGCGCAAATCCGTCTCGATTGGAGGACCGAGCCTGGTCTCGCGGGGCAGGGATCGCGACAGGCGCTGCGACCGCCGTCATGATCGTACAGAGTGAGTCATGACGGTTGTGGATACTGGAATGGTCATCGTGGTTATCGGGAACATCGCCGCGGTTACCGGCGCCACACCGACCGCTACTACTACGCCACCCGTCTTAGAACTCTTCGTCCTATAACAACAAAGAGCCGCTGCGCCTGGGACAGCGGCTCATTGTTAGCCTGAAGTGTTTCCAACATTTTGATCCTGAGCAGGCTGCGGTTTTCACGGTGCGGAGGTTCAGGCGGGCGGGTCTGTTGGGGCGCGATGCAGCCCACCGGAGATACGAGGACAATAAAGACATGCATAACGCACCGCTTGCAGGGCGCTTCCGTTCATTTCAGAGCTCTCCGTTGAGACAGAAGACTGAGAGCGCGACGGCCAGGAGAACCTTATAGCCGGGATCGAACAAACGGTTTCGAAACCCTAGGTGCGTTCCTGATCATCAGAAGCGTCGCGCAGTCCACTCGGCACCACGCACCGTCACTGAATGACGATGACTGTCAAACCGCCTTAACGATCGTCTCCAGTAACAGCATGCCTGTGGAACTGGCCGAAAGACCGAGGTCACGCACGCTGCTCATATGGTTGACACCAGCGATTGATCTTTTTGCCACTGCTAGACTCTGCATTTCCAGAAACATCACAAAATCACTTGCCTGCTTGTGAAACGGAGGCGTCTCTTCGACGCCGACCGCGACTGTCACGTGACAGTCACGGTCAAAGGACTTTGAGATCGGTGAAAAGGCCAGGACTTCCTCATCCGTGATGCCGATTTCGTCAGCCAAGAACGATTTCTGAAGCGGCTTGAGGTCATAGATGCCCCCTAACAAAAACGCCGCCGCGATACCTGACCGCTCTTCCTGTGTGTTGAACAGGAAGGTTGCAAGATGCGCTCCGGCTGAATGTCCGCTGACCGTCAAGCGCGACGGATCGCCACCGTACGTGGCTATGTTGTCCACCGCCCATCGTTTGGCACGGCGCACTTGATCGACCAGCACGTCCATACGGACGCTTGGCATCAGGGCATAATCGACGATGATGGCAATCGCCCCGGCACTCGTCACGGTGTTGGCGACATATGAGTAGTCTCGTTTAGAGAACATCCTCCAGTAGCCGCCGTGAATAAACATATGCACGGGTAGATTTTTCCGCGAGCCTTCCGGGAAAAAGATGTCGACGGTCTCGGATGGACCGTCGCCATAGGGAACGTCCGCTGCCATGGGTAAGCTGTCGCGGGTCCGGGCGCTTGACGCGACAATCTCCTCAACGATCGCATCGAACTCGGCGACATGTGCTCGAATGCGGAACGGGTCATTTTCCAAAGCTTCCGCTCCTCGCGTTTCTAAAAGCTGGTAGCGATATATTTCGCTTCCATGAATTCAGCAATGCCATGGTGCTGCCCGCCTTCACGTCCGAGACCGCTCTGCTTGACACCTCCAAAGGGGGCAGCCGGGTCCGAGACCAACCCTCTGTTCAAAGCGATCATCCCTGCTTCCAGGGCGGAGGCGACGCGCAGGCCGCGACCAACATCACGCGTATAGACGTAGGCGGCTAGACCATATTCTGTATCGTTGGCGCGGCTGACAGCTTCCTCCTCGGTTTCGAAACGATAGAGTGGCGCGACCGGACCGAAGATTTCTTCGTGCGCCATCTCGCAGGTGGCTGAAACGTCGACCAGAACAGTTGGTGGGTAGAAGAAACCGGGTCCTTCCGGTGCTTCTCCACCGCATAGAACACGCGCACCCTTCGTTTTCGAATCCTCAACCAGGCGGCCAATCTTTTCGACGGCCTTGCTGGTAATCATCGGCCCGCACTCGGTGGCCCCATCAGTGCCTGCGCCGACCTTCAACGCGGCCATGCGTTTCGACAGGCCTTCCGCAAAAGCGTCGTATATTCCTGACTGGACATAGAAGCGGTTGGCGGCGGTGCAGGCTTCTCCGGCATTACGCATCTTGGCGATCATCGCGCCGTCCAGCGAGGCTTCCAGGTCCGCGTCATCAAAGACGACAAAGGGCGCATTGCCGCCGAGTTCCATCGAACAGGAGATCACGTGTTTTGCCGCTTCCGCCAGTAGATGGCGGCCCACACCCGTCGATCCGGTGAATGACAGTTTCCTGACACGGGGATCCGACAGTATTTCGGCGGTGACAGGACCTGGTGTGCTGGTTGTGATCACATTGACGACACCCGGCGGCACCCCGGCTTCTTCGTAGATCGCTGCGAGCGCGTAGGCCGTCAGCGGCGTTTCACTAGCAGGCTTGAGAATGACGGTGCACCCGGCCGCCAAGGCAGGCGCAATTTTCCGGGTTGCCATGGCTGCAGGAAAATTCCAGGGGGTTATAAGCAGGCAAATTCCGATCGGCTGGTAATCGACGATGATGCGGTTTGTCCCTGCAGGTGCGATCCCGAATTCCCCGGTAATCCGAACAGCTTCTTCCGCGTTCCACCGGAAGAATTCAGCGGCATAGGCGACTTCCCCGCGGGCGTCGCGCAGGGCTTTGCCGTTTTCCATCGAGATCAAGGTCGCGAGCATCTCAGACCGCTCGACCATAAGTTCGAAACAACGGCGCAGGATTTCAGAACGCTTGCGGGGGGGGGTTGCACGCCATAACGGCGCCGCCGCCGCTGCGGCTTCAATGGCGATGCGGGCGTCCTCGACGGTCGCGTCCGGCACAGACGTCAGACGTTCGCCGGTCGAAGGGTCCACGACGTCGATTGTCTGGCCACCGTGCGATGGTTTCCAGCTTCCGTCAATGTAAAGTCCTCGCGAGGCAGCATCGATGTCTGGCGCCTGATTGGCGAGCTGGGATGTTTTTTGTGCAATGGTCATGTCGTTTCCTCGAAGTCAGATGGCGGAAGCGGCGAAGTCGCCGTCATAAGCCGCTCTCACGAGACGCTTCATCGCGTCGAGATCGAACGGCCTGGGGTTGTTCTTGATCAGCCTATCGATGCCGAAAGCCTGCTCCGCGGTCCAATCGACCTTGTCGGCAGGCAGGCCCAGCTCGGCGAGCGTTGGAGTAATGCCGATCGCGGCGAACAGTCTACGGATCTCGTCAATAGCTGCCGTTGCCCTCTGCTCCGCGTCCTGGTTCTGGTTACCGAGGCCTAGCGCGGAACCGATCTGCGCCATCTCAACGGCTGACGTCGACTTATTGTAATTCATCACGTATGGCATCATGGTTGCCACGCCGAGACCGTGCGCTGTATGGGTTAGCGCTCCTGCAGGGTATTGGATGGCATGGGCTGCGGCGGTCCCGGCGGTCCCAAAGGCGCAGCCTGCGGCCAATGCTCCCATCATGACGTCAGCTCTCGCGTCCTCGTCAGATCCATCCCTACAAGCCTTTTCCAAGCTGCGTCCGAGTAGTTTGATGGCGAGAAGCGCAAAGTGGTCCGTGAGAGCACTCTTTCCGATGAACACATGATCCTGCGCCAAGGCGTGGTCGGATCCCCTTCGTGCCGCGGTGAATGCTTCGATGGCATGTGTAAGGGCGTCTGCCCCTGCCACCGCCGTCAAACCGGGCGGACACGTCATCGTCAGATCGGGATCGCAGATCGCCGTTGTCGCTATCAGGTACGGACTGGAAATTCCGACCTTAAGCGTGCGTTCGGAGTCGGAAATCACAGCAACTGGCGTCACTTCGGAACCAGTGCCAGCCGTGGTGGGAACAGCGATGATCGGTAGTATCGGTCCCGGAACTTTAAATTCACCGTAATATTCCTGAAGGCGCCCCCCGTGGCTCAAAAGGAGGGCTGCGCATTTGGCCATATCCAGGCAACTCCCCCCTCCAATGCCGATCACCATGTCAGGACCGAACGCGCGGGCATCGGCGACGCAAACAGCGACGGTCTCCTGCGGGACGTCCGGGAGGACGGCGTCGTAAATCAAAACCTCGACAAATTCAGCTTCCAGGGCATTGACGATTTCCGCAAAAGTCGATGTTGCCGCAAAACGCTCGTCGGTGCAGATCAGGGCTCGTTTCCCAAGCCTGGCAGCGACCTTTGGCAATGCATGACGCTGTCCTTTGCCAAACAGAATTTCGTGTGGGAGCCGGATGGCGGCAAAAAGGGTCATCGTGCATGTCCTTTGGAGAGCGATTTGGTCGTATGAGTAAGGGCGTTGAGGTCTTGCCATAGCTTTGGAGCAATCTCGAAACCCTTGATAAGCGCTTCGGATCGCCTAGCAGCCGCGCCGTCGCCGGGCACAGCGACAGGTGTATTTGCTTTCGAGGGGGGAGAGGCGCGGACCAAGTCCAGATAGGCTGCAAGTCGCACCATCAGATCGGGCTGCATGCCAATGTCGATTGCGATAAACACGTCCCCCTTGTTGCAAACCATGTCCGCATCAAGCGTGCCTCGAACGTCTGGTGCTAAAGCCGAGCCCGCCAAGGCAGCGACGAGGAGTTCAAGAGCCATGCCCAGAGCATAGCCCTTGGCGTCGCCGAACGGAGCAATCGCTCCCTTCGTGGCGCGAGCTGCGTCGGTGGTGGGCTGGCCTGTTTCATCTCGCGCCCACCCAAGCGGGATCGACAATCCGTTGGCCGCATGATGGTGAATTTTACCCATGGACACGACGCCAGTGGCGAGATCGACCACCATCGGCCTGTTCGCAGTCGGGACAGCAATCGCCAACGGATTGGTGCCGAGGACGGCGAGTGTACCGCCATAGGGATGGACCAGTGCCTCGCTCGACGAAAGCGCGATGCCAACTTGGCCGCGGGTCGCGAGCCACTCGACATAATACGCAAGCATTCCCAGATGGTTCGAGTTGCGGATGCCGCATACGGCGACGCCGAAGCTCTCCGCCCGCTCGCTCAACTGTTTCAGCGCTGATACAGCCACGACTGGCCCGAGTCCTTTATGGCCGTCGACCTCCAAAAATGACGGAGACCGCCAGATCGCTATGCCTTCAGTTTGAGGGTCAATAAGGCCACCTTCAATCCGCGTCAGGATTCGAGGTAACCGTTGAAGGCCGTGCGACGGATGGCCTTTGAGCTCAGCATCAACGAGCACCTGCGCCTGTAGTGAAGCGTGGGCAGACGGGGCGTCGCGCTGCTCCAGAAGGGTGGAAACCAACTGTACCGCATCTTCTTGTAACACCCTCATGAACTCTCCAATATAAAATCGTATAGGATATGGGATTGCATATAGGGCACCATCGTGTTAGCTGTCGATCATGTCAAGAGGCAAGATATGCAGAACAGAAATTCCACGAACCTGACCAACGCGCCCGACCACAGCGGCTTTATCCAGCGCAGCAACAGCCTGGCTGAAAGTGTGTACGAGGCGATTTTCGCTCAGCTCATGGCGCTTAAGATCTCGCCTGGGGGCCGCATATCTGTCGATAATATGGTGCGGGAACTGAACGTCTCGCAGACCCCTATCCGGGAGGCGCTCGGCAGGCTCGAGGGTGAAGGGCTGGTCGTCAAGACACATTTAATCGGTTACAGCGCGGCCCCACAAATCACCCGGCGTAGGTTCGACGAATTGTACGAACTGCGCCTGTTGCTTGAGCCGGATGGTGCTGCCAAGGCAGCTGCCGGAATGGATGAGGCGAAGCTTGCTTCACTTCAGGAGGCGGGTGGTGTGATGGGTCGCAAGGAAGGGACCGACGAGCGTATCCGCTATTCGACGTTCGCCCGGCAGGACGCGGTTTTCCACGACAGGATAATGGAGTTCGCAGGAAACGAGTTGATCCGCGAGACGCTCAATCACCAGCACACGCATTTTCACATCTTTCGCTTGATGTTCCATTCACGGGTCACCGAGGAAGCCCTGGACGAGCATGAAGCTTTGTTGGCGGCGTTTACTGCCGGGGATGCGAACGCCGCTGAGAAAGCAATGCGGCTGCACTTAGAGCACTCGCGTGACCGTCTTCTTCCGGCGTTCGAATGAGGGGGCTCCCATGTCGGTTGGTTTGAGTCTCCACCGGGAGAAATGCGACGTGTCGAACCGCGGTAGTGAGGAGCGTCAGCCTGTCCTTCGGGCGGACGGGATGTCAAAGGACTATGGCCCGGTCACTGTGCTGTCCGACGTGTCGCTTGATGTTCTTCCCGGCGAAATTCATGCCATCATTGGAGAGAACGGCGCGGGCAAATCGACTTTCATGCGGCTCCTTTCAGGCTACGCCGAGCCGACAGCCGGAACACTCACGATGGCAGGACGGGAAGTCAGCTTCTCGAAGCCTGAACATGCGCACCAAGCTGGGATCGTCCTGGTCCACCAAGAAATCTTGCTGGCAGATGGCTTGACGGTTGCGGAGAACTTGTTTCTCGGGCGAGAGTTGATGCGCAATGGAATGGTCGATGACCGGACGATGCGCCGGCTTGCAACCGAAAAGCTCTCCCAGTTGGGCTGTCACGTTAAGCCGAACGCATTGGTTCGGGAAATTTCGCTCGCTGATCGCCAACTCGTACAGATCGCTCGCGCACTTCTTGACGATTACAAGCTGGTTATTTTCGACGAGCCGACCGCAGTCCTTACGGGGGACGAAGTCGAGCGGCTTCTGACAATCATCCAGCAGCTCAAAGAACAGGGCGCGGCGGTTCTCTATATCAGCCATCGTCTCGACGAGGTTCAGCGCCTCGCCGACAAGGTCAGTGTCCTGCGCGATGGCAAGCTCGTGGGAACGTATCCGGGCAGTGGCCTCAGCCAAATGGACATGGCTCGCCTCATGGTCGGCCGGGATCTTGCGGCTCTCTACCCAGAGAAGCGTGTTGATGTTTCCGGGGAGCCGTCGTTGGAGGTGCGGGGCCTGATCGTCCCCGGCTATGCCAAGGATATATCCTTCACCGCACGGAAGGGCGAAATCCTCGGGTTCGCGGGTATGATCGGTGCAGGTCGAACCGAGGTGTTCGAAGGCATCATGGGGCTACGTGCATCCAGCGGGTCGGTCACGCTCGACGGCAGGTCGATAGACATCCGCTCGCCTCGGGCGGCCATGGACGCGGGCATCGGCTACCTCACAGAGGATCGAAAAGGCAAGGGGTTGCTGCTCCACGAGCGGCTTGGGCCCAATTTGACGCTGTCCGCGCTGTCGCGGTTTCACCCTGGCCTGATGATGCGCAGGGCTCGAGAGCAGACAGCGCTTATTGACGCCGTCGACGAATACGACATTCGGCTGAAAACGCTGGGCGTCAGGGCAGGCCAACTTTCAGGTGGTAACCAGCAGAAACTGCTGCTGGCTAAAGTTCTCATGACCAACCCGTCCGTGGTCGTCATCGACGAGCCGACACGAGGCATCGATATTGCCAACAAAGCGCAAATCTACGCCTTCATCCACCGATTGGTTGGCGAGGGCAGGACGTGCATCGTCATCTCATCGGAAATGCAGGAGCTGATCGGCATCTGCGATCGAATTCTTGTGATGCGGGAGGGGCGGATCACAGGCGAGGTAACCGGAGGCGGGATGACGGAACATGAGATTGCGCTGCTTGCGACCAGCGATGTGACGACAGCAGACAGGCAGGGAGGAACGACATGAGTGCCATTGTAGGATCGACGCCGCTTCGACAGGAACGGGAATGGAACATCGGTTGGGCAGACGTGGGGCCATTCCTGGCTTTGCTGGCGCTGCTGGTGATCGGCTTTCTCATCAATCCGGATTTTTTGTCAGCCACCAATCTTGGAAACGTCATTACCCGAAGTGCGTTCATCGCCATCATAGCCGTTGGCGCAACATTTGTGATCTCGTCGGGGGGACTGGACCTGTCCGTTGGTTCGATGGCTGCCTTCATCACGGGTATCACCATCCTCTTCATGAACAGCATGGCGCCTGAATGGGGTCTCGCGGCAATTCCAGCAGGGATGGTTGTGGCGATCGTCATCGGCACTGCCTGCGGTCTGATGAACGGTCTCATCGTGACCGTCGGCAAGATCGAGCCGTTCATTGCGACGCTAGGGACGATGGGCATCTTCCGAGCCTTGATCACCTATATGTCTGACGGCGGAACGATCCCGATCGACCGCAGCCTGCGTGAGGCCTATCGCCCTGTCTATTTCGGTACGGTCGGCGGAATATCGGTCCCTATCCTGATCTCGATTGCGGTCGCCGCGGTTGCCTCCTTCGCCCTTTACAAGATGAAGTACGGGAGAAAGTGTGCGGCTGTGGGAGCAAACGAGGACGTCGCCCGCTACTCAGGCATCTCGATCATCAAAACCCGGACCATTGCCTATGCGATCCAAGGCGCATGCGTTGCAATCGCTGCCATTTGCTACGTGCCACGTCTTGGTGCGGCGACGCCGACAACCGGGGTCCTGTGGGAACTCCAGGTCATCACCGCCGTCGTCATCGGCGGTACGGCACTGCGGGGCGGTAAAGGCCACGTCTGGGGAACGGTCGCGGGTGCCGTCATTCTCGAGCTCATCGCCAATCTGATGGTTCTGTCTGATCTCGTCTCGGAGTACCTCGTGGCGGGGGTGCAGGGGGTCATCATTATCATCGCGATGCTCATTCAAAGGTTTTCGAAATAATCCGTGTCCGGACCGCATGGGTGCTTATTTTTGGGTCCAATTCTGGGAGGAATTTAATGTTTAAGACCAAATTGATTGCGGCGGCTGCCATCGGCAGCTTGCTGATTGCGGGACAAGCGCTCGCCGCCGATAAGAAGGTGGTCGCTGTATCGATCCCGGCAGCCGACCATGGTTGGACTGCAGGTGTCGTCTACCATGCGCAGGCGGCCGCCAAGGAAATCAATGCTGCATTTCCCGGCGTTGAGGTCATCGTCAAGACCTCGCCATCAGCAACCGCGCAAGTGAGTGCCTTGGAAGATTTGTCCGCTGGCCGTAAGCTCGACGCCCTGGTCATACTGCCGTATTCGTCGGAGGAGCTGACGACCCCCGTCAAAGCCGTCAAGGACGCCGGAACGTTCATCACCGTCGTCGACCGCGGTTTGAGCGACGCCACAATCCAAGATCTATACCTTGCGGGCGACAATATCGCTGTTGGCCGCAATACGGCGAAGTACATGATCGACAAACTTCGCGGCAAGGGCAATCTCGTAGTTCTGCGCGGCATCCCGACGGTCATCGACGACGAGCGCATCAAGGGCTTCAACGACGCCATCCAGGGCACGGAACTCAAAGTCCTCGACATCCAGTATGCAAACTGGAACAGCGACGAAGCGTTCAAATTGATGCAGGACTACCTTGCAAAGTATCCGCAGATCGATGCCGTCTGGGCCAACGATGATGACATGCTTCTCGGCGTGCTAGAAGCCGTCAAGGAGTCCGGACGCAAGGACATCAAGCTTGCTCTCGGTGGCAATGGTATGAAAGACATCGTCAAGAAGGTCATCGATGGAGATGCGATGACCCCGGTTGAGACCCCATATCCACCAGCGATGATCAAGACAGCGATCTACATGACAGTCGCCAATCTTATCGGACAAGCGCCAGTACGCGGCACCGTCAAGCTCGACGCACCGCTGATCACCCAGGAAAATGCGCAGGAATACTATTTCCCGGATTCCCCGTTCTAACCCCAACCTAAACCGGGGCGGCGCGATGCCGCCCCACTGCATGCAGCAAGAGGAGCAGATCATGCCAGGCAAGAAAATACTGATGCTGACCGGTGAGTTCACCGAGGAATACGAGATTTTCGTTTTTCAGCAGGCGATGGAAGCTATCGGACATACCGTTCACGTCATCTGCCCCGATAAAAATGCGGGCGATCTCATCAAGACGTCTTTGCACGACTTCGAGGGGGACCAGACCTATACCGAGAAACTCGGCCACTTCTTCACGATCAACAAAACGTTTTCGGAAGCCGAGAAGCAGCTCGACCAGTACCATGCGGTTTACGCTGCAGGCGGACGCGGTCCAGAATACATCCGGACAGACAAGCGCGTTCAATCGATTGTTAGGCACTTCCACGAGACGAAGAAGCCAATCTTCACCATCTGCCACGGCGTTCAGATCCTTATTGCCGTCGACGGCGTTGTCCGTGGCAAGAAGGTTGCAGCACTTGGAGCATGCGAGCCAGAGGTGACGCTGGCTGGCGGCACTTACATAGACCTGTCCCCGACAGAAGCCTACGTCGATGGCACCATGGTGTCGGCAAAAGGATGGACGGCATTGGCCGCGTTCATCAGGGAATGCCTGAAGGTGCTCGGCACGGAGATTCGCCACAGTGAAGACGTCGCGAAGGCCGCTTAACACCGTACTGTCCTATGTTGGATAATGACGAATGGCCGCCCTCGGGTGGCCATTCGTTTACCCGACGACCGCACCAGACAGTGCTGGTTCTTATATTGGCGTGGCGAGGCGAAAAAGTTAGACCAATTCCGGCTGCACAACAGCGGCGGCGGGCGCGGTCCCCGATCCTAAACCTTTCACGATCGTGGCAATACATATGTGCCATTCCATGGTTCTTTCGTTATAGTCGACGCCGACCAAACATTTGGGGTGACGATGAACGACCTCGCTGATACCGATTTTTTCCTTCATGTACCGATCGTCAAGAACTTCGCCGATCTTACGAACTTCGAAAGCTATAGACCACTACCAGACGGCTGGGTACTTGCTGTCGCCGATGTAGTCGACTCTACAAGCGCGATCGAGCAGGGAAAATACAAAGCGGTGAACACGGCCGGGGCAAGCGTTATAACCGCGCTGCTCAATGGGCTCGGCAGCCAAGCCTATCCGTTTGTCTTTGGAGGGGATGGTGCCATGCTGGCCTTGCCTGGTCACAAGGCACTTTCCGCGAAAGACATCCTTGCCACACTCACGGTCTGGGTATCCGAAGCAATTCAGCTAACAATGCGTGCCGCGATCGTTCCGGTCAGAGACATTTGAGATACGGGATTAGACGTGCTTGTAGCGCGGCACAAGGCCAGCGATAACGCGACGTATGCGATGTTCTCCGGTGGGGGATCCACTTGGGCGGAAGCCCAGATGAAGAGCGGGCGATATTCTGTTGGCGCTGCGGCACCTGGGTCTAGGCCTGACTTGACTGGACTTTCTTGCCGATGGGATCCAATTCCGTCACGTAATGGCGAGATCGTCTCGCTCATTGTCGCACCAGGTGTTCAGGGGCCGGATGAGAAGTTCAAATCGCTTCTATCTGATATCATATCGCTGGTCGCCGAACAGGAAAGAGACGGTCATCCACTTCCAGCCGATGGGCCGCCGCTCACGTTGACCACTAAAGGGATAGATACAGAGGCGCGAGCGACTGCAGTTGAGGGGCATCTGCTCGTGCGGAAACTTGGTATTTTTGCAGAAACCATGCTCGCTGTCGGGATCGACTACCTCGGATTACCCATCGGCTCATTCGACCCCAGACAATACAAAGTCGAGGTGGCCGAAAATTCTGACTTTCGGAAGTTCGACGACAGTCTGAAGATGACTGTTGACCTGGACTTTGAACGGAGTCGGCGATTGGAGCAGCGGCTGGAAAAGGCAGTTTTGGCGGGTATCTGCCAATACGGCATTCACAGACAATCAGAAGCGCTCATGACGTGTTTTGTACCCTCGCTTCACGCGAAGGACCACGTTCATTTTGTCGATGGTGCAAGCGGCGGGTATGCACTTGCTGCCAGTCGCTTAAAAAAGGGACAACCTTTTTCCCCGATAACGGCTTAAATCCAAGGGCAGTCTGGAGGCATTAGCATCATCCTGCCACTGATGACTGTCGCGCGAATTCTCGCTGTTGACACCTAGTAGGATGTCCTTTCGTCGATTCCGTCTACAGTTCCTCAAGATCGCACATGCGCTTTCGGAGTTGAACCGAAGGTGGATTTGTACGCATGTCCAAATGCACTCTGCGACGCATAGCCAACCTTGCGTGCAATGCTTGCGACCGTCTCATCACCCTCGATGAGCGCCGCGCGAGCGATGGTGAGACGCCACGCCCGCACGTAGGCGAGTGGCGGCTGTCCCACCCGGCTAGTGAACTCCGCAGAAAAGGCGGCCCGCGACATACCCGCCACCCCGGCGAGCTGGGCCACCGTCCACTGCTGCGCGACGTCCCCATGAATGACGCGTAGGACCCGACCGAGCCGGGGTTCCAACAGAGCACCAAGCCATCCGATCTCCACCTGCTCGATACTGCCGGCGTGGGCCCGGATCGCCTCGACGAGCAATACATCCGCGAGGCGGGCACTGACGATCTCGCTACCTATGATATCGCGCTCGATCTCGTCATTCATCAGCCCAAGGATTGTTGCTATCGCTCCGGATGCAGCCGAGGATCGGGGAACGAAAAGGAAATCAGGCAGCATGTCGAGCAGAAAGTCCGAATTTCCAGGATCGAACGTGACGGCTCCTCCGATTGCAATTGTCTCGTCACCCCCCAGACGGGCAACATCGCAGCCTGTACCATAGAAGGCTTGGCCATCGTTGGGCGGCACCTCTGGATCGCTGGCTATTGCATAGGCCACGCGCCCCAACAGGCAGACATCTCCTGCGCTCATACGATGAGGCGCCTGCGCCGGTCTGACGATCCAGGCTGTTCCCCGTAACAGTGCCACAAACTTGAGCCGGTCGAGCGCTGGAAATGAGAGAGCCCATCGTCCTGCGGCCTCCAGCCGGGTGCGGCGACTCACGCTGGCGCCAAGAACGTTGAGTACATCCGATAGGGGATCATTCATAGCTTTAGACGATCGCGATAATTTCATGGACTAACCAGCATAGGCCATCTTGTTCCCCATGCCTATCTTCTTGGACGACATCAATGAAGGAGACTAGCTATGGGTATCGAAGGCAAGGTTGTCGCTATCACGGGCGCAAGCAGCGGCATCGGTCGCGCGACGGCGAAACTTCTGGCAGAACGAGGGGCTTTTGTCGTATTGGGCGCGCGCCGCGAGGAGGCGCTGGCAGCGATCGTCAACGAGTTTACTGCTGCAGGCGGCAAGGCCGTATATAAGGCGACTGACGTCCGCCAAAGGAGCGATCTTGAAGCGCTTGTCGCATTTGCCATCGAGCATTGCGGCAGGCTTGACGTCCTCGTCAACAATGCCGGGATTGGGCCGCTATCGCGTTTCGATGCGCTCCGCGTCGAGGACTGGGACGCTATGATCGACGTCAATCTGCGTGGCACGCTCTACGGCATCGCGGCCGCACTGCCGGTCTTCCAGCGTCAACAATCGGGCCACGTCATCAACATCGTCTCGACTGCAGGCATCAAGATCGTCCCCACCATGGGTGTGTATGCGGCGACCAAGAACGCGGTACGGACCATAAGCGAAACCTTGAGGCAGGAAGCAGGACCGACTCTGAGAGTAACCGAGATTTCGCCAGGGATGATCTCTACCGACTTCGCAAGCTCGATAACTGATCCCGCCGTGAAGTCGGCTATTGAAGAACGCATTTCCAATGTAGCCATCCCACCGGCTTCGATCGCTCGGGGCATCGCCTACGCGATCGAGCAACCGGCCGATGTGGACGTCGGCAGTATTGTTATACGGCCGACCGCTCAAGATTGAACGGCTTGCGGCTGTCAACCTAGCAGCATTACAGATTAAAGCGGGCTGTCTGACGCCAGTGTCAAAGCGGAGGCGTCGCTTCCACTTTGCTGCGTCTCGGAAGCGGAGCCCCATGTAAATGTTGTGGTACTCGCGGCAGGCACGGACTTTGGGTTCAGCTGTTTGCATTTTGTGGGAAAAGTGCCTTGCGCGTTTCGTCATCCAGCACCGCCTTGAACGTATGCGCCGCTTTCAAAGCCAGGGCGTGCTGCACGGCCGGGCGTTCTGACATCGCCGTCATGAAACGCTTGACTGCGGGAAAATCGCCAAGGCCCTTTTCTCCGAATACATAGCCCGCAGACGCTGCCCATCCCCAAAGCGCCATGTCCGCAATGGTGTAATCGTCACCAGCCAGCCATTCTGACGTCCCGAGCCGCGTCTCGAGCACTTGATACGTTCGCTCGATCTCCTTCACATATCGTTTTTCCGCATAGGGAAGGTCTTCGGGGGCATAGTGCAGGAAGTGGATCGCTTGGCCGGAATAGGGGGATAAGCCGGTCGCGACCAGTTGGAACCACGACAACATGACGGCTTTCTTAGAAAGCTCCGTAGGGGTGAACCGTCCGTGCTTTTCAGCCAGGTAAAGCAGGATCGCATGGGAATCGAAAACGGTGACTTCGTCATCGACGAGGGCGGGCACCTTACCGTTAGGATCGACCGCTCGAAACTCAGGCGAATGTTGGGGGGTGCGGACGAAAACTTGGACCACCAAGGAGGTAGTTCATGTATTCCTACGCAGACAGAC
>NZ_LMFB01000031.1 GCF_001426685.1 Rhizobium sp. Root483D2 | reverse complement strand
CTTCAATGAATCAAAATCAAACCGATTTGCAAACCCGATTTATGAGTGCGCGGCCTAGGCAAGTTTCAGGATGTAGACACGCTCCTAGATGAGTTGGACGGCTTGAACAAGGATGATGCCGCTTGAAGAAGCTGCGCATTTCCGATGAAGCTGCGGCCTATCTGAAAGCCGAACGCGCGTAACTTGCCCGCTTCGACAAGCGGGCAGCATCGGCGATGATTCTGCAGATGAGGCATGTCATGGACATGCTGCGGCGTTTTCCGCTGGCGGGAAAAGCTCTGGATGTGCCGCAAGGCGTGCGGCGGTTTTCAGCGCCACCCTATGTCATAGACTATGAAGTGGTGGACGGAATTCTCGGCATTCTGATTGTTCGCCATGCGCGTCAGAGCGACCCGGACATTGCCACTGATACGACCGGCGATTTCGAAAATATCTGATTGTTTTCCAGGAATTGAAACGGCAGCCGGATTCTGTTTGCCGGCGTGTTGAATCACGGCATGAAGCTGCGGATTCAAACTCTTAATACGAGGCCGCAAGCGATTCAAAAGATTCAGGGAATGTCTGCGCTGACGCAGCGTCAGGCCGCGCATCACCTTGCGTCAGCTGGCTGCGGCGGGGTGAGGGCATTGTGATTCCGATCATAGCATCAAGGACTTAACAAATGGCTGATTTTGGCAATGACCCAAGCCTTTGGGCTGCCAAGGGGATCGGTGCTGCGGCCGGGGCTGCGGTCTCGTTGATCTACATGCTGCCGCAGAGCAGGCGCGAGGCTGCCTCGCGCTTCTTCACCGGCCTGTCCTGCGGCCTGGTCTTCGGCGGACCGGCCGGGCTCTGGATCGTTGCCAAGCTCGATATTGCCGGCAGCCTTTCAGGCGCGGAGGTGATGCTGACGGGTTCGGCGGCGTCGAGCCTTGTGGCCTGGTGGGTGCTGGGGGTTGCGGTGCGGTTGGCGGAGAGGTGGGAGTAGTCGGTAGGCAGTAGGCAGTAGGCAGTAGGCAGTAGTGAATAGATGATCAGTCGCGATTGCCCCGATTGCTAGCCATTGCTGGCTATTGCCTACTGCCTATTGGCTTCCGCCCCCCTTTTCAAACTTGGAGAAAAACCATGACGACCGACAGGATGCCTGTCTGGCGAACGCAGAAGTTTGCCAATCTGACTTTGTCCGGGGTGACCGGGGAGGGGCGGTTGTCCGGGTATGCGAGCATTTTCGGCGAGGTCGATCTCGGCAAGGATGCGATCGCGCCCGGCGCTTTCCAGCAATCGCTGGCGCGGCGCGGCGCGTCCGGCGTGCGGATGCTGTTTCAGCATGATCCGGCTGAGCCGCTGGGGGCCTGGAAGACCATTCGCGAAGATGCGCGCGGGCTCTTTGTCGAGGGTCTTTTATCGCCGGGGGTCGCGCGCGCCCAGGAAGTGCACATGCTGATGAAGGCGGGTGCGCTCGATGGGCTGTCGATCGGCTTCCAGACCGTCAAGGCAAGGACCGACGGCAAGACCGGCGTGCGCCGCATTCTGGAGGCCGATCTCTGGGAAATCTCGATCGTCACCTTTCCGATGCTGCCATCGGCGCGGGTTTCGAACGTCAAGAATGCGCGGTTCTTCCGCGATACCGAAACGGAGCTCGTGCGCACGATGCGGCGGGCGGCCCGGATGATGAAGCTCTCTGACAAAAGGATATGAGGGATGACTGAGATGATCAGCGTGGCACCCGAAATCAAGACTGCGCCGGACACCATGACGGCGGCATTCGAGGATTTCATGGGCGCCTTCGAGGCATTCAAGGAAACCAACGACCGGCGGCTGGGGGAGCTGGAAAGCAAGCTGACGGCCGATGTCGTGACCCGCGACAAGATGGACCGCATCGCGCGCACGATGGACGAGCAGAAGCGCGTCATCGACCAGCTGGCGCTGAAGAAGGCGCGCCCGGCGCTGGGACGCAGCGGCGAAGCAAGCCTGGAGACGATGGAGCACAAGGCGGCATTCGAAAGCTATATCCGCCGTGGCGACGAGCAGGCGCTGCGCGAACTGGAGGCCAAGGCGTTTTCGATCGGTTCGGCGAGCGACGGCGGCTATCTGGTGCCCAACGAGACCGACACGGAAATCGGCCGCAGGCTCTCGGTCGTCTCGCCGATCCGCGCGATGGCGACGGTCCGGCAGGTGTCCGGGGCGGTTCTGAAGAAGCCGTTTGCGCTGTCGGGCATGGCGACGGGCTGGGTCTCGGAAACCGCCGCGCGGCCGCAGACCACAACGCCGCAGCTGGCCGAGCTCTCCTTTCCGACCATGGAACTCTATGCCATGCCGGCGGCGACGGCCGCCCTGCTCGACGACGCGGCCGTCGATATCGAGAACTGGATCGCCTCAGAGGTCGATATCGCTTTTGGCGAGCAGGACGGCCTTCGTTTCCGGCGACGGCACCAACAAGCCGAAGGGCTTCTTAAGCTATACCAATGTCGATGAGGCGAGCTGGAGCTGGGGCAATATCGGCTATATCGCCACCGGTGCCGCCGGTGCGTTCCAGACGAGCGGGCCATCCGACACGCTGATCGACGCGATTTATGCGCTGAAGGCCGGCCACCGGCAGAACGCCGCCTTCGTGATGAACCGCAGGACGCAGGCCGAGATCCGCAAGTTCAAGGATGCCGACGGCAACTATCTGTGGCGCCCGCCGGTGGCGGCAGGGGAGCAGGCCTCGCTGATGGGCTTTCCGATTGCCGAGGCTGAGGACATGCCGGATATCGGCGCAAACAGCACCGCAATCGCCTTCGGCAATTTTGCCGCCGGCTATCTCGTCGTCGACCGCACCGGCGTGCGGGTGCTGCGCGATCCCTATTCTGCCAAGCCCTATGTGCTGTTCTACACCACCAAGCGGGTGGGCGGGGGCGTGCAAAATTTCGAGGCTATCAAGCTGATTAAATTCGCTGCATCTTGAATGTAGCGCCGGGCCGCCCTTTTTTTGAAAGGACGGCACCCATTCGCGCCGCGGTCTTCCCTGCCGCAGTCGCGCGAGGGTGGACGCAGCTCCCCTCCCGCTGCGTCCACCCAATCCAATTGCCCTGCACTTATCGCGCTCACCGCATTTCATCGGAGAATTCCATGACCATCACCGAAACGGCGCCGCCGTTTGGCGAGCCGCTGACGCTTGCCGAGACGAAGGCGCATCTGCGCGTCGAAACAAATGCCGAGGATGCGCTGATCACCGCGCTGATCCGCACCGTGCGCGAGCATCTGGAGCGGCAGACAGGGCTTTCACTTTTGACGCGAAGCTTCCGGCTCTATCTCGACGACTGGCCGCCGGCACGGGTGATTCAGATTGGCAGGGGGCCGGTTCAAACGATTGAAGCGGTTACGGTTTATGATGCCGGCGGGACGCCTGCTGATATCGATAGCACCGGTTTCGTGCTGGACGGACAGGCGCGTCCGGCGCGGCTGATCCTGCCGCAGCATCCGCAGCCGGGACAGGCGATCAACGGCATCGAGATCGATCTTACGGCTGGTTTCGGAACAACGGGTGCGGATGTGCCGGATACGCTGAAACGGGCGATGCTGTTGCATGCGGCGCTGCTCTACGAGTTTCGCGGCGCGGTCTCGCCCGGTGACCAGCCGGCGGCGGTGCCTGCCGGTTACGACCGGCTGATCGCACCCTTTTGCCGGCGGGGGCTTTGAGCATGGCTGCGGTCGATCCCGGACAACTTTCGGACCGGCTGGACCTGGAGATGCGCGACGACGCCAGCGACGGCCAGGGCGGCATTGTTGCAGGTTTTGCGCTGGTGACCTCGCTCTGGGCGCGGGTCGAGCCTGTTTCGGTCACACACGAAGAGCAGGCGGATGCGGCGGTCTTTACCGTCACGCATCGGATTTCCATCCGGTTTCGCGCGGATCTGCAGGCCGGTATGCGGTTTTGCAAGGGTGCACGGGTTTTCACGATCCAGGCCTTTCATGATCCCGACGAAACGCGCCGCTATCTGGTCTGCCGTTGCACGGAGGAGGGTCGATGAGTGCTGCAAGCGCTGTCCAGAAGGCGATTTTCCTCAAGCTTTCCGGTGATGCTGCTCTGACGTCCTTGATCGGGCCGGGCGGTGTTCACGATCACCTGCAGGCACGATCGCACCGGCCGTGTATCTCCATTGCCGGGATCGAAAGCCTGGATGCATCGACGGCAAGCGAGGCGGGCGAAGAACATCTGATCACGCTGCACGTGCTGACCGGCGAAGGCGGAGGCCGCACGGCGGAACAGATTGCCGCGCGGGTCCGGGCTTTGCTGTACGATGCGCCGCTCGTTTTGAGCGGGGTTGCGCTGGTCAGCATCCTGCATCGGCGCACGAAGATCAGTCGCGATGCCAAGGCCAAGGGGCATGTGGCGGAAATGGTGTTCCGGGCCGTGACGGAGTAACGACGCTGGGACGGCACCTGTCCAAGCCATATACAGAACCAGATGAGTTCGTATTTACAATGTGTGTACAGATTGATATAAGGCAAATGCAGTGTTTAAGGCCTTCGTTAACGGATAATACTAAGGCGAGTCATCCTTTGGATGATATTCAGGATGATTTTCAAATGTCCTCTGCCAAAAAAGATGAAACTATCAATCTTCGTATGGATGCAAAGACGCGTGATGTGATTTCGCGCGCCGCCGCTGTGGCCGGTAAATCCGTGACGTCCTTTATGACGGAGGCTGCCTATTCGTCCGCACAAAGGGAATTGCTGGATCAGCGCTTTGTCGGCGTCGATGCCACGGTTTTCGATGCGGTCGAGACATTGCTGTCGGAGCCTGCACGGGCAAATCCGAGGCTCGTTGAACTCTTTCGGTCAAACCGTGCATGGATTGACTGAGGCGGGATGTTTCGGAAACCAGCGCCGCTTGGCGATCATCACCGGATAGACGCTTTCGATAGCGGTAAGCCATCGTTGGACGCTTTCCTCAAGGATATGGCGCTTTACAATCAGCACCAGGGTTACAGCCGGACATTCGTCATCGCCGACGCTGACTATCGTGTTGCTGGTTACCACTCGCTGTGTGCGGGTATCATCAGCCGGGACAATGCGCCCAGACAGGTCAAGGGTCATCAGGCTCCAAAGGACATTCCGGTTGCCTTGCTGGCGCGCCTGGCGGTCGATCGCCGATATCAAAAGCAGGGTCTCGGTTTGGCCTTGCTGAAGAATGCCCTTCTGGCGGTGCTATCCACGTCGGAAAGCGTGGCATTTCGCGCCGTCATGGTTCATGCGCTGGATGACGAGGCGGAAGCTTTTTACGCCAGATTTGGTTTTCGCGCGGCGAAAGGGCTGGAGCGGACCTTGCTCCTGCCAACCAAGGATATTGCGGCGTCTTTACAAGCCGCGATGTGACATTCGACTTCAATTTTTAAATCTGAAACGGCGTCCTTCCGGGCGCCTTTTTGTTGTGCGGAAGGATGAAGGCATGGTGGCGCAGAAGGGGAAGGATCTTCTTTTGAAGATCGACAATGGCGGCTCTTATCTGACGGTGGCGGGGTTGCGCTCGAAACGGCTGGCGTTCAACGCCGAGACGGTGGACGCGACAGACGCGGAATCGGCGGGGCGATGGCGTGAGCTGCTTGGCGGCGCGGGCGTGCAGCGGGCATCGGTCTCGGGTGCCGGAATCTTCAAGGATCAGAACTCGGATGCGCTGGTGCGCGCGGCGTTCTTTAACGGCGCCATCTTGAACTGGCAGATCGTCATTCCCGATTTCGGCACGCTGACGGGTCCGTTTCAGGTGACGGCGCTCGAATATTCCGGCCAGTATAATGGCGAAATCCTGTTCGAGACGGCACTGGAATCGGCCGGTGCCCTTAACTTTGCGGCATTGTGATGAGTGCGCGTGGCGGCCGGGCGAACCGGCACCGGGGCGAGGTGGAGGCGGTCATCGGCGGTGAGCGGCGCATTCTTTGCTTGACGCTCGGCAGCCTGGCCGAACTCGAGACGGCGTTTGCGGCCGACAATCTGATGGAGCTGGCGGCGCGCTTTTCGGCCGGGCGGCTGAAGGCTGGCGACATGATCCGCATCTTGAGCGCCGGCCTTCGCGGCGGCGGCAACCTGGTATCGGACGAGGATGTTGCCGTCATGAGTATCGATGGTGGTCTTGCCGGGCTGGCGCGGCTGACCGGCGAGCTGTTGGCGGTGACTTTCGGTGGCGCGGAGGATGCCGCAAACCCTTGAATGCCGCAGCGGGCAATGGGCTGCCGTCGCCGTTTCCCTGGGAAGCGGTGATGCATGCCGGACTGTGCCTGCTGCGGCTTCCGGCGCCCGTCTTCTGGTCGATGACGCCGCGTGAGATGCAGGCGGCTTTGGGCGGATTGAAGCCTGCTGCGCCGGTTCCGGGCCGATCGGGACTGGAGATGCTGATGGCGGCGTTTCCCGACTGAGACGGTGGATATTTTTTTCAAGGAGATGATGATGGACGGTGATGGGATCGGGTTCTCGGGGGCGGCCGAGGATGCGGATGCGTTGAAGGATGTGCTCGACGATCTGGAACGGCGCTCGCACGCGTTCGGCGCCGCACTGACGGGGGCTCTAGCTTCGGCGACGCGCGGCGGCAAGGGGCTGGAGGATGTCTTGCGCGGCGCCGGATTGCGGCTGACGGAGATCGCGCTATCGGCGGGGTTGAAGCCGCTGGAAGGGCTGCTCGGTTCGGCGATTTCGGGGCTTGCGGGAAGCCTGAGTGGGGCCACTGCCTTTGCCAATGGCGGCGTGCCGGGCCGGGTGACGCCGTTTGCCGCCGGCGGCGTCGTCTCCGCGCCGACCTATTTTCCGATGGATGGACAGATGGGGCTGATGGGCGAGGCCGGATCGGAGGCGATCCTGCCCTTGAAGCGCGGCTCCGACGGCTCGCTGGGCGTGGCATCTTCCGGCGGCGGTGCGGCGATGAACGTCGTCTTCAACGTGACGGCGCCGGATGCGCAGAGCTTTCGAAAGTCGGAGGGGCAGATTGCGGCGATGCTGACGCGCACGGTGGGGCGCGGGCGGCGGGGGATGTGAGGGGGAGGGTCGGAGCGGCGCTTTGGGGTGGGGTGATCTGCAGCATGAGGAATTGACGATTGTGTTCGCGGTGGGTCACCCCCACCCGCCGCTTTGCGGCGACCTCCCCCCTCAAGGGGGAGGTGGGAGGTCCATAATGACCGAAGGCCCGCGATCTCAGCGGGCCTTGTCACATTCGGTTGGCTTTGGCGGCCTATTTGTGGATGGCTGTCATGGCCTTTTGCATGGAGGCCATGCACTCGTCCATTTTGCCGGCCTGCATGGCCATGCTGGCGTCGCCGATGGCGGCCATGACTTCGGTTCTGTGTTCCTGCTTGACGGTTTCGGCTTCGGATTTGAGTTTCGTCATGCCGGCGTCGTCGCATGTCACAGTCATGTTCTGTGCGTAAGCGGAGGTCGAAAGGGCCACAATGGTGGCGCCTGCGATAAGAACGGAGCGGATCATCGGGATTTCCTCACTTTGAGTTTATTTTTGCTGTTTGCACGTCTTCAACCAGCTCGATGTGCTCAAGTTCCCTCGTTCTGAAAAAAATGATTTCCGGCGCAAAAGGCTGGAATATTGGATGATAGGACGGCTGGAACTCACGGATATGTCTGCAAATCCGGGTTGGTCTGCGCCTATAGTTGTGCCTGTGGAGCTTGCGTGTCCGATTTTTCCGGAAGCGGCCTCCCGTCCTTTGCCACGTGTGCGCAGAGGGGCGACTGGATGATGCTGTGCAGGAGTACCTTCTGGATCGAAGACAGGCTCCGGAATTAACGGGTTCATTCCGTCCCTTGCGGGCGAAATTGCCGGTGCGGGGGATAAGCATCTGACGGCATGGAGCGGTCTCTGAAGATCCGCTGCCAACCGATTCAACAGACAACGGAAAATATCATGGCAACAGGATTTCACGAGGTCCGGTTTCCCTTGCGCCTGGCATTGGGGACGAGCGGGGGGCCGGTGCGGCGCACGGATATTGTCAGCCTTTCGAACGGGCGGGAAAACCGCAACCGGCGCTGGCGCGATGCGCGCAGGCACTATGATGCGGGCTCGGGGATCAAGTCGATCGGCGATCTCTATGCGGTGCTGGAATTTTTCGAGGCGCGGGCGGGGCAGCTTTACGGGTTCCGGTTTCGTGATCCGCTGGATTTCAAATCCTGCGCGCCGGGTGGTGCGGTCTCAGGGCATGACCAGGTGATCGGTGCCGGTGATGGCGTGAGCGCAGTTTTTCAGTTGGTGAAGACCTATGGCGATGCCGGTGGTGTGACGGTGCGCGAGATCGCCAAGCCGGTTTTGGGGACGGTTTTGGTGTCGGTCGGCGGTGTTTTGGCAGCGCCTGCCGATTTTACGGTGGATGCGGCGAGCGGCCGGGTGACGTTTCTGGCGTCGAAAATTCCGGCTGATGGGGCTGCGGTGAAAGCCGGGTTCGAATTCGATGTGCCGGTGCGGTTCGATACCGACCGGATCGATGTGGATCTGGGGCAGTTTCAGGCCGGGCGCATTCCGACCATTCCTCTGGTGGAGATCAAGCCATGAGAACGCTTTCTGCAGCGCTTGCCGGACATCTGAGCGGCGACGCGACGACCATGTGCCATTGCTGGCGGGTGACGCGGCGCGACGGGACGGTGCTCGGCTTTACCGAGCATGATCATGATCTCACCTTCGACGGCATCGGTTTTTCGGCAGCGAGCGGCTTTCAGGCGGCCGACAGCGAGGTGGCCAGCGGGCTTTCGGTTGAGGCGGGCGAGATCGCCGGCGGTTTTTCCAGCATTGCGATCAGCGAGGCGGATGTGATCGCCGGACGGTATGACGGCGCGACGGTCGAGGTGTTCCAGGTGAACTGGCAGGCGCCGGACCAGCGCACTCTGCTGCGGGTGCAGGAAATCGGCGATGTCGTGGCGGCAGGCGGCGCCTTTCGCGCCGAGCTGCGGCGTCTGACGCATCGGCTGGATCAGGTGCAGGGGCGGATTTACGGGCGGCGCTGCGACGCCGTGTTCGGTGACCGGCGGTGCAAGGTGGATGTCAGCAATCCGGCGTACCGGGGCAGCGGCACGATCGCGGCTGTTTTGGACGGGACGCGGATACGGGTGAGCGGGCTCGATGCGTCGGTGGCGGGTTTTTTCCGGTACGGCATGGCCACGTTCGTTGCCGGTGCCAATGCCGGGCATGTTGCCGATATCGAGGATCACCGCAGGGACGCTGACGGGGTGACGCTGTCGCTCTGGCTGCCGCCGCCTTTGCCGCTTGCGGCGGGAGATACGTTTGCGGTGACGGCGGGATGCGACAAGAGTTTTGCCACCTGTGGAACGGCGTTCGCGAACGCTGTGAATTTCCAGGGATTTCCGCATATGCCGGGGACGGATTTTGCCTTTGGCTATGCGGATGGCGATGCGGTGCATGATGGGCGGGTGTTGTATGAGTGAGCGGGGTGTGAGTGGGGGGGTGGATGGTTCGGAACGTGTGGACCCCCTCATCCGGCCCTTCGGGCCACCTTCTCCCCGTGGGGGAGAAGGGGAAGACGGGGCTGCCCGTGGGGGAGAAGGGGAGGATGGGGCTGCCCGTGGGGAGGAAGAGGGAGACCGGGGGAATGCTTTTGCAAGCCGGATCGTGTCGGTGGCGCGGAGTTGGATTGGGACGCCGTATCGGCATCAGGCGAGCCTGAAGGGGGTCGGTTGCGATTGTCTGGGGCTGGTGCGCGGGGTGTGGCGGGAGATCCATGGCGCGGAGCCGGAACTGCCGCCGGCCTATCAGCCGGACTGGGCGGAGAGAAGCGGCGAGGACCGGTTGCGTGAGGCGGCGCGGCGGTATTTCGGCGTGGAGCTGGCGGTGGCGCAGATGCGGCCGGGGGATTTGCTTTTGTTTTGCTGGCGGCCGGATCTGCCGGCCAAACATGCAGGGATTCTTTCAACCGGCGACCGGTTCATCCATGCCTATGAGCAGGCGGCGGTGATCGAATCGGCGCTGGTGCCCTCCTGGCGGCGGCGGATCGCCGGTGTGTTCCGTTTTCCGCAAAAGGTCTGACGATCATGGCAACCATTCTTCTGCAGGCGGCGGGCGCAGCGCTTGGCAGCGTGTTCGGACCGGTCGGCGCAGTGCTTGGCCGGGCGGCTGGCGCGCTGGCGGGTTCCGTCATCGACCGCTCGATCATCAATGGCACGCAAACGGTCTCCGGCGCCCGGCTGGGCGATGCGCGCATTCCCGGCGCCGAGGACGGCACGGCGATCACCCGCGCCTATGGCACGGTGCGCATCGGCGGTACGCTGATCTGGGCGACGCGGTTCGAGGAGGAGGTGCGGGTCGAGCGGCAGGGCGGCAAGGCAAGCGGGCCGCGCGTCGAGACGTTTCGCTACTATGCCAATTTTGCGCTGGGAATTTGCGAGGGGGAAATTGCCTGCGTGCGCCGCGTTTGGGCCGATGGGCGCGAGCTGGACCTCACCGGGATCGAGATGCGGGTCTATCGCGGCACGGGCAGTCAATTGCCCGATCCGCTGATCGAGGCGAAGCAGGGCGCGGGCAAGGCGCCGGCCTATCGCGGGCTCGCCTATGCCGTGTTCGAGCGGCTGCCGCTGGACAGCTACGGCAACCGGATACCGGTGATCCAGTTCGAGGTGCTGCGGCCGGTTGGCACGCTGGAAAAGCAAATCCGGGCGATCACGATCATTCCGGGTTCCAGCGAGCATGGCTATGATCCCCGCGTGGTGACCGAAGAGACAGGCGCCGGTTCGCGCCGGCTGATCAACCGTAATATTTTTCACGCCGGGTCCGACTGGCATGCCTCGATCGACGAATTGCAGGCCCTGTGCCCGAACCTTGAACGGGTGGCGCTGGTCGTCTCGTGGTTCGGAACGGATCTGCGGGCCGGCCAGTGCCGGATCATGCCGGGGGTGGAAACGGCGGTGCGGCGGGGCGAAAGCCGGCCCTGGTCGGTGTCGGGATTTTCACGCGGCGATGCAAGGCTGGTGAGCCGCAACGAGGGTGGCCCGGCGTATGGCGGCACGCCTGATGATGCTAGCGTCACCATGGCGATCGCCGATCTGAGAGCGCGCGGGCTGAAGGTCTATCTCTATCCCTTCGTGATGATGGACATTGCAGCCGGGAATACGCTGCCCAATCCCTATGGCGGCACGGGGCAACCCGTCTATCCCTGGCGGGGGCGCATTACTGCGCATCCGGCACCGGGCCGTCCAGGCAGTGCCGACAGGACGACGGCAACGCGCACGCAAGTGGCGGCGTTTTGCGGCGATGCCACAGAAGGCGATTTTTCGGTTTCGAGCACGTCGGTAAGATCACTCACCGAAGATGAGGGATATCGCCGGCTGGTGCTTCACTACGCGCTGCTGGCAAGGGCAGCGGGCGGGGTGGAGGGGTTTATCATCGGTTCCGAATTGCGCGGACTGACGCAGTTGCGCGATGGGACGGGGGCCTTTCCCTTTGTGGAAAAGCTGATCGGCCTTGCGGCCGATGTGCGGGGGATATTGGGAGGGACCACCAAGCTCACCTATGGGGCGGACTGGAGCGAATATTTCGGCTACCACCCGCCGGATGGGTCGGGCGACGTGTTCTACAATCTCGATCCGCTCTGGGCTTCGCCCGATATCGATGCGGTCGGGATCGACAATTACATGCCGCTCTCCGACTGGCGCGACGGCGACCTGACGCTCAGCAATCCCGACGGCTTCCGGCTGGCGGAGGATGCGGAGGCGATGCAGGCGATGATTTCGGCGGGCGAGGGCTACGACTGGTACTATGCCAGCCCGGAAGATCGCCGTGACCGGATCCGCACGCCGATCACCGACGGGATGGCGGGAAAGCCGTGGGTCTACCGCTACAAGGATATTGCCAACTGGTGGGGGCAGAGGCATCGCAACCGGATCGGCGGTGCCGAGCAGGCCGTTGCCACCGCCTGGACTGCGGGCGCCAAGCCCATCTGGTTTACCGAACTGGGTTGCCCGGCAATCGACAAGGGGGCGAACCAGCCGAACGTCTTTACCGACCCGAAATCGTCCGAATCGGCGGCGCCCTATGCGTCGAACGGTGCTCGCTGCGATGCCATGCAGCGCCGGTTCCTGCAGGCGCAGCACCGGTTCTGGCAGGGGGACGGTGCGCCCGCATGCGTCGATGCGGATCACATGTTCGTCTGGACCTGGGATGCGCGGCCGATGCCGGCCTTTCCGGAAAATACCGGGCTGTGGTCCGATAGCGCCAATTGGCAGACCGGGCACTGGGTGAATGGGCGGCTGGGCTCTGCGACAGCCGCCGAAGTGATTGCGGCAGTGCTTGCGGATCACGGATTTGAGGGCGGCGATGTCAGCGGCGTCAGCGGCGATCTCACCGGTTATGTGCAGTCGGAGCAGGCTTCGGCGCGCGATGTGCTGGAGCCGTTGATGGCGGCACTGCAGATCGATGCGGTGGAGGACGGCGGGACGCTACGGTTTCGCTCGCGGATGAAGCAGGCGTCGCAGCCGGGTGCGATTTCGGTGCTGGCGGATATCGACGGACAGGCGCTGTTTGTGGAGACGCGCGGGCATGACAGCGATTTCGGCAGCGAGGCCATTCTCGACCGGTTCGATCCGGAAAATGCCTATGAGCGGACAACGGCGCGGTCGCGCCGGGTATCGCCAGGCAATGAGCGGGTGCTGCGGCTGTCGTTGCCGGGGGTGATGTATGATGGCGCAGCTGCAAGCGCTGTCGAGGATGCGCTGCGCGATCATCAGGTCTCGCGCCGGAGCGTGCGCTTTTCGCTGTCGCCGGCAGCACTTGCGTTCGAGCCGGGCGATGTGGTTTCGTTCGAAGAGGGGCCTAAGGGTCCGTTTGTCATCAGCCGGATCGAGGACGGTGCCGCGCGCACGCTCGAGGCGCGGGCGTTTGTGGCGTCGGGTGGCGGGCGTGCGGTCCAGCCGTTAAAGCCGGTCAGCGCGCCGCGTGTTCCATCCGACGGGTTCTCGCCCGTCGTGCACCTGATGGATCTGCCGCAATACGAGACGGGCAATGCCAGCAGTTTTGCGCGGGCAGCAGTCTTTGCGCGGCCATGGCGCGCGGTGACGCTGCTGTCATCGGCAGTGGCGGAGGATTATCAGACGCGGGTGCGGCTTGGGCAGCCGGGGCAGACGGGGGTGCTTGCAGAACCGCTCGCAGCCGGCGTGACCGGCCGGTTTGATGCCGCGCGCGCGCTGACGCTGGATCTGCATTTCGGCGGATTGTCGTCTGTGGGGCGTCTGTCCGTTCTCAACGGGCGCAACCGCATCGCGGTGCTGTCGCTGGACGGTATCTGGGAAATCATCGGTTTTGAAAATGCGCAGGAAATTTCCGCCGGGCGCTGGCGGCTGACGAAACTGCTGCGCGCACTCAACGGGACGATGGACGCGATGCTGGCCGGTGCGGCTGCAGGCACCGCAGTGGTGGTTTTGAACGCCGCGGTTCGGCCGCTGGGGCTGAGCGCCGACGAGGCGGGGCGCGTGATCAACTGGATTGCCGAGGCAGCTGGACAGGCCGTTACACCGACCGGCCCCTTTGCCTTTGCCGGAGGCTTGCGGGCGGAGACGCCGGTGGCGCCGGTCCATCTGCGCGGGCGGCGTCTGGAAGGCGGCGCTATCCGAATCACCTGGATCCGCTGCGCCCGCCGCGACGCCGACCACTGGCTGGACGGCGATATCGCGCTCGATGAACCAGAGGAAAGATATCGCGTCGATATCTTCGACGGCGCCGTCATCAAGCGGTCCTTCGATGTGTCCGAACCGGTGCTGGACTACGGCGCCGGTTTGGTGATCGAGGATTTCGGCGGACCACAGGCAGCGCTGTCGGTACGCATCCGGCAGCGCGGGCAGAAGGTTGCATTCGGTGTTCCGGCGCAGGCTTTGCTTGAGCTTTAAAATTGCAATTTCCCTTTCAAATCACACGCAAATCAAGCCCTCGGACAAGGAGCGTAAAATGAACGATGTGAAGACCTGGTACATGTCGAAGACCATCTGGGGTGGCGTGGTTGCAATCCTGGCATCCTGCGCCAATCTTTTGGGACTGGAGATCGCGCCTGAGGATAAAACCGGCGCTGTGGATGGACTGACCGCGCTTTCGGCAGCGGTGGGTGGACTTGTAGCCATCTGGGGCCGGATTTCCGCCCGGTCTCGCTTGCGCTAGACATCGGGCGAAACCCGCTGTGCCGGGACATTCATTTGCCATTCAGACTGTATCGGTTATTAAAACTGCAACGATGCTTCCCAAGCCGTCCATCTTGTTTTCAATCCGAAAGTGCGTTCATGTCCTCACCCTTGATCATAGCAACGCTTGCAGCGGGCCTTTCCGGATTCGCGCCGCCGGCGATTGATGTGCCATCGATGGTTGTTGCCGTGGATGGCGATTGCGGCCAGGCGGCGGCCGAGGTGGTGGCCAAGACCGGCGGCGAGCTCCTGTCGGCGCAGCCGACGGGCGATGGAAAATGTGTCGTCACGGTGCTTATCCCCGGCAATGGCGGCCGCCCGAAAAAGGTGACGATGCGGGTGCCGATGTAGCTGCACAATGCTTGCCGTCAAACATTCTCGAAACGGATGAAATAAGGTAAGTAGAAATCTCGTGTTGCAACGCGACGGCATATTTTTGGGAAATGCTGGCGCGCAAGGGAAGAAAGTCTGTTCATGCGCATTCTGGTGGTCGAAGACGACGTCAACCTCAACCGTCAATTGACGGACACGCTGAAGGAAGCCGGATATGTCGTCGATCAGGCCTTCGACGGCGAAGAGGGCCATTATCTCGGCGAGGGTGAACCCTACGACGCTGTTATCCTCGACATCGGTCTTCCGGAAATGGACGGCATCACCGTGCTGGAAAAATGGCGCGGTGCCGGAAAGGTCACGCCGGTCCTGATTTTGACCGCCCGCGACCGCTGGAGCGACAAGGTCGCCGGGATCGACGCCGGTGCCGACGACTACGTCACCAAGCCATTCCATGTGGAAGAAGTTCTGGCCCGCATCCGGGCGCTGATCCGGCGTGCGGCAGGACATGCAAGCTCCGAAATCGTCTGCGGCCCGGTGCGGCTGGATACCAAGGGCTCCAAGGCGCTGGTCAACGGCGTGGCGCTGAAGCTGACCTCGCACGAGTTCCGGCTTCTGTCCTATCTGATGCACCATATGGGGCAGGTGGTGTCGCGCACCGAACTGGTCGAACACATGTACGACCAGGATTTTGATCGCGATTCCAACACGATCGAGGTTTTCGTCGGCCGGCTTCGCAAGAAGATCGGCAACGACCTGATCGAAACCGTGCGCGGCCTTGGCTACCGCATGCAGGCTCCGGGCATGGCCAGCAAGGAAGTGAAATCCTGAGCGGGATCACTCTCATCAACCGTGACAACGGGCCGTCCATGCGCCATGAACGCGGGCTTGCGGTATTGTCCTTTCACGCCATCCGGCGGCATCCGTGATGCTGCGCCCGCAATCGCTGACCGCACGCGTTCTTCTGGTGTCCACCATCTGGGCTGTGGCGGCGCTGGTGGTAATCGGCGTGGTGATCTCGACGCTCTACCGGCAGGGGTCCGAGCGCGGCTTTCAGGATCTGCTGCGCGCCCAGCTTTACAATGTCATCAACTCGATCGTCGTCAACGACAAGTCGGTCCTGGCGGGCAGTCCGCAGCTTGGCGACCTGCGCTTTTCGCAGCCGCAGACGGGCTGGTACTGGATCGTCGAGCCGATCGGCGAATTCAACACGCCGCCTTTGATTTCCACATCGCTTGGGTCCGGCAAGCTGCCGATCGCAAGCGTAGACGAGGTTCCCTTCGACATCCGCTACGAGCGCTTCTACACCACCGTCGATTCCTTCAACAACGAAGTTGAAGTGGCGGAAACGGAAGTCGTTCTGGACATTCAGGGGCATACGGCCCGGTTTCGGGTTGCGGGCAATCGCGACGTGCTGGAAGCCGATATCGACGATTTCAACCGCAATCTCTATCTGGCGCTATCGATCTTCGGTTTCGGTGGCCTCGGCATGAACGCGCTGGCCATTCTCTTCGGGCTCAGACCGCTCGACCAGGCGCGCCGGTCGCTGGAAAAGATTCGTGGCGGCGAAAGCGAGCGGCTGGACGGCGAATTTCCGCGCGAAATCCAGCCTTTGGCAAGCGAAGTCAACGCGTTGATCGACAGCAACCGGCGCATTATCGAGCGCGCCCGCATGCAGGTCGGCAATCTCGCCCATTCGCTGAAGACGCCGCTGGCCGTCCTGATCAACGAAGCTAGAGTGCTTGAGGCGCCGCATGGCGATCTCGTCAAGGCGCAGGCGGATGCGATGCAGATGCAGGTGCAATCCTATCTGAACCGCGCCCGCATCGCTGCCCAGCGGGAATCGGTTCTGGCGCGCACCGAGGTGGAGCCCGTGCTTGAGCGGCTTGTACGTGTCATGCGCCGGCTGCACCCGGAAAAGACCTTTTTGCTGACGGTGTCGCCGCCCGGCCTCATTCTCGCGATGGAGCAGCAGGATGTCGAGGAAACGGTCGGCAACCTGCTCGACAATGCCGCGCGCTATGCGACCGAACAGGTTCACATCCTCGCCCAGATCGCGCCCGAGGGCGTGCAGGGCAAAGATCCGGGGCGGCGCAACTGGATTGCCATCGAGGTGGATGACGACGGTCCGGGCCTGGAGCCGGAGCAGATCGGCATTGCCATCAAGCGCGGCAAAAGGCTGGATGAAAGCAAGCCGGGGACCGGCCTCGGATTGTCGATCGTCAGCGAGATTGCCGGGGAGTATCAAGGCACTCTGGGACTATCGCGCGGCGAGCGCGGCGGGCTGAAGGCGCAGATCGTGCTACCCGCTGTGTCATAAGGGGATGTACTATCCGCTGTGACGTGACTTTTTTGACAGGATTGCGGGTAAAATTCCGCAATGAGACGCCTTTGACCGCTGCGATGTTGCCTGTGTATGCGGGGAATGTAAAAAGATAATGAGCCATGAATCGGCGCGACGCCGAGCCATGGTCTGCCGATGCACCGGAAACCGCGAGAGCTATCCGATACGATGAAGAACCAGGCCCGTTTCCCGACCATCCTTTCCGCGACACCGGCTGCGTGCCTGATTGCCTCGGCGCTGCTGATTGCCGGCTGCGGCACGGCGTCGCGTGACGCCGGTCAATTGGCGGGCGGGATCACGTCGAACACGTCGGCATCCTATATCGCAGCCCTTGGCGGCGGCGTCATCGGGCGGCAAGCGGGGCTTTCCATCAGCAAGGCCGACCGCCAGCGGGCGCTGGAGGCGGAATACCGGGCTCTCGAAGGATCGCGCGGCGGGCAGCCTGTTGTCTGGCAGGGTTCCGGCATCAGCGGCTCCGTGGTTGCCGCCGCACCTTATCAGGTCGGCTCGCAGAACTGCCGCCAGTACAGCCATACGGTGACGGTCAAGGGGCAGGATAGCGTCGCCCGCGGGGTCGCTTGCCGCAATGCCGACGGGACGTGGACGCCGCTGGGCTGATCACCGCATTTGCCAGTTGCGGCGAAACGCCTCAAATTTCCGTCATTTCCGGTTTTCCGATTGGAATGGCAGGCTTCGCATAGTAATTGAGCGCACATGCTGTTCTGGATTCTCGTTGCCACCCTGACGGCGGCCGTTGCCGCTGTTCTGCTGCTTCCGTTGCTGCGCGCCGCCGCAGGTGCGGACGCTCCCCAATCCCATGATGCCGAGGTCTATCGCGATCAGCTGGAAGAGTTGAAGCGTGACGAGAAGAACGGTCTGATTTCGGGCGACGAGGCGAATTTTGCGCGTGCCGAGGTCGCCCGCCGCCTGCTGGCTGCGACCGACGCGATGAAGGCAGCGGCGCCCGCGTTGCCGGCCAAGCGCAGCAACCGGCTGGCGCAGCTCGCCGTCATCCTTATCCTGCCTGCCGTCGGCCTCTGTCTTTACTTGCGCACCGGCAATCCGGATGTTCCGGATGCGCCGCTGGCCGCACGTCTGGCCAATCCCGGCGAGGACATGAACATCCTGATCGCACGCGCCGAACAGCAGCTGGTTGTCAATCCGGAGGATGGCGCCGGATGGGATGTGCTGGCACCGATCTATTATCGAACCGGACGGATCGAGGAAGCCGCAGTGGCATTTCGCAACGCGCTGCGGATACGCGGGGCAACGCCCGTGCGTCTCGGCGGCTATGCCGAAAGCCTGATTGCGCTGTCCGGGGGGCTGGTGACCAACGAGGCGCGTGATGCGTTGCAGAAGCTGCTGGCGATCGAGCCGGGCGATCCGCGTGCGCAATTCTACCTGGCGCTGGCCCTGAAGCAGGAGGGCAAGATGCCGGAGGCGCTGGCAGCTTTCGAGCAGATCGTCAAAACATCGCCGGCCGGCGCACCCTGGCTGCCGCTGGTCAACGAGCATATTGCCGGGCTCAAGGGTGGCGATACGGCAGGCGCGGCGCAACAGGCCGGCACGCCGCCGGGCAACCCCACAAGCGAGGATATCGCGGCGGCCAGAGACATGAGCACCGGCGATCGATCGGCGATGATCGAGGGCATGGTCGAGAGCCTTGCGGAGAAGCTGAAGACGGAGCCGAAGAATTTTGAAGGATGGATGCGGATCATCCGGTCCTATTCCGTGCTCGGAGACAAGGACAAGGCAGCCGATGCCCTGAAACAGGGGCTTGCGATCTTCCCGGCGGATGGCAGCGAAGGCAAGCAATTGCTGGCCTTGGCAGGCGAGCTTGGGCTGAAGGCCGATGGAGGCGTGGAATGACCCGCAAACAGAAGCGCCTCGTGATCATCGGCGGCGGCGTGACGTTCATCGCTGCGGCCGTGCTTCTCGTCATGGTCGCGTTCAGCCAGGCCATCGCCTATTTCTATGTGCCCGGCGATCTCATGAAGGCGGATGTCGCCCCCGGCACGCGCATCCGGCTGGGCGGCCTGGTGGAGACGGGCTCGCTCAAGCGCGGTGAGGGCATGACCATCACCTTCAGCGTCACCGATACGCTGGACAAGGTGCCGGTGACCTATACGGGCATTCTGCCGGACTTGTTCCGCGAGGGGCAGGGTGTCGTGGCCGAGGGGAGTTTCAAGGAGGGAAGCCCGGTTTTCGTTGCCGATACCGTGCTTGCCAAGCATGATGAAACCTACATGCCCAAGGACGTGGCGGACCGGTTGAAGGCGCAGGGCGTCAATCTCGGCGGCAAGGAAAATATCCAATGATCATCGAGCTTGGCCACTATGCTCTGGTTCTGGCGCTTGCCACGTCGCTGTTGCAGGCCGTGTTGCCTGTCATCGGGGCGCTGCGCAACGACGGGGCGCTGATGGAGATCGGCACGGTGGCGGCCAAGGCCACGTTTCTCTTGATGGCGCTCTCCTTCGGTGTGCTTACCTACGCCCATGTGACCTCGGATTTCTCCGTTCAGAACGTCTGGGAGAATTCGCATTCGCAAATTCCGCTGATCTACAAGTTTTCCGGCGTTTGGGGCAATCACGAAGGCTCGATGCTGCTCTGGGTGCTGATCCTCACGTTTTTTTCGGCATTGGTCGCGGTGTTCGGCAACAATCTGCCCGAGACTCTGAAAGCCAATGTGTTGGCCGTCCAGGCCTGGATCGCCGTGTCGTTCTCGCTGTTCATCCTGTTGACATCCAATCCCTTCAACCGGCTGCTGGATGCACCGGGCGAGGGACGCGACCTCAATCCGGTGCTGCAGGATATCGGGCTCGCCATTCATCCGCCGTTGCTCTACCTCGGTTATGTCGGCTTTTCAGTCTGCTTCTCCTTTGCCATTGCAGCACTGATCGAAGGCCGTATCGATGCGGCCTGGGCGCGCTGGGTGCGGCCGTGGACGCTGGCGGCTTGGACCTGTCTGACGGCGGGTATCTCGATGGGGTCCTACTGGGCCTATTACGAACTCGGCTGGGGCGGCTGGTGGTTCTGGGATCCGGTCGAGAACGCGTCCTTCATCCCCTGGCTTGCCGGCACGGCGCTGCTGCATTCGGCGCTGGTGATGGAAAAGCGCGAGGCCTTGAAGATCTGGACCGTGCTTCTGGCGATCATGACATTTTCGATGTCGCTGCTCGGCACCTTCCTCGTCCGCTCCGGCGTTTTGACTTCGGTCCACGCCTTTGCCACCGACCCGACGCGGGGTGTCTTCATCCTGATGATCCTCATCCTCTTCATTGGCGGGGCGCTATCGCTGTTTGCCTTCCGCGCCGCGCATCTGAAAGCGGGCGGATTGTTTGCGCCGATTTCGCGCGAAGGGGCGCTGGTCCTCAACAATCTCATCCTGACGACGGCGGCCGCGACGGTTCTGATTGGAACGCTTTATCCGCTGGCGCTGGAAGCGGTGACGGGGGCGAAAATCTCCGTCGGGCCGCCCTTCTTCAACATGACCTTCGGCCTGTTGATGCTGCCGCTGATGCTGGCGGTGCCGTTCGGGCCGCTTCTGGCCTGGAAGCGCGGCGATCTGCTGGGCGCCGGTCAGCGCCTGTTTGCAGCTGTGGCATTCGGCCTGGTTGCCGGAAGCGTCATCTACTACGCGCAGAATGGCGGACCGGTGATGGCGCTGTTCGGCATCGCGCTCGGGGCCTATATGATCGCCGGGTCGCTGACGGAGCTTTTCCTGCGCTCCGGGCTTGGCAAGGTGACGGCTGCCGTGGCGTGGCGCCGGGTGTCCGGCCTGCCACGATCGGTTTTCGGCACAGCGCTGGCGCATGCCGGCCTTGGGGTGACGCTGATCGGGATTGTTGCGGTCACGGCGTTTGAGACCGAGCATATCGTCGAGATGAAGCCGGGCATGACGACGGAGGCTGGCGGTTACACGCTGCGTTTCGACGGTTTGCGCAACGGCAACGGCCCGAACTATAGCGAGGAATCCGGGCACTTCACCATCAGCCAGGGCGGTGTCGAGATCGCCGATGTCTGGTCGTCGAAGCGGTTTTATACGGCGCGGCAGATGCCGACCACGGAGGCCGGTATCCGCACTTTCGGTTTGAGCCAGCTCTATGTTTCGCTCGGAGATGACATCAAGGACGGCGGTATTGTCATCCGGGTCTGGTGGAAGCCGATGATCCTCTGCATCTGGCTCGGGACGGTGTTCATGATGGCCGGGGGCGCGGTCTCGCTGAGCGACCGGCGCCTGAGGGTCGGCGCACCCTCGCGCGCAAAGAAGCCGAGGAAACAGGTGCTGGAGCCGGCGCCATGATCCGCCGGCTGCTCGTCCTGGTCTTCCTGCTTTTGTCGATATCGCCGGTCTTTGCCGTCAACCCCGACGAGGTTCTGGCCGACCCGGCGTTGGAAACGCGGGCGCGGGAACTGTCGGCGCAATTGCGCTGCATGGTCTGCCAGAACCAGTCCATCGACGATTCCAATGCCGAACTGGCCAAGGACCTGCGGCTTCTGGTGCGCGAGCGGATCACCAATGGCGACAGCGACGACGATGTTATCGCCTATGTGGTTTCGCGTTACGGCGAATTCGTGCTGCTCAATCCCCGCTTTGAAATGAAGACGCTGCTTTTATGGGGTGCGCCGGTGCTGCTGCTTCTGGCTGGTGCTGCGGCCATGCTGGCGGCTGCAAGGCGCCGGACCGGCAAAGTGACGGGAACGGCACTGTCTGCGGACGAGCAGGCGCGGCTGGATGCGATCTTGAAGGATTGATTTCCTTTCCTTTGTTGGAGGGGCAAGAGAGGTTTCTGGCTGCAGCGGCTTTCTCTGGCATCCGGTGGCAGTGAGGCCATTGGTTTATTCCCAACATTACCAAAAGTTCATTCTACGGACACAAGTCAGTAAGGTGCGCTCGACTATTCCTTGTTCATCGGCTGTTCCTCCAGTCAGCCAAATGTCAAAGAAGAGAAAAGGCACTCCGGATGTTTCAAACAAACGCACTGCGTCCCTCCCTCAAAACTGTCTTGAAGACCTCGACCGTTGCTGGTCTGGCGGCCGTCATGCTGTCGAGCGGCATCCCCGCTGCCATCACCCCGTCCTTTGCCGCCGCCGTCAAGATCGAGGCGCCGCAGGTTCCCAGTTTTGCCAATGTGGTCGATGCGGTGTCTCCGGCGGTGGTGTCCGTGCGCGTCCAGTCGCGCGCCAATCCTGTTTCCGATGACGCCGGCAACGGCTTCAGCTTCGATTTTGGCGGCCGCGGGCTGGATGAACTCCCTGACGATCATCCGCTGAAGCGCTTCTTCAAGGAATTCGGTGGTCCGAACGGCGACAAGCGCGCCGAACGCGACCGTGGACCGCGCGACGGCAAGCCGGGCCGCCTGCGCCCGACATCGCAGGGTTCGGGCTTCTTCATCTCCGAAGACGGCTATCTCGTCACCAACAATCACGTCGTCTCCGACGGCTCCGCCTTTACCGTCATTCTCAACGATGGCACGGAGCTGGATGCCAAGCTGATCGGTAAGGACAGCCGCACCGATCTCGCGGTTTTGAAGGTCGATGCCAAGCGCACATTCGCCTATGTCAGCTTTGCCGATGACAGCAAGGTCCGGGTTGGCGACTGGGTCGTGGCCGTCGGCAATCCCTTCGGTCTCGGCGGTACCGTGACCGCCGGCATTATCTCGGCGCGTGGCCGCGATATCGGCTCCGGCCCCTATGACGACTATCTGCAGGTCGATGCGGCGGTGAACCGGGGCAATTCCGGTGGTCCGACCTTTAACCTCAACGGCGAAGTCGTCGGTATCAACACCGCCATCTTCTCGCCGTCAGGCGGCAATGTCGGCATCGCGTTTGCCATTCCGGCCTCTGTTGCCAAGGACGTCGTCACCGATCTGATGAAGGATGGCGAAGTCTCGCGTGGCTGGCTCGGCGTGCAGATCCAGCCGGTGGACAAGGATGTGGCGGAATCGCTCGGTCTTGCCGAGGCAAGCGGTGCGCTTGTCATCGAGCCGCAGCCGGGGTCTCCCGGTGAAAAGGCCGGTATCAAGAAGGGCGACGTCATCACTGCCGTCAATGGCGAGGTGATCAAGGGACCGCGCGAGCTAGCCCGCAAGATCGCCCTGATGCGTCCAGGCACCAGCGTCGATGTGGCCCTTTGGCGCGACGGCAAGGCCGAGAGCGTGAAGCTCGAAGTCGGAACCTTGCCTGCCGATACCAAGGACGCTGCAGCCGGTGCCGATCAACAGCAGGAAGAACCGCAGCCTTCGAGCGAAAAGGCTCTGGCGGACCTCGGTGTCACCGTGGCGCCGTCCGAGGACGGCAAGGGTGTGACGATCTCTTCCGTCGATCCGGACTCCGATGCCAGCGATCGGGGCCTGAAGGAAGGCCAGAAGATCGTTTCGGTCAACAACCAGGAGGTCAAGTCGGCTGACGACATCCTCAAAGTGATCGAGGCCGCCAAGAAGGACGGGCGCACCAAGGCGCTGTTCCAGATCGAGGCCGACAATGCGAGCCGCTTCGTGGCGCTGCCTATCAGCCAGGGCTGACAAGGGCTGACGCAGCTCCAGCTGCCGGGCGCCGCGGACCTTCCCCAGGTTTCGCGGCGTCTGGCGTTTCAGGGCATGGCTTATCTGCGCAACCGGGCAGGCAGGTGTGATTTCCCAAAGGCAAACCGGTTGTGGAAGAGACAGGTCAGGGACTATGGTCACGCGTATGAAGATTCTGATTATTGAAGATGACCTCGAAGCCGCCGCCTATCTGGCCAAGGCCTTTCGCGAGGCGGGCATCGTCTCCGACCATGCGAGCGACGGCGAGAGCGGCTTGTTCATGGCGAGCGAGAACAGCTATGACGTGCTGGTGATCGACCGGATGCTGCCGCGCCGCGACGGGCTGTCGGTAATCTCGGAGCTGCGCCGCAAGGGTATCCACACCCCGGTGCTTATCCTCTCCGCACTCGGCCAGGTCGATGACCGGGTCACGGGATTGCGCGCCGGTGGCGACGATTATCTGCCAAAGCCCTATGCCTTCAACGAGCTTCTGGCCCGTGTCGAGGTGCTTGGCCGCCGTAAGGGGGCGCCCGAGCAGGACATGGTCTACCGCGTCGGCGACCTGGAGCTCGACCGGTTGTCGCATACGGTGCGCCGCCAAGGCCGCGAGCTCTTGCTGCAGCCGCGCGAATTCCGGCTGCTGGAATATCTGATGAAGAATGCCGGGCAGGTGGTGACGCGCACCATGCTCTTGGAAAACGTCTGGGATTATCATTTCGATCCGCAGACCAATGTCATCGACGTGCATGTGTCGCGGCTGCGCGCCAAGATCGAAAAGGATTTCGACCAACCTCTGCTGCGCACCGTGCGTGGCGCCGGTTACATGATCAAGGAAGACGGACGCACCGACGCATGAGCAGGTTGAGTGTCCTCTTCCGCACCACGGCCGTTCGCCTGTCGGCGCTTTACCTCCTGCTGTTTTCGCTCTGCGCCGCCTTTCTGGTGTTTTACGTCACGGCCATGTCGCAGCGGCTCCTGGAACAGCAGACGAAGGATTCGGTGGCGGCTGAAGTTTCGCAGATCGAGCAGATCTACGGCCGTGGCGGCGTCAACGGATTGCTGCGAACGCTGGAGCGGCGGGCACGTCAGCCCGGCGCCAATCTCTACGTCATCGCCGGGCCGACCGGGGAAATCCTGGCCGGCAATGTCGCCTCGCTGCAGCCCGGACTTCTGGACAAGGAGGGCTGGACGGGCGAGGCCTTCCGCTATCAGCGCTATACCGACGAAACCCGCAAGGAAAGCCATGTGGCGCTGGCGCATGTGCTGGTGCTCGACAACGGCCTGCGCATTCTGGTCGGCCGCGACCTGCAGGAGCCTGAGAAGTTTCGGGTGCTGGTCCGGCAGGCTTTGGTGGTGGCGCTTGGAATCATGGGCATTGGTGCCCTGATCATCTGGTTTGCCATCGGCCGCAATGCGCTGAAACGGATCGACCGCATGTCGGATGCGAGCACGCGGATCATGGCGGGCGATCTTTCCCAGCGCTTGCCGATGAGCGGCTCCGGCGATGAATTCGACCGGTTGTCGGAATCGCTGAATGCGATGCTGGGGCGGATCGAGAAGCTGAACGAGGGCTTGCGGCAGGTTTCCGACAATATCGCCCATGATTTGAAAACGCCGCTGACGCGTCTGCGCAACAAGGCCGAAGCGGCCCTTGCCCATAAGGCGACCAATTCCGGTTATCGCGCCTCGCTGGAAGAGATCATCGGCGAATCCGACCAGTTGATCCGCACCTTCAATGCGCTCCTGATGATCTCGCGCGTCGAAGCCGGTGCTGCGGCCGCAGAGATGAGCGATGTCAATCTGTCGCAAAGCGTGGCCGATTGCGTAGAACTCTATGAGCCGGTGGCGGATGAGCAGGCGTTGAAGCTGGAGGCTGATGTGCCTGCCGATATTCATATTTCCGGCAATCGGGAACTGATCGGGCAGGCGCTTGGCAACCTGATCGACAATGCCATCAAATATTCCGACGGCGGCGAAAATCCGCTGATCAAGGTCAGCCTCTCAAAACGCGATGGCGCGATGGTCCTGTCTGTCGCGGATCATGGCCCAGGCGTGCCCGCCGGAAAGCGCGAGACCGTGGTGGAGCGTTTCGTGCGGCTGGATGAAAGCCGCAGCAAGCCGGGAACGGGGCTCGGTCTCTCGCTTGTCGAAGCGGTGATGGAAATGCATCAGGGCTCGCTCGAACTCAGCGATACCGTTCCGGACGCTGAAAACAATCGTGGTTTGACAGCCAGCATGGTTTTCCCGTTGCGCTCGGCCTGATAGGCATAGGGCAGCCGAAATCGGGAGCGGCTGGGAGAGACCACGATGCAAACGGATACGCGGCGGTTATCGGATATCGCCACATGCGCGCTGCGGCCGATGAGCCAGACGGACGCCAAGTCCGTGCTCTCCAGCCTCAAGGATATCGCCAAGAGCCATCCCGACATTGCCGCTCTTCTGGCCAGCGAAACGCCGCTCAAGGACTTTGTCGTTGTGGCATTATCGCTCTCGCCTTATCTGCGCGACACGGCTGTTTCCCATCCGCAGGTCCTGGTCCAGGCTCTCGGCCGTCCTCTGATTCCCTATCTGCAAGCCTGCATTCATCAGGCCCGCGACGCCTGGAAGGGTGCCGATACCGGCAAGGCACTCACCGATGCCGAGATCATGACGCGGTTGCGGCAGGCCAAGCGCGATATCGCCTTTGCAATCGCGCTTGCCGATCTGGCGCGTGTTTTCGATGCGCGCGAGACGACGCGGTGGTTGAGCGAGTTTGCCGGGGCTGCCGTGTCTGCCGCCATCGACCATCTGCTGTTGAGCGCGCATGATGCCGGCAAGCTCCATGTCGCCGATGTCGCGCATCCGAGTGACCAGTCGGGCGTCGTCGTTCTCGGCATGGGCAAGCTCGGTGCGTTCGAGCTGAATTATTCCTCGGATATCGATCTGGTGGTGTTTTACGAGCCGCAGGCGCGCCTGATCACCAGCCCTGACGACGCGCCGGAAACCTTTGCGCGGCTGCTGCGCCGGCTGATCCGCATCCTGCAGGAGCGCAGCGGTGACGGCTATGTCTTTCGCACGGACCTGCGCTTGCGCCCCGATCCCGGTGCAACGCCGCTCGCCATCCCGGTTGAGGCGGCCATGCTGTATTATGAAAGCCGCGGCCAGAACTGGGAGAGGGCGGCGTTCATCAAGGCGCGTCCGGTGGCGGGGGACATCGAGGCGGGCGAGGCGTTCCTGCGGGAACTCACCCCGTTCATGTTCCGCAAATATCTCGACTATGCCGCGATTGCCGATATTCATTCGATCAAGCGCCAGATCCATGCTCATAAGGGGCACGGCGAGATCGCGGTCAAAGGCCATAATATCAAGCTGGGCCGGGGTGGGATCCGGGAAATCGAATTCTTTGTCCAGACCCAGCAGCTGATTGCCGGCGGGCGGATGCAGGAACTGCGTCTGCGCGCTACCGAGCCGATGCTGCAAGGCTTGGCGCGGGCCAACTGGATCGATACCACAACCGCCGAGGAACTGATTTCCGCCTATTGGTTCCTGCGCGACGTCGAGCACAGGGTCCAGATGGTGCGCGACGAGCAGACGCATGTTCTGCCCACGACAGACGCGGAATTGAAACGCATCGCCTATATGATGGGCTTCGCGGATGTTGCTGCGTTTTCAACCGAATTGTCGCGGGTGCTGAAGACGGTGGAGCGGCGTTATGCGCAACTGTTCGAACAGGAGGCAAAGCTTTCGACCGAAACCGGAAACCTGGTCTTTACCGGGCAGAGGGACGATCCCGATACGCTGGAAACCTTGAAGAAGCTCGGGTTCGAGCGGCCGCAGGATGTGTCCCGCACCATCCGGACCTGGCACTACGGCCGCTACCGGGCGACACAATCGGTGGAAGCGCGCGAGCGGCTGACGGAGCTGACGCCGGAACTCCTGCGCGTCTTCGGGCAAAACAAGCGCGCCGACGAAGCCCTGTTGCGCTTCGACCACTTCATTGCGGGCCTGCCTGCCGGCATCCAGCTGTTTTCCCTGCTCGGCAACAATCCTGGACTGCTGTCCCTCATCGTCAACATCATGTCTTCCGCGCCACGGCTGGCCGACATCATTGCCAGCAAGCCGCATGTGTTCGACGGCATGCTCGATCCAAGGCTTCTCGCCGAATTGCCGACGCGGGACTATCTGGCCGAGCGGATCAAAGGATTTCTCGCGACCGCCCGGCACTATGAGGAGATCCTAGACCGGTTGCGGATCATCGCATCCGAGCAGCGCTTCCTGATCGGGATCAGGCTGCTCACCGGGGTGATCACCGGCGCGCAGGCGGGGCATGCGTTTACCGATCTGGCCGACCTGATCATCACCGCCGCCCTCGATGCTGTCCTGCACGAGGTTGAGACCGCGCATGGCAAGTTTCCGGGCGGCCGGGTGGCCGTTATCGGCATGGGAAAGCTTGGCAGTCACGAACTGACGGCCGGCTCGGATGTCGATATCATCCTGCTCTACGATTACGATGACGAGAAGGGCGATTCAGACGGCGCCAAGCCGCTCGATTCCATCCGCTATTTCACCCGCGTCACCCAGAGGCTGATCGCGGCACTGTCTGCGCCCACAGCCGAAGGCGTGCTGTACGAGGTCGATATGCGGCTGCGCCCCTCCGGCAACAAGGGACCTGTCGCCACACGGATCAACGCCTTTGCCAAGTATCAGCGCGAGGAAGCCTGGACCTGGGAGCATATGGCGCTGACGCGCGCACGCGCGCTGTGCGGCGAGGAAAGCCTGATGGCGGAAGTCGGCACGATTTTCAGTGAAGTGCTGGGCGAGCGCCGCGATGTTGCAAAGGTCACCGCCGATGTCGCTGAGATGCGCGGGCTGATCGACAAGGAAAAGCCGCCAAACGACGTCTGGGATTTCAAGTTGATCCCCGGCGGGCTGGTCGATATCGAATTCATTGCGCAATATCTGGCCCTGATCGCCCCGGCGCGTGGGTTTGCCGCTCCACGCAGCGGCACATCCACGGCGGATGTCCTTTCGCTGCTTGGTCCTGATTTGATGGCTCCGGCTGATCTCGATGCCGTGCAGGAGGCGCTGGTGCTGTTCACCGATCTCTCGCAGATCGTGCGATTGTGCATCGAAGGGGATCTGGAGCTGAAGGACGCCCCGGCCGGGCTGGTCGAGCTTTTGTGCCGGGCGGGGGATGCACCTGACATCAAGGTGCTGGAGGCCGATATCCGGCTGAAGTCCAAGGCCGTGCGCCGGATCTTTCAGGCGACCGTCAAGCCGTGATGTAAACGCGTGGCCGGGGCCGGATGGCCCTGGTCTGTTAAAGCGCGCGTGGCGACGTGTCGGGTATGCGCAGCGAAATGATCGTGCCGACATTTTCCTGGGAATGGATCTTCATCGCGCCGCCATGCAGGTTGGTCAGCGACCTCGAGATGGCAAGACCAAGGCCCGAGCCGCCCTTGCTCTTGGCATACTGGCTTTGGACCTGTTCAAACGGCTGGCCGATCTTTTCCAGGGCAAGACGCGGGATGCCGATGCCGGTATCGGCGATGGTCAGCGTCACCGCGCCGGCGACCTTGCGGGCCCGCAGCGATATCTTGCCGCCCTCATTGGTAAACTTGACCGCGTTCGACAACAGGTTCAACAGCACCTGCTTCATGGCGCGGCGGTCGGCTGTGATCGTCAGGCCGGAGGAAATCTGCTGATCGACGCAGATGTTCTTCTGCTGTGCCGGAATGGTGGTGAAGCGCAGGGTTTCTTCGATCAGGGGGGCAAGATCGATGGTTTCCCGGTTGATCTTCATCTGCCCGGCCTCGATCTTCGACATGTCGAGGATATCGTTGATGACATTGAGCAGATGTTTGCCGCTGTCGTGGATATCGTGGGAATATTCGTCGTATTTTTCCGAGCCGAGCGGCCCGAACATCTGGTTTTGCAGGATTTCCGAGAAGCCGAGAATGGCATTCAGCGGTGTGCGCAATTCGTGCGACATATTGGCGAGAAATTCGGACTTTGCCCGGTTGGCCGCTTCCGCGCGTTCCTTTTCGGCCTGGTAGTTGGCATTGGCGACGGAGAGTTCGGCTTTCTGGCGTTCCAGCGTGATGCGTGAGGTCGAGAGGTCACCGATGGTCGCCATCAGGCGCCGCTCGGATTCGCGCAGGCGCACCTGGTGCCGTTTCAAGAGCGTGATGTCCGTGCCGACCGACACGAGACCGCCATCGCGGGTTCGCCGGTCGTTGATTTGCAGCCAGCGCTGGTCGGAAAGCTGAACCTCAGATGTCTGCGATTGATTGGACCGGTCGGGGTCGGCAATGCGCCGTTCGATGATCGGACGGGCGGCAGCAGAATTGACCACGGAGCGTTCCGTGCCGGCAACCAGCACCCGGTCGGGCAGCTTATAGGCCTGCTGATAGTGGGTGTTGCACATGACCAGCCGGTCGTTCTTATCCCAGAGCACGAAGGCCTCGGACGTGCATTCGATCGCGTCGGCCAGTCGCTGGTCTGCTTCGGCATAGCGCTGCGCCAGACGGTGCTGCTCGGTGACATCCATGGCGATGCCGATCAGGTGCACGCGGCCGGACGCCGTGCGGATCACCTGCGCACGCGCGCGCATCCAGACATAGTGGCCGTCGGCATGACGCATGCGGAAGATCTGGTCGATCTGGCGGGCGTCGCCCTTGGCGATGGTGCGGGCGACCTTGTAGATGCTGCCGTCATCCGGGTGCATCAGCCGTGCAGCGTCGCCAAAGGATAGGACGTTGCTCTGCGGCGGCATGCCGAGCATCTCGTACATCGACCGCGACCAGAAAAGCCGGCGGTTCGGCATGTCGAAATCCCAAAGGCCGCAGCGCCCGCGCGACAGCGCCGTCTCGACGCGCAGATTGGATTCGGCAAAAATCTGGTCGGCGTCACGGGCGCGTTTGGCCTGGATGTAATAGGCATAGAGAACGATCAGCAGGATCGCCGAGATCCCGGCAAACAAGGTGACGTTCAGAGAAACCTCGTCACGCCACATTTTCTGGATGCCTGCGAGCGGCGTCGCCACGAGCAAGGTACCCGCACCGCCGGGAACCTGCATCAGCGCGACAATGTGTTCCGTGCCGCCGATGAAGGTCTTGAGCACGGCCGAGTGTTCACCGAAATACTGAAAAGCAGCGACTTCGGGCGCCACGGCGTTGAGCGTGCGGCCGGTATAGACAGCGCCATCAGGCGAACTGGCGAAAATCCGCCCATCATTGCGCACCGTCAGCACAAAGGCGCCGGATTCGAGCATGTCGGTTGGAAGAAATGCGTTCAGCCGCTGCTCGACATCCCATTTCTGAGCTTTGTCGAACAGAGCGACCCCGTTTTCCTGCAGGGCAGCGCTGGCGGTGGCGGCAGCGAGCACGGTGACCTGCCGCGCGCTCGTCTCCATGCGCGCATATTCGACCATGATGCCGCTGATGCGGGAAATGGCGACGACGAGAAGAAATGCGGTGATCAGGATCGGGATCGAGCGCTTCAGCAAGGGTTCGGCACCGGCAAGACGGCGCACTGCCGGCTCGGTAAAAATCCGTGCGTGCTGGATAACGTCCCGTTCCAGCCTCGAAAAGCCTGGAAATCTGGGACGCAACCGCTCACCGGCTGCGCGTCCCCGCTGCGCTTCCGCCATCTTCGTCAAATCTGTAAACCCTCATGTGATTCGGTGCGCCGCTCGCCCAAACCTGACCCAATGAATCAATTGTGATTCGCCTTGTCCAGAGGGAAAAGTAAAACTTCGTTAACCATTTATCGTCATGGGAAAATTGCACTATTGGCGTTGCTGCCTTACGCGCAAACGAAAAACCCCGCAGGCTGCGGGGTTTCGAAGCAATACCGAGTGTTTTCTACCCCTTGAGCATGCGCTCGACGATGTCGCTGACATCGGCGGAGAGTTTTGGTGCGCCCGAGATTTCGCGCAAGGCGTTGCGGGCCTTTTCGGCACGGCCGCTTTCGAGCGAGCGCCAGGACCGCATCGAGGTGAGGATACGCGCAGCCAGTTGCGGATTGCGCGGATCGATGCCGAGAATCTGGCGGGCGAGGAACCGGTAGCCTTCGCCATCGGCGCGGTTGAAGCCGGTCGGGTTGGAAAACGCGAACGTGCCGACAAGAGCGCGCACCCGGTTGGGGTTGGATCCATTGAAGAGCGGATCGGCCATCAGGGCTTGAACGCGGGCAAGAGCCGCAGCGCCCGGAATGGTCGCCTGGATGGTGAACCACTTGTCGATCACCAGCGCATTGCCGGCAAAGCGCGTCTTGAAGGACGCAAGCGCATCCGCCGTTTCGGCCGCGTCCGGAAAGCGGTGTGCCAGAATTGTCAGCGCCTGGCTCAGATCCGTCATATTGTTGGCGGACTTGAACGCATCGACGGCCCGGGCCGGGTCGTTTTCCGCATAGACGAGATAGGAGAGGGCGGTGTTGCGCAGCGCCCGGCGTCCGGCGCTGGCGGCATCCGGGCTGAACGGCCCGGTAACCACCATCTCGTCTGCCAGCTTTTCGAAAATGGCCTGGCCCGCCTTGGCAATCGCCACCATGATCTGCTGGCGCCCCGCATGGATAGCGTCAGGGTCGTTATTGCCGCCGATTTCGCGGGCAATATCGGCCTCGCTTGGCAAGGCCAGGGCCTGCGCCCTGAAGGCGGGCTCAAGATCACCGTCAGCGGCTGCCGCAAGCAGGGCGTCGATCAGCGACGCATCGCATTGCGCGGCCTCGCCTGCCTTGGCGCTGGCCGCAGCGGCGACCAGATTGGGCAAGGCAAGGTCGTTCAGGGCCTGCCAGCGGGCATAGAGGTCGCTCTCGTACCTGGCAATATGGGCGCGATCGGCGTTCGTCTGCTCGAAATGCAGGTTGATCGGCGCCGAGAAACCACGGTTCAACGAAAGAACCGGGCGCGAGACGATGCCGGTGAGAACGACGGTCTGCGTGCGTTCGACCAGATGCAGCACGTCGCCGGTCATTTCGGCACCGCTCACGGCGGCGACCTTCGCCTCCGATCCATCCTCCAGCAGAAGCCCGATGCGCAGCGGAATATACATCGGCTCCTTGGCATTCTGGCCCGGCGTCGGCGGCACCATCTGCTCGAGCGAGAGCGTCAAAGTCTGCCTTGCGGCGTCATAGGCCGTCGAAACGCTGACCAGCGGCGTACCGGCCTGGTGGTACCAGAGCGAAAACTGGGTGAGGTCGCGCTTGCTCACCTCGGCAAAACAGGCAACGAAATCCTCGATCGTCACGGCCTGCCCGTCATGGCGGTCGAAATAGAGATCCATGCCCTGCTTGAAGAGATCGGCGCCCAGCAGCGTGGCGATCATCCGGGTGACTTCGGAGCCCTTTTCGTAGACGGTCGTGGTGTAGAAATTGTTGATCTCGCGGAATTTCGTCGGGCGGACCGGGTGCGCAAGCGGACCGGCATCCTCCGGAAATTGTTCGGCTTTCAGATGCCGGACTTCGGCGATGCGCTTGACGGTGCGCGAGCGCTGATCGGCCGAGAATTCGTGATCACGGTAAACCGTCAGGCCTTCCTTCAGGCACAGTTGGAACCAGTCGCGGCAGGTGATGCGGTTGCCGGTCCAGTTGTGGAAATATTCATGCGCGATGATCGCTTCGATATTGGCATAGTCTGCATCGGTCGCGGTTTCCGGATCGGCCAGAACGTACTTGTCGTTGAAGACGTTCAGTCCCTTGTTCTCCATGGCCCCCATGTTGAAATCGGAGACGGCGACGATCATGAAGATATCCAGATCGTATTCGCGGCCGAACCGTTCCTCGTCCCAGGTCATCGAGCGCTTCAGCGCATCCATGGCATAGGCGGCGCGTGGCTCCTTGCCGTGCTCAACATAGATTTTCAGCGCGACGTCGCGGCCGGATACGGTGGTGAACGTGTCTTCGACGACGCCGAGATCGCCGGCCACGAGCGCAAACAGGTAGCTGGGCTTGGGATGCGGATCGTACCAGGCGGCAAAATGCCGGCCGTCGCCCATGCCGGCGCCGCCAAGATAATTGCCGTTGGAGAGAAGCAGCGGTGCGGTCGCCTTGTCGGCAATGATGTTGACCGTGTAGACGGCAAGCACGTCCGGACGATCGGGGAAATAGGTGATGCGGCGGAAGCCTTCGGCCTCGCACTGCGTGCAGTAGACATTGCTGGTCCGGTAAAGGCCCATTAGCGTCGTGTTGGCCTCCGGATTGATCTCGGTGGTGATCGTCACCTCGAAGGGGGCTGATTCCGGCAGGTTGCGGATCGTCAGCGTGTGTTCCGCCGCATCGTAATGTCCGGCCGGAATCTCTTCCTGGTCAAGCAGAAGGCCGGTCATCTTCAGTTCATCGCCGTCCAGAACCAGCGACGCATCCGCGCTCACGCCCTCGCGGCGATGGAAGATCAGGCGGGCTTCGACCTTGGTTTCGGTCGGGTCGAGTTCAAAGGTGAGATCCACCCTTTCGAGGACGAAATCCGTCGGCCGGTAGTCTTCCAGATGAATGATCTCGCCCGTATCTGTCCGCATTGTTTGTCCCGCTTGCTTCGCCCGCAGCGTCCAGACGCTGGCGGTGAGGCTTTGTCTCTATGAAGAGGCTGCGCTTGAGATGCGAAGCTTCCGGTGTGATCGCAAGGCGGTCGCTGACATCTGCCGTTTAAGGCGGGCCTGCTGATCCATCCCATATTTTTGCTTGTTCAGACACTTACGAAGTTTGCCCTAACAATATTTAAACCAAGCGTGTATTTTTGGCACAGTTTCGGATTTTTACAGCGTGCTATCAGTCTATTTGAAGCGGCAACCCTCTTTCGGCGAGAGGATTGCTTGGTCAATGCTCTTTTTGATCACCTCAGCCGAGATTAAGGCATCGCGCCGGGTGCATCAAATATTTCCGCCACCCATCACGAAAATTGATCTCTCTTTCGGACAACGCGCGCTAAGGTGAGACGGTCACGGCGACGGATTCTCCGGCCGCCGACTTTCCCGCAGCCTGTCGTTACCGATGATGTCCGGCCCGCTGCCCTCAGTCTTATGAGTGCGACCCGCATGGATTCCGACTTCCCCCACCCGATGAAGGGCATCACCCTCAAGGTCATGTCCGTGCTGGTCTTCGTCTGCATGTCGACGCTGATCAAGGCGGCGGGAACGGAGATCGCCACCGGCCAGATCACCTTCTACCGCTCGGCCTTCGCCGTGGTGCCGATCCTCGGCTACCTCGCCTTCAAGGGGCATCTGCGCACGGCCTTCCACACAAGGGATATTACCGGCCATCTGGCGCGCGGGTTCATCGGCATTCTGGCGATGAGTTTTGGGTTTTACGGCCTGGTGCATCTGCCGCTGCCGGAGGCGATTGCGATCGGCTATGCCATGCCGTTGCTCGCCGTCGTCTTTGCGGCCGTGTTTCTGAAAGAAACAGTGCGCGTCTATCGCTGGTCGGCGGTGCTGATCGGGCTGATCGGCGTGATGATCATCACCTGGCCACGGGTGACGCTGTTGCGGGACGGCGGGTTCGGGTCGCAGGAGGCGCTCGGCGCGCTGGCCGTTCTCCTGTCGGCGACGCTCGGCGCAATCGCCATGGTGCTGGTGCGCAAGCTGATCGCCAAGGAAAAGACGCATACGATCGTGCTCTATTTTTCGCTATCGGCCGCCTGCTTTTCGCTGCTGACGCTGCCGTTCGGCTGGGAGCCGCTGCCGATGAATTCGTTCCTGCTGTTGATGGGGGCCGGATTTTGCGGCGGCGTCGCCCAGATTCTTCTCACGCAGAGCTATCGCTACGCCGACATGTCGACGATTGCGCCGTTCGAATATACGTCCATCCTGCTCGGGCTGCTGATCGGCTATTTCCTGTTCGACGAGGTGCCGACGGGTATCATGCTGCTGGGGACCGCGATCGTCGTTGGCGCCGGCATCTTCATCATCTTCCGCGAGCATCAGCTGGGTCTTGAGCGCCGGGGCGCGCGCAAGCATATCACCCCGCAGGGCTGAACGGCCGCGGCTTATAACGAAGCCGGTGGGGCGGTATCGTCTTCGATGAGATCGGACGGCCGCACTGCCTGGTTCATGGCATTGACCGCCTCGGTTCCCGGTGTCGGCACGGTATTTGCCTGGAAATCCGTCTTGGAGACGAGCCCATCCTTATGGCCGCGCTGGGCGATGCGCCAGGCGGCATAGGCCGCGTAGAGCGCAAAATAGACGGCCAGAACCACAAATAGCGAGGGCGGGCCGAAACGGTCCATCACGGGGCCAACCATCAGCGGTCCGGAAATCGTGCCGATGCCATAGGTGATCATCATGCCGGAGGACACCTCGACATATTCGTTGGGCCGGGCAAGATCATTGGCATGGGCGACATTCAGCGCGTAGATCGGAAACAGCACCGAGCCGACGAAGGCCGCGATGACATAGAGCACCAGCGGGCTGGAGCCGACAAAGGCGACCATGGCCAGGCAGGAGACGATGCCGACAATGCCGCAGCCGACCATGACGATGCGCCGGTCGATCCGGTCGGATGTGCGTCCGATCGGGATCTGCGAAATGGCGCTGCCGGCGAGAAGTGCCGCAAGCAGCGTCGCCCCTTCCGCCGTGGACAGGCCGATCTTCTGGGTAAAGACACCGCCCAGATTGAGCCAGGCGCCGGACATGGCACCGGCGAGAAATGCGCCGACGACGGCAACAGGCGAGCGCCTATAAAGCCCCGGCACATCGAATTTTGCCTGGGCCGGTTGCGCGGGCATGGCGGATGACGACAAAGCCGTCGGTAATAGTGCCAGCGAAAACAGAACGCCGCACAGGATGAACAGCGACGAATTGGTCGGATCGCCGAGAGGCACGAGATATTGCCCGCCGATCGTGCCGACCATGGTGGTGATCAGATAGAGCGAAAACAGCATGCCGCGGTTTTCGTTGGTGACCCGTTCGTTCAGCCAGCTCTCGATGACCAGGTAGCTGCCGGAAATCGCAAAGCCGGAAATGGCGCGAAAGAAGATCCAGGCCCGCCAATCGACCACCAGCCCGCACATCAGGATGGCGATGCTGAGCAGGGTGATGAGCGCGGCGAACACCCGCACATGGCCGACGCGCAGCACGAATTTCGGGGTGATGATGCAAGAGACGGTAAAGCCCAGCGTATAGCCGGTGGCGATCAGCGAGATGGTCAGCGTCGACCAGCCCTCGGCAACCGAGCGCACCGGCAGCACATAGCTCGCCAGCCCGAACCCGACCATCATCAGCAGCGTCGATAGCATCAGGCTGAGCACGGATCTGAAGCTTGTCAGCATGATGGCTCCGGATGCGGATCTGCCGGTTGCCTGTGCGCAAACCTCAGGAGAAACGCTAGAAATGTTGGAGCGGATTGCGCGCTTGAAAACCGGTGCCCGACACGCCGCTGTTGGAATCAGAGAACGAGTGTCGCTCTATCCAATTTTGCTGACGCTGTCGATTGCGACAAGGCTTGGCGCAGAAGATGGAAATGGCCGCGTTGCGGCCGGAAACCCAGTGATTGACTTCGGCAGCCAGTAATTTACTTCGGCAGAAAGGCGCTGATCGCATGGCGATCGGCATTGGCAGCCGGAGCTTCCTTGCTCAGACGGCTATATTCGCCGGAGGCGCGCACGGCGGTGCCGATATCGGCAAGCAGGACCCGGAGCGAGCGGATAGGTGCTGTCATGATCGGATACCTTTATTGGGGCTCGTCGTCGAAGACGGCGCCGGCCTCGACATCAACGCTGAACGAATTCCGCAAAAATCTGGGCGGGGCGTGTCTTGTGGCCGTAACCTGCGGCGGTCATCTGCTCGTTGGCAGCCGAACCGAAGCTGTTGAACGGCGTGCGCAGCGCCGAACCGGCGTGGCGGAGCGTCTCAAAGCTCGAATGCAGAGGGTGATAACGGGTCGTCATAGTTCAATTCCTTATCAGTCCCCCCGTCCCCTTATATTGCACTGCACCATCGATTCCGCAACGAACGCGTTCGCGTTGCTGGTATGCGCAATGCGCATGGCTTTTTTCATCCTTTGTTCACAAATCAGGCAGTGCCGGGTTCAGACGCTCTTAACCACGAATGCGGGCGCGGAAAGCGAGAAGATCCTGCCAGGCGAGCCGCTTGCTGGCCGGGGCAGAAACGAGGTCCTGCGGATGCAGGGTGGCGAGCGCCGGCACGGTGGTGCTGCCAACCTTTATATCGCGCCATTCGCCGCGCATGTGATGGATCATCTCGTTGCCGCCGAAGAAGAATCGGGCGGCGAAATTGCCAAGAATCAACAGGTGGCGCGGTTCGCTCAAGGCGATCTGGCGTTCGATGAACGGACGGCAGATATCGGTTTCGCGCGGCGAGGGCGGGCGGTTTCCGGGCGGCCGCCAGGGAATGACATTGGTCAAGAGCACTGATGTCCTGTCGAGCCCGATGGCCCCCAGCATGCGGTCCAGCATCTGCCCCTGCTTGCCCGAAAAGGGAACGCCTTCGCGGTCGTCGTCACCGTTCGGCACCGGGCCGATCACCAGGATGCCGGACGCGGCATTGCCGTCGGCAAACACCATGTTGCGGGCGCTGTTGCGCAGGTTGCAGCCGGAAAAGGCCTCCATGGCACTCTTGAGTTCGTCAAGGGAGCGGGCGGATTCGGCGGCAAAACGGGCCTCGGCAACGGCCTGCTCGTCGGGAATGGCCATTTGTGGGACAACTGCCGGTGCTGATTGCCCCTTGCCGCCGGTCCGATTGCCATTTTCGCGCGAAACAGGAACGCTCGGCGCATCGTTGCGCTCTGAGCCTTGCGTCCTCTGCATGGCTTGTGGCGCGCCATTGCCGCGTGCCGCCTTGGCCTGGGTAAACTCCGCAAACCGGTCGACAGGCGCGTCTTCCAGCAGCCATTCGACCCCGGCTTCCGCATGAAAATGCAAAAGGGCGGCAAGCTCGGCCGGGCTCATGGTGTCGCAGGAGATCATGATCTGCTTGTACAGAAGCTTGAGGAGGCAGGGAAGGGATGCGGATCGGGATTCATGACGTCGCCGCATTCGGCTGTGTAGAAACCGCGAACTCCCTCTTCTTCCCAGCGGGGAGAAGTGTCGAGCAAAGCGAGACGATGCGGGGGCGGTACGGCAGGGTTCTGTGTGTTTGGCTCCCTCTCATCCGCCCTTCGGGCACCTTCTCCCCGCAGGGGAGAAGAGGGAGATCGCCGTAGCTCGCTTTTCCTGTTCGTCCGCTATCGGCTCACGCGGCCATCGCTGTCCAGCGGTCGATGTCGTCGCGCTCGCCGATCAGTGCCAGGCCATGGGCGATGGAGAGAAGCTCGCCGCCGCTTTCGATGCGGTCGCCGGCAAAACGATCTTCGAAGATGCGGCGGATGGCCGGTACGAAGGAGGTGCCGCCGGTAAGGAACACCTTGTCGATGCCATCCACCGGCGTGTTGGTGGTGACCAGCACCTCATCCAGCGCTTCCTCGATACGGGCGAGATCCGGGGCGATCCAGCTTTCGAAGTCGCTGCGGCGCACCGTCTGCCGGCTCTTTTCGCCCAGCGGCTGGAAGTAGAATTCGGTCTCTTCGGCATGCGACAGACGCATCTTGGTGGCCGAAACCGCCTGGTAGAGCGGATAGCCTTCGTCGTGATCGACCAGATCCACGAACGCTTCGAGCTTTTCGGGCTCCACCGCCGATCGCACAAGCTGCTTCAGGTCGGTAAAATCCTTCAGCGTCTTGAAGATCGACAGCTGGTTCCAGCGGCCGAAATTGGCGTAGTAGCTGGAAGGCACGTCGAGCAGCTTGTCGAAGCTCTTGAACTGGCTGCCCTTGCCGATCAGCGGCGAAACCACGGTGTCGATGATGCGGAAGTCGAAATGATCGCCGGCGACGCCCACACCGGAGTGACCGACGGGCACGGCGGTCAGCTTGCCGGCATGGCTTTCGAAGCGGATGATCGAATAGTCGGTGGTGCCGCCGCCGAAATCGGCCACCAGCACGGTCGCGTCCTTCTTCAGGTTTTGGGCAAAGTAAAAGGCCGCCGCCACCGGCTCGTAGACATAATGGACTTCGGGAAAATCGAAGGTGGAAAGCGCCCGGCCGTAACGCTCCAGTGCCAAGGCCTCATCCGGGCTGGCGCCGGCAAACCGGACGGGACGGCCGACGACGATGCGCTTGTAATCCTGATGCCAGCCATCGCCGGCATAATCGGCAATGCGGGTCAAAAAAGCGCGCATCAGGTCTTCAAAGCTGTTGCGCCGGGCAAAGATCAGCGTGCCCTGGAACAGCGGGCTTGCGGCAAAGGTCTTGATCGACTGCAGGAAGCGCGCCTCGCCGGGATTGTCGATGAACTGCTGGATTGCCGCCTGGCCTGCCTCGATCGACACGGCGGCAGCGCCGAGCTGCGCATGTTTCATGAAGGAAAGGGCCGTCCGCATCGAATCGGTGGTGCCCGCACGGCTGGAAAAGCTCAGCGACTGCGTCGTGTCGCCCTTGGAGGCGGCAAGCACCGAATTGGTCGTGCCGAAATCGAAGCCGAGTGCCTTGGCCATGAAAGTCTCCGTCTAAGGTCCGCCAGCAACCGGGCAGAGTTCGCCTCGCCGGCGCACGCATAGCCTCGCAATGCCTTGCGGGCTGCCGGAATGCGTTTGATGGCGGAGGGCTTGGTTATTTGGAGGGCGCCTCTTCGCATGGGTGAAAGGCCAAAGCAAGGCACGAGGGACGGGATCAAGACCAATACCGTCATTCGAATTTTGACGTTTACGTTCACGTCATATATTGTAGTCCCATCGCATGACCTCATGCGCAAATGCGCTTGGCTGCCGTCGCAGACTGGCTCGACAAGTCCGGCGGTATTTGCCATGACGGAGGTCAAGAATTGGGAACAAAACCGTGCAAAATAGCCGGGCGAGACTGGAGATGCTGAGATGACCGAGACGATGGAGCTGCCAGAGCGGGAAAGCATGGAATTCGACGTGGTGATCGTCGGCGCCGGTCCGGCCGGTCTGGCTGCGGCGATCCGGCTGAAACAGGTCAATCCGGACCTCTCTGTCGTCGTCCTGGAAAAGGGTGCCGAAGTCGGTGCGCATATCCTGTCGGGTGCGGTGGTCGATCCGATTGGCATCGACCGGCTCTTGCCGGGCTGGCGCGCGGAGGAGGGGCATCCCTTCAAGACCGAGGTCAAGGACGACCAGTTCCTGCTGCTCGGCCCTGCAGGCTCGATCCGCCTGCCGAATTTCGCCATGCCGCCGCTGATGAACAATCACGGCAATTACATCGTCTCGCTTGGCCTCGTCTGTCGGTGGCTGGCCGAAAAGGCCGAGGCGCTCGGCGTCGAGATCTATCCGGGCTTTGCCGCAACCGAAGTGCTTTATAACGAGCAAGGCGCCGTCATCGGTGTCGCCACTGGCGATATGGGCGTCGAGAAGAACGGCGAACCGGGTCCGAATTTCGCTCGCGGCATGGAGCTTCTTGGAAAATACACGCTGATCGGCGAGGGCGTGCGCGGCTCGCTTGCCAAGCAGCTGATTTCGAAATTCGACCTGTCCAAGGATCGCGAGCCGCAAAAATTCGGCCTTGGCATCAAGGAACTCTGGCAGGTCAAGCCCGAGAACCACAAACAGGGCCTCGTACAGCACTCGTTCGGTTGGCCGCTTGGCATGAAGACCGGCGGCGGCTCGTTCCTCTATCATCTCGAAGACAATCTGGTCGCCGTCGGCTTCGTCGTGCATCTGAACTACAAGAACCCTTATCTCTACCCATTCGAGGAATTTCAGCGCTTCAAGACGCATCCGGCGATCCGTGGAACCTTCGAAGGCGGCAAGCGGCTGACCTATGGCGCCCGCGCCATCACCGAGGGCGGCTACCAGTCGGTGCCGAAACTGACCTTCCCGGGCGGCGCCTTGATTGGCTGTTCGGCCGGCTTCGTCAACGTGCCGCGCATCAAAGGCAGCCATAACGCGGTGCTGTCTGGCATGCTCGCCGCCGAAAAGCTCGCCGATGCGATGGCCGCAGGCCGCGCCCATGACGAGGTGATCGAGATCGAGAACGGCTGGCGCGACAGCGCCATCGGCCAGGACCTGAAGCGGGTGCGCAATGTGAAGCCCCTCTGGTCGAAGCTCGGGACAGTGGCCGGCGTCGCGCTCGGGGGGCTCGACATGTGGACCAACCAGCTGTTCGGCTTCTCCTTCTTTGGCACGCTGAAACACGGCAAGACCGACGCGCAGGCTCTGGAGCCAGCGTCGATGCACAAGACGATTGCCTATCCGCGTCCGGATGGCGTGCTCACCTTCGACCGTCTCTCTTCGGTATTCTTATCGAACACCAATCACGAGGAAAACGAGCCGGTGCATCTGAAGGTCAAGGACATGGCCCTGCAGAAATCCTCCGAACTCGACGTCTATGCCGGTCCATCGACCCGCTACTGTCCAGCTGGAGTCTACGAATGGGTGGAAAAGGACGGCGAGGATGTCTTCGTCATCAACGCCCAGAACTGCGTCCACTGCAAGACCTGCGACATCAAGGACCCCAACCAGAACATCAACTGGGTGCCGCCGCAGGGCGGCGAGGGGCCGGTCTATCCGAATATGTGATGGACGGGGGGCTGCCTTCGGCGCGGAGGAGACCGAAGATGCGAGCGGACGGTTTTGAGACTGTCGGCAAACCCTGAACATGATGATTGGCAAGAGCGACACCCCACCCTCCGTCATCCTCGCCCTTGTGGCGGGGATCCAGCGACCCGACGTCCGTCGGGTCAAAAGACTCTTTCAGCTCAAGGACTTGCGCTGGCTGGATCCCCGCCACAAGTGTATGGCCTTGAGACATAGTTGACATGTGTTCGGAGACATCCCT
>NZ_LMFB01000030.1 GCF_001426685.1 Rhizobium sp. Root483D2 | reverse complement strand
AAGGCTTCAATGAATCAAAATCAAACCGATTTGCAAACCCGATTTATGAGTGCGCGGCCTAGCAGACTGGCAAGTCAAGTCCGGCACGTGCAATTCCAAAAATTGGCGTTAGCTGTCGAACACCGACTTATCAAAAGATTAGCTCATTCGAGCAAGGCGTTGCCGTTTTCAGATGCGTTCAAGGCGGCCGAATTGCGTCGTCCCGGTTGGTCGTGCCTATGCCGGCATGTCTAACTTAACAGCCGGTTAGGGGCGAAATAGTCTGCGGTTAGTCCCAAATCCATCAGATCCTGTGGTGGACGGCCGGTAAGGAACACTCCGGCGGCCCAGGCTGAGAGGGCAGGCGAGGTGAGGATACCACTACCTCCCTGGCCAGCGAGCCAGAAAAACGCGGGGTCACGGGGATCAAAGCCTACAACTTGGCGCTTATCGGGCGCGAAGCTACGCAGACCGGCCCATTTGTGGGCGATGGCTCGAACCGGCAGGATCGTCGATTGTTCGAGGAAGTGTGCAGCGTAGGCGACATCCAGATCCTCCGGTTGGGCGTCGCAAGGATCGCTCGGTGTGGCGTCGGCGGGGGATACCATCAAGCGACCGGATTCCGGTTTGAAGTAAAAGTCCTCCGACACCTCGGAAACGCCCGGCATTGTGGCAAGATCGTATGTTACCGGCACATCAACTGTAATAGCAGTGCGGCGATGCGGAACGATACCGAGCGGTGCCAGACCGGCCATCTGTGCCAAGCCGTCCGCCCAAGCGCCTGCGGCGTTTACTATGATGCGAGCGTGGATGTCACCCGTGGGCGTCGTCAGGCAAAAAGCGCCGTTATCGCGGTAGACTGCCGTTACACGGGTTTTGGTACGGATTTCCGCACCATCATGGCGAGCTTGGCGCAGATAGCCTTGCAGCAAGCTATCAACCTCCATATCCCAATTGGCGGGGTCGTAGAAAGCGGCCGCAGTGTAGTCAGGTCTCAAGAACGGCACCATAGCAAGAGCGTCGTCGGGATGCAAAATACGCGTTTGCGGTGACGTTCCCTGCACCTCACGGAACGCGGACTGCAGCAGGGTCGTCCGCTCGGCCTGCGCGATCACAAGATTTCCGCGTGGAAAGAGCAGCGGTACATCGGCGAAACCTTGCGGCGGGTTGGCGAGGAACTCGTACGAGCCATCCGCCAATAGCCCGGTGGAGGGCGTCTGGAACTGCCTCGAGAATTCGGCCGCCGAGCGCCCAGTCGAGTGATAGCCGACATGGGCTTCCCGCTCCAGGATAACGAGCGACCGGTGTTTTGCCACCCGATAGGCAAAAGAGGCGCCGGCGATACCGCCACCGACGACCGCAATGTCAAATACATTATTCATGTCTTTCATCAGTCCTCACTCGCCGTCAGCGAACCATGCCGCGGTCGAGCGGGAAGATGGGGCGTGGAATCTTCGTGAACGGAAGGCGGTCGTAATCCAAAGTGCATAGCGCGCCACTGTCGCAGACCACGACCTTGCTGGCGATCGGCTCAAAGGCGGCGCGAAAATGTTGCATCGATTTCAGCCCAACGACGCGCTTTGCCGCCGGGTCGATGCCGAAGGCGCGAAATTGCTGGAGGTCAAGCATCTGCAGCGGTGTACTGGTAACAAGCACTTCGATATCGTCCACCACCAATACGGCGCTCGTTCCAAAGCTTTGGTCCAGGCCACCGATCATTGGGCCATCACCAGTAAAGTCACCGTTGGAGACCAATTTGACGATTCCGGTAACGGTCAGTGGAGCGCCGCCAAAGCGCGGATCCGTTTTGCCGCCAATCGCGATCGTGACAGTGGCGCCTTCGCCTTCTGCCGCAAGCGCTTCCGATGCCTGCGGGTCAACCATCGGGCCAAAGGCTGCGTCTCCAACACCTGCGGCCAGAAGTGCCCGCAACAGATTGGTAGAGTCGCCATAGGAACCGCCGCCGGGGTTGTCTGCGTAATCGGCAACGATCAGAGGACCTTCGGCCTTAGCGTAGGTCCTGGCGATTTCAGCGACTGCATCGACCGTGTGGAAGACATTCATGACGTCGTTGCGCTTGGCCCAGATATCTTCGGCTAGGCTTTCGGCAAATGCCTTGTGAGGTGCGGGGTCGCCCTCATAGGTGACGAGAACGGTCGGGCCGACTTCGGCGATATCTGCCTCGGGAAAGGCGCCGTTGATGCTGACGGCAAACGCGCCAGACTGTTCCTTTTCGTAAGCGCGGGCGCGGGCAATCCGTTCGACCATAGCTCCTACGTCGGTGCGTCCACCATTTGCCTCTTCCAGCATAGGGAGATGGACGCGCAGCGTCTGAGGCTGGATTTCACCGGCCATCATTCGGTGGAGAAGTGTGCCGGCGTGATAGGCGGTTTCACGCAGGTCGATATGCGGGTAGGTCTTGTAGGAGACAAGAATTTGGGCCAGCTCACACATCCGCACGGTGACATTGGCATGTAGATCGAGTGTGACGGCGATGGGAAGATCCGGTCCTACAACATCGCGAAGCCTCGTTAGAAGCTCACCTTCCCCATCATCTGTGTGTTGGGCAACCATGGCACCATGCAAGCACAACAGGATGCCATCGAACTTTTGAGACTTCGCGGCTTCAACGATCTTGCCGGAGATGAACTCATAAGCTTCGACGGTCACGGGACCGGCCGGTTCGCTCCAAGCACTTACCGTGTGCGTCATGTCCCAGCCGAATTCGGTTTTGCAGGTCAGTGCACCGGCGAGGCCAGTGTTGGATTGGCTGCGCTTTTCGATGGCCTCGTCACCAAACATGAGCGTTTCCCGCTGAAACTGCGCGAGCCCCGTAGTGCGGATGCTAAAGGTATTTGACTCGTGCATGAATTCTGCGGTCAGAACTTTAAAGGGCATTCTTGAACTCCATCGGGGTGGTGACTGGTCCCTGCACATGGCAGGCTACAGCATGGTTTTCGGACAAGGATTGCAGGTGTGGTTGGCTCGTTGAACAGCGGGCTTCTGCCAAAGGACAGCGTCCGGCAAAGGCACAACCCGCCGGCTCGTCGTAACCAGACGGGATCTCTCCGGAAATCCGCGGGATATCCCGGCGCTGGTTCGGATCGGGAATGAATGCGCTATCCATCAGGGCCCTAGTGTAGGGATGAACTGGTCGCTCCCCGCGCGGCAAGATTTCAACGATGCGGCCGAGGTACATAACCAGGGTCCGGTCGCAGAAATACTCTACCAATGCCAGATCGTGGGAAATGAACATGTAAGTAAGATCGAGACGGTCGCGCAGTTCCTGCAGCAAAGAGATTACCTGCGCTTGGATCGAAACGTCGAGCGAGGCGGTAGGCTCGTCCAGCACGACGAGGGCGGGTGAAAGTGCGAGTGCCCGGGCGATCCCGACGCGTTGCTTCTGGCCACCGGACAATTGGTGCTGATAGCTGTCGGCCATGGAGAGGGGCAACGATACTTCAGTCAGCAGTGCATCGATCTTCGATTTTGCCGCGGCTTTGGTCATCTCGATACCCTGAACCTGAAAGGGCTCCAGGAGAGCATCACGTACCGTCAGGCGCGGATCTATCGAGGAATATGGGTCTTGGAACACCATTTGAAAATGGCGCCGCAGCGGCCGGATAGCGCGGGCCGACAAGTTGGCAATATCTTGCCCGTCGAAAAATACGGCGCCGGCTGACGGCTCGATGAGGCGGAGGACAAGTCGTGCCAAGGTCGATTTTCCGCAGCCGCTCTCACCAACGACGCCAAGGACCTCGCCGCGCCGGACATCGAAGGAAACGCCGCTAACGGCTCGGAACTGCCGCTTTTTACGCAGCAAGCCAGCGTTGCTGGAAAATACTCGGCTGAGCGCGCGCACCGACAAGAGCGGGATCATGGCTGACCTCCTTCATGCAGAAAACAGGCGACAGAGCGCGCTTCTTCGGTTTTCATAAGAGGTTCTTTGAGACGGCATTCATCCATGACGCTGTCACAGCGCGGATTGAAGCGGCAGCCCCGGGGCATGTCGTGGCTCGAAGGCACCATGCCGGGAATTCCTGTGAGCGTGCCCGGTGCCATTCCCAGCTGAGGAATGCAGGAAATCAGTGCCTTGGTGTAAGGATGTCGCGGATCGTCAAAGAGGGTGGCGACCGGCCCATATTCGACAACCCGTCCGCAATACATCACGGCTACGCGATCGCAGGTCTGGGCGATAACGCCCATGTCGTGGGTGATCAGGATCAGTCCGAGGCCGCGGTCGCGTACCAGCTCCGCCAGCAGTTGGATGATCTGCGCCTGTACCGTCACGTCGAGGGCCGTGGTCGGCTCGTCGGCGATTAACAAATCGGGATCGCCGGCCAGCGCCATGGCAATGACGATGCGTTGACGTAAACCGCCAGAGAGCTGATGCGGAAATAGGTTGTAAGCATGCTGCGGCGATGGAATACGCATCCGATCCATCAGCTCGATGGTTCGTGACTTTGCCTCTTTGCGGTTCAGACCAAGATGCAGCTGTGACGCCTGGTCGATCTGGCGACCCACGCGCACGACCGGGTCGAGCGAGGTCATAGGGTTCTGGGTGATCAGGGCAATGCGGCCACCCCTCAACTTGCGATAGGACGCCTCGCTGATCGTGGTGAGGTCAAGACCGTCAAATACGATGCGGCCCTGTTTGATGCGCCCGCCCATCAGGGGCAGCATCCCCATGATACTCATGGCGGTCATTGATTTTCCGGATCCGGATTCACCGACCAAGCCGAGGATTTCGCCCGCGTCAACTCCGAGGTCGACGCCAACCAGCGGCTCAAGCGGACCAAAGCCTATCCTAAGGTCTTCGACTGATAGAAGCATGGCTACTGCGTCCTCATTCGCGCTTTAACGTCGAGTGCACGCAGGATGCCGTCGCCGAACAAATTTATGAAGATGACCGACAAGGCCACGAAAACGCCGGGCCAGACAATAACCCAAGGGGCGTTGAACAACTGGGACGACCCCGTGCTCATCATTCCGCCCCAGCTCGGGACCGGCGGCTGCGCACCCATGCCGAAAAAGCCAAGGGTCGCCTCCAACAGTATCGCGTTGCCGGTTGATAGCATGGCGACGACGATCACCGGAGCGATGGCGTTGGGTAAGAGCCGGCGCATCATGATGTGCATCGAGCCAGCCCCCATGCTTAAGCTGGCTTCGACGAAGGTCTGGCGCTTTAGTGTGATGATCTGAGTGCGTGTCAGCCGGGTGAACTGCGCCAGATAGGCAATGGCGATGGCAATGATGGTGCTTTCTGAGCCGGGGCCGAGGATTGCCACGATCAGCAAGGCCAAAAGGATTTCTGGAAAGAACCATGTAAGATCGACCACCGACATGCCGAGCCGATCGACCCAGCCGCCGAGATAACCGCAGAATGCGCCGATGATCACACCGCCGAATAAAGAAAGCGAAATTGAGATCAGCGATACGCTAAGAGACGTTCGGGCACCGAAAATCACCCGCGACAGCACATCCCGGCCAAAATCGTCGGTACCAAACCAATGCAGGGCCGAAGGCGCCTGATTGGCGATTGAGAGGTTCTGAACGTCGTATGGATAGGGAGATATCCATGGAGCGAACACCGCGAGACCGATCAGCACGAAAAGGGCGATGCCTGAGAGTGCTGAAAGTGGCGTCGGTGTGAAGGCGAGCAGAAATTTTAGCGGATTGGGTCCGGTCATCCGATTGCCTCATCACGCTGCCGGGGATCCATCGCCGCCTGCAGCAGGTCGCCAATCAGGGTGCCGAGCATTACCGCCATAGCGAGGAATAGGAGACAACCCTGGACGAGCGGATAGTCGCGCTGCGATAGCGCCCGGATCAAAAGCGACCCGAGGCCTGGCCTTGCAAAAACGTATTCCACCGTAACCGACCCGCCGATGATCAGTCCAATCCGCAGGCTGAGGATGGTGACAACGGGGATTAATGCGTGCCGCAAAACATGGCGTATCTGGATGGTCCACCGCGACACGCCCTTGGCATACAAAAGCATGACGAAATCCTCGCGTGCCGTCTCGATCATGGCGATGCGGGTGACACGCGCAACCAACGCCATGCCGCCAAGGCCGACGGTTAGCACCGGCAGAATAAGGGATGTCCAGTGCCGGGCCCCGGATACCGGTACCCATCCGAGCGTGACAGCGAACAACATGATCATAAGCAGCCCGAGCCAAAATGTTGGCACGGTCGATCCGAGCAGCGACACGCCCATCAGTGCGTGGTCGATCCAGCGGTCCCGGAAAGAAGCGGCGATGGTGCCTGCGGCGACGCCGGCCACTGCGGAGAAAGCCAGTGCCCATCCACCAAGCGTCAGGCTATAGCCGAGATTATCCCAGATTAGCGTCGCCACCGGCCGGCGCATGACGATGGCGTTACCGAGATCTCCGGAAATAACCAGACCCAGCCAGCTGATATACTGTTCGATCAGGCTGCGATCGAGGCCATAGCGGGCAATGATCTCCGCCCGCTGATCGGGTGATGATCCGGTCCGGATAAGGTTGTCGACCGGATCACCGGGGACAAGGTGCACAACAAGGAAAACCACGCCGGAGACGACGAAGAAGACCGGGATCAACGCCAGAAGGCGCCTGATAGCATAGCCGAGCATATTCGCCGTCTCCGATTGCGATCAGTCCTTGACGTCGATATCAAGCACGGTCTGCGCGGAAAACTGCGGGCCGGCAATGACCTCAGGCAGGCTGACGCGATCCTTGCTGTAGGCAAGTGTCTGAACCGGTTCGTAAATCGGTGCGAACGGGTACTGGCTTAGTACATACTCGTGATAGGTAATGAAGTTTGCAATGCGCTCCTGCAGCGTCTTGGAGCCGGTGAGTGCCTTGACGCGTAATTCGTCTGCTTTTGCATCCTTCCACATTGACACATTCGGGTAGCCGAGGCGCTCGCCGGAGAAGAACCAGTCGAGGATATCGGCATTATTCCAACCATAGCTACGTACGGCCAGCTGCTGCGTGCCCTTTTTGTACTCGGCGCGGATTGACGAGGTGTCGAAGACCGTTATTTCAGCATTGACACCGACCGCCTTTAGTTGAGCCTGAATAACCTCAGAAAGGCGTTTGAACTCTGTGTCGCTCTGGCTCCAAAGGGTGACGGTGAGCGGCTTGCCATCTTTAGTGCGGCTACCGTCTGCGCCCGCCTTCCAGCCGGCGTTCTCGAGCAGTGTCTTGGCCTGGTCCGGATCGTAAGAGATATTGTATTTGGGATTGACTTTGGATTCCGGAAGCGATGCGATCAAGAAGTTATGGGCCGCAAGGCCGCGGCCGCCAAACAGCTTATCGACGATTTCCTGTTGGTTGACTGCCAGCGCAACCGCCTTTCGGACGTTAAGGTCGGTGAAAGGTTCGACCGTGGTGTTGATGGGCAGATAGTAGATCCCGAAGCCGGATTGGCTCTTGATCGTGGCGTTGGTCAGTGTTTCGTACTGCGGCAGAATATCGCTCGGCACGTCGATAACGACATCCACTCCTCCGGTCTTCAGCTCGAGGAAACTACTAGAGGAATCAGCGATCTCGCGCAGTGTCAGCTTCTCGATCTTGGCCGGGCCCTTGTTGGCAGAAAGTTCCGAGCCCCAGGTGTATTCATCGTTGCGCACCAGCACTGATTCAACGCCGGTTGTGAAGCTCTCTAACTTGTAGGGGCCAGTGCCGACGGCAACAGTGACGCCGTAGTTGGTTCCTTCTGCATCGTAAGCCTTCGGGCTGGGGATGCCCATGAACGTGCTCGACAGGTTGTAGAGGAGGTTGGCATCGGGATGTTTCATAGCGAAGCGAACCGTGTAGTCATCGATCACTTCGACTTTGTCGATACCGCCGACCAGATACGCGTTTTCGGTTCCCGCAAATTTCGGGATCCACCAGGCGATGGTCTTGGCGTTGAAAGGCTCTCCGTCATGGAACTTCACACCCTCTTTCAGGTGAAAGGTCCAGACCATGCCATCGGAAGAGGTTTCCCATTTTGTGGCGAGGTGCGGATGGAAGGCCTGATCTGCGCCTTGAATGACGAGGCCATCATAAATCAATGCATCGGCAAGAGTGACAAGGGACCCACGGATCGGATCGAGCGCCGGAGCACCTGCCTCGTCAGAGGGCAGCACGAAAACGGCCTCGGCTGCTGCTGCACTAGCGGCCGGCAACGCGCCGCCGCTCGCGAGTACGAGGGCTAGAAGTGTGCCAGTGAGATGATGTTTGTGGTTGGTCATTATGCGTTCCCCTTTTTGGTTTGTTTGACGCAAGTTGAGCATTCAGCATGATAGTCAGTCGTCTAGAGTGGTCCCGGCGTGGCCGGTGAATGTCCGGTAATTACTGAAGATCTCACCCAATCTCTCCTCTACGCCGGCGCCGAGTTGCCCGAAGACCCCGTTGACCGCCAATTGCACGAGAGACACGAGGGGACTGAGCGAGTCCCAAAAGTGGTTGAGGGTCGTGGGCACAGCAAACACCTCGCCGGCAACCGCACTTGCCCAGTCGCAATACGTGTCGGTGATAATTGTGACAGCGATGCCGCGTTTGCCGGCGGCTTCTGCGAGCAATTTGCTTTGGCGCGAATAGCGCCTTGTATCAATGATCACCAACGCCACAGCCCTCGGGTCGGTCAGCAGAACATCACCGAAATTGCCGGCAGCGAGATCAACCAGATGAACATCATCGCGCAGATATTGCAGCTGGTGGGCAAGGACCGAGGCAACGCCGCGCTCAGTTTGGAACCCTGCACAGAAAACCTTGCGGGCGGTGCTCAGCCGCTCGATGAACCTGTTGAATTCAGGTGTTTCGGCGATTTCGTAGACCCGTACGAGTGCTCCGATTTCCAGTTCCAGGCCAGTCGCCAGATGGTGGTTTTGCTCACGCGCCTTGGCTGCGAATTCCTTCAGCCGGTCACCGACTAGCCACGGGCTATTGCTGAAATCGTCCTTAAGATCGGCCTTCAGTTCCCTGAAGTGCGTGTAGCCGATCGATCGGCAAAAGCGCCCAACCGTCATCTCGCCTATGCCGATCTTGGTCGATATGCTCGCCGCTGTTTCGAAAGGAAGCTCGCTGAGGTTGGCGAGCATGTAATTGGCAATGGTGCGACCGGCGACGGTAGAATTCTCCAGACTTGCCTGCAGGCGCTCCTTCACAGTCGTCATGGCCCACTCGCTATGATGTATTTCTATCTCTATACCGAGAGGGTATATTTAAATAACATCACGTCAAGGAAATAATTCCCGTGCCGATGTGACCGAGGATAGCCTTCTAACGCTGACAACATCGACCGATCGGAAAGTCACGTTTATTGGTGGCGCGCTTCAGAAGCCGGTGTGATATCCGGGTTCAAACGTAGGAAGCTTCAAATTTGAGGATTTACCTATTAAGGCGCCGGGAACAATTTAGGGTTGCTGTGCATCGCTCTAGGATCGCATCCGCTGAGCCCCAGAGGTGAAAAAATGACTGGCTTGGCTCGGGGGAGTCGTCTCACGCTCAGTCCATACACGGGTGGCTACACTACACTGCCCGACTAACTTTGGTAAGTATCCGCAATCTCGTTGAGGAAGCTGTATGTCGCGAACCTGGTTTTTAAATGCCCTGACATTTGCTCTATCTGTTGCCGCTTTTCCAGCGATGGCTCAGGTCCCGGGCGAGGACGTTAATGCCCGGCCGGATCCCACCGCGACCTGTCATGTCGGCGTCTATCGTCTGGGGGACGGCAGCTGGGTGGATGTGGCACCGGCCGTTAACAAGGGTCTTCGGTGGCGTCGACCGGATGGGACCATGGGAAGGATGACACTCAACGCCGAAGGCCTCTGGTTCAGTACACTCGCAACTTCAAATGGGCACTTGAGATGAGGGCCGGATCACCTTCGAGGGCCGGGCCGGTTTTCGTATGGACCTCGACATACGGAACGCGACGTTCGTCGGGCAGGGGGAAATCCAGCTCAACGGACGGTTGGTCCTGGCGCCTGGCGACGGCCGCGTTCCGATCATGGTCGAAGTGCATGGATCGGGAGGGGCAAATGCATCCGATCCGTTTCCCGATGAATAGCCAGTGCCGAATCCCGACGAAAACACTGACCTGCGGCGACACGCTAGCTCATATCTCCGCGCGCCCAACTGGGGCATGCTTTGCATTGTGAAAATCCAACCGTCCAAGGCTCATTCATCAAATAAAGACATGCTAGTAAGCAATTTTAACAAAGAAACGGCTCACTTTGTCAGCGGATCGAGCGGCTGCTGACCCGTAGATGAATCGGTTTATCAGGACCTGCGCCTTCCACGGTACCTTTTAGGTTTGCAGATTGGCCTGTTCGCGCCGGCGGTACGGCTTGCCCTTCACCAGAGCCGACTTGGTCGGACAGGAGAATTGATTCTAAATCCATTTCAGGTGGGCGTGGAGTGTCTGTCGCAAGAGATCCAGTCCAGTTATCTTGATGGGATTAACACCAAAACCCCCGGCGAAAATGTTTTTTGTCGACGTCAATTGATAGCCAACGAAAGTTAAGCGTCGTAGCGGGCCGGAGTGTTCCCAAGGCGTCACTATGCAACGTATGACAGTCCGCAATAAGAAGCGCGGAGAAATCAGAATTTTCGTTCCACGTACTTTTCAAGATAAAATAAATATTCCATAAATATCCAGACGGCGATTTGCCGGTTCGGGAGGAGAAACCATGAGAAGATTTATGCTGGCTGCGGCATGCAGCACCTTTTTGGCTTCGACAGCGTATGCCGAAAACATCGGCGTAACGATTGCGCGTGCGGACAGCGCCTTTCTGACGATCGTCCGCAACGGCCTTGAAGACCGCGCCAAAACCAAAGAGGGCGTAACGCTTCAAGTCGAGGATGCGCAGAACGATACGAGCCGCCAACTCGATCAGGTTCAGAATTTCATTTCGTCAGGGGTCGATGCGATCATTGTGATCGCTGTGGACGGTGACGGAACGCCTGCCATCACCAAGATGGCGTCAAATGCCAATATCCCTGTCGTCTACGTGACGCATCCGCCGGCCGACGCAAAGACACTACCGGAGACCGCCGCTTTTGTTGGCTCCGACGAGAAGGATTCCGGCACGATGGAAACCAAGGAAGTCTGCCGCCTGCTCGGAGGCAAGGGTAATGTCTACGTTCTCATGGGTCCCCTCAACAATGAGTCCTCGTTGATCCGTACGAAGGATATCGAAGAGGTGATGGCCACGGACGAATGCAAGGGCATGAGTATTATCGACAAACAGTCCGCCAACTGGGACCGTTTGGAAGCGACAAACATCATGACCAACTGGCTGTCCACGGGCACTCAATTTGATGCTGTCATCGCCAATAACGACGAGATGGCGATCGGCGCGATACAGGCTATGAAATCGGGTGGGACCGACCTGTCGAAGGTGGTGGTCGGTGGCATCGATGCCACCCAGGATGGACTCGCGGCAATGGCTGCGGGTGACCTCGAGGTCACCGTTTTCCAAAACGCGATCGCGCAGGGCGCTGGTGCTGTAGACGCAGCCGTCGCTCTGTCACGTAAGGAAAAAGTGGAGCGGAATATCTGGATTCCATTCGAACTGGTGACGCCGGATACCATGAAGAAATACACCGACGTCAACCGCTGAGCGGATTGGCGTCCCGTTATGGGAGGAAGACATGAAGATAGCCCTAGATCCCCATATGCACCGTCATCTGCCGCTCGATCAGCTGTGTCGCAAGGCGGCGGAGCTGGGTTATGAGCACATTGAATTGTCGCCACGCGACGACTTCATTCCGTGGTGGGTGCGTCCGCGCGCCCACCAGGAGCGGATCCGCGAATTCAAGAAAGCGTTGACCGATCACGGCGTCAAGCTGGCCTCGATCTTGCCGATGTACCGTTGGGCAAGTCCTCACGAGGACGAGCGGCAAGCGGCTGTCCGCTACTGGAAGGAAGCCATTCGTATCGCGGTCGAGATGGATTGCGATACGATGAACTCCGAGTTCGGACGGGGCCCTTCGCCGGATCGCGGTCACCGATCAAGCTGCTGCGGCGGCATGCACACTCATGAGCACAGCGAGGCCGCGTGGTGGCGCTCGATCGAGGAACTTGTTCCGGTCTTTGAAAAGGAAGGTGTGACGCTCAACATGGAACCGCACCCGGAAGACTGGTGCGAAACACTGCATCCGGCGATCGACATGCTGAAAACGATCGGCTCCGACAACGTCAAATTCCTCTATTGCGCACCACATACCTTCTACTTTGGCGACGACATGGCCAAGATGATCCGCGACGCTGGGCCGCTCATCAATCATGTGCACGTCGCCGACACCTATAACCATAAGGCATCGTCCGGCTTGCGCTACATCATCAATCCACCCGGCGCCAAGGTGACCATCCACCAGCATATGGACATGAATCAGGGTGAGATCGATTGGGACGTCTTCTTCTCGTCACTGGCCGAAGTTGGCTTTGACGGCATCGTCACGGCCTGCGTGTTCGGCTGGGAAGACCGCGCCGACGCGTCCGGCAAAATTATGCGCGGCGAAATCCAGAAATATGTCGATAAGTATTTTAGGAATTAAACGAAGTTCGGCAGAGGGAGGAAACGGCAAACGCGTTGGGCTTGTAGGATACGGAACCGGCGGGCGACACTTCATGCGCCCTTCGTAGCCGCTGTGCGCGGCGCCGAACTCTCGGGAGTCGTCGCGCGAGCACCTGAGGCGATCGCCCGAATTCAAGCAGATCTTCCCGTAAAACCAATTTATCCAAGCCTGACGCGATGATCGAACTCGGCGCGGTCTATGCGCTGACGATATCGCTCGCTTAGGACGTCCATAGGAACTTTCAAACCTACGTACTATCACAAAACCGTAGCGTCTGTGATTGAAAGCACATGTCACTGGTTCATATCCCTTCAAGAGCATGGATCCGACGCAGGTCGGCGGACCGCATCTCTTCAGGGCGAAGGTGGTGTGTCTGCTTGTCCAACAGCAACTCACCCGATATTCGCCAGGCGAGCGACCATTTTCCGTTCGGCTTGACCGGATGGATTTAAGCCCGAAACTTAGGTCTCTGTGGAGTCCTCTTCGGCGATGACGGCCCCAACACGCCCTGAAGTGCGGCGCGCTCGAGAAATCCCCAGCATAGCAATGACGAATAGCGTCATAGCCGCGACAATAAACAGCCGGCCTTCGATAGCACGATAAAGCACAACACCAGCAACGCCACCGAGCAAAAAGGCGGAAATCGTGAAGAGATGAAGTCGCAATTTCGAGCGGTTGTGTGCAGCGTCGCTTTCGTGTTCCCGGCCGAGCAAGATGTCGAATGCAATCCCCAGCTCAATCCCGATGTCGGTCGCCATGCCGGAGACGTGTGTGGTTCGAACGCGGGCGTCTGAAATCCTGGTGACGACCGCATTCTGCAATCCCATCAGGAAAGCCAGACCCAGCACGAGCACGGGGACCCGCCAGGTGCCGAGAAGCCAGAGATCGGCAAAGCCAAGTGCCATCAGCAGAATGGCTTCAGTGAGAATGCTGTAGGCATAGATGCCATGAATGCTTCGCCGCCGTCCGGCATTGATTAGCAGCGTCGAAACACCAGCGCCAACGATGAAGGCGATCACGATGGTCAGGTAGAACAGGCTTGAGGACCATTGTCCGATAGCAAAGTGGTCCGATAGCACAGACACATTGCCGGTCATGTTGGCGGCGAAGAAGCCGACGGAATAAAATGCCGATGCATTTAGCGCTCCGGCAATGCCCGCAAGCGTGCAGGCAAGATTGAGGTCGATGCGTTCGTTGCGAGCGGTTCCGAGCTGCACCAGCATTCGGCATACTTTCAAATGATCGTGGAAAGCGACTACATATCACGAATGCGCCTAAAGATGATGGAAGGACTTCGACCCAGACTGCGAGAGCCTAGCAAAGGCGGTTTAAGCTGCGATTTCAATAGGGACATACCCAGTCATTGATCTCCCGGCATGTCCTCGCCGAACTCGCAGACGTAGCGTTTATAGTCTTTCAGCTTGCCGCGAAATTTCAGTATCTCGTCCTCTCCCTTGCTTTTCAAGCCAGGCACACGCTCGATCGCCTCGATGGCCAGATGGTAGCGGTCAAGCTGGTTGAACACGGCCATGTCGAATGCAGAGATTACGTTAAGAAAGGCAACGAACTCAATGCATTGCCGCAATTTTCTCTAACAGAAACTCACGACTGTTGCCCTCTTGCCCCAGGCGGCATTGGCCGGTCATCTCAATCTTTCGACAAATCAGATTTACCTTGTCTTCCTCGAAGTCGAAATCCATCAGCAACGTCTGGCGCAGCCCAACAATCGTTAGAAGTGCAGGCGGTCTTGTGACTGTGCCGTCTAGGATGACCCAAAGCCGGATGTCCGGCGCCAAATCGTGTCCCATATTCTCAATTCTCCATCCATTGATCAGCGCAAGACCTATATGATTTCGATCACCGACAGCGAAGCGATTTTCTCAGATGGGCCACGAGATTGTCGTGGCCCGAAGCAACGGAAGATTAATCGCAATCCGATATCGTTTCGACTACAGATTGGAGTGCTCTGATGCCGACACAATGCAATGGTTGCCGCGATGGTACTGCGTTCGACCTGCCGTTTTCAATGGCGTTCCAGCCGATTGTCGATATCACATCCGGGGCTGTCTTCGCTCACGAGGCCTTGGTGCGTGGACCCAACGGGGAAGGGGCAGGTTTTGTTCTGGGTCAGGTCAAGGACGACAATCGATATGCATTCGATCAGCAATGCCGGGTCAAGGCTATCGAGTTGGCATCGGCACTCTTTGATCCGTCCGACAATGTGAAGCTATCGATCAATTTCATGCCGAATGCGGTCTACGAGCCGCGCGCCTGCATTCGCCTCACGCTCGCAACTGCCATGAAGACGGGCTTTCCGACCGATCGCATCATCTTCGAGTTCACCGAGAACGAGCAGCTTGACACAAAGCATATCCTTCATATCCTGCGCACCTATAGGGATATGGGGTTCAAAACGGCGATCGACGACTTTGGAGCCGGCCATTCCGGACTCGGCCTGCTGGCCCATTTCCAACCTGACATTGTCAAGTTGGACATGGACATGATCCGCGGGATCGATACGGATCCCATCAGACGGAAAATCGTCAAGCACACCCTCCATCTGCTCGAGGATCTGGCAATCGTGCCGCTGTGCGAGGGCGTCGAGACTGCAGGTGAGTTGCAAGTCTTGAAAGATCTGGGCGTGTCTCTTATCCAGGGTTATGTGCTGGCAAAGCCAAGTTTTGAATTGTTGGCCGTACCGATCGCGCCCGAGACGCTGATCAACAGGGCAGCATAATCGGTAACCAGTTTCTCGGAACTGCGTGTGCCGCCGATGCAAATCGCCTGATAGGACAAAATGCGAGGGCCACCTCTTGGTTTGCCGGTGATCGCAAACGCCGGCGGTCTATCGTAGAAATATCAGACCTTGTGATAGGTGACCGACGTCAAAAGCACCGTCACGAATTGAATGCCGCCGCTTGGCGTTGGGGTAAACCTCTTCAATCCAGCCCGTTGGGGTGGGACTGCCCAATTTGATAAACCATGATCGCCTTACGCAAACCAGAATGCGCTGTCCATTTTCAACTCAGATACCGAGCCGATTGCTTGCTCACCCCTTGTCGAACTTCAAATAATTGTCGGTCTCCCAGATTTTTTGGTTTATGGCATAACCAGCGCATCAAGCGGTTTAGGGCGGTCTCATGAAAATCGAAATCAACTCCGACAAGATTTCCTCCAGGGAGCGGTTTCTTGAAGCGATTGTTCAAAGTGCGATTGACTATGCCATCATTTCGATGGACCTCGACGGCCTTGTCACAAGCTGGAACGAGGGCGCCACCCGTATCCTCGGGTGGACGGCAGAAGAGATGGTCGGCCGCCCAGCTACCGCGTTCTTTATCCAGGAGGATCGGGAAGTAGGCATTCCGCAAAGGGAAATGACAGCTGCACTCACTAAGGGGCGCGGAAGTGACGAACGCTGGCACCTCAAAGAAGACGGCACAACCTTCTGGGCGTCCGGAGAAATGATGGCGTTGCGTGCAGCCGACGAGACAGTCATCGGCTTCATCAAAATACTTCGCGACAGAACCCAAGAACGGGATCAGGCCGACCGGCAGCGCCTTCTCATGCACGAACTGGGTCATCGGATGAAAAATACTCTTTCCGTCGTTCAGTCGATCGCCACGCAGTCTCTCAGAAACGCAGCCTCGCTCGATGACGCCGCTGAAAAGCTTCAATCCCGTATTTCGGCTTACGCCAAGGCTCATGACATTCTGTTGCAGCAAAACTGGATGAGTGCGACACTCAGGAATATTGTCGAGGCGGCAAAGGTAAACATAGGCCTTGAGGGTAGCGATCGCATTAAGGTGGAGGGGCCAGACGTCGAACTGGGGCCTCAGGCCGCTCTGTCATTTTCGCTGGTTCTGCATGAGCTTCTTACCAACGCATCGAAATACGGCGCTCTGGCGAACTCCGACGGGTATATTGAGATGTCTTGGCAAATCGAACAGCGTGCGGACGAGAAATACCTTTTATCATCCTGGCGAGAAATCGGCGGACCGTCAGTAGGAGATCCGGCCCGCAAAGGTTTCGGCTCGCGCCTTATAGTTTCAAGTCTGCAAGCTTATGGAGAGGCCATTATTCGATACGACCCCGGTGGGTTGGTGGTCACAGTCGAGATGCCGTTTTCCAAAATACAGTTTCGCAACGACCTTGCCCAGATAGACAATTAGGCGAGGTCATGGCTACGATTTTAGCCAAAGGGTACTGGACATTCATGGTCAGGCAAACCGTGGCAGCGACCAATCCGCTGGAGTTTATTACGGTCACCGCAATGGAACTGCCGGATTCCGTTGGTATGCCATCGAGTCCCATTTCGGTTAGAACCCGTTTGGCCTCGTCGATGGCCTTGAGCAGGCTCAGAAACTCGTAGATCTCATCTGGGGCGACATCGCCTTCCCGGTCTGAAAAGCGAAACTGAAACCCAGACGGGTGACCCTCAATCAACGAGCCGAAAACCCTGGTTTCAGGTGATGGTTTCAGTCGGGCCGAGAAATCGGTAACCCACGCATCTTTTCTAAATCTCGTGCGTTTTAGCGGCAGTCAACCGAAGGGAAAACGCGATGTCGAAACGCGAGCTGATCGATACGGGAAGTGATAAGCGATACGTGCGCCGTGATGAAGACGGGCGCTTCAAGCAGTCAGTTAACGTCGGCAAGTCGCTGGCTGCGGATCGCAGGACCAAATCGAAGACGAAAGCGAAACCCGGCGAAGGTGACAAGGGCGATCACCATCCGTCGAAATAGGGAACTCGACCATGTCGTTGAGAACAGCACACATCCCCCAGGAGGAGGTATTCCTGGCAAGATCGGATGACGGCATCTCCGTTGTCGCAACCGCGGCGTCCGCTGAAGAGAACGCACGGCTGCGGCACGAAGTTCTTCAAAAGGACCTCGATCTTTTGCACGCACGTCTCGACATTATCCGAACACAAGTCGGCGTTGTTGCGAGGTCAGGGGCTACCTGGGCCCACGCAAGCGCGCGGGAGCAATTCGGCCCCTATCCATGGGCGAAGTTTGCGGCGCTTGCCGTGGTTCCATATTTGATGACGAGAGTGCTGCGAACTTTGCCTATCGGGTCCATCGCGGCGGCGGCCGTCCCTCTGATCAGTGCAGGCGTGAAGAACAGGCGGCAGTGATCGGCACGGATCTATTGTCGGAAGCTCCTTCGATCTTTCAGATCGAGCGGGCGTCAGCGAAAATTTTGCATCGAGATTTCTCCCGAATCTCACTGCACCGACCCAACTCCTACCGACAGAGTCGCGCGCGGTAGAGTTTCTGTAATCAACAGCGGCATGCCCACTCCCTGTATGAGAACGAGGCTGGATCCGCAAACGTCTCGCGATATGAGTCAGTCGGCCGCTCTTTGCCAGCGACAACGAGTCTCCATTTGAATCTTTTGCGCAGGTGCCCGGTACAGCTCTTCGTATTCCGACAGATCTGCTGCTTGGCGCTTGCTTGCGAAGTGACACGCTGGGCGGCACGCTATCAAAATATGCCCGGGCGTTTTCTCTTCAAACAACCTTCACAGCGCTGGCGACAGGGCATGCCCAGATCGAGCAGCGGCTGGCACGCTGGCTTGTGATGGTGCACGACCGTGTCGATGGCGATAGCTTCACGATTACCCACGATCTCCTTTCCCTTATGCTCGGCGTTCGCCGTCAGGGCGTTACCGTCGCGTTGCAAATCCTCGAAGGCGATCATCTGATCAAATCGACCTGCGGTACTATCGAGATCAAAGATCGTGAGGGTCTGATAGAGGCGGGTGAAGGTACCTATGGGCCGGCTGAGGTGGAATATCGTCGATTGATGGGCTTTAATGTCGTTCGACCAGCGAGCGATTTCGTCGAAGCAACATGACAATAAGTCCGTCTGTTACGACGAGGGAGACGTCAGCTGCGAGTGGCGACCGCCGCGATCCGATGCCTATCACAATAGTTTTTGTTGAGCCGGCTCAACGACGGCAGGCTGCTCGCCGCCCCCGCGGCGAACACGCTCGGTCTCGGCGCTAAACCGGACGTCAATGTCGCGATCGCGTAAGAGCTCCTCAAGTGACTGTTGACCGATACGATCCCATCCCTTGCCACGATCGGGGCCAGATGGCACCCGTGGCAGAAGACCCGGCTGGCTGCTCCAGAACAACAGCTCTTCGAGAGACGCGATGTTTAGAAGATCGCGCAAGTGATGAGCCGTAACATAGGCATCGGGCATCGCCCGGTGGGCTGGCAGTCCGATCTCGTGTTTGAGACCCTCGGGCATGCGCTGGTAGCGAAGCATCTGGTTTGAAAAGCGTGGAAGATCGGGCCAAACTCGTAGTGCGCATTTCCACGTGCAGATCCAAGGCAAACCACCCGCCAGCCGTGGGATGCAGTATCGTTGTTCAAAAGCTGCCCGGTGTGCTGCCAGCGCAGCTACGCTGCCTTGCGGTCGCAGGATACTCGGCGCGACTTCATTCCAAAACGGTGCCTCGGCGACCTCAGCGTCGAGAATATGATGCACCGCCATCGTGTCGGGTGAAATGGGGCGACCGGGATTGACCAACAGCGCTCCGCGCTCCTGGTTGAGCGACCATCGGCCATTTTCGCCTAACACCACATCCTGCCATCCAATCTCACAAACCTCGTTCGCGCCGTTGCCGCCGGTCTCAAGATCGATCACACGGATACGTATATTGCTCATACAAAAATCCCCACCGCTTTTTGCTCCGCCAGTGTGATAGAACTCTAGAGCCGTGACCGCTCCGCATCGTCACCACCGGACGTGACAATCCTCCAGGCCGGCAATGAAAACAAATGTCACAGTGGGTTCAACCGAACTCTTTACGCATCTGCATCGGAGCATGCGGTTCAGCTATTCGACGAATTTGACGATAACCCCAGGCTTGACCATCCCGGAAAGTTCCTCGACATCCCAGTTCGTTAGGCGAACGCAGCCATGCGAGCCAACCTTATTGATAAGTTCGGGCTCCGGCGTCCCGTGAATGCCATAGGTCGGTTCAGTCAGGTCTATCCAGACCGTGCCGACAGGTCCGTTCGGGCCGCCTGGCAGTTTCAATACCTCCTTGTTATTACCTTGCTGAAAATTGACCTTCGGATTGTAAGTGTACGTCGGCATCCGCGACACCCCTTGTACCTTATGGGTGCCGGTAGGCGAGGGCGAGTCCTCACTGCCGATCGTGGCTGGATAAACGGCAAGCAGCGATCCGTCCACTGCGAAAGCGAGTGCTTCTCCGGAACGCCTTCGCACCTCAATTGACCTAACAGTGCCGGTTTCCGCAGGGCCGGGTATCGCTACGGCAATCGTTTCGCCAGGAGAGAAAGCAGCAGTCGGGTTAAGCGCTTTCAGGAGACCGATGTCCATGTGAAAGCGCTCGCCGAGTTTCTCCGGGATGCTCGTATAACCGAGGTGCTCCATATCTGCCTGCTTTGCGTAGTCTTTTGGAACGCTTTCTATCAAGTCCTTGGCATCATCGTCCATGATCGCATAAGCCTGAACGGCAGGGACATTATCCGCTAGCCTGCTGACGACTGCCGGATCCAGCCTACCATCGACCGGGAGCCCTTGCAGGGCCTCAAAGCCAGCAATGGCCTTGGTTAGATTGGCTCCGAAGTATCCGTCGATGACGCCTGGAGAAGCGCCGGCCCGATCCAGCATGATCTGAAGACGCACAATCCGAGGATCGCGATCTTTAAGTTTTTCGTCCGGAGTTTCGTTCGAGGTACCTTCGAAAGAGGCTGTGTTGATAGCCTGTGCATCGATGGGAGCCGCGAGCGCTGGAGTGCAGAGGGTCAAGGCGGTTAAAAGTGGCAGATGGAGGACTGGATTTTTCATGCCTGTAGAAGTGACGATCGGGCAAACTTGTTCCGCCGTGAGTGAGATGATGTTTTTGGCAAAACAGCCACCCCGCAGCATACGGTCCTGATTTCACCCGGTCTGCCGAGGAAGGATTTTACCCGGCCTGCCGATGAAGAGCGTTTCGATCGGGTAGTCTGACAACAGATCGAATGCGCCTCCGTTCGTTGTGGTCCCGCATGCCGGGTGGAACTAGAACGTGTCACTAAACCTTTAAGTGATTAGGCAACGCTCCTTGAAGGCGGCCGCAGTAAGCTGAATGTCACTTAACGAGTTGCGTATCATGATACTCGAGCTGCAAAACGTCATACTAGAAATGATCGCCAGGGGCGAACCTCTGAGTAGGACGATAGATCAGCTGTGCCTCGAAGTCGAGGCCATCGTCCCGGGCATCGTATGCTCCGTCCTGTCTCTAGAAGCTGGCTATCTCCATCCTCTCGCCGGGCCGTCACTACCGTCACACTATTCGGCAGCACTGGACAACCTCAAGATCGGCCCGAGCGCAGGTTCATGTGGTACAGCGGCTTTCACAGCGGCGCCGGTTGCGGTGACGGATATAGAACATGATCCGCGATGGGCAGATTTCAAACACCTCGCCTTGCCACTGGGTTTCAAAGCTTGCTGGTCTACACCAATCTTCAGTGCAGAACGCGTTATTGCGACATTTGCGTTCTATTACCAGGAACGAAGACAACCAAGCGATCTGGAACTGCGCATTGTCGACGCCTGCGTCCATCTTTCTGCAATTGCCATCGAACGGGATGAGCGCGTGCGCGAGCGGGAGCGCCTGACATACATCGACGCACTTACCGGTTTGCCAAACCGGGCAAGGTTCAACCAGGTCCTGTTCGATCAGCACACGACGAAAGGCGGCGTGTGGGGGATTCTGCTGGCCGACCTCGACAGTCTCAAACTCGTGAATGATACTTTCGGGCACTCGACCGGTGATGGTCTTATTCAGATAGCGGCTCAACGCATTGCTTCCGTCATGGACCCGACACTGACCTTTCGGATTGGTGGAGACGAATTCGCCGTTATCCTGCGCAGCGCGACAGTCCTCGACCTGTCGGCTGAAGCAGGAAAAGTTATTGCCGCTTTAAAGGAGCCGGCGCGCTGCAACGGCCATGTTATCTTTCCAGCGGCCACCTTGGGAGGATGTACGTCCGATCAGGGCGATAGTCCCGATCAAGTGCGCCAGTGTGCGGATGTGGCGCTTTATCACGCTAAGGAACGAAGTCGAGGCCAATATATCGAATATGCGGCAGGTCTCGGGACTGCTCTCACGCGGCGCTTCCGCGCTATCCGCGACGTAGGTCTGGCTTTGGCTGAGAATCGTATCGACGCGCATTATCAACCAATTGTTCGACTCGATACGGGAGAAGTGGTGGGCTTCGAGGCACTTTGTCGAATGACGACCCCGTCAGGCGATGTCATTTCGGCCGCCAATTTCCATGAGGCGACCAAAGATGCCCATGTGGCCGCCGACCTGACGCAGTGCATGATGCTGCGCGTAGCCTCTGATGTGAGAAAATGGTTGGATATGGGGCTTCCGTTTCAGCATGTCGGAATCAATCTGGCGGCGGCGGACTTCCATGCTGGCAACCTCCAGGATCGGTTATGCTCGGCGTTCAAACATGCGGGTGTTCCCTTGAGGCACGTAATCCTAGAGGTAACCGAATCCGTTTACCTCGGGCAACGCGAGCACGTTGTCGCCGACGAGATCAAGGCGCTGCGCGAGCGCGGGATGCGTGTGGCTCTTGATGACTTTGGAACCGGATTTGCGTCATTGACCCACCTGCTGACCGTCCCGGTTGATATCATCAAGATCGACCGCTCGTTCATCGAGCGTCTTGTGCCGGGTGACGCCGGTGCCATCATCGTTGAAGGCGTGATGAGTATCGCGACCAAACTCGGGATCCGCGTCGTTGCCGAAGGCATCGAAACCGACGACCAACTGGCTCAGCTTTTGAAGTTCGGATGCACACTCGGGCAGGGGTATTTGTTTTCTCGCGCCGTCGATCGATCTGAAGCAACATTGTTGCTGAAGCGTTTTGGACAACGGGACGGAGGGCTCATCGAACCGCTGCGGGCATGACTCTGCACAAGGTTTTTCCGAAGTTACCGGTGACGCTCGACGAGAATGGGATCAGGCTGAAGCCCGCCGATTCAGATGTGCTGTCAATCCCGGCCAAGGGTTCGGAAATCATTTACAATCGATATCACCACCTAAACTATCGAAGACGTGCCACATCAAAAATTCGAATGAGATCGAAACTGTTGCGCCTACATCGAGACGTACACGCGCGCGGACACTTGCCAAAATACGTTCCCCCGCACGATCGAGTGAGAGCACCGTTTCCGAACCCATCGGCTCGACAACACCACTTTCGCGGGGATACCCTCTGAGTCCAGCTTAACTTGTTCAGGGCGAATGCCGAAAACATAATCAATATCTTCCACGAAGCCGACAGGCGCTGCGGCCAGCGCCGTGCCGCCGCCGCCATCAACAGTCCATCCGAAACGCGGCAGGAGATAAAGTTCATGGACGGTGAGCCAATGATTGCGGCGACGAACTGGTTTGCAGGACGATCATAGAGGTCAAGCGGCCGACCGACCTGCTCGATCTTCCCATCGCGCAAGGGGCTGGACTGAAACACCGGCATCGCATATCACCGAGCCTTTACTCGACGGCGACTGTCGATGAGCATCCGGTCGTCACCCAGGGTCTTCAAAATGAAAAAAGTCCAACGCAGTTTTGCCATTGAATATAAAAACGATCGGCGAAGACCAGATGCCAGGAAAAGCTCTATCTGGGGCAATATGGATCTCAAGTCTGTGGCGCTGGCGTTGGAGGAAGAGACGATGCTCTTGCCGGTCAACCAGCTTGCGAGAACATCCGACGGCGAAGTTCCTCCTTCAAGCGCTGAGCCTGCAGTGTCCTTGTTGACACCGCCAATTGGGCAGAACAAAACTGTGGCAGTGATAGCGGAGACAACAATGGCTGACGAAATCCATACGATCACCACCGAAGTGCCGGCCGATGCGGAAACGCCTGTCGTACCAAAAAAGCAGCGCAAACCTCGAGCGACAAAGGCGACTCCGGAATCAGTCTCGGTTGACGCTGCAACGGATTCGTCCATTTTCTCTGGCAAGCAGAAGCGCGGACGGAAAGTGAAGCCCGTTGACAACGCTGGTACTGCAAAGCGTGCACCTGCGAAACGCTCTCCAAAGGCCCTGCAAACTGCGCCGGCTCCTGGCGAGGCCGCGGGTTATGAGATGACGGACATCTCGCAGCTGGAAGAGGAAAACCAAAGACTGCGCAAACAACTGGCGGAAAAACTTCGGGGCGAAAACGTTGTTCTGCGTAAGCGGCTGAAGCTCGACTGAAAGACGTACGCGGCCAAGCGCCGACCGCATTATTGCTCCTGCCGAGTGATCTGCAGGAGTGGACCATCCTACGCTCATTTGACGGAGAACATTCATTTTCCAGTAGAACCGGTGCGAGAGAGCGCCCAGCACATGGCCGGCGATCAGCACCCAGAGGACGACCCTAAGGATATCGGCGTGCACGCCGTCGAGCAGTCAATCGGAATTTGCCATTGCCAAGCGCCGCTGTGGCGACGCGATAGCAAGGAACGGTAGGCCGGAGTTTGCCTGCAGCGCGTTTGCTGAAGCGGCGGTCTCGGCTAAGGTGCTCGGATGTTAGGATTAGAGCGACGGCCCACAAGAAGCTTCCCGCTATCCGCCGGGCTCCTCTTAGGCTTGGCATGCAATATCATGTCGTCGCCGCATTCAAGGTGGACAGGCGCGCCAATAATACTGGAAATGTCTTCGCAAAGTCGCGCAAGTATTCCGAGCTAACAAATCACCTCTGCCAGTGGCGGCGATTGTCCAGCTTGCTTCGCCGATCATCCTGTCGTGCGTGTTTTGGGTGAAAGCGAAAACACGGACTTGCGAAATTCCACGTTTAGATCACGGGTCAATGGTTCGGTTCCTGTCAAGGCGCTTAATCTCGTTTAAGATTGCCACACCGCAGCTTCCAGTCCGACGGGTCTTTAGATTCTCCAGGCAGGCAGCTGTTTCCAGTTTTCTGGAAAGCCCATCGACGTCGTATCAGCCAGAGCACAATTATCGAGTAGCTCGATCAACCGCTTTCGCCAGTCGGTCCCTGGCGCCACCACAGCCATGAGATATCCGAGGATGGCGAGCGTGTTATATAGCTTACGGGTGGCGGGAGGATTCATCGCCAGCTTCAGCGACGCTGGAGCGTTCGGAATCGTCATCGTGACCGTGAATTGCTTGTTCCACAGCCGGCCATGGTGAGCGCATATATTTCGGACGTAAGTCAGGTGGTGGGCTGATGAGATCAGGATTTTCTCATCCAGGCCATATGATTTGGCGATTGCCTGACGATCACCGCGTAGTTTAAGGTTTCCCAGCCATTTTGACAGCTGTCCAAGCGACATTACTTCCGCCGCCATCCAGATGGGAGGAAGCACGGGATCGTCGTATTTCCTGCGATAGTGAAGAATGAAGGTATCCTTTGACCGTTCGATCTCCTCCATCAATCCGGTCAAAGCTTTCGCATAGAAATCAGGCCTGTCGTACAGTGCGGCGTCAAGATATCCATGTGGCCCATACCTGACAGCAAGATGGTGAGCCCAGTTTCCTCGAAGGGAGACTTCGATGCGCTCTAAGGCATCCATGACCAGCAATCGGAGCTGACGATCAAACACGTAGAGCTCAAGCGCGTCGTCAAAATTTGTTTCGGCCTTGAAGCGATGGGTTCCTTCTTGCAGCGGGGGCGTCACCTCGAATGGCAACCAATATGCTCGGAGGCGGTAGTAACTTACATGTTTCAGATAATGTTCGGCCTTGTTGCGATCGGCAATAATCATGCCGCGTGCTTGAAGAAGAGCAATCTGATCGGCGATTGGAAGTGAGGGCTTTGAGAACTTCATACCATGGCCAAAACGAAAGAAACCCGCCGGGGTGCGCAGTTCGAAGCCGAAGCTAAGTCCGAGGCGTGGCGGGTCTTATTGACGAGAGATATGGCCCATGCTCGTTAACAAAGCAATAAGTCGGATCGGAATAATTTTCCAAATAATGTTAGCGCGCGATCAATCGATTCTCCACCAGCTTTTAAAGACATCTTTGACTTCCGACCAATCAACGCGCTGCGTCCTCAAAGCCGCACGGCCATGCCTACAACCGGGGTATGGCTTCATCCCAGCAGCGAAATTGGTTCCGGCCGAAAGTCGGATGTTTACTTCTCTAAGCTGAGGGAAACATGGGCATATTCCGCCAAAGCTGTGTCGCCGAGCCAAGTGCCAGGGTTCATATCCTTTCAAGACCTTGGAGTTCCAGCCAAGATCGCTCAGGGCGGACAGCATCTCGCCACACCTCTCGGATATACGGCTAAGTGGTGGGCTAAAATAGACCACCAACGATCTTGACCAAATCAGCGACCGACGTCGCCTTCATCTTCCGCATCATGTGACCCCTATGAAGTTTCACGGTGGGCTCCGCGAGTCGTAGCTCAGCGGCGATCTGCTTGTTTAGCTTGCCGGCGACGACCAGGGTCAGGATCTGGCGTTCACGTTCGGTAAGCGATGTATATCTCAACTGGGCGGCGGTCTTCGAGGTTCTTTCCTCTCGGCGCGCTGCATCATTGGCAATTGCGCGGTTTACGGCTTCCAGCAGATCCTGTTCACGGACTGGTTTCGTCAGTACGTCGATGGCACCAGCCTTCATTGCCCGCACTGCCATCGCCACATCGACGTGAGCGCTTATCAGGATGACAGATCGAGGAAGATCGCTCTGCGCCAGCGCTTCTTGAAACTCAAGTCCGCTTTGGCCGGGAAGGCGGATGTCGAGAACGATGCAGCCGGCTTTTTCGGGATCGTCTGCGGCCAGGAACTCTCTGACAGAGCCATGTGTTTCAGCAATTAGTCCTACGGATTCAAACAGCCCCTTGAGCGCTTCGCGGACGCTTTGATCGTCATCGATGACGATCACCGTTGGGCGCCTGTTCTTCCTGTCATCGATCAACGGCGGTGTCCTCGTAGGTGGAAAGCGTGAAGTTGAATGACGCTCCGGTAGGATAATTGCTCTTGGCCCAGATACGCCCTCCATGCGCCTCGACGATGGAGCGGCATATGGAAAGGCCCATTCCTATTCCGTCAGACTTGGTGGTGTAGAATGCCTCGAATACCCGGTCGATCTGGTCGGGTGCTATGCCTTGCCCCGTATCAGAAACATTGACTTCGACTTCACCCTCTTGGCGTTGCGTACAATGGATCCTGATGGTGGCTTCTGCGCCATGATGTGTCGCTTCAGCGCTATTAATGATCAGGTTGAGAAGAACCTGCTGCAACTGCGTGCGATCCCCCAGGACATAGAGAGGGTGTGGCGAAAGATTCGTGACGACCTCCAAACCTCGCGATTGCAGTTCTGCGCGCAGAAGAAAAAGCACGTCACGAAGCGCGCTATTGAAGTCGGTCCTCTCCATCCGCACCGGAGCTCTCTGAGCCATTGAGCGTATGCTGGAGACAATCTCCCCGGCGCGATGGCCGTCATGCACAACGCGATCTGCGGCGAGGCGTGCCTGTTCGAGATCCGTCTGCCCCTCTTGCAGCCACCGAAGGCAGGTTCCGGCGTTGGTTACTATCGCCATGAGCGGCTGATTTATCTCGTGGGCTATGGAGACGGCTAGTTCGCCGATCGTGGTCAGGCGGGTAACGTGCGCCAGATCGCTTTGGCTCTGGCGAAGCGACTCTTCGGCTCGCTTGCGGTCCTCTATATCGACGACGACGCCATACCACCGAACGACGTTCCCATCCGCATCCAGCAACGGGTTTTGCCGTAGGTTGAACCACCTGTACTCGCCATCGAACCTTCTGATGCGAGCGTCGACCGGATTAGGCCGTTTGGTGGCAACGACTTCCTCCCAACTCGCTCGCATGCGCTCAACGTCATCAGGGTGAAACATCCGATAAAAGCCGAAATCGACAATTTCTTCGAATGGAAGGCCGACGAAATCGATAAGGTTTTTATTCCAATACTCAAGCCGCCCGTCGGGGGTGCATGACCAAGCCATGGCAGGGATCGTGTTGATGATCAGGGATAGCTTGTGCTCGCTCTCTCTGAGTGCCGTCTCGCTCGCGCGCAAGGCGTTCTCGGCGCATTGCAGATCTTCAATGTCGATGTTCACACCGAACCAGCGTACGATGCCGTTGGCATCCTCCAGCTTTCGACCAGAGAAGTAGAACCATCGATACCGGCCATCCGCGCCGAGAATGCGACCCTTCAGCTGCGTGTGGTCTGAACTCTCAAGGTCTCTCTTCCAGATCTCGACCATCTCAGGGATGTCTTCGGGGTGGTATAGGTCCAAAAAGCCCCAATCTAGAATTCGCTCAGCGGGTAGCCCGGCATAATCAAGCCAGCTTTTGTTGACGAAGTCCGCGCTGCCATCTGGCCGCGCCGACCAGACGAGAACTGGAAGCGAGTCGATAATGAGCCGAAGATTTTGCTCACTCGCTGCAAGCGCGGCCTTCGTTTCCTTGAGCGCATCCTCTGCTTGCCTACGGTCCTCGATATCGAGGACCACGCCGTACCATCTGACGACGGTTCCTTCCGGATCGAACCGCGGCTTTTGCCGAAGACTACACCACCGGAACACACCGTCTGCACGCTTGATCCGCCCCTCGACTTCCTTGGCAGTCTTGGAAGTCATGATGTTCCACCACGCAGCTGCGAGATGCTCGAGATCGTCGGGGTGGAAGAGGCGGTAAAAATTCTCGCCTGCAATGTCAGTAAGCGACAGGCCGACGTATTCGAGGAAATGCTGATTGGCGAAATCCAGCATTCCATCGGATGTTGTCGACCAAGCCATTGCCGGGATCATGTCTATGATCGCGTCAGTGTGTATTGGGTGTTCCAAGTCTGCTCCCCGGCTGCTTGTAACGCTGGTGCGCGGCTAAAAATACTCTGTTTTGCGATTTTAGGTTAGCTGAGATTTATAGACCAAGGTCTATTTCTGCAGTCCCTTCGTCTAGTCCGAAGAGATCATGGTCTCAATTGAGAGTTGGCCCAATCAGCCCTAAGATATCAGTCAAGCGAGAAGGGAGCCCCTCCTTAGCAAAACCACCACACTCATCGACGGCAATGCATATCCGCCCAAAACTCGACGATGTTGGGCTTTCGCGGTCAGAACAGTGAAAATGATGTCACCCGGAGATCGCGTAATGACCCTAGATCGTTCGAACCAATCATCCAAACCCGTTTCGGTTGTGCTCGTGCACGGTGCATTTGTCGATGCTTCCGGTTGGCGGAAGGTCTACGAGAACTTGTCGCAAGACGGTTATGAAGTCCTTGTCGTGCAAAATTCCGCAGTCACCTTTGCCCAAGATGTTGAGCGCACGAAGGGTGTGATCGCAGAGGCTTCACACCCGGTTGTGCTTGTCGGGCATTCTTATGGTGGTGCCGTCATTACGGAGGCAGGGAGCGAAGAAAAGGTCGTGAGTCTCGTTTATCTGGCAGCCTTCGTTCCGAAAGCCGGGGAGTCCGTCTTCGACCTTGCTTCGCAAGAGGTCCCTGGTGCGGAGAAAGCCCCACTCCTTCCGCCGAAGGATGGCTTCATCAAAATCGATCCGCAGAAGTTTGCGGCCGCATTCTCGGCCGACATAGATCCCGCCGAAGCGCAGTTCATGGCTGCCGCCCAGAGGCCTTGGGGCCTTGAAGCGGTCCAGGGCAAGATCACCTCTGCGGCATGGAAAGCCAAGCCATCCTTTTACTTGCTCGCAACGGAAGATCGAATGATTCCAGCTCAAGCGCAGGCGGCAATGGCCGCGCGCGCAGGAGCCACGGTCGTAGAGGTCAGCAGCAGCCATGCAGTAATGCTGTCCCAACCTGAAGAAGTCGTAGCGCTTATTAAAACAGCAGCTGAGCCGAACCGGCAAAGCTGATGCTGAGCGTAGGCTGCTGTCCAACATCAATCACCGACTAGGGGAACACGATGCGCAACTTTCTTACGCCGAAACCCTCACAGACATCACAAGTATCAGCGACCCAATCAGAGGAGAATGGCATGCCTCAGCTTTCACGCCGCGCTTTCGCGAGCGCACTGCCTCTTGGGCTCGTCGGAGGAACCGTACTCGGCGGAAGTCTGCTCGGCGACTTAACTGCTCAGGCTGCAACACCCAAGGCTGCCCGAAAGCCGGTCGCAACAACGCCGTTCGCCCAGGTTCATGTCGGACGCTTTACGATAACGGCACTGACGGATGGGTATGCTGATATGCCCTACAACTACTTCCCCGGACGCTCAGCCTCCGAAGTGGAAAAGGTCGCGAACTCCCAGTTTACGGGCAGACCCGGCGGGGTACGTTTCCTGTTCAATCAATACCTCGTAGAGGACGGTAAGCAACGCATCCTCATCGATGCCGGCGCTGCAGGTTCCATCGGGGAAACCGGGCATCTCCCGCGGGCGCTGGCCACGCTCGGTCTGAAGCCGAGCCAGATTGATGCTGTGATCGTGACCCATATGCACCAGGACCACATGGGCGGTTTGGTACTCGGCGGTAAGAAGAATTACCCCGATGCCGAGGTCTATATAGACCGCCGTGACGTCAAGCACTGGACCGACCGGGCTAAGCGCAATGGGGCGCCTGATTTCCTGCAGCCCAGCTTCAAGATGGCTGAAGAGGTGGTGCGCCTCTATCCGAATCTGCAAGCGATCGACGGAGAACGCGAGATCGTTCCAGGCGTCTCGATTGTCGACCTGACCGGCCATACGCCTGGCCATATTGGCGTCCGCATCGAGGATGGCGGCAAGAGCCTGATCATGGTTTCCGACATGATTTTCCCGGTCGTCCATCCCGCTGCAACAGACGTCTTCTTCTTGTTTGAACAGGATCAGGCTGCCGCGAAAGCCATGCGCGATCGCTTCTTCCCACTAGCTGCCTCGGAAGGTGCGCTGATTGCTGCGACCCATATGCCGTTCCCCGGTCTTGGTCGCGTGGTCTCCGATCGTGGTCAGATGCGCTGGGAAGTCGCCGACTGGGCCTTGCAAGACTGATCCTTTAGCCGAACGATTGGTCGTCTGAAGATAGATCAGGGCCCGCATTGTTCACAGATGCGGGCCTGCGCAAGTTTGGAGGCGAGGGATGCCGTACCACTTTCTGGAAGTCGCCGTGACACCGAGCGTCCGAGCCGCGCAGGCGGATATGGGGGTGGACCAGATATGGCTGGGCGAGCACGATCGTCCATCGGATACTTTGACGGAGAACGAGATCGCTTTCATCGCTACGCGCGACAGCTTCTATATCGCGTCTGTGTCGGAAACAGGTTGGCCGTACGTTCAACATCGTGGTGGGAGAACCGGTTTCCTCAAGGTTGTTGATCCGCAAACGATGGCATTTGCCGACTATCGCGGAAACCGCCAGTACATCAGCGCAGGGAATTTCGCAGCCAACGACCGCGCCTGTCTGTTCCTAATGGACTATGTCCAACGGACCCGGCTCAAGATTTATGCCCATGTCGAGCGGCTGACGCTCGATGCCGACCAATCACTCACTGATCTCGTGTCAGACGCGACGTACAGGGGCCGGGCAGAGCGGATATTTAAGCTCCGGCTCGAAGCATACGACTGGAACTGTCCACAGCACATTATTCCCCGCTATACCGAACAGCAGGTTGAGCAAGCAGTCGCACCGCTTCGTCAAAAGCTGCAACAGTTGGAAGCTGAAAATGCTGCGCTTCGGGCAAAATCAGAAGGAAGCTCCAAATGACTGACGCTCAAAGACCGCCTCTGCCCCCGTTTACATCAGAGACTGCTGCCGAAAGGTGCGGCTTGCCGAAGATGGCTGGAACAGCCGGGACCCGGGCACGGTCGCGTTGGCTTACACAGATGATAGTCAGTGGCGTAACCGCGCCGAGTTCGTCAATGGCCGGGAGGCAATCGTTGCTTTTCTTGCAGGAAAGTGGCGGCGGGAGCTCGACTACCGTCTCATCAAAGAATTGTGGGCGTTCGACGGCGACAGGATTGCCGTCAGGTTTGCATATGAGTGGCACGACGACAGCGGCAATTGGTTTCGATCTTTCGGCAACGAGAACTGGGAGTTTAGTGACAGTGGCCTGATGCGCAAGCGATACGCCTGCATTAACGACCTGCCGACCCGCGTAGAAAACCGTCGCTTTCACTGGCCCCTCGGCCGTAGGCCCGACGACCACCCGGGGCTCAGCGAGCTTGGTTTCTGATCGACCTCGTTTCCATCTCCATCAGTCAAAGACAGCGGCATGGTCAATTTGAATTCGCATTTTTCACAACATTCATCTCCGGCAGAAGAAGAGGCTATCGAGGCCAAAGCCTTCGTTGATCTGTACAATGTCTCACCGGCAACGCTCAAAGCCGAAGAGCATTTTGAATGCCTGCCCATCAACCGTGGATGCGCAATCTCACTGCCAAGCGCGCCGGCGATCGGTCTGAACCGTGTATTGGGACTGAGCTCCGTGAAGGATCTTGAGGAAGCCTATGGGTGGATGATTGGAAAGACCGGCCACCGGTTTCTCCAGGTAAATATAGATAAGGCTTCGGCCGGGACTAAAGACTGGATCCTCGCCAAGGGTCTTCTCGAGTACGGTGTCGGCTGGGCGAAGCTTGTCTACGACGGCTCGTCAGTGAACCTCTTGGAGCCCAACTATTTCCGAACGCGGCTCGTTCGTGTCGAGGAAGCCATGCTCTTTGGATCGATGGTGTGCAAAGGCTTTAACTTTCCATCGGCCCTGACGAGCCTGTGGTCTTCGATCGTCGGAAAAGTAGGCTGGTCGTGTTTTTTTGCCCTGGATCACGACAATCCAGTCGGCACAGCCGCCATGTATCAGTCTGGCACCTACGCATGGTTAGGCGGGGGCACTACACTTCCGGAGTTCCGAAATCGTGGCGTTCAAAAAGCGCTAATCAAAAGCCGTGTCGAACAAGGGCTCAGCAACGGCGTGTCGATATTTGCCGTCGAGACATTGGCACCTGTAGGTGGAGAGCCTAATATTTCCTTCGATAACCTTAGGAAAGTAGGCTTCCGGCACGCCTTTCACCGGAAGAACTTCAAGTTGTGAGATCGCAATCTTACTCGATAGGCCCGCCCACCATCTACCCGCCGGCGGGGGCACACTGGCGCGAGGACACGCGGTAGCTCTTGCTGAGCCACTCCTCAAAGTTTCTGTTCGACCTGAAGGGAAAGTACGCATGGATACGGAAACCCGCAAAGAAATGGCCGCTCGGCTGACTTCAACACCCGGGGTTATCGCAGCGCTCGATCAAAGTGGAGGGTCTACCCCTGAAGCCTTGAGCTCATATGGTATATCGAATACAGCCTATCAGGGCGAAATGGAAATGCTTGAACTTATCCATGCGATGCGCGTGAGGATAATGACCGCCCCCACATTCTCGAGCGAACGTGTAATTGGCGCCATCTTATTCGAACACACCATGGATCGCTCCATCGGCGCCAAATCAATCCCGGCATACCTTTGGGAAGATCGCGGAATCTTCTCCTTTCTGAAGGTCGACAGCGGTCGAGAAGCCGAGCACGATGGCGTTCAATTGATGAAGCCCATTTCAAATCTTAGCAATTTGCTTGAGCGCGCGTTGGAAAAGGGATGCCTTGGGACGAAAATGCGCTCGGTCGTGCATTCAGCGTCCGGAAAAGGGATTTCTGCTGCTGTCAGGCAACAATTTGACGTGGCATCGACGATCTTAAAGAGTGGATTGATCCCGATTATCGAGCCTGAGGTTCTCGTCAGCAGCCCGGATAAGGCGATTGCCGAAGACATATTGGTAAAGGAAATCCTCAAGAACCTTTCCGAACTTGCTCATGGAACGCAGGTCATATTGAAGCTTACTTTGCCAAGTCAGCCGGATCTCTACGCAGCCCTTGTCGAGCATCCCAAGGTTGCCCGAGTTTTTGCCTTATCCGGGGGCTATAGTCTAAAGGTCGCTTGTGAAAAACTCAGAGAGAACACCGGGGTGATTGGAAGCTTCTCGCGGGCTCTGTTTGAGAATCTACGTGTTTCCATGCCGAACGCCGAATTCGACCGAAATCTCTCTCAAAACATTGAGGAAATATATCTGGCTAGTGCACAGAAAGGCGAGAACGCTGACGTGGTGCATCCGAGACTGCAATGAATCACTACGTGAATTTCAAGGCCTGTTCCCTGTTGCACCGACGACAAATTTGCCTTTACGCGACACTCCTCAACCACCGGACAGGTGGTGAGATCAGATCTACGGCTTTGTCGGCGGTTGGTTCACCCGTAGGACATTATCTCGGCTTGGGAGGCCAAAGAGTTGAATCAATTTGAAATTTCAACGACAAATATGGCGCCGAGAGTTCTAATCCGTTCAAGGCGACGATAATGATCATGCGAGCGCAGGCGACCCCGGTTTGCGTCAACGAGCAACGGCTTGTATCGAGGTAAGCCGACCGAACATTAGACAAACACCGAGCCTGCCAGCAAGGCCGTCATTTGGCTTAAAGACTAAGATCCTTTCGCCAGTTATCGTGCCACCATTTAAACGTGTGCTTCGCCGAAAGCGAATTCGCCATCATCGGCTTCACGGTAAGCCGAAGCCGCTAGCACTGCCGTATAAAGAACAGCAACCGCACCTAAGACTCCCCATCCGCTCACAGGTCCTAGCGCAGCATTCGCAACAAGGTCGCTCCACTGATTGACGACTTCGGCGTTTGTATCGTCTGGAAGCAGTTGCGGTGAAGAGATCTTCAGGCCCCATGCCAGAAGAAGGATTAGATACATCCAGCTGTAATTGCGGCGGATCCGTCGAAACACTGCCTCCCTGTAGCTGATAAAAAAGCTTGGTTTACGCAGGCTCTGTGCAATGGGACCCGCCCAATCTGCATTGAGCTCCGCTTTCGGGCTCAGCACCTGGGCAAAGTAGTAGCGTTCCAACTGTCGAACACGACTGCGATAAACGTCGAAAAAGCGATATCGACGGGCTTCGATAAGCAGGAGGAGCGAGACGATCAGCATGCCAAATACAATTACGCCATGGTGAGAAGAGGGCGTCGACAAAGAGATCGATAACAATGCCGCCACCACAGTGATCGCCCAGTTTGACGTTCGGTCGATGCGATCGCGCCAACTGGTCATTCGCCCCATTTCACCGCGATAGTAATGGATAACCGCGTTGACTTTTTCAGACGAGTTAAAGGGAAGGGGAGGGCCCACCGAAGCGGTCGCATCACCCGTGGCTGCCGGCTTCAGTCCGATCAAAGGATCCATGGTATTTCCCTCCCATCTTGAAACGATCGATCGTGCGAGTGTTCACTTATTCATATCGGCCAGACTAACATCAGCATTGGGACGCTGACGAGCAGAACGATAATCGACAAAGGCAGGCCAAGTCGCGCGTAGTCACCAAATCGATATCCACCGGGTCCCATCACCAGCGTATTGCATTGGTGTCCAATGGGGGTGAGGAAATCACAGCCCGCTCCGATCGCGACAGCCATCAGGAAGGCATCGGGTTGGAAGCCGAGTTTTGCAGCGAATGTTGCGGCGATCGGAGCCATGACCAAAACCGTCGCAGCGTTGTTCAGAAATGGTGTTACTGCCATCGCAGCAACCAGAATGAGCGCCAAGGCGCCGTATGGGGGGAGCATTTCGGCGGTGCGCGATAGTAAATCGGCAATAACGTCGGTGGTCCCTGTGGTCTTCAGGGAATCGCTAATTGGTATGAGAGCAGCCAACATTATCAAAATTGGCGCGTCGAGATGGCTGTAAATATCACGTAGCGGAATGCACTTGGTTATGACCATCATGAAGGCGGCAGCAAAGAATGCGGCGGCAACTGGCACGCCACCAAAGGCTGTTGCTCCCATCGTGGCGGCCAATATAATCACGGGAACGGCCCCTTTTCGGACGCTACCAAGCTTTAGGTCCCGTTCGACAAGAGGCAAACATCCCCATTCTCGCAGGAGATCCGGCAGCTTTTGCAGATCGCCCTGCAGGACGACAACATCACCGTTGCGAATCTTAATCTCTCCCAGACGTTCGGTGAAGCGTTTATCGCGGCGGCTGACCGCAAGAAGATTGAGGCCAGTGTTTTCGAAGAGTGAGACGTCCTTCGCGCTTAAGTCAATGAGACGCGAGTGTTCGCCCACGATAGCTTCGACGGAACTGATATCTTTGTCTGCTTGAAGCTCATGCTTACGGTCGGAGAGCTGGAGTTTGGCTTCACTGACAATCTTGTCGAGAGCACTTTGCTCTCCCTCGATAATGAGCAGATCGCCACCCTTCAAGACTGTATCGGGCAGTGGCTTACGTTTCTGACCGCCATCACTGATGATCGTTGTCACCATAGCTTCACCACCGGCCGGCTTCTGCAGCCAACTGACAGACTGCCCGATCGCGCCCGATGATGCAGTAATCCTGGCCTCGGTCGTATAATTCTTGATCTTCACAGCCTCCTCCATGGACGTTTCTTCGCGAACTCGTTCAGGAAGAAGCTTGTAGAAGAGCGCCAAGAATATGATGCCCATGACGGCAAGCGCCAAGCCGACAGGCGTATAGTCGAACATTGTGAACGGCTGCCCCGTGATCTCCTCCCGCAGGCGGGAAACGATGATATTGGGCGATGTGCCGATCTGCGTCATCAAGCCTCCCAGCAGGGATGCAAAGGACATTGGCATCAAGAACATCGATGGTGACACACTGGACTTTCGCGCCATTTGCACGGCAACGGGGATCATAATCGCAAGAGCCCCGATATTCTTAATAAACGCAGAGAGGACAGCAACAATAACCACGAGAATGATTAACTGTGACCGCGGTCCACGTTTCTCAGGAGAAAACCTGCGCAGCGCCACATCCATAAGTCCTGATCTGGATATCGCCGCGCTGACGATTAGGGCACTCCCGACGATAATAACAATGTCATCGGCAAAGCCCGAAAATGCATTTTTGGCAGGGACTATTCCCACGACAACTGCAGCGAGAAGTGAGGCGACCGCAACGAGATCGTAGCGATAACGTCCCCAAACGAACGCGCCCATCATCAAAGCGATGATGAGAAGGGAAAGCCATTGGTCTGTGCGCATATTTCCATCCTGGTGGGTGCGCAATAACGCTTGAAACGGAAAAACGATGCAAGCACAGAACATTGTTTTACAATTGATAAATATTATCAAATGCGTCGTACAAAATGGCGCACGAATGCAACCGCAGATCTTTCTTCGAGCTGATCTTATACGGCTTCGTTTCCCTGAACCTTTATGCGCTGAATCTGGCTGTGTGAAACGATTTAGGCTGGCAACACGGGATTTCTCGATAGTTTGGCTGAGAGTGACGCTGTCTTCTGCTGGTTCCTGAACGCGTACATTCGCTCGACTTGGAGGTTTGGTGCGTAGCCGCTTTGCCCGCAATGGCCGGCACTGCGGAATGTCTGCGCCAATGGTATAAACAAGTTTGCAGCTATCTTGACATTGATTTCAGCGGCCGTTTTGGATTCCCCGTCGAATCCGTTCTCTGATAGCGTCAGCGAGTTTGGCTCGATCTTCTTTTGAGAGCGTCGCCGCAAAAACCACGGCACGCTTCTCGATTGCTGCCCGAACAGCAAAGTCGGCGATGCGGGCCTTATCAAGGGCAGCCATGATTTCCGCGGTATCAAGCGTTGGCTGAACGAGAAGTTCCGCAGCTTCGGCACGCGCATTTCGGGCATTGCCAATCTGATCTGAAATGTCGTCTCGCGCTTGGCGCAACGCTGCACGAAATGCCCGGCGCTCCGGAGCCGGTAACTCCGACCCGGCTATACGAAGCGATCCTGCAAAGATCATCCGATGCCCGTAGTTCAGCCAGGCCGCCCCACCGCTGAGGGCGCCGACAAGGAAGATGTTGAGGATTACGGAAATGGCCAAGCCAATACGCATCTTCGTCATCGATCAGTCTCCATCGCCGCTTATGTCGCCAAAGACAGTGCTGCTGTAGATTTGCGGCTGCTGCCCAAACGTGACGGCGACAACCGTCCCTGCTGCAACCCCGGAAAGCGCTGCCGCCAAGCCGACACTAGCCCACCAAATCCGGACTTTTCGGGTCATTCGTACCGGCAGGTAAGAAGCTATATCAGTGACACTGCACGAAAGGCTTATTGGTATCGGAGGCGCCTCCCACCGATCGAGGATATTGTCCATCTCGGCTGCATCCCGCAAAATCACTTTCTCAGCGTCGTTTTCCGCCGATTGCCTGGCCGCCGCCTGAACCTCAGAAGGCCAGCGGGCAAGATTGCTACCGTAAGCATTAGCGAGCGCGTGAAAGCGGTTGATATGGAGAGGTTCAGTCATCGGCAGGACCCTGATTTTTGAATTTTTCCCTTAAACTTCTTCGCCCGCGCGACAGAAGCGATTCCAGCGCTTCGGTGCTGACGCCGAGGACTTCGGCTGCTTGCGCGCCGGAAAGATCCTGATAGTGCACCAGCAGGATTGCGTCTCGCTGTCGTTCTGGCAAGGCGTGCACAGCGATCTCCACCGATCGGGAGCGCTCAGTGGTCAAGAGCTCTAACTCGGGACCAGCGGCAGGATCAGCACGTTCCGGCAGCCGATCGATTACATGCTCTCTGCATCTGCGCAGCCGGTCGCGGCAAAGGTTGAGCGCAACTGTATGAAGCCAGGTATCGAACCGCGTAGCCCCGGGTCTCCAGTCTGCCGCACGCCGGACGGCACGCATCAACGCTTCTTGCACCACGTCTTCTGCTTCCACACGATCTCGTAAAATGCGCGACGCAAAGCCATGGATGCGCGGCAGGTAAGTGTCGACCATGCGTCTAAGCGCTTCGGAATCGCCACGGGCAACGTCGCGCATCAATTCTGAATCTGAATCTTCATGCATCAGTCGGGGCTCGGCCTCAGACGCCTCGGCGTCTATATCCTGCAATATCCAGAAAAGACCCAATGCGATTGTCTGACATCGGTCGGCTTGCCTGCGCTTCGTCGTCGTTTATCAGCAAAAGGAACCCTTCACCGTTTGTGTCGTGACGCTTAATCTGACGCACAATGATCGGATCTGCCTCCCGCCCTCCAACCCACTCAACGATATGCGGTCCAGCGATAAGCCAGAACCGCATATCCTTGCCATGGTGGAAGGATTTACCGGTAGCGCCAGCCGCTGTGGTGCCGGTAACGGTGCTGCCAGTAGCGGTGGCCGTCCCAATAACCCCGTCCCGGGTAAAACACGCCAATTGCCAAGTGGCGGGGAGGGACAACAATCACGCCTTGGTTTGGCCGGCATACCCCGTACGCGCCGCGATGAAATCCCCTGCCGCACCCTTGGCGCGCTTCAGCTGGCGACATAGACGCAAAGGTCGCAATCGCCACAACGGCCGACAATATGATGTTTTTCATGGTGTCCTCTTTCAGCTTCAACTCGGCGGACGCGCCGCCGAACATCACTTACACGCCCGAGGGCGGCGCTTCCGTCGGCATGAGGGCAAAATTTTTTGAGGATGCCAAGGCTGCAATACCAGATATGTGACAGTTCCGTAAAAACAACTCTCTACCATTTGTCGGTCAAGGTAATGCCGTTCAGCAGAGAAGCTTTTGGCCTGTGGCTGATTCATATGATGAATTGTCAGGTCGTGCCGTGAGGGTGCACCACCATCTAGCGGTCAAGAGCTACCCGAATGTCACCTCGTCCAACGTTCTCTCAATGTCTTCCTCGCGATGCTGCACCGTTCTGCTTGACGATGCCAAAAAGCAGTCGAGCTCCACGCGTGAGGCCCCAAAACGGCTGATATGACGACGTGCTTGTTCGATGCTGAGCCCGTACTCTCCAGCGAGTTCCTCAGGCGAGTAATCGAATTTTGAGTTGCTCATGTTATCGGACATTTTTGTGCTCCTTTGTTTAAGAAACACGTGAAATAGGGAATTGGTTCCTTTAGCGGTTGGTTGTCAGGAGGCATGTTACTGTGGGCTTCCTGGGAAAGCTGCCCAACCTCCTCAATTCAGCATGGAAACCCGCGTCGATTTTTCGAAAACAGACTCTTCCCCAAGCAATAAAAAAAATGTGAACTCTTGGAAGCTCAGTTGCACTCATAAAATATGGTATATTTTATTGGGAGCATAATTGGAGATAGCAATATGTCAGAAAAAAAGAAGCTTTCAATTCGCTGGAGTGAATATCAACCGACCAAAAAAATTTGGATCTGGTCAACAATCGGATCGTCGGTTCTGACCATGGCCCTTGGCTTTGGTGCTGCCGGTTGGATGCCCGCTGGCAGGGCATCCGTAATGGCGGAAATTGCAGCAAGGAACGCCAGTGCACGTCTTGCGGCGGAAATTTGCGTTCAAAGGTTTATCTCTTCATCAGATGCAACGAGTAACCTCAGTGCGCTAAAGGCCATCGCCAACTGGGATCGAAAGAAGTTCATGAAAGATGGCGGCTGGATGGCTATAGCGGGCGTCGAGACTGTTCCAGGCGCGACGGGGCGTTGCGTCGACCAACTGGTCGAGATGAAAACGATCCCGCAACCTGATGCCCGATCCAGTGATACCTGACAGTGTAAACCTGCGCCTTAGACGGGTGGTGCCGACTTGAACCCATTGCCCCAGCCGCCGATTTTTTTCAATCGTTCAGACTCGCAGTCACGGGCTTGACCTATCGCGTTACATGCGTCCGGTAGGGTGCACCCTTGTGTGTCGGATATTTTTAGTATTGATATCGCGCCGTGATTGTGGGGGCTTAACACGCTATGCTGTCAATTTTCCGCGATTTGAACCATTTAACAACTTTGTCTGGCCCACATAACTTGTCGTAACTTATTGCATGCAAACGAATACCACAGGTTGAGCCGGAGCATGTAGAAATAAAAAATGTGGATTAATCTCACCTGCTAATCAACAACAATGCTCACTCTGCCCAAAGCCACTGCTTTCCAGCCATCCCTTGGCTGACAGGCAAATGCTCGCTTCTGACGTAAGGCTTTCGGCGTTGAGACGATCGTGTCATTTTTCTCTGAAAGCCTCGTTCACCAGTTCTGCCTGCATGCTCATCTCGGCATACATCTTCTTCAGCCGGCGGTTCTCAACCTCCAGTGCCTTCATCTGGCTGATTATCGAGGCGTCCATACATACTTCGAATGCCCCTTGAAAGGAGGCCGCGCTCATCGCGTGTTCCCGGCATAGCTCCGGCACAGGAACGCCGCCTTCTGCGTGGCTCAGAATGGCAAGGATTTGCGGTTCGCCAAATCTGTTCGTTTTCATCAAAAATCTCCTCGATCATTCAGCCCGAGAAAATTCTACTTTTGGAGCCCGATAATTTGCGGGGGATGACCAGAGCGCTTTGCGAAAGACGTGCCAAAGCCTCACTGATGCCGGCCGGCGTTAAATGGCTCGACCTTGCCGAATGAACTAGAGAGTTCCACTTATGGCCCGTTGATCTCTGTTCCCGCGGGAAGTTTGAGTTCAACCCAATCAGCGTATTTGGACAACTGGACCGACAGAGCCCTGGCGGCGGACGCCGAAATCTCAACTTGGACTTGATGAGGTGCCTTGTCGTCAGTGTTGTAAATTTCGTGTTCGCGCTGCGAACGAACGTATCCTATTCGCAGGACAACTTTCTCCAGGACCGACGCGACGCCCCATTCGACCAACCGACTCGTCTTGATTGCCCCGTTATTATCGAAATCCCATTTTTTTCTATCAGTATCTGGCACTGCGGAACTCCACTTAGGAGAAAGTCACGCATCGACCATACGCCTCGTTCTCCTAATCCCCTATCAACCATTAGAGGTAGGCTGCGAACGCTATTCGCCACTGCGTTGGAGGGCTCGGCCAATGATAATTCAGAGACTGAAGCCGTGCCCAAGTGCGGCGAAACCGATCTCCCGATCTACAAATACGAGCGCGGCTGGCAGCACGTCGAATGTGACGACGGCCAATATCTCTAACAGGCGCGGGCAACCGTATCGACGCAGCTCACCAGCAGAACACGAGATACAAGGCCACAATGGCGTCTTATGCCGCTGCTTCAGAGGAACAAAATTGGTATTCGATTGATCAAGGACCCGCATATAGGGAACAGCCGCCGCGACTGGCCGGCCGTCCAAGCGGCAGCCAACCGACTGCGAGGCGATGTTGGAACAATCATCTATCTTCTGGCAGGGTCCAGCATTGGCAGCTTTTTCTAAAGACTATCCATTCTCGAATCTTCCATCCTAAGCGCTAACCAAACTGCCCGCATTGAGTTTGACGAGCTCTTCAGGTGCCGAAGTATACCCACAGTGCAACCGCAGCCTGCGCCACTCCGAGCACAACGCAGATAGCAAACACGATCTTCAAAGTTCGCCGTCACGCATGCTGCCGAAATATCATCTCCGGCCACGCCCGCCGACCCTGTCACATCTTCTAGGCCGTGGACTCATAACGATCTGATCCAAATTCTTACTGCTGCCAATTTGACGGCGGCG
>NZ_LMFB01000029.1 GCF_001426685.1 Rhizobium sp. Root483D2 | reverse complement strand
CTGCTCGTAACGACAGAGAATCACAACCACAGAATTTTGCAACGGTTCCCAGCGGGGAGAAGGGGGAGGACGCCGCTGCCGTCTTTCCGGCTGGACAATCTGAGTGTAACTTTATAACAAATGTGACGTAACGTTATTACATAAACAATTGCAGGAGAATCCCATGCCGATCCAATTTGGAAACCCGATGCGGGCTGCCGCTGTGATGGCGCTCACGGCGCTGTCGCCGCTTGCGGCGCTGGCCGATGATCAGGCTGATCAGAAAGAGACGTGGCGGCTGTTTGTTGCGGATCATACGGAGCCGGTGGTGCGCGTGCTGGATGCGGCGAACGGCAGCGAGCTGGGGCGATTTGATCTCAGCGGCTATGCGGCCCTGTCGCTGAGCGACAGCGGCAGGAGCGTTTTTGCCGTGCAGGGCGATAAGGACCTGGTGCAGATCATTTCCTCCGGCATTGCGCTGTCTGATCATGGCGAACATCGCGATATCGAAATATCCGCTCCCCGGCTTTTGCCCGGCAGCATCAGCGGCCAGAAGCCGGGCCATGTGGTCACCCATGGTAATGATGTCGCGGTATTTTATGATCGGGGCGGCAAGGTGGATCTGTTCGGCGAGAGCGCGCTGCTCGACGGCAAGGGCGATGCCGTCAGCCTCGATACGACGGCTGCCCATCACGGCGTCGCCGTACCGATGGGACGGCATATCCTCGTTTCCGTGCCCAATATGGCGGTTGAGGTGAAGCCGGACGAACAGCCGCCAAGGCTGGGCTTGCGCGTTATCGACCGGGAGGGCAAGCAGCTGGGTGATGTCGCCACCTGCACCGGGCTGCATGGCGAGGCGTCTTCGGCGCGGCTGGTCGCCTTCGGTTGCGCCGAAGGGGTTCTGGTCGCCCGGCCGGATGGACTGAATGGCCCGAAGCTTGAGATGGTCGCCTATGGCGGCGATTTGCCGGAGGGTAAGGTCTCCACCCTGCTCGGCGGCCGCTCCATGCAGTTCTTCCTCGGCAATTACGGTGAGGACAAGGTCGTGCTGATCGATCCGGATGCGAGCGCGCCCTATCGCCTTGTCGAACTGCCGACCCGCCGTGTCGATTTCATCCTGGATCCCGCCAAGGTCCGCAATGCCTATATTCTCACGGAAGACGGCAAGCTGCATGTGCTGGATGTGGTCAGCGGTCAGATCGTCCGCTCCGCCGGCGTGACCGAGCCCTATAGCAAGGACGGCCATTGGCGCGATCCGCGCCCGCGGCTGGCGGTTGCCGGCAATCGCATCGCCGTCACCGATCCCCGCCACAGCCTGGTGCGGATGATCGACAGCGAAACCTTGACGGAAACGGCAACCATCCCGGTCGAGGGCATGCCCTTCGCCATCGTCGCGGCCGGCGGCTCCGGCGCTGTGCACTGAAACCGTAAAAGTTGCCGTGCGCACCGTATGCGCACGGCGATCTTGGGTGAGGTCAGCCGCCGCAACGGCTGCCAAAATTCGTCTGGTCGAGCACGCCGCCGTTGAGTGTCAGCACCGAGCCCGGCCCTTGCGTCAGCGAACCGCCAAGGCTGCCATCCCAGGAGGGATCGACCTTGCAATCGCGTGGGGTCCCCGTGACGGTGACGCCGCCCTTCAGATCCAGCGATGGTCCCATGAAGTAGAGCCCGGCGGTCCCTGCCTTGTCGATCGTGACATTGTCGAAGGCAATGTCGCTGATCGGCCCGCCGAGGAAGTCCCATTCGCTCCCGTAGATGAAGGCACCGTAGGTTCCGGCATTGGTGATCGCCACGTTCTTGAAGGCGATGCCAGAAACCGGGTTGAGGAAGATGCCGGCATTGCGCGTGCCGTCGATCGTCAGGCCGTCGACATCGACATTGGTGGTGACCGCCCCCTCCGGCATGCTGCTGGAGGTCACCAGCATCAGGCCATTGATGCCGCCCTTCAGGACCATATCGGTGATCACGACGTCGCGTGTACCCTGCAGCACGACAAGATCCATGTCGCGGTCCTGCATCGAATTGTCGATCGTCACCGTGTCGAGATTGACGTGATCGGCTGCCACGAACAGCAGGCCTTCGCGGCGCGACCGCGAGATCGTCACATGGTCCAGCGTGATGTTGCTGGCGGCATCGGTGATCACGGGCGGCCAGTCGCTTTCGTCGATGGCGCTGCCGGCAAACAGGCCATAGGTGACGTTGTCGATCGCGGTATCGCGGATCGTCAGGTTGTTGGTGCCATGGGCGCTGATGGCGGCATAGGGCGCCCGGTTCGGATCAAACACCGAAAATTCGCAGAGCGTGCTGCTTTCGCAGATGGTGAGATCGTGAATGCGCGAATTCTGGATGATGGCGCCATCCACGCCGGTCAACCGGATGCCGTCATGGCTGGTGGCGGAAATATCGACATTGTCCACCAGGAGGTTGGATGCGCCGGTCGAACCGATGCCGGCCAGTCCGCCGGTGATCGAGAGCGTGGAGATCGCGCTGTTGGACGCCATGGTCACGACATCCTCAGCCGGATTGTAGCCGGTCAGCGTTGTGGCGGCGCCGCGATTGGCAAACCAGCCTTCGCCGCCGCTGTCAGCGCCGCGCAAGCTGAGAACCCCGCCGCCACCCAAAAGGAGCTGGCCGTTGTTCAAGCTCAGCGATTGATCAAGCCCGATATTGCCATCGGCAAGGATCAGCGCGTTGTCGCCAGCCGCATCGATCAGGGCGTTGATTGCGGCCGCATCGCCGCTGGCGGCGGAAATGGCGGCGACATTGCCGGCGGTCTGGCCGGTGAGTTCGATCACCGCATTTTCAAGATCGCCCGTCGCGCCCCGATGGGTCTCAATGGTGCGGTTGCGCTCGACGCGTTGCGTCAGCGGATCGAACGGATCGCTCACGCCTGACGAAGCGCCGGTAGCGGATGTGCTGCCGAGCGGTATGCGCAGCCGTGCCATCGCCGCAGCCTTGAAATGGTCCTCATTGTCATAGGAGCCGGACGCGCCGATCGTCACCGTCGATCCGCCGGGAAGGCCGGGCAGGTCGGCAAAGGACAGTTCGGCGCGCAGCTTGGCACCCAGCTTGTCGTCGAGATTGTCGCCGCCGTAGAAATAGCTGCCGCCAAACACCTTCAGCTGTATCGCATCGCCTGCAGCCGTCAGCGGCACGTGGACACCGGCCTCGATGTCGCCGCCGCGGCGGGCGCGTTCCATGCCCTGGCGGAACATCAGCCTGCCACCGGCGATCTCGCCGCGGCCCATGCCCTCAAGCGCGTGATCGCTGCCGAGCGGCAGATAGATGTTGGCACGCGTTTCAAACACGGGCCCGAGCGCCTCCACCCCGAAGGACAGCTGGTGGAATGCGTTGTCATAGGCGCTGTTCAGATAGTCGTAATAGCCGTAGACGCCGACGATCCACTGATCATTGGCGCGCATGCGGTATCCGGCCCCCACCGAACCGCGCTGAACGCCACCCTCGATAAAGGCGCCCTGCGTATCGATGAACAGCGCATTGCCGGAATCAAGCAGGATCGGTAGTAAGAAGCCGCCGCTGGAGCTGGATGAACCGCTGCGCCAGGTGCCGTCGATTTCCACCGAAGGACGCCAATCGGCCGCGCGCAAGGGAAGTGGCGCGATACTCGCCGTGGCGAGCGCGTATACAAGAATTCTCTTATTTTTCAAAATAATAACCCCTGGACAGAAATCCGCAAGAGCGGACGTCCGGGCGGCGTATTATACATGACAAGAAGAGTCAACTTTAAGAATCAAAACGGTACAATCCGCCGCAGCCGCCCTGTTGAAAACGCAGCCGGGCGGCCCGCCTTGCAGTCACCCAACCAGTTTCAGGCCGATTCCCCAGGGGTCGATAAGCGAGACGGTATCGCCATTGCGCGTCACCGGAATTTCCAGTTCGTCGAGCTTGGTGACGGCATTCTCAAGCTTGGCCGGATCGTTGAAATGCACGGTATAGTCCGACAGGCCGGTCATGTTGGCTTGGCGTTTTGGTGCGCCGCGCGAGTTCCAGATATTGGCGCCGACATGGTGATGGTATTTTCCCGAGGCGAAGAAGCTGGCGCCGGGATAGGTGGCCATCAGGTCGAGGCCGAGCACATCGCGGAAGAAGGCGTTGGCCTGCGGAATATCCGAAACCTGCAGATGGATATGGCCGATCGCCGTGCCGCCGGCCATGCCGCCCCAGTTGTCCTTCGGCGCCTCGTCATACAGCGCCTGCAGGTCGAGCGGCAGCGTCGCCATCTTCACCATGCCGTCGTCAAGGTAGTTCCACTCGGCGCGCGGCCGGTCGCGATAGACCTCGATGCCGTTGCCTTCGGGATCGCCGAGATAGATGGCTTCCGACACCAGATGGTCGGATGCCCCCTGAAGCGGCACGTTGTTTTCAGCGATATGGGCAAGCCAGCGGCCAAGCTCAGTGCGATCAGGCACCAGGAAGGCGGTGTGGAACAGGCCGGGCGCATTTTGCGGGGCGATTGCCGCATTGCCCTGTGTCGTCAATGTCAAAAGCGGGCGGCCGCCGGCACCCAGCGTCTCGCCGCTTGCGGTTTTTTCGATCGGCTGCAGGCCCATGATCGTCTGGTACCAGGATGACACCATCGGCAGGTCGCGCACGACCAGATGCGAATGATCGACGAAGGCTGGCATGCGGATGGCGTGATCTTCGGTTTGAACGGTCATAGGCGTGCTTCCTGCCCTGGTTGTGGTGAGCGACCCTGCGGTGGCCAATGCGGTGGCCGAAACCGTCATGAACGTGCGCCTGTTGAAGCTGGTCATCGGTCGCGTCCTGTATGATGGCCTGTCTGATTGTCTTGACCGTCTATATGGCGCGCGCGCGGCGTTCACGGAAGGGGCCGGGTTGAGGATGTACTGTTCTCAACCTGTTGACAATCGCCTGCGACCGCATGGCCGATTGTGACTTTGGCTTCGCCACACCTATATTGAATCATCCGCGCGAAGCGGCGGGGATGCCGGCCTGCACGGCGGGCCGTCCTATCCTGCAGCCGGTGCGGCGAACCCGAGGAGACAGTCATGTATTCGAGAATTATCGTGCCGATCGCCATGGATCAGCTGGAGCACGGCGAGAAGGTTTTGACGCGCGCCCAGTCGCTGCTCGATGACGGCGGCGAGATCATCCTGCTCAACGTTGTCGAGGATCTGAATGCCTATGCCCAGGGCTATATGATCGTCGATTTCCCGCTGGAACTGATCGAGGCCTCGCGCGACCACGCGAAAAAGACGCTGACCGGCTTTCTGGAAAAGTATGGCGTCAAGGGCCATGTCGAGATCCGCATCGGCGGTGCCGCCGGCGTCATCAACAGCTTTGCCGAGGAGGCGAAAGCAGACCTGGTGATCATCGCGTCGCACCGGCCGGGACTGATCGATTATTTCATCGGCTCCACCGCCACCCGCGTCGCCAGTCATTGCAAATGCGCCGTGCTGATCGACCGCTGAAGCGCCTGCTGTTGACACATGATCCATCCACCGCGCCCGCAAAGACGCGGCGGATGGCAGCTTGATCCGGATCGTCCGATGTCGGCCTGTCGCAAATGTTGATTTCGTCTGCCGCCATTCGGTCTTTAACAGCCTGTCAAAATGTTATGCTTATCTGGCTTGCCGAAGGCGCCGCTTGACGGCAGACTGCGGTGAACCTCCGGGTTGACGCATCGGCTTCAAAAGCCGGTGGAATGATGAATGAAGAAGCCCGGCCGGATCGGCTGTTGAGAGGCGTGCATGGAAATCAAGGGCATCAAATGGAACTACGATCGCTCTGAGCTGATCGCCGATGGCGTCGTTCATGGCGTCGGGCTTGCCTGTGCCCTGATCGGCGTGACCGCGATGATCTTCTATGCCAGCGTCTGGAGCACGTCCGGACAGCTGGTTGCCGCCTGGATCTATGGCGCCGGCCTGGTCGCGACATTGTCGATTTCGTTTCTCTACAATCTCTATCCGGTGTCGCAGACCAAGTGGTTCCTGCGCCGCTTCGATCACTCGTCGATCTACATCCTGATCGCCGCCACCTATACGCCCTTCCTGCAGCGCGGCTGGGACGATCCCTATCTGTTCGGCATGCTGATCGGCATCTGGTCGATCGCCATCGTCGGCGTTTTGATCAAATGCGTCTTTCCCGGCCGCTTCGACAAGCTGGCGATCCTGCTTTACCTCGCCATGGGCTGGAGCGGCGTCTTTGCCGCCGGTCCGCTTCTGTCGCAGCTGACCGAAACCACGCTGATCCTCATCCTGATCGGCGGCATCATCTATTCGCTCGGCGTGATCTTTCACGTCTGGGAAAAGCTGCGCTTCCAGAATGCGATCTGGCACGGCTTCGTCGTCACCGCCGCCGCCGTGCATTATTCCGCTGTTCTTACCTGTATCAGCAGTGCTGCCAGCTGAGCGGGGACGGGGGGTGGTTCGGGTGTAGGACCGTCCTGCACACCGTCAGTTCGGCGCCTTCGGCGAAAATGCGCCAAAAACTCAATGACTTGGCGCCTTCGCTTGATTCAAAAATCTGCACCTTCGCTAGAGCTGCTCTTCCACGCCGGCGTGAAACCGGGCGGCACGTCGGCGTGATAACCTCCCAGTCACGACGCTTCAAAGGACAGGGCAACGCCGTTCATGCAATAGCGCAGGCCGGTGGGTGGCGGGCCGTCGGGAAAGACGTGGCCGAGATGCGCATCGCAGTCGGCACAGCGGATTTCGGTGCGGTTCATGCCGTAGGACATGTCGGAATGTTCGGTCACGGCGTCGATGGCGACCGGCTCGAAGAAGCTCGGCCAGCCCGTGCCCGAATCGAATTTCGTCTGCGCGTGAAAGAGCGGCCGGTTGCAGCAGATGCAATGATAGATGCCCGTCCGGCCCGGCGCGAAATCCGGGCTGGAAAATGCCCGTTCGGTGCCGTGTTGCCGGGTGATGCGGTATTGATCCGGGGTCAGCTGTGCCCGCCATTCCGCATCGGTTCTCTCGACTTTCAAGGGTCTTGTCTCGCTCATCCATTCCTCCCGTGACTATAGGACGCAGAAGATAGGACGGACTCTTGCCGTGGCAATTGTTCGCAATGCATAGCGTTCAAATTGGCAATGTCGCTGCATGTGTTTTGGGCGCGCCGACGGACGATTGCCCCTGTATATCCACCCATAACCTTGAGTTTCACCATCGCTTGCCGTATTCCCAACCGGTAGAGATCCGTGGCATTTTCCGCTGCCAGTCCGGCTTTGGCCATCCGCTCATGAAAGGAGCCTGCCGACCCATGAATGTCAACAGCCTGACATTTCTGGCCCTCTGCCTGCCTTTTCTGGGTGCGCTTGCAGCGCCCATGCTCACCCGGATGTTCGGCCATGGTGCCGCCTGGGTGCTGGCCCTGATCCCGGCTGCGATCTTCGTGCATTTTTCAGGCTTTGCGGCTGAGGTTTCTCAGGGCAGGGCCGTCGCTGGCGGTTACAGCTGGGTGCCGTCCCTCGATGTGCGGTTGTCCTTCCTGGTCGATGGCCTGTCCCTGACGTTCCTTCTGCTGATCTCGGGCATCGGCGCGCTGATCGTGCTGTATGCCGGTGGTTACCTCAAGGGCCATCCGCATCAGGGCCGCTTCCTCTCGTTCCTCCTGATGTTCATGGGCGCGATGCTTGGCCTGGTCGCCTCCGACAGCTTCCTGATGCTGTTCGTCTTTTGGGAGCTGACCTCGATCACCTCCTTCCTTCTGATCGGTTTCGACCATCAGCGCGAGGAAGCGCGCCGTGCCGCATTCCAGGCGCTGGTCGTTACCGGCGGCGGCGGCCTGTTCCTGCTGGCCGGCCTGCTCGTGCTCTGGAGCATCACCGGCGTCACCGAATTTTCGGCCCTGTCATCGCTCGGACCGGTGGTTCAGGCGAGCCCGCTCTATCTGGCGGTTCTTGTTCTCGTGCTGGGCGGCGCCTTCACCAAATCGGCGCAGTTTCCGTTCCATTTCTGGCTGCCGAACGCGATGGAGGCCCCGACGCCGGTTTCGGCCTATCTGCATTCGGCCACCATGGTGAAGGCCGGTGTCTATCTGCTGATGCGGCTCAATCCCGTGCTCGGCGGCACGCCGGAATGGCAGCTGATCCTGCCGGTCTTCGGGGGCGTCACCCTCATCATCGGCGCGCTTCTGGCCGTGCGCCAGACCGACCTCAAGCTGATGCTCGCCTATACGACAATGTCGTCGCTCGGCCTTCTTGTCATGCTCACCGGCTTCGGATCGCCCTATGCCATCGAAGCGGCGGTGCTGTATCTGGTCGCCCATTCGCTGTTCAAGGGCGCGCTGTTCATGGTGGCGGGGATCATCGACCACGAGACCGGAACGCGCGACGTCACCCGTCTTGGCGGCCTGCGCACCGCCATGCCGCTGACCTTTGCCATTGCGCTTGCCGCCGCCATCTCGATGGGCGGGCTGCCGCCCTTCTTCGGCTTCCTCGCCAAGGAGGAGGTCTATGCCGCGCTGTCGTCGTCTGATCCGCGTTCGATCCTCTTCGCCATTCTGACTGTCACGGGCAATGCACTGATGTTTGCGGTCGCCTTCGCCGTGGCGCTGAAGCCGTTCATGGGCAAGCCGGCCGCCACGCCGAAACATGCGCATGAGGCGCCGGTCCTGCTTTGGCTCGGGCCTGCTGTTCTGGCGGTCGCGGGCCTCGCCGCCGCGCTGTTTTCAGGCACGGTCCACGCCCTGGTTTCCACGCCGATGGCCTCCGCCATTGCCGGCGGACCGCGCGTCGTCGCCATTTCGCTTGTTCCGCATATCGGCGTGCCGCTGGCGCTGTCGGGGCTGACGGTCATGCTCGGCATTGCGCTCTATATCGGCCTTGCGCAGGTGCGGGCAGGTGTTGCGTCGGTCCTGGCTGCAATCGGCTGGGGGCCGGATCGCGGCTTCGATCAGGCCATCCGCAGCCTGGTGCGCCTGTCCTTTGCCATCACCCGGCGCCTGCAAAACGGCAGGCTGGACAGCTATATGACCGCAACCTTCGTGATGATCGCGCTCGTCCTGCTCGTGCCGCCGTTCCTGTTTGGCGAACTGGCGCGGGCTCCGGTCTTTCCATCCATACCGCTGCACGAGCTGGCGATCATGATCATCGCGGTGGCCGGCCTGTTTGCCGTCGTCCTGGCAAAGGACCGGCTGACGGCGATCGTTTCGCTCGGCATCCAGGGTTTTTCCGTCGCCGTCATCTTCCTGCTCTATGGCGCGCCGGATCTGGCCTTTACCCAGTTCATGATCGAGACGCTGGCGGTGGTCATCCTGGCGCTGGTCATGACGCGGCTCAAGCTGTCGGCTTCCGATCACCGGCCGTTCCGCGAGACCCTGCCGGACGCGGCGATCGCCATTGCCTGCGGCCTGGGCGGCGGGCTGCTGCTGCTCAAGGTCACGCAGGTGCCGTTCAACCCGGCGCTGTCGGATTTCTTCGCGCACTATTCCAAAACCATTGCCCATGGCGCCAATATCGTCAACGTCATCATCGTCGATTTCCGCGGCACCGATACGCTGGGCGAGATCGCCGTGGTGATGATCGCAGGCTTGGCGGTTCTGTCGCTGGTGCGGCTGCGGGCGGGGTCCTTGCGCCGCATGGCCGATAATGATCCCGATGCCGGGGAGGCCGGCCGGTGACATCGCTGATCTTTCGCACCATCACCCCCGTCATCGTCAGCGTGACCATGCTGTTTTCGATCTTCGTGCTGTTGCGCGGCCATAACGAGCCCGGCGGCGGCTTCATCGGCGGGCTGATCGCCGTGGCCGCCCTGTCGGTCTATGGCATCGCCTTCGGCGTCGAGACGGTGCGCCGCGCCATCGTCTTTCATCCGCTCTCGATCGCCGGTGCCGGCCTGCTGCTGGCAACCCTGTCCGGCCTTGTGTCGATGCTGTTCCATGTTCCGTTCATGACCGGGCTCTGGGTCTATCCCGTGGTGTTCGGTTACGAAATCCCGCTGTCGAGCGTCATGACGTTCGATATCGGCGTCTATCTGGTCGTGGTCGGCGCGGTAACGTCCATCGCGCTGTCGCTCGAGGAAAGGGGGGACGACTGATGGAACCGGTTTTCGCCGTCCTGACCGGCATCTTCCTTGCCGTGGCAGTCTACCTGCTCCTGTCGAAATACATCATCCGCATGCTGCTCGGCGTTGCCATTCTCGGCAATGCGGTCAACCTGCTGATCTTTACCAGCGGCCGCATCCTGCGCGAAGTGCCGCCGGTGATCGGCGAGGGGCTCGATGTGCCGGCAGCCGCCACCGCCAATCCGCTGCCGCAGGCGCTGATCCTGACGGCGATCGTGATTTCCTTCTCGTTCTTCGCCTTCCTCCTGGTGCTGTCCTGGCGCGCCTATGTGAGCCTTGGAACGGACAATACCGATGCCATGCGCGTGGCCGAGCCGGACGGCGTTCAGCCGCCGCTGGGATACTGACAGACATGGCCGCTCCCGCATCTCCAGCCGATCTCTCCGCAGTCCTGGTCCTTCAGCCGGTGGCCGCGCTCGACTGGCTGGTCGTCCTCCCCGTCGCCTGGTGCATCGCCATCGGCGCCATCCTGATGATGATCCGCCACAGGAGTGCTGCCCAGCCGCTGATCGCAGTCTTCGGGCTGGCCGTGCTGGTGGCACTCGACGCGGCACTTTTGTGGCATGTCGCAGAGAGCGGGCCGGTGACGATGGTGATGGGCCGCTGGCTGCCGCCGTTCGGTATCGCGTTTACGGTGGATCTCACCGGCGGACTGTTTGCACTGACATCGGCCGCGGTGGCGCTGATGGGCGCCGTCGCCGCCATCGACGATGTCAATGAAAGCGGCAGGCGCTATGGTTTCTATCCGTTTTTGATGCTGTTGATGGCGGGGGTCAGCGGCGCGTTCCTCACCGGCGACGTCTTCAATCTCTATGTCTGGTTCGAGGTTCTGTTGATCTCGTCCTTCGGCCTGCTGGTCCTCGGCTCCGAGCGCGAGCAGATCGACGGAGCGGTCAAATACGGCTTCCTCAATCTCGTCGCCACCACGCTGTTCCTGATCACCACCGGCTATCTCTACGGCATCTTCGGCACGCTCAACATGGCCGATATCGCGGCGAGGGCGCCGGCGTTGCAGAAGACGGCGCCGCTGGTGACGCTGACGGCGCTTTATGTCCTCGCCTTCTCGATGAAGGCGGCGGCCTTCCCGGTGAATTTCTGGCTGCCCGCCTCCTATCACACGCCGCGCATCGTCGTGTCGGCGCTGTTTGCCGGCCTTTTGACCAAGGTCGGGATCTATGCGCTGATCAGAATTGGCGTCATGCTGTTTCCGGCCGAGCGCGAGCAGTTGAGCCTGGCGCTGGCGGTGGCCGCCGCGCTCACCATGCTGACGGGGTCGCTCGGGGCCTTGGCGCAGAGCGACACCCGCCGCCTGCTCGGCTACCTCGTGATCTCCGGCATCGGCGCCATGCTGGCCGGCATCGCCATTGGCGGCGCAGACGCGATCGGCGGGGTGATCGTCTATGCCGTCCATTCAATGCTGGTGATGACGGCGCTCTACCTGGCGATCGGCCTGGCCGCCCGCTTGAGCGGCGGCTTCTCGCTGCATGCGGCAGGCGGGCTCTATCACCAGTCGCCGCTGTTTGCGGCGCTGTCGCTGATGCTGTTCTTCTCGGTCTCCGGCCTGCCGCCATTTTCGGGCTTCTGGCCGAAGGTGATGCTGGTCAGGGCCGCGATCGATGGCGGTTTTTCCTGGCTGGCGGCGATCCTGCTCGTCTCTGGCTTCCTCACCATGATTGCCACGGGACGCGTCTTTCTGCTCGCCTATTGGCGCCCGCGCGAGGGCCAGGCCGCTGCCGTGCCTGCTACGCTTACCACCCTGTTGCCGCTTATTGCCTTGACGGTGTCAAGCAGCCTCATCGGGCTCTTTCCCGAAACCCTGCTGCATCTGGCGCAACAGGCAGCATCGACGCTGATCGAGCCATCCGCCTATCTCAAGTCCGTCTTTCCGGCGGGAGGTGCGCCATGATCGTGCTCGCCGTCAATCTGGTGCTGACGCTGATCTGGGCTGCCGTCTCCGGCAGTTTCAGCCTGCCCAATCTCGTCTTGGGCTTTGCCGCCGGGGCGCTGTCGCTGTGGCTGGTGCGCGAACAGCTGTCTGCCGTCCGCCACGCCGTGCGGCCGGTCAAGCTTCTACTGCTGATAGGCCTGTTCTTCAAGGAATTGTCGCTGTCGGCCATCAAGGTAGCGATCCAGGTGATGCGGCCCAATATGCGGTTGCGGCCGGGCATCTTTGCGTTCCCGCTGTCCCTGACGCGCGATTTCGAAATCACGCTTCTGGCCAACCTGATCACGCTGACGCCGGGCACGCTGTCGGTCGATGTATCCGCTGACCGCAGGACGCTCTATGTCCATGCGCTGGATTGCCATGATCCGGCCGCCGAGAAACGGGCGATTTCCAGCGGCTTTGAACGCCGCATCCGGGAGGCGTTTCCGCTATGAGTGCTGCCGCCATCCTGTCCTATTCCACGTCATTCGCGCTCGTCGCCCTGTCGCTCGGGCTTTTGCTGACCGTGGTGCGGATCGTGCGCGGCCCGGCCTTGCCCGACCGGGTGCTGGGTCTCGACATGCTGGTGGCGATCGCCATCGGCCTCATCGCGGTCCTTGCCATCAAGAGCGGCTTCACGCTCTATATCGATATCGCCATTGCGCTCAGCCTCGTCGGCTTCCTCGCCACCGTCGCCTTTGCCCGTTTCATTTTGGCACGGGGACTGTCGTCAGAAAGAAACAATCGTGCAGCCGCAGTGCCGCCGGGAGCGCAGAAAAAGGCAAGGCGTGGCAAGCCGGCGCGGCGCAAACAGAAGGGAGCCCGGTAATGGCAGGCGAACTCGATATGGTGACGGCGCTTGCCGTCAGTGCGCTCCTCGTCATCGGGTCGCTGTTCAGCGTGCTGGCGGCGCTGGGCGTGCTGCGCTTTCCCGATCTCTATACCCGCATGCACGCCGCCTCCAAGGCCGGCACGATCGGCTCCGGTCTGCTGCTCCTGGCGGCAGGCATCCATGCGATGGATATCGCTATTTTGTTGCGCGCGCTGGCCGGATTCGCGTTTTTCGTGCTCACGGCGCCGCTCTCGGCCCATCTTCTGGCCAAGGCCGCCCATCAGGCGGGATACCGGCTCACCAATCTGTCCGTGACCGACCAGATGCCGCAATCCGCGCCCGCCGCCCGCAGGCAGTGATCCGTTTGTTTGATTGCCGCGTGCCTTTAATCGAACGCATTCTGCCGCGATGTATGCCTCCACATGATTCTTGATCATATGTCTGCGCGGGGTTTCAGCTACAAAATCTGGCGCGCAGGTCTTGGTATTGCTGGCGACAGTATGATGAATGCCAAGTAAAATTGCCATTACTTGCCAGTGCGCGTAGCCTCTTGCGCAAGATGTATCGTAATGTTTCCGGTTGTGCGGCGATATGCGCTGCCCCTAAAGATCAATAGGCTAAATCTCGCACAAATTATGATTGGACTTTTGCCCGGTTGATGTTAATCGAGTAAAGGCAAAGTGTCCATTTCCGTATTACTTCATTGTGAAATTCCAGCATGGGTTGTGACTATTGATCGTTGCTTTGAGGCGCAGGGTTGTCCCTGCGTTTTGGTAATGGATTCCAATCCCCGGAATTTAGGAGTATTATGCGGTTCCCGTGGTTTTCTGTGGCTGTCAGAAGCAAAAAGCATCTGGGCCGCCGGACATCCGTGTATTCGGGCACTTTCTCAAATGGTTTAGCTGTGTTCGCGATAAACCCGTCGCGGGCACGTTTTGAAGTGATTCCGATAGGAGAAAGAAAAAATGACGGATTTACCGCTTGGCTCGGGCCACGACCTCTTGGTTGAACTGACCGCAGAGATCGTCGCTGCCTATGTCAGCAATCATGTCGTGCCGGTCGCTGAACTGTCGACGCTGATCGGTGACGTGCATGCCGCGCTGAACAACACCAGCAGCCCGGTTCCTGTCGCCGTTGTCGTCGAAAAGCCGAAGCCTGCCGTTTCGGTCCGCAAGTCGGTCCAGGACGATCAGATCACCTGTTTGGAATGCGGCGGCACGTTCAAATCGCTGAAGCGCCACCTGATGACGCATCACAGCCTGGCACCGGAAGAATATCGCGAGAAGTGGGATCTGCCTGCCGACTACCCGATGGTCGCGCCGGCCTATGCGGAAGCCCGCTCAAGGCTCGCCAAGGAAATGGGCCTCGGCCAGCGCCGCAAGCGCCGCGCCAAGTAAGCGCCGCTCCGATATTGCCTATCAGGAAAGCCGGTCTGTCTCGCACAGGCCGGTTTTTTTTGTGTGATTGCCATCCTGAAGAAATGGCAACGAGGAAAATATACCTATAATTTTTGAGGAAAAGCCTTAAAACCGTTGGAAAATCAACGAAAGGTTGTGGCGAGGCGCTTTTCTTTATCCCCGCAATCGCACTAGGGTGTATGAATTAATTCCTATTAAAGGAGTGAGCCATGCACATTATCAATATTCTCCATCGATCCCTGTCCCGTCAACAGTCCTTGCCCGCGCCACGCGCCCGGGTGGTCAATCCCGCCATTGTGCCTTGGGGCACCGGATCGCTGGAGGATCCGTGGGGGCCGGTTCTGTCGGTGGCCGCCCATCACCGGTGCCGCCTGGTGCGCCAGGTGACGGCGGAGATGGTGATGCTGGTCGGTGAGCGCGTGCCACTGCGGCGCGACCGGCGCCGCACCAGCTGCCATGTCCGCCAGATCTCGATGTATGTCTGCCACGTCATCCTGCAGATTTCGCTGACCGATATCGGCTATTCCTTCGGCCGCGACCGCACCACCGTCAGCCATGCCTGCAATGTCGTCGAGGACCGGCGCGACGATCAGGCCTTCGATGACTTCATCGCCGCGCTGGAGCGCGTCGTCACCTGCTTCTTCGGTGCGCCGGGAGGACGCGACCATGCGTGAGGCCGATGGAAAAGGTGCACCCCTGCTGCAAAAAGAGCTTCTCCGCTTCGTCCGCACGGTTGCCGCCGCCCGCTCACCGCTGAGGCTGAGACAGGCAGACCCTTCGGGGGCGCTCATGCTCGACGGCGATGGCGGGCCGGCCGGCAAGCCGGCGCGCTCGGTGTTGCAGGCGACGCTCGATCAGGCCCGGTCGCTGGGGCTGGTGCTGCTCGAGGCGGATACGGTGCGGGCAACGCGTGAGGCGCTGCCGTTCCTGCGCCGCGCACTTTTAGGTTCGCCGGAGGCATTCCAGGAGCAGCACCGTGCGATGAAAACGCAGACCGTTGCGGTGGAGGGTGTCCGCCAGGCGGTGCGGGTCAATGAGCTGGAATCGCCGCTCGGCGCCTGCGCCCGTCTGAAAGAGAAATCCGGCAAGGCGTTCCTGCCGCCCGAGGCGATCGCCGCCGGCGAAAGATTGCATGCGGATTTTACCCGCGCGCATCTGCAGCCACGGCTGACCATGGCCTATGAGCCGCTTCTGTCGTCAAAAACCAAGGGAGGGGCGGGCGGCGCGGCAGAGATCAGTGATAGCGCCATGTCCGCCCGCTTTCGCGTCGGCAAGGCCATGGAGGCGATTGGGCCGGAACTCTGCGGTGTGGCGCTCGATGTCTGCTGTTTTCAAAAAGGGCTCGAACTCGTCGAACGCGAGCGGCAATGGCCGGCACGCTCGGCCAAGCTGATGCTGCGCACGGCACTCATGGCGCTGTCGCGCCACTATGCGCCGCCCCGCAAGGATACAAGGCGCAGTCACGTCTGGGGAGATGAAGGTTTTCGGCCGCAGGCAGCGGATGCCGGGATCACGAAGCCAGCTGCTGGGCCGCCTCGTCCTTGATCCGCTTGATCATCGAGCGCAGCCCATTGGCGCGCTGCGCCGTCAGGTACTCGATCAGCCCCATGCGGCCAAACAGGTGGATTGCATCGGTCTTGATGATATCGGACGCGTGCTGGCCGGAAAAGATCGACAGCACGATGGCGACGAGGCCGCGCACGATATGCGCGTCCGATTCGCCCTCGAAGGTGAGGATCGGGTCGGCCGCCGCCGGGCTTGCATGGGTGACCAGCCAGACCTGACTTGCGCAGCCCTGCACCTTGTTTTCCGCCGTGCGCTTGTCTTCCGGCATCTCCGGCAGCTTGCGCCCGAGCTCGATGACATAGCTCATCCGGTCCTGCCAATCATCCAGATAGGCGCAATTGTCGATGATTTCGGCAAGCGGTGTGATCGGCGATGTGTGCAACTGGTCCATGCCGTTCATATAGGGGATGGGCGGCAAAATGAGAACTGCAAAAAACAACAGCGTCAAGGGACGGGCGTTCCTCACGGCTGCGGTCAAATCGGCAATTCGGGCAGATATAGAGAGCCGCAGCGGCAAGCCAGTGCGCGTTATTGAACCACGGAGGCCTTCGGGTCGATGCGCTTTTCCGGTACCGGGATCCGGTTGAAGAGTGGTTCGGGCTGGGCAGCGGCCTGTTCGGTGGCGGCGAGATCGGCAGGGGCTTCCGTTATAGGCTGGGCGGCGGCCGTCACCGTGCCGGTCGTGACGGCGTCGCTCGGTTCGGCAAATTGCTGGTCGAGGAACTGATAGGCGATCTTGGCGCCCTCGCGGGCCCGGTGGCCGAGCGCCACGAATGTCTCGGTGCCCTTGATGCAGACATCCGGCTTTTCCACGCAGATGGCGCTGATATAACCGAAGGCTTCGGTGGCAGCCGACACCGTGTCGCCGACATCGACTTTCGGTCCGCGTTCAAGTGTCGAGGTGCTGGCCGGATCGAGAAACGGCAGGAGCACCAGCACCAGCGAAAACCAGAATGTTCCTTTGATCAGAAACCACATTGTCTTGCCCATCCTTTGGTAAGGCACTCACCTTGCGTCCGGTCTCTGCCGGGTTCGCTCCCTTGGCGCCTTGTCATCACACCTTAGGCAGGGATTCGGAATATGCCTTTGCCAAAACCGCTGGCATTTGCACCGTCTTTTCTTAAAATTGGAATTATCGGCTTTTGAATGGCATTTATCACGCATTTTAACGGTCGCTGTTAAGGTTCAAGGCGAAGCTTGCCCTGTCAAGGCTTCAAACGCGGGATCCGGCGCCGCACCGCGCTGCCACACAGGTTAATGCAAAGCCGAAAACCAGCTAAAATCCGGCGCTTACACCCCATTAACCACAAAAGACAAAGCCCCGGCGATTTGTCCCGGAATGGGACTTTGGGGGCCTTTCGCGGGATTTGTCGCAGTTTCATTTATCCTTTCATTAAGCCGCCAGTGCGAAATTCGGATGTGCAAAGCGATTGTTCGAAAGGCCCGTTTCCGGTCGAATATGAAAAATTGCTTATAAAAGGACGGAACCATGACGGGATCCGGAAAAGAACGAGCGTACAGGGTTAGACGTTGAGAGTATTGCGTAACATGGCTGGCAGGATGGCGTCGCGCATTGACGACGCCGCGCGCCTTTGGCTGCCCCGCCAGCTGGCGGGAGAGCCGGAGGCAAGCCGCGAGTTCGCCGTGATCCGGGCGGTCGCCGCCACGGCCCTGGTTGCCTTTCCCACAGTTCCGCTCGCACTCTCCGTTGCCCTGCCGGTATCGCTGGCGCTGCCGGTCGGTGCCGCCCTGGTCGGCGCTGCAGCCCTTATCGCTGCCGTCGGCGGCATTGCCTATCAGCGCAACCGGACGCTGGTGCGTGCCGTGGCCGCAAGCCGGAATCTGCCGGTTGATGACGGCGCCCGCCATTATGATTGTTTTGCAGGCCTGGTGACGATCCACGATATCCGCGGCTCGGTCACATCGGTTCATGGCCGCGACGCCGAAACCTATCTCGCCTGGATGCGCAATCCCGGCGGCCGCGGTTTCATCGAGCAGATCCATGTGTCCGACCGCATCCTCTTCATGCAGGCCATCGATGCGCTGCGCCAGGGCAATCGCCAGGCGACCATCGATATCAGGCTGGAACATCCCAATGTCTTTACCGGCGGCGAGCAGTTCGTCCACATGCGCTGCGAAATGACGGCGCTGGGCGAGGTCGATGGCGAATTCGCCATTCTCGTGCAGTCGCGCGACGTCTCCGAAGAGGCCCGGCTGCGCGCCGAGGCCATCCACAAAACCGGGCTGGCCGAGACCGCCAATGATGCCAAGACGCGGTTTCTGGCCGCCGTCAGCCATGAATTGCGCACGCCGCTCAATGCCATTCTCGGCTTTTCCGACATTCTGTCCGGTGAATATTTCGGCAAGCTCGAAAACGACCGGCAGCGCGAATATGTGTCGCTGATCAACCAGTCGGGCGCCCATCTCCTGTCGGTGGTCAACACCATGCTCGACATGAGCAAGATCGAGGCCGGGCGCTACGAACTGATTCCCGAACCGTTCCGGGTCGCCGATGTCGTCAATGCCTGCGAAGCCATGCTTGGCCTGCAGGCGCGCGAAAAGGGCGTCCAGCTCACCAGCCGGATCATGCGCAGCGTCGGCGAGGTCAATGCCGATCAGCGCGCCATCCAGCAGATCCTCATCAACCTGGTCGGCAATGCCATCAAGTTCACCGATCGCGGCGGGCTGGTGACGATCGACGCTGAACTGAACGGCGGCAATCTCAGTCTGATCGTCAGCGATACCGGCATCGGCATTGCTGAAAACAAGCTCTCGTCGCTCGGCCAGCCCTTCGTGCAGATCCAGAACGACTATACCCGCAAATATGAAGGTACCGGCCTTGGCCTGTCGCTGGTCAAGGGCCTGGTGGCGCTGCATGGCGGGCAGTTCGACATCCGCAGCCGTCCGGGCGAGGGCACGGTGATCACCGTGACGATCGCGCTTGATGGCTCGGGCATTGTCGGCATCGACGAGCAGGAACCTGTGGAACAGACAATGGTGGAGTTTCCGCCGCGCCTGAAGGAGCGTACGCGGATCAAGACGAATGGCCAGACCTATCCGGAAGCGAGCCGGTGGGATGCCGATGGAATGAACGGGGGTGCAGGTCATGACGGCTCGCAAGCGAAAACAGCCTGAGAAGAAAAAGAAGGCGCAAAGCCGCCCGGGTCTTGCGACCCTTCGGCTGGCGATGCGCGGTCTCACCTTCGCCGGCCGCCTGGCGTCGCGCAATCCGCGCGCGTTTGGCGGCTCGCTGGCGTTTGCCATCGCTTTCAGCTTCGTTGCGGCCAACGCCATGTGGTACCAGCCCGGCGTCCATCCATCGCCATTCATGCGCACGCGCCTGCCGCCGGGCGATCCGCAATCGGCAAGGCTTGGGGCCGACGACGATAGCCTTGCACCGCGCAAGGTGACGACCTTCGTAATCCAGCGCGAGGACGAGGCCGGCGAAGAGACCGCCAGCATCGAACAGCGCAAACCGGAGACGCAGACGCAGACGGAAACTGTGTCTGAGGTCATCCGGTCCGCGCCGGAAGATGCCCATGGCACCGATGCAGCGCTCGTCTCCGGCATCCAGAAGGAGCTGGCACGGCGCGGCCTCTATGACGGCCCGGCCGACGGCAAGACCGGCCCGAAAACATCGGCTGCCATCCTGCGCTTTGAAAAACAGGCGGGCCGCGCCGAAACGGGCGCCCCGAGCGATGGCCTGCTCGCCGCCCTGCAGGCCCCGGCGCTGGCTTCTGGCGGCACGCAGCAGACACGCGCCAAAACGCTTGCCACGGCCAAGCCGGCGCAGCGGCCCTACGAAAATGTCAAGGCCGGCAAGGGCGAACTCGATCCCGTTGCTGCAGCGATCCGCAATGCAGAGATCGATCCGCAATATATCCCCAAGGCCGATAGTCCCGCCTCCAGCGAGCTGGTGATGAACATTCAAAAGGGCCTGAGCAACCTGGCCTATACCGATGTCTCGATCGACGGCGTAGCCGGCGAGCAGACACGCTCGGCGATCCGCCATTTCGAAAAGCATTACCGCCTGCCTGAAACCGGCCAGCCGAGCGACAAGGTGCTGCGGAAGATGAAGGAAATCGGCGCGCTCTGATTTTTTGCGCACGATACCATTCCGCCGCACGATCACCGCACAACGTTTGACGGAGACAGCGGTTTGCGCCGTCGCTCCGCCCGGTGTATCAGCCATGCATGCGCCTGAAATCCGAAATCTTCGTCTCCGCCCTCGTTCGCCGGGTTTTTGGCCTGGGCAGCTATGCGGCCGTCCTGCGCAAGGGGGCGGGCGAAGCCGGCGCGATCTTCATCCGGCAACGGTCCAGGCTTGGCACCGAAACGCTCTATGGGCCGGCACCGCAGAGTTTTTTCGACGATCCGGCTCCCGGCCGGCTGTTCGAGACCCGGCTGGAGAATGCCGAAGCCGAGGCGGTCGATGCGGCCCTTGCCCGCGAAATCCGGTTCGATCCGGATTGCTGGGTGGTGGAGATCGAGGTGGATGCGCGCGGCGATCTGTTCGACGTGACGGCCGAAAAACCGGACTGAACGGCGCAAAGCTCAGCGGCCGGGAAGACTTCGTTTCGACTGGGGATCGGCAGCGGTGCGGCTTGCATCGGGGCGCGATGCCGTCTGGCGGGGATCGTTGGCCCGGTCCGGTGACAGGTAGGCCTGATGTCCGGCTGCGGTTCCATCCTTCTGGTCCGACTGCAGCCAGGCCTGGACGCGGATGCGGCAGGTTTCGGCAGTGAGCGACGCAAGCAGCGCTTCGCCGCGTGTCGCCCCGCCAAGACGCTCGCTCAAGTCAGGATAGAAGGCGCAAAGCACGAACAGGCTGTCATCGGCGTGCATGTCGAGCGCGATCAAGGTGGTGGCAAGCTGCTGGCCGGATATGTCGAGCACGATCCGCTCGCCAAGGTCCGGGCTCGAGCGCAGTGCTGCTGCAAGACTTGCGGCAAACAGATTGGCCTCGCCGGAGCGGGCGAACCGGACGAGCAGGGCCTCGTGTAGCACGTCCAAAGGCTCGATCACCGGCAGCGCCGGTGCGGCCTTCTGGGGGATGCGGGCGAGCGATTTCAGGTCGCCGCGCAGTTTTTCCTCGCGCAGCAGCTTTGCCGTCGTCATGTCGTCAGCACGCGCCTGCGGCGGGCGCTCAAGCGGCACGTCACCGGAGCGTGCGGTGGCGGATGGTGCCACAGGGGCTCTTTCTGCGGAGGCAGCGTTTGCCAGGCGCGACGGCGTGGGCGCGGCTGTCATTGCGGGTGCCGCGACGGTGGCTGCCGGGGCGTTGGACGTCACTGCCGGGGGCGTGACGGTCATTGCCGGGGCGGTGGCTGTCTGGCGGCGCTCGACAAGGGCATCGACCACATGAACGGAGAGATTGTCGCGGCGGGCAATGGCGGTGGCGTGCGCCTGGCCCTGGGCGCGGATCACCTTGAGCAGCGTCGTATCGTCGATCGAGGTTGAACGGGTGAGGAAGATCGCGGCAATGGAAATCGGCGCATTGCCGATCTGCAGCGCCACCGACGGCGGCACATGCGGGCACTGGGAGAGGGCGGCGGCAGCCTGGCGGCGGGCCTCGTCGCTGGAGGCGGAAAACAGCGGATCGAACAGTTCGGAAAATTGCTTGAGGTCGGTGCGGCGGGGATGGCGCAGTCCTTCAAAACCCGTCACGGTCGCCATCAGGACCACGTCCTTCAGCCGCCCTGTCTGCGGTCTTTCCAACTCCCGAAACCGGTCCGCCACGGATACACCCACTCACACGCAAAACACACTGTCCCAATTGTGGACATGCACGCTGTGCAGACGTCCGCAAGGGTGGCGAAAGTTCAGACATGGACGGAAGAGGCGTCTTTAAACGCCGCTGACGTGACCCGTATGATCGACGCTAAGGCGCTGAAAACATGAGTACCGGCCCAAGCGATGCCGACCCTGCCGATCATGGCTGAATGATGCTGTGAGAGTAGAACGACGTGGTTAATATTCCGTTTAACCGAGAAGAAACGCACCGCTTGCGGGCATGCTCAGGCGCTTTTGCACAGGTTCATCCAGGATGTCGGTCATCGGATCGGCATGGCCGCCGACTGTCGTCATCGCCGTTCCGGTAAGATCGGCCAGCTGCTGATCGGCCGCATCGGCAATCGCAATCAACACCTCTTCGCGGCTCCATCCGGCCATCTGGGCTTTGTCCACAATGAGGGCAATGGCGGGGGAAAGACTGCGCACACATTGTTTGCGGCGGCCTTCGCTGGTGCTGTGCTGTTGAGGACTTTGAAACATGCTGTTCTCCCGTCTATGGAGAACAACCCCTGCGCGATGATTTTGTTCCGTGATGGCGACTATCGCGTGCTTTATCGTGCCGGAGCAGTGGCGAAGAGCATCGGGCTGTTTATCGGGTGCTGCCCCCGCTCTCCCTCATCCTCGCCACAAGGGTGGGGATGAGGGGAATTTGGCAACCCGCTGAATTTCAAAAGCGGGCTGCGGAGTTGTCCGACAACAGCCTTGTCACCAGTCTGAGCGGGCGGCTTGTGCCGCCCGTTTCATCTGTCGATCGAGTGTTGCAACTGCCTCAGTTGCAGTTGCTGCCGTCAGCCAGGCAGCGGGGACGGATGTCGCGGGCGCGGTCGTTGTTGCGGCCGGCGTCCTGCCGGTTGTTGTCGCGTCTGTCGAACTGGCCGTCATTGCTGCGCTCGCGGTTGCGGGGACGGTCAAACTGCTGCCCGGTGCTGTCGTTGCGGCGTTCGATCCGCTCGCGGTCGCGGTCGCGCCGGTTGTTCTGGTCGTTATCGAACTGGCGGGCATTGTCGTCGCGGCGCCGCTCGATACGTTCCCTGTCGCGATCACGATCCCGGCCGGGGCGCTCGATGACGATGCCGTCATTGTTGTTGTAGCGCGGGCGCTCATAGGTGTTGTAGTCACGCCGTGGGCGGTTCTGATTGTAGCGGTCCCGGTCGCGGTCCCTGTCGCGGCGGTAATAATCCCGTTCGCGGTAGAAGTCGCGGTTGCGATAGTTGCGGTCCCAATAGTTTCCGAGCTCAAAGGTGACCAGCGGAATGCCGAGCGAACCGTAATAGTCGGGTTCGACATAGACGCGGCGCTGCTGGTACTGGGCCTGGACATAACGGCCAGCCACCCAGCCACGGCCATTGTAGAACGACACGTCGCACCAGGGCGTGTCGGCAAGGCAGCCGTGGATTTCCAGCGAGGTGCCGACGGGAATGACCGTCACGGCGGGGTAACGGGTGCTGGGGCCTGAGCGCATATTGACATTGGCTGTCGAGAAGCCTTGTGCGGCCTGGGCAACGGCCGGCAGCAGGACAGCAGCGACTGTTGCGCCGATTGCCATCAATGCGGATTTCCGTGAGTAGTGTCGCGATGTCGTCATCGGTTTTCCATCCCTATCCAATCCGGCTCATCACATCGCGCAGGGCTCGGGCGGATGTCAGGCGCGGTTTCCTTCAGACACCGTTGTTTTTGTGTCTTTTTTGAGGTGCGGTTGTGCCCTTTTACCTGCGGTAACGCGAAGATGAGCGGCATCGTTCCACCGTCTCGCAGCATTATGAATGGCGGCGGAACAGGATGGGTGATTCACAGATTTAAATGATCCTGATGAGCGGTAAAAAACCAGAAGGCCAGCGGGATCGACGTCGGTTTTTTAAGGAACCAAATTGGCATTGGGGCGTTGAGGCAGCATTCAAACAGGAGCCCTGACCATGGTCGAAAACAAATTCTCAGCTGTGCCGAGCGATGCCAACGTCGCCGAGATCGAAGCAAGCACTGCAAAGGCCGATCTCGAAAACCAACTCGCGGAACTGCGCGCCGAGATTTCCCGGCTGACCGACTCCGTATCCGCGATCGGCAGCAGTGCCAAGGCGGTTGCGGCATCCGAGGTCGAGGTGCTGACGGAGCGGCTGCGTGACCGCATTCGCGACGAACCGGTTTCGACTTTGCTGGCGATTGCCGGCGTTTCCTTCGTGATCGGTCTTCTCGCACGGCGTTAAGCCACCGGGCAAGTTCCCTCCGTTACATCGGGGCGCTCGCGCTCTTCTATAGTGGTTCCTGCAAAGCCGGGAACAAATGTCTGGCGCTCTGCGCCGGACATTTGTGTTTGGGGATTTACTTCTCATATCTCAGCCATTTTTGGGTTTTACTGTTAAAATGACTGATTTTACGTAAGTTGACGCTTTGACCGTTAAGGAGCTGTTAACTATCGTATGGCTCAATCGGGCTGACTTGCATGGCAGCATGCAGCGTGACTGGCAGGACATCCGGAATCCCGGAAGAAGGAGCAACGAGAACGGCGCAGATGCCCAAGGCCGGACGGCCAGGGGACGCGCCAGCCCGCTGAGCGGGCAGGGTGAAATCAGTACGGTAGTTCATCCGTCTCAAGCATTTTTGGAGACGAGCATGGCAGAAGTGATCAGACTGGAGGACCGCCTCGTGCGGGCGCCGCCGAAACCGTCGATGGGGCCGATTGCCCCCAGCAAGGCGGTCATCCTGTTGTTTACCGGCATCCGCTACGAGCGGCTGGACGGTCATCCGGGCGACTTGCCTGCGAAACCGGCTCCGGGCAGGGCAAAGAAGCATTGATATTTGTCAGCGCCCGATTGCGGCGTTTGAGTGGCCTGTCTTAATCACGGCACCTGACAATATGGCGCGTTGAAATTTCATTTTGAATTGAAAAGTTCTGACTCGCGGCCAATTTCACTGGCCGCTACCGCCTATCAAAACTACCGCCGGAATGGTTCACAGCTGGATTCAGCGAGGAAGTTTCGCACGGTTTCCTCATAGCTATCGGTGGGTGCCAGCGCGCGAAGGACGGCGTAGCCTTCCTCGTCCGGCATCGATACCAGGATCGACTGGGCAAGGCTTGCAGCGGGTGTCTTTCGCAGATCGATAAGCTGGATCGGCGTCGCCATGACAAGATCGAGATTGCCGTTGACGGCCGTATGGTCGTTCATGGAGAAAATTTCGTTGGAATTGGCATCGTATATGGCGACCGACCAGAACGGCACGGAGCCTTTCGCGATAAAGCGGGCTGGCCCGCCATCGACCGAAAATCCGCAGACGGCAACCCGCAGGAATGGATCGTCATTGGCAAGCCCGGTCGCTCCCGGCTCGGTTGCGAGCGGGAAGAAGCTGTCCATCTCATAGAGGCCAAGCACCCGGCTATAGGCATCCCTGCCGGTAAAATTCGGCAGGGCGAGAATGATGACGATATGCAGCAGGGCTGCCCCGAAAAGACCCACCAGGATGGCAAAAAGCGCACTACGCATCGGTGCACCCCGTCCTGACGATCTTCGGCATGGTCAGATCGATCAGCCCGGACGAGCCGGCGGTCGGGGTATCGAGCAGCGTCAAAACCAGCTTGAAGGCGCCGACGCGGCGGGTGGCCAGCCAGTTGCCGGGCTGGGCCACCGGCGAGACATGGATGACGAAGGAACTGTCGGGCTTGCGCAGCACCGTCCAGGCATTGGTTGCCGCCGGCAGTTCCGCCCCGGTTTTCATCGGCTGATCATTGGCATGGGTCGCGTAAAGCGTCCAGAAGCGGGCAGGCGGCGTGATGCCGTCAATATCATAGGTGCAATCGGAAGACAGTTTTTGCCCGTTGCTGTCGATGGCTGCGGTGAATTGCAGGCCTTCGGCGCCGCCATAGAGCAGCTTGCCGGCGCGCGCCCGGTGCGCCTTGGCATAAGGGTCGGTATTCTCCGTCTGCGCCTCGGGAAAGGCAACCCAGGGCCCAAGCGCAATCGCGCCAAAGCCGACCGTGGCTTTCAAGGCGGAAACGCTCGACGCAATACCGGCGCCAAAGGCGACGGCAAGGGCAAGGGCGACGAGGAGGGGGATGCGGAACAAGGGCTTTACCGGGACTGCTGGGGGAAGGAAGGGACGCGATGCGAAGCGTTCTGGGTTGAGTACCCCCCTCTGTCCCTCCGGGACATCTCCCCCGCAAGGGGGGAGATTGCCATGCGCTCTGTTGCCCGCCTTACGGATGATGGGATGCGGAAGGTTCGGCTGATCTCCCCCCTTGATGGGGAGATGTCCCGGAGGGACAGAGGGGGGCGACTGAGCAGGAGAGTGGCCATCGCCGTGGCAACGGAAGCATCACTGCCGTGCATCGCGGCCTCCCTTGACGATGTCGCCGGTGGGTTGCGGGTCGATTTCGGCGAGTTTGCCGGGGGCTTCTGGCGGAATTTTGAGGGCGGGGGCGGTGTCGAAGGTTTCGCCGATCGATTTCAACAGGCGGGTGACGTCCGAAGAGAGCGAGCGCGGGCGCACCAGGGGCGGCAGCGTATTGTCGTCCGTGGTTTTTGCGGCGGCTGTTTCGGGTTGCTTCTTCTTTGTATCCGGGCCCGGCAGCGGATTGTCGATACCGGGGATGGCGCGGTGGTCGATGCCCTGTTCGGCATAGTCCATCAGGCGCTTGAACGTCATGGCGGGCAGCGAACCGCCCGTCATGTTGTTGGTCGAGGTATAGTCGTCGTTACCGAACCAGACGGCGGTGGTGTAATCGCCGGTGAAGCCGACGAACCAGGCATCGCGATAGGCCTGCGTCGTGCCGGTCTTGCCGCCGGCGACAATGCCGTTGTCGAGCGCTGCCTTGCGCGCCGTGCCGATGATCGGGATCTGGGTCAGCATATAGTTCATCGAGGCATTGGCCTGTTCGCTGACGACGCGCTGGGCAGGCGGTTCGTCGCGATTGAAATCATAGAGAATGTCGCCGTCGTAATTGAGGATCTGGCTGATCCCGTGGCGGCGCGATTGCAGGCCGCCGGCCGGGAAGACGGCATAGGCGGTGGCCTGGTCCATGACCGTGACCTCGGATGTGCCCAAGGGCATGGTCTTGTCGGTGCGGATCGGGGTTTCGACGCCCATCTTTTTGGCTGTTTCGGCGATGACTTCCGTGCCCAGCGTATCCTTGGCCAGGCGCACCGGCACGGTGTTGATCGACTTGGCAATCGCCGTCAAAAGGGTGACGCGGCCGGAATAGCTGCCCTTGGAATAGTTCTGCGGCGACCAGCCGCGCCAGGTGATCGGCGCGTCGCTGATGGTCGATTGCGGCTTCAGGCCCTTTTCCATGGCCGCCGTATAGGTGTATACCTTGAACGAGGAGCCCGGCTGGCGCAGCGCCTTGGTGGCGCGGTTGAACTGGCTTTCGCCGTAATCGCGGCCGCCGACCATGGCGCGCACCGGACCGCCATTTTCGATCATCACCATGGCGCCCTGCTTGACCTTGTAGGTCTCGCCATATTGCCGCAGGCTCGATTCCACCGATTCTTCCGCTGCCTGCTGTAGGCCCATGTCGATGGTGGTGCGCACGATCAGCGAATGCTGGGCAAAGGGGGTGGCGATGCGCCGGGTTTCATCGAAGGCCCAGTCGAGGAAGAAATCGGGGGCGCTGACTTCGGCACGGTCGATGACCGTGGCCGGGTTGAGGCGCGCGGCGATCACCTGTCCCTCGGTCATCAGGCCGCTCTGAACGAGGTTGGTCAAGACCTCGTTGGCGCGGGCGCGGGCGGCGGGAAGGTTGACATGCGGGGCATAACGGGCCGGCGCCTTGAACAGGCCGGCGAGCATGGCGCTTTCCGCCAGGTTGATATCGGTGATGTTCTTGCCGAAATAGAATTGCGACGCCGCCGCCGCCCCGAACGTGCCGCCGCCCATATAGGCGCGGTCGAGGTAAAGCCGCAGGATTTCCTTTTTCGACAGGTTGCATTCCAGCCAGACGGCAAGGAAGGCTTCCTTGATCTTGCGCTCGATGGTGCGCTCGTTCGACAGGAACAGGTTTTTCGCCAGCTGCTGGGTGAGCGTCGAGCCGCCCTGGACGACGCCGCCGGCGCGCGCATTGATGGTCATGGCGCGGGTCAGGCCCAGGAAATCGATGCCGTAGTGATCGAAGAAGCGGCGGTCTTCCGTTGCCAGCACCGCCTTGACCAGCGTATCCGGCAGCTCGTCGATCGGCACGGAATCCTCGTGGATGATGCCGCGATGGCCGATCTCGTTGCCGTAGCGATCCAGGAACGTGACGGCGAAATCGCTCTGCGCCCGCCAGTTTCCCTTGGTGTCTTCAAAGGCGGGAAGGGCAAGCGCCAGCATCAGCACGGCACCGGCGGTGCCCCAGGTCATGCCTTCGCCGAGCACCTCGAAAACCGCCCTTTTCCAGCCGCGTACGCGAAAGCGGCGGAAGAAGATGGTGATATCCTCCCACCAGACGCCGAGCCGGAAACCGGCATTCCAGACGGTGGAATCGATCCACGAATCGATGCGCAACAGGATATGGCGCTTTCTCGGACTGGTGTCCGCAGGCGCGCCGTTTTCCGGGTTCGGGCTGTCTTTTTGGCTTGGATCCTGCAACGCGATCGCATCCTGGTGGCTTCAAGTTCTACAGCGCCATGCATCCTACGGCGCAGTGAGGTTCGCTGCAGCGTTTTATACCGGCTGCATGATTTTATCCTTAAACCGGTTTCGGTTTCAGGATTTATGCAGGGCCGATATTTGCATGGGCCGGGTTTCTATTCTACGCCGATATCGATAATGAGCCTTAAAAAACCGGCAATGTTTTGTAAAATTGTCGCCGAAATCCAACAGATGGAAGAATAAAGCGCATGGGCGAACAGCCCTTCTGGAAGACAAAAACGCTGGCCGAGATGACGGGCGCCGAGTGGGAAAGCCTCTGCGACGGTTGCGGGCTCTGTTGTCTCAACAAGCTGGAAGACTGGGACACGGGCGAAATCGCCTGGACCAATGTCGGCTGCACGCTGCTCGACGGCGAGAGCTGCCGCTGCCGGGACTATCCCAACCGGCAGGCGACGGTGCCGGACTGTATCCAGCTGACGCCGGACGAGGTGGCGACGCTCAGCTGGCTGCCGCCGACCTGCGGCTACCGGCTGGTGCGCGACGGGATCGACCTCTACTGGTGGCATCCGCTGGTCTCGGGCGATCCGGAGACCGTGCACCAGGCGGGGATTTCGGTGCGCGGACGCACGGTATCGGAAGACGATGTGGATGTGGAAGAGCTGGAGGATTATCTGGTGACCTGGCCGCTGACGGTGGGCGAGCACTCAGAACGCTAAGGACTACTGCGCTAAAACTGTTGATTTCAAAAGAGTTTTTGGCGCGACATTGCGCCAGGCGGTGTCCATCACATGGCAGACGATATCATCGTCGGCGTCCATGAAATAGACCGAGGTCCAGCCCTTTGCGCCCCAGCCGCCGGGAACGGCGGCACACAGGCCAGGTTCGGTTTCCAGGAAGAGTTTCTGCTGGTCCGGCGTGAATTTGACGACGGCGCGGCCGGCTTCCGGAAGCGACATGAAGATGCGGTTGCCGACGCGAAAATCGCGCTTGCCGAAATGAGCGCTCTCAACGGCGCCGGGCAGGCCCAAAGCCCGCTTTTCCAGGTCCTCGGTTCTCATTTCGAAAGTGTAACACGCATCCCGGATAGCGCAAATTCGGGAAAATAATCCTAGTAGGAAAATAATCCTTGACGGCGTGACGGTCGTTTGATAGGGTTATGGCACAGTCGGAAAACTGGGTTAAGCGGGATGCTTCGGTGGGTGTTCCGGGGGATTCTGGGCGTGTGGCCCCCTCATCCGCCCTTCGGGCACCTTCTCCCCGTGGGGGAGAAGAGGGAGGCAGACTGTTGGTTTTACTGCTTCAGTCTGAGATTTGTTTTTGTGGGGTCACCCCACCCCGGAGCGTTGCTCCGACCCTCCCCCTCAAGGGGAGGGTTCGATTCAAGGACATGGTTATGGCGTTTGAGCTGGATTTCGATCCGGCGCTGTTTGGCCTGTGGCCGAAGGCGCCGGTTTATTGTGGGGGCGTTGAGGAGGATGCGGAACTTGAGGATATTGCCCGGCGGGTGATCCTGGAGACCAAGGCGCAGGCCGTGTCGCCGCTCGATGCGCTGCAGGACATGCTGAACGCCATGACGCAGGAGCTGCGCGAGCAGATGCTGCAGTTTCAAAAGCTGCGGCGGCTTTCCGATGACAGGGCGGACGCTGCAGGCGTTGAGATCGACCGCAAGCTGATCCAGGCGGACGCCAAGGCGAGCATCGAGGCGATGTCGGTGATCGTGCGGACGCTGGAAAAGATCGACAGCCTGCAAAGGACGATTGCGCATGACCGGCAGACACTGGCAGAGACCACCTTCGACGAGGCCAGCTACAACGCGTTCGTTGCGGAAGTCGATCAGCGCGTTGAACGGCGGGCACGGGAGCTCTTCGCCAAATATAGTGCCAGCGGCGGGCCCGGCGGCCCTGCTGCTTGTGGCGCAGGAGCCACGAGCGACGGTACAGCCCCGCGCGGATCGCCAGGCGGCGAAGGCTGTCCTGCGCCAGATGGAAAAGAACGCTCAAGCGCGATCTCTGTCTGAACCGCGTGAATGCGCTGCGAGCGAAGAACGCGAAAGCGACCAGCATCTTGATGAATGAAACGGGCAGTGCTGCGGATGCCGGGAAACAGGAGGCGCTGGAGGCCAGGGATTTTGCTCCGCCAGCCGCAGCTGTGCAGGGATTTGCGCACGATGCGAACGCACCCGTTGGCGGAGCGGCGATGCCGGATGGGGCTGGGCCAGATGGGGCTGGGCCGGATGGGGCTGGAGAGACGTCCAGTACGGATTGCCGGTCCGGCAGCGGCGGCAACGGTCTGGACGGGGAGCTTTCCGCTGCAGCCGGGGCGACCCGCAGCGCGCGGTTTTTCATGCTTGCGGCCTATATCCGCGACTGGAACACGACTGGCCGGGACGAACAAAGGCCGCCAAATGGCGATTGGCGGGTCTGGCTTTTGATGGGCGGGCGCGGGTCCGGCAAGACGCGGGCGGGCTCGGAATGGGTGCAGGGCCTGGCGGCCGGCAAGGCAGCGCGGCCGGGATTGCGGATCGCGCTGGTGGCCGAGACGCTGGGGGATGCGCGCGAGGTGATGATCGACGGCGTGTCCGGCATCTGCCGGATTGCCCGCAGCAACCGGCCGGATTTCGAGGCTTCGCGGCGGCGGCTGGTCTGGCCGAACGGCACGGTGGCGCAGATCTTTTCCTCCGAAGACCCCGAAAGCCTGCGTGGGCCGCAATTCGACTATGCCTGGTGCGACGAGCTGGGCAAATGGAAACACGGGCAGGAAACCTTCGACATGCTGCAATTTGCGCTGCGGCTCGGGCATCATCCGCGCGCGCTGGTGACGACGACGCCACGGCCGGTGCCGGTTCTCAAAGCGCTGATCGCCGATCCCGGCACGAGGACGTGCCGGATCAGAACCAGCGACAATGCCGGTAACCTGGCGCCGGGATTTCTCGCCGCCATGGCCGGACGCTACGGCGGCACGCGGCTGGGGCGCCAGGAACTTGACGGCGAGATGATCGAGGACCGCGAGGACGCGCTCTGGTCGCGCGCCGCCATCGAGGCTTTGAAACTGCGCGATACCGGACCGCTTAACCGCATTGTCGTGGCCGTCGATCCGCCGGCCGGCATGGGGCAGGGCTCCTGTTGCGGCATCATCGTGGCGGGGCTGGACCGGAGCGGACGCGGCGTCGTGCTGTCCGATTGCTCGGTCGAGGGCGCAAGTCCGGCCGGATGGGCGGGTGCTGTTGTTCGCGCCTATAGGCGGTTCGATGCAGACCGGATCGTCGCCGAGGTCAACCAGGGCGGCGACATGGTGTCGGCGGTGCTGCGCGGCATCGATGCGCAACTGCCGGTGACGCAGGTCAGGGCATCGCGGGGCAAATGGCTGCGGGCAGAACCGGTGGCCGCGCTCTACGAGCAGGGCCGGGTGGTGCATGCCGGATCGTTTCCAGCGCTCGAGGACCAGATGTGTGATTTCGGGCCGGACGGATTGTCGTCGGGCCGTTCGCCGGACCGGCTGGATGCGCTGGTCTGGGCGCTGACGGCGCTGATGCTGGACGGTGGCGGCGAGCCGCGGGTGCGGGGGATATGAGGGGGCGCGGGCTTTGGGGGCAAGAGGTTTTGGCGGGGCCGCGTGCTTTTGGCGGGGCCACGAGTGCTGGAAGGGAACCACGAATTCTGGGCTGTCACCCCACCCCGGAGCTTTGCTCCGACCCTCCCCCTCGAGGGTGTAAAGCCCGGAGACATCCCTGACAGGTGTTCGGAGACATGCTTTACACATTTGGCTGGGC
>NZ_LMFB01000028.1 GCF_001426685.1 Rhizobium sp. Root483D2 | reverse complement strand
CCGCCGTCAAATTGGCAGCAGTAAGAATTTGGATCAGATCGTTATGAGTCCACGGCCTAGACGAAGATCGTCCCTTAGATATTTATACATGGGAGCCTGTAGAAGTGATTGATTACCCCGCCTTGAAGGGAACCAAACCGCTGACTCTGGGGTACCGCTACGCAAAGACCATGGCTTAGGCATCCGGATGCCACAATACCCCGTCGCTTCGCCTCAAATACCATTATCATCAGTAAGCTACAAAATGCCCCGGCGAAACTTCGCGGTATTGAATTGGCACGACCTTGTAGTCTGCTGGCCGCATCGGGCTTTTTATCTCGTCGTTGCTGATCCGACCTTTTTCGCGACGCCGGTCCGGATTCGGGATTGGCACTGCCGAGATGAGCTTCTTGGTATAGGCATGCTGCGGATTGCCGAAGACGGCAGCGCGGGGGCCGATTTCGACGATTTCACCGAGATACATCACAGCGACACGGTGGCTGACGCGTTCGACGACGGCCATGTCATGAGAGATGAACAGGAAGGCAAGGTTGAGGCTATGCTGCAGGTCGAGCAGCAGATTGATCACCTGCGCCTTGATCGACACGTCGAGCGCCGAGACACTTTCATCAGCCACAATCACCTTGGGATCGAGTGCCAACGCCCGCGCGATACAGATGCGCTGGCGCTGGCCGCCGGAAAACTCGTGCGGATACCGCGATGCCATGTCGGCGGTCAGCCCGACCTTGACCAGCAGATCGGCCACCAGATCGCGCGCCTGTTTCTCAGATCCCATCTTGTGTTCGATATAGGGCTCGGCAATCGCCGCCCCGATACGCATGCGCGGATTAAGGCTGGCGAATGGGTCCTGGAAGATCATCTGGACGCTCTGGCGCATCTCGCGCATGCCGTTCTTGTCCAGCGTCAGCACTTCTGTGCCATCGACCCGGACGGAACCCGCCTGTGGCTCGATCAGCCGCATGATGGCGCGGCCGGTGGTGGATTTGCCGCAACCAGATTCACCCACCAGCGACAGGGTTTCGCCAGCGTGCAGATCGAAGGAGACGTTTTCGACGGCGTGAACACGGCTGGTCAGCCTGCCGAACAGTCCGGAATGAATGTCGAAACGCTTTGTGAGGTTCCTGACTTCTAGCACCGGTCGTTTGCCGGACGCCACCGTATCGGCCGTCTGCATCGGGATATCTGACACTCCGGTCGCCGGATCGACGATTGGAAAGCGCATCGGCCGATCGTTGCCGTTCATCGAGCCAAGCACGGGAACGGCGGACAAAAGCGCCCGCGTATAGGGATGCTGTGCACGAAAGAATATGTCGCTTGTAGCGCCGGTTTCCACCTGTTCACCGCGATACATCACCACAGTCCGGTCGGCAATTTCGGCAACGACGCCCATATCGTGCGTGATGAACAGAACGGAGGTGCCCTCCTCTTCCTGCAGGGTTTTGATGAGATCAAGGATCTGCCCTTGGATGGTGACATCAAGCGCCGTTGTTGGCTCGTCGGCTATCAACAGCTTCGGCCGGGAGGCAAGTGCCATGGCGATCATCACACGCTGTCGCATACCGCCGGAGAACCGGTGCGGATATTCATCGAAACGGGAGGCGGCGGCGGGAATGCGTACCTTTTCCAAAAGCCGGATGGTTTCGGCCCTCGCATCGCGCTTGCTGATTGCCGAGTGGCAGAGAAGCGCCTCGGAAATCTGGTCGCCGATGGTGAAGAGCGGATTGAGGCTCGTCATCGGTTCCTGAAAGATCATCGCCACATCGTTGCCGCGCACCTTGCGCATCGCGCTTTCCGGCAGTTTCAGGATATCGCGCCCATCGAGCATGACGCTGCCTTCGATGCGGCTGGTATCGGCCTGCAGCAGCCGCATGATCGACAGCGAGGTGACGCTCTTGCCCGAGCCGGACTCCCCGACGATCGCCACCGTTTCTCCAGGGGCGACCGCAAACGAGACGTTGCGCACGACCGGTTTCCACTCCCCGTCGACCATGAACGATGTCGTCAGGTTCTCCACCGACAGAACGGGCTGCGCGGGGTCGATCTTGTGGGCGGGTGAGCTGGCCATGGCGGAATCCTTGGTTGGGTTTCGAAGCGGTCGGATCAATCCGGCCAGCGCAGGGCGCCGTCGAAACGGTGCTTGCTGCGGTTTTCCAGCGGCGTGGCAATGATCTCGTTCGAGGCCCGGGCCTTGTCGAGTTCTTCCGCAAGACGGCGGGCAACGACCGCCTCCTGACCGGGATGCAGGTTGCAGGGATCGAGATAGAAATAGCGGTGTTCGACCTCATGATCGCGCACGATGATCGGCGGCGTGCCGCGCGCCAACGCATCGGCAAGATCCCAGGCGGTGATATGGGCCTCCGGCGCCGAGATGATGACGCGCATTCGGTCCAGCGGGTTGTTGGTCGGATCCGGTTCGATGAGCGCCTGGACCCCGGGACGGCCCTCCAGCGTGTCGCGCCACAGATGCAGGTAGCTTGTTTCGCGGGCGCGGATGCCGCCGTGATCGCGCGTTTCCCAGGCTTCGAGTGCGGCCATGACGCCGTAGACGCTCTCCTTGCCGGCCTTCATGCCGCGGCCGATCCCCATGTTCTGAAGAAAGGCGTTGCGAACCAGCTCCTTCTTGCCGGCCACGATGCCGGAGGTTGGCCCGCCGAGGAACTTGTGGCCCGAATAGAGCACGATATCGGCGCCCTGTTCGAGAAAGATGCGCAGGTCATATTCCGATGCCGCATCGACAATCACAGGCACGCCCTTGGCATGGGCGATTTCTACGAACTCCTTGAGTTTCAACAGACCGTAATCAACCACATGATGCGAGACGACGTAAAGAGCCGCCGCCGTCTTGTCGGTGATGGCATTTTCCATGTGGTAACGATGCGTCGAGGTGGCCTGACCGATCATCACGGTCTTGCCTCCGGCAATCCGGATGGACTGATCGACCGGCGCGCCGTAGCTGACGACATGGCCCATCTGTACGAGCACTTCGTTTTTCCCAGTGCTGGCCTCCGGCAGCTTTTCGATCGCCAGCAAATCGCTGCCGGTGATCGTGCCTGCCACCGCAAGGCTGATACCTGCGGCGCACGATGCCGTGACGAAACCCGCTTCGCTGCCGGTCAGCCGCGCGATGATGGCGCTGGCCTTGCGTTGCAGATCGTTCATCTCGACGAATTGCGGCAGGATCGACGTCATCGCAGCGACCGCCTCCGGAACCACGATGGATGCACCGAGGCTGGTCATCGTGCCTGAAACGTTGATGACCGGACGCAGGCCAAGCGATGTGCGGATGTCTTTAGTGGGCATTGTCTTCTCCAAAAATTCCGCTGTCACAATTCGAAGACGTCGTCTTCTGGCAGTCGACAGCTATGCCATAATAATGTAATAACGAGACAAAATCGCAATGTGAGCTTTTCTCTTGGATACCAAAACCCAGCCCGTTTCCACCGCCGTCCTGGATAATGCCAAAGGCGAAAAGCGTTCGCGCGTCAGCGGCATCGACCGGACCCTGCAGATCCTCGACTACCTCTATGAGACCGGCGCGCCTGCCGGCGCCTACGCGATCGCCAAGGCTATCGGCGCACCGCTGTCCACAGTCTACGTAATCATCGACGATCTCGTTGAAAAGAACCTTCTGACACGCGATGCCGACAGCATGATCTGGCTTGGTGCAAGGCTTTATCACTACGGTCTGGCCTATGCCCGCTCGCTCGATTTCATGAATGTCGCGACCCACGAGATGCACGATCTTTGCCGCCAGTCCGGGGAAACCGTCCAGGTCTGCGGCCGCGACGGCGATCATATGCTGGTGCTGGCGATGGCAGCCGGCCCCAGTCACTTTCAGGTCACCTCGCGGGTGGGAACCCGGGTTCCCTTGAATTGGACCGCGTCCGGCCGCCTTCTGGTCGGCCATCTGCCGGATGATGAACGCCTCGAGCTTTTCAAGCGCTGTGCGCGCTCGTCTCCTACCGGCCGCGCCGATGTCGATCCGGCAACCTTGGCGGCGGCTGCGGCGGACGCCATGCAGGCCCGGCTTTCCATCCAGGCCGGCGAATCCGACTATGCTGTTGCCTGCATTGCCTCGCCGATCTGCGACCGCGAAGGCCAGTGCGTTGCCACGATCTCCATCGTCCTGCCGGAGCAGAAGGCTTTTTCCGACGAAACGCATTACACGTCCCATGTCCGCGCGTCGGCGGAACGGATCGAAACCTTGATGGGCTGGCGCAGCCATTGACATGCCGGGTGGTTCCTCAGTCGTAAAGGGCGACGATCGCTTCGATCTCGACGGTGATGTTGCCGGGCAATGACCCGAAGCCGACAGCCGAGCGCGCATGATGCCCGGCGTCTGCAAAGACCTCGATGAAGAGATCGGAGCAGCCGTTGATCACGCTCGGATGATCCTCGAAATCAGGTTCCGCATTGACCATGCCGAGCAGTTTGACGACGCGCCGCACCCGCGCAAGATCTCCAAGCGCGTCCTGCAGCACCGCCAGTAGATTGATACCGGTCAGCCGCGCATGGCCATAGGCGTCGCTGACACTGACGCCGCCGATCCCCACCTTGCCGCTGTGCATAAAGCCATCGGCCTCACGCGGTCCCTGACCGGAGAGATAAATCAGATTGCCTTCGCGCACATGCGTGACGAAATTGGCGATCGGCGGCGGCGGCGGCGGCAACGTGAGGCCGAGCGAGGCCAGCCGCTCGGCGGGCGAGCCGGGACTTGCGGCGGTTGCTGTGGAACTGTTCACGCGAACTCCTGTGTCCTGCTAAGGCTTCAAGAAACGGCACGGCTACCGGTAGGAATAGCCGTGGCTGTGGCGCACGAGTTTACGGGCGCGGGGAATGTAGCGGCTGGCGGTGATCGCCTCGGCGCCGATGACAGCGTAGCGCGGCTCGAAGATCCGGGTGAGCACCGAGACGTCGCCGTTCGAATCCGTCGCCTCGATATCGGAATCGACGAGATCGAAGATGGTGAAATCGGCACGTTCGCCGACAGCGAGGCGATTTTCCATCGGAAGCTTGATGACCGATGCCGGTGCCTGGGTGACGGCTTCCACCACCTTTTCGAACGGCATGCCGACCACCAGCAGTTTCGACATGGTCGTCGCCAGGTCCCAGACCGGGAAGTTCATCGAGTGGTCGTGCAGGTCCGTCGAGATCGAGAAGGGCAGGAGACCGCGCTTGATCGCCGCTTCCGCAACCTTGAACGAGAACGACGCGCCGCCATGGCCGATATCCAGCCGGATGCCGTCTCCGGCGCACCGCTCGGCCAGATCGAACAGGTCCTCGTCCTCCATGATGCTCGAGCCGGCCTTGCCGTTGAAGCAATGGGTGACGATATCGCCGGGGCCGAGGATTTCGAGCACTTCGTCGTAGAGCGCCGGCGGTTCGCCGACATGCACCATCATCGGTATCTTGAGGATCTTGGCTATCTTCTTGCCGAGCTTGACCGGCGTTACGCCCCAGGAGCCAGTGATAACGTGGCTCGCCCGCACCTTGATGCCGACGATATGCTCGCTGTTTTCGGCATAGACCTCCAGGATGCGATCGAGGTTGATGTCCTGGATGCTTCTGAGTTCCGGCACGCGGTTACAGGCGACAAGGCCGATGGAGCCGAGATTGATGAAGGCTTTGATGCGCTCGCGCGACGGCTCGATGATATACTCGCGAAAGCCATGGAAATTGGCTTCACCGGCAGAGCCGGCATCGACCAGCGTGGTGACGCCACGCTCGGCGCCGCATTCGGATGGACGCAGCGAAATATCGGTTCCGCCGTGCCAGATATGGACGTGCAGATCGATCCAGCCGGGCGAAATCCACGCACCCTTGCCGTCAATACGCTGGATACCGGCGGATACCGCTAGCGACGGACCGATTTCGCCAATACGGCCATCCGCATTGATGAGAATGTCGATCGGGCCGTTTGGTGCGCCGGCACCGAAAGCCATGGGTTTGACGTTGGCGAGAAGCACAGGCCCCTTCGCCTCATTTCCGGAAGACATGATTCATAAGTCCTTTCGAAGTCTTGGATCGAGAAGATCGCGCAGTCCGTCGCCAACCATCTGCAGCGACAGCACGGAGAGAATGATGGCAAAGCCCGGAAACAGGGTCATCCAGTCGGCCTGGCCGATATATTGCCGCCCGGCGGAAATCATCGTTCCCCAGGTGGGAATTTCCGGGCTGACGCCGAGGCCGAGGAACGAGAGGCCGGCCTCCGCCAGCATGGCGCTCGCAAACAGGAAGGTGCCCTGCACGAGGATCGGCGACAGGAGGTTGCGCAGCACATGCCGGGTCATGATGTGCCGGGTCGAAATGCCCAGCGCCCGCGACGCCTCTATGTAAGGAAGCTCGCGGATCACCAGCGTCGAAGCGCGGACGATCCGGGCCAGGCGGGGCGCATAAACGATGCTGAGCGCGATGATGACGGTGGTCAGCGACGGCCCAAGAGCTGCGACCAGAGCGATGGCGAGGAGAATGTCCGGAAAGGCCATCATTGCGTCGATCAACCGGGCGATCGGTGCGTCGAACTGCTTGAAGAACCCTGCGATCAGCCCGAGCGTTACGCCGATCAGGGCAGACAGCGTCACGACGGCAGCACCCACCAGCAAAGACAGCCTCGCCGAATAGATCGTCCGCGAAAACACGTCGCGGCCGAATTCGTCCGTGCCGAAGATGAAGGTGCCGCTTGGTGGCTTGAGCCGGTTGATGATCGACAGTTTCGACGGGGAATAGGGCGCGATCAGCGGCGCGAAGATAGCCAGAAGTACGAAGATCGTCAGCACGATCAGTCCGAATGCCACCGTCTTGCGCTTCAGCAATCGCCGGATGAATTTGTTGCGCTCGCTGAGCGCCGGTTTGGAGACGATTGCTGTCATCAGTAACGCACCCTCGGATCGACCAGCAGATAAAGCATGTCGATGGCAAAATTGATCAGGACGTAGAGCGCAGCGATGACCAGCAGCGCGCCCTGAATGACCGGATAATCGCGCCGGAGCACGGCGGATACCACCAGGTTGCCGATGCCCGGCAGGCCGAACACGGTCTCGGTCACCACCGCTCCGGAGACGAGAACCGCCGCCGTCAGGCCGATGACCGTCAGGATCGGGATCAGCGCATTCTTCAGCGCGTGCTTGAGGATGACGCGGCGCTCGATCAGGCCCTTGGCCCGCGCAGTCCGGATATAATCATCGCCGAGCACGTCGAGCATCGAGGCGCGGGTAAATCGCAACACCAGCGCCGAGGAGACGATCCCGAGCGCAAAGGCGGGCAGTGCCAGATGATACATCCGTTCCGAAAAGGTCGATCCCGGCCCGCCATAACCCGACACCGGGAACAGATCGAACCGGACGGCGAAGACCTGCATCATGATCAGGCCGAGCCAGAAGCTCGGAATGCTGGCGGCGAGCATTGCGAGTGCGGTCGCCGCCTGATCGAAAATCGAGCCACGGCGGTAGGCTGCATAGATGCCGATCGGCAGGGCGATGGCGCTGGCGATCAGCAGCGAGAACAAGGTGAGGAAAAAAGTCGGTTCGGCCCGGTCGAACAGTGCCGACGTCACCGGCATGTTGAGGAAGATCGACTGGCCGAGATCCCCCCGCAGCAACTGCCCCATATAGTAGAGGTATTGAACGCCGAGCGAGCGGTCGAGGCCGAGCTGGGTGCGCAGGTCGGCGATATCCTGGGAGGTGGCGTCTGGCCCGAGCATGACTGCAGCCGGGTCGCCGGGCGTCACGCGCACGATCACGAAGACGATCGTGACGACGAGAAACATCACGACGAACATTCCGAAGAGGCGCTGGAAAATGTACCGTATCATGAAAGCCTGATCCTTATGCGCCGGGAGCCTGCAGCACCGGAGCGGACACCGGCCCTGGTGAGCCGGTGTCGTCCTTTATCCGTCCTTTATCGAATGATCATTTCGCGATCGATGCGTTCCAAAAGTACGGCCACGGAGCCGGATCGACACCTTCGAGCTTGGTCGACTTGGCTGCGACCGCATTGAAGTTGCCGATCTTCATGAAGGCGACATCGTCATAGATCGCCTTCTGGACGTCGGCGAACAGCGCGACGCGCTTGTCGGGATCGACTTCCGCCGTGAACGCATCCACGGCCGCCTTGCGGGCCGGCGTGTCCCACCAGCCCGGCGAGCTGGTGGAGAGCGAACCGATCAGCGCCGGTTCCGGCAGGAAGGGGCTGTGTGTGATGTAGATGTCCCACAGCTTTGGATCAGCCCGGCGCTGGGTCAGCGTCGCCCAATCGACAACCTGCATGTCGACGGTAAAGCCGGCAAGCTTCAGATATTCCGCCGCCACCTGAGCCATCTTGTAGTGAAACTCATACTGGCGGCTGGTCAGAATGCGCAGTGGCTCGCCCTTGTAACCGGCTGCCTTCAGCGCTGCTGCGGCCCCTTCCGGATCAGCGACATTATAAGCACCGTCTGTGCCCGCTTCGGTATGCCAGGAATAGGCCTCGGGATAGATCGCACCGTCAAGCGAGAAGAAATCCGGGCTGCCGAAAGCAGCCGCCATCATGTCTTCCATGCTGAGCGCCTGACGGATAGCCTTGCGCACGGCAACGTTCTTGCTGACACCCTCTGCCGTATTGAAGACGAAGACCGGATAGCCGAAAGGCTTCAGCATCATCGGCTGCGTTGCGGCGGCGGCCTTGATCTTGTCGAAGGATTCGACCGGGATGGAGTCCACATAATCGTACTGGCCGGAGACGGCAGCTTCGACGCGCGTGTTCGGATCGGGAACGGGAACGAAACGGATTTCGTCGAGATACTGGTGGCGGGCGCCGCCGTAACCATCGCTCTCGCCGTCGCGCGACGTGTAGCCGTCAAAACGGGTCAGCTGGATATACTGGTCAGCCTTACGCTCTTTCAGCATATAGGGACCGGTGCCGATAAAATCTTTCATCACATCATCCTGCTTTTCAGACGGGATGATGATGGCGGCGGAATTGTTGAAGGCGAGCAGCGAGGCCAGCGGCGCATAGGGCTGCGTCAGCGTGATCTTGATGGTGGCAGGATCGACAGCCTCGATGGCGGTGATGAAGCCAGCCACCTGCTTGCCGCGCGAGGCGATCTTCTCCCACCGATGAAGAGAGGCGACCACATCCTCGGAAGTCATGTCGGTATTGTCATGAAACTTGATGCCGCTGCGCAGCTTGATCGTGTAGATTTTGCCGTCGGCACTGATTTCCGGCAGGATCTCGGCCAGAAGCGGGGTGACCTTCCAGTTCTTGTCGAATGTGTAGAGCGTTTCGAAAATATGCTGTGTGACGATACCGACGAGATCGGCGGTCGACGACATCGGGTCGAGCGTCGGCGGCTCGCCGATCGTGGCGACGTTGACGATGCCGCCCTTCTCCTGCGCAAACAGGCTGGATGGAAGGACTGTAAGTGCCGTTCCCAATAAGAGTGCGGTCATCATTTTCATGCTAGAGCTCCCGAGTGTTCCATTATTATGCAATATGTATTCTTATAACAGAATATCCGCCCCTTTAGCCGTGTCAATAGTACGTTTCCGAATCCTACCGGAATCGTGAAAAATGCAAAGACACGCGTAGCGTAGCCTTAACATTCAAAAGCCGGTGTTCACCGGCATAAACCCGAAACCGTCGACCGGTCTTACGAGGCCCCACTACAAGCGCCACCGCTTTTGCTGAGAGATGATAGCGCATGCGGTGTGGCTCTATCTTCGGTTTCCGCTGAGCCTGTGTTATGTAGAAGATCTGCTGGATGAGCGCGGCACTGGAGTTTCGTTCCGACAGTTGCGGAATGGAACCCCAAATACGGCCCGGAATTTGCCCCCATCCTCCGTCATCGGTCCAGGGGCAGTCTGCCGATAGGTGGCATCTCGACGAAATGGTCGTTGCGATCAAAGGCAGAAATACTGGTTGTGGCAGGCCTTCGATGCCGATGGTATGTTTTTCGATGCCTTGAGCCAGCACCTTTGAGATCCGCAGCGGCGGGCGAGCGATCCCAGTCACGGCGTGTCCCGATATCGATGAGAACCTTCGCAACCACGTTTTTAAGGTGGTCGCCCCGAATGAGCCATCGACTTTGCACCGGCGACTGGCACACTGTTCGACGTTGACCAAGTAGCGTTGTCTTAACGGAGCCTTCGCCTACCCTGCCGCGCGATCTCCTCGACCGCGAGATCCTGATGGTGTCCTTCGCATCCGGAGGCCGGAGGCGCAGCGAGATCGCCGGGTTGCGCCGCGAGTGGTGACCGTAGAGCCGCCGATCCCGATTGCGAACTGGAACGATCCGGCAGCGTTGCGCGGATGGGCTATTCCCACGGCAACCGACATCGCTTTCGCGCTTGGCGTGCTTTCTCTTCTCGGAAGCCGTGTCCCGGCTTCGCTCAAGATTTTTCTCGCAGCGCTGGCCATCATCGACGACCTCGGCGCGGTGATCGTCATCGCGATCTTCTACACGGCCGACCTCAATCTGCTTTCCCTTGCCGGCGCAGGCATCGTGGTTGGCAATCTGATCATCTTCAACAGGATGGGTGTCAAGGCGCTCTGGCGTTACCTTGTGCTAGGTGCAGTCCTGTGGGTGCTCGTATTCGCATCAGGGATTCATGCGACGCTGGCCGGCGTCATTCTTGCCCTGACGATCCCGCTGAAGCTCACACCGGGCACACCAGAAGCAGCCCATCACGAATCGCCGCTGCACAAGCTCGAGCATCTCCTACACAAGCCGGTCGCCTTCGTGATTGTACCGATTTTCGGATTTGCCAATGCTGGCGTGTCCTTTGCCGGTATTTCCATGTCGGTGTTTTCCGAGCACCTGACGATGGGTATCGCTGCTGGTCTGATGCTCGGCAAGCTGGTTGGCGTCCTTGGCACGGTGGCAGTTCTGGTGAAACTTGGCGTCGCGGATCTGCCGGCTCAGGCAAGCTGGGGTCAGGTGACGGGCACCGCCCTCCTCTGCGGTATCGGTTTCACCATGAGCCTGTTCATCGGCCTTTTGGCATTCGATGATCCTGGTGTTCGGGATCGGGTCAAGATCGGGATACTCGCGGGTTCGGTCCTGTCAGGCGTGCTGGGGGCGGTCGTGCTGTCGATATTCGGGCGGCGAGGCGCAACAGCATAAGAATTTTTGACAGGCGTCGACGGCATTGATCGTGCTTTGAGCGGCGACGCGCGGCGCTCAGGCTATTCCGCATCAGTGATGCTTTGCGCAACGTTCCTCACCCGTTGCCTGTCGCTTTCAAGGGTCAACGCCAGTTCGGCACGCAAGAGCGCTTCCTTGGAATGCCGAATGGCATTCTCCCGAAAGCGGGGCTGATCAAACCGAGCAAGAACACCAAGCGCTTTTTGAAGACGAAGGCAGACCTCAATGAGGGCAGCACCGTCGCGTGCAATCGGCGTGAACAGATCATCAAAGATATCGTCAAGACGGATGGGCGGGATGTAGACGTTATCAAACTCGATTTCAGTATGCGATGATTTGTCCGCCCGTTCGTTCCAGACGGCCACAACGCGCATTGCACGCGTGATGACGTCGATGGCTGTTCCAGGATCGTTGACCGCAGGCGACAAGGCGCGAGAAGCGATTTCGGATAGCACTGACGCGCCGAACCGTGGATCCTGATCATAGGACCGGGTATCCCCGACCGAAAAGCATCCTCTGATGGAGGCAAGGGTCTGTTCTATATCATTGCCTCCAGCAATATCGACAGATGCCACCGGCATTGTAGGTTCGACCAACTGTCCAGGAATCATCCGCACAAAAATCCGCGCTTTCGCATCCGTGGCAATGCGCGACAGCGCGCCGGAGTCCAGATGCTGGATATATCCGATCCTATCGATGAAGACGTGCGTTGCATAGGAGGGGATGTCCTTGTCATCAGCCAATTTACTACCACCGAGATAAGGACGCTGATGTCGTGAGCGCATCGCTTCGATGGTCACTTTTTCTACCCTCTCAGTGGTCTCCGTGACGCGTCCAAGCCGTGAGAGATGATCGATCCAGCGCAACAGGGTCACGACGATCAGCACGATCACAGCGATCGTGACGATAAACAACACGACACGTCCGCGATCGCCGTAAGCTCCTGTGCTGAGCGCAATGATACCGACAAGGCTGAACAGGAACGAACCGACGAATGTCGCCAGAACATTCTGCGTCGTGCTGTCCTCCATCACCAGTTTTGTCGCACGCGGCGTTACATTGCTGGTTGCCGCCGAATAGGCAGACACCATCGTGCTGAGAGAGAATGTCGTGACCGTCAGCATGCTGGAAGCGATGATGCCGAGGATGTTGTCGACGGCATCAGCACCGATGCGGGTTGGAAGCTCGCTCGGGATAAAAGGGCTGGCGACGATGGCAACCAACGCGGTGGCTACGGCCAGGATGGAAAACAGAGTCGCTCGAAACCAGATCCGCCGCGCGACCTTTGCAAAAAACCAGACCCAACGTGATGTCATCAGAATCCCATTTAAACAGGCGAGGTCAATAGCAGAACCTCGATATTAGCGCCTCGAGTTATAGACCAGAAAATGGATCAACCCGATAATCTGTTTTTTGCCGGCGGTGGTTCCTGTCCAACAATCAATCTCGGGATCGTCTTGAATGCTTGCATGATTGTTCGGCTGAGCCGATAAGCAGGCGATCCCTTGAAACTTGGCCAGCAGAATGCCCCTTTCCTATCGCAATTCCAAACTCATCCGCCGTTCGCGCCTGTTTCGCGGATCGCTCAAGCTGTGGAAGCCGCGCCTGGTCTTTTGGACCGGGGCGCTGGCAATCGGCGTGACGAGCGTCGCGTTCGCATGGATCGCCGACATGGCGCAAAAGGCCTTTGCGGGGATTACGACATCGGGCAGTTGGACCCATCTCCTGCCGCTCGTCTTGACACCGCTGGGCTTTATCTTGTCCTCTTGGCTCGCGATCACGCTCTTTCCAAACTCCCAAGGAAGCGGCATTCCACAGGCAATCGCTGCGAGGCACTTGCATGACGAAGCGGACCGCTCGGCTCTCCTATCGCTCCGTATTGCGTTCGGCAAGATTGTCTTGACGGTGCTTGGGCTTTTTTGCGGTGCTTCGATCGGACGAGAAGGCCCGACAGTTCAGGTGGGCGCGTCCTTCATGTTGGCCGCAGCCCGCTTTGGCGGAATGGCGCAGGCCCGAGGCCTCATTCTAGCTGGCTCTGCTGCCGGTATCGCAGCAGCCTTCAACACGCCGCTTGCGGGCATCGTCTTTGCGATCGAGGAGATGAGCCGGGCCTACGAGTCACGCGCCAACGGGATTGTGCTGACGGCCGTCATCCTGTCGGGCCTTGCAGCACTCGGCCTGTCGGGCAGTTACAACTATTTCGGCACGGCGACGGCCGCACCTTCGAATATCACGGATTGGGTGCTGGTGCCGGTATGCGGGATCGGGGGCGGTATGCTTGGCGCCGCGTTCAGCGGGTTGGCACTATACTCAGGCATCCGAATTCGCCGATGGTCTCAACCGGCGCCACTCAAACGCATGGTTCTGCTTGCCGGTCTATGCGGTCTTGGCGTCGCCATCATCGGTATTGTTTCCGGCGGCGACACCTACGGCACCAGCTACGAGCAGGCCCGAGGCGCGATTGAGGGTCATGCTACGCATTCGCTGTTTTTTGCCGAAAAACTTCTTGCAAGCTTCCTGTCTATGATGTCAGGAATTCCAGGTGGCATCTTCGCGCCGTCGCTGGCCGTCGGCGCGGGCTTCGGCAGCACCGTTGGCTCACTACTGGGAACAAGTATCGCGCTTGCGGCTATTCTCGGCATGGCCGGATACTTCGCCGGGGTCGTCCAGGCCCCGATGACAGCCTTCGTCATCATTCTGGAAATGACCGGCGATCACCAGGCCGTCATCCCGATCATGGCCGTCTCGATGCTTGGATATGTCACGTCGCGCGTGCTCTCGCGCGAGCCGCTCTATCACGGCCTGTCACGCAATTTCATCGCTGCAGCTGTGCGTGCCAGGCGCTCAAAAGAGCATGCGGCAGCCAATTAGGTGAGTGAACCGCAGGCCCATCATCCGGGCGACAGTACATAGCGATTTCGGCTCAGTCCGATCCCAGACTGTTGCTACCGGTCATGGCATCTTGGGTATGGGATGTGGGTGGGCATTTGCGTCTAGATCTTTTCGGCGCCGCACGCCTTGAAAGCGATCGATCCGCAACTCCCGAGCCGCTTTGAGCAATTGCGAGGGTCTTAGCCGACCGCTATCACGCAGGCTTCTCTGAACAACCAGGCGGCACTCTGAAAATTCTGCACGATTGGAATTATTGAGCCATCATCTCTCGGATGGACCGGACCAAGACGTCTGGATTGTACGGCTTCGGCATGAACCGGGCCCGCACCGGGAGGCTTTCAACACCGACTGCGCGAAGACCGGACGTTACGATGATGGTAATGGGCGGCCATTTGTCCCGAACCGACGCTGCCAGCTTAAGACCGTCCACTCCGCCGGGCATGTCGATGTCCGTGAACATAAATTCTATTCGTGGATTGGCAATTAAAATCTCGATTGCAATACCCGAATTCGCCGCTTCGAACACTTCGAAACCCGCATTTTCCAGTTCATCGACAATGCCCATTCGAACGAGGGCCTCGTCTTCGACAACCAAGACGGCGGTACGTTGAGCAATCATGACTGAAAGCTTCTGGTTGGCCGGATCCCGTTGAATGGAGACAAAGCGAGACATTTTTGCGTCGAGCTAGCCGAGTTTGGCTGTTAGTGTGCATACAACGCCTCTAGACGGTTAAATGATCCGTACGTCGCCGGAGAAATCTGCAGCAAGTACGTGAGAGATAAGCCGCGACCCGAAAGCCTTGGTTTTAGGCTCGGACACAGAAGGCCCTCCGCACTCTTGCCAAACGAAGCTGAGATCCTGTCGTCCATCGGCGGCCTTCGCCAGATGCCAGGATATCCTGACACGGCCGGCGTCGTGCGCCGTATTTGGTAGCGTTGGTGGCGAGCTCATGCGCAGTGAGCGCCATTGAGAGGCTCTGCTTCGGCGTCATCTCGAAGTGCGAGCCATCGTGACCCGCGAACTCGGTGTAGGGACGGGAACGACACGTGGAATCTACTTGCTAGATGCAGCTTCCGTGATAGCCTCTGCCGATGTTTGAAAAAGAGTTCTGCACGAGGTTTGAGGATCGAGTGCGCCTTTGGTATCGCGCGGGGCGCAGAGCCTTCGACATGGAAGCTGATGACTATTCGAGATCGGTCGCCAAGGTTTGGTGGCGCGAAACGAAGGATGGCGCGTTGTCCCCAGAACGCTGTGCCGATGAGGACTCTTACTACTGGTGAAGCTGCCGTCACTTTCGGCGCGGGCGCTTGGTGCGCGATCTGATTATCCGCGGTAATTTGAGTTGAAAAAATCTGGGCCAAACAGGGGAACCTGCCAAACGTTATTGAGTTGAACCTTCGGAAACAGAAGGATTCGCTATGACGCTTCCAGTTAATTCCGGTACCGAACCGTCCAGCCCCGTCCCGCCATTTCCTCATCTGATAGAGCCGGAGCGCCACCATCCAACCGATCCGTGGCCTAACCACAAGGATGAAACCGATACTGTCGACCCGGTGAATAACAGATGGGGATGGCTTGGTTTTGGAGCATGGATATAGGGCGTCTTGCCTAGGCCGCGCACTCATAAATCGGGTTTGCAAATCGGTTTGATTTTGATTCATTGAAG
>NZ_LMFB01000027.1:2500-5000 GCF_001426685.1 Rhizobium sp. Root483D2 | reverse complement strand
GGCTTCAGTTCAAAGCTTGCACCTCTCCCTTTAACCTTCCAGCACCGGGCAGGCGTCAGGCCCTATACGTCGTTTTGCAACTTCGCAGAGCCCTGTGTTTTTGATAAACAGTCGCTACCCCCTGGTCTGTGCCACCCCTCCATACTTGCGTACGAAGAGGTCACGCTTCTTCCGAAGTTACGCGTGCAATTTGCCGAGTTCCTTCAGCATAGTTCTCTCAAGCGCCTTGGTATACTCTACCTGACCACCTGTGTCGGTTTCGGGTACGGTCTATACGGTGGAGCTATTTCCTGGAACCGCTTCCCCGCCTGCTCAATCCAATAAGAGCAAACAAGTTACGCAATCCGTCACTACCACCAGGCCCACGAATATTAACGTGGTTCCCATCGACTACGCATTTCTGCCTCATCTTAGGGGCCGGCTAACCCTGCTCAGATTAACTTTAAGCAGGAACCCTTGGTCTTTCGGCGAGGGGGTCTCTCACCCCCTTTATCGTTACTCATGTCAACATTCGCACTTCCGATACCTCCAGGACCCCTCACAGGTATCCCTTCACAGGCTTACGGAACGCTCCGCTACCACAACGCAAACCCTAAGGTTTGTCGTCATCCTCAGCTTCGGTGCATGGCTTTAGCCCCGTTACATTTTCGGCGCAAAGACCCTTATTTAGACCAGTGAGCTGTTACGCTTTCTTTAAATGATGGCTGCTTCTAAGCCAACATCCTGGTTGTTTTGGGATCCTCACATCCTTTCCCACTTAGCCATGACTTGGGGACCTTAGCTGGAGGTCAGGGTTGTTGCCCTCTTCACGACGGACGTTAGCACCCGCCGTGTGTCTGCCGACTAGTACTCCTCGGTATTCGGAGTTTGGTTAGGATCAGTAAGACGGTGAGTCCCCATAGCCCATCCAGTGCTCTACCCCCGAGGGTATTCGGTCGACGCACTACCTAAATAGTTTTCGCGGAGAACCAGCTATTTCCGAGTTTGATTGGCCTTTCACCCCTAGCCACAAGTCATCCCAATCTATTGCAACAGATGCGGGTTCGGTCCTCCAGTTGGTGTTACCCAACCTTCAACCTGCTCATGGCTAGATCACTCGGTTTCGGGTCTAATGCGACGAACTGAACGCCCTATTCAGACTCGCTTTCGCTGCGCCTTCACCTATCGGCTTAAGCTTGCTCGTCACACTAAGTCGTTGACCCATTATACAAAAGGTACGCCGTCACCCTTGCGGGCTCCGACTGTTTGTAGGCAACCGGTTTCAGGTTCTATTTCACTCCCCTTGTCGGGGTGCTTTTCACCTTTCCCTCACGGTACTTGTTCGCTATCGGTCATGCACGAGTACTTAGGCTTAGAGGGTGGTCCCCCTAATTTCAAACAGGATTTCACGTGTCCCGCCTTACTCAAGGACCTTGGGTGTTCTACATGTACGGGGCTATCACCCGCTACGGCCGGACTTTCCATTCCGTTCCACTTTATTCCCCAAGGCCACTGGCCTGGTCCGCGTTCGCTCGCCACTACTTGCGGAGTCTCGGTTGATGTCCTTTCCTCCAGGTACTTAGATGTTTCAGTTCCCTGGGTTCGCTTCTTACACCCTATGTATTCAGGTGTAGATACCTTATCACAATGCTTGGAACCTGAGGTGCCGCAGGCACAAAGGCAATAGCCAGTAGGCCTTAGCCAATAGGGACTTGCCCTACTGCCTACTGCCTAATTCCTATCCCCTCAGCGCCACCGGCGCATCAGATTCCCAAGCATTTAAGGTGGGTTTCCCCATTCGGAAATCCATGGATCAAAGCTTATTCGCAGCTCCCCACGGCTTATCGCAGCGTATCACGTCCTTCATCGCCTGTGCATGCCAAGGCATCCACCAATTGCCCTTATTTCACTTGATCGTTCTCATTGCCAATGCTCATCAATAGGAAAGTGAGTAGGTGTTCGTCAGTAGCCAGTAGGATCTAAATCCTACTCACCACTCACTACCGACTACTCACCAATCCAACCCGGTTACCTTTTACAACCAGGCCATCTCATGATGCCATCAACGTGTTCGATCCGTTCCCCATCTGAAGGCACGCCGGTGCACTTCGGGGCCGGATCATTAAGACCAGCTTCTCGAGATCTGTCCGGGGATGCGCGGTCAGGCAACATCCATCGACATGTCGTCAGAGGCAGCCAGAAACACCAAAATCCCCGAGGCCCGAAAGCTTCGAAGTCCTGATGGTTCCAACAACCAACAACAAACATGCCTTGAGTAACAAGCTTCCTACCTTCTCCAGCCCCTGGTCTGTCTCGGATCGGCTAGACCGTCGACAGCTTGAACAGGACTGGGCTCGGACGTCTCGAACAATTCCTTAAGAATTGCGCAAAACACCTGGAAGCTTCCAGACATATCTTCTCTTCACAATGATAATCAGAACAGGCATCAGGCTCATGTGAGCCGATGCAAACTTTTATTTCTCTATAAGACAAGGCAAACAATCCGCCAACTACAACACCA
>NZ_LMFB01000026.1 GCF_001426685.1 Rhizobium sp. Root483D2 | reverse complement strand
CCGCCGTCAAATTGGCAGCAGTAAGAATTTGGATCAGATCGTTATGAGTCCACGGCCTAGACGCATGCTTTCTCGCGCGCGCTCTATCTCCAGAACATCCTTGCCTTCCGTGGCGAGATAATACCGCATCGCCCGAACCATCACCCAGCTGCGGGATCGCTCGGAGGCGGCTGCGATGATCTCGATATCCTTCAGCACATCGACCGGCAGACGCAGCGCGATCGGATCGGAGAGAACGGGCTTGGCCATGATCGGCTCCATTTGTTATACGGCGTATAACAAAATACCAGCAATGCAAGTGTCTCTCAATAGCCCTCAATAGCCCACCGCCTGGCGCTTCTCCTCGTCGGTGAGAAAGTCTGCGTCCTTCATCCGCGCCCAGACCTCGCTGCGTTCCCCGGTCAGCCCCGTCACCTGGTCGAGATCGGGCACCAGTTTCAGCGTCTCGCCTGTCCGCCCGGACAGCCAGCCGGACAGTGCCGCAGCGGTGCGGAAAACCATCGGCAGGATGGTCAGCCGGTAGAGTGCCCGGTTGGCCTCCTGGTAATTGGCATAGGTATTGTCGCCGGGAATGCCGAGCAGCATCGGCGGCACGCCGAAAGCGAGCGCGATGTCGCGTGCCGCCCCGTTTTTCGCCTCGACGAAATCCATGTCCTTTGGCGAAAGCCCCATCGCCTTCCAGTCGAGCCCACCTTCCAGCAGCAGCGGCCGGCCGGCGCGGATCGGGCCGGAATAGCCTTCCTCCAGCTCGCTCTTCAGCCGGTCGTACTGGTCGGCCGAAAGATTGCCGCCCTCCTTTGGCTGGTAGACCAGAGCGCCGGAAGGTCTGGCCGAATTGTCGAGCAGCGCCTTGTTCCAAGTCGCTGCCGCGTTGGAAAGATCGAGCGCCATCTGCGCTGCCGCCAATGGCGGAAAGCCCAGGTGATCGTCGAGGGGATGAAAAAGCCTGAGATGCAGGAGCCCCTCTTCATTAGCCGAAATCCGCCTGACCAGGCCGCCCACCCGGTATTCGTATCCCTCCGGCCAGCCGTCGCGCCCTTCGAGAATGCGCACCCGGTCCGGCCGCAGCAGATGCAGTTCGCGCAGCGTGCCACCGATCTCGGCGGCATCGACATAGGCATTGCCGGACAACAGCAGATGGCCATAGAGCGTTTCGAGAAAATCATGCCCGCCCATGCGCCCGTTCGGCCGCGCCAGCAACGCCATCACCGGATGCGCGCTGCGCTCCTGCACGCCCTCGTAGACCAGCAGCGGCACGTTCGCCGCCGCTTCCGAAATCAGCCTGACCGCCCGGTGCGCCACCGGGTTGCGCATGAACCCTTCGCGGGCAAGCGCGCCATAGGTCCGTCCCGTCCAGTGCGCCCGCCCCTCCTGCGCGATGGCCGCGAAGCCCGTCGCCGCCTTGGTTTCGCGCGCGCTCTCTGCCGGGCGGCGCCACGGCAGGCGGAATGGATTTTTCATGGGAGATATCCTTGATTGCCGCATCGACGCGGCCTGAATCGGGAACCGGTACCGCCTGTTTTTTACTGCGCACGCGCCTTTAGGATCGCAGCCAGATATTGCCTGCCGTATCCCGCCACCAGCTCTGCCCGGTCGCGGCCGTTGATGATCCGCCGGGCGCCGGTCCAGTCCTCCTTGCCGGCTGAAAAATACTGCCCGAGCTTTCGTCCGGTAAAGGCACCGGTCTGCATGCCGATGAACAGGATAGCGACGGCCACATCCATGTCCATCGCCCGCTCCGGCCGGGAGACGAGATCGATCCCGGTCATAACCGACATCTTTTCGTAATTGACCTTATGCGTCAGCTGCACCAGCCCGCGCCCCAGCCAGCTCTTGCCGTCGGCGTCGCGGCGCCAGTAGGGCGTGGAAACCGATCCAAGCCGTCCCCGCCTGAAAGCGTCGTCGAGAAGGGCAACGGCTTTTCCGTCGCTTGCGGCAAAAGTTTCGCGCACCGGCTGCATTGTTCGTCCGGTCTCGTGATGCGCCGTCGCCAGCATATAGGCGAGCCACCGGTCGTCGATCGCATCACCGATCGTGCCGCGATCCAGGATCGCCGTCAGTCCCGTCACCTGGTCCTGTTCCAACACGCCGCCAAACAGCGAAACCCGCACCGCATCGAAGAAGCTTTTTCGCGCAATCGGCATTCATTCTCCGTTTCCGGTCGCAAGACCTGCAAAAATGTCGTGCTTCTAAATCGATTTAACCAATTTAAATCGTTTAAACTGTTTAATGCCCTGATTTACTTTGTCTTTAAGATATGGAATCTGAAATCCAGCACGATGATTGTGCCGTGATCGAGGAGGATCCTATGAACGCTCAGAGCAAGATTCAGGCCGACACCACCCGCTCGACCGTGCCGCAGCACATCCTCGACCGGTTCGAAAATGCCTGGCAGCAGATGCGCGCCAACGCGTCCCCCGCGCCGAAATCCGCATCGGGCGACGACGATAAACTCTGATCGAGTACTTTGATCCCATCCGGGACTTTTCATCCGCCATCCCAAACCTTGGGTGGAACCTTCCGGCCCCATCTGCGTTTCCGCCCGTTGCATAAATACGAGGTGCAGACATCAGTGAAAGGATCCCCCATGCCAGCCCAGCCAATCTCCCAGGCCCAGTTCGACCGCCTCGAAAACGAATGGCGCCAGATCCGCGAAACCACCGCCCCAAAGCCGTCCCCCTCCACCGCAGGCAAATAATTCCGATCCGGTAGCCCCTGCCGGACAGCGTCGCACGGGGAAGAGACCACGTCGCCCGGCAAAGCAACCATCGCAGAGCGCCATCGGCTCTCTCTCTCTCTCTATCTCTCTCTTCTCCCCAGCGGGGAAAAGGTGGCCCGAAGGGCCGGATGAGGGGGCGGCGCGCTCAGAGCCTGCGGAAAAACCCCCTCATCGCCTCGCATCCGCTCCGCACTTCTCCCCGCCGGGGAGAAGAGGGAGATCCATAGTTACCTCACGGCTCGGTCAACACCCTCCCCTCTGTATGGCCTTGAGACATAGTTGACATGTGTTCGGAGACATCCCTGACACTTTTGCCGTTTGG
>NZ_LMFB01000025.1 GCF_001426685.1 Rhizobium sp. Root483D2 | reverse complement strand
GCGGGGGTGCGGATAAAAACTTGGACTGTTTTAAATGCTCAGGCCGAGGCTCTTACGATATTCGACCGGGCTGAGTGATCCCAGTGATATTTTGATGCGCGTTTCATTGTACCATCGGATGTAAGCGTCCACCTCTGCCACGAACTGCTCTATCGTGATGACCTTCCAGTCTCGTGGATAGAAGAGCTCGGTCTTCAACCGACCGAAGAACCCTTCGCACGCGGCGTTGTCTTGCGAGCAACCCTTTCGGGACATGGAGCGAACCAGTCTTGCTTCGCTGATACGGGTTAACCAGCCTGGCCAGCGATAATGGGCTCCGCGATCAGAATGGATGATTGGCCGTTCCTCGCCGTTGGCGACGGTTCCGATGGCTGCATCCAGCATGGTGTTGACGAGACCCGCATCTGGTTGGGTTCCGATGGACCAGCTGATGACCATGCCGTCAAAGCAGTCGATGATGGGCGAAAGGTACACCTTGCCAGCTGGGATCTGGAACTCGGTGATGTCTGTCAGCCATTTCACGTTTGGCGCTTTTGCATGGAAGTCGCGATTGATCAGGTTCTCGGGCGCTGGACTGATCTCTCCCAGATAGGATCCGAACCGCCGTCGACGCGGCCTGGCAACGACCAACTGCTCCTGCTTCATCAATCGCTGGACAACCTTTTCCGAGATTATCACGCTTTGTCTGGCCAGCGACGCCTGCAGTCGTCGATAACCGTAGCAACGACGGTTCGCTTCAAAGATCTCCGCTAGGCTGTAGCGGACAGCAGCATACTTGTCTGCCAGGCACATGCGGGCGCGATGGTAGAAGTAGGAGCTACGGGCAATCCGAAGCTGGGCAAGCAACTCTGGCAAGCGGTAAACTTCTTTAAGGGCGTCAATTAGCTGGGTTTTCTCCCGATTACTCAGGATCTGCAGATCGACGCCCAGGTCTTTTTTTAAGAGTTCGTTGGCCTTCTTCAGGAGATCATGTTCGAGTTGTAACTGGCGGACATCACGCTGGAGGGCTTCAAGCTGTCGCTCGAGCTCTTCACGTTCAGGCACCTTGGGGTTGGATTTGCGGCGTTTCATGGATGAGGGAGCCTCGTGACCAAGTAGTTGATCTTTCCAGCTGTACAATGTCGGCCTTGAGACGCCCAGTCGGACAGCTACCTGTTGAGCGCTTTCATCTCCACTGCATAATCCAATGACCCCGGCTTGCCGGACCTCCTCGGAATAGCCAGGGTGCCACGATCGACCGACAATCGATGTCCGCGCCTCCGGAAACGCCTCACGAACCCATGCGGTTAGAGTTCCTCGACCGGGATAGCCGAGCGCCCTCATCGTCGCAGAGATGCAACGATCATGGGTGCGAAAGTACTCAAGTGCCGCCTGCCTCTGAGCCTCTGAGTATTTTGGCGCTCGCGCTACCGGCTGAGTACGCAGGTCGAGATGCTGTACGTACTCGCGATGCCAGCCCTTCAACGCATTCTTGGTGGGATACCCCAGCTGACGAATAGTCGCATTAAGTCGCTTGCCCAGCCGGATATAGAGCTCAACCGCTCGAAGTCTGTCTGCGTAGGAATACATGAACTACCTCCTTGGTGGTCCAAGTTTTCGTCCGCACCCCC
>NZ_LMFB01000024.1 GCF_001426685.1 Rhizobium sp. Root483D2 | reverse complement strand
CATATCTTTGGTGACATGCAGACGGCACTTACCGGCCCAGAAGATGTAGATGTCTTCAGCTCCATCCTCCAACGCGGTCTGGATCTCGCGGATTATTTCACTTTCCGGTGCGGGCGGAGACGGCGTGTTGGTTCGATCAAGCTGCATCTCGCCGCGAACCCAGCTTTCGCGCTGGGCCTGCCACATGGCCTGCTGCTCTTCAGGCGTCATAGCCTCAAGCTTTTCCTTGGCCGCCTCGATCAGCTTCATCAGCGCGGCCGATGTCTTCAGGTCGGACGGCATGCCACCGTGAACGTGGGCTGACGTTTTCTGCGCAGGCGGTGGGTCGAATGTTCCGAACTCATCCCAGTGGAAGATGCGCTCGACTGTCTTGAAAATTCTGCGGATCATGCCGCGCACTCCTCATTCTCAGCCGCGCCGCAAAGGGTGCGGCGGCGTGGGGTTTCGAACATGTCGGTTTGGCTGAATGCGTATTCGCGTATCTCCGACCATGGGTGTTTCAGGAATGTTCCGAAGCCGAGCGCTTCCATGCGTTCGGGAAAATCGTCATCTGGATCTTCGCGCATTTGGCGAGCGAGCTGGGCGAGGCCGAACTGGAAGCAGAGCAGGCAATTACTATCGACGCCTTCCGGCAGGTCGAACGGCTGAGCCTTCCAGAATTTTAGAACCATCGGTTTCGTGACGCCGGCGGCAACGAGCGGCATCCAAATCTTCTCGCGCGGCTGATCCGCCTGCTCGTGGCGGTGAGGCTCATCGGCGCGAATACCAAGCGTCTTGGTCCACCGCGTCCAACCGCAAGCGACCAGCAGTCTCCGGGCAGCGCGCACCTTCAGCTGTTCTGTGCAGATGCGCTTGCGCCCGTTTGGCGTATAGCGCTTATGTTTGATCATTGCCTCGAATGGCTCGCCGTCCCGCGCAGCGCTGTTGTGGTTGACGATCTCGAACCACGGCGCGTCGGGTAGGTACTGCACCCACGTGATCGGAACCGACCATCGCTGGCCCATTTGCTGGACAAAATCGAGCGTGCGCGGATCCTCGCGGCCGGTATTGGCAAACACGACCTTCACTCGCTCAGGCAGCTCACCAGTTGCTTCCAGGAGCTGGTGCAAAAGGTAAGCGGATGTTCGGCCGCCACTGAGAGTGACGTGAACATTGCCGTCCGGCAGCATGAAGGGGGATGCCGTCATTCGGCCGAGCCCTCCGATGCTGCGGCACGGCGCATGTAGTCCGCCAACTGCTCAATGGTGATCAAAGCATGATCCGGGTATTCTTCAGGCGACGTGATGTCTGGGGTCTCGCAAAGCTCCTGCCATGCCTCCTCCGGCGTTAGTCCGGCATCCTCCTGCAGAACCTTCATGACGGCATCTGTCTGCCATGTCGTCAGGTCGCGGTCGCCTTTGAAGCCTTCGGATGCGCCGGGATCGAAAATGGCAAACATGACCCGCTTGCGCAGTTCGAACGGCGACCGCACACGATC
>NZ_LMFB01000023.1:128154-128303 GCF_001426685.1 Rhizobium sp. Root483D2 | reverse complement strand
CCAGGGCAAAAGAACTCGCTTATCCTGCGGCCACATCAGTCAATTCGACGATTATGCAACGGTTCCCAGCGGGGAGAAGGTGCCCGAAGGGCGGATGAGGGGGCCAAGCGCTCAGAATTTGCCGAAAGACCCCCTCATCGCCTCGCATC
>NZ_LMFB01000023.1:115373-128055 GCF_001426685.1 Rhizobium sp. Root483D2 | reverse complement strand
ACTTCTCCCCGCTGGGGAGAAGGGGGAGATCGGGGCAAGGGCCGCGTTCCAGAGGCGATAGTCCGAGTCATGCAGTTGCTGGGACCGATCGGGGCCAAGCTCCAAATGAAAACCCCGGCTCAAGGCCGGGGCTGATAGTTCAGGTATCTACATCAGGCCGTATGCTCGCGCAAATTGGTGCCTAATGACAACCCGTGCGTGAACATTTAAGCTTTTGGACTGAACCTGTCAACCGAACCACCGATGGAATGAAATGCCATTTACCGTTGCACTGCATCCAGAAGTGATCCCAATCATGATAACATCCAAGCGTCTCCAGAGTTATAAAAGCGTGTTTACGCATTCCTGCGAACATCAGCTCGTCGCATCTTACGTCTGGAACTCTCATGTATGCTCCGTCCTGCATCCGCTTCTGTCTTCTGCCGAGATCACCGTGCGAAATTCAATAGACAAGGCACTTGTTTCCCAAGGGGGCCCTGGCACCTTCTGGTGGAGCGCCACGAAACTTAAATACAAGTCATTCGCACCGGGAGCTCCGGTCCCGGAGGTGGTCCAGAAAGTCCGTGACAACTTTTCAAGAGCAACGAATACGGCACGTAGGGAAAAGCGGGATCGATATGGCAATTTCGCGTGGCCAAGCCACGACGACATTATCGCCAAGACCGATTTCTCGACGTGGGAATGGATGTTCGATGCAGAATTCCTTGGGCCAAGGCTCATCTGGCAATCAAGATTGGGAAGGGTTCTAAAAGGCCCTTGGCCAACGACCAGTGTCGGCTCCACCCTCGCGCAGGCCGGCAGGTTGGTGAAAATTGTGAGAGACACCCGCAATCGCCTCTCCCACCATGAGCCGGTCTGGAAGCGCAACGGAGTGACCACCCAGGATCAGGCGGTTGCCCATTTAAACGAGAAAATAGATACGATAATTGAGCTGATAACTTTGGTATCACCTCATCAGGTCGATCTTCTATCCAAGAACGGGATCATTTTGAATGCAAGACGCATTTGCTCGGTCGATGAACTTGAGAGATTGAAGCTGATTGCGTCTCCGATCACCGTGTAGACCCTCGCTCGACCCGGCTCACGTGGCTCGCAGTCTGATGGAAGTTGCGACCTCATTTGCCAAAGCCCTCGCCCATCGCCCAACCAGCAAACAAAAGAGGAGGACTTTGCCGCCCTCCCCTTCGCGTCTTACCTGACCGTCCGTACCGTCTCAGGCGGCGTAGCGGGTGCGGTGTTGGGCCGGCTGCGGACGGCTGGTTTCTTCCAGTTTGAAGCGGGCGAGCAGGGTTTGCAGCTGGCGGCTTTCGTCGGCCAGGGTTTCGCTTGCGGCCGTGGTTTCCTCGACCATGGCGGCGTTCTTCTGGGTCATCTGGTCCATGTGGTTGACCGAGGTGTTGATTTCGGCGAGCGCCGTTGATTGTTCGCGGGCGGCGGTGGCGATGCTTTCGACGTGGTCGTTGACGCGCAGCACCAGCCGTTCGATTTCAACCAGCGCATCGCCGGTTGCGCGCACCAGCGAGACCCCGCCCTCGACCTCGGAAGCGGATGCGCTGATCAGCGCCTTGATCTCCTTGGCGGCATTGGCGGAGCGCTGGGCGAGCTCGCGGACTTCCTGGGCGACGACGGCAAAACCGCGGCCGGCATCACCGGCGCGCGCGGCTTCGACGCCGGCATTCAGCGCCAGAAGGTTGGTCTGGAAGGCGATCTCGTCGATGACGCCGATGATCTGGCTGATCTTGCTGGAAGACCCCTCGATCCGGCTCATGGCGGTGACGGCGTTGCGGACGATCTCGCCGGATTTTCCGGCACTCTCCTTGGTTTCGCGCACCATGTCGCGGGCCTCAACGGCGCGGGCAGACGAGGTGCGCACGGTCGCCGTGATCTCGTCGAGCGCGGCTGCGGTTTCCTCCAGCGCTGCCGCCTGCTGTTCGGTGCGTTTCGACAGGTCGTTGGCAGCCGAACTCAGTTCGGCCGAGCTGTCCTTGATGGTGCCGGCGGCACCGCGCACGTTGTTCATGGTCGAGCGCAGCGTTACCATCGTGGCGTTGACGTTCTGCTGCAGTTCGGCAAACGCGCCCTGGAAATGGCCTTCCATGCTTTCCGAGAGGTCGGCATCGGCAAGCGCTGCGATGACGCGGCGCACTTCGGTGACAGCGAGATCGATGCTCTCCACCAGTTCGTTGACGCTGCCGGCAAACCGGTTGAGATCGTCATTCTGGTAATCTTTGCCGATGCGGCCGGTGAAATCGCCGGCGACAGCTGCGGCGACGACAGCGCTGATGCTCGACTGCAGGTCGCTGCTCAGCGCATGCAGGGCGGCTTCCTGCGCTTTCATATCGCGCATCGCCAGGGCGTTGTGGCGGAAGACCTCGACGGCGCGGGCCATCTCGCCGATCTCGTCCTTGCGGGTGGCGTCGGTGCCGGCGCTGTCAAGATTGCCTTCGGCCAGACGGCTCATGGCGGCGGTGAGATCCCGCACCGGGATGGAGATGCCGCGCCGGGCAACCAGAAGGCTGACGAGTGCTCCAACGGCAATGCAGCCGATCGCGGCAAAGACAGCAATCAGAAGGGCGACGGAGGACGACTGCAGCGCATCGGCACGGGCGGCGGCAAGCGCTTCGCCCGAATAGGTGCTGTAGACCTTGACGGTGCTGGTGACGGTCTTTTGCGCATCAAGCGCCTTGGCAAGCGCCGCCTTGATGGCGGCAGCATCCTGCGGGTTGGCAGCGGCAATATCGACCATGGCGCGGATTTCTCCGAAATAGGTTTTAAGCGTCGCGCGGATCGCCTGCAGCTGCTGGAGCTCCGTTGCGTCGGCGGCGGCCTCGATCTTTGGCAGGCGCGCCAGCATTTCCGTGGAGCGCTTGTCAGCCTCTTCGCGGAAATCGGCGGATTTGTCCGGCTGTGCGGCCAGCTGGTAGGTCATGCGGCTGATGGCGATGATATCGACGCGCAGGTCCATGGCCTCGCGGGCAACCTCTTCCCTGGCGCCGACCGAGACGATGGCCGATTCCAGCGCCAGGATGCCGCGTGCACCGACGGATGCGATGACCAGGCAGGACAGCCCCATGACGAAAACGACCAGACTGATCTTCTGGAGAATGGAGAGATTGCGAAAATTCATGTCGAAACTCCGGCTGGGCAAGGGACCGCACGCTGAACAAAATGGGAGGAGCGAGGCATGATGCCTCTTTCAAAGCGCAGGAGAAAACCGACATCGCGCATGACGGCGCAATCTGAGGGAATTGCTCTAACGTCCGGTTAAGACTGGCATCCCAGAAATCGAGATGACAGTCAGGCGGCAAAAAATGCGACATCCGAAGCGGGTGCCACCACAGCCGATGCGAGTTTCAGCTTGAACCTTCGCCACCCGGTCTCTATCTCGGACGCATCACCCCTCGCATTGCCCCGGAGATTTCCTTGTCCATCTTCAAAAATCTGCCACCTGCGCCCGCCGCCTTGAAAAAGCCGGTGACCGATACCCGCCACGGCATCACCCGCACGGACGACTATGCCTGGCTGCGCGCCGAAAACTGGCAGGCGATGTTCAAGGATCCCTCGATCCTCGATCCGGAGATCCGCAGGCATCTGGAGGCCGAGAACGCCTATATGAAGGCGGCGATGGCCGATACCGATGCGCTGCAAAAGACGCTGTTTTCCGAGATGAAGGGCCGCATCAAGGAGGATGACTCATCCGTTCCGGTCAAGGACGGGCCGTATGCCTATGGCACCTTTTATGTGACGGGCGGCGAGCAGCCGTCCTTCTTCCGTACGCCGCGCGATGGCGGTGCGCGTTCCGTGCTGCTTGACGGCGACAAGGAGGCGGAAGGCAAGGCCTATTTCCGTCTGGGCGGCGTCGATCACTCGACCGATCACAGCCGGGGTCTGTGGAGCTATGACGACAAGGGCTCGGAATATTATACGCTGCGCGTGCGCGATCTCGCCACCGGCGATGACCTTGCCGATATCATCGAGAATACCGGCGGCGGCGGCGCCTGGGCGCCCGATGGCAAGAGCTTTTTCTACACCGTGCTTGACGACAACCACCGTCCTTCGAAGATCTTCCACCATATCGTCGGCACCGGGCAAGGCGACGACCGGCTGGTCTACGAGGAAGAGGATCCGGGCTTCTTCATGGGCGTCGGCGGCTCGATGCTCGACGACTTCATCTATATCGACATCCACGATCACGAAACCAGCGAATACTGGCTCCTGCCGACCTCCGATCTGACCGGCGAGCCACAGCTGGTGGCGGCCCGCGAAACCGGTCTTGAATATTCGCTGTCTGAAGGCGGCGATGTCTTCTACATCCTCACCAATGCCGACGGCGCCAAGGATTTCAAGATCATGCAGACGCCGGTTGAGACACCGGCGCGGGAACACTGGACCGACGTCGTGCCGCATACGGCCGGCCGGCTGATCATCTCGCACGGCGCCTATGCCCGCCATCTCGTGTGGCTGGAGCGCGAGGCCGGCCTGCCGCAGATCAAGATCCGCGACCGGCGCACCGGCGAGGAACATGCGATCGCCTTTGCCGAAGAGGCGTTTTCGCTGGGGCTTTCGGGCGCTGCCGAATACGACACCGACGTCATCCGCTTCTCCTATTCCTCGATGACGACGCCGAGCCAGCTCTACGACTACAATATGGTGACGCGCGAGCGCACGCTGCTGAAGACGCAGGAAGTGCCGTCCGGCCACAATCCCGGCGACTACGTCACCCGCCGCGTCATGGCGCCGGCTTGGGACGGCGCCGAGGTTCCGGTCACCCTGCTCTACCGCAAGGACTTGGCCCTCGACGGCTCGGCGCCCTGCCTGCTCTACGGCTACGGCGCCTATGGCATTGCCATTCCCGCCTCGTTCAACACCAATTGCCTGTCGCTCGCCGATCGCGGCTTCGTCTATGCCATCGCCCATATCCGCGGCGGCAAGGACAAGGGCTTTGAATGGTACGAAGACGGCCGGATGGAGAAGAAGACCAACACGTTCAAGGACTTCATCGCAGCAGCCGACTATTTGAATCAACAGAAGTTCACGTCCTACGAAAACATCATCGCCGAGGGCGGCTCGGCCGGCGGCATGCTGATGGGGGCTATTGCCAATATGGCGCCGGAGAAATTCAAGGGCGTCATCGCCGCCGTACCCTTCGTCGATGTGTTGAACACCATGCTCGACGACACGCTGCCGCTGACCCCGCCGGAATGGCCGGAATGGGGCAACCCGATCGAGGACAGGACGGCCTATGAGCGCATGGCCGCCTATTCGCCTTACGACAACGTTTCGGAAAAGCCCTACCCGGCGATCCTGGCGCTGGGCGGCCTCACCGACCCGCGCGTCACCTATTGGGAACCGGCCAAGTGGGTCGCCAAGCTGCGCGAAAAAACCACGGGCTCGGAACCCATCCTGATGAAGACCAACATGGACGCCGGCCATGGCGGCGCCTCCGGCCGCTTCCAACGCCTGGAGGAAATCGCCTTCGAATACGCATTCGCGATCAAGGTGGCGGGGAAGATGTAACGAGCCTTCCGGCACCCACTTTCCCTCATACCTGCCCTCGTGGCTTGTATCCAGTCAGCTCAAGTCCTTGAGCTGATAGAGTCTTTCGACCCGACAGACGTCGGGTCGCTGGATCCCCGTCATCCTCCCCTCGGGTGAAACCCGAGGGGAGGATGACGGGGAGTGGGATATCGCTCTCGCCAGACCATGGCTTTCAGGCTTCGCTACTGTCTAAGCATAACCTTCTACAACGGTGAAACGCGGTATTTTTGGTTGATCCACCGGTCCATGTCATCGCTGGAAATATTGGGGCGAGGATCGTCCAGCGAAGCCTTGACGCGGGCACGAATGGACACCATCGCCGCCTCCAGCACATCGCTGGACGAGGCATAAAGTCCCGCATCAACCCTGTCGTTGATGATTTCGACCAGTTCGGCGGGAAGCGTAATGCTGAGTTTTTCGTTCACGGCGCAATCTCCATCGCAATATCAAAATAGGCCAGAACCTTGCAGGCCGCAACGCCCTTGCCGCCGCGAGCCCGTGACCTTACCTTAGACGCATGACATCATCCATGCGCGAAAAGACGGCAACGGCCGCCCCCATTCCCTTTGACAACAGCTATGCCCGGCTGCCGCAGCATTTTCATGCGGCGGCTGTCCCGACACCGGTTTCCGAGCCGTGGCTGATCAAGTTCAACCGGCCGCTGGCGATCGAGCTTGGGCTCGATGCCGATGCGCTGGAGCGCGAGGGGGCGGCGATCTTTTCCGGCAATGCGATACCCGCCGGCGCCGAACCGCTGGGCATGGCCTATGCCGGCCATCAGTTCGGTCAATTCGTGCCGCTCCTGGGCGACGGGCGGGCAATCCTGATCGGCGAGGTCATCGATATCCATGGCAGGCGCCGCGATATCCAGCTGAAAGGCGCGGGCAAGACGCCCTATTCGCGGCGCGGCGACGGGCGCGCGGCACTTGGGCCGGTCCTGCGCGAATATATCGTCAGCGAGGCAATGTTTGCGCTGGGCATTCCGGCGACCCGGGCGCTTGCCGCCGTCGTTACCGGCGAGCCGGTCTACCGCGAGAGGGTGCTTCCCGGCGGCGTCATCACCCGCGTGGCGGCCAGCCATATCCGCGTCGGCACCTTCCAGTTCCTGGCGGCGCGCGGCGACACCGAGGGGCTGAAGGTGCTTTCGGATCATGTCATTGCGCGGCATTACCCCGGCATCGAGACCCAGGAGCATCCCTATCTGGCGCTGTTGCAGGCGGTGATCGAGCGGCAGGCGTCGCTGATTGCGCGCTGGCTTTGCGTCGGCTTCATCCACGGCGTGATGAACACCGATAATTGCGCCATATCAGGCGAAACCATCGATTTCGGTCCTTGCGCCTTTCTCGATGCCTACGACCCGGCAAAGGTGTTTTCCTCGATCGACCGGGGCGGACGCTATGCCTATGGCAGCCAGCCGGCGATTGGCCAATGGAACATGGCGCGGCTGGCCGAAACCCTGCTGCCGCTGCTCGACCCGGAACCGTCGGAAGCCGTCAATCTCGCCAATGATGCGATTGGTAATTATGGCGCGCTGTTCCAGACCCATTGGCTCACCGGCATGAAGGCAAAGATCGGCCTGCAGACCGAGGAGGATGGCGACCTTGATCTGGTTCAGGGCTTGCTGAGCGCCATGCACCGCAACGAAACCGATTTCACGCTGACCTTCCGCAAGCTCTGCGATGCCGCCGAAGGCAGCGCCAAGGACGGTCCGCTTCGCGATCTCTTTGCCGATACAGCCGATATTGACGCCTGGCTTGCCGCGTGGCGCGAGCGGACGGGGCGCGAACCCTTGTCCGACGCGCAGACGGCTGCCGCCATGCGCGCCGTTAATCCCGCGATCATCCCGCGCAACCACCGGATCGAGCAGGCGATCCGCGCTGCTGAGGACGATGGAGATTTCTCGTTGTTCGAGGCGCTGAACGACGCCCTTGCCAGGCCCTACGACGACCGGCCGGGCTTTGCAGCCTACGCGGCGCCGCCCGCGCCGTCGGAAGAAGTGTTGAAGACGTTTTGCGGGACGTGAGGGGCGTCGCGCTTTAGGCTTTGGGATTGCTGCCAACGCTGAATGCGATTCTCTGGCGGGGTCATCACCCCGCTCTCCGTCATCCTCACCCCTGTGGTGGGGATCCAGTGACCCGGCGTCTGCCGGGTCAAAAGACTCTTTCAGCTCAATGACTTGAGCTGGCTGGATTCCTGTGACAGGCACAGGAATGACGGATGCTGCGAACATCAATCTGACAGCCGCCCACGCAATCTCCCGTCACTCCCAGTCCGTTCCCCCAGCAACAGCACAGCCATAGGGCGGCAGGCGGTTTTCGAAATTGGATTTCAGCTGGGCGCAGCCCCATTTGCGAAGCGGTTCCGGCATGCGGCTGTTGAGCTCGATGCCGACCTCGTCCAGCGGGTCGCTGGTATTGGTGACATAGAGCAGCCAGCGCCCGCCGATCACGCCGATGACGGCTACGACGACAACCAGCAGAACCGTCAGCAATTTCTTCATGTCAGACCTCGATATGATAAACCTTGCCGCTGACCTATCCTATTTTCCCGCGCTGCCGAAATCCTTTTGCAGGCCGTGCGCCAGACGCCTGCCTGCCATGCCGAATTTTGATGGCTGTGGGCAATTGTGGCCATTGAAAGGCGGCGCCCGTGCGATATGTTCGGTGATATCGCGCGCGGCGATTGAACCCTTTGCGCGCCACCGATTGAGGTTCACCGCGCACAGCACCATCCGGCGCGATGGCCAGCCCCAAGACCAGACGGCCTTTTCCCTGAGGCCCCAGATGCCCACCGCAAGCGAGACGTTCCGCGCGGCGCGGCTTTCCATAACGGGAGATATTCATGTTGATTTTGTTGACGGCCATCGTCTTCGCACTGATCGGGCTTGGGCTCGGCGGCGGCGGGCTTTGGCTCATCGTGCTCGGCGGCAGCTGGTATTATGCCATTGCCGGCCTCGGCTTCCTCATCACCGCCTTTCTCCTGTTGGCGCGGCGCGGCGCAGCACTCACCGTCTATGCGCTTTTGATCATCGGCACGCTCGCCTGGGCGATCTGGGAAGTTGGCTTCGACTGGTGGCAGCTTGGACCGCGCGGCGGCGTCATCATCCTGCTCGGCCTCTGGCTGCTTTTGCCGGCCATCCGCCGCGGCCTCGGCTTTGTCAGCCCGACCGGCCAGGTCTACAAGGCCAGCGCCCTGCCGCTCGGCCTTGCCGTGATCGCCTCGATCGCCGTTGCCGGCTACTCGATGACGCAGGACCCGCTTGATCTTGCCGGCGAACTGCCGGTTGGAACGGCGACCGCAGCTGCCGATCTCGGCGGCAATGTCCCCGACGGCGAATGGCACCAATACGGCCGCACGCCCTATGGCCAGCGCTATTCGCCACTCTCGCAGATCACGCCTGGCAATGTGGGTACGCTGCAAGAGGCCTGGCAATATCAGACCGGCGACGTGAAGCGCCCCGACGATGTCGGCGAAACCACCTATCAGGTGACGCCGCTGAAAATCCACGACACGCTCTACATGTGCACGCCGCACAATCTGGCCATTGCGCTGGACGCCGCGACCGGCAAGGAAAAATGGAAGTTCGACGCCAATTCCGGGATGAACCCGGACCGGCAGCACCAGACCTGCCGTGGCGTGACCTATTATGCCGATCCGGCCGCCGTGGCCGGCAGCGCCTGCGCCGAACGGGTCTATCTGCCGACCGCCGATGCACGGCTGATCGCGCTCGATGCCGCCAATGGCAAGGTCTGCGAGAGCTTTGCCGACAAGGGCACGCTGCATCTTGAAAAAGGCATGCAGTACAATCCGGCCGGCTATTACTACTCGACCTCGCCGCCGGTGATCACCGCCGGCAAGATCATCATCGGTGGTGCCGTCAACGACAACTACTCGACCCAGGAACAATCCGGCGTCATCCGCGCCTTCGACGTCAATAGCGGCGCGCTGATCTGGAACTGGGACAGTGGCAATCCGGACGTGACGACGCCGCTGCCGGAAGGCCAGACCTACACGACCAACTCACCCAACAGCTGGTCCGTGTTCAGCTATGACGACAAGCTCAACCTTGTCTTCATCCCGCTTGGCAACCAGGTGCCCGACCAGCTCGGCATGAACAGAAGCGAGCATGTGGAGAAATATTCCTCGTCGATCGTGGCGCTGGATATCACCACAGGCGCTGTCCGCTGGGTGCGCCAGACCGTGCATCACGATCTCTGGGACATGGACGTTCCCGCCCAGCCGGTGCTGCTCGACATTACCGGCAAGTACGGCCAGCCGGTTCCGGCCCTCGTCGGCCCCACTAAGCAGGGCGATATCTACGTGCTCGACCGGCGCACCGGCGAGCCGATCATCCCGGTCAAGGAGATCCCGGCCCCGACCGGCGCAATCGCCGAGGATTTCACCGCGCCGACACAACCGATCTCCGACCTCACCTTCTCGCCGCCACCCTTGACGGACAAGAACATGTGGGGCGTGACGATGTTCGACCAGCTCGCCTGCCGGATCGACTTCAAGCGGCTGAAATATGAAGGCCGCTACACGCCGCCATCGCTGCAAGGCAGCCTGATCTATCCCGGCAATTTCGGCACGTTCAACTGGGGCTCGGTCGCGGTCGATCCCGAACGCCAGGTGATGTTCGGCATGCCGACCTATCTGGCCTTCACCTCCAGGCTCGTGCCGCGCGACCAGATCCCGGCCAAGGGCCAGGACGAGAAGGGTTCCGAACAGGGCCTCAACCGCAATGACGGCGCACCTTACGGCGTCTTCATGGGGCCGTTCCTCGGGCCGCTCGGCATCCCCTGCCAGGCGCCGCCATGGGGCTATGTCGCCGGGGCCGATCTGAAGACCGGCCAGATCGCCTACAAGCACAGGAACGGCACCGTGCGGGACATGACGCCGTTGCCCCTGCCCTTCAAGGTCGGCGTGCCCGGCATCGGCGGGCCGATGATCACCAAGGGCGGCGTCGCCTTCCTGGGAGCCGCAGTCGACAACTATATCCGCGCCTATGAGCTGACCACCGGCAAGGTGCTGTGGGAAGGCCGCCTGCCTGCCGGCGGGCAGTCCACCCCGATGAGCTACGCCACCGATGACGGCACCCAGTTCGTCCTGATCGTCGCCGGCGGCCACGGCTCTGTCGGCACCAAGCCGGGCGACTACGTGATCGCGTACAAGCTGGCGAAGTAAGGCAGCGTCGACACAACGAAAAAGCCGGCGGAGCGATCCGCCGGCTTTTTGTTTTCCGGTTAGGGGCTGATGAATCGGGCAGCGCCGCCATCGCCGCCGCCAGCCTTATCCCATCATGGCGGCGACCAGTTTGCCCACGTCGCCGAAGACCGGCTCCAGTTCCTTGGTCGGCTTCTTGCCCTCGGCGATATAGACGGAGACGAGGATCGTGTGGTCTCCAGAGGGCCGCACGAAGCCGATGTCGCCGGCTTCGCCGTGGCCGCTGGTGCCGGTCTTTTCACCGATCGTCCAGGTTTTCGGAAGCCCTGCGCGCAGGCGTTTGGCACCCGTCGTATTGGCGATAAGCCAGGCGGTAAACTGGTCGCGGGACGCTGTCGATAGCGTGTCGCCGAGCAGGAGCTTGCCGAGCGTCTCCGTCATCGCCTTTGGCGTCGTCGTATCACGGGGATCGCCGATCTTGGCCTCGTTGAGTTCCGGTTCCCAGCGGTCGAGGCGGGTGGTGGCGTCACCGATCGTGCGCAGCCAGTCCGTCAGCCCCTTGGGGCCGCCGAAGCTTGCCAGAAGCAGGTTGGCCGCCCCATTGTCGCTCAACGTGACGGCGGCATCGCAAAGTTCGCGCACCGTCATGGCACCGCCGACACGCTTTTCGACAGCGGGCGAATAGGTCAAAAGATGCTTCTTGGTAATCAGCACCTTGCGGTCGAGCTTCTCCTCGCCCTTGTCGGCGCGCGCGAGCACGCAGGCCGCCGCCAGCGCCTTGAAGGTCGAGCACATGGCAAAGCGCTCGTCCGGCCGGTGGGAAAAGGATGCCTTGGTTTTCGTATCGAGGACGTAGACGCCGAGACGGCCGCCGGTTTGTTTTTCGAGTGCTGCCAATTGCTTTTCGATGTCTTTTCCAGCCGCAAGGACCGTTTGCGGTGCAAGGCCGATGCCGGGCAGCAACAGGCCGGAGCCGATGAGGAAGGAGCGGCGATTGAACGTGAACGACATGCGATGGGGTCTCCCTGGATCATTGTGCGGCGCGGCCAAGAGCTTGATTGTCATGACTTATATAAGCAATTACTCAATCAGCTATGATGCGCTGGAGGCCATGGGTAGGGAGCGAATGTGGCCGGTCTTGGCCGGAAAGATGGCCGTTCAAAATCTTGTTTCCGCCGCAAAAATTAACAGGCCTCAGAATCCCGTTGACATTTGTGCGGAAAAGGCGACATTGCCCGCCATGATCAGAACCGCAAACATCGCCCGCTGGTATTTTACGCTGCTCCCATAGGTGCGGCTGTCTGATCTCGTTCAAACAAGCCGCCATCAGGCGGCTTTTGTTTTTGGACGGCACCTGATGGCGGGAAAGCCATAAGGAGCCATTATATGCTGCAGACCCTTCCTCTTCCGCCCGCCATCCGCGCCCCGATGGTCACCATCCGCACCGCCAAGCAGCGCGACTTGCCTGCACTGCGCGAACTGATCAGCGAACTTGCCGCCCATCACGGCGACGCCGCCGCCGTGACACCCGAAAATCTTGAGCGCGACCTGTTCGGCCGCATGCCCTGGATCACGGCGCTGGTGGCCGAGGCTGCAGGCGAACTAATCGGCTACGCCATCCTCGTGCCGCTCTACCGCGCCCAGCAGGGTGCGCGCGGCATGGAACTGCACCATCTCTACGTGCGCAGCGCCCATCGCGGCACCGGCATCGGCCGCCACCTCGTCGCCAAGGCCCGCGAACAGGCCCGCATGGCCGGCGCCACCTACCTCTCCGTCAGCGCCGCCACCGGCAATTTCCAGGCGCACCGCTTCTACGAATCGGAAAACTTCACCCCCGGCCCAGTCACCGGCATGCGCTATTTGCAGACGCTGGCCTGAGGGCGGGCGGGCAGCATGATGGCGATGGGCGCGTTCGATGGAACGCGCCTTGGCCGCCAAAAACACCAAAGACGCTTGTTTGGCGAGAGCGATACCCTACAAT
>NZ_LMFB01000023.1:115240-115317 GCF_001426685.1 Rhizobium sp. Root483D2 | reverse complement strand
GTCCGTCGGGTCAAAAGACTCTTTCAGCTCAAGGACTTGAGCTGGCTGGATCCCCGCCACAAGTGTAAAGCCCGGAT
>NZ_LMFB01000023.1:114941-115167 GCF_001426685.1 Rhizobium sp. Root483D2 | reverse complement strand
GCGCGGCCTGAGTGCGACGGTCTCGCCGAGGAAGGCCGAAGGCACGGGCCAGAGGCGGTCCTTAAAGGATATGTAAGCTTTCGTGGTGCCAACCCGGCGCAGGATTTCGCCCGCTGCATAGTCCGGCTGCGGCAGGGTTTTTGGAAAGCTGCGCGCCGAGGGCGTGTAGCGGCTGGCCGGGACCTTGAAGTCGAGGGCCTGATGGGGACGCTCGCGATTATAGATG
>NZ_LMFB01000023.1:114714-114816 GCF_001426685.1 Rhizobium sp. Root483D2 | reverse complement strand
CCAGGGACGGCACAGCCCCAGGGCGAACCGTTGTCGACATAGATCGCGCAGGGCAAGCCATTGCGCCGGAATGCTTTTTCCAGCCGCGCCTGGACAGTGTCA
>NZ_LMFB01000023.1:114389-114669 GCF_001426685.1 Rhizobium sp. Root483D2 | reverse complement strand
TGGCACCAGCGGCCGCAGGAAAGCTTCAGCCGGCCCTTGAAGTCCATCTGCCACAACAGGTTTTGGCGCCTCCTTCTCGAAGCGCTCATAGGCCTTGCCCGGACCGGCATCGGCGGCAATGCGCCCGTGCCGCTTGAGCACGGCATGCACGGTGGATGCCGCCGGTACGTCAGACATTCCGGCCTGGCGCAAGCAGGCGCAGATCTTACGCGCGCCCCAGGCCGGATGCGCATCACGCACCGCAAGCACGGCCGTTTCGATCTCAAGGGGCGAACGGCGT
>NZ_LMFB01000023.1:82966-114284 GCF_001426685.1 Rhizobium sp. Root483D2 | reverse complement strand
AAAAGTGTCAGGGATGTCTCCGAACACATGTCAACTATGTCTCAAGGCCATACAACAAGGGCGAGGATGAGGGGAGTTTGTTGACGCGTTCAATTTCCCAAACGACCGACAGCATAGTCAGAAACCCTTTTTCAGCGGCCAAGATTTGAACCTGAGGTAGCTCCATGCGCAATTATATCGGACTGATCCACAAGGACCCCGGCAGTGACTATGGCGTGTCCTTTCCCGATTTTCCCGGCGTGATTTCGGCAGGCACCGATCTCGACGACGCCCGGCAGATGGCGAGCGAAGCTTTGGCATTTCATCTGGAAGGTCTGGTCGAGGATGGAGCTGACATTCCAGAGCCCTCCAGTCTCGAAAACATCATGGCCGATGCGGACAACAGAAAAGGCGTTGCCATTCTTGTCGGAGTGAGGATGGAGACGAAAAAGGCCGTGCGTGTCAACGTCACGCTTCCGGAAGATGTTCTTCGCCAGATCGACCGGTTTGCCGAATCCAAGGGATTGACGCGGTCCGGGTTCATCGCGCTTGCCGCCCTGCACGAGATCGACCGGGACGATGCGGCCTGATTACGCCAAGCTGGTCAGGCTGCCTTTTGTGGCTCCTTGCCGATCTTGCCGCAGGTTTCGAGATAATCATCCACGGCCTCACGGAACGCCACCTCCATGTCCTCGATCGAATCGGCATGAAAGCCGATGCCATCAGTGATACCGGCAATCCTTCAATAAAAGATTCCGTCCTGTGCATTCTTATCGGTCCGCGCAGCATAACCTTTGTAGGATGGTGTTCATGCACTTGCTCCTATCCTTCGGCGAGAAAGGACATTTTACGGTTGCATCCGGCAGAAGCAAGCCGGTGCAAAAAACTTACTCCACCGCAGGTACCGCCTTCAAATAGGCCGCGATCGCTTCGCGATCCGATGCGGGCAGTTTTGCCATGTTCTGCTGGACCTCGACCATCGAGCCGCCGGCCGAATCGAAATCGGGGGTGAAGCCGGTTTCGAGATAGGTGGCGATATCGCCCTCGCTCCAGGCGCCGATGCTTTTTGAGCCTGGCGTAATGTTGGGGATGCGGCCTTCGCCTTCCGGGTTTGGGGCGCCGCCGAGCCATTGCGCGGTCTCGAAGCCGCCAAGCCCGTTGCGCGGCGTGTGGCATTCGCCGCAATGGCCGGGGCCTTCCACTAGATACTGGCCACGAGCGATTTTCGAATTGCTGGTATCGACGCTCACGCGCGGCGTGCCGGTGAAGAACAGCAGTTTCCAGCCGCCGAGCGCCAGGCGGATATTGTAGGGAAACGGCAGATCGTGCGGCGGCGCGACATTGGCGCTCTTCGGCAGGGTTTTGAGAAAGCCCCAGAGATCGTTGATATCCTTGGCGGTCATGCGGGCATAGGAACCGTAGGGAAAGGATGGATAGAGGTGTTCGCCCCGCTTGCCGACGCCGCGCGTCATCGCATCGCCGAATTGCGCCAGCGTCCAGCTGCCGATCCCGGCGGTTTCATCCGGGGAGATATTGGGAACATGGAACGCGCCGAACGGGCTTTTAAGCGGCAATCCTCCGGCCAGAACCAGCTTGGCATCGCCCTCGGATTTCGCCGCCGCGTGACAGCTGGCGCAGCCGCCTGCCCAGAAAATCTGTTGGCCATTGGCGATATCCGCGTCGCCCAGCCCCTCCCAATGGGAGGCCGGCCATGGTTCGGGCTTGGTCAGGAACCAGCCGGCACCGCCCGCAAGCGCACCGAACAGAACCACCGCCGTTACAAGTTTTCGAACCCTGACACCCATCGGCCTTTTCCTTCCGCTTCATCCGGCTGCCTCATCCGGAAAACACATTTGGCGCGCCGGGACGGGCGCGCCAAAAAATCAACATGTGAGGGCCAAGGCCCGCCGGGTCATTTCTTGACGCGGTAGGCCTGATGACAGTCGCCGCAGCTTTTGCCGATAATGCCAAGTGCTGCACCCACGCCGGCCTGGTCTGCCGGAAGCTGGGCGAGCGCCACATCGGCGTCAGCGCCGAGCTTGGCGGCCTTGGCCTTGAAGTCGTCCATGTTTTCCCAGATTTTCGGGGATGCTTCGGAATTGGCCTCGGAGCCTGCCGGGAACTGGTCCGGAAACGCCTTGATATTGGTGCTGATTGTCGTCAGCGACGCCTTGACGATCTCGGCGTCATAGGGCTTTTCGCCCTTGGCGATGCCGGCAAGCGCGCCCATCGATCCGCCGATCTGCTTCATCAGCCCTTCGCGGACCTTGACCGGATCATCCGCAGCGATGACGGCGCTTACGCCACAGCCTGCAATCACGAGTGCCGTCAGTATCATTTTCAGCTTCATCAAAGTCTCCAGCTTTGGCGAGACGCCGCCCGGACTGGCAAAGCGGTTCTCTCAATCGATGCGCGGGCATGATTGCATGTTGTGATCACGAAGGAAGTAACTTTTTTTTGAGATCGATTTTATTGCACCTGCCGCAACAGCTTGAATTAACAGGAGTATTTTACTCATGTTAGGTCAACTGCCCTATCCCATCCAGCCGTGCCACGCCGTCAGCGCCGCCACCGCAATCAGCACCACGCCCACTGTCTTGCCCAGCAGGGCGGTCGCGCGGGGGCTCGCGACGATGACATCACGGCTGCGGCCGGCGGCCAGCGCCAGGCTGCCATAAACGGCAAGCTGCATCAGCGAGATCATGATCGCCATGATCAGCGCCTGCGACCACAGGGGACCGAACTCAGATTTCAGGAACTGCGGATAGACGGCCAACATGAACAGATAGGCCTTGGGGTTGAGGAGGCTTGTCAGCGCTCCCCGGCGGAAACTTGTCCAGAGCGACAGCCGCGCCCCGGGCTCGACAGAGGCGATGGATATATGGCTTCGCGCCAGCGACAGGCCGATCCAGGCGATATAGGCAGCACCGGCGAGCAACAGCACGTTGAACAGCTGCGGCACCAGATGCAAGAGGAAGCCGACGCCGAGTGCCGCATAGAGCGTGTGGAAGACGCCGCCCGCCATGATGCCGGCGGTTGCCGTCAGCCCGGCCGCCCGTCCCCCCGTCAGCGCATTCGCCATCACGAAGACCATATCCATGCCGGGAACGATGATGATGCCGAAGAGGAGTGTGGAGAATAGCCAGAGATTTTCTGCATAGGTCATGTCAGTTATCCGTTGGTGAAGAGTGACGAGCATTGGGCACAGCGCTGGTTTTTCAAGCGCTTGCCGTTATGCTATAGCCTCAACCAACTGACAGGGTTCTGTCAGGAGCATTTCACGTGCTGAAAGAAAAGCGTCCATGCGCAAGGCATCGCGACTGTTTGAGATCATCCAGATCCTGCGGCTTGCAACCCGGCCCGTCACGGCGGCAACGATCGCCGGAACGCTCGAAGTGACGGTGCGCTCGATCTACCGGGATATTGCGGCACTTCAGGGAATGCGGGTGCCGATCGAGGGCGGGCGCGGCATCGGCTATATCATGCGGCCGGGCTTCGACCTGCCGCCGCTGATGTTTTCGATCGAGGAGACGGAGGCAATCGTGCTGTCGCTGGCGCTGCTGGAGCGCACCGGCGACGACGAATTGAAGGAGGCGGCGCGCCGCGTCAACCAGAAGATCGCCGGCGCGATACCGGCGCCGCTGCGCCAGACCCTGCACTCCAAGGCGCTGCACGCCTGGGGCACGATCGCGCCGTCACCGTTGGGGCTTGATCTTGCACTGGTGCGCCGGGCGATCCGCGACGAGCAGAAGCTGATGCTCGACTACCGCGACGAGGCAGGCCGTGCCACGCAGCGCACGATCCAGCCCCTGGCGCTGATCTACTATTCCGCCACCGCCGTCGTCGTCGCCTGGTGCGACTTGCGCCAGGCGATGCGCAATTTCCGTGCAGACCGGGTGGAAAATTGCGGTCTGAGCGCGGACTATTTTCGCGGCGAAGGGGATGGATTGCGGGATCTCTGGATCAGCGGATGGCGGACCAGCCCGCCGCCTGGCCCGCCACCATCATCGACTAGATAGCTTATTTCGTGGCGCCATGCGCAGGCGCCTCTTCCTTGACGGAACGCGGCGTGGGTGCGGTGATCGCACCGTGATCGGGATCCTTCACATCCTGGCCCTTGGAGCCATCGGCGGCGGTCGGACGCTCCAGTTCCCGGCTGTCGCGGCGTGTCTGGCGAAGGCGCGTTGCCTCGTCGATCAGAGTGGTCAATTCCTGTTCGGACAGGTCGGAAATGTCAAAGGTCGTCGCCACGATGGCCTCCTTGGCTGGTTTCGATACCTGCTAAACGCGCGACTTGGCAAAACGGCGCATCCGTCCGCAAATTTACCCGCAACCGCCATGACGCCTATGCGCTCAGCACCCGGCTCGCTTCCCGGCCAAATCCGTTGATCTCGATCCGGTCCTCAAAGACATCGACGATCGCATAGGTGTTTTCATCGTGCGTGTCGACCATGCCCTTGAACGTGACGAACGGACGGCCATCGACCGCACCAAAATTGCCCACGTGATTATGGCCGTTGAAATAGCCGCGAAAGCAGGCAAAACCGGTGGTGAGCGCAATGATGCGCTCGCTGTCCCACATGTTGTGGCTGTTGGGCGGGAAGAGCGGGTAGTGGCCGAAGACGAACACGGTCTCGCCGCTCGCCTGCGCCGTCTCCATGACGCCGGCCAGCCACGCAAATTGCGTTTCGCTCAGCGAGCCGTTCCAGGTCTGGGCATTGATGGCGCCTTTCTCCATAAGCGTTGCGAGCCGATCGGTCGCGAGCATCGTGCGCGGATCACCGGGAGGAGCGGAAAAGGTAGAGATATCGCTGCCATCCAGCACAACAAAACGAAAACGGCCGATGGCAAAATCATAATAGCGGCCGGGCATGCCCAGCCGTTCGGCGACTGCGCCCAGATATTCCGGGGCCACTGCAAAATCATGATTGCCGAGCAGGAACAGCGCCTTGTGACGCAGCGGCCGATAGACCGGCAGGATATCGTCAAAACTCTTCCAGTCGCGGTCAATGATATCGCCAAGCGTCATGACGAAATCGAGTTCGGTCCCGTTGAACACGTCAATAGCTGCGGCGAGCTTGGCAAGGCTGCTCGCATAATGCCGGTTCATTGCCGTGTGCGGCGCGATATCGGCATATTGCGGATCGGCGATGATGCCGAAACGCAGGATGGGGGAGGATGTGTCTGTCATGCGCCGCTGATTAGATCAGGTCTGTGACGGAGGGGTGACAGGAAGGCTGGCTCTTTGCTTGAAAGAAGTGCCCCGGAGCCGCTGGCGGCCTTTGCCAGTGGCGTTGCCAGCGTTTGACGAAAGCGCTACCAAACGCCCCGTCATTCCTGTGCCTGTCACAGGAATCCAGCCAGCTCAAGTCCTTGAGCTGAAAGGGTCTTTTGACCCGACAGACGTCGGGTCACTGGATCCTCGCCACAAGGGCGAGGATGAGGGGAATTTTGGCAACCGGATCAATACCTGCGTTAGCACCCTGACCTGTCATCGACCCCGGCTTCGACCGGAACCTTATTTCGGTGGCGATGACTTTGCCGCCTTGATCATGGCGGCAACCGCATCGTCCTTGAATTCGAACGTCTCGATCACTTTCCGGAAGAACCGGGGCAGATGCGCAACCAGCGAATTGTTGCGCGGCACGAAGATCATCTCGGAACGCTTCTCGATCCCTTTCACGATGCCCTTCACGACGTCTTCGAGCGGCGCCATCTTGAAAAACACCGAGGTGTTTCCGTTCCAGATCTGTTTGCCGGCCGGATCGTTGAACGTTCTTTCCATCATCGGCGTTTTGAAAAACGTCGGATGGACGCTGCCGACCCCGACGCCCGAATGGCGCAGTTCCAGCCGGATGCTGTTGCACATTGCCCAGACGCCAGCCTTGCTCGCTGTGTAGGCTGCCTGGAGAGGCGAATGGCTGAAGGCGGCCATCGACGAGATCGCCATCAGATAGCCCTTGCGCTTCTGGACATGCCCGGCGGCGGCGTGGAAGGTCCGCCACACCCCGAAAAGGTTGACATCGACCACCCGCTCGAAATGTCCGGGATCTGCGGTGTCAAGCGGTTCGAATGCGGTGATCCCCGCATTGGCGATCACCACATCGATGCCGCCAAAATGGTCTGCTGCCTCATTCATGGCCTGCTGGAGCGAGTCCAGCGACCGGACATCCACTTTCCAGCCCCGCGCATTGGCGCCGAAGGTGGACGCCTGCGCCTTGACCGCAGCCTCGTCCATGTCGAACAAGGCGATTTTTGCGCCTTTGGCGGTCAGTGCCGCGCAGACGGCCGTGCCAAGGCCGCCGGTCGAACCGGTGATGACGGCAACGCGCCCGTTGAGATCGTAGTGAGCCATGTCTTTTTCCTCAGGTCACGGGAACGGTGCGGGAAAGGAAGCTGATCTGATCGCCGGTCGCCCGCTCAAAGGCCTCGCCGTCGTAAATGTCGAAATGCCCCTCCTGGTAGATCCTGATCTCGCCTTTCCGGGCACGGCGGGCATGGCGCAGCGTGGCGCCGGATGGCGCGACCGTATCGCTGGCGCAGACACAGAACAGCACCGGGCAATCCAGTTGCGCCACCCTTTTGCCCGGCGCGTAAAAGAAGAGCTGGAGCGCGATCCGCGCGGCGACGCCGTTACGGAACCGGCCGCGCTCTTCATCGGGGATGAGGCGCAGATAGCCGCTTTCGCAATCGGGCGCCGACATCAGGGCCGTCGAGCCCGGCTTTCCAACCAGCGGCACGGTGACAGGTGCTGCCCCCAGCCAGGAGCCGATAATGTCCCGGAGGGCCGCGATGGAGATCCTGATCGATGTCATCGGCGCAACGGCAAAGCTTGAGGCCAGCCCACTGGTAAAGGGGCACTGGACCACCACGGCCTTGACGGTGTGATCAGCGACGGCGATGACATGCCCTCCGCTGAACGATGTGCCCCACAGGATCACGCGTCCCGCATCCACATCGCTGCGGCCGCGCGCAAAGGCGATGGCCGCTTTCCAGTCCTGCAGCTGCTTGTTCACATCGGCGATCTGACGGGGCTCGCCGTCGCTGTCGCCGAAATACCGGTAGTCGAACACCAGGCAGGCATAACCGGCCGTGCTGAAACGCTCCGCATAGGCATCGAGCCGCATCGTGCGGACGCTGCCCAGACCATGGGCCATGACGATGACAGGGGCCGGCTTTGCATTGTCCGGCAGGTAGAGCCACGCCCTGCAGCGCGTGCCATCGGAATAGAACTCAACGTCCAGGCGGTGTGTGGTCAAGGTCCTCGCCTATGTCACAGCATGGTCCAGCAGCGCCTCCCCTGCAGCCGGGGCGCATTCCTCAACGCGCCGGCACCCGGTCGCTGCTGATTGCCGGATATGAGTTGCATAGAGGAAAAACTACACGCAAGTCAAACAAAATTGCTCGCTCTGGCTGTGTCAAAGGTCGAGTTTCGCAATCGATGTCTCTCTCGGAGGTAGAGGTTTGTGGTTGGACGAAAAAAACAGAATCGCCGCCGGATTGAGAGTGCTGATGACGTCATTTTCTGGGTATCGAGCCGGTAATGTGAGGAATTGTGCAAGTGCTCAATGCTCCGTCATTCCTGTCCCTTTCTCAGCTCAAGTCCTTGATCTGAAAGAGTCTTTTGACCCGGCAGAGGTTAGGTCACTGTATCCCCGCCACAAGGGGGGGGAATGACGGAGTGGGGTATCGCTCTCGTCAAACACTTAAAGTTCGGGTTTGCCAGCAACGAAAAAACCCGGCATCTCTGCCGGGTTTAATCGAAATTCGGACCTGAAAAATCTTATGCGGCTTTTTCGTAAAGCTCGAGCACGTAATCCCAGTTGACCAGGCTGTCGACGAAGGCTTCGAGGTACTTCGGGCGGGCGTTGCGGTAGTCGATATAGTAGGAATGTTCCCAGACATCGACGCCGAGGATCGGCGATGCGCCGTGGACCAGCGGGTTTTCACCGTTCGGGGTCTTGGAAATTTCCAGCTTGCCGCCCTTGACGGAGAGCCAGGCCCAGCCCGAGCCGAACTGGCCAGCGCCGGCCGCGAGAAAATCACTGCGGAACTTGTCGTAGCCGCCGAGATCGGACTTGATGGCTGCGTCGAGCTTGCCCGGCAGTTGCGTGCCGCCGCCGCCCTTCTTCATCCACTTCCAGAAATGCAGGTGGTTGTAATGCTGGCCTGCATTGTTGAACAGCGGCTGGTTGGTGCCGTAGGATTTCTTGACGATGTCTTCCAGCGAAAGATCGGCCAGACCGGCTTCTTCAGCCAGCTTGTTGCCGTTGGTCACGTAAGCCAGGTGATGCTTGTCGTGGTGATACTCGAGTGTTTCGCGCGACATGTAGGGCGCCAGCGCGTCGTAGTCGTAAGGCAGGTTCGGCAATTCGAAAGCCATGATGGTATCTCCTCTTGTTGGCGGGGTCCATGAAAGCCGGGTTGGAATTCATGAAAGAAATCTGTGAGGCGGAACATAGGGACCACCGCTGCAACAGGCAACCGGCACCATGCCAAATTTCGCCACAGGTATGGAAAATACTTTCACCGCCGGAATGTTCCACAGGGATGCGCCGGGCACAGAATGGACATGATCGTCTTACAGGGTCGACGCCGTCCACACATGTCATAACGCAAGGAAATCAGATGTCTTTTCACACTCGCACCGCCGTGATCGCCCTTCTCGCCGCTGGCCTCTTGCCATCGGTTGCCACCGCGTCATCCGATGATGCCTGGGACGCGATGCGCGCGGACGTGTCGGCGAAATGCCTGAAGGCTGCGGCCGGATCCATCGAAAAACCGAGGGCTGCCGTCGATCCGTTCGGCTCGGAAAGCTTCGGCCTGGCACTGGTCAGCGGCAAGCCCAAGGGTGCAAAGGGAAAGATCACGCAGATCTGCGTCTACAATAAGCAGACCAAGACCGTGGAGCTTGGCGGAGAGTTGACCGAAGACATGCTGAAAGCCAAGGCGAAATGATACGAAAATGATACCGGGACAATCGCGCCATTGACCTTCGACAGGCGGATGGTCACAGCTTGGCGGAACGATCCATCACGCGCGAGACCCGATATGCTGTTTCATGGCCTGTCCGCCTTTCCGATTACCCCGAGCGACGCGGCCGGCCGCGTCGATACCGGGGCGTTAAGCGCTCTTCTCAAGCGCATCGACGCGGCGGGGGCCGATTCGATCGGCCTCCTGGGAAGCACCGGCTCCTACATGTATCTGAGCCGGGCGGAAAAGCGCTGCGCCATCGAGGCCGCCGCCGATTGCCTCTCCGGCCGCACGCCTGTGATCGTTGGCGTCGGGGCGTTGCGGACCGACGAGGCGGTGGCGCTGGCACAGGATGCCCGCGCTGCCGGCGCGCAGGGGCTTCTGCTTGCGCCCGTTTCCTATACGCCGCTTGGCGACGACGAGGTGTTCGAGCATTTTTCAGCCGTCGCTGCAGCGACGCAGCTGCCGCTCTGCATCTACAACAATCCCGGCACCACACATTTTTCCATCAGCCCGGCGCTTCTCTCAAGGCTTTCGGCCATCCCCTCCATAGCCGCCGTCAAAAACCCGGCGCTGCCCGCTGCCGATATCGCCGCCGCCCATCAGGCAACGCTGTCGGCCGTTCCCGACGGTTTCGCCGTCGGCTATAGCGGCGACTGGCTGGTGGCCGATGCCATCCTGGCCGGAGGCGTGGCCTGGTACAGTGTCGTCGCCGGCATCCTGCCGGAGCCCGCCCTCAAGCTGATGCGAGCCGCAGAGGCCGGTGACCGCGCTGAGGTTCAGCGCATCAATGCACTGTTTGAACCGCTCTGGACGCTGTTTCGCGAACTGAGCAGCTACCGCACCGTGCATGCCATCGCCAACCTCCTGGAACTCAGCCCGTTCGATCCGCCGCTGCCGATCCGCCCGCTATGTCAGGCTGACCGGGCAAGGGTGAAGGCGGCGCTTGAGGTTTTGGCGGGGGTTTAACAGGCTGCTGAAGACGTCAATTTTCTCGGCAGTCGATAGGTCATTTGGGACATAGACTATAATGAATACCCTGCCGGTCCATTCCCTTGGACGGCCAAGCGGCATAGGATTTTGATTGCGCTGATCGCCCGAAATGATCAAAATCGCATAAAGCCGCAGCCACCGGCGCATCTGTACCCGGCTGACGGCGAACCGCCTGATTTTTCTGCGCATTGATTCTGATCATTCAAGGGGAAGTTTCATGGCCAATCCACTGTCCACGCTCGGCATCATCCATACTATCATCAGCGTCGCGCCCATTGTCGCGGGGCTCTATTCCTTTTCGAAATATGCCGCCATCGTGCCGAAATCCAATTCCGGCCGGATCTACATCCTCACGCTGTTTCTTTCGGCGATCACCTCGTTCGGGCTTTCGAGCACCGGCGGTTTCAATGCGGGGCATGCGATCGGCATCATCGCTATGGCGGCGGTGATCTTTTCCATCGTCATCGGCAAACTCGGCTGGTTCGGCCGTCTCAACCGCTATCTGCAGGCGCTGTCGATGTCGTTCACCTTCTTTCTCCTGATGATCCCGGGCATCAACGAGACCCTGTCGCGCCTGCCGCCCTCAAGCCCGATCGGCAACGGTCCGGATTCGCCGCCGGTACAGACGGTCACCGCGATCTGGGCGGTGATTTTCCTTGCCGGCATCTGTCTTCAGGCTTTTATCATGCACCGCCGTGCTGGTTCATCCGCCCTGCCCGCCTGAGACATTCGGTCAAAGCGCTTCAAGCCTTGATTTCGCCGGTATTTTAAGGGTTTGTTAAGCCACCCCCAGCCGGAGAAACACCATGGCGCTTGGCGCATCGCATCGCTTGCAGGACGGCATCGAGGCCGTCGAGACCATGACACGTTTTGCCCTTGCCACGCTGGCGCTGGCATCGGGGGTCTATACTTATCTCGGCGTCCGCTCGATTCTCGATGGTTCCGCAACCGCCGTGTTCTTTGCGGCACTGATTTATTCCTGCGCCGTCTCGGTGGCGATCTATGCCTTCTGGACCTATATGGCGCGGTTTTATCCGCATATTATCGGGGCTGCGGCGAGAACCGCGATGCTCGGCATCATGGCGCTGGGATGCCTGATGATCATCGCCATGGCGAGCTGGCTGAATGCGGCCGCACTTGCAGGCTCCGCCGCGCTCGAACAGCATCTGGCCGAAACGGTCGAGGACTATACCGCCGATCTCGACCGCGCCCACCAGAATGCGCTTGCCGCCCAAAGCCTGTTGCCGGATATCCAGCGCACCTCCGAACGCTTCCAGCGCCTCTCCGACCAAGAGCGCGAAAGCGGCGCCCTGACCGGTACAACGGGTGCGGGCAGCGTCGTGCAGTTGCTTGGACAGATGGCAGCGCAGCTGAACGAGCTGGAAACCGGCATTACCGCCTCGCGCGAGCGCGTCACCACGCTGTTCGACGAGGGCCGTGCGCATCTGGCCACCATGCGCGGCCTCGTTTCCGCACCCGGCGCCATCGATCCGCGCGCCGACCAGTTTGCCGCCGAAGCCGTGGCGCTGACCGGCACGATCACCGCGCTGGAGCAAACGTCGATCGCAGCCTCCGTCAAGCGCGCGGCCGAAGACCTGTCTCTCGGCTTCATTGCGCCGGTTGCCAGCGGCCTGGAGGCGGATCTTGCCAACAGGCAGGATCAGGTGATGGAAACCATCCGCACCTCGGTGGCGGCGCAATCCAAGGTGCTTTCGGAAGCCGCCGACCAGATCCTGACCCGCGAGCCGGTCGGCGAGCGCCGCTTCGTGCCTTTGTCTTCGGCTGCCGCCGTGTTGCGCTATGCATCCGATTTCATTCCAAGCTGGGCCGGCGCCATCGCCATCGATCTTCTGCCTGCCGTTCTCGTCTTCATGCTGTCGATTGCGCATGCGGCACTGCGGCGGCAGGAACAGAGCCTGCCCTTTGCCGAGCGCATCACCGCAGCCGAACTGCTGGAAGCGCTCGAGGTGCAAAAGGCGCTGCAGCGCAGCGGCTTCGATATCCAGACGGCACTCAGCGAGGCGGAAGCACGCGAGCAATCCAACATCACCAATCTCGACCTTGCCGGCAAGGGTCCGCGCAAATGACCGCGAGCGCCCGGCTGCAAGGGTTCGGACAGCGGCTGAAAACCTATCTGCTGTCAGCCAATGACGGCATGCTGATGCGCCATTTCTTTCACGGGCTGGTGGTCACTTCGCTGGTCTTCATCGTTATCGACTGGAGCGAGTTGAACACCGCCAACCAGGCCCATCCCGGCTTCGACCCGGTGCAGCCGGAAACAGCCCCCGTTTTGCCGCCGGCGCTGACCGAGGGCGAGCCGCAAAATGCGCCCTCCGAAATCACCGCCGATCCCGGCACGCTGAAACAGGCGATCCGCTTCGAGCTGAAGCCCGGCGGCATCCTTCTGGCCGAAGGCTCGATCGAGCCGGGAGCGGCAGGGCGGTTTGCCGGCGAAATCGAGGCACGCGGCGAATATGTGAAAACCGTGCTCTTGAATTCCCCCGGCGGGTCGGTCGGCGATGCGCTCGCCATGTCGAAGCTGATCCGGGAAAAGAAACTCGGCACACGGGTGGCGGCCGGAGCGCTCTGCGCCTCCTCCTGCCCGATCGTCATGGCTGGCGGCCTGACCCGCGAGGCCGAAAAAGGCGCCGTCATCGGCGTTCACCAGATCTTCAACGGGTCGAAGGAAAAGCTTTCCCCCGAACAGGCAATGTCGGATGCCCAGCGCACCACAGCCGATGTCAGCCGCCATCTGGAGGAGATGGGCATCAAATCCGGCCTCTGGCTGCACGCGCTGGAAACACCCCCGGACCGGCTCTATTATCTGAAGCCAGAGGAGTTGAAGGACTTTGCGCTGACGACGGATGCCGGCGCGCCGGTGGCGGCCGTGAAGGAGTAGCGGCGGTTTACTCCGCCGCGTCCGCCTGACCGCCGGCGCTCAAAAGCGCCTCGGCAACCGCCAGATCAGCCATGGCAAGTGCCGCGTCGCGCGTCTTGGCTGCGGCGACGAAGCGGCCGTTGTGGCAGAAGGTTGCGCCCTTCACGCCGGATACCGTTTCCAGGTCGGCGTTGGTGAGCCCGGCCCAGGCGGCAGGCAGATCGGCGCGGACCTCGAAACCTTCGTCGGCGCGGCGGATGGTGGTCAGGCACCAATCCTTGTCGCGCGGATGGACGACGAACAGGAGCTGATCGGCGCCGGCCTTGACGATGGCCGGACGGAAGGGCATGCCCATCGGCAATTCGAGAATGCGGCCCGTTCCGGCAGCAATGATGGCCTGATGCACCAAGGCCTCGGCGCGCAATTTCGCAGCGCTCTTGCCGATCCTCGCCTCGACGAAGGCGCGCGCGATGGCCAGTGCGGCATGGAAGGCGCGATCGTCGGCCTCCGGGTCCGTCTCATCGAACACGGGTTTCAGCGTTTCCAACAAAACAGGCAAAGTCAGGCCGCCCAGAAGCCCGGCCACCGACGGGCTGAGCGCACCATTGTCAACGAGATCGATGGGCAGCACGAAGCTTGCATCAAAGGCGGCATGGATATTGGCGGCATGATCTTCCGGAACGCCGGAGGCTGCGAGATAGTCGCGGCCAAAATGCTTCCAGACCAGTCCGAACGAGCTATAGGGCTGGCTGTCGTCGCGCAGCGGCGCGCCGCGCTGGTGATGATCGAAGATGCGCGCCCCGGCATCATAAGCGCCGCCGACATCGTAGATGATCCGGTCTTCACTGGGCGTGATCCATTCCGGCGCACGGCTGCGCACGATGCGCGCCTGCGGGAACAGCCGTGTGAGAATGACGCTGGACAACAATTCGTCAGCATGGAAGCCACCGGAATGGGTGACGAGGAATTCTGGGGTCATGCCGGGATACGCCTTGTTGCTTGCGGATGTCCGCTTTTGTGTTTGTCTGAGAGTGTGTTTGGAGGTTTGCACCAGATAGCCATTGCCGGGCGGCATCTCAACCCGTCATCGGCGAACCGCACGCGTCAAAGAGGACTTTCCGGTGAAAGCGATGGGGTTTACCGCCCATCGCCCCACGATAGCGGCCCTTCATAACCGGGCTATGAAGGGCGCCTTGCAGGCAGCGGCACGTCGGACAGGTTTTCATTCGGTGCCGTGCTGATCGCGTGCACCTGGCCGGGGATCTCGTCACGCAGATAGCTTTCATTGCCGGGCAGGCCCATTGGGTAGAGCGCATTGCGGCTTGCCTCATAGGCGACGCTCTCGCCGGTGCACAAACGAAGGCGCATATCCTGCGGCGCCACATCCGTGCGGTTTTGCACGGCATCGACACGCTCTGCAGTGGGCGACCCTGCAGTGGCTGGCAGCCGGCCGTCGAAGGCCTGTGTCAGATATTGCGCAGACCGTTCGTTGCGCTCGCGCTCCGTGGTCGCACCCAAAACCACCACCATCACGCGGCGTCCGTTGCGCGCGGCAAGCCCGACAATATTGCGTCCGGAGGCGCAGAGAAAACCGGTCTTCATGCCGATCGTGCCGGAAAAGCGGGTCAGGAGCAGATTGTTGGACTTGATCTCCTTGCCATCGATCGTGACCGCCGAGGCGAGGAAGAACCGGCGATATTGCGGAAACAGCCGGTCCACTGCCATGCCCAGAATGGCAAGGTCGCGGGCGGTCGTATAGTTTTCCCGGTTGAACAGGCCGTTGGGATTGGCAAAATGCGTGCCGGTCAGCCCAAGGCGAACCGCCGCATCGTTCATCTTCCGGACAAAACCGGCTTCGTCGGGAGCCAAGGCCTCCGCCACCGCGACAGCGACATCATTGGCCGAGGCAGCGATCATGGCAAAAAGCGCATCTTCCAGCGTCATCGTGCGCCCGAAAGTGAGGCCGGATTCGAGAAAGGCCTGTTTCGTGGCGTTGCGGGTCATGGTGACGGGGGTCGCAAGGGTCACCTCGCCCGAGCGCAAGGCTTCGAACACCACGAAAGCCGTCATCAGCTTGGTGGTCGAAGCCGGATACCAGGGCACGCCGGCATCCTCCTGGTACAGCACCTGCTTGCTATCGGCATCGACAACCAGCACCGGCGTTGCATGCGCGGGTACGCACAGAACAGGCGCCGCCAGCAAAAGCGACGCCATCAACGCCCATTTTTTCCAATGCCATCCGGCCAAAATGCTTCCGGTCATCTGCCAGTCTCCGAGAAAGACGTCCTCATGCCATGATGCACCACGAAAGGACAAGCGTTTGCTGCGAATGCGAATGTTGAAATGGGCGGGCTGCAACAGCCGGCCCTGCCCCATAACGCAAAAAGGCCGGCGGCGTTGCAAGGCGGATGGCTGTTTTTTGCAACGCCTTACAAATCCGAAGCCGAGGAATGCGCCCAGTCCATGTAGAGGTCCTTGGCCTTTGCGGCGATCGGGCCGGGTTGGAGGTCGCGGTCTTCGAGTTTGGTGACGGGCACGACCTTGGAATAGTTGCCCGACGTGAAGATTTCGTCGGCGCCTTCGAAATCAGCAAGCGTCAGCGATGTCTCGACCACGTCGAAGCCGGCGTCGCGCAGCAGCGTCATGACGCGGAAGCGGGTGATGCCGGCCAGGAAGGTCTTGTTGGAGGCGGGCGTGAAGACGACGCCGTCCTTGACCATGAAGACGTTGGAGGAGCCGGTTTCGGCGATATTGCCGAGCATGTCGCGCACCAGCGCATTGGAAAAGCCGCGGGCGCGGGCCTCCATCAGGATGCGGCCATTGTTGGGATAAAGGCAGCCGGCCTTGGCGTCGGTCGGCATGCATTCGATCGTCGGGCGGCGAAAGGGCGAGATGGTCAGGGACTGACCGCCCTTGCCTGCGGGCCCCTCGCCCATCGGCGCTTCGAACAGGCTCAGCGCAAAGCGGGTCGAATCGGGATCGGCGGCAACGACGCTGCCGGGCATGCCATGTTCGGCCCAGTACATCGGCTTGATATAGATGGCGGTCTGGCCGTCGAATTTCTTCACGCCCTCCCAGGCCAGCGCCTCGATATCCTCTGCCGTCACCACCGGCTTCAGGCCGAGCGCCAGGGCAGAACGGTTGATACGCTGGCAATGCAGATCGAGATCGGGCGCGATGCCGTCAAACCAGCGGGCGCCGTCAAACACCGTCGAGCCCAGCCACATGGCATGCGAGGTCGGGCCGATCAGCGGCGGATTGCCCGAAAGCCACTCGCCATCGACATAGGTCCAGGTGGTGCTGCGCGCGGATGTATCGACGGCCATGATGGTCTCCTGTTCGTCTTTGTTTGACTTTGCTTGTCTTTATTTGACTTTCTTTGTCCGGGCATAACCGGAAAATCGACAAGTGGGGTAAATAGGTACATCAAAAAAAGTCATGCCGTCCAATCTGGATCGCAAACTGGGCCTCGCATAGTGTGCCGCCAGAAGCAAAAGGACCTGTTCGATGAAAGCCATGTATTACGACGCCTTCGGCAAGACGCCGGAGATCCGCGTGCTGCCCGATCCGGTGCCGGGCGAGGATGGCGTCGTCATCAAGGTCGAGGCGACCGGGCTTTGCCGCAGCGACTGGCATGGCTGGATGGGCCATGATGCCGATATCGCGCTGCCGCATGTGCCGGGCCACGAACTGGCCGGCACGGTCGCTGCAACCGGCAAGGGCGTGCTGCGCTACAAGGTGGGCGACCGGGTGACCGTGCCGTTCGTGTCCGGCTGCGGCCGCTGCGGCGAGTGCCATTCCGGCAATCAGCAGGTCTGCGCCAACCAGTTCCAGCCGGGCTTTACCCATTGGGGCTCGTTTGCCGAATATGTCGCAATCGATTTCGCCGACCAGAATCTCGTGCATCTGCCCGAAACGCTCGACTATGCCACCGCCGCAAGCCTTGGCTGCCGGTTTGCCACGTCATTCCGCGCCATTGTCGATCAGGGCCGGGTGCGCGGCGGCGAATGGGTGGCGGTGCATGGCTGCGGCGGGGTCGGCCTCTCGGCGATCATGATCGCAACCGCGCTGGGCGCCAATGTGATCGCGATCGATATTTCCGAGACGAAACTTTCCTTTGCCCGCGAGATCGGCGCCGTCGCCACCATCGATGGAAGCGTCACCGGCGATGTGGCCGACGCCGTACGCGACATCACCAAAGGCGGCGCGCATGTCTCGATCGACGCGCTCGGCTCACCGGTCACCTGCTTCAACTCGATCAAGAACCTGCGCCGCCGCGGCCGCCATGTGCAGGTCGGGCTGATGCTCGGCGATCATTCCAGCCCGCAGATCCCGATGGCCCAGGTGATCGGCCACGAGCTGGAAATCTACGGCAGCCACGGCATGCAGGCCTGGCGCTACGGGGCGATGATGGCCATGCTTGAAACCGGCAAGCTCAACCCGCAAAAACTGATCGGCCGCCATATCAGCCTGGAAGAAGCGGTGCCGGCGCTGACGACGCTGGATACGGCGCAGGACCTCGGCATCAGCGTCATCACGCGGTTCTGAGCTCAAGATCGAGCCCGCGTCTCTGAACCGGTGGCACGCTCCCGCAACCGGAGCAGCGTTGCAGTTCGCCTCTATATCACCGTACGATTATATTCTGCCGGCGGCAGCTTCCCAAAATCGATCAGCGCCCTATTTCACGTTTTACCGCGTTAAAGCGGGTTTTTTTAGGAGTGGGATAAATGGCATCTTCCGCGCTGATCAGTATCTTGATCACGTTTCTCGTCATCGTACTTGTTTTGTATCTTATTGCGCGCCTGCCGATCGATGGCCGCGCCAAGCAGATCGTCCAGATCATCGTGATCATCATCGGCGTTATTTCGCTCTTGAAATATCTCGCTGTCTTCTAGCGCAACGGGAGAGTAATCTCCCGTCACCTGCTGTTGGGGATCGCCGGTTCAGACCTTCCCCATCAGATGTGCGCACCATCAGATTTGTGCGCTACCAGTTTTGCGCCCCACCAGTTTTGCAAAGTGAGTGTACAGATTGACCAGCAAAAATGACACGAAGACCGCCGTCAAGCCAACCGTGCGGCGCAGCCCGGACGAAACCTCTGCGGCGGCTCTGCATATCATCAACACGGAGCTGGCGGCACGAAACAAGAAAACCGCAATGCTGAAAGCCCTGCGGCTCGCCCAGGAACCGGCGGAAGCCAAGCCCGTGAAGAAGGCTGCCGCGAAGAAAAAATAAGCGGCGTGCTGCTGATGGTGCCGGGGGCCGAAAGGGCCCCCTTGTTGTATGTTGTGTTTTCATAAGCGTTGCCATCGCCCGCTCCTATGTCCCGTTGCGGACCGGATGGCCCGTTGCGGCACACCGGCACAAGCCGGACAGTCCCCCACAAAATCCCTCTTCCCCCGCCCCCGTCGCAGCTGATATTTTGTTGGCCTTCATGGCAACGGAATCACGAGGCGGTCCCATGGGACAGGTGGCGCAAAGGCAGGGGAAGTTGGCGGATGCGCTCTATGCGCCTCTGCTTGCGGCCAATACAGTGCATCCGAATGGCTGGCCGGTGCGGGTGATCGTCGCGTCGCAGACGGAGGCGCGCCATAACAGGGGCGTCTGGGCGCCGAGCCATCTGATCTCGATCCGGGCGCCGGGGACGAAGCTTCTGTCGATGATCGAACTGCCCGCAGAGCGGCATCTGGAGCTTCTGTTCGGCGATGTCACCGATCCGGAGGAGCCGGATGCGGCCACAGCCGCCGATATCGACCGGGCCTTTGCCTTTGTCGACGGCTTGCCTGAAGATGCGCATCTGCTGATCCATTGCCTGCGCGGCATCGGCCGTTCGACGGCGCTGACGCTCGGTATACTCGCCCGCTATATGGATCCGGAGGAGGCTGCCGCGGCGCTGCATGGCTTGCGGCCCGAGGCAAAGCCGAACCGGCATGTGACCGGGCTTTGCGACGCGACGCTTGGGCTGAAAGGGCGGCTTGCCCGGCAGGCGCTGCGTTTTCCCGCCAAGGTCTGGAAACCGGCAAAGAATTGATTGACCGCTTGAGATAATATTGTGCATTGCACAAATTTTTGACATGATCCCGGCCAAGAACCGTATGCAAGCGGCGATTGCGTCATGCCTTCAGGCCTCACTGGAACGGCGGGAGGAAAAAACGCAATCAATCGAGGTGTTGCTTCTTCTGTTTGGTGTATGGAAGGAGGCAATACCAAGGGAATGACGGGAGAGTTCGATGTCTCATGCGGCCTATGTGTTCGATGCCTATGGCACGCTGTTCGACGTGCATGCTGCCGTTCGCAGGCATTCGGCCGCGATCGGGCCTGATGGCCAGGCTTTTTCCGATCTCTGGCGCGCCAAGCAGCTGGAATATTCCTGGATCCGCACCCTGATGGGGACCTATACCGATTTCTGGGCGCTGACCGAGCAATCGCTGGACTATGCCTTTGCGCGCTTTCCCTCGGCCGACAAGACGCTCAAGGCCGCATTGCTCGATGCCTATTGGCACCTGGATTGCTATCCGGAGGTGCCTTCCGTCCTCAAGCACCTGAAGGACCGGGGCGCCCGCATCGCCATCCTGTCGAACGGCACGCCGCAAATGCTGCAATCGGCCGTCAAGAAGGCAGGCCTCGACCTGATCATCGACGACATTTTCTCGGTGGAGGCGGTCAAGGCTTTCAAGACCGTGCCGTCCGTCTACGACATGGTGACCACCACCTACAGGTTGTATCCCGATGCTGTCTCCTTCCAGTCGTCCAACCGCTGGGACATTGCCGGCGCCACGAAATTCGGCTTCCGCACCGTCTGGATCAACCGCACCAACATGCCCGACGAATATGCCGATTTCGGCCCAGCGCTGATCCTGCCCTCGCTGGAAAGCCTCTAACGTTTTTGTTTCATCCAAAGGACACGCCATGTCTTGGTCTGCCGAACAATATATGAAATTCGAAGACGAGCGCACCCGGCCGGCCCGCGACCTGCTCGACCAGATCCCCAATCTGCCCGATGGCGCGCTCTACGATCTCGGCTGCGGCCCCGGCAATTCCACCGAACTGATCCATGACCGTTTTCCGGCCTATATGCTGACCGGCATCGACAGCGACGAAAACATGCTGGTGGCGGCGCGCAAGCGCATGACCAATACGCGCTTCGACAAGGGCGATCTCACGCAATGGGCGCCGCCCAAGCCCGCCGTGCTGTTCTTTGCCAATGCCGTGTTTCAATGGCTGCCGGATCATCTCGCCACGATCGAGCGACTGATGGGCGAACTCATCCCCGGCGGCACGATCGCCGTACAGATGCCGGACAATCTGGACGAGCCGTCGCATGTGGCGATGCGGGAACTCGCCGACGATCCGCGTTTTTCGAAATATTACCCGAATGGCGGCAAGCGCCGCTCCGCCCTGCCGCCGCCAGACGTCTATCTCGACCGGCTGGACGCCAAATGCATCCGGATCGATGTCTGGCACACCATCTACTATCACCGGCTGGCCAATGCCGAGGCGATCGTCGAATGGGTCAAGGGCACCGGCCTTCGCCCCTATCTCGACGCCCTGCCGGCGGATGCGCGCGAGGCCTACCTGGCGGCCTATCTCAGGCGCATCCGCGAAGCCTATCCACCGCTTGCCGATGGCCGCGTGCTGTTGAAATTCCCGCGCCTGTTCGTGGTGGCGGTCAAGCGCTAGCGCTTCATCGTGAAGCGGTAGCGCTCAGCGCGCCTGCGGCGCCAGCGCCTCCTGGTGGATGCTGCGGATTTCTTCGGCAACGAGGTGTTGCAGCCGCCAGAGGTTGCGGTCGTGAATGCCGAAATCCTCCAGATGCGACACAGTGTTGTAGAGATATTCCGCGCAGGACCCGAAATGGCCGCAGGCCCGCGCCAGGATGCCTGCGACCTGTTCCAGCGGCTGTTTCGAGACAATGCGCTCGCCCGTGGCGCCTACCCAGAAGCCAAGAGCCCGGCAGGGGCCGCTTTCGGACTTGACCGGCAGCCAGCGCACCGCGTCGATATTTTCATAGGCGCTGACCTCGCGGCGCAGCATGCGTTCGATCTGGGCGGCGCGGTCATCGTCCGGCAGCCTGTAGATGACGCCGTCGCAGCGGCCGCCGCGCTCCAGCGCCATCATCAGGCCCGGCTGCTCATGCGATCCGCGCCAGCGGTTGATATGCAGGCAAAACGACCGGTGCCAGCCGAAGGCGGTTGCGCGCTTTCGATCGACCGCCTCGAATTCAGGCTTCCAGATCAGCGATCCATAGGCAAAGACCCAGAGCGGCTCGCCATGGCTTTCGTGCTCCAGGGTTTGCGCAAGGGTGCGGTATTGCTCATCGGTGATCGGGGTAAATCGTCCGTCCGGCCCCGGATCGGTGACATCGTGATGGCAAAGCGCCACCAGATCCGGCGTCAGGGACATTTTTCTTGAATGCGGCATAAAACTCTCGTCTTGGCAGGACAATGTCGGGAGGAAGCATGTGGGGCCTGCCTGCCCAAACTGCCAGAGAGAATTGATCAGTCAAGCAATTCGGCCGCCACCCGATACCCGCAAAGCGCTAGCATTCTCGAACCTGCTCAAACCGGCCGGTAAATCTGCGCGACCGAGCCGCCCGGAAAGGCCGTGGCACTGACCAGTTTGAGACGCCTTGGCGGAACGACGCCGGAGAAAATCGGCGCGCCCCTGCCAAGTACCACCGGGTGCACCAAAAGGACGTATTGATCGACCAATTCCCCGGCAATCAGGCTGCGGGCGAAGGTTGCGCCACCATGGGCAATGATCGGCTTGCCATTGCGGGCCTTCAGCGCGGCGACTTCACTGATGAGATCGCCGCTTGCTACAGTGGCTTCGTTCCAACTTTCAGCACCTGGTTGCAGTTGCACCAATTGCGTGACCGCCAAAGCTTTCAGAAGCAACGGGTCTTGTTTTGAGAAAACGGCCTTCGGAATCTGATTCATCGCAGGCGCGAACGCCATGGTGGAGACCGGCCAGAAAGCGGCCATGGCCTGGAAGGTCCGGCTGCCCATGATATGCAGGCTGGCGTTCGACACGGTCTTAACCGACCAGGCAATGGCCTCCTCGTCACCGCTGAACATCCAGTCGCTTTCGCCGTCCGGGCCGCTGACGAAACCGTCGAGCGACATGGACATTTTCAGGATCAACTCTTTCATCGTTTTCTCCTCGCGCTGGTTGCTCCCCTGTGAATAGACGGCAGCATGCACTCATTCGCCCATCTTTGCGGCAAGAAAATCGATGAAAGCACGGATGCGGGCTGCGAGGTGTTCGTGGCCGGTGAAAACCGCGTGGACTTCCTCCGGTTCATGCGGATTGTAATCCTGCAGCACTTCCACCAGCCGGCCGCTGTCGATGTCCGGTTCGACATCGAATTTGCCGATGCGGGCGATGCCGAGCCCTGTCAGGCAGAGATTGCGGGCGATCGAGCCGCTGGAGGCCTGGACGTTGCCGGGCGCGGGGCGCGTGTAGCGCGCGCTGGAGGCCGGATCGCGAAACAGCCATTCGCCGGGATTGCGGCCGAAGGTGAAGGTGATGCAATTGTGTGCGGTCAAATCTTCCGGGCGCTCTGGCAGCCCGCGGCGCGCGAGATAGTCCGGCGTGGCGACCGTGATGCGGTGGCTGTGAAGAAGCTTTCGCGCCTTGAGGCTCGAATCGCGCATCGGCCCGACCCGGATGGCTATATCGGTGCGTTCCTCGATCAGATCGATGATGCCGTCGGTAAAGGACAGTTCGAGGCGCACTTCGGGGTAAAGCGCCAGGAATTCGCCTGCAAGCGGGATGATGAAGCGCTCGCCGAAGCCGACGGTCGCGTTGACCCGCAAAAGCCCGCGCGGGGTTGCAAGGCCGCCACCGGACACGAGCTCTTCGGTCTCGGTGATATCCGAGAGTATCCGCTGCGCCCGCGCCAGATAGATCTCGCCTTCAGGCGTCAGGAGCAGCGAGCGGGTGGTGCGCACCAGCAGGCGGGTGCCGAGCCGGTCCTCGATGCGGGTGACGAGCTTGCTGACCGCCGATGGCGACAGTTTCAGGCGCCGGCCGGCCGCAGAAAAGCTCCTGGCCTCGGCGGCTGCTACGAAGACTTCCATTTCGCCCGCCCGGTTGTCCATCACCGCCCCTTATGAATTCAATTCACAGGCATTTATCTATTCCTATGGATTATCACGCAAGTGGCTTTAATCCATATTCCGCTCAACGAAACCCATGACGGCCCGGATCACCGGTGTGCCGCCACCAACACGTCCGGCCTCCCACCGGCGATAAAGGTGCTTCCATGCCTCTTGCCCTGTTTGCCCTCACGATCGCGGCCTATGCGATCGGAACCACGGAATTCGTCATCGTCGGCCTGTTGCCGACCGTTGCCAACGATCTCGGCATTACTTTGCCGCTTGCGGGACTGATCGTCTCGATCTACGCGCTCGGCGTCACCTTTGGTGCGCCGATCCTGACGGCGCTCACCGGCCGGATCGAGCGCAAGCCGCTGCTTCTCGGCCTGATGGCGCTGTTCATTGCCGGCAATACCATGGCGGCCCTTAGCCCTTCCTATGAAATGCTGCTGGTCGCCCGCGTGCTTTCGGCCTTTGCGCATGGCGTGTTCTTCTCCGTCGGCGCCACCATTGCCGCCGATCTCGTGCCGGAAAACCGCCGCGCCTCGGCGATTGCGCTGATGTTCATGGGCCTGACGGTTGCGATCGTCACCGGCGTACCGCTTGGCACCTTCATCGGCCAGACATTCGGCTGGCGCGCCACGTTCTTTGCGGTCGCGGGTCTCGGCGTCATCGCGCTTGCCGCCATTGCAGCACTCCTGCCTTCCACCCTGTCGAAGGCAGCACCCGCCAGCATTCTCGATCAGGTCCGGGTGCTGGGGTCCGGCCGCCTGCTCCTGGTCTTTGCCATGACGGCGCTTGGGTACGGCGGCACGTTCGTCACCTTCACCTTCCTTGCGCCGATGCTTGAGGATGTCACCGGCTTTGCCGCCTCGTCCGTCAGCCTCGTGCTGGTGCTCTATGGCCTGGCGATCGCTGCCGGCAACATTATCGGCGGCCGCCTTGCAGACCGCAATCCGGTGAAGGCACTGAGCTGGCTGTTTGCCCTGCAGGCGGCCGTTCTGGTGATCTTCACCTTCACCTCCGCCTCGCCGGTCCCGGCCCTGATCACGCTTGCCGCACTCGGCTTCCTGTCCTTTGCCAACGTGCCGGGCCTGCAGCTCTATGTGGTGCAGCTCGCCAAGCAGCACCGTCCGGGCGCCGTCGATGTCGCCTCCGCACTCAACATCGCCGCCTTCAATCTCGGCATTGCGGCGGGCGCCTGGATCGGCGGTCTGGTCGTCGCCTCGCCGCTCGGACTGCAGGCAACCCCCTGGGTCGGCGCGATCCTGGTGGCGGGTGCGCTGGTGCTCACCCTCATCAGCGGCATGCTCGACCGCAAGCCGGAACCGGCGGCTGCGGCGGCCTGCACCACCGCTTGACCAAACCGGCGCACGCCACATCTATTCGTCTAAGACATCATTCCAGACCCGGCCGCGTGCCGGGTTTTCTCCCTGAAAGGACATTTCCATGCAGACAGTCAGCGCCAATGGCGCCAATATCCCCGCTCTCGGCTTCGGCACGTTTCGCATGCCAGGCCCGGACGTGCTGCGCATCGTGCCGCAGGCGATCAAGCTCGGTTTCCGCCATATCGACACCGCGCAGATCTATCGCAACGAGGCTGAGGTCGGCGAAGCGATCGAGGCATCCGGCGTTGCCCGCAGCGATATCTTTCTGACCACCAAGGTCTGGGTCGATCACTACAAGCATGCCGATTTCCTGGCCTCGGTCGATGAGAGCCTGAAGAAGCTGCGCACCGATTATGTGGATCTCCTGCTTCTGCATTGGCCCAGCAGCGGCGTGCCGCTGGCCGAGCAGATCGGCGCGCTCAACGACGTCAGGACGGCCGGCAAGGTGAAGAATATCGGCGTCAGCAATTTCAACACGGCGCTGATGGCGCAGTCGGTTGCGCTCAGCCAGGCGCCGATCGCCACCAACCAGATCGAATATCACCCCTATCTCGACCAGACGAAGGTGCTGGATGCTGCCCGCGCAACCGGCATGTCGATCACCGCCTATTATGCCATGGCCGATGGCAAGGTGCCGAACGAACCGCTTCTGAAGGATATCGGCACCAGGCACGGCAAGACCGCAGCCCAGGTGGTGCTGCGCTGGCTCACCCAGCAAAAGGACGTGATCACGCTGTCGAAAACCGCAACGGAAAGCCGCCTGACGGAAAATTTCGACATTTTCGATTTCGATCTGTCCAGCGAAGAGATGGCCTTAATCCACAAGCTTGCCCGCCCCAACGGCCGCATCGTCAGCCCCGGCGGCCTGGCGCCGGACTGGGACCGGGCGGATCGATAATACACTGAAACAATTGTCCTTGCGGCGTGTGATCTTCACGCCGCAAGGACAAACTCATACGGCAAGCGCCAGCGCCGCCACCTGCATCTCCGATCTGAGCTTGAAGCCGATCGATGCATAGAGGGAGATCGCCGCTGTGTTCGTGGCGTAGGAATGCAGGTAGACACGCTGTCCCCGCGCACTCTCCACACCGGCAACATAAAGCGACATCAAACGGCCAAGCCCCTGGCCGCGCACATCCGGGTGGGTGCAGACCCCGCTCAGCTCGACATAGCCGGGTTGCCGCAACCGTTCTCCCGCCATGGCCACCAGCCTGCCATCCTGCTTGATCCCCCAAAACGAACCGAGACTTTGGGCGCGCAACGTGAACGGCCCCGGCTTCGTCAGCGTGGCGAGGTCCAACATTGCCTGCGCGTCATCCTCGCAAAGGCGCTCGATGCGCGGATCGGCGACCTCAGGCAGCGGCTCGGCCAGGATCATCTGTACCAGCGGTGCACGCGAGAGCGCTGTCATGCCGCCGGGAACCAGGATCTCGCTGGACTGCACCACAAGAAGGGTTTCGCCCGGGGCTGCAAGGCTGCAAAGAGCCTCAAGGCTTTCCGGGCGATCATTACCCGTGGCGGCAAACAGGCTGACCGATGGCGGATAGCGCCGGGCCAGAGGACCACCTTGGGCCAGTGCCGCATGATGGGTTTCAAGCGCGCTCCAGATCGGCCGGTCGAGCTTATGGCTCATGGCTTTTCCTCCTGACGGCGTGTCTCACCGGTGCGCGTCAAAAGCGGCCGCTCCGCCAGTCCGTCCTCGATGGCTGACAACTGCGCAAGAAGAGGGCCATCCATCTGGCCGCAGAGATCGACGACGGCGCTTTCGATACGCGGCCAGATTTCCGCCCTGGCCATATCGACGAGGCATTGGCCCTTTTGCGAAAGGCTGGCCGCTTTGCGCCGCTGGTCTCCCTGTATCGATTGGATCAGCACGAGATCGAGCGCGGCGAGCTGGGACAGGCTGCGGGTCACGCCGGGCTGACTGACGCCCAAGGCGTCTGAAAGATCACCGATGGTCAGCGGACCGAGCTTGTCCAGTGCGGCAAGCAGCGGAAACTGGCCCGGAGCGATGCCGATACCGGCATCCTCCATAATCCGCTGGGTATCGGCCTGCAAACGCTCGCCTATCCGTTTTAACCGCGATCCCAGGCCCAAAAAGCCCAGTGTCCGCAAGAAGTCTTCCATGGCCGATGCTCCAGGTTACATAACACGTTATATAACACGTTATGTAAATATCAAGAGGCACATCGACTGCTTTCACATCGGCGGAACGACGCCGTTGGTGCCGACCACGATCCGCGCGGTGGAGACAGTGCCGTCGGCGGCTTTCTCCGAGGGCACGAACACGGTTGCGCCCGGCTTCAGGTCGGCTTTCGTGGCTTCGGCAAACGTGACGACCGGGGTTGCCGTGGGGATGTCGATCTTCTTTTCCTGTCCCTGGAACTTGACCGTCACCGTTCGTCCCTCGACGGATTGGACCGCATCGGCAACCGTGGCATTGGTCATGGAACTGTTGGGCTTCAGGTCCCAGGCGTAACTGCCCTCGCCCGTCCCTTTCATTGCGGCGGGAAAGATCAGCACTTCCAGCGCGCCGTCGCCGCCCTGCGCCTTCGGCAGAGAGGCGATGCCGACATAATCGCCAGGCTTGATATCCTCGATCGAGGCCTTGGTGACGCCGGAAACCTTCCAGTCCGGCTTGAGCGTGATGCTCTGATCCGTCCCGTCCCTGGTTTTGACGACAAGCGCCGTATCGCTGATGCTGGCAATGGTTCCGCGCACGCGGATGCTGTCGGCCGCGTTTGCCGTCTGGGCGGTGACGGCTGATGCGACCAGCAGACCGGCCGCTGCCGCGCTTGAGAGGAAGCTGCGTTTCATGGGATGGTCTCCGTTGGTTGAGGCTGCGATGCAGGCGGCACGTGCGGCCTGTCATCTGAAACGATGTAGTGCCGGCGGGCGGCCAGCACAGCACCGGCGCGATCACGATGACGCGATCGGTTTTGAACGCGCACAATCCGCCGGAAATTGCTGTCAGCGCCCAATCCGCCGGGATTTCCAATCTCCAGCAGATCGGATAGAGAGGCGTACGGCCGCACCAGCGGGCGGCGGAGGGGATTTTTCATGCAGGGCCACCAGACGACGGTCACCGACTTCATGCCGGACTGGGCCGCTATCGTTGCCGTCATTCTCGGCGCGTCGGCGTTTTCGGTGGCGCAGGGGATTACCTATCCGCTGATCTCGCTGACCCTGGAAAGCCGGGGCGTGACGCCGGCGGTCATCGGGTTCAATGCGGTCGGGTTCGCGCTCGGTCTCGCCACCTCGACGCTGTTGATCGGCCAGTTGACGGCGCGGCTGCGCACCGACAAGCTGATCATCATCAGCCTTGCCGGCTGCTCGCTCTGCCTTGCGACCTTTGCGGCGACATCGTCGCTGCCGGTGTGGTTTCTGGCCCGGTTTCTGCTGGGTTTCTTTGCCAGCCTGATCTTCATGCTCAGCGAAGCCTGGATGAACTCCGCCTGCCCCGACCGGCTGCGCGGCCGGGTTTCTGGCCTTTACGGCGCGGGCATTTGCGGTGGGTTTGCCGCCGGTCCGCTGGTCATTCCGCTGATGGGCACAGAAGGCGGCTTCGGGTTTGCACTGACCGCCGTCTATGTGGCACTCGTCGCCTTTGCCACCGCGCTGTTGACGCTTTCGACCCGCACGACGCCGGAGGCTTCCTCGACGCGCGATGTGTTCCGCTTCCTGCGCAAGGCGCCGGTGCTGATCGCCATGGTGCTGGCCTTCGGCTTTTCGGACATCGCGGCGATCTCGGTGATGCCGGTCTATTTCGTCAAGACCGGGCATTCGCAGGCCTTTGCGGCGCTCAGCGTCACGGTTCTGGCGCTGCCGACGGCGCTCGCCCAGCCGTTCATCGGCGTGCTGCTCGACCGGCTGCCGCGACGAAAGGTGGCGATCGCCATGGGCGGGCTCGGCGCCTTCGCCTTCCTGATCATTCCCTTCCTGACCTCGCCGATCGCCATTCTCGCCGATTTCGCGCTGATCGGCGCTGCGAGCTTTTCGCTCTATACCTGCGCGCTGACCATGCTGGGCGAACAGTATCGCGGCGGCATGCTGGTGGCGGGCAGCGCGGCCTTCGCGCTCGCCTATGCACTCGGCAGCGGTTTAGGCTCGGGCGCGACGGGATCAATCATGGACCTCTTCGGCGCTCACGCAGCGCCGGTCAGCGTCGGCCTGATCCTGGTAATCTTCACGCTGTTTCTGTCATTGGCCCCGGCGAAAGCGGCCTGAGTTGCCTATTCTTTCATCGGGGTTCCCTGATGGAAGGCCATGCGCCATTGACCCTTGGTGCAACGCCAGATCGATGAACGCAGCACACGGCGGTTTTCCCTTGCCGTTTCATAGGTGAGCAGCGCCACCGTTTCCGACAGGCGCGTCAGCCGGTAGTTCTCCGATCGCACCGCCGGCCCTGCCTCAGCAGCCTCGGCAACCAGGGCTGCGATGATGCCGGCACGGGTATAGACCGCACCGGAACTGCCGAACTCGGTAAAATCCGCGTCCAACAACTCCCCTGCTAACAATGCAGAACCGCGCACCTGCGGGTCATGGAGACGTTCCTCCAGTTGCCTCAGGTGCGCGGCCAAATCGCTATCGGACATCGCGTCCATTGCTTGACGCTATCAGACGAACTGGCTGAGGCCCGGAACCGAGGCGACGACCTCATCGACCACATCCGGGCCGGCCTTTTCCTTGGCGTAACCGATGGTTTCCTTGGCCAGAGCGGTGATTTCGCCCATGCCGAGACCCTGCGCCATCAGCTGCTGGCCCAGCGCCATGACACCGCCACCGGCGCCGACGGCACTCAGCAGGCCGCCCAGCAGGCCACCACCGCCGCCGCTGCCTGCGCCATTATATTGCGCAACCAGCGCGTCAGCACCCGGAATGGCTTCGATCATCTTGGCAACCGGGCCGTCGGCGGCTTCGCGCTGCAGAAAGCCAAGCATCATGCCAATGGCTTTTTCAGCCGTTGCCGGGTCGATGCCGACATTTTCCGCGACGCGGGTAACCAGTTCGTTCATGGGTGATTCTCCTCGTTTATTTGACGTGAACGTCAAGGTAAATTATCTCGGATTGAAACTCAAGCACGTGCGGAACGGGTATCCACTGCGCGAGAACCTGAGCATCGTTTCATGCCTTGGTGGCAAAGACAATGCGGCCAAGCCGCACGCCCAGCCTCATGCCCAACCGTATGCCAAGCCCTGGTTTGCCCCCAATCCATCTGTTGCCGGTGGCCGGTACTCCTCCTATAACAGTCATGGGAAAACAATATGATGAAGGCCGGCGCTACTGCTTTCATCGGCGCAACGGAGACAAGGCCCACATGCTTGAGGACGGGAAGCTCTATATCGGCACCAGCCGGAAACCGGACGATACGATCAACAAGGGCGAATATCTGGATTTCAAATTCGGCAACCGCCACGGGCTCGTCACCGGCGCTACCGGCACCGGCAAGACCGTGACGCTGCAGATCCTGGCCGAAAGCTTTTCCAATGCCGGCGTCCCGGTCTTCTGCGCCGACGTGAAGGGCGACCTGTCGGGCATCGGCGCCATCGGCGAGCCGAAGGGCTGGGTCACCCAGCGTGCCGAGCAGATCGGCTTTACCGATTTCGCCTTCCAGGAATTTCCGGTGATCTTCTGGGATCTCTACGGCGAAAAAGGCCACCGCGTGCGCACCACCATGTCGGAGATGGGACCGCTGCTTCTCTCCCGGCTGATGAGCGCCACGGATGCCCAGGAAGGCGTCATCAACATCGCCTTCAAGATCGCCGACGAGGGCGGGCTGCCGCTTCTGGATCTGAAAGATTTCCAGGCGATGCTGAACTACATGGCCGAGAACGCCTCTGCCCTTTCGGGCAAGTACGGGCTGATCTCTAAGGCCTCGGTCGGCTCCATCCAGCGCGAGCTTCTGATCCTCGAGCAACAGGGCGCCAAGAATTTCTTCGGCGAACCGGCGCTCAAGGTCTCCGACATCATGCGCACCACCCGCGATGGCCGCGGCGCCATTTCGGTGCTGGCGGCCGACAAGCTGATGATGAACCCGCGGCTTTACGGCACGTTCCTCCTGTGGCTGATGTCGGAACTGTTCGAAGAACTGCCCGAGATCGGCGATCCCGACAAGCCGAAGCTGGTCTTCTTCTTCGACGAGGCGCATCTGCTCTTCAACGATGCGCCGAAGGTTCTGCTGGAGCGCATCGAACAGGTCGTCCGGCTGATCCGCTCCAAGGGCGTCGGCGTCTATTTCGTCACGCAGAACCCGCTCGACGTGCCGGAAACGGTGCTTGCCCAGCTTGGCAATCGCATCCAGCATGCGCTGCGCGCCTATACACCGCGCGAGCAGAAGGCGGTAAAGACTGCCGCCGACACGTTCCGCCCCAATCCGGATTTCGACTGCGCCACCGTCATCACCAATCTGGGCACCGGGGAAGCGCTGGTCTCGACGCTCGAAGGCAAGGGCTCGCCCTCGATGGTCGAGCGCACCCTGATCCGTCCGCCGTCGAGCCGCGCCGGTCCGCTGACGCCAGCCGAGCGCGCCAACATCATGAGCATCAGCCCGGTGGCCGGGCAATATGACGAGGATATCGACCGGGAATCCGCCTACGAGATCCTTGCCCAGCGCGCTGCAAAATCGACGCAGCAGGCAGAGGAAAGCCGCGAAGCCGAAGCCCCTGCACCGGCAGCCCCCGGCGGCAGCCGCTGGACCCTGCCCGGCTTTGGCGACGACGGCGCGCAGGCACCCGCGCAACCCAAGCCGAAGGCCCGCTCCGGCTACCAGCGCGAAAGCGTGGCCGAAGCCGCAATGAAATCCGTGGCGCGCACGGTCGCCTCCTCTCTTGGCCGGGCTTTGGTGCGCGGCATATTGGGGAGCCTGAAGCGGTAGGCAGGGCTTTGGCTTGATATGGAAAAGGCGGCTCGGGATGGGCCGCCTTTTTTGTGTTTGTTGCGGGGATGGGTTTCGGGAGGGGCGCTGCCGTTTGCGGCCGCCATGCGGGCGTTTCGGGTGGGCATTGCGC
>NZ_LMFB01000023.1:82722-82937 GCF_001426685.1 Rhizobium sp. Root483D2 | reverse complement strand
GCGGCCATCTGAACGCCGTCAGATGCACAGGTGGGTCTTTTTGGCAGGCGCGAAACCCCACCCGCCGTCNGAGTTCAAATCGTTATGGCGAAACATCTTTGAGCCGATGGCGGCCGGGGTTTGGATCCTCGCCTCAAGGGCGAGGATGACGGAGGGTGGGGTTTCGCGCCCGCCAGACAACTGGCTCAGTGGTTGTCAGCACTTTGAGTGTTTCA
>NZ_LMFB01000023.1:82218-82671 GCF_001426685.1 Rhizobium sp. Root483D2 | reverse complement strand
ATCCTCGCCCTTGAGGCGAGGATCCAGTTAGCTCAAGTCCTTAAGTCGAAAGAGTTTTTTGAGCCGACGGACGTTGGGGCCCTGGATCCTCGCCTCAAGGGCGAGGATGACGGAGGGTGGGGTTTCGGGCCCGCCAAAAGGCCACACTTGTGCAGTTATCGGCGTTTAAGGGACGGCCTGCGGTGCGTCATCCCAGATTGTTGGCAACGCTCAGATTGCTGAAAACCACTAAANNNNGCCAATTGTCTGACAAGAGGCCTACCCCAATCTCCGTCATCCTCGCCCTTGAGGCGAGGATCCCGTCAGCGCAAGGCCTTGCGCTGAAAGAGTTTTTTGACCCGATAGCGGCCGGGTCCCTGGATCCTCGCCTCAAGGGCGAGGATGACGGAGGGTGGGGGTTTCGGGCCTGCCAGACAATTGGCTTCAGTGGTTGTCAGCACTCTGAGTGTTTCG
>NZ_LMFB01000023.1:39001-82141 GCF_001426685.1 Rhizobium sp. Root483D2 | reverse complement strand
CTCCGTCATCCTCGCCCTTGAGGCGAGGATCCAGGGACCCGGCCAAGAGCGGGCAATCGCATGCTTCCCGATCAACCTGCAAAAACCGACAAAACCACCTTCCCGGCAGCAAAACGGCGGCCCCATGGAGCCGCCGTTTCTTTTATCCGGACCTGCCTCAGATCAGGCGAGCTTGGCTTCGACTTCCGTCGATGTGCGCAGGGCATGGCTGTAGGGGCAGACGATGTGGGCGGCGGCGACGAGTTTTTCGCCGACTTCGCGGTCAACGCCCGGCAGGCTGACGGAGATGGATGGGGTGATGTAGAAGCCGGTGCCATCGTCGCGCGGGCCGATGCCGACGGTGGCGGTCACCGTTGCGTCTTCCGGGATCTTCACCTTTTCCTTGCCGGCAACAAATTTCAGCGCGCCAAGGAAGCAGGCGGAATAGCCGGCTGCAAACAGCTGTTCGGGATTGGTGCCGGTCGCGCCATCGCCGCCGAGTTCCTTCGGAACGGTCAGCGTCACATCGAGAACACCGTTTTCACTGACGGCATGGCCGGCGCGGCCACCGGTTGCGGATGCCTTGGTCGTGTAAAGAATTGGCATTGTCTGTCTCCTTGGTTCAGCGGTTGATTGCGGGGCGGTAGAGTGCCTGCAGTTCTAATAGCGCAAAATTTAATTGGACGCAATATAATTTTGCAAATTGCAAAATCCTGCTAAAACTGCGAGAATACGCAGTATGACCAAGGATCAAGACATGCGTAAGGACGATCTGAAAGAAGGCGATGCGCTGGCGCTTGGCCAGCAGCTCTGTTTCGCCGTCTATTCGGTCGCCCATGCCTTCAACCGTACCTACAAGCCGCTCTTGGAAAAATTCGGCCTGACCTATCCGCAATATCTGGTGCTCTTGGCGCTGTGGCAGAAGGACAGGATGACGGTGAAGGGAATTGGCGAAGAGCTTGGGCTGGATTCCGGCACGCTGTCGCCGCTGCTCAAGCGGCTGGAAACCGCAGGCTTCGTCAGCCGCATCCGCGACAAGGGCGACGAGCGCCAGGTGATCGTCACGCTGACGAACAAGGGCGAAGCGCTGAAGGGCGATGCTTTCGGCATTCTGACGGAGATCGGCAAGGCGACGGGGTGCAGCATGGCGGAAGCCGCCGCCCTGCGCTCGGCGCTGCATGATCTCAACACGCATCTTGGGGATAATCAGGCGTCCGGGGACTAGCATGCCCGGTTGGCCCATCTCGTGACGGGCGCGCAGGAAAGCCCGCCTTAAGGCGGCGGGCCTCTTCATTTCAAAAGTTCAGACCCCGCTCAGATCACCAAAATCGGTGCCTTGTCGCGCACGCGGTCGTAGAGGTCGATGACGTCCTGGTTGATCAGACGGACGCAGCCCGACGAGACGGCCTTGCCGATCGATTGCCATTCCGGTGAGCCGTGCAGGCGGTAGAGCGTGTCTTCGCCGTTCTGGAAGATATACATGGCGCGTGCGCCGAGCGGATTGTCGAGGCCGGGCGCCATGCCGCCATTGGCAATCGAGTATTTTTCCAGATGCGGCTGGCGGGCCACCATCTCGTTCGGCGGCTTCCAGCGCGGCCATTTCTGCTTCCACTGCAGGACGCCCCTGCCCGACCAGGCAAAGCCCTCGCGGCCGATGCCGACGCCGTAGCGCATCGCGGAGCCGTTGGAAAGGATGAGATAGAGGAACCGCTCGCCGGTATCGACGATGATGGTACCCGGCCTTTCGCCAAACGTGTTGTCCACCTCCTGGCGATAGAAGCGGGCGTCGATCTGCTGGTAGGGTACGGCTGGGATGTTGAAGCCGCCCTCGAATTTCGGGCCGTACATTTCGGCATAATAGGCCGATTGTGGCGGCAGGCCCGACGGTGTCATGCCATCGCCCACTGGGCCTTCGAGCTCGGCCCCATAGCGCGGATCGGCAAAACGGCCTTCGAGCGCCGGGTTGCGAAAGTAAGGCGCGGTTTCGGCGCGGAAGCGGTCGGTGTTCATCGAGGACGTACAGCCGGCAAGGCCAGCGGACGCGACCGCAAGTCCGGACATGTTGAGAAACTGCCGGCGGGAGAGTGCTTTTGAAGGGGTCATTGAACTCTGTATTTCCGTTTGACGCATAAAGGCGAAAGCGCGGCGAAAGTTCCGCACAGGTATTCTATCCCGGCAGACAATACCGATCTCTTGCCACAAGTATGGCAATTGCGGCTGGATCGGGGCTTGTGGGCTCCGCAAACCATCACGACTGCGCGAGGGCGCAGATGCGATGCAAAAACGACACAAAAACCCCGCTACTGACAGGCTTGTCAGCCTATTTCGACAGCAGGGAAACGAAGACTGCAGGGGCCACCGGCCGGCTGAAGAAATAGCCCTGGATGTCGTCGCAGCCGCTGGCCGCCAGGAAATCCACCTGCTCCTGCGTTTCCACGCCTTCGGCAATGACCTGCATCTGCAGCTTCTGCGCCAGCGAGATGATCGCGCCGGTAATCGCCCGGTCGTCGGCATCGCCTGGAATATCCTGGACGAAGGAGCGGTCGATCTTCAAACGGCGCACCGGAAAGCGCTTGAGAGCACTCAGGCTGGAATAGCCGGTGCCGAAATCGTCGATGGCAAGATGGACGCCAAGCGCTTCCAGCTCGTACATGGTGGCGACTGCGGAGGCGACATCCTGCATGATCAGGCTTTCGGTCAGCTCCAGCTCGAGATAACAGGCCTCAAGCCCGCTGTCCTCCAGCGCTTCGGCCACCTTCGACACCCAGTTGCGCTCCTTGAACTGGCGGGCCGACACATTGACGCTGACAACGATCGGCGCCAGGCCGGCATCCTGCCAGGCCTTGTTCTGGCGGCAGGCTTCGTTTAGCACCCAATCCCCGATCGGCACGATCAGGCCGGTTTCTTCGGCAAGCGGAATGAAATCGCCGGGCGAAATCAACCCGCGCTCGGGATGCTGCCAGCGCAGCAGCGATTCGGCTGCGAAAATCCGGCCGGACTTCAGGTTCATCTGCGGCTGATAATGCAGCACGAATTCGCTGCCGATCACGGCATCGCGCAGCTCCTCGTGACGGCGCAATTGCTCGTGCGCGGCGGCGGCCATCTCGGCATCGAACACCTGCAGATTGTTGCGGCCGGCCTCCTTGGCGCGGTACATGGCGGAATCGGCATTGGCGAGCAGTTCGGTGGCGCTGTCGCCATGTTCGGGATAACAGACGACGCCCATCGAGCAGCTGACCTGCAGGCTGCGGCCGGCCAGCACCACCGGCGCGCCGATCGCCGCGCGGATCGCTTCCAGCCGCGCCAGCATGACGCCGCTTTCGGGCGGCAGGCTGTTGATGAGAATGATGAACTCGTCGCCGCCGACCCGCACGATCATGTCCGATTTGCGCACGCAGGCGAGCATCCGGCCGGCCACCACGCGCAGCAATTCGTCGCCGGCATGATGACCGAGCGTATCGTTGATCAGCTTGAAATTATCGAGATCGAGGAAGGCCAGCGCCACCCACTGGCCGGACACACGCGCCTTTTCCAGGGCAATGGCGACGCGCTCGTCGAACATGGCCCGGTTTGGCAGTCCCGTCAGCGCGTCGTGATGCGCCATGAACTGGATGCGCTCTTCCGACTGGCGCCGCTCGATGGCGATGCCTGCCAGATGCGCCGCCATGGAAATGAGATCGACCTTCTCCGGCGAGGGCAGCCCCGGCTGATGCGAGTAAAGCGCGAAGGTGCCGAGCACCTGGCCCTGATAGGCAAGGATCGGCATCGACCAGCAGGACCGGTATCCGAGCGGCCGCACCAGACCGGCATAGTCTTCCCACAACGGATCCGACTGGATATCGCTGACGAAGACCGGCTCGCCGCGAAAGGCCGCAGTGCCGCAGGAGCCAACCTTCGGCCCGATGGCGATGCCGTGGATGGCGTTGCAATAGCTGCCGTCGAGCCCAGGGGCCGCACCCGTCAGAAGATGCCGCCCGTCGGGCGACAGAAGCAGGATCGAGCCGATAATGCCGGGCAGATGCGCCTCGATCATCAGGATCAGTTCATTGAAGAACTCCGACAGAGGCGTGCTTGTGGCGATCAGTTCCAGAAGACGGGCCTGGCCGAGCAGAAGCCGCTCCGCCCGCTTGCGATCGGTAATATCACGCGAGATGCCGACAACGCCGATGGTGACACCCTGCTGGTCGCGCAGCGGCACTTTCGATGTCATCAGCCAGCGCTCGTCCTTGCTAACCGCATTCAGCTCCTCGATGCCGAACATCGGCTCGCCGGTTTCGATCACCCTGCGCTCTGCCTGCTCGAAATGGCGGGCGTTTTCCAGCGTATGGATATCGTAGTCGGACTTGCCGACGATCTCATGCGCCTCACGGAAGCCGTTTTCGGTCACCGTCGCCTGATTGGCGATGAGAAAGCGGCCGTCGAGATCCTTGGCATAGATGTAATCGGGAATATGATTCATCATCGTCTCCAGCCAGTAATGGCGATCGGCGATGGCGGGTTCGGGGGCGAACATGCGCGAGACTTCGGCCGCAAGCCGCTGGCTTGCCGCAATCAATCGCTGCGTGTCGTCGTTGCTGACAATCCTGGCTCCGCTATCCCTTCGATAGCGGCTGAAATTCTTCGTCAAACGCGCCTCCAAAGACGGACAGGCAGTCCGTCTCTCTGTTCCCCGCGTCAATTTTTAGCAGGCATAAGTTATTCTTCCCTAAAGATAGAAGGGCGAAATAAACGCATTCCGATGTCCGCCAACATAAAATCAATCCAAGATTGTATTAATTTTTTCTCTTTGTGTGCCGCTTTGGCACATCGCAGCCTGGCACGATCCATGCTTCGTCAACCCAAAGGATTTGTCATGCTGAACCGCCGCCTGCTCCTGTCTTCGATCACCGCCATGGGCTTTTGCGCAGGCGTGAGCCGCGTTTCGAGTGCCGCATCGATGAAGCCGCGGCAGGATGGCCTGCGCGGCACGATCGATATTTCCGGCTATGGCGTCGCCCCCGATCGCCAAGGCGAGCAGAGCGACGCCATCAACCGTCTGTTCAGGGAGGCGGCGGAACAGGGCATGCCGGTGTTTCTGCCGGCCGGCGATTACCGCGTGTCTGGCATCACCCTGCCCGACACGCTGTTTGTCAGCGGCGTCCCCGGCCGCACCCGGCTGATCCACACCGGCGGCGGCCCGTTTCTGACCGGACAGGCGCTTGGCAGGCTCACCTTGTCCGATCTCGTTTTCGATGGCAAAGCAGAGGCGCTCGCCCCTGAAACGGGCGGGCTTTTGCATCTGAGCGATATTGCCGATCTCGCTATCGAGAACTGCACGGTCACCGGCGCGTCGAAACATGGCATCCATGCAGAGCGCTGCGGCGGCCGCATCACCGGCAACCGCATTTCAAAGGCGGCCTTTGCCGGCCTCTATGCCGTCGATAGCGCGCGGCTTTCGATCACCGCCAACACCGTGTCGGATTGCGGCAATGGCGGCATTCTCGTGCATCGCTGGGAGGCCGGCGAGGATGGCACGATGGTGAGCGGCAACCGGGTGTTCAAAATCTCAGCGGATGACGGCGGCACCGGCGAAAACGGCAATGGCATCAATATTTTCCGTGCCTGGAATGTGTTGGTGTCAGACAATCATGTTTCCGACTGCGCTTTTTCCGCCATCCGCGCCAACGCCGCCACCAATGTGCAGATCTCGGATAATCAGTGCCTGCGCTCTGGCGAAACGGCGATCTATTCCGAATTCGGTTTTCAGGGCGCCGTGGTTTCCGGCAACCTGATCGATGGCGCGGCCAATGGCATCCTGATCGTCAATTTCGACGAGGGCGGACGGCTGGCCACCGTCAGCGGCAATATCGTCCGCAACCTGCACCTGACCGGTCCCTATGTGCATGATGGCGCCGGTTTCGGCTTCGGCATTGCTGCGGAAGCCGACACGGTCATATCCGGCAATGTCATCGAGAACGCGCCGAGATGGGGCCTGATGCTCGGCTGGGGACCTTTTATGCGCGCGGTTGCGGCGAGCGGAAATCTGGTGCGCGGCGCCGGTGGCGGCTGTGCCGTCACTGTCGTGGAAGGGGCCGGTACGGCGCTGATTGCCAACAACCTGTTTCAGGACGTGCGGGACGGCGCGATCCTCGGCTACCGCTGGAACGACAAGGCGACCGGCGATCTTTTGAAAGGGGGCAGCGAAGCCTTCGCGCATCTCACGCTGTCCGGCAACCGGCTGGCCTGATCGCCGTCACATCAAAAGATTTCATGGCTGGCATCAACGCCATGCGCTTCAAGCGCCGGTGCGCATGCCATAGCGTGCGGTGAAACGCAGCCAAAGGGAAACGGACATGCTGACGATCTATGGAGTGTACTGCTCGCGCGCCTCGCGCAACTACTGGATGGCGGAGGAACTCGGCCTTCCCTTCCAGTCCGTGCCGGTCATCCAGGCGCGGCGCCTTGCCGATCCGCTTTCGGCCAGCGCTCCGGTCAACACGAAATCGCCCTCCTTCCTTGCAGTCAACCCGATGGGACTGATCCCGGCGATCGAGGATGACGGGCTGGTGCTGGCGGAATCGCTCGCCAACAATCTCTATCTCGCCCGCAAGCATGGCGGCCCGCTCGCCGGCGCAAACGTGCGCGAAGAGGGCGAGATCATCGCCTGGACGCTGTGGGCGGCGACCGAGGTCGAGCCACATACCGTGAAGATCGTGCTGACCTATGATAACGGGCAGGACAATACGCCGGACGGAAAGGCGCTGATCGAGACCTGCGTCAAGGGGCTGGAGCGTCCGCTGGCGCGGCTGGAGCAGCACCTGCAGACCCAGGATTACGTCGTCGGCGGACGCTTCACCGTCGCTGATCTCAACCTGGCCGAAGTGCTGCGCTACGCAATGAGCGAAACCGATCTGTTTGACCGGCATCCTGCCGTCAAGGCCTGGCTTGGACGCTGCCATGCACGCCCGGCCTTCGAAGCCATGATGGCCGGGCGGCGCAAGGAGGTTGAGGCCGCCTGACGACCCGCTGAAATCTGGCGTCTACTCAAAATCGAGACGCCGCATGCTTTCGGCAATTTCGTCGCGCACCCATTGCTTGAAGGCCGTGACCGTCTTGGTTTCCCGGCGCGATGGCGGCGTGACGAAATAATGCGCCAAGCCCGTCTTTGCGCGCACGGGAAACGGCCTGACCAGCCGCTTCTCGATCAGCGAATAGGCCGCCAGCGTCTGCCAGGCGAGCATCACGCCCTGCCCGGCAATCGCCGCATCGAGACAGAGCGAGGCATCGTTGAAAACGTGGCGCGTCACCATCTTTTCTCCCGACAGGCCGACCTGGCGCAGCCACATCTCCCAGCTGAGCGTGGAATGGCCATCGATGATGGCCGGGATATTGAGGATATCCCGAGGCTCCTTCAACTGCGCGGCAATCGCCGGCGAGCAGACCGGAAAAGCTTCCTGCGCAAGCAGAAGCTCGGCTTTCACGCCCGGCCAATCACCGGCGCCGACACGGATGCCGATATCCACGCCGGTGCTTTCCAGATTGACCAGCGCCGTGGTCGCATCGATGCGCAGGCGGATATCCGGGTGTTTTTCGGTAAACCGATCCAGCCTGTGCACCAGCCAGCGTGCGGCAAAAACCGGCGCCACCGAAATCGTCAGGATGGTCTCGTCCCGCCGCCTCGCCGAGCCGACAGCCTGATCCAGCGTTTCGAAACCGCCGGTCAGGCGCGGCAGAAACCTTTGGGCAAAGGGCGTGGCCACCAGGCCGCGCGGAGCGCGCTCGAACAGGACGCGGCCAAGCTGCTTTTCGGTCTTGATGATCTGCTGACTGACGGCACCGATGGTGACGCCCAGCTCACTGGCCGCCGCCTGCAGCGAACCAAGGCGGCCAGCCGCCTCGACCGCGCGCAACCCATTGAGGTGAATACCGTTCAGCTCTTTCATATAGTTTTTCTATACCGGACACGCGGCAATCTCAATTGAAATTGCTGATGTGAAGGAGGATGATGCGGATATCGAAGAAGGATGGTGATCCCATGTTGAAGATTTTCTCGATGCTCGACCAGCTCCTTGCCGCCCCCGCCGACGAAGACACTCAGGCAAACTGGAGCCGCGACCTCCTGCGCCACCCCGATATCGCCCGGATGGACACACGCGAACTGGGCGACCTGCCCTTTCCGGGGAGGATTGTGCGGGTGCCGGCAAACCGCCCCTGCGAGGCGTGCCGGGCTTGAACCCTATCCGCCACTGACGGCGGCCGGCACGTCGGGATCTTGCCGCATCAACCGGCGGTGGACAGGACCTTTTGCACGGCGGGGCGTTCCGCCATGCGCTGGCTGTGCGCATAGACTTTGGGAAAGCGCCTGGGATCGACGCCGTCGCCTTCCAGCCAGCCGGTGAAGGTCAACAGGTAGGGATCGGCGATCGAGTATGTCTCTCCCATGACCCAGGGACCAGTGAACATGGTGGTTTCGATCAGCTCGAAACAATCGCTCATATTGCTGGCGACCTTCAAGGTCATGGCCTCGATGACGGCGGGATCATCGGCCCAGCGGCTGCCGCGGCGCTTGTGTGCATGCGCGACATGCACCGTCGAGCAGAGATAGGCGTTGAACGACTGGATGCGCGCAAACTCGAACGGGTCCTGCGGCAGACTGACCGGGGTGCCGGCAAAGCGCTGGCCGATATAGGTGAGGATGGCGGGCGATTCGGTGAGGATGCCGCGCTCGGTGACAAGCGCTGGAACGCGGCCCTTCGGATTGAGCCGCAGAAACTCTTCCGACCGCTGCTGCTGGCCGGCAAAATCGATCCGTTCAGCCTCATAGACCGCACCGGCTTCCTCAAGGGCGATATGGGATGCCTGCGAGCAGCTTCCCGGTGAAAAATAGAGTTTTAACATCCAGGCTTCCCATCGATTGTTGACCGGCGCACCGCGTGATCCCGCGCTGACCATAACGATGGCGCCGGCCGTTTTCCAGCCTGCGATCTCGCCGTTCCGGCCGGGTGCCGCTGCGGTCGCAACTCGGTGGGCCAAGGCTCACGCATGATCGAGGCTTAGGCGGCCCTCGGCGTGATGCGATCAAGCTCTGCGCCCAGCGTCCGGCGTGTCTGCATGATATCGTGGTCCGTCTGCAGCCGCAGGAAAAATCCTTCGGACAGGCCGAAATAGCGGGCGAGCCGCAGATCGGTATCAGCCGTCACGATCCGCTTTCCGAGCACGATTTCATTGATCCGGCGCGGCGGCACCCGGATGGCGCGCGCGAGACCATTCTGGCTCAACGCCATCGGCACCAGAAAGTCGTGAGGAGGATTTCACCCGGACGCGGATGGGGCAGCAAATCCCCGTCAATGATAGACTGCAATTTCGACATACCGTGCCTCACCTTCCTGCCATCTAAAAAAGGCTTTCAAGCCTGCGCTCAAGCCGCAAAAGCGCTGGTCACCCTGACATCGCCGACATGGATGCCGTTCCAGTTTTTCATCGCGTTATTGGCCTGCGCCATCAGGTTATCGTGCAATTCCGGCTCATCGGTGAAGAAGCGGGCGAGCGTGGCGGCGATCATGGCTTCGGCGGCGCGAGTGGTGCCGTCCTCGCATTTCAGTGCGATGGCAATGCCCTGTTCCGGGATGGCGGCGCAGAAGACGCCCTCGGCGCCGGTCTTGGCGAAAATGCGGCCCGGTGCGGTCTGCATCAGCCGGGTGCAGGCACGCCGGCTGCCGGCGACATAGAAGGGTTCGGCCATGCAGGCTTCGATGAGGCGCTTCGAGGCCTTGGCGCGCAGCGGCTCCAGGCCGTTGCCGGTTGCCATTTTCGCAAAGCCATGGGCAAGGCCCTTCAACGGCACGGCATAGGTCGGGATCGAGCAACCGTCGGTGCCGCAATTGTCATGGGCGAGCACGGCACCCGTCAGGCTTTCCATGACGCCACGGATGTCGCGCTGCAGCGGGTGATCATAGGTGACATAGCCTTCCGGTTCCTCGCCGCTATGGCAGCAGGCGCAGATGAAACCGGCATGTTTGCCCGAACAATTGTTATGCAGCGCCGTCGGATGATCGAGCATGCGCGCCTGGTTGATGATCGTATCCTGTTGGAACGACCAATGGGCGCCGCATTCGAGCGTCGAGACATCCCGGCCGGCTGCCGCCAGCATTTCGGCCGCCAGCGCCACATGTTCCGGCTCGCCATTATGCGAGGAACAGGACAGCGCCAAAGCCCGCTTGTCGAAGCCATAGGCATCGGCGGCTCCCGTCTCCATCAAGGGCAGCGCCTGCATGGCCTTGCAGGCCGAACGCGGAAAGACGCCGACATCGGTCTCGCCGAGCGAAAACACCGTCTTCCCATCGCCATCGACAACGATCACCATGCCGCGATGGCGGCTTTCGACGAGATTACCGCGCGTGACTTCAACAAGAACCGGGTTCGACATGGTTGTGCCCTCAAAAATCCAACTTCTCCCTTGTCTTTAGACGAAGACAAGACAACGCAAAACCCGGACGGACCCATGAAATTTTTTCGCTGGCTGCTTCTTGCCATCCTGTTCGTCTATCTCGTACCGGCGCTGGCTTCGGCCGGCTGGTGGTATGTCAAGGAAAGACCGGCAAACTGGCGGGAGGCGGACTGGACCTCGGCCCGGATCCTGCCCAGGCCGGCAGACGACCAGGACGCGGCCATCTATATCTTTTCCGCCACGACAGGCGGCATGAAAGGGGCAGTCGCCAGCCATTCCTGGATCGTCACCAAGGGACATGGCGATACGGTCTATAACCGCTATGACAAGGTGGGCTGGGGTTCGCCGATCCGCCGCAATGGCTATCTCGCCGATGCACGCTGGTATTCAAACACGCCGAACCTGGTTGCTAGCGTCAAGGGCGAGGCCGCCATCAGTTTGATAGCCAAGGTCGAACAGGCCATTCAGTCTTATCCCTATGCGACGCCGGGCGCCTACCGGATTTGGCCGGGGCCGAACTCGAATACATTCGTCGCCCATGTGCTGCGCTCGGTGCCAGAGCTTGGCGCCGTCCTGCCGCCGGACGCGGTCGGCCGCGACTATCTGCCGGAGGGCAAGCTGTTTTCGGTCGATGCCGATGGGCTGGATATGCACGCGACGCTCTATGGCCTGCTCGGCATTTCGGCGGGCGTGCGCAGCGGTCTGGAGGTGCATTTCATGGGGCTGGTGGCGGGTATCGACGTCATGCGTCCGGCGGTGAAAATTCCGGCGCTGGGGCGGTTTGGGGTTTAGAGCCTCGTCGCGCTTTCCGGTGCAGACGGAAAAAATTATGGTAGGATGAGACTTGGAATTCGCGTGGAGACAAGGATGACGCAGCCGCTCAAAAGACCGTTGGTCGAACTTCCAGAAAGCCTGGAAGCACAAATCGCGTCACTGGCCGAAAAGACCGGACGCTCGCGCTCCTTGATCGTCAACGATGCCATCGGCACCTATGTCAACAATCAGCTTCGCTGGTTTAACGAGATGGATAGCGCCATCGCTGATGCCAAAGCTGGCCACTCATTCGATGGCCCGGAAGTGCTGGACTGGCTGGAAAGTTGGGATAGCGGCGCGAAGAAGGCCAGACCCAAGCCCTCAAAACTTTAAACCTGCCGATGCGGATACGGTTTACGCCTCAGGCCATGTCTGATCTCGATGATCTCAAAGAATGGCTCCGCCTCAAAAATCCCTCCGGTTTCCGATCGGTCGTAAGCCACATTTCCAAAACCATCCGGCCGCTTGCCAAGCATCAAGCCATCGGGCGCAAAACCATGAGGGAGGATATCCGCGAGCTTGTTGAACCCCGCTACGGATTTATCATTCCCTACACCGTCATCGACGATACGGTTTTTATTTTGCGGATCTACAGTTCGAAACGGTGTCCATTGGATCCCGCAGACCTGCCTGAGCCCGGCAATCAGAATTAAACGCTGAAAGCCACTCTCCAGACAAACAAAAAGGGCCGCTTAAAAAGCGGCCCTCCATGAGTTTTGGCCAGGTAAGAGGCCCGGACCGTATCTTCTCAAAGACACGACCCGCCGGAAGGGTGGTTCAGATCGAGGGCTGCCTCGTTCCTACCATCACAACTCCCATGCCCGTTACGAGGTTTAAAATCTCATTAGACACTGGATCACCTTCCTTTCGTTTCGTTGAAGATGAGGTAAAGGTAATCCGATTCTTTGCGATTGCAAGGGGGCGATTGCAAGGGGGGGGGCAATTGCACGAGAGCGATAGCAAGACGAAGAAGTCCAGACTCTAGAATGTCATGACGATCTTGCCGATATGATCGCCGGCTTCCATCAGGCGGTGCGCTTCGGCCACTTCAGAGAACGGCACGATCGCGTGCATCACCGGCGCCACGTCGCCATCTTCCAGCAACGGCCAGACATTGTCTTCCAGATCGTCGCGGATCGCCTCTTTCTCGACCGCCGTGCGCGGCCGCATGGCGGAGCCCATGATGTGCAGGCGCTTGGCAAGGACGGCTGCGATGTTGGCTTTTTCGACGGTGGCGCCGCCGAGAAAGGCGATGATCGACAGGCGGCCGTCCTTGGCGAGCGAGGCGATGTTGCGGTCGAAATAGGGAGCGCCGACCATGTCGAGAACGACATCCACGCCGTTGCCGCCGGTTTCCTCGAGGATGACCGACTTGAAATCCTCCTCGCGGTAGTTGATCGCCCGCTTGGCGCCGAGCGACACGCAGGCGTCACACTTGTCCTTGCTGCCGGCCGTCACGAAGACCTCGGCGCCGAAGGCGCGGGCAAGCTGGATGGCGGTGGTGCCGATGCCGCTGGAGCCGCCATGGATGAGGATCTTTTCGCCTTCGACCAGATCGGCCATCTGGAAGACATTGGCCCAGACGGTGAAGAAGGTTTCGGGAAGTGCCGCCGCGCGCGCCGCGTCATACCCTTTCGGCCAAGGCATGGCCTGCGTTGCCGGAAGCGCGCAGAATTCGGCATAGCCGCCGCCATTGGCAAGGCCACAGACCTTGTCGCCGACGATGAAGCCTTCGGCCCCCTCGCCCATGGCCACCACTTCGCCGGCCACTTCCAGGCCGAGAACAGGGCTCGCGCCCGGCGGCGGCGGATAATTGCCGAGCCGCTGGAGCACATCGGGACGGTTGACGCCGGAAGCCTCGACCCGGATCAGGATATCGCCGGGCTTCATCTCCGGCAGCGGCCCGCGTGCCAAAACCATCTTTTCCGGGCCGCCGGGGGACGGAAGATCGACATAGGTCATTTCGCTCGGCAGGGTCACGGTGTTCTCCTTGGTGGATGTTAACCGGTTATCTAGCGCGCCGGACGAAAACGGCAAAGCTGTTGTTGCCGCCACCAGCCGGGGCGGCTCGATTCGGAAGTCTTAAGCGGCAGGCCCAGCGCCGCATCATGGCGAAATTGCGCCGTCTTCAGCCTTGGAAAGATTAAGTTTCTTTAATTTGAAATGATGTGAAACCGGGCCTAGCGTCACAATCGAACCGGGAGCCGCCGGCAGCTTCAGGCTGCGACGCGACGGGCTTCGGTCGGTTTCAAGACGACCGGCCCCGATGCGGGGACCAACCAAGGACGACACCCATGCGTGCTCTTCTGACCTCATTGACGATCCTTTCCGCCATCACCCTGTCATCCGCCGCCTTTGCGGCCAGCACCACGACGGGAACCATCCGCGCCTATGACATGAAGGCGATGACGGTAACCTTGAAGAACGGCACCAAATACATGCTGCCGGCGGCATTCAAGAATCCGGGCCTGAAGGTCGGCGAGAAAGTCACGATCGCCTATCAGGCGATGGGCAAGAAGCATCAGGCCACGTCGATCACGCCGGTCATGTACTGATACCGCCAGCATGAGCGTACCCGCCGCGGTTCGCTGCGATCGGGATCATGCAGAAGCGGGCTGGAACCCATGATGGGTTTTGAAGAATAGTAAATTCCTCAACGATTTCAATCATTCAGCCCGTTTTCGTTAACCTTCATGCATCTTTTTGTTAATGTTTTGCGTAGTCATACAAGTATTACGAACCATGAATTTGATTTAATTCCAAATTCTAAACCAACCTCGTAATAGATCATAGCTTTCGAGTCGCTTAACCGGCTCGAAACATGCTCATGTACAGTTGACACCTTGCCAGCGTTGCCATAGAAGCCTGCCATTCACCTTAAATCAGAGTTTGGCAGAGACCGTCTTATAGGCGGCGATATTACTTATGGCTAATGCAGAATACCGCACATATCTTCAAGAACGTAAAGGCGGCTGGTGGTACTTCATGTACACGGTGCCAAAAGCAAGCTGGAAGAAAGTGGGCAAAACGAAATCCGGCAAACAGATCAAACAGATTTGGATTAGCTTAAAGACCCGCGACCGGCGTGAAGCTCTTATGAAGGTCGGACCACATATGAAGAATCATATGAATTGGTACCCGGCTGGCGAGAACGACAATCCGTTGCCGCCGACATATGAAAATGCGGTCGATGCAGCCAGCTATCTCGGCTTTCCATATCGCACTGCCCCGGAATACCGGAAGGACTCCATTCGCGAGATGATTGCTCTCGCTTCACCGGTTCTTGACGCTCGCAATCGCATAGCCAACCCAAGCCGTATCCAGCGTGCCGCCATGGCTGGCGCTGTTGATGTACCCGGTCTGTCATGGATGCAGGCATTTGAGCGATTTAAGGTGATTTGCGTCGATAAGGTCATGAGAAAGAGCGAAGACAAGGCGAAGAAATTCTGGCGCAAGTTTGAGCTATCTGTTGAGATTTATGCCGAACTCATCAGCGGCGATGCCGATGTTTTGAAATTGACTATCGCAAACGCGAAGGATTTCCGCTCCGGTCTCGTTGGCGAAGTGAATCGCGGCAGGTTCAAAAGCGAACGTGCAAGCGATCACATCGAACACCTTCGCTCCATTCTTGATGCGGTGCTGGACGAACATCCGGGCGACCTGAAGAACCCATTCCGCGATATAAAGCGGATCAAAGCCACTGATGCGGGCAAGGGTGAAGAATTCACGGAAGACGAAGTCCGTGCAATTCGTGACAAAATCAAAATATCCAATGCCGGTGCCGAAGTAAAAGCAATGCTATTGATTGCGCAGAATACCGGTTGCTACGTCTCGGAACTCGCACTAATGGCACCGGAGGATATCGTTATTGACGACGCTGGAATTTCCCACATCAAAATCAGATTAGGACCGTATCGCACGGAACTAAAGAGCGGGCAAAGAGCGCGTGATATCCCTTTGGTAGGCGACTCTTTGGCTGTCATGAAGGAATTTAGATTGGGGTTTTCCGCTCGGTTTCACGGAGACAAGGGCGTTCAGCGATTGAACGATAAAACCCGGAAGTTGATCAAAACTGTCGTTCCCACAAAATCCCTCAAAGCATATCGCCATCGCATGGCAACGCTCTTGAGAACAAGCATACACAAAGACCAAGTACAAGATGCAATTCTCGGTCATGCAACTAAAGGCATGACTGGATATTACGGCGGCTTGGTAACTCTACAACAGATGAAAGAAGCATTAGATGACGTGATACCAAAATACGACCAAGACACATCGATATAATCAACATCAACTAATATGACTTAAAGGCGAAATACACTCTCTACGTTATGAATAAGTCATATCCAATAATGGATATGAAAATTGCACACCAACGAACTCACATACACTTACGAAATTCTTATCGAGAATTCGAATAAACGAGACGAATTTTTCAGAACAATGCGAATGATGATCAAAGATATGATGGACGACAAGGAATATGAACTTGCATCCACGTGGAAACGGAATCTGAAACTTATTGAAGAAGACATCTATTCACTTATCGGAGACGACTTTATACAAGGGAGGAATGCAGCGTGATAATCGACATCGCCATCTGGCAATTGGTCATACTAATTATCTCGTCTACGTACTCGGCAAGGAAATGGGCTTCTGACAATGCTGCGGACAGCATATGGTAGATCGGCGGAAATTTGGGAATGATCTTCGGTTGCATCGTCCTTGCGGTCATTGTCGCCATTGCCGGATCGGTCGCGTTTCAGCTGATCCTTTGAGCGGACGGAACCGGCTGGCTGGTGATGTCGTGCTTTAGCGCGGCAACGTTCCGATCAATACGCGATTGCCTTCCCGGTTGCCACACCGGCATTTCAGCATGCCGCGAAGGTTTCGCAAATACCGATCCCCACATTGCCGCAACACTGCTGTCTTATCCAGCCAAGCCACGCGCCCACACTTCCCGCATCTCGCCCCAAGCACTTCCCATTCACGCAAGCCTTTCAAGGTTTGAAATTGCTTGCCGTCATGCTCGCCAAACTCCGATGGCGAGAACGGCGCACGAAGATCGATGCCGCGAGCATGCTTCATGGGATTCTCCAGATTAAGGATTTAATTCCTCATATCAACCCGAATACATGAGTCTGTAAAGGTATATTTTCCTTTTTAGGTTGCCTTCCCACAGATGTATCACCATCTATTGTTGAATTTTGGAACTACCGCGCTGATTGCAAGCGCGATAGTTCCAGAAGAGCATTGTTAACCGTCGTAAACGGTCTTATGTAATATCCGTGAAAGTTGCAGAATAACACTACTAAATATCGATGCTATATATCAATGAAACGGCTAACAGGACTATTAAATCACTAATTACTAATATTTCAAAGCTAAATATTACTCATAATTTCGTGATTAAATCTGTACCATATTGATACACATCGGCGAGCTATACGCGCGATTGTGGTGCCAATTTCGAGTTTTTGGTTCTCCAAATTGTCCGATAGCGGACACAGCAAAAAATCTTGGAACAAGATGGTTTGGACCGCGTTCTTCGTCACATTTTCTTCGCGAACACACTCGGAGTTGATGATGGCAATTGAGGAAAATCTCGTCGATCAAATAGATGAAGCAATGATCCTCGCAGGGCTGCACCGTACCAGTGCCTTGCAACTAATTGATGAAGCCCAAGCAAAATCTCACAAAGAAGCACTCCTGAAAGCAGACGAAGCGTTTGAAGGTTCCGAAAGGGCTTTAATTGGCTATCTTGGGGTCTTGCCGCTTCTGCCCGACTTAGATGCCGCCGTGAAAGCAAAACTCGAAGCTGATTTCACCCTGATCATCAGCAGATCGGCGTTGCTGGCTGCTCGGTATAAACTGGATAAACCGGCCCCCTGATAGCATAGCGCGCCAATTGACGTCCGCCATTTACGGCGATGTAGCCATGTCGTTCGCCGATTACCGCACTCGTTTGGTTTGGCGTGGTGCAGATATCTCGATTGGGCTATGGTGCGGGCAATGCTTTGAATGAGATAGGTTCGCATGCTCACATTCGCGATAATCAGCCTTACTATGATAGTTTTCGCGATAGGCTTGGCGGTTGGTTACCGAGCAAACGCGCGTGATCTGCAAAAGATGATCGACGCCAGACAGGAATTGGACGCCTTGAGGGCAGCTTTGAATGGTGCCCAATCGCAGTCAGTACGGCGGTTCAATAGTTACGAGAGGCGGCTATCGTCCGCTCAAGAGGCGATCAACGAGTACGAAGAGATTTTCGATCGTATGGAACCGCAGCGAGAAACCCAATCTGCGATCATCCTCCCCTTCAAGAAATAACTCGGAACAACAAACACTTGATCCCGTTAACTGTCTCAACTCTGGACAGAGCGGCACGCCATGGCGATCTACTTTTTTCATCTACGTGACGGCGAAACGTTCGAAGAAGACACGGTCGGGGTTGAATTAGAAGATGTGGACAGCGCCAGAACTGAAGCCATTGTAGCGGCACGTGAAATGCTGGCAGAGCAGATTACGCTTGGTGCGCCAATTGGCAATCCGATCTTCGAAGTCTGCGAAGGTGACCATGTCGTAATTTTCAAGCTGGTTTTCAGGGACATCCTTCACAGTTAATGTAGGGGTCTGTTGCGCAATCCCACATGCATTTCTCCAGCACACTGAAATATTAGCAATTGTGAATTATGTTCCCTCCACAGCAAGAGGGCCATATTTCAATGCAGGACAAATTCTCGATACAGGTCGTTGACGCTGTTATGTTAGCGAGAATTCACAGAATCCATGCAACTGAAACTGTTCAAGACGCTGAAATGCTCGGAAACGATGAAGCCAAGGTGGCGGCAATCATGGCTATTCAGCATGCAGAGACCGCCCTCGCCCTATTTCGCGAAGCGGATTCACTCTTGCCTGACCTACAGGCGGCACGAGATGCAAAGTGGAATGGCGATATCGTTCTGCTGGAAAGCGGATCGGCTTTGCTCACCGCACGCCAGAAGCTCGGCAAGGACGCTTCGTAAGGCTATTGTAAAGGCTGCTTCTTCTTTCGCCTCGATAACGCCTTATCAGGGCGTTCAACAGCATGGTCCTCAACCGCCCGCCACGCATCAATCATGGTCTCAATGATCTCGGTCGTCACTTCCGGCGACGTTCCTTTGATAAGCTCCGACTTCACGCGGGCACGCCAAAGTCGCTTTTGCGCCTCCGATGGCTCTTTCATTGTTAAAGTTCCACATTCTGAAATAAGGCGTATATTAAAAAATAGAAATATAAAGAAACGTAAGACGAACGGCGGAAGAACGTTTCAAGATTAGCTATCCGAAACGACCGCTATTAGCTTACGCTCCATCAAACATGACTGCAATAATTCGACATCACCGTTCAAAACATGCTTGATTGTGTCAACATCGGGCACGCGCATCCAGCACTTAAATATACCAATAGCAGGGACGTCATCTGCGTCCAGTTGCTTCAGTTCTCGGCGAAGCTCTAAAGCAGCACTCTCACACTCTTTCAAGTTGTCTGCAAATATCAAAGTGCCGGAACGAACCGGAGGTATTTCAAACGCGAAAAGAGTGAATTCCATGACTAAGGATCAATTCCGAAACTTCTGGACGTGGGATGTATATCGGACAGAATTGAAGAACAACCTATCTAAAATGGTTAGGGTGTCGAAATCAGCTTTTGGTTGGCTTGATTCCCTCAGTGGGATCGTTGTCGCTTCCGCCAATGCCCTCAACGGCTTCCCAACATTTCATCATCTCGTTGAAGGTGTTTGCGGTCTCTTCGATAGAGACGCCCTTGGCACCATTGGCATTTATTCTTGCCAGCCACAGTCGAAGCTGCGCCGGAGATGGACGTTTTTTGATCAATTGAGACTTCCAGTTTGCACTTACTGGCGACGAATAAAGATGCATCAAATGGGCGAATGTTGGGCGGATCGGGTGCTGATCAGGCGGATCATGGTAAGGATCGCCGTCCAACGCTCTCTACCGCTAATTGTGGATAAGAGAAAAACTTCGGAACACAGTCTTCTTATTCGCGTTGGACCTGTCATCGTCTGATCCACGTAGCGGAGTATTTGCGAAATGGCTTATGAAGCGGGCATGCTCATCATGTTCGACGTTGTGACAAAGGGCGTCTTTGTCGAATTCCGGAACAGATTTGAGAACTTGCCCGGTCCATATGCAAATCGTGCGGTAGGCATCGCAGCTGGTGAAGCATATTGCCATAACCTCGGATGGGATGGCACAGAGACGCGTCCAAGCTCGAAAGATAATGAATGGGCATTGGGCGACGTTCAGCTCATGGACGACAAGCGAATATGACTAATGTGTCGGTGTTCGCACTGTTGTGGCAGGCTGCCGAGGGTCGGGTAAAGCTTTCACTAACCGCAGCCTATTGCCGCCAACGAAATCGAATAGTCCTTCACCCTGTAGCCTAAGCAGCCCGTTCAAAACTTCCATTTCGGTGAAGCCTCTCGCAACAAGGGGCACACCGATATCGAAACAGCTTACCGGCTCGGCAGTCGTTGCTCCGATCCTCTGCAAGAGTTCGATGATGGCTTCGTTGATAGATGGCATGACCGATGATCACCTAAAGGGGTTGTCAGCACTGGCGCGTTACGAGCACGAAACTGTTATCGACGGAAATAGTTTCTGTGCGTCACCACGTTTCTCGCCCCGGCTGCTGGCATCGCCAAAACTCCCCACAAGACTGTTCATTGCTGAACAATCCAACAATAATAGGATGGTCCCTCACTACTTTCACCTGGTGGCTGAAGGTCGCTTTGGCTAAATATATCATTCACAACGACTGTAGTTATTTGACATAGGCTGTTGTGATTGATATACTTTCGTCAACAGAGAGTGACCCATTCAATGAAGCAATACATCACGTACACTCGCGTGAGCACGGCGGATCAGGGTAAATCAGGGCTTGGTCTCGAAGCACAGAAGCGCGACATTGCCATCTACCTCGACAACTTCTCCGATGTTCCCTTCGAAGTCATCGCCGAATTCACGGAAGTCCAATCGGGTGCCGACGATGATCGCCCTGAACTGACCAAGGCACTCGCTCTAGCCCGAAAGACCGGCGCTGAACTGCTGGTTTCTAAACTTGATCGTCTTTCCCGTAAGGTTTCCTTCATCGCAATCGTAATGGATGATCCAAAGGTAAAGCTTCGCGTGGCTTCCATGCCGCATGCCGATAAATTCTCGCTCCACATCTATGCCGCACTGGCAGAGCAGGAACGCGATTTCATCAGCATCCGAACCAAGGCAGCGCTTCAGGCAGCGAAGGCGCGTGGCGTGAAGCTTGGTGGATTGAGAGACAAGACCAATGAACGCAACAAGGCAGCAAAAGCTAAGGCGGATCGCTTCGCATCATCAGTCTTACCCATCATCGCTAGGCTTCGGGATGCTGGCGAGACATTGCAGGCAATAGCAGATGCCTTGAACACAGCTGGTCAGCAGACACCACGCGGTGGCGAGTGGACATCAACATCAGTCAAGCGGATTATTGATAGGAGTTGATCAGCAGCCAAGCCAGTCGATTTCACCACGATTTAAGGTTGTGTGCTGGAAATTTGCACCCCACCACCCCGGCTGGACTTTCGCGAAATATGAATATGGTCGTCCATATTATGAATCGTGCGCTGAACTTCGAGCTTCTGCCAGATGACGAGCCCCACCGGAGACCAAACACAAAAAACCGGACAACGGGGGAACCCTCATTGTCCGGTGTAAGTTTGTGCTGACAACCACGTGGTGGAGGTCAAAATCTGTATAAGGCGTAAACCTTAACGCCTCGTAAATCGCTTAATTGGTTTTCGCAGCGTCCAGATCACCGGACAGCTTTGTGAACGTCGCGTCGAGCGAGGAACCGAGTGCTGTTGCGCCACCGATCAGGGCTACCGAAACCAGAGCGGCAATGAGACCGTATTCAATTGCGGTTGCGCCAGATTCGTCTTTCATGAAACGTGCAAAAATCTTCGACATTAAATCTCTCCTGATCTCGTTGCCGTGGAACCACTTTGTTCCGCCGTGAGAAGAGGTTTAAACGAGGCTGTTTGAATTTTTGCTAATAAGATCAGTTAACCGAAAATGAAACTGAAGCATCAAATTGTCGAGGCGCGGTATCTGCCCTCGCAAGCGGTGTATTTTCGCATTTTCTGCACCATATAGGATCACGTTGCTTGCGGGATTTCGGCTGGATTAAAGCGGAGTGTTTCGAATCCGGGCGAAACGTCGATGGATGTGAGGAAAACAATATTCTTGTCGCTTTTTGGTACGCCGAATTTTTCTGGACGATTTTTAGCGGCATAACGGTCGGGCAGTTGGGGCTCATGCCCCTGCTCTAAGTTTTTATATGAACCGTGTGGAATTCCGGGTGTGTTAAGACGAACGGCATCTTCCCGGCGAACGGCGGCATATCGAGCGGCAAGCGGCGGCTGATCGGTAGCGAGACGGGCAACTCTCAAGTCGTCTTCAGCGCCATAGCATGTGGGCAGCTGGTCGCCATGGGGTACAGAAAGCAATTGGTGGCATTCCAACCGATTGGAAGTCGAAAAATTTGTCACTTTTTGCTCATAACGAGTCTAAGGAATTCCTTAGGCTTACTATGAGCATTTCCTGCTAAGTTTTTTCGATTACCCATAAGTTGGAATGCGATTTGAAGCTTATTTGTCGGGAAGTATGATTACAAAATCTTACAATATCGATTGCCAAGAAATCTTTATATCTGTATAGTTATTTTTGCAAAACCGGTCTAGATGACCCGAATGCAACTCCCCAGAACGCTATATAAAACATTGGAACGAAGCCGGTTGGACGCTTGGCTTATTTTTCCATAGGTCAAGACAATCGGTTAGTTCCGCAATCCTTAATGCCATTGAATAGATTTGGTCAAAGGTCTCGCGAATGTCCAACCGGCGCGAGACCTTTTTCTATTTCAACACCAAGGCAGAAAGGATTCATGTCACAAAAATTACCTACCGTACAATTCGTTGATGCTCTCGTTGGCGCTCGCAAGACCAGCCGTACAATTGATTTTATCGCATCATCACCTGCATCAGATAAATTTCTGATTGCCACTCCCAACACCACGCTGAGCAAAGAGACCGCTGCAAAGCTTGAAAAGGCTGGCGTTTCCGTCCTTCAGATCGACAGTGAAAACGGGACCAATTGTCAGCAAGCGTTGATTGCGGCAACCGGCACTGGCGAACATAAGGTGATCATTGCGAACCTTGATGTCATATTGAAGCTCAACCGCATGTACATGGCGGATTACCATCTCTTCATTGACGAAATCCCCAACATCTATGAGTCGTTTTATGTTGAAGGGATGGTGCTTTCCAAAAAGGACGTTCGCAACTATTTCACGGTGTCTCCTACAAAAGAGAACGCCGCTTTCCTTGATCTGTGCATCTCAAATGAGGGTGTTGAATTTCTTTCCAAATGGCGTGCGGAACGACTGGTCAGCTTTGCCCCACAGAAAGATAAAAGAGGCAACGATAAGCCATCGCTACCAAAAATCCTGGAAACATTGATGTGCGAGCATTACCGCATGGTCATCGACACGGAAGCGCACAACAAATTCATTGATAGTGACGGCATTCGACTGACATTTTGCACCTTGATGCAACCGTCTGTCTTTCTCGGCTTTAAATCGGTCACGATCCTTGGTGCAAATTTCAGGGATAGTTTCCTTTACATGGTGCATGAGCAAAACATTCGATTTGTCCCGCACGGCATAATCAAAGGCTTTTACGACGACCATTCGCACAAAGCGAAGCAGACCAAGATTTTCTATTTCTCACACCGCAATTGCTCAAAGACTTTGCTCATGACGCGGAAGTTGGGTTTCAGACATTCTTCGATAAAGCCGCCGCGATGATTGCGAAGATGTTCCCGAACAAACGCCACATCTTCACAATGAACAATCCGGAGTCCGTCAAGATCGATGGAAAATGGGTTGAACAGGACGATTACCGCTGGTCGCTTGAAAACACCTCTAATCCTGAAGACAAGACCAGTCTCAGGGTTTCGCCCGACCCGCGTGGCTGGAATGGTCTGGCTGACTATGACATGGCAATTCATATGGCGGCGCTGAACTACACGCCCATGGATTTCCACTTCTTCGATGACTTCCTGACCATCTCGCGTGACGAAGCCGTTCGTTCCATGACCTTTGAGCGGATTTACCAGTTTTTGGGCAGGACCAGCTTGCGCGACTATGACCGCGTCTATGGTGAAGGTGAAGAACTGACCCTGATCGTGTTCGACCGTCAAACTGCAATGCGGATGCAAGCCATGATCGGTTGCGGTGAACCGACCTTTATCGATCTTGGCATTGAGAAGCTTCAGGAACAGAAGAAAGCTCCTTACGATCCGAAGGCGGCTGCTGTCGGCGCAAACGCTCGCTATCGGGCAAATGAGGCTGAGAAGGAGCGTCTTGCCGCCGATGAAGCCACACCACAATATGAAGGCTTTGGCGCTCGTATCTGGTCAACTGGCGCCGATAAAGAACCGACCTATCAGACGTATGCTATTGAAGACCTGTTCCGTCTCATGGAACGCGCTGGTGAGATGCCTTTGAAGTTCAAGGCTCATTGCTCCCAATTCCGAGAAGGTGCGTTCAGTGACCTTGGTGCCGCCGAAATCGCTGGCAATCTGACCACATCCAAGATGCTGGCTTTCGATATCGATGACTCAATCCACAAGCCGGAAGCAGTATCCGATTATCTCGCGTCTTTAGGCTTCACGAACTTCATCTACAACAGTTTCAGCCACAAGGGTTTCCCGTATCGTTTCCACGTTCTCATTCCGTTGTCGCGGGCGGTAAACGAAGGCAATTATCGTCACATCTTCAAGGTTGTTCGCGCGCTTCTCGAATCTCGGTTCGGTAAGAAGGATTTGCCGATTGAAGCCAAGTACGGCTCAATCAACAAATGGATTGCGATGCCATGCGACTCGAAGTTTGGGCAAGGTTTCGTCATTGCAAAGCGTCGCTGGAAGAACATCATGACCAAGGAATATTCCTTGTTGGATGTGCAAGATTATCTCACCAGACAGGTTCCGAAAACACCGGAACAGGAAACGGAAGCTGAAACCAAGGCTGATCAAACAGCACTTGAATCGGCTGATATCGATGCAATTGTTCGTGATATTGCCGCCGCTGCGGCTCCCGGCAACCGTGATGACGCATTCAAACAAGCAGGGATTGCGCTTGTTTATACCCATAAGGTTCCGGACCATGAGGCAATTCGCTCACTTAACGCCGCCGTCAATTTGTTCGGTAAAGATCGAGGTGCAGCAAAGCGGCTGGTAGGCAGTCTCAATCGGTCAAGGCAAACGTCCTTGACCGCCCTCATCACGAATTGAATCGCAACTCTAATCACCAGAAAGGAGCATTGACCTCCACAACGACTACGACCAGCAGACACCGCACCTCGAATACGTTCCGGCTGCGGTGTCGTTCTCGTGAGAGGATGTTTGATATTCTGCATACGCCCGCGAATATTCTGCCCCCAAAATCGAGTTTCCATCGTCCGCGAAGTGTCCGGAGACCGGCGAAGGCTTTACAAAAGAGATTCATCCCTCTGGCAACATCGAACAATCGAAAGGAAAATCAGAATGCTGCAGTCGAATGGCTACGGAACTCTCCATCCCCGGATCGTGGTTTCCGTCGCAGCTTCGGACGCGGAGGAGGCAGAACGACGCCTCAGAACCCCTATATCGGAGACTGTCGGCGAACCGCCACGTGCTCGCTTTGAGGTGAAAACGTCGGCTCGCCGACAAGGAGATGATGAAACTGCCGTCTGGCAAATAGGAGCCTTGCTTGACGTATCAGCGCAGTCACTAGATTGGTACATTGAGTGGGAGGCCAGCGTATATTGAATATTACTAACTTACATACGCTTTCTCGCGAAAGCCGGGACTTAACCGTAGCAGGTGTCGTCGCCTTTATCAGCGACGACGCTTCGGCATCCTCCTACAGTTTCGAAACTTCGTTAAACTGAAATAGGAACTCCGGAGACTTCATCGCTCCGGCGATTGTCATGCTCCCTTCCAAAATTTTGCGCTCGTTTGTCACCACGAATGAGCCAGAGATAATAATTTTGTCGCCGACAGCCATGTTCATCAATGATTTGTAAACTGGCGTTCCAACGTTGATCATGGTCGGGTAAGCCATGTCGCCGAGCATGTTATTCCATGTCAAAAGGCTGACTTCGGGTGACAATTCTACCGTGATCGCGGCTTTGCCTTGAGTGTTTGTTTCAAGACTGGTGATCTTCCCAATCCAATTTTGAACCGGGAGGCCCGAACCAAGAAGCTTCGCAACGGAATCTACCCGTTCAAGTTCCAACGCACTTTCTTGAAGCTCGTTCGTTGCCGCACCGAACCGCGTTTTATAGTCTTTGATCATCGCAAGGAAGGCACGCTGCTTCTCGGGTAGAGCTGCCGCTTCAGATGGTTGAGCAACCGCTGTAGATGAATATTGGTCCGCCTTCGGTTGCGCCGTAACGGTGCTAGGCTTTTTGGTCCCTGCGAGCGATGAGGCTACGGTTAGCACCACCACACCCCCAACAATCCATTTCCACTTGGAAGAACGAGCGACCTTCGCCCCACAATGCGGGCAAGTTTTGGCTTTGATTGCCACCTGTTTTCCACAAGCCGAACAATCTGTGAGCAGCTTTTCTGATTTCAACGTATCCCCCACCCCAAATACAACTCAATAATATAATTAACTGCTAATATGGAATTTTTCCATATTGATTTTTTACATATATCTGAAGAGCCCTTTCAATCAAGGGGCTACTTTCTTGCAGAAAACTATTCGTTCAGAAGGGCAAATAGCTCTTGTTGATCTCATCATTGAGAAGCGCAAAGCCGCAGGCTTAAAGCAGGAAGACCTTGCCAAAGCGCTTGGTCAAACACAGCCATGGATAGCGCACCTTGAGAGCAAAGAAAGGCGGATCGATGTGATCGAATATGTGCGATTGGCACACGTGATTGGCTTCGATGCCGTGGAAGAATTGCGGCATCTCATCCCAATTATTCTAAAGTAAAGGACGTCGGTTCGGGCATCCGAGCCGTCTGGAAAAACGCATATCGGAGGCGGTATGAGATGGTAGGCCCATACGAGTCGTTGTAATCATTTAGGTCACGGCTTTTGAGGGACCTATTGCGATGATCTTGACGACCGAAGATGGAAAGCCGCTCAACGCAAATGTAGAGCCGCACGAACTAGGTATCATTTTCCATAGTCGAAGCGGCAAGTCTCGAAACCGAGATTATCGAGAAGGGCTCGAATTGTTAATGGCGAGGCTGGATGATGCCGACGTCAACTACGAAATTTATCTGGATAGCAGACCGGTCCAGAAAGTGCCTCTTTCCGAGAGACGTTTGTCCTTCGACCGGCAGGCACCAGTCGCGAAACGCTTTGACCTTATCGTGAAGGACATGAACAAGGGAAGCGACAGCCACAGCGCATGGCGACGGTTGCTGATAGCAACTCCGGACAAAGACCCTGCGGCGCTGCCTTCGATTATTGGAGCCAAAGACCCTGACCGCAATGCTTATCGATTGCCGTCAAGCGAACTTCAAAAGGTTAGCATTGATCAAATCGAGCGAGCGGTGAAGATTCTACTCGATGGCGGTGACGCACCCAACTTCTCCCCCTCTCGCGATTATGACGCCATGACCACTGATGGGATACCGCTTGCACCAAAGAAAGTTTTTGGTCTCGCGCTTCAAGAAGCACTTGGCATTGAAGCTTTCCCCGCGCATACAGCGCCGGGTGGGGACAGATTTGTTTCGACGTGCTCGAAAAAGCCGGCTTGTGGATAGTACCGAAGGATGGTGGTTCCGTCCGAAGACCGAAGGCGAAACAGTCTCAAATTCAGGCAGGACTTGTTCGCTTTATACCGACCGAGGAAGAGAAAAACTGGATCGAGGGCAATCCGAAAATCCTATCGCACCTCGTCCGCGAGCGACAGCCGGGTTTGGCAAAGCAGAAACGCGAGGAGTTCATGTCAAAGCACGGACGGCTTTTTTGTGAAGACTGTGGGCTCGATCCAATAGAGCGGTACGGAAAAGACGCGGGAGCCGCTTGTATCGAAGTTCATCATAGTCGCACGCATGTTGCGGAGATGCAGCCGGGGCATGTATCCGTCACAGACGACCTCAAGTGCCTTTGCGCCAATTGCCATCGCGTCCTTCACAGGAAGCTCACATTGGGGCTGTCTCTATCTTCGACGACACATGTCGATTAACCGAAGATCGTTACTCGCTTGGCTATTGCCACACACCGCTTGTCTCTACATCAACACTGTTGAGGCCTTGACGCTGATTAATGGAGCGTTGGACTTCACGACCATCCACCGTTGGTCCGCTAATCTCGACAAATCGGTCAGCCATTCGGCTCACTATTGGTCGCCATTGCTGAAGGCAATAGGAATATTCGTGATCGCAAGACGCAAAGGCTGTTGCGCTTCGCATTCTCGCCCGTTTAGAAGGATTGAAAGGCGTTAACACTTCGCAAGACGTTTGTAGTACCGAGAAAAAGCCGCCACCTGTTTCCGGATGGCGGCGCAATATTTCTCACAATACCATAGCCTGCAATATAAGGATGCCTCCCTCCCGAGAGTGCCGATATACCACTACATTTGTAGGGGTTTTGCAAAACACATTATCGGTGTTGTTTTGCATCTGTATAATATTGCGTGATCAAAATGACCACACGATACGAAAAGTTATCCGCAAACACATCGAAACTATCGGTCGGATGGATCAGAGCATTGAACGATTTTCTTTGAAACTCACCAGCGAACATATACTTGTCGTAGATAATTTGCCCCCTGTGGAGGAAATTAAATGCCAGCGAACCTCAAAATTACGATGATCTTGAAAGACCTGCCCGAAGATACGCCCTTGGGGACCGAGATCGCCACCATCTCGACTGAAATGATTGGGGTCTCCTTTACTTCAGTGTCGATCTCGTCATATGAGCGCGTTTATGTCGGCATGCTCGAATGGGAAAACTATCCGTCTGACCTGTTCGAGATCGTTGGGGCGAAGATTGTCCTAAAGTCCGGACTCGATTACGAGAAATATGACACTTTCGACGCTTACAACGCTAACTTCGCCATAGACGCGACTTTGTCCGATGGCACTACCGCGAGAGCAATCGCCGGGCTTCAAGTTACGGACGCTATCGAGGAAATCCGTGGGACTGGTCAAGCCGACAAAATCTTTGGCACCAATAGCATGGACTATATCATCACAGGATCGGGTAATGACCAAATCCGTGGCTCTGCTGGCGATGATGTGCTGTACGGCGGCACCGGGGGTGATAGGCTGTGGGGCGGTGAAGACGCTGATACCTTCCTCTACAAAGCCATTAACGAAAGCACAGTGAAAAATCCTGACATCATCTACGATTGGCAGCATATTGCGGGTGGAGGAACCCGTGATGTCATCGACCTACGTGCAATTGATGCTCGCTCCGACTATTCGGGTAACCAGCCTTTCAAATGGCTCGGTGCGACAGACTTCAATGGCAAAAAGGGCCAATTGAACTACAATTATGAGAAGGACGGCGACACGCACATCTACGGCGATCTGAACGGCGATAAGAAAGCTGATTTTGAGATTGTATTGGACGGCAAAATCAAGATGTATGCAGACGATTTCCTCCTTTGAACTTGAGTACCATGTCCAATAAGATCATCGCCGAAGTTGGCGAGGGCAAAACCTTCTACAGCCAAACTGCCTATGCTCGCCGCTCATCGGGATTTCGGATGAGCTGTAGAGGAGCAGTCACGCCTGATAGTTGCCAAGTGTGGCATAGGCGGTACGGAGATTTTGATGGCGTTGGTCTGCGTTGATCAACTAGTCTCCCTCTCCGACCGAAGCCCGGAATGATTCCTGCACCGAGATCAACTGCCCCAAAGCAATGAACCGTTCGCTCATACTCGCGGCTTAAGCGGCGGTTGCGACAGCAGCCGGTTTGCGGTTCTCGGTTAGATTCTGCGCATTATGCAGAAGCGCCATATCAATGAGATAGGCACCAATAGTGTCCCCTTCGGCAAGGCTCGCAAGCTTGGCGGCGCGCAGCAGTTCGTCAACGTGTTTGGATCGCATTGTAATTTTCCCCATTCTAAAAAGTCGCGTCTGAATTGTAACAGCGGCAACACCCCTGTGCCGCAACACAATCCTTGCGGGTGTAGGTAAATAAACGGTTAAGCAAAATTTCTAGATCAGGCATTGTTCCACTTGGGCATCTGCTGAATGCCCTCTGTGAAAGCTCCATTTCCACATCGAAACAAGCCCGCGCTATGTTCGGAAAGGCGGTTTTCTCCACGTGTTTGAATGAAACCAAAATTCGAAGCCGCAAGATGTAGGCGGGTAAACCACCACTCGAATTCGATCTGATGACAGGCGAAATCCTTTACCCCGAACATGCTGATTAATTTCTGGCGACAACGGTCTTAAATGGATAGAATTCCATTTGGTGACGAATGGTCAAACAATTAAAGCGGCTACCCATGAATAGCGCCGTGTCCACCGCCCCCCCAACAGGTAATACCCCACGGTAGTTTTGCTGTTGATCCTTGTTAGCAGCGTTGAGGATGCAAACGCGATAAGTGCCGGGGAAATCCTGATGCCATGCAGAAGCATCTGAAGAGGTATCTCAACCAGCCAATCAGGTTCGTAATATTGAAAGAGCTTGAACGACTATCAGCCGCCCATTGAGGCGGCTTTTTCGTAGAGCGAATGATAGGTTTGTTAATGTTTGTGTTAATTTTTTGCCAATTTCGCCTCTTGACACGGTTCGGCTGTTCGGCGAGGGTCAAAGTTAATAAAATTGCTTTGTTACAACTGGATAGGTCATCTCAAAATTCGTGTTTGTCGGTGAACTCGGAAGGTTAAAAGAAGCGGGCTGGAACCCATGATGGGTTTCAGCCCGTTTTCGTTTCATACAGGCATAAAATGCCGGTCAGCCCTCGACGGCACCAAATGTCTCGAAGACCAGGCCGTCGTCGCTGTCCTTGGCCAGGCTCTTGATCTCGGCGATGCGGGCGCTGACGGCCTGGGCGTCGGAAAAGACGAAACCTTCCGGCAGGATGAGGACGGCAATCGAGCAGCGCATCAGCGCAAAGACCGAGGTTTCGCCGCTGCGGCCATGGCCGGTCATGTAGCCGGCCTCGCGATGCTCAGCCGAATAGAGCTGGCGCACGTCGCTGCGGAATTCCGACAGGACGCGGAAGAGCACGGTGGAAACCTCCTCGCGCGTCCAGCCGCTGACGCCGATGAAGAAATCGTCGCCGCCGACATGGCCGAGGAATTTTTCCTCGCCGATGAAATGGCGGCGCATCAGGGCGGCAAACAGCGAGATCGCCAGATCGCCTTTTTGGAAGCCGTAGTGATCGTTGAACGGCTTGAAACTGTCGAAATCGCAGTAGCAAAAATAGCGCGCCTCGTCGGCGTCGAGCACGGCGCCCTGCACATAGTCGCGGATGGCGCGGTTGCCGGGAAGGCCGGTGAGCGGGTTCTGCTCCTGCGCCGTCTTCAGCTGCTTTTCGCTGATGATCTTCAACAGCGATGACGCCGACAGGATGCCGGCATAACGCATGTTTTCGGTCAGGATCACGCAGTCGCTGCCGTCCATGCCGGCAAAGATCTTCAGCATCTCGTCGGCCGGCGTTTCCAGATCGGCGATCGGCGCCGGGCTGACGAAATGCGAGATATGGCGCTGGTAAAGATGGTTCTTGAGGAGATCGCGGCCGAAGGGATGATAGATCATTTCCTTGACGTGATATTCATGCAGCACGCCGCGCGGCTCGCCATTGGCGTTCAGGACAGGAAAGAAGCTGCGCTGCGGCGAGCGGCGGAACAGTTCGAACACCGAGTCCAGATCGTCGTTCTCGCGCAGGGCCGGCACCTGTTCGATCTGTTTGCGGATGAGGATACTGTCGAGCGAGGTCGATTGGCGCCTTGCGCCGGCGGTCTGTTCCAGATGCGGATAGGCCGGCTGCAGATCGGCGAAATGCACGGTCGGCCGGGCGACGAAATAGCCCTGGACGAGATCGCAGCCGAGGTCGCGGCAGGTGGCAAATTCCGCTTCGGTCTCGACCCCTTCGGCGATCACCCGTGTGCCCAGCACATGGGCGGTATTAACCGTGTGGCGCACCATATGGCGCTTGCGCGGGCTGGATTCGATGCCGGAGATGAAATGCCTGTCGATCTTCAGATAATCCACCGGCTGGTCGCAGAGCAGCTTCAACCCGTTGAACCCGACGCCGAAATCATCAATCGCCAGTTTGAAACCGGCCAGCCGCAGCCTTTTCACCAGGCCGGAAAAGTCCGGCATCTTGCCGCTGTCGAAGCGTTCGGACAATTCGAAGCAGATCGACGATGGCGGGATATTGGCGCGTTTCAGGTGATTGCCGAGCCGCTCGACGAGATCGCCTTCCAGGCCGATCAGCCGGCTGTCGAAATTGACGAACAGCGTACGCGCGGCAAAATCCGGCAGGCTGGCAAAACCGGCGAAAGCGCGGGTGTTGATCATATGCTCCAGCGCCAGAAGCTGCCCCGCCTCCTCCGCCTTGTCGAGCAGTTCGACCGGCGACTTGAAGCCCAGACGCTCGAAGCCGCGCATCAGCGTTTCATAGCCGAACACCGCCCCAGTGGCGATCTCGGCAATCGGCTGGAAGGCATTTTCGATCGCAAGCTTCGCCAACGTAAGAATCTGGTCGTCACCAAAGCGGCGCAGCGACAGCATTTCGGCAGGGACGGCGGACAGGGCGGACATGCGGAACTCCGGGCGGATTTTCGAGATCGCGCGAAGGATCGTCCGGAAGCCTGAATTTTCCGTTTCCAGAGCATGACAGTTTGATGAAAGTTCAATGACTGCGGTATGTTAGCGATACAATGCAGAGATAGCACCGCAACCCATTGCTACCCTTTGGCGAGCACTCCGAAGGCGATGAGGGCGAGGCCCTGCATGACCAGATCAATCGCCAGGAACAGGCCGAGGATCCACAGGCTGTTGACCGGCCAGCCGGCGGCAATGATCAGGCCCGCGATCAGCGTGACGAGGCCGCCGAGCGCAATCCATCCCCAGCCGGCAAGCGGCCGCAGCTTGAATGCCGTCCAGACCCGCAAGGCCCCGGCGATAACCAGCGCAATTGCCATCAGCAATGTCAGGGCGGCAGAGGCAAGCAACGGATTGAGGAACGCAAAGACGCCGGCGACCGTGTAGCAGGCGCCGCTGAGGATCCAGTACAGAGCGCTTTCCCAGGTCTTGACCCGGAACGCCTGCACCAGATGCAGCGCGCCGCCGATCAGCATGATCATGCCGACATAATAGACGGAGGCGACGGTTGCCGCCAGCACATTGCCGAACGCGATGCCGCCGCCCATGATCAGCGCCACGCCCAGCGCGACGAACCAGCCCCATTTTTCCCGCAGCGGCGGGCGCAGGGCGACATTGACGGCTTCAACCATGATGCAACCTCTAGCTATTTGATCATTTTCCATGTAATCCTGAATAGAATAACAGGATTTAAAATGCACTGCCAGGCTGCAAATTTCGGCTTTTAGCGCCTCGTACGATCAATGAGGCTCTAAATCTTCAGCGCCAGAAGCACGGCGCCGCCGGCGACCATGCAGACGCCCAGCCAATGGGCGGGCGACAGGCGTTCGCCGAGGAAGAGCACGGCAAAAAGCGCGACGAGAACCACGCTCAGCTTATCGACCGGGGCCACCTGCGCCGCATGTCCCATTTTCAAGGCCCGAAAATAGCAGAGCCAGGACGCGCCGGTGGCAAGACCCGACAGAACCAGAAACAGCCAGCTTTTGCCCGACACCGTCGAAGGCGCCTGCCAGTTGCCCGTCAGGAACAGCATCAGGGCGATGGCGAGAAGAATGACGATCGTACGGATGAAGGTGGCGAAGTCGGAATTGACATTCTCGATGCCGATCTTGGCGAAGATCGCCGTCAAAGCCGCAAAGGCGGCCGAGAGAAGCGCCCATGCCTGCCAGGACGAAAACAGCATTTTCATGGGTACCCATTCCTTTCGCCGCGCCGCGTGACGCGGCCATCGCCAGTTGAGGCCGCAGTCCTACGAATGGCAAGAAAATCCTTGGGTGCAGCGCTTATTTTTTATTGATTGATGGATCAATCAAAAATACAGTGGCGGCAACGAAGGGAACAATGAATGCCGAAAGTCGGAATGGAACCGGTGCGCCGCAAGGCGCTTGTGGATGCGGCGCTGCATGTGATCGGCGACCAGGGCACGCTGTCGGTGACTATGTCCGACATTGCGCGCCAGGCCGGCGTTTCGGCGGCTTTGGCGCATCATTATTTCGGCAGCAAGGAGCAATTGCTGGTCGAGACGGTCCGCTCCCTTTTGAAGCAGTTGCGTGACGATACGGTGAAGGCGCTCACGGCAGCCGCAACGCCGCGCGAGCGCCTGTCGGCGATGGTTAGGGTGAGCTTCCAGGCCGACCAGTTTTCGCCGGAAACCATCGCCGCCTGGCTTGCCTTCTACAGCGAGGCGCAACGTTCCGAAGAGACGCGGCGGTTTCTCGTCATCTATGCCCGGCGGCTGCATTCCAATCTCGTCGCCAACCTGAAGGCGCTCTGTGTCGCAGATGATGCGCAGCGCATCGCAGAGGGTACGGCTGCCATGATCGACGGACTTTATATTCGCCGGGCGCTCGGTTCCTCGCCGGTGACGGCGCAAGCCTCGATCGCGCTGACCGACGATTACATCACGCTCAACCTCAATGCCTGCCAGACACAGAAAGATGCCGCATGACCCGGCCGAACATTCTCATCATCATGGTCGACCAGTTGAACGGAAAGTTCTTTCCCGATGGTCCGGCGGACTTTTTGCATGCGCCGCATATGAAGGCACTGGCCAAGCGTTCGGCGCGTTTTCGCAACAATTACACCTCCTCGCCGCTCTGCGCCCCTGCCCGCGCCTCGCTGATGGCCGGGCAATTGCCGAGCCGCACGCAGGTCTATGACAATGCCGCCGAATATGTTTCGTCGATCCCGACCTATGCGCATCACCTGCGCCGCGCGGGCTATTACACCGCGCTGTCGGGCAAGATGCATTTCGTCGGACCCGACCAGCTGCATGGCTTTGAGGAGCGGCTGACGACGGATATCTACCCCGCCGATTTCGGCTGGACGCCGGATTACCGCAAGCCCGGCGAGCGGATCGACTGGTGGTATCACAATCTCGGCTCCGTCACCGGCGCGGGCGTGGCCGAGATCACCAACCAGATGGAATATGACGACGAGGTCGCCTTTCTCGCCAACCAGAAGCTCTATCATCTCAGCCGCGAACACGGCGACGAAGCCCGCCGCCCCTGGGCGGTGACGGTTTCGTTCACCCATCCGCACGATCCCTATGTGGCGCGCCGCAAATTCTGGGATCTCTACAATGATTGCGGCCAGCTGCTTCCCGACGTCGGCGATATCCCGCTTGCCGACCAGGACCCGCATTCGCAGCGGCTGATCCATGCCTGCGACTACCAGAACTTTTCGGTGTCTGAGGAGAATGTCAGGCGCTCGCGCCAGGCCTATTTCGCCAATATTTCCTACCTGGATGAAAAGGTCGGCGAACTCGTGGATACGCTGACCCGCACCCGGATGCTCGACGATACGCTGATCCTGTTCTGCTCGGATCATGGCGACATGCTCGGCGAGCGCGGGCTCTGGTTCAAGATGAACTTCTTCGAGGGTTCGGCCCGCGTGCCGCTGATGGTCGCCGGTCCCGGCATCACCCCCGGCCTGCATCTGGCGCCGACATCCAATCTCGATCTCACGCCGACGCTGTGCGACCTCGCCGGGATTTCGATGGACGAGATCATGCCCTGGACCGACGGCGAAAGCCTGGTGCCGCTGATCAACGGCGCAGAGCGTATCGCGCCGGTGCTGATGGAATATGCCGCCGAAGGCTCCTATGCGCCGCTGGTTTGCATCCGCGAAGGCAAGTGGAAATATATCCACTGCGTGCTTGACCCCGACCAGCTCTACGATCTCGACGCCGATCCGCTGGAGAGGACCAACCTGGCGGCGGTGCCCGCCCACGCGCCGACACTGCGCGCCTTCCAGGCAATGCGTGACAGCCGCTGGGACATGGAGGCGTTCGATGCTGCCGTGCGCGAAAGCCAGGCACGCCGCTGGGTGGTCTACGAGGCGCTGCGCAACGGCGCCTACTACCCCTGGGACCACCAGCCGCTGCAAAGGGCATCCGAGCGCTACATGCGCAACCATATGAATCTCGACAATCTCGAAGAATCCAAACGCTTTCCGCGAGGGGAATAAGATGAAAGCCCAGCCACCAGCCTCCCACTTCATCGACGGCGACTATGTCGAAGATACCGCAGGCACCGCCTTCGACAGCATCTATCCCGCCACCGGCGAAGTGATCGCCCGGCTGCATGCCGCCACGCCCGCCATCGTCGATAGGGCGATCGCGGCCGCCAAGCGGGCACAGGGCGAATGGGCCGCGATGAGCCCGACGGCGCGCGGCCGCATCCTCAAGCGCGCCGCCGACATCATGCGCACCCGCAACCGCGAACTGTCGGAGCTGGAAACGCTCGATACCGGCAAGCCGATCCAGGAAACCATCGTTGCCGATCCGACCTCGGGCGCCGATGCGTTCGAATTCTTCGGCGGCGTCGCGGCTGCGGCGCTGAATGGCGATTACATCCCGCTCGGCGGCGATTTTGCCTTTACCAAGCGCGTGCCGCTCGGCGTCTGCGTTGGGATCGGCGCCTGGAACTATCCCCAGCAGATCGCCTGCTGGAAGGGCGCACCGGCGCTGATCGCCGGCAATGCGATGGTGTTCAAGCCCTCGGAAAACACGCCGCTCGGCGCCTTGAAGATTGCCGAAATCCTGTTTGAGGCCGGCCTGCCGAAGGGCCTCTACAATGTCATCCAGGGCGACCGCTCGACAGGTCCGCTGCTGGTCAACCACAAGGACGTCGCCAAGGTCTCGCTGACCGGCTCGGTCGAGACCGGCCGCAAGGTGGCAGGCGCTGCCGCGTCCCAGCTGAAGCATGTGACGATGGAACTGGGCGGCAAGTCGCCGCTGATCGTGTTTGACGATGCCGATCTCGAAAGCGCCATCGGCGGCGCCATGCTCGGCAATTTCTATTCGACCGGCCAGGTCTGCTCCAACGGCACCCGCGTGTTCGTCCAGAAGGGCATCAAGGACCGGTTCCTGTCGCGGCTGAAGGAGCGCACCGAAAAGATCATCATCGGCGATCCGATGATTGAAGAAACCCAGCTCGGCCCGATGATCTCGCGCGCCCAGCTCGACAAGGTGTTCGCCTATATCGAAAAGGGCAAGGCCGAGGGCGCAACACTTCTGACCGGCGGCGGCATTCCCAATGACGTCTCTGCCGAAGGCACCTATATCCAGCCGACCGTGTTTGCTGATGTCACCGACGAAATGACCATCGCGCGCGAGGAAATCTTCGGGCCGGTCATGTGCGTGCTCGATTTCGACCATGAGGACGAAGTGATCGAACGCGCCAACGGCACCGAATTCGGGCTTTCGGCTGGCGTCTTCACCTCGGACCTTACCCGCGCGCACCGGGTCGCCGACCGGCTGGAAGCAGGCACGCTGTGGATCAACACCTATAACCTGGCGCCGGTGGAGGTGCCGTTCGGCGGTTCCAAACAGTCTGGCTTCGGACGGGAAAACTCGCTGGCGGCGCTCAATCACTACACAGAGCTAAAGAGCGTCTATGTGGCGATGAGCCCGGTCCAGTCGCCGTATTGATCTTAACCTCCCCCTTGAGGGGGGAGGTCGCGACGCAGTCGCGGGTGGGGGTGACGGTCAGGGACGCACAAAGTCACCCCACCCCGTCGCTTCGCTCCGACCCTCCCCCTCAAGGGGAGGGTGAACAAGGCGCCTCATAAAACCTGGGAACACAACCATGCAAAGCGCAGATTTCGTCATCATCGGTTCGGGCTCCGCAGGCTCCGCACTCGCATACCGCCTGTCCGAGGACGGCAAGAATACGGTGCTGGTGCTGGAATTCGGCGGCAGCGATTTCGGGCCGTTCATCCAGATGCCGGCAGCGCTCGCCTGGCCGATGAGCATGAGCCGCTACAACTGGGGCTATCTTTCCGAACCGGAGCCCAACCTCAACAACCGTCGCATCACCGCGCCGCGCGGCAAGGTGATCGGCGGCTCGTCCTCGATCAACGGCATGGTCTATGTGCGCGGCTCGATGGAAGACTATAACGAGTGGGAGGGGCTCGGCGCGCGCGGCTGGGGCTATGCCGATGTGCTGCCCTATTTCAAGCGGATGGAAAATTCGCATGGCGGCGAGGACGGCTGGCGCGGCACCGGCGGGCCGCTGCATGTGCGGCGCGGCTCCTACAAGAACCCGCTGTTCAAGGCCTTCGTCGATGCCGGACAGCAGGCCGGCTTCGAGCTGACCGACGACTATAACGGCTCCAAGCAGGAAGGCTTCGGCCTGATGGAGCAGACGGTGCACAATGGCCGGCGCTGGTCGGCGGCATCCGCCTATCTGAAGCCGGCCCTCAAGCGTCCCAATGTCGAACTGCTGCGCTGCTATGCGCGCAAGATCGTCATCGAGAACGGCCGGGCCGTTGGCGTCGAAATCGAGCGCGGCGGCAAGATCGAGGTGGTGAAGGCCAATCGCGAGGTGATCGTTTCGGCCTCCTCGTTCAACTCGCCCAAGCTCCTGATGCTGTCGGGCATCGGCCCGGGCGCGCATCTCAAAGACATGGGCATCGAAGTCAAGGCCGACCGCCCAGGCGTCGGCGCCAATTTGCAGGACCATATGGAATTCTATTTCCAGCAGGTCTCGTTGAAGCCCGTGTCGCTCTATTCCTGGCTGCCCTGGTTCTGGCAGGGTGTTGCCGGCGCGCAGTGGATGTTCACCAAATCCGGGCTCGGCACCTCCAACCAGTTCGAAGCCTGCGCTTTCCTGCGCTCAGCCCCGGGCGTCAAGCAGCCGGATATCCAGTATCACTTCCTGCCGGTGGCGATTTCCTACGATGGCAAGGCGGCGGCCAAGAGCCACGGGTTCCAGGTGCATGTCGGCTACAACCATTCAAAATCGCGCGGCTCTGTCACGCTGCGCTCACCCGATGTGAAGGCCGATCCGGTCATTCAGTTCAACTATATGAGCCATCCGGAAGACTGGGAAAAATTCCGCCACTGCGTGCGCCTCACCCGCGAGATCTTCGGCCAACAGGCCTTCGACCAGTATCGCGGTCCGGAAATCCAGCCGGGCGAAAGCATCCAGACCGACGACCAGATCGATGCCTTCCTGCGCGAGCATCTGGAAAGCGCCTATCACCCCTGCGGCACCTGCCGGATGGGCGACAGCAACGATCCGATGGCGGTGGTCGATCCGGAAACCCGCGTCATCGGCGTCGATAATCTGCGTGTCGCCGATTCATCGATCTTCCCGCACGTCACCTACGGCAACCTCAACGGCCCCTCGATCATGACCGGCGAAAAAGCCGCCGACCACATCCTCGGCAAACAGCCCCTGCCCCGCAGCAACCAGGAACCCTGGATCAATCCGCGCTGGGAGGTGAGTGACCGGTAGGTTCAGTGGTAGTCGTCTTCGCCCTGGTGGCGGACGGCCAGGATGGTGACCGTTTCGCGGTTCTCGATTTCGAACAGCGCAACATAGCCGGACGAGCCGAACGAGATGACGAGTTCGCGGAAAAATGAATTGTCGCCGGGCGCCTGGCGGCAGCTGAACGGAAAGCTCTCGAGCACCGTCACCGCTTTTTCAATCGCATCAGGGGCACGCCCTGCTGCCGGCTCATCGCGATCCAGCAGATAGGCATAGAGCCGCTTGATATCCTCCCGTGCCTTTGCCGTCAGCCTGACCGAATAGCTCATTTCGAACGGTTTTCAGCACGCTTGGCCTCAAGCATCCCCTTTAGCCCTCCGAGGACCTCGTCTGCGCTGTAGTAAATTCCGGTGCGCTTGGCCTCTTCGCGTGATGCAAGCCCACGGGCGATGAATTCGGCCTGTGTCTTTCTAAAATGCACCTGCGCCTTGACGGCATTTTCCACGAAGGCCGACAGCGTCTCGCCTTTTTCCAGCACGCCTTCGGCGGCGGCTCTCAATTCCGGATCGACCCGGAGCGAAGGAAGCGTGGCAGTTTTCATGACCGGACCCGATGCGTCGCAATTGCGATGCAGGATAGCAAAAGCGGCAAACGAATTCAACGTACCGGACAAAGCGATCGACGGGTGCCCGTCATGGAAGGGAACGACAGCCTGCAAAAATCGGTGATTTCTAAAACAATAAACTATAAATTTGATAGATTTTAGCCGTTAACTCTGTCATTTCAGAGAGTATTCTGCGTTTTTTGCTGTTCGGAGAGATATTTGCTCTGAACCTCCAACATTAGAAATCCGTTTTTCTGTCTTTTGTCACACATGGCTGCGATATTCCCTGACAACAGAACAGGATATCCTCCCATGACGTCCGCATCGCTTGAACATCGCGCCAGCGCGCTCAACAGCCAATTGGAGAGCCTTGATCTCTCCGGCCGGCTGGCGCTGATCGCGTCGCTTGACGGCAAATCGGTTTTTACCACCAGCCTTGGCATTGAAGATCAGGTCATTACCGCTGCCATCGGCACCGGCAGGCATCCGATCGAGGTTTCGACGCTCGAGACCGGCCGTCTCTTCAACGAGACCGTGGCGCTGATCGACAAGACCGAGCAGACCTATGGCATCCTGATCAAGCGTTTTTATCCCGAACAGGACGATATCGACGCCTATGCCGCCAAATATGGCCTGAACGGTTTCTACGACAGTATCGAAGCCAGGCATGCCTGTTGTGGTGCGCGCAAGGTGAAGCCGCTTGCGCGCGCACTTGACGGGGCATCCTTCTGGATCACCGGCCTGCGCCGCGGGCAGTCGGGCAACCGTGCTGAAACGCCGTTTGCCGAGGCCGATACCGACCGTGGCCTGATCAAGATCAATGTGCTTGCCGATTGGGACATCGAAAAGATCCGCGCCCATGTCGCCGATGCAGCGATCCCGGTCAATCCGCTGCATGCGCGCGGCTATCCTTCGATCGGCTGCGAGCCCTGTACGCGCGCCATCAAGCCGGGCGAGCCCGAGCGCGCCGGCCGCTGGTGGTGGGAAAACGACGAGACGCGCGAATGCGGCCTGCATGTCGCCGAGGCTTCACCTTCGGTCATCCCGCAGACGACCGCAAGCAGCCCGATTTCCAGCAGCCCCCTTTCCAGCGGCCCCCTTTCCAGCAGCATTGCGCGATAATCCGCGCAGGCCCGCCTCACAGACACTCCCGGAGACTTGAAATGCCCAGTACTCTTCCGGAAACGGAACTGCATAATCCGCAGACTGCAAAGACCCCGCTCGACCCGCATCTGAAGGCGCTCGAGAACGAAGCGATCCACATCTTCCGCGAAGTGGCGGCCGAGTTCGAAAAGCCGGTCATGCTTTATTCCGTCGGCAAGGATTCGTCCGTGCTGCTTCACCTGGCGCGCAAGGCGTTCTATCCCGGCCGCGTGCCGTTTCCGCTGCTGCATGTGAACACCGGCTGGAAATTTGCCGAGATGATCGCGTTCCGCAACGATATCGTCAAAAAATACGATCTCGACTTCATCGAGCATATCAATCCGCGCGGCAAGGCCGAGAACGTCACGCCGTTTACCCATGGTTCGGCGCTGTTTACCGATATCATGAAGACGGAAGGCCTGCGCCAGGCGCTGGATGCCGGCGGTTTCGACGCCGCATTCGGCGGTGCGCGCCGCGACGAGGAAGCCAGCCGCGCCAAGGAGCGCATCTATTCCTTCCGCACGCCCGAGCATCGCTGGGATCCGCGCGCGCAGCGCCCGGAACTTTGGAACGTCTATAACGGCATGATCCGCAAGGGCGAAAGCGTGCGCGCCTTCCCGTTGTCGAACTGGACCGAGGTGGATATCTGGCGCTACATCCAGGTGGAAGAAATCCCGCTGGTGCCGCTCTACTATGCCAAGGAACGCCCCTATATCGAGCGCGACGGCATGATGATCCTGGCTGAGGATCCGCGGCTCGAATTGCAGCCGGGCGAAGAGATACAGCACGGCTCGATCCGTTTCCGCACCCTTGGCGATTTCCCGCTGACGGGCGCCATTCCGTCTCAGGCCACCAACCTTGAAGAGGTCATTGCCGAACTGGAGATCGCCACGGTTTCTGAACGGCAGGGCCGCGCCATCGACCGCGATCAGTCCGGTTCGATGGAAAAGAAGAAGCGCGAAGGATATTTCTGATGACCGTTTCCGCAATCGCTCAAAACACGATCGAGCCGTCCACAGCCACCGTCACCGCCTTCCCGGCGACTGAGGCCACGCGCGTTGTGCGCGACACCCGGCCGCTGCGGCTGATCACCTGCGGCAGCGTCGATGACGGCAAATCCACCCTGATCGGCCGGCTGCTTTGGGATACCAAGGCGGTCAAGGAAGACCAGGCGGCAACACTGCGCCGTGATAGCGGCAAGCAGAACGATCTCGGCCTGCCCGATTTCGCGCTGCTGCTCGACGGGCTGCAGGCCGAGCGCGAACAGGGCATCACCATCGATGTCGCCTATCGCTATTTCGCCACCGGCAACCGCTCCTTCATCGTCGCCGACACGCCCGGCCACGAGCAATATACCCGCAACATGGCAACCGGCGCCTCCACCGCCGATCTCGCCATCCTGCTCGTCGATGCCCGCACCGGCCTGCTGGAGCAGACCCGCCGCCATGCGACGATCGCCTCGCTGATGGGGATCAAGCAGTTCGTGCTGGCCGTCAACAAGTTCGATCTCGTCGGCTATGACCGCGCCCGCTTCGACCAGATCAGCCATGAATTCCGCGAACTGGCTCTGTCGCTCGGCGTGCGCCAGATCACCGCCATCCCGATGTCGGCGCTAAAGGGCGAGAACGTCGTTTATGACGGCAAGGCATCCATGCCCTGGTACGAGGGCCAGACGCTGGTCGAGGTTCTGGAACTGGCCACGGTCCGCTCCGCCCAGACGGTCGGCTTCCGCTTGCCCGTCCAGCGCGTTTCGCGTCCGGGCGAAAGCTTTCGCGGCTATCAGGGCACGGTTGCCGGCGGCTCTGTGAAGCCCGGCGATTCGGTCGTCATCCTGCCGTCGGGCATGGTTGCCAATGTTACCAAGATCGTCACCTTCGATCTCGTGCGCAATGCCGCCGTTGCCGGCGATGCGATCACGCTGGTGCTCGACCGCCAGGTCGATGTCTCGCGCGGCGACATGATCGTTTCGCTGGAAAGCCAGCCGCAGACCGGCCTTGCCTTTGATGCCCATCTCGTTGCCCTGCAATCGGACGGCATCCAGCCCGGCAAGCGCTATTGGCTGAAGAGCGGCTCGCGCCGCCAGCGCGTCACCGTGCAGCCATCGAGCCAGCTGGACTTGAAGAGCGGCAAATGGAGCCATCACACGGACGGCCTTGCGATGAACGCCATCGGCAAGGTGCATCTCTCCTTCGACGAACAGGCCGTGTTCGACGCCTACGAGCAGAACCGCACCACCGGGGCCTTCATCCTGATCGATCCCGACACCAACAATACGGTGGCCGGCGGCATGATTACCGCCAAGCGCTCGTCGCTGGGCGGCATCCATACCGAAGAAAGCCGGGTGCTCCTGTCGCTGCCGGCCGATCTCGCCGACCAGCTGATGGCGACCGAACTCTTCGCCGCCCGCCGCGAGGAAGCCGACATCCGCCGCATCTCCGCCGGCCGGGCCGCCGACGTCCTGAACGGGCTTGATGGGTAAGGCGGCCAAACGCCTATGATAAAAGGGGCCGCGAGGCCCCTTCAGGCTGCTCACAAACCCTGTAGACGCTTGTTTGACGAGAGCAATAACCTAT
>NZ_LMFB01000023.1:38888-38956 GCF_001426685.1 Rhizobium sp. Root483D2 | reverse complement strand
GTCCGTCGGGTCAAAAAACTCTTTCAGCTCAAGGACTTGAGCTGACTGGATCCCCGCCACAAGGGCTG
>NZ_LMFB01000023.1:30409-38861 GCF_001426685.1 Rhizobium sp. Root483D2 | reverse complement strand
GAGCAAGCTCAATTTCCCAATTGGCCTGCAGAGTTGTGAGATGAGACCTTTGTCAGCAGTCTGAAGGGGCAGCGAGGCCCCTTCAAATTCTCTGTCAAACACCAAAGCCACAGCCAATCCGCCTGCTTACCGCAGCCGCCCCACGGAAAGCCCGGCCGGAGCGGCCTGCGCTGCTGCATCGGCAACCGCCTTCAGCTTTTCCAGATCCACGGCCTTCATCGCATCCGGCTCCATATCGCGCAGCGGCCTGAACCAGGCGGCGGCTGCCGTCAGCGGCTGCGCATAGGGCGCCGGGTAGCCGCCGAGCCCCAGGACCCATTCGCGCACGGTTTCGCGCTCCATGCGGCCGGCCTTGTAGCGGTCGTGGATGCTGGTCACGGATGCGATGAGGTCGTCGATCTTTTTCAACTCATGTCCTTAGACGCGTTATTCGCAACAGCCATAGCATGCCGGTGGCGCAGGCTGGAATGATCTGGCTCTAAGCCAGGAGCAGGGCCGTGCCGTACATGCCGGCGGCAAAGACCGTGTGCGAGACGAAGTTGAGGAAGCGCACCATATTGGCATTCGGCAGCTTGGAGGCGGCCCAGCCGAGGCCGAGACCCGGCTGCAGCAGGAACCAGCCGGCGCCGATGGTGACGATGCCGACGATCCAGGCTGGCAGGAAGGTGGGCGCCGCCAGCCATGCAGGCCCGGTGAACGCCACCAGAAGAATGCCATAGGCGATGCCGACGGCATAATGGCTGATCCAGCCCAGCGCCTGCTCATGCGCATAGGGCTCGGCCTTGGCGATCGTGTCGTGAAGGACTTTTCCGGTGCGCAAATGCCAGAACCAGCGCCCGACCGGCCCCCAGTTCGGCTTGCTCTGACCGGCCACCAGATAGAGAAACAGTGCCCAGATATCCATCAGCACCGTGCCGCCAATGCCGATTGCCACACTACGCCAGAAAAGATCGAACATGCGCAAGGGTTCCTGCTGGATGAACCGGCGTGAGCCCCTGATAGTCGAAGCAAACGCTGGAAATGACGGGGATCTGCGACAGCGCAGAGATGCGATCCGTTGTAAGTCACATTCCGTTTTTCGGTCAAGGAAGAGTGAAGCGCGATACAGGCTGATCGGCGTTTTCTGCACGCGAGCGCATGGTCAAGCCGACGTGACACGGCGGGCAAATGTTTTGAAACTGAGCGGGGGGAAAAGGCGAGGAATTACAAGCCTTTGATAAGCTGGTCGGAGTGAGAGGATTCGAACCTCCGACCCCGTCGTCCCGAACGCTGGGTAGGCGCTGAAACCCCCGCAAAAGCGGGTTTTCGTATTCATGATGGACACTCTTCGTTCCAGTCCTGTTCTTTCAAACTGTGCGGAAACTGTGCGGTGCACAGCTTTCGACGGAGAGAAGCGCCATGTTGCACCAACCCTATCGATCGTTCTCCGAGACCGCTGCCAGCTATATAGAGCATGGTGGCGATCGTCGATATCTACCGAGGATCATCGACCATTTCAAAGACCGTGCCTTGGTTTCCATCCACCCCTTTGACATCTATCAGATGGCCGAATCATTTTACCCGAATGCGATCAACGCGACGCGCAATCGCCAGGCGCTGACGCCAGCAAGGGCCGTCATGATCCACGGATATGAAAGGGGATGGTGCAGCTACATCAAGCTGCGCAGGTTTCGGCAAGATCCGCCCAAACGAAAGAGCCCTGCAGCGCCGGTCTGGCTTCACGCGTTCATTCGCCAGTGCGAGCGCGATCGGCTACACCACGTCGCGGCGATCGTGCTTTTCATGTCGCAGACCGGCGCCAGGGTGAGCGAGGCCGTCAGGCTACTATGGGCGCAGGTTGATCTGGAAGGCAGAACGGCGCTGCTTCTGAAGACAAAGACCAGCGTCAATTCGCGGCGGTATCTGACCGACGAACTGGTCACCCGGCTGCGGAAGCTTCGCGGCGATGCAGCGGCCGACGATCACGTTTTCCGCTACACCTGCCGCCATTCCGTGAATGAGAGGATCAAGGCTGTCTGCGCCAGAGCGGAGATCAGCTACAAGTCGAGCCACGCATGCGGCCGACATTCGTTCGCCACCAACGCGATGGACAACGGAATAGATATCAAATCGACAATGCAGGCTGGAGACTGGAGGAGCGTCGAGGTGTTCCTCGGCACATACGTTCACCCCAGGCAAAACGCCGGCCGCATGGTCGCCGATCGGTTCAACGCCTACCAATTTGGCGCGGACATCTAAATCGATCCTCGCAGAATATGTCAGCAAGCGGGCGATCCTTAAATCAGAAAACCCTTGCGTGTACCTGCTTGAGTCCTCATCATGCCGACGCGCAATGAGGATGCAGAAATGAACATAGAACCCATCCGGAAAATTCAGGGCGAACTTGCCGAGACCGGCCTCGGCCGCGAGATCGGTGCAACAGCCCTAACAATACTCTCTATGGGGCTTTCGGCGGTTCCGATCGTTGGAGGGCCGTTGTCTTATATGTCAGATCGCGTGAGGTCTGAGGTTTTGGACCCCGACCTTGTCAGCCACATTAAGGTGATAGCCGATACCATCGAAAGCCTTGCTCCCGATATCGCCAAAATTGAAACGCTCGAGATGAGAGTGGCGCTGCTTGAACACTTCTCGCAATCAAACCAAGCGGTAGCGGCTGCAATCAAGGACATGATTGAAAAAGTGGTCACCGGCGGCGGACTAGACCCTATTTTCATTGAGTCCAATGGCGGGATCACGAATTTCACCGACAACGTGGTCAGCAATATGCATCTACACTCCGTTGCGAGTGAAGGAGGACAAACTTTGATCGAAAGGGTTTCGGTAAGCGGGAGCGCTAAGTTCGAAACAAAAGCAGATTCTATCCATAATATCAAAAACAGCATATTTAGCGGGGGTAACTCAAAATTCAGAGCAACTTCATATATGGACAATGCGATAATCCATCCGGGCGCAACGGTAGAAACCTCTCCTTTTGGGCAGAACACTGGTGTTAAAGTCACCTTTGACGCTCAGAATGGCGGAACAGGCATGACAATTTCGGGCAACGGCATCGAATTCGGAAAGAAGAGATAGCTTCTGATTGCACTCCGTGCCGAGCTACGGAAAGTGAACCTTTCCAACGGCTCGGCAATTTTCTGGACACTGATTGTTCGTCAGCATTCATTATGCTTTTCGAAATTGTGTCCAGACGGTATGCGGTAGGCCTCGCCTTTTGACCGTCGCTCTCTATCCTCCATTCAGGAGGAATTGCCATGCGCGCCATTATGCCCCCTGCTCAGTCCGGCCCCTACCCCGACCGTCACCTTCACTGCCAGATGTTAATGGAGGAGCGCTTCAGGGCAGTACTCGATGATGCCGTCGCCGCAGGATGGGCACTCGACGAAGCGGCAACGGCCATGGTCGAGCTGGCCGATAACCAGGTCCTCATGATCATGGCGAATGCTGAGACAGACGACGAGATTGCGCGAGCGATAAAAAGCCGATGACGGACTACCAGCCCAAATACGAATGGCGCCGCACCGAGCTAGATGAAAACGACCCGCCCACCGACTTGGATTGGATCGGAATGGATGGCGTGCTGCCGATCGGTCGGATCAGGAAGGAAACGGCTGGGCCGACGAAGGGGAAGTGGCACTGGGCAGGCTGGTACCCTAAAACACACATGGGCAGCCCGCCAACTCCGAACGCTGGCTATGAGGCGACAGCTCGGATGGCCACCCAAAAAGTCGAGGATTTCTGGGAGTTGAGCCAGCGGGTCATGGCGCCGAGACAGAGGGATGCGTCCCCATGATCGATTTGCCCCGACCACAATACAAATGGATCGACGACACCGAGGTGACGCCGATCTTCCATGGTTATGACCTTATCAATCAGCGCCGGATCGGCCGTATCGAGCATCACCCTTCAGGTTGGCATTGGAACTGGTACATGAGTTTCGCTGGCTGGATAAGCCCTTGGGATGGGCTTCGCCGGTTCAGCGGGCAAGCAGACAGCGCGCGCGCTGCGGCCCTTGCGGCGGAACAATGCTATCACGACGTTTTGAGCCTGAAGCATTTTGGAATGACGCAGGACATCCTTGATCGAGCTATCCTCAAACATGCTGAGCAGCTGGAAAGGGCCGGCCCCGATCCGACGCGGCTCGGGTTATGACGCCGAGGTGATCAGTCACCGGCCGCGTCTGATCATTTCCTTCTTGAGGTCATCGACCTCTTCACAAAGTCGCTCCAGCGTACGGCACAAAGCCTCGATCCCGCGCTCAAATGACTTTCGGCTATGGATGCTTTCCATCGTCTGCGCTTCCAGAGCCGCAGTTAATTGGTTCAGCGCAGTTGGATCTACGATGACAGCAGCGACTTGCGCTGCATTACTACTGTGCTCTGGCCCCGCCCTCTGGCCTTGCATCAGGCCAAAATAACGGACAAGCAGGCCAAGACCAATCACAGCACCCAAAGCGACCAAAGCTTCAGCCGGTAACGCTTTAATCAGCTCTTCCATTCCTCGTCTCTCCCTGGTCATGCGCTGCGCGGTGGATGTTCGTAAGCTCCGCGACCACGAGCCAAGGATAGATCGCCGCCCAGGTGCTGATCACGCCTGAGGAGTAAAAGCCGACGACAACGCCAAACCAGATCGCCAAACCAAAGAACGCCGCCACCTGCCGGATTTGAGGCGTCACCTTTTTCTTTGCGCCGTTGATGATCAGGGCCACCAATCGAAGCATGCCAAGCCCCAGCATAATCACCCCGAACAGCTCCTGAGACCCGCCGAAGAAGGCAGAGAAACCCGCCCATGAAGGTTGGGCAAACAGGTTATCACCAACCAGGAGGATGACGCCGAACGTTGCGGTCACCGCGCCAGAGAACCACTCCATCATACGCGGGCCAAACCGATGGGTGATCCTGATCCATATGCCCGGCCCGGTGTAGCTGGAGGGCTCCATCAGGAGCCCTCTTTCGGATCGGCCGTGACCGTTGTCGTCACCGTTGCCGGCATCGCCGTGATGGTGGTAGTCGAGGGCTGATTGCTCGACTGTTTTCCAATTAGGAAACCAAACGCTGTTCCAGCCAGGCCGGCAACCGTGACCATCCAGGTCTGGTCAAAGGTCAAGGTCTGCGTCGTGTAGACCTGAACTGCGAGCTGGATCGGCCCAACAGCAATCAACGCCATGACAACCATTGCCGAAACCAGCACCCCGGCCCGCTCGCGATATGTACTGCTATCCATGATCGATTCCTTTTAGATCAGGAGAAGGATTTTGCTTCCCGCAGTGCGACGGTGATCGCCGCATAAGCTTCAGCCGCACGAACCAGCACCGAGGCTGCCGTGGCGCTCTCTGGCGCATCGCAGATCGTTTTCAGTGCCGACCAGGCCGCCGCCTCCTTGGCGATCGTGACGGGCTTGAGGTTTCCGGTCACCGCCACGACAATAAATGCCGAATGGGCCGTGCTGGCTGCCGAGCAGATCTGCGGCAGATTTTTCTGAATCGCGGTATCGATCGACGTGGTGGTGCAAGCGGACAGCGCAAAGCTTGCCGCTGCCATGATGAGCAGAGAGCGCATGATAATTCCTTTGATGTTGGCGGGGAGTTATGCTTCGTTGGTAGACAGTTTGCCGTCGCTCTGGACGGTTGGGACCGCGCCTTCCGGCAACGGTTCGCCCTTCGGCCACCAGTAACCGGTGACGCGGGAGACTGCGAAAGGTTTGATATTGACGGCGTCTGCCTGGTTCCCGCCGAGAACCATCAGATTCCCGGCGGCATCCCGGCCGACGACAAACCCGACATGACCGCCGCCAGTGCGCTTGAACGTAACGACGCACCCCACGGCCGGACCAGGGAGTTTCACTCCCCATTTTTCATAGGATCGAGCCATGCCGGAGCGTGTCGAGGTGATCCCGGAGCTTTCCAGTACGAACCCGACGAAGCCCGCGCACCACGGCGTTTCATCGTCTTTGAATGACAGGCCGAGCGTTTTCCACATTTCCAGAACTTCCGGCGCGTGGTTCTTGCCCTTGATCTCCCGCAAACCGGAATAGCGGCGGGCGAACGTCAGCCATCGCGGCTCTCCGGAACCCAACGGCTTCTGGCCTGCAACCGGGTAGCCGAACAGCTTCTCAAGCGTGATCGGGCCGACGTATGGCCGCGCCTGCAGGCCAACCGACTTTTTGAAAGCTGTGATGGCTCTCTCTGTCGCTGGCCCCATGATGCCATCGGCGCCGGCCTTGCCGACCGAATAGCCAAGCGCAAGCAGCCGCCGCTGAATATCAGCGATCGTTTTCATGATGATGTCCTTTTTGAGATTCGACACGCGTTGACCTGTCATGCGATCGTAGGCGCCGAAAGCAATCGGAGGGCGGAATGAGGTTAGAGCTAGGAAGAGATGAAGCGATGGACGCTAAGCTTCCAATCGAGTGCAGGCGTCCAACGATAAAGTGTTTTATCGAGATTGGCGGGCAAGGCCCCGTTCGCTACCGGCATCCGCCAGTAGAATGCGGTGCCATTATTGATACCGGCGCCAATATGTGTGCCGCGAAACCGAGCGTCATCCCATCAGGGGTTTTCCCGATCGGCTTCCACGAAGGGGCGGAAAACGTTATCGGTGGTGTTCGGGAACATGCACGTTACTGGGCGCGCTTCAGTTTCCCCATGACCGATCGAATGATTGAAGTCGAGGTTATTGACTACGAAGTCTCGGGCCTCCGGAGCGATGTGCTATTGGGAACCCCGTTTCTCGCTTTCGCCGGCCTCCATGTGGACGCGGTGAAAGGCGAACGATATCTCTGGATCTATGGCAGCTAAGCCGAAGCAGGCCTCCAAGTTATCCTTCACAGCATGCGGTTCCAGATCATCCACCAAGGCCAGAGCATCGGGATCGATCTCCTTAACGATGATTCTCACGGTACCGGCAGCCATGTAGTGGGGGACGTAGGCTGATAATACTGCCTGCACACATCGCTTACGCTCCGCCGCAACAGCTCTTTTCACTATGTCATCGATCATTATACTGCCCCCACTGACGCCAACTGCTCCGTCAGCGCGGAGATCTGCGCGAGCCGCGTCGTGGCCTCTTCCTGCAGGGCTGATACAGTTGCCTGCGCTTCATGCATCTGGATAGTTTTCTGGTCCAGATTCGTTTGCAGGGTCACAACCTGCATTTCCGCTGCAGACTTTGCTTCTAGCGCCTGGTCGCGACCACGATGGGCCGCCTCGATTGCTGCGAGAGCGGCCTCCAGCTCACCCTGCAACGTTTCGACCTGCGCATTCAGTGCCGTCACTTGCGAGAGCGCCGCCTGTGTCGCCGTCGTCATGATCGCGCTGGTCGGAAAGCCTTCTAACTGGAGCGGGGCCGCCGGCAGTATTTCATCCTTCAGCACCTCACCATCAAGGATGACGCGTCGGCGACTTTGCACATGAGCGCCCCTCGGCGCGCCCTCGTCGTCAAAACGGACAAGAATTTCATACGGGATAGTCTGGTCACTAAGGGCCATGGTAGTTCCTTCAATGAATGGAGTTTAGGAAACGATCGCGCCATCGGGAAAGCGCCAGTTGGTGCCATCAGAGACGGCAAGGCGCTTGTTACCGGTGCCATTCGAGACATAGGCTTGACACTGCGCAAAGGCTGACGCCGCCGGGAGGGTGGCAACTGTGAATGAGGGGTTTTTCAGGGGCGCCAAAAGAGAGAGGACGCCATTCGTTCTGTCCACAGTCATCGGCGTATCGACAAAAACACCGCTGTCGTTGTAGCGATTTAAAACGAGGTTGTCGGTGGTGGCGCCGGATTGAAGCGCCCACCGGTCCAGATTGGCGGAGCGGAACCTGAAGAGCTTGTTGGATGCAGCCGCACCGTTGATCAAAACAACGGATGAGGTTTCGGCATCTCCCCCAACGGTAACAGCAGCCGCTCGCACATCCGAGTAGCGACGCGCGGCCGTTCCGAGCGCCTGCCCCTTGTCTGCCGTTGGCCCGGCTATTTGAGCGTAGACGGGATTGAGAAAAGCAGCTGTGTTGTAGACAGCCTCCCAGGAACCCGGAACGCCAGCGGCGATGATGCGTGTCAGGCACAGCGTCGATGACACGTGGTAGAACACTTGCACAGCATATGACGCATCGAATTGAAGATGCAGGTACGTGCCAGAGTTACCAGCCGAGCCCGTCGCGCTCGCTGCAGCTTTGTAGACACCCGTTTGCGTCAATGTATTAAGATCAGTGACGGTTACGGCGATCGACTGCAGACCGGCGCGAAGGCGGGCGTCAGGGAGGGTGCCCGTCGTCAGATCGGTCGCAGATCCGGACGCGGCCACCGGCGCGAGCCCTAGAACGGTACGCGCCGCCGCTGCGCTGGCCGCAGCAATCAAAGACCTGCCAAATGCGGTGAAGGTCGCCAAAGCGGCAGTGCCGGTCCCTGTAAAATAAGGAACCCGATCCGCAACCGTCGCCAGACCGGCAATGGCATAAAGC
>NZ_LMFB01000023.1:30040-30377 GCF_001426685.1 Rhizobium sp. Root483D2 | reverse complement strand
GTGCTGTGCGGGTGGCGCCCGGCCATGGGTAGGCCAGGGTCAGGCTGGTATTGCTGACGACGGCCGCAATGCGGACATCGAGACCGGCAGCCGCGAACAAGTCACCCGCCTGGACGCCTGATGTGAGCCAGGTCGTTCCCTGTCCAACGACTGCCGTTTCGTTGGCATTGATCGTTGCCGTGCCGGTATTGTAGGTGGTCGGGAGCGCCATCAGTGCACCTGTGCCGTTTCTTCAAGCGCAGGCTCGATTTCAGCCGGAGGGGCAATCTCAGCTTCCAGCTCGGCAATGCGCCGATCGCGCTCGGCAATCACGGCCTGGCATTCTTCAACGGCCTGC
>NZ_LMFB01000023.1:29877-29992 GCF_001426685.1 Rhizobium sp. Root483D2 | reverse complement strand
CGGTCGTCATGTTGCACTCCTTTAAGCGTTGGATTTCTTGTCGCGTTTGGCGGCGAGACTTCGCCGGCCGATAATCGCGGCGCCGGCGTTGACGCGGGCGATGACCGAATAGGTA
>NZ_LMFB01000023.1:29664-29776 GCF_001426685.1 Rhizobium sp. Root483D2 | reverse complement strand
CAGGATCTGGGTATCCACTTCTGTGGTTCCCTCCCGTAGCCTGACCTCTACTTCAGCCTGATTATCGCCGAGTTTCGGCTGGCTTTCGATGCGCACAACAGCATCGACCTCA
>NZ_LMFB01000023.1:28710-29598 GCF_001426685.1 Rhizobium sp. Root483D2 | reverse complement strand
TGCAGATTCCTGCACGCTGCCATCAAGGAACGTGATTTTCGCCGTCGTGATGTTGCGGATGAAGGCCGACTGCAGATATGCCCCGGACCCATCCACCGCGAACGGAATCTGCGTCCCGCCGTTGGTGGAAAAGCCAAAACGATCCGCCTGAAGCACCAGCAGCGTCGGCAGTGCGGAATTAATCGGGACATCGATATACAGACCCGCCGCCCGAAAACCCTCGCCGGTCCCCGCGCGCGCCTGCATTCCAATCCGGGCATACCCGCTCGGCCCCGATACCGCCGACATCCGGAACGTGGTGCCGGCCGTAGTATCGCCTACCGTGGCAGAGAGAGCCGTCAAGGCGTCTGCATTGGCGGTGATCTGACCACCCTGCTGGTTCACGGTCGTGGAAAGGGCATTGAGCGCAGAAACATCAGCCTTTCCACTGACCGAATTCTGCAGGGTTGTGATGGCTCCACTGTGCGAGCCAACGATACCGTTTACAGAATTGACGTATCCGATCAGTTCATTCGTCGTTGAGACATTGGTCTTGTCGGCCAAGGCGGCATTGACCGCGCCTTGATCCGCCTTTCCTCCAAGGCTCGCTTGCACGTTGGTGAGTGCTGTCGCCTGGCTCGAAAGCACGGAGCCATGGTCGGAAACCGTCGTCTGCAGTGCCTGCAGAGCCGACGCACTCGCCTTGCCCGTGATATCAGTCTGCAGGCTCGTGATCGCATTAGAGTGAGCGTCAACGACATCGTTGATGTTCTGCACACGGGTATCGAGCAAAGCCACCGCAGAGGCTGCAGCCTTTCCCGCAACGGCAGTGTTCAGGTTTGTGATAGCCGTGGCCTGGCTGCTGTTCACACCCTCGGCATCCGATACCCGCGTCGTCAGCGCCTCCAA
>NZ_LMFB01000023.1:28513-28613 GCF_001426685.1 Rhizobium sp. Root483D2 | reverse complement strand
CACAAGAGCTTGAGTTGTGGAGCTGATATCTTGACCTTGCTGGGTGACCGTTCCCTGCAACGATGATAGTGCGGTATTCGATGCCTTTTGATCGAGCGCG
>NZ_LMFB01000023.1:27894-28487 GCF_001426685.1 Rhizobium sp. Root483D2 | reverse complement strand
ACTGTGCGACCAAAGAACTTTCGGTTGCTGTCACGCGGCTGCTGAGAGTTTCAACCGCGGTCGCTTCCGCCTTTCCCGGTAACGCCGCCTGAACCAGCGTCAAGGCCTGAGCCACGATCTCAAGAGAGCTTTGGTTACTTTCGATCCGGGTGGTAAGCGACTGCTCTGCCCTCGCCGTCGCTTCCAGTCCTTTCTGATCACCGAGGAAATTGGCAAAGTCCTGATCGAGCATTTCGGACGCCAACGGAAACAGGCTGTTGCGAACCGCTGTGACGGCTTCGCTCTGGCTGACGACGCCGCTGCCGATCGCCAAGACTTCGGCCGTCAACTGGCTGAGTGCGTCCGCACTGGCCTTGCCATCAACGTCAGCTTCAAGTGCGGTCAGCGCCTGCGCTTGCGCGGCAACCCCGTCCTCCAGGTTGGTGACGTTGGTTTCCAACGCTGAGACGCCAGAGGCGAGCGAGGTGATATCGCCCTGCGCATCGACCAACGATGACTGAAGCCCGGTGATTTCAAGCGCGTTGGCCGCATCGCCAGAAGCACGTGCCTGCTGTTCGAACAACAATTCCGACCGGGAAGCACCCGGCGACGGC
>NZ_LMFB01000023.1:27636-27848 GCF_001426685.1 Rhizobium sp. Root483D2 | reverse complement strand
CCATCTGCGCGGTGATCAGGCCAACACCGTTGAGGTCATAGGCCGGTTCAACGATCGCGGTGAAGCGCCCAGGCGCCCATCCAATATCGGTTGACCTATTCCACCAAACGCCGCCATCCCAGACGGGTGAACCGAACTTACGGATGCGGGCACGCACCTGGCGGTAAACATTCGCCGTCACGCTCAATCCGGCAGGAGATATAACGTAGGGG
>NZ_LMFB01000023.1:26641-27584 GCF_001426685.1 Rhizobium sp. Root483D2 | reverse complement strand
ATCTGTACCGGCCGACAGAAGCCCCATACGCTGCGACAGCGCCTCATAGTCGCTGACCCGAGCTGTATCGACCGCGATAATTGCCGCATCCAGCGTATCCGTCTCGGCTTCCAGCGTCGTCACCCGCTGCACAACAGCAGCCGTGGCAGCCACTGCAACAGTGATCTGGTCGGTGAAGCTGGCAACAGCCGACCCGATGGTGACCGTCAGGACATTGCGAACCTGCTCGATATGCGTGAATTTTGCATAATCAAGTTCGGCCACAGCATCTCGCAGCGCCCCGATCTCATTGAGCATCGCGCGGTAACGGTCGGCAGCTTCGAACGCGCCGGCAACCCTCTCCGCCTGCTCGACGCCAAGAGCGTCTGCCTGTGCCTGCACGGCAGCAATGCGCGCCTGCTGTTCCGCCAAGAGCGCCGCAGCCTGAGCTTCGATGGCTGCAATCCGCGCCTGCGTCTCGGCTACGAGCGCTGCCGCTGTCTCCGAGGCGACCCCGCCCACGTTCTGCTCGATCCACTCTCGCAGGACCTCAAGAGACGCCAGCACCTCACTGGCAAGATCTTCATCACCAAGCCTGACATCCGGCGTCAGGACATCGATCCATTCCGACCACTCGACGTTTCGACCGGAATATGGAACCTCAATGCCCTTGACCTGGTAGAGCGTCGCCGGGAGGCACCAGGCACCAGATATCACCCACTCGTATGGCGGGGCATATGCGACGGCGGCGCTATCGAAAACAACGGCGCCGGTCGTCTTGACCCTCGCCACGATGCGCACGCTCAAAACATCGTTGAGATCATCGGCGGCCTTGACCTTGATTGCGGGACGACGCGCCGCGCCGGCATCATCCCTGATTTCCCACGGCTCCGCTTCCCAGCCATCAATGACGCTGATAGGCGGATAGATTGGCCCAAGCGGCACAAAATCGGGCGGAATGTAA
>NZ_LMFB01000023.1:0-26616 GCF_001426685.1 Rhizobium sp. Root483D2 | reverse complement strand
GAGATTGGCTTTGTCGGCAACGCCCTCAACCCTAAACTTCTTGGTCGCATAGCTTTCGCGTTCGGAATTCCACTCGACCACATCACCCGGCTCAAGCAAGCAAGCCCACGGGGGCAGCGTAATCGTGTGCCGACGCTCTCGGCGCGCCTCGGCCAACGCCGAAGTCATGATGCGCTGCACCTGAGAAAAACGTGATACCGTGCCCAACGGCAGATCGACGGTCAAACGGCGCTTGCCGTCACGAGCTTCGAAACTGGCATTGTAGAGTGGCGGCGCTGGCTGAGTGTTCCAAGCCTTGGTAGGCTCTGGATAACTGGCCGTGACGCCGTTTATGGAATTTGCAAGGCTCGCGAAAGGCTTACCCTTCTGCTGTTCGGTCGATAGAATATCGGCATCCGTAAACGGCAGGACAGGTGCCCCAGGCTCGCCCATCTGCAGCTTGTAAACGCCACCGACCTCGATCAACTTGCCATGCGCACCCTTCAGGATTGCGTCGATGGTGGCACTCAGCTCCGTATCGACGGAAATTTCGATCCCCGTCATATACTGCGTTTCCAAGCCATCAGGGCCGGAAACCTTGGCGCGGCACTGGTTGATGCGGGCAATCCAATGGGCGACTGGCAGCGATGCAGCCTTTAATGTCTGGAGACCATAAAGCCAGGCACTGTCGTAAGTGATCCCCAGGAGCAGATTATAGGCCTGGACAGCCGGAAAATCGTCGCCGTCGCCACCCCACGTCGCCCGATTGTTGAGACGATGCGAACCTACCCCGCCGCGTGTCGAGTCTCGGGATGGATCGTAGAGCCGCATTCCTGCGACCTCGAACCGGAACGATGGAAAGCCGGAAAAGAAGCTGTCCTTGATCTGCGACGTGACAATCGCATAGGCGCAGCCGCGCCCAACGCGCGTGCTGGCATACGGACGATCTTCGGACGAAACGGTATTGACCAGAAATGGGTCCGCGACGGTTTGGGTGCCGTCGTAGACCTTGACCCACATATTGTTGCCGCCATCTCCGGTCTCATAATCAGAAACGGGAAAGCCCCAGTCGCCGTACGATGTGTCGGCGGTGTTGATGGTCACCGGCGAGCCGTTGACCCACATTGCCGTCACACCTTTGATGGGAGCATCGGAAAGCTGGATCACTTGCGTGAGGTAGGCATTTGGCGTCTTGCCAGATTTTCCCCAAGTGTTGGCGTATTGCAGGGAGCCAGATACTGCGCGCGTGCCCAAGACAAACGAGCGCGGAACGTCACCGCCAGCTTCCAGCTTGCCGCGAACGCCGCCGGCCTGCGGCTGATCGACTTTCGTCAACTGCGCCACTGCCAAGTTCAAACCAACGCCAACAGCCGCGTTCAGAGCGAACGTGCTGACAGTTGCCAGAAAGGACGTTTCCGCCACGGCAAGAGCCCCGGCGACAGCGGCGGTTGAAAAGACGGCCATGATTTTCCTGAGATGCCGCGAGCGGCTAAAGAGATTTCATGAAGTGGCGCTCAGCAGGCAGATAGCCCTGGCGCTCATAGAGCCGGGAGGTAAGCGGATCTCCGCCGAGCCCGACCATATGGATAAAGGCGCACCCCTTTTGACGCGCCCAGCCTTCGTAGATGTTGAGCATCGAACGGGCGTGTCTGCCCCGGTGTTCTGGATCAATCCAGAAGATCAGCTCGAATGCCATGAGCACCGGCGTGAACCGGTGCGGCCGAGCCTCGGCAACAAGCACGCCGTGGGCGGTACCGTCAGCTTCCATTACCGAACAAAGCATGTCGGGATCAGCGATGGCCGATCGTAATACTACATCGGCCATAGGCGCAGAGAATGGAAAAGGCGCACCCGATGCAAGGTGGAACGCTTTTGCCATCGCGAGGACTCGGGCGCGATCGTCGATTGTGGCAGGCCGGATCATCGTTGCGATGGAATGCTTGAACTGATGCGCTCTGGCGCGGAGGTGCTGATCTTACCAGACTTTAGACCCCAGAACAGTTCCCACTCCCCAACCGTGGTCGCGTCCCGATGGAAATCATCAGTGGCCGAGCGAAGTTTCTGGCTATCGACCGACCGCGTGTCGGAACTTGTACGCGTCATTTCCTGCGTATGCGAGACACAAGAGAGTACGATGGAACCCTCTTCGTTTTCTGACGGTGTGGTGATGTCGGGATCATCGACAAAACCATTGAACCGGCAGAATGCTGGAGCGACCAGTTGACGGCTGACAGGTGAGAAGAGACCACGATAGATTTCCACCACGGCCTGCTTGAGATCATAGCCCCGAATGAGGTTTGCGACACCGTCATCGATCTGCGACAGCGCGATCGTCACCGTCTGGACTTCTGCATTTGAGACCAGCGGAATGTCGCTGATCGAAATCAGAGAGCCAGCCCCCTCAAAATTGCGCGTGACGGAGCCGCCCTCTACGGCATTATCCGGGTTTTCAACCGGAGACGAAACATTTCCAATATCAGACCAGAAGCCGTATTCAAAAGGTGTGCCGGTCGCGAACGCCCGGGCCTTGAACCAGACGAAATCACGGGCGACAAGCTGCCGCTGCTGAAGCGCTGCGTAATTTGCTGCCGAAAGGGTTCTCATATCAGCTCCTCGACTCTACAGCCTGAAACGAAATCTTGCCGCGACCGGTATTAGGGTCCGACTGGCTGCTGATGGAGTTTGGTACGATGGTCATGAGGCAATACGGCTTGAGGACCTTCAAAGCCGCGCCAGCTGCGACACCAGGCCAGAGGTGCGGCCGGATTTCGAACTGGCCAGTGGTGGCGTCTTCAAGGATCTGATGGAGATCGCCGGAACCGACCTGAAAATAGTCCCCGACCGAATGATGATATCCGACTGGAAAGCCTGCAGCCGAAACCGCCTTCCGGTTCGCGTTCACTGTACCCACGGTCCCCAGGCCTGAAAACGCACTGCCGGTTGGCCAGGAGCCGTTGGGATACGCGATCGGATAGTATCGGCTGGTGGGTATTGCTCGGAATTCGACCATGCCATTTTCAAGAGCTTTGAGCCGGGCGCGCCAAGCGTCGAGAACGTTCGGGCTGAAAGTCTTGCTGATCCAACTGCCCGCCCACAGAGGCGACCCCATATCCTTCACGTAGGTTTTCCCGCCCGCCGTACGGCTTTGCTCCTGCCGGTACATCAGGTCGAAGTCCGTCGCCCAGCCGGGGAAGCTGGCAAGAATATTCAACGCATCGAATGCCATCAGTGAAACTTTCCGAGCTTGACGCCACTCTGGTTGGCCTTCCGTATGGTCTGGACCACATTGGCGCTGAAGTCTGCTTGTTGCTGCTGCAGAGACCGTTCCAAGCGAGCGACGGCCTCAACGGATGCACCACGTGCGTCAATCACCGGTGCGAAAGTCGCGTTCACACTCTGTCCGCCCTGCCTAGATCCGCTAAGCGGAGCCATTGTCGGGACCTGTGGAATGATCCTCCCGCTGGCGCTCGGCACAAACAGCTCGGGCCGCTTCTCGCCCACTATATAGGGTTTACCTGCCGATACCGGCCCGCCCTTCTCCCGCCTGGGAACGCCGCCGGTCAAAAAACCTCCGATACTCTTGAATATATCACCGAAGAGCCCACCTGAGCTTCCGCCCGTCGCCGGCTTGAATAGGCTATCGAACGCATTGCTCAAGAGCAGGTCGCCAAACCTCTTTGCGAGACCGGAAAGGGCGTCGCCCAAACTTTCGGCGCCGGTGATCGCGTCCATCGCTCCGGATTTGAACGCATCATAAAATTCATCCGCAGCTTGCTCATTTCGCTGCTGCTGATCTTCCAGCTGCCGCAGGATGGCGGCTTGCTGAGCATAGGCTGCAGAGGCTGCTTCGATCTTTGCGCGTTGATCGTCTGATAGCTTGATGCTGTCAAAATCGGTCTGTCCTTTGCGGCGCGCCTCCTCTCGCAGGTCAGCTAGCGCTGACTGCTCAAGTCCAAGCGCCATACGGCGCTTTTCCTGCGCCTCGTAAGAAAGCCCGATAACCCGCTGCTCCTCGATCAACGCTGCGGTGCGATCGCGGACAGCCTGAAGATCATCGTTAAACCGGCTTTCGGCGGTCTGCTTGACGGATTTAGCGCCCTTGCCCTTGCCATCCGCAGGGGTATCCTCCTGCTTGGTTCCACCGCCAGTGTCACTAAATGTGGTATTCAGGGCATCGCTGAGCTTGGTTGCCGAAACCTCAGCCAAATCAATTTCGGCACGCAGGCGCTGAACTTCTGGCGTGAGAGGATTGTTTGCGAGGATCTCGCGTGTCTTTTCCAGACCAGTGATGTCATCCGGCAGATTGACCAACCGGCCGACGCGAGGATCTGAATAGCCGGTGCGGTCGGTGTCCGCCCTGGTGAAAACAGATGTCGAAACGTCTGCCTTCAACTGAGCGCTTTTCGCGGAAAGCTCAGCTTCGCGAACGGCGACAAGAGCCTGTTGCCGCTTCAGCTCTAGCTCAAGCAACGACTTTTTAGCCTCAAATTCCTTTTTCGTATCGGCAACGATAGAGGACGTGGCAGACGTTTGAGCGTTTGCCGTCGCCGCAATAGCGGACTTGTAAGCATCCTGCGCGCGGCGGGTATCGTCGATAAGACCTTCGATGGCGCCAGCACCCGCAGCCTGGTCGGCCAGACTGCGGGTCGCGTCATCGATTGCGGAAGACCAATTTCCAAACGCCAGGGCCGCACCTGCGACAATACCCGCAATAAGGCCGAGCGGACCAAGCGCCGTTGAGAAAAGGCCGGCCGTCAAAGCACCGGCACGCATTGCCGTAACCATTGCGCCGATCACCGCGATAGCCTGTGGCACCGCAGCAAGCATGCCCCCGACAGCCCGCCCAATAAGTGCGCCAGCGATGACGGAAGCAAGTTGCAAAGCCACATCCGCTGTGCCGTCGAAATTATCTGCAAGCGCATTCAGGCCGGCAACAAGTCGCTGCGAGGCTCCGAGGCTTTCATCGGTCTGGCCGATATAACGCGTGAAAGCGTTATTGACCTTGGTCATGCCTTGGTCGATCGTCTGCGTCGCGCTGGCAGCCATCGCCTGGACTTTCGGCAGGCCCTTGAGAAAGGCCTCAAAGAATTGCTGTCCTGAGACTTTGCCGTCATTCACAAGCTGCTTGAGCTTATTGACGGAACCGCCGGCCGCATCGAGCCCGGCAGCAACCGCAATCAAAATGGGACGCGCGCCATCGTTGACCGAGTTGAACTCTTCCGCCTGAACGCGGCTTGAGCCCAGCAATTGCCCCAGTTGCTGCAAAGCGCCCGAGGCCTCCGCCGCACCTGTACCGGCTACCCGGAGCGACGTTGCAACACCATCCGAGAACTTCAGCAGATCCTCTTGGCTCGCGCCAAGATTATCGGACGCCTGCGCGGCTTTACCGAACAGATCGGCGAGTGCCCCTACCGGCGTCGCATTGGCTTGCGCGGATTCGTACAGACGATCGAGCACGTCGGCTTGATTGCTTCCCACTACACCCGCGACGGCAAGACTGTTCTTCGCCGAGGTCCACGCGTCAGCATACTGCAGCACCTCCCGCACCGAGATGGCGGCCGCAATGCCGCTGAGAGGCGCAATGAGTGACCGAGCAGCACTCTGGCCGATGGATGCGAGGCGCCGGTCCATCTGGCGATAACGGTTTTCAATGGCGCGGGCGTTCGAATTCGTAATGCCGAGCGCGCGCTGGGTCTCGCGCTGATATTGCTTGAGGTCCATCGACATCTGCACAACCAATTTCTCAAGATCTATTGCCAAAGAAATTACCTTTATGGTTGTATGATCCGAAAATTAGTATTTCGGAGGGAACAGAATGAAATTGGCTGCCTTGAGCTTTATCGCAGTGAGCGCGTTCGCAACCCAGGCCTACGCGGAGGACAAAAGCGTCTCCTATGCGTACGCGCTTTGCCAGATCGTCGATAATACCGGTCTCGCCAGCGCGCCTTGCGATGTTTCCGGCTGGAATTCATCGGTTACCGCAACGATTGATATGAACAGTGGAGAGGCTCGCGACCTTTGCGGAAAGGTCGCCAATATGCTCCACGAACAGGGAGCAGTCTTTTCAAAAGGATGGACGTTTCAGATCAAATCGCCATACAGCGGTGAGAACGCGATTGCATTCTGCAATCTCTAACCCGCCTCGATCCACTCCCACAGTTCATCCGCCTCTTCAGTCGATAGCCCTTTATCTTCAGGGCTATTGGCTTTGACAAACCCATCCCAAGCGGCTGTAAACTGCCAAACCGACATGGCCCGTGCGGCTTGGGGCGTAAAACCCATCACCGCAGCACGACCGTAGATCGCGCCAAACCTTAGCTTTCCGTTGGGGAGGTCGTCGAGGCGCTCCCCACCAAGTCTGGCGCGTGGGCCTCCCCCACTTTTTCCTCCGGCGCGCCGATGCAGCCCGCATGAAGTATCGCCCGAGCAAAAATGAGATTTTCGACTGGCGGGTATTTCTCGACGTAGGCGCGGATCATCTTCAGAGCTTCGACGGGCTTCATACCGCCGCCTACCAGGCCGAGCCGGATAACGTGCGAGATGTCGCCGATCTTCCACGTATCATCATGAAGACGGTTCAGGACCACGTAGGGCCCGGCGTCGCAGGCCTCCTGCAGCGTCTCTAACTCGCCCCACCCCAGGCGGAAAACGTAATCGCCATCCGCCCAGGTCAAGGTAATCGAAGCGTTGCGGCTCATCAGGCGACCACACGCGTCATTTTGCCATCGCTCTGCATGCTGACCGTGCCGTTGACGCGACGGGCATTCGGAGCGGTAGTTTCGAAATTCTCGACATGCATCTTGCCTGTCCAGGTAATCGTTTTGGCGGGAAATTCCCAGATGACTTTGACCGGCACAGAATCGACGCTCTCCCAGGCATCGAGCCAATCCTCGACACTCTCTTCCGCCAGGATCGTTTCGCCAGAAATCGACATGGAAAGAGAAGTGGCATCGCGCCCCATCCAGTCGATGCTGTCCGGATCCGCACAATCAGGCAACTGAAACTCTTCCAGCCCCTTGTTGAAGGTGATCGAGCGTTGCGTCAGGCCGCACGGGGACGCGTAGGTAATGGGGCCACTGCCAGATCCTAACTGGACCTTCACCTTGCCGCCTTTGATGGTTGTTGGTTCCGCCATGTGAGTTCTCCTATGATGGCAACAGAAAGCGCCCGCCGCTCGGCAGGTTCGGCAATATGCCTATTGGTAAAATTCAGTGTCTTTCGACACCCGCCCGAAAGGTCAGGACGGCGTGAGAGGTGAGGCCGTCAGGGTCGCGCAACACGCGGCGCCCATCATAGGCGAAATAGACAAGAGCATTATCCGCCAAGGGCAGACTGGCATTATCAAGAGCGGAGATGACACCTTTCGCCACTCGCCGAACTTCCCGGTAGCCGGGATCACGTGACCAGGCGTCGATCTGGATCACGATTTCCGAGGCATCAATGCAATCGGCATCCTCGGGAATATCTTGCTCCGGACCGAAGGACACAAAGGGAAACGCCGCCGTGACTTCGCCCGAAACGTTCCTCGGAACCCAGTCAAAAACCCTATCGTCGATCAAGGCAACTAAGTCGGCGAAACCCTTTAGGCGATCAACGATCGCGACCTGCAATTCGTGAGAAACATCCTCGGTCATGATCTGGCCGCCACCTTTTTCGCAGCATCGCGACTTGCCTTTCGGATAGCCCGAACGGCGCTTTTCTTGTTTGCCCGCCAACTGACGTAGAAGAACGGCTGCGCACTGGTGCCCGGATTTTTGGTTCCGGTGAACTTACCCTTGTTTGGGTGACTAGCGGTGCCATACTCAATCCACCGAGCCCAATAGACTTCGGAGTTGCCGGCGTAGATCGTCAACGTAAGCTCACCGCCAAGGCTGGCCTTGACCCGTGAAATCACCATCGAACCCTTTGGAGCTTTTCCCCAGGTCCAGCCGATACTGTCGCGCAGCTCGCCGTCATCGACGGCGACCAGGGCTTTCATCATCGCAACAATGTTGTCCGCGACCTTTTCCATTTCGCCGCGAATGTGCTGTTTCGCCACCTGCGGAAGGCGTTTCAACTTTTGATGGAGGCGAGCCAAGTTTAGGACTGCGGTCATCCGGCAGCAACGCCACTCTGACAAAGGAAATCGAGCCACATCCTGTCGTCGCTCAAGACGATTTCCCGAATATTAAAAGAGGCGCCTGTCCAACGTTTCCCGTCTATCATATCCCCGGAAGGGGCATCGACGATTGCACCAGTCCGAACATCGCGAGCCCGCCACTCTGTTGTCGCAAGCCTCGCGAGAGCCGATGACCGGATGAAAACGATCTGCGAATGCTGCCCCTGAAGGCGGCCAGCTATGATCGCTTCCCCGCCGCGCAAATTGATGACACCGGCGCGCGTCTGAAATTGCTCTTGCCATTTGCCGACCGTGACACCATCACCGCGATCCATCTCAACGCGATGATCGAAGGCAAAGCGATGAAAAAGGTCACCCGCTGACCGGGACTTCGCCATTGGCCTTTTCCTTGCCCTTGCCGTCTAACTCGACAGCCTTCCCCGCCGCGATGGCCTGATCGGCACACTCGCGTTTCACGGTTTCTTCCATGCCGGCGAGGTAGCCAATGGTTGATTGTTCTGTCGGGCGATAGTCAAAGTCTTGAACGAAACGTATGCGAGCCATGATGGCCTCCTCCTATCGATAAACTTGAAATGGTGAGAGCAGCGCATCCACAGCAAAGGGAAGCGTTTCTACCGTTGCCCCGATTACCACTGATTGCCTTTGCTGATACCACTGCCCCACCAACATAAGGATCGCAACCTTGATCGACTGTGGAACGGTCGATACCCATTGCGTCGCATCATTGCTGCTGCGCTCCCCGTATCCGGCCCAGTACCGAATCTTAATGGGATCAGGGACGCTCGCAACGATCGGGAAACTAAAGCCCGGCCGCCACCAGACACCCGACGCGCACAAGAGATAGAGAGACGGGTCGATCGCCTGAGAAACTTCCGCCTCGTCGAGGTATGAGATACCGTCAATTTCCAGCACGTCGCCGTAGGGAAGGCGCGCGAAACACTCCCTGTCGGAGCCGCTGACCTCGATCTTCTGCACACCGAGGCACCGACCAAGCCAGCCGTTCGGACCATCAAGCCACGTTGTGGCAGCGGCAATCAACGCGGTTACATAAGCTTCATCTTCCGCCGGCAAATCCAGCAGATGTCGCCGAGCTTCCTCGATCGACACAATCTCTGCCGGCGGATCAATGACAACGGTGCGCATTTCGTCAGTCCACCAAAGCTACAAATTTGCCCTTTTTGGCGTTTCCGCCCTGAGCGATCACGACCTTGATGCGGTCATTCGCGATGGCGATCTTATCCGCCACAGCCGCGCCCCCTGTCGCGTAGATGCCTGCGGCGACGCCAGCCTGAGTATGGGTCGGAGCACGCGGATATCGCACCGTCGAGGCGTTAACGTTCTGTTCGGTCCAGATGATTTCGCCCGTTGTTTCGGTCGTGACCGCAAAGTCCACGCCATCGATAAAGGCGGTGGTCGCGTCTTTCACGTAATGGATACTGTGGATTTTGCCGCTGGCCTTGTTGAAAAAGGCAGCGGCAGTGCCTTCCGCAGCAGTTGTAACTTTCAGTTCAATACGGCGCATGTTGTTCTCCTTTTGCGCGATCAGTCAGCGGACTTTTTCTTGTCGCTCGACTTAGGTTCGGCTTTTTCGTCCTCATCGAACACAGCCTTAGCCAGCTTTGCGGCAATGAGTTCCTTCGCGAAGGCCGCCGGGACGTCGCCCGGCATGCCACGGCGGAAGCTCCCGCGATGATCGCGAAAGGTGGTCAATGCTACGATTTTCATGATGACCTCCGTTCCCGGACGCGCGAGGTCGCACGCCCGGACGTTTGACGATTAGGAGCTGAAGGGGCCGGTAACGAACGCTTCGGGACGCTTGACGGCCAAGGCCAAACGCTCCTCGCAACGGATTGTGACCATGTTCTTCTCGAAATCGTCGTTGTTCTCCGTGGAGATCACGACGTTCGCGTCTTCACGGTCAAAGATTTGCGCAGCGGTCGCAAAAGCACCGACAAGGAATTCACCCTCGAATTCCGGCGTTTCAGTCGCGACAACCGGCAGACCCCAGAGGGTCGGCGATGCAAGGCGCAAAGGATTGGCGAGGATGTATTGGCCATTTGCGTCCTTGGTCAGCTCGATACCCGCCCAATCGATGAAGTGCAGGACGATACCCGTCGCCGGCAAGCGGGCAAGCTGGGTCTGAAGCATGGCAAGGCGAAGATCGTCGATCTTGGTCTGCTGATCAACGCTGAAGGCAGGATTATAAGCCTGCGCCTGCGGCACGATGCCCTGCAGATGCGCTCCACCGCCCGAGCCGAACAGGATTTCACCCTCTTCTGCGAATTTCAGGCCGTAACGCATTTCGACATCAACCGTGGAACGGAGCTGCTTGAAATCGTCCAGGATCTGCTTCGAGGCCTTGAACAGATGCGCGATCGTGGTGACCGGCGTGATCTTGGTCTCGAAAGTCATCGTGGACTCAGGCTTCTTCGTGTTTTCCGCGACCACAGCGGCACCGTTCGTGAAACCGGTTTGCTGAACCCAGAAAATAGCAGGCTGCTCAGTTTCGCCTGGTGCGATCAGGTCGCGAATGAACAGCCGTTGCTTCGGCAGGGTGTCGATACCGGCAAGGCGCTGCGGCTCGACAACGCCGGTCGCAACGCCGGTGCTGATTAGGGCATTTTTGACGGGGGCGCTGAAACGCTTGCCCGCCTGGATGCCCTTGGCGAAGTCCTTCAAGCCAGCATTTTCAATCAGCTGCTGACCCACGGACTTGTTTTCGTCTGTGCCCTGGCTGGTGCGCCGGACTGCCTTCTGCTCAACCTCGCCGAGGCGAGCCTTGAGCTCCTCGACAGTGCCATTGAGCGCTGTCTGGGTTACGGCCAACTGATCGACGGCACCCTTGGTCTCTTCCGAGAGCTTGCCGGCGTTCTTGACCTCCTTCATGGCCTCTTCGGCCTTTTTGGTAAACTCGTCACTGACGCGCACGAGTTCGTTAGAAACCTGCTTGAGCAGGTCCTTGGTATCGTCTGCCATTTTAGGCTCCGTAATGTTTGGGGTTATGCCCTTGCGAGCTTGAGCCGCGCGAGTGCTAGGCTCAGGTGTGTGCTGCCATCATCGACAGCATGGTCGCCAGCGCCCGGCATGGCGTCATCCTTGGCAGCGCCCGGCATACCTTCGGAAATCTCTCTCAGCAGTTTCCGCCGCTCGGATCGAGGAACGGCGCGCCCTGTGGTGAGCGCAGCTTCCAGTCGATAAAGTGCGGGAGCAGAATTATTTACGCTCTCGACAGGCTGGGTCTCAAATTCCTTGACCCCGTCAGCGAAACCTTTGTCAACGATCGCCTGGCCAGCCAGCCAGGTTTCAGTATCGAGCATTTTCGAGATCGCTTTCACGTCCTGACCGGAACGCTCGGCGTACATTTCGGCAACCGCAGTATCGAAGACCTCCATGACGTCATGTGTATCCTGCATCACGTGTCGGTCGCCGGAAGCGACCCACTGTGTATTGTGGATCATCATGAACCCAAGTCGGGTCACCTCGATCTCGTCGCCGGCCATCGCAATGACCGAGGCGGCGGAGGCCGCAATGCCAAGGATCTGAACGGTCACCTTGTATGGGTGAGCACGAAGCATGTTGTAAATCGTCACACCTTCGAAGAAATCGCCGCCGGGTGAATTGATCTGGACGGTTACCGGTTTTGGGCCGATGGAGCGCAACGCCGCAGCAACCCGCTTGGCGGTAACACCCTCGCCTGTCCACCAGTCGTAACCAATGACATCGAGGATCGTAATGACCTCCGATCCATCTTCTGCAGCGTTCTTTGGAGCCTCGATCGGAGCCCAGGCTTGCACTGCCCTTTCTGACAGGACAGGCGATGCAGAAACGGTTTCTGGGCGCTTTAACTCGGGGAGATTGCGCAAAGTCATTCGTTTTCTCCAAGCTCTGGGCCGCCGTTGTGGCCGATGGCGGAATTGGTCGCTTCGGTGATAGGCACGTTCTGCATTTGCATTCGGGGAATATCGCCACCCTCAATCGGTGGAAGGCCCTCAAGCTTGCGGACTTCGTTGATGGTCATAACGCCGCAATCAAGCAGCGCCTTGTAGAATGCCGCCCGAGCTGCCGTGTCGCCCCGGAGGAGATCTTCGAAGTTGATCTTGATCGAGTACCGGCGACGCTCTTCTGGTGACAGAAGGCTCCGCTCGATGGCCTGCTCAATGCGCTTGAGATAGGAGCGGAGGCCCAGAGTGTACCAAGCCTGCATTACCGCAGAAACGCCGGTCCCCCACATCGTCATGCCCTGGCCGGCGTGGCCGATAATAATCGGGGGAACGCCTACCCATCGGCAAACCTCTTCGACATTGAAACGTCGATTGAGGATCATCTCGGCATCCTTGAGCGACAGGCTGACCGTCTTAAAATCGACGCCGCCCTCAAGGATACCGGCCCAGGGAGCGTTCGGGCCAGCGTTGGCCTCAACAAGATTCTTCTTCGCGTCCGCGCGCTGGTCGTCGGTCAACGGCTTGCTGCCGGGAGGCATCACGAAGAAGCCCTTCGACCGACCAGCCTTTGAGAAAGTCTGACCAGCAAACTTCTCAGTGGCTATCGTAAGGCTCAATGTCTGGCGCGCGAACTGAACCGGCGACATGCCAACATCACCATCACCGAATGCTTTGATATGGAAAACCTTCTCGGCAGGAAGGATCACTTCTTTCCCGCGATCGACAAACTTGTAGTCGAGGTCGCCATCACCATTCCGATAGGGCTGCGTATCATTGGGCATGCGGTTCAGGGCGACTAACCGCTTACCCAGCGATGCCTTTTCAGCAAAACCGTTTCCGGTCGTGCACAACCCGAGCACTCTTCCCTCCCAGAACTCGATAGCGGTCTGATCCGCGTTCGGACTGGTATCGATGATTGGCTGAAGCCAGTGATCCGGGGCCTTGACCTTGGTTCCATCTGGCAATTTTTCCATTACATCGATTGATAAACTTGCCACCGTTTCAGACGTTATCCGGACTGCGGCCCAGAATGCCGAAAGGTTTAGCGAATTATCGACCGACACACTTTCGCCAGCCCATGTGCTTTGGCCCGCGCTCAGGACGTCGTAAAGACCGTCATCCTTTGCGGTAAGCTTCTTCCCAGCCCATTTCATCCAACCAAACATCAGGCCGTCACCGCATTTTTGAGGAAATCGCCCAGATTGGCTTCGCTGTAGGCTTCGGGATTTCGGCTCATGAGATAAACCGAGTTGAAAAATGCCATAGCAGGGTCGATTTTTGCGTCGCCTGCGGTTTGCTTGGTGGCCCGGATTGCCGTTGCAGTTGGTTCAATCTTTAGATTTGCAACACACCATGGCATCAATCTGCCTCCGCAATGTTTTATCAGTCCGCTAGAGACACGACGTTCTGCACTCTTCAGCGCGTTCATCATCCCGTATCCCTGAGGCGCTGCGACGACGAGTTTCGTCTCTTGCGTCAACCCGATATCCTCAAGAGCATCCACGAACTCACCCAGGCCAGCCGCGTCCGCTGCGACCCCACCGAGTAACCCTCGGTCCTTTATCCTCTGAATGATTTCGATGATCGAACCGACATCTTGAAGTGCATCATCGACGATCGTGAGTTCTCCTGACGCCTCAAAGTCCTGCAGGATCGGGGCTATCTTCTTGCGGAGATCGAGCACGCCCCGGTGACACCAAGCGTGCGACCATGAAAGCCAGCGCTTCATGTAACGCGTGGACCAGGAACCATCGACTTTTACACGAATCGGGATCTCGGCAGGTTCTCTTCCGAGAACGCTAAAGCCGAAGAGGTCGTCCAACCCCCCACCATCGACGCCGACAACTGCGACCTCGCATCTTGCAAGCAAGCGCTCAAGGGACTGAAAGTGCGGAAGGCGTGAAAGCTCCTCATCCGCAGCCTTCTCCCAATAATTCGCACCAGGCCACCTGTTTGCCCGCAGCCGCATACCGATCTCAACATTGAGATGCTTTGCTAGGAACGTCTGGACAGTATCACCCTCTTCGTCTTCCCCGCTTTTTACACGAAGCAGTTTCCGCTCTAGCCAGTCAGCCCGAACGGATCGACCCATATTCGGGTTGGTGATGTAGAAATTCGCGGGATCGAGATAGGACTCCGTGTCGATCATCTTTTCCGGGAATTCATATAGCACCGGCAAACTTCTGGGATCGTCGATTTTGCCGTCGCGAACATTCCGGAAGTAGTCCAGGCGCTCCTTGAAAACACCGGACGGTATCTCGTCGGACTGTGTCGAGAGGTAAATCACAAACCCCTCTGGCCGCGAAATCAAGCCTCCAGTGGCCTCCTGTAACATTGCACCGGCACCAGGTCGCTTGCCGAACAGCCAAAGCTCCTCGATCAATACAAACGCAGCCTTTTTGCCGCCGACCGTGCTGGCGTCGGCTGAGACAACCTTCAACACCGCCTTAGTTGTGAGATGCGTGATCATGCGCAGATTGTCCTGCACATGAAGCAATTCAATCAGCTCTGGATCTGCGCGGACCATATCGGCGGCCGGCTTGAAAGAGTTTCCGGCGATTTCCAATGTTGGGGCGACGATCAACAGTTCGGCGGAGTGCCGCCAGTTTCTGATCAACGCCGTCAGCATGATCCCGGCGGCCAGTGTGCTCTTGATGTTCTTCTTGCTGATGAGGAGGAAGAACTCTTCGATCTGCCTTTTGGCATTTTCGTGATCGTAGGCACCGAATACGGCTCGGACAAAATCGAAGACGTATTCTTCGCAGGCCTCGCCGAACGTCGGCTGCCCCGCTACATCGACGATGCGCAATGACTTGAAGACAGCCAGCGCCGCATCCGCCTCATCAGGGAAAAGAGGCTCGAATGGTATTAGGCTCCGCCGCTCTACAATCCGCTTCTCCCAGTCCGGGCATGCGGTTGACCAGTGAATCATCGGTTGTCCACGATCAATTTTGGAGCTGATGGAGGGGCAAACTTACCGCCGATGTTCTCGGCGGTCAGCTGACGCTGTTCCTTCTTGCCAAGCTTTACGGCCTTCTCCTTTTTCGCGTTGCCACGGTTCTCGACGCTCTTTTGCGCACTTTCCGCTTTAACCTTGTCGAGGGTCGCCAGCGCTGCATTCAGCGCCGACGAATTTCCAGAAAGTCCCTGCTTGATCTGCGAGACGCGAAGCTTGGTGCGGAGCCGATCAAGCATGAGGTCTCGCTGTCTCAACAAATGAAAATAATGTTTGCGAAAAGTCGGCACGGAAAGACCCAGCGTAGCCGCAACCTCTTTATTCGTCTGGCCCGCCGCCAGTAACACCATGACAAATATGATGTTTTCCTCAGACGGTTCATGCTCCGGCCGTCCGCGTTTAGCGTCGCCGATCAGAATGGGATTGCCAAAGAGGTCAAAATCTGGGGTCATCGGAAAAAAAATATCATGGTGAGGGGGACGCGGGTCCGGGCCGGAGGGGCTTTCCGGACTTTTGACCCCCCCCTCCCGGTCGGTCGATGAGGGGTCGCTAATGGTCGAGGGGGTCTAAGCGTCCCTTTCCCCGTTTTCGGTCAGAAGGACAGGAGGTTACGCTCCATAACTTTTCTGTATTTCTGACGGCTACCAACGGCAATCAGACCGCTCTTGCTTCTGCTTCTCGCTATCGTGATAGGCTTTGCTCACGGTCTGCAGGTTGCTCATGTCCCAGAACAACTGCTCATCACCGCGATGCGGGGACTTGTGGTCAACCACCGCGCTGTTGGCAGCAGGGTACTTCCCCATGCAGATGATGCCGGTCTGCTGACAGGTGTAAGCATCGCGGAGCAATACCTCTAATCTCAGCTTGCGCCAGCGCTCGGTCTTGTACCACTTCCGCCATGCCACGTTCTGGTCACGCTCACGAAGGCGAGCCTTCTCATCACCAGCTGGACGGCCGAGCCGTGGAGCCATGGCGGTCAGCCTTGGCGGGAGTGTGGTTAAACGGGTCACATGACCGCCTCCCAATAGCCAGAAATGCGAAACCCGCCGAGCGTTTCCGCCAGCGGGTTTCTTCTTACCTTTTTCAGTGTGCTCAACCTATGTCAACACCGTGCCGCACGTCAACAATCATTTTATCGTCATATTATATTGTAGTTACAAGTGCTTACGCAGACGGTTCGCAAATCACCTATGGTATCGCCATGGCTCTCTGTCCGGCGTAAACGACTGCAAATCATGAGCGGACAGTTGCGAGGAAAGCTTGTGGTGCAGATATCGCAGGGATGACTGCCACAGCTGCCAATCCATCCGTCCCACGATGGCTGACCTGATTGGCGTCGCGATGCGGTATTTGCGGTAGGCCCCAAGCCTCGGTCTTTGTTTCCGCTCATCGAAGCCGTTATCCTCATAGGTAACGGTCTTGCCAAGCCGGTCCCGCATCTTCCTCTGGATGAACCATGCCGGCTTACCGGAGTTCATCACCATCACAACGCGAGGTTCGTCCGCCTGCCAGCAGGGTCCCCGCTTCAGGATGGCAGCACTGGTCACCAGGTTGACCATGTAGCGGCCATTGAGCTTATCGCTGCGCTCCATCTGATCGGACACAACACGCGCCACCTCGGCGGCTATCAGCCCGTGTTCATCGTTGAATTCGGGATACGGGTTCCAACCCCTGCCAATCTCAAAGCCACCGTGTACCGCTAGGCCACGGACAGCATCTCCAACGATGATGGCATCTGGATGAGGATCGCCTTCGTGGACAAAGCCTGAAACGACGCCGTAGCGGTTAGGTCCTTTGTCCACCATGGTTCCGAGCGCGATCATGTCGCTCATCACGTTCCACGACGACGGCGCAGCAGTTAGAACACTTTCCGACCGAGCGCCGATCTTCGGCAATTCCTGCGTAAAAGCCCAGGTTAGAAGTTGTTCAATTCCTATTTTCTTCATCTTCTATCCTACTGACCAGTTATGATGAGTTTATGTATAGTTCTATGAATAGTTTTATTGTTTGTATTCAAATACTTGTATCAGTCTGATGGGTTTAATCAGATTGACATGGAGCTTCCTCCATACCTCCCCAAACCCCTTTACGTATTAGAGCCCTAAAACTCATCACAACTCATCACCATCATTGTTTTCATTATATTTTCCTCCTTTGAAACTGACCCGCAACTCATCATCAAACTGGTCAGATCGAAGCCTGAGAAGGGGTTACGGGGCATCACATATCTTCCGGAAATGGCTCGTCCGAGGCGAAACGTCCCGGTGGCGGCCCTGATGAAGGTGGCTGCGAAGCGCGGTTAATCCGGATGCCGTGGTAAACGACTCCAGCCGATGTCCGCTCTTTCTTGAACTTCTTCGCCATCGCTCGACCGAAGGCCGTGACGTTCATGGGCCTGCCTCCCTGGTCGATCGTGTCGTCGCAGTAGGACTGATAGAGGTCTTTCCCCGGAAGCGGCGACGCATGGTCATCTTTGATGACACAGCGCGCTACAAACCCGGCCGTGCGGTCCATATCGTCACGATAGTCCTGCGTCGCTCGCTCAACGGCCTCCGGTATCACCAGGCCCTCTTTGAGGAAGATATGAATACCCTCGATCAACCAGTTGAGAATGCCCGGCCGCTCGACATCGAATGACGAGACGATCTCCTCGAATTCTCGACGGTCTTCTTTGGCTATCTTGACGGGCCAATGAACGACAGCCATGCGCCGCCATATACCATCATCGACGCCGCTGATCCGCGGATATCCGTTGCCGCTCATCATGGCGATAAAGATCGGCTGGAAGTCCATGTATCCGGTGAAGAGGTCGCGCGCGGTGATCATTTCGCCGCCGGTCAGTTCCTTCACAAGATTTTCGCGCAAATCCTCCCCCTCCGGCAGCTCCTTGACGCGCAGCATGCGACGGCCAAACAACCGGGCAAGGTCAGGACTAGCGCTGCCAGATGAGCCGCCCTCACCAATTAAGCTGGTGGCAGGCAGAGTCACCGCTATTTCGCCCAGCAGTCGGCAAAGCGTCTCCATGTATACGGATTTTCCATTCGCACCGTCGCCGTAATGGAAGAACAGGTACTGCACCGTGATACCGAGCAGCCCGAGCCCTGAGCTGACCTGCACCATTCGGCGTACGGCAGGATCTGGCAACTTGCCGGTCAGGAAGGTCAGCCATCGTGGGCATGTGGCTTTCGGATCAAACCGCACAGGAATGATGTGCGTGATCAGATCCTGCCGTCTGTGACCATCGACAACTTCCAACCGGCTGTCAGTGCAGACATCGAGATACTCTCCGGCATCCGGCGTCTCTGTCAGGCTCTTGAAGCGAGGGTTTTTGCGCCGCTCTAGCTTGCGATGAAAAACCAGCGTCGCGTTCTTGACCGCGACCATCATTTTGTCGGCGTTGAAGTCGTCGGTTGATTTCATGATATGCGGCGCCAGGCAGTCGAGAGCCGCCCGCATCTTGGCGATGTTCTTGGATGTGACCGCGTGATCCATCCGGCGCTTGACCCGCTTGCTGTGATCCACGTCAGCTTTCTCGGCTGCAATCACAAGCCGCTTCTCTCCGGGGTTGCGATCCTCCTCCGGCTTGAGCCTCGCCTCTGCCGCCCGATCAATGAACATCTGCTCGCGCGGCGTCGGCTTGATAAATTCGATTTCCATGGCGATCCGGTCACCCAGCCGCTGCGCTATTGCAAGGGACTTAGGACCACCATTGGCCACATCCCAATGCGTGCCGGTCCAGACAGCGAATAACGGCGTCTTTGCCTTCTCCTGAGCGATGACGATTATATCGTCGCCGAAATGCACCTTCATGCGCTTGCCATTGTCGGTATCGGAATGGTCAAACTCGGCACAGAATTCCACTGCAGCTGGATCAGCATTCACGTCGACGGCAACGGCAGCCGGTTCTTCGTCCGCAGGACCAGGAGGGGTTTCGGGGTTTACCCACGCCCGCTGCGCAGCGGCCTCGGCCATCTTTTGCAGCACCGGCTCCGGCAGTCCCTGTTTTTTCTTCGCTTCTGCCACCTATGCCCCCACGCCCATCAAATTCGCAAAATCCGCCCCTTCAGGCGGCCACCATGTCTCGATCGTCCGTCCGTCGCGCGATAACCGCCTTTCGGCTCGCGCCATTGCAGCTGCAGTAAACACGGCCTCGCTGTCGCCGTCGGCTAGCAGCACGAGCTCGTCAACGTGATCTGGAATAGGCATTGCTTCATCGGTCGTCTGATCAGGCTTTGGTTCCGGCCCCTGCACTCGTATGGCCCGCAAATGGCCCCTGGCATCCGCCTTACGGAGCGACGGATGATTGAACGCGGACTTTGGATCGGCGGGCCCTGAAAGATTGCCAAGATCGCCAGCCGCAAAATAGAAGGTATCGACGCGAAACCCTTCCGCGCCCGCAATCGCAAGGCCGTTCTCAATCCCCTCTCCACCAACCCACCGGGTTGCTCCCAAGAGGCCGAACAATGGAATGAAGCTGCCTTTCTTGGTCCCGCGCATTTTCTTGGTTGGCAAAGCCTCGCCGGCATCATCGAGAATGACCGGACGCAGTTTCGGCGGGCACCGCAGATCGATCCACGTTTGGTGGCATCCAGTCACGCGACCTTCGAGATTGACGAAAGGCGCGATCTGCGCCGGGCCTGCATGGACTGCGCGCTCAAAACCACGATCGTCCCGCCCGTGCCAATAGGTGGCATTTGGCTGAAACCGCAGATTCGCAAACACCTCCGGATGGGGTTCAAACCCGGATCTGCGGTGGAGATAGGTCGCAAGCATGGCTCCTGCACCTTGAGCCTGCAGATAGATTCCCCGCGCTTTATCGACTTCGCGCTGACGATAGAGATCGGAACTCTTGTCTTTTTCAGCCGCCGCTTCCGCATTACGTTTCTGTCGCTCGGCAATCCGCTCCATTCGAAAACGGCGTTCCTCAACACTCTCCGCCGAGCCTTCGACGGGCACTATACGACCGAGTGCGTCGGCGCAGGCGTTCAACAGCCCCTCTCGACTTGCAAGATGGTGATCATTCGCCAGCGCCATCAAGCTGATGCCGTCACGGCCAGCTGCGCCGCACTGGCGGCAGTTGAATGCCTGCTTGACAACGCTGATGGCAAACCGGTCCTTGCCACCGCACGCGGGGCACGGCCCGGCATAATTTGCCCTGGTGAGTGCAATCCCAAGCATGCCGGCAGCTTCGATAACGGTGACGCCCCGAGCCTCTTCAATAAAATCGTCAATGATGGAGCTCATTTATCGCCCTTCGAAATATGTCGGGCGGCGTGCAGAGTGCGATAGATTGCATCCTCGCCGACGCGCAGGACATCGGAAATATCCTTGGTATCGAAATGGCCGGAATTCCAAAGGATGATGGCGGCAAGCGCTTGCCTATCATCCATCCTGCCGCTCATCGCGGCGCTGCCCGCGAAGCGCACGTTTGCTTTTTGCCGTCCATTCATGTCGTGCTCCATCATGACCAGCGCTGCGTCAGGGGCAGGTTTTGGATCTCTGGTTCGTGACGGCGGAGTGCAATTGCTGGCGTGAGCCGCTCCTGACGGGCAGCATTGCGCCGATCAATCCAGGCGTTGATGCGGTCTTCATCTTCACCGGAGATGAAATCGAGGCCGCCCATGAGCCGCCGCTCGCGCCACGCGCGGTCCGCCAACGTGTGGCCGCTCCGAGAATACCATTGTGCCCGGCACTTTGATCCATCAGGCAAGTTTAGGATTTCTGATGGTTCGGTGAGGGTCCTGACCCATGATGGAGCCGTTGCCGGAGTGCAGCAAAAAAGATCGATGAGCGCACATGCTGGCTCATCTGTTATTATGAAGAAACGGATAGCTTCGGTCACTCCGCAGCCTCCATTGCCGCCCTCATCATGACCCGGCGATGACCAACGCAATAGCTTGCGAGATCCTCGGTCTTAGCCCCACAGCAAAGTGTCTGCGGTCCAGAAACGACCTCCATGCATTCAAGGGGAAACCGGCACTGGCGCCGACCGAGATCGATGAAAGCAACAGGTTCGGAGCCCGCGATCTGGAACCGGCTCAGATCGTTCACCGATTGAACAGACGGGCACGCCGGCTCAAAGACTGGCATTGCCGGAGCGCTCGACTTAATTCTCTGTTTCGGCTGACGCTTGGTCTTCCGGATGGGGAATAGATCGCGGCGTCGATGAATCTGCCCCAGCATCGCCGCACGTGTCGCGCCGGCTGCAGAGGCAATCTCTCCAATTCCAGCGCCAGCCTTCCAACTGCGTGAAGCTGCTGTCAGAATTTCCTCTGTCCACTGGGACGGCTTGCGCCCAGACATTGGCTTTCGAGGAGCCGCCTTCTTTCCCGCACTCGGAAAAAGATCTCTGTTCCTGTGGGCTAGTCCGAGGATAGCGCCACGGGTCACGCCCATTTGTTTTGCAATCTGCGCGCCGCTCAACCCGCTGCGCCAGTACTTGGCAGCCTGCCTGATTTCCGCTGCATCCCAATTCATGACGTTGCCCTCTCGCGAAGCGCGGCCTCGTCAGATGGCGCGGGAACCTCCTCCGCGAGATATTCTCCGTTGCAGGCCTCGCAAAAGTTCTCGATATGCTCAGCAACCGACAGAAGCTTGTCGCATTGGCGGCATACGGTGAGAGATACAAAGATGGGATGGCTGTTCGCGACGCCGCTCCTCATGTCCGCACCTTTGCCCGTCGCATCACATCAACGAGAGCCACTTTAAGTTCGTCGATTTCTCGAGTGATTTCGCGCTCTTCAGCACTATCTACTGTGCCGTCTTCAATCGCCCGGACCATGGCGTTGACCACGTCGGCCGCTTCTCGGGCGATACGGAGGGCGTCACGTTCGGTGATTGGCTTGACATCAGCGGCCGATGCATGCGCGAGCGGGGTGACTTGGTACCCCAAAATTTCAGCCATGGCGGTCAGGATGATCGGCGCGCCAGCCTCAAGGTCCGACTCGACGGCGACGTCGATCGGCATGAACTTTTCTTCGTTCTCCTCGTTTGCGGAGCCATACTTGGAGAGGTTGCCTGCCTTCACGCGCGTGACGTGCTGGAGAGCGTCGCCACCGCCGGCCATATCGACGGACCGGCGGGTCGCAGCCTTGAGGGTAAGGCCCTGTTTGTCGGAAATTGAACGCACGTTATCCTCCCCGTAAATCAAGGAAATCGTTTCGGAAAATCTTTCAGTGATGCGCGCTCGCCGCGCCCGTAAGGTCAGCCCATCAGATCAAGGGGGACCACATGACGACCAATCCATCATTCAGCCACCGCCTCGGCCGGGCCGTAGATATCGGGCCGCAGCTGATGCCGAGACACGCCGCTAATTCTCTCGACGGCCAAAGCCCTGTTAGGAGGAACACGCTCCCACTGCAAAACAGCGGCAGGCGTAATGCCGAGCTGTCGCGCAAGTTCGCTAGCGCTTCCAACGCGATCAATTGCTAAAGTGAGAGCGGGGTCAGACTGTTCCATGTTGGGATATAAGCATAACTTAGAACTTGAAACAAGCGATAATTGCGTAGACCAACCACTTCAGAGTAAGCCATTTATAAGCATGGCTAAAAATGAGATGGCAATTAAAGTTGGGGCGGCAATCCGCACTGCTCGCAAGCGTAGAGGATATGTTCAGCGGAACATTTCTGAAGCTCTCAAGATCGATGTAGCGGCAGTGGGCATGTGGGAGAGCGGGAAGAACCTGCCATCTACTGCAAATTTGGTGCGCACTGCAGAAATACTCAAGGTCGATCCAACTGCGCTGTCACGTGGCGAACTAAAATATGATGACGCCGAGGACCTTGGCGACGCCGAGATTATCACTGATTTCACCCCACCCCCTTCTGGCCCCATGGACGTTGAAGTCCTCGGCGTTTCATTTGGTGGCGATGATGGGGATTTCCATTTTAACGGAGAGGTTTCGGGCTACGTAAGGCGTCCACCCGGAATAGCAAATCTGCGCAACGTTTTTGCTCTGCATGTTCTGAGTGACAGCATGGTGCCGAGATACGATCCGGGAGAAGTCATTTACTGTGGGGGCCGAGAGCCGATACCTGGGGATCATGTCGTCGTTGAAACCTTTCCCGAACTGGAGGGTCAGGCGGGAAAAGCATTTATCAAGAAACTTACTCGTCGAACTGCTGCCGAGGTTATCTGCGAGCAGTACAATCCTGCGAAAGAGGTCAGGTTTGATCGCTACGCTATCAAGCGCCTATGGCGCGTGATCCCATTGAAAGAGCTTCTTGGTTTCTAAGCACCTGCGCCTCGAATTTTGTCCGGTCAGCATCCACTGCGAAATAGGCCTGTATTGAGACGGTTTTTCCGGGAAGCCCATCATCCTGGCAAGCCGAACATGTCAACTTCTTTGCCAAAGCGGACAATGGGGTTCGCAGCGTGACTCCTCGGGTAACCATTTGCGCGGGCACCTTCCATCGATTGCGACCGCAGTCACTGCACTCAATACCAAGGCGACTAACATCTCCAAGCAGGACTTCATCGTTCATATCTCACCCCTATGTTCCTCGTTCGTTCTATTGTTGATTCTTTCCGGACAAGAGTCGAGGACAAATATTTCTAAGCGCCGCTTATAATTGCCACTTGCCTAAAATTATAATTTCAGCTTATATGTCGTGCATTCCCAGATGGAGATGCAGACATGATCCGTTACATCAGCAACAAACAAGCCGTCGCAGCAAAGATCGTCGCTGCCCCAAAATGCATCCGCACTCTTGAAGAACGGATGGCAGACGACATGCGCGAAATGGCCTTTGCGGGCCAGAATGTTTCCGTTGAAACGCTGATTGAGCGCGGCTGGACGAAAAACACGGTGCATCGTCTTGCACGCGCTGCAACAGCCATCGCCCGTCGCCAGTCAACTCGGCAGGTGGCTTGATGGACAGCAACCACTTCACTCCGTTTGGCGCACGAGTGACACATCCTCCCGTCATCGTTCTGCCCCGCCGCCCCAGCAGACGGTATTGCGCCTTCGCGGTCGCGTCGCCACTGCTGTGGGCGGCAGCGCTTATACTGATCGGTCATCTTGCCTTTTCGTCCGGCCGCGCGCTCGTTGCGCTCGACCGCCAGATTGCAATGGCGGAGCGCGTATGACCCGTCTCACGCCGAAACCCGTTTGGTCTTTCAATGCCGATGGTTCGGTCATGGATCTCGGCCGTCCGGATCAGACTTTTGTCTGCTTCCTCGAAATCGGCAACACCCTTTCAAAGATCGCCCGCTTTAATGGCCGCTACCCCGGTCCGGCGTACTCCGACGCGCAGCACTGCGTCATGGGGGCGCAAGCGGTTCTTAATGAAGGCGGAACCAATGCGGATGCCGCCCTCTTCCTATTGCATGATGCGCATGAGTGGGCCTTAGGCGACACACCACGCCCGGCAGCCAACCTTTATGACGGGGTGGCACGCGATATCTACGGCGACGATCATGTCGCCGACAGTATCTGCGCCTCAAAAGCCGCTTGGGACGAAGAGATCTATGCCGCCGCCGGTCTCCCCGGCCCGGAGGCCTGGACGAAAAGACAGCGCGCGATGGTCAAGGGCATGGACGATCGCATGTGCCGCGCCGAAGCCATCGCACTCTTCGGTCCTCGCGCAGCCGAGCAATTTCCGAAATCCACGACACCGAAGACCACCGGTGCAATCCGTTCTTGGGGCGCGATGAAGGCCGAAGAAGAATTCCGCAAGATGGCCTACCGCCTCATCGGCGAAGACCGTGTCCTGGAACAGGCCGGCATAGCTGCCGCTGCCCGAGCATTGAGGTAAGCCGTGAAACAACTCACCATAGACGCGACCGTCAATATTAGCGACATACCCGATGATGTCATCCTTGCACAAGCAAGGGACCGCAAAGACGTTCGTGATCAGCTCTACGGCGATTTCGAAGACCAACAGGATGAGCTATCCGCCTCTGACTTCTCAACCGAAGAACTCGTTGAAGCTCTGCAGGAAAGAGATATCGATCTCCATCCATGGTTGTCTCGGGTCTATCGATTGTTGGCCGAAGGCAAAGCCAATGAGGCGATGGATATGATCTACGAAAATGTTGATCACGGCATTGCCCCCCCCTCCCACGAGCGTGCAATCGCGGATCTTCTGTCCGGCACTAGGAGCTACTCCCATGTTTAAGGCCGAAAAATCAGCGCTTTCAGCGGCACTCGCGTCGATCAAGGCATCGATTAACGCCCGCAACACGATCCCAATCCTTGCAAACGCTCTTTTCGAGCGGAGCGGTGAGGATCTCGTGATTTCCGGCAGCAACCTTGATATCCAGATCACGGCGACCTGTTCAGCAGGCATCGCCGCGGACTTTACAGCCTTCACCGCGCCGTATGCTTTGTTTGAGACTGCCGTCAAATCTATGACTGACGGTTCAATCACGGTCGAAAACGTGGCTGCGGCGGGCGGGCGCATCGACGGTATCGCCATTAAGTCTGGCCGTGCGCGGATTAAGATGCCGATCCTGCCCGCACAGGACTACCCCAAGATGAAGACGGACAAGCTCAACCACGGGGTTGGCCTGGGCGTGTCTAGCCTGAAGCAATGTTTCCGCGCCGTCGAGTTTGCCATGTCGACTGAGGAGACCCGCTACTACCTGAATGGCGTCTTCATGCACACACACCCCGAGGGATTGATGTTCGTCGCCACAGATGGCGCGCGCTTGGCGCGCCGCCTGATGCCGATGGTGGACATCGACGAGGAAAAAATCACCGGCATTCCGGCGGTCATTATCCCAAGCGATACCGTCAAAACCGTATCCAGGTTGCTTCCCGATGCCGGCAACGTCGCTGTCAGGCTTTCCGACGAACGGATTGAATTTGCGCTGTCCGGACTGACTATCGTTTCCAAGCTCGTCGAGGGCACATTCCCCGACTATCAGCGCATCACACCGGCGAACAATGACAAGATCATCCGACTGAACGGCAAGCTCTTGGCAGGTGCTGTCGGTCGCGTCCTAACGGTTAGCAACACGAAGGGCAGCGGGATCCGCTTCACCTTCGCTGACGGCGCTGTCAGGCTGGTCAGCAAGCCCGGCGAGAACGGCGAGGCCGAAGACGAGATGTCGGCCGAGGTAGAGGGCAATTTAGAGATCGGCTTTAACGGCAGCTTCATGCTCGAGGTGATCGACTCCCTTGGTAGCGGCGATATCGAGATGAAGCTTGGAAATCCGGGCGACCCCGCCATGATCATGAGACCCGGCGAAACCAACAGCTTCGCTATACTCATGCCCATGAGAATCTAGGAGCGTCTGATGGGGTCGCTCACACCATTAAGACCGTTGCGCATCCAAGCTGAAATGACATGGCGCGCAGCAAAGGAGGGACGTTGGCTCGCTCGTAGCGGTCAGCTGTTCGAGGCCAGAGCTCGATGCCGCGTGTTGCGCGACATCGCACGGGATCCGAACCTTCACCAGAGCCTCATCCTTCTCGCAGTCAACGGGGCCTGCGACATCCAGACGATCATCAACGACATTCCATATCAGGGCCCGCCAGGCCTATCGGAGGACGCATCATGACGACTGAAGACGAACATATCGGCGTCGTCGCCGTTGGCACCCCATCACCCCAAGATCGTGTGCGGTCGCCGTTCGAACTGCGCAAGCGGGTCATGTTTGCCATTTTCGATCCCGGC
>NZ_LMFB01000022.1 GCF_001426685.1 Rhizobium sp. Root483D2 | reverse complement strand
TGTAGCCGGGTGGGTTCAAGGATGAAGTGCGACTTGCAATAGATAACAACGGTTTATCTCTGCAAGGAACGAGACATGAATCGCACCTACTCCCAGATTGATCTGGATGAACGCCGCAAGATCGCGCGCTGGCGTATGGCTGGAATCAGCGTTGACGTCATCGCCGAGAAACTGCACCGACATCGCTCGACCATTTTCCGTGAGCTGCGCCGCAATACGTTCGAAGATGGTGAGATGCCGGACCTCAACGGCTACTACTGCGTGATGGCCAATGACATGGCGCGAGAACGGCGTGCCAAGCTGCGCAAGCTTGCCCGGTTCTCGCACCTGCGCCAATCGGTGATCGAGCGCATCATGCATGGCTGGTCGCCGCAACAGATCGCTGGCCGATTACAGCTTGAGCGCCATCCGATCTCTGTCAGCCACGAGACGATCTACAAGTTTGCCTATTCCCCAGACGGACAAGCTATCAAGCTGTGGCGACATCTGCCGGAGCATCGTGCCAGACGCCGCCCACGGCACGCCAGGCGCCGCCATGGCAGGCGTTTTACCCCGGATGTCAACATTCTCTACCGGCCAGACGCCGTCGCCGAGCGCAAACAGTTCGGGCATTGGGAATGCGATCTCATCCAGTTTCGCAAGAAGTTCGGAAAGGCCAACGTCACGTCGCTGGTCGAACGGGTCAGTCGCTTCGCCGTCTTCCTGCGCAACAATGACCGGCAATCACGGCCGGTGATGGACGGCCTGATCCAGGTTCTCCAGTCCCTACCCCATCTCGCCCGCCGCTCCATCACCTTCGACCGTGGCACCGAGTTCACCGACTGGCCCTACCTGCAGGCGAGCATCGGAGCGCAGACATGGTTCTGCGATCCACAATCCCCGTGGCAGAAAGGCACCGTCGAAAATACCAACAGACGGGCCAGGAAATGGCTTTCGAGAGAGGTGGATCCATTGTCTCTCAGCGATGGCGATCTCACCAAGATCTGCCATCACCTGAACGCCACACCACGCAAATGCCTCGGCTACAAAACACCCGCCGAGGTCTTCCGCCAGAAACTCCTCGCCCAAATCCGGCGTACCGGTTAGCTTCTCGAAGCCCGCAGGTCGCACTTCAGCATGAACTCACACCGCAAAGTTGAAGTGTCCTGTTTCTGCAAAGTTGGAGTGTCACGCTCCCCGCGTTTGATAACGCGGAGACGAGCAGATGGGATTGATAGCGATGAGC
>NZ_LMFB01000021.1 GCF_001426685.1 Rhizobium sp. Root483D2 | reverse complement strand
GAGTAAAACTTACTCGACGATGGACGCTACGATGCCGGCGCCGACGGTGCGGCCGCCTTCGCGGATCGCGAAGCGCAGCTTTTCTTCCATCGCGATCGGAACGATCAGCTCAACGGCAACGGTGACGTTGTCGCCAGGCATAACCATTTCCGTGCCTTCCGGAAGCGACACGATGCCGGTCACGTCTGTCGTGCGGAAGTAGAACTGCGGACGGTAGTTGGTGAAGAACGGTGTATGACGGCCGCCTTCTTCCTTCGTCAGGATGTAGGCTTCAGCCATGAACTTCTTGTGCGGCTTGACCGAACCCGGCTTGCACAGGATCTGGCCACGCTCGACGCCGTCACGGGTAACGCCGCGAACGAGAGCACCGATGTTGTCGCCGGCCTGGCCCTGATCGAGCAGCTTGCGGAACATTTCAACGCCGGTCACGGTCGTCTTGGATGTGGCGCGGATGCCGACGATTTCGACTTCTTCGCCAACCTTGACGATACCACGCTCGACGCGGCCGGTCACAACCGTACCACGGCCCGAGATCGAGAACACGTCTTCGATCGGCATCAGGAACGGCATGTTGATCGGACGCTCAGGCGTCGGGATGTAGGCGTCAACAGCAGCCATCAGCTCGCGGATCGCGTCTTCGCCGATCTTCTTGTCCGAATCTTCGAGGGCAGCCAGCGCCGAACCCTTGATGATCGGAATATCGTCGCCGGGGAAGTCGTACATCGACAGCAGTTCGCGAACTTCCAGCTCAACGAGCTCGAGCAGTTCGGCGTCGTCAACCTGGTCGACCTTATTCAGGAACACGACGATCGCCGGAACGCCAACCTGACGGGCAAGCAGGATGTGCTCGCGGGTCTGCGGCATCGGGCCGTCGGCAGCCGAGCAAACCAGGATCGCGCCGTCCATCTGGGCAGCACCGGTGATCATGTTCTTGACGTAGTCGGCGTGGCCGGGGCAGTCAACGTGGGCGTAGTGACGGGCAGGCGTTTCATATTCGACGTG
>NZ_LMFB01000020.1 GCF_001426685.1 Rhizobium sp. Root483D2 | reverse complement strand
CACCAGGATGCGCACCAGCCCCTGGCCCCACATCGGCTGATCAAGCAACAGCGCAATCGAGATGCCTCCGATGACGGTGATCAAAAGCACGCCGACCACGATGACCAGCGTGTTCCAGATCGACTGGAAAAATGCGGGATCCGAATAGAAATACTGGTAGTTGAACAGGCCAGCGAAACTGACATTGCCCGGATTGAGCAGATTGTAGTTCTGGAACGAAAACCAAAGCGTCATCGCCAAAGGCACGATCATCCAGATCAGCAAAAGCCCAACCGACGGGGCCATCATCCAGCGCGCAAGCACGCGCGTATTCTGCGTAGCCATTTCAACACCCTCCCTTTGACGCCGGTATTTTTAATGCCGGTCCTTGCGATACCGGTCCTTGCGGTGCCGGTATGGGCACCCGCCCCGCCGGGAGGGCAGCAAGCCGGCCGCCTTGGTCTTCTTTTTGAAAAAAGCCTGACGTCAGACGCAGCGACAATAGACTTCACCATGTCTGGCGTCAGGTAAAAAGTGGCAACCCGGATGGTAGTCCGGGCCGCCTGTCCTTGGGAAGGAACCTACTTGATGTAACCGCCGCGCGTCATTTCGCGGGTGGTGACCTGCTGTGCCTGGGCCAGCGCATCGTCAACCGTCATCTGACCGGCAAGAGCTGCCGAGAACAGCTGGCCGACCGTCGTGCCAAGACCCTGGAATTCCGGGATGGCGACGAACTGAACACCGACGTAAGGCACGGGCTTTACGGACGGGTTCTTCGGATCGGCGGCATTGATGCTCTCGAGGGTCATCTTGGCGAACGGAGCCGCCTTCTGATACTCGGGATTATTGTAGAGCGAGGTGCGCGTGCCCGGAGGAACGTTGGCCCAGCCTTCCTTGGCCGCAACGATGTCGAGATAGTGCTTGCTGGTTGCCCAGGACACGAACTTCTCGGCCGCTTCCGCTTTCTGGGTGCCTGCCGGGATGGCCAGGTTCCAGGCCCACAGCCAGTTGCCGCGCTTGCCAAGACCCGTGTCGGGCGCCAGAGCGAAACCGACCTTGTCGGCAACGGTGGAATCCTTCGGGTTGGTCACGAAGGACGCTGCCACCGTGGCATCGATCCACATGCCGCACTTGCCCTGCTGGAACAGTGCCAGGTTTTCGTTGAAGCCGTTGGACGAGGCGCCCTGCGGGCCCGCATCGTTCATCAGCTTGACATACATGTCGAGCGTTGCCTTCCATTCCGGCTGATCGAACTGGGGCTTCCAGTTTTCGTCAAACCAGCGGGCGCCAAAAGCGTTGGACGTGGCGGTCAGGAACGCCATGTTCTCGCCCCAGCCGGCCTTGCCGCGAAGGCAGATGCCGTTGATGCCGGCCGCACGGTCGGTCATCTTGCGGGCCGCCTCACCGATGAACTCCCAGGTCGGAGCATCCGGCATGGTCAAGCCAGCCTTTTCGATCAGGTCCTTGCGGTACATGACCATCGAGCTTTCGCCGTAGAACGGAGCCGCATAGAGCTTGTCGTCCATGGTCAGACCGGAGCGGATGGCCGGAAGCAGGTCATCGACGTCATAATCGGTGCCGAGCTTGTCGAGCGGCAGCAGCCAGCCCTGCTTGGCCCAGATCGGAACTTCGTAGGTACCGATCGTCAGAACGTCGTACTGGCCGCCCTTGGTGGCGATATCCGTGGTGACGCGTTCGCGCAGCACGTTTTCTTCAAGGGTGACCCATTCGAGCTGAATGTCGGGATTGGCTTTGGTGAAATCGTCCGTCAGCGTCTGCATGCGGACCATGTCGCCATTGTTCACCGTGGCAATGGTGAGGGTTTCTGCCTGTGCGAAACCCGCGATGCCGATTGCCGAGCACGTGCCCAGCAGGAAAGTTTTCAAGTTCATATATCTTCCTCCCAGAAGAGTTATGAGCATTTGCCTTGCTCGTGGGCAATTACTCACACATCCGCAAAAAATGTCAATCGCCATTCGTTGCTGCAGTGCAGAAACGAAGCCTCATTGTTTTGATTTTGCTAATGAAAATTTATGAGGGTGCGCTCAATCCTTGAGCAGAAACTGCGCCGTCGTCTCATCGGTGATCAGACCGTTGATCACCCGGCCGCGCAATGCTGCCCTCAGCGCGATATATTTCCGCCTGCCCTTCGCCATGCCGATCACCGTCGCCGAATCGCGCGATGGCAAGGGCACGCTGGCGACGCGCTGGTTGATCGTGCCGGACATCATCCGCCCGTCACCATCAAACATCCAGCCGCAGATTTCCCCTGCGGCCCCCTCGTCCATCAACCGGGCCATCTCGTCTGCCGCCAGGAAACCGTCCTCGCAAAGCGGCGCCTGCTGACCAAGCTCACCCACGCCGACAAAGGCGACATCGGCTTCCGAACCAAGCTGCAGGGCCGATTTGACCAGCGCCTGGTTGTGGAGCAGCGCCCGCTCTTCCGGCGACGAGACCAGAACCGGCAAGGGCATCGGAAAATGCCGCGCCTTGACCGCATCCGCCATCGAGAAGATGACGTTGTAATAGGCCGCCGACCCATCCAGGCCGATATTGCCGGTTAAAGAGACGATGCGGTGCTGGGGACATTCCATCGCTGGCAGCTGGTCGATTGCCGCCTTCAGCGTTCGCCCCGTGCCGATCGCCAGGATGATCGGATCGGCCGATTTCAGCCAGCGCTCGATCTCGGCTGCCCCCGCCTCGGCAATGCCGACCGTGGTCGATGACGATCCGGGGTCGCTCGGCACGATATCCACTTGCCTAAGGTCGAATTTCTCCTTGAGGCGCAGCCCAAGCTCGAGACAGGCTGCGATCGGGTGGTCGAGGCGAACCTTGATCAGCCGCTCGGCCATGGCCAGCGACACCAGGCGCTGCGCCGACTGGCGCGAGATGCCCATGGCAGCGGCGATTTCGTCCTGCGTGCGCCCGGCGACATAGTAGAGCCAGCCTGCACGCGCGGCATCATCGAGCCTGTTATTGCCTTCCGGTCTGCGCGCCATTGTCCGTACTCCCTGAACGATGTGCTGACACTTTTTCCCGGCTTCTGTCAAACACAGACGATCGCAGCGTCGCATCGAAAGCCCTTCAAAACCCCAGCACACCGGGATTCCTGCAATTTTCATTTTAAAATTTTTACCGTTTGATAAATAAATAAAGCGTGGTACCGTTCCGACATCCTGAGGCACGACATTTGGGAGCAAAAAATGGGAACGACTGACACTGGAATACTGAGCGGGCGCCTGTCTCCCGTCGAATACGAACATAATTTTTCCGATCTGCATCCGCCGCTTGACGACCATGAAGCCCTGGTCGCCTCCGACCGCTGTTACTTCTGCTATGACGCGCCCTGCATGACGGCCTGTCCCACCTCCATCGATATCCCGCTGTTCATCCGGCAGATATCGACTGGAAACCCGATCGGGTCGGCCAACACCATTTTCGACCAGAACATTCTGGGCGGCATGTGCGCCCGCGTCTGTCCCACCGAAACGCTGTGCGAACAGGCCTGCGTGCGCAACGAGGCTGAACACCGGCCGGTCGAGATCGGGCGGCTGCAGCGTTATGCGACCGATATTGCCATGCGTGAAAACCGGCAATTCTACCAGCGCGCCGAACCCACGGGCAAATCCATCGCCGTCATCGGCGCCGGCCCGGCCGGTCTCGCCTGCGCCCACCGTCTGGCCGTCAAGGGCCATGAGGTCACCATCTACGATGCCCGCGAAAAGGCCGGCGGCCTCAACGAATATGGTATCGCCACCTATAAGGCGGTCGATGATTTCGCCCAGGCCGAAGTCGATTATGTGCTGTCGATCGGCGGCATCGACATCCGCAACCGCATGATGCTCGGCCGCGACTTTTCGCTGAGCGACATGCTGGCCAAGCATGATGCCGTCTTTCTCGGCTTGGGCCTCGCCGGCGTCAATGCGCTGAGGGCTGAGGGAGAGACTGCCGAAGGCGTCGAGGATGCCGTCGATTTCATCGCCGCGCTGCGCCAGTCGGCAACCAAGTCCGACATCGCCATCGGCCGCCGCGTCGTGGTGCTCGGCGGCGGCATGACTGCCGTCGATGCGGCCGTGCAGGCCAAGCTGCTTGGCGCCGAGGAAGTGACCATCTGCTACCGCCGCGGCAAGGAGCACATGAATGCGTCCGTGTTCGAACAAGATCTTGCCGCCGCCAAGGGCGTGACCATCCGCCACTGGCTGCAGCCCAAGCGCATCATTTCCCGCGATGGCAGAGTGGCCGGGATCGAACTCGACTATACCACCCTTGCCGACGGCCGCCTGACCACAACCGGCGAAACCGGCGTCATCACCGCCGACCATGTGCTGAAAGCCATCGGCCAGACGTTCGAGGCCGACGGCCTTGGCATCATCACCCTGCAGTCCGGCCGCATCGTCGTCGATGCCGAAGGCCGCACATCGCTCGACCGTGTCTGGGCGGGTGGCGACTGTGTGCTTGGCGGCGAAGACCTGACGGTCTCGGCCGTGGCACATGGCCGCGATGCCGCCGAATCGATCAACCATATGCTCGCCGCTGCATCGCAGCCGGCCGTTGCCGTCGCGTGAAGGGGAGAATGAACCATGGCTGATCTGCGCAATAATTTCGTCGGCATCAAATCCCCGAACCCCTTCTGGCTGGCTTCGGCGCCGCCGACCGACAAGGCCTACAATGTCGAGCGCGCCTTCAAGGCGGGCTGGGGCGGCGTCGTCTGGAAGACGCTGGGCGAGGAAGGCCCGCCCGTCGTCAACGTCAACGGTCCGCGCTACGGCGCGATCTGGGGCGCCGACCGCCGTCTGCTGGGCCTCAACAATATCGAACTGATCACCGACCGCGACCTCTACACCAACCTGCGCGAAATGAAGCAGGTGAAGATGAACTGGCCGGACCGGGCACTGATCGCCTCGATCATGGTGCCGTGCGAGGAAAACGCCTGGAAATCGATCCTGCCGCTGGTCGAGGAAACCGGCGCCGATGGCATCGAGCTCAATTTCGGCTGTCCGCACGGCATGTCGGAACGCGGCATGGGCGCTGCGGTCGGACAGGTGCCGGAATATATCGAAATGGTCGTGCGCTGGTGCAAGCAATATACCCGCATGCCCGTCATCACCAAGCTGACGCCGAACATCACCGATGTGCGCAAGCCCGCGCGCGCCGCCAAATCCGGCGGCACCGATGCCGTGTCGCTGATCAACACGATCAATTCGATCACTTCGGTCAATCTCGACACGTTCTCGCCGGAACCCTCGATCGACGGCAAGGGCAGCCATGGCGGCTATTGCGGCCCGGCGGTCAAGCCGATCGCACTCAACATGGTGGCGGAAATCGCCCGCGATCCGGAAACCTACGGCCTGCCGATCTCCGGCATTGGCGGCATCACCACCTGGCGGGATGCGGCCGAATTCCTCGTGCTTGGCGCCGGCAATGTCCAGGTCTGCACGGCGGCGATGACCTATGGCTTCAAGATCGTCCAGGAGATGATTACCGGGCTTTCCAGCTGGATGGATGCCAAGGGCCATCGCACCCTCGACGATATCTGCGGCCGCGCCGTGCCCAACGTCTCCGACTGGCAATATCTCAACCTCAACTATATCGCCAAGGCGCGCATCGACCAGGATGCTTGCATCAAATGCGGCCGCTGCCACATCGCCTGCGAGGACACCTCGCACCAGGCGATCACCCAATATGTCGATGGCAAAAGGCATTTCGAGGTGATGGAAGACGAATGCGTCGGCTGCAATCTCTGCGTCAATGTCTGTCCCGTACAGGATTGCATCACCATGGTCGGCCTTGAGCCGGGTGTGCTGGATGAGCGCACCGGCAAGACGGTCGATCCGAACTATGCCAACTGGACGACACACCCGAACAACCCGATGGCCCGCCAGGCCGCCGAATAATATCGTCACGGGAAGACCAGATATCAGCCGCTTCGCCGCACACGCGAGGCGGCTGATTGCATTTGCGACAGCGGAAAACCCCGTTGATCCCCGTGCAAAACCCATTGGACACCAAATCACGACGATGCGTCTACAAAACGTGCGTTGCCCCTCACCGCGAACTCGTCAATAACAGGCAGGAAAACAAGACGCGGCCAGGCCGCCAACACCGGATGTCTGCTTGAAGATCGCCTCCCCACGTACGCGCAAAAGGCTGCATCTCCTGACGGGCGCTTGCCTCGGCCTATTTCTGCTCACGCATTTCTTAAACCACGCGCTTGGCCTCGTCTCCGTCGAGGCGATGGAAGGCGCGCGCCGGATCTTCAATATGGTCTGGCGCACCTGGCTGGGCACGGTGCTGCTCTACGGATCGCTTCTCGTGCACTTCGTGCTGGCGCTGGAAAGCCTCTACCGCCGGCAGACCCTGCGCATGCCGGTGCGCGAGATGCTGAAGATCGTCTTCGGCCTGTCCTTTCCGTTCCTGCTGGTCAGCCATGTCATCAACACGCGCATCGAATCGGCGCTGACCGGGTTTGGCGACGGCTATTACGAAGTCCTGTCACGGCTTTGGGCGAGCCCCTTCTCTGCCAGCACGCAATCGATAGCACTTGTCTTGGCCTGGGCGCATGGCTGTCTCGGCTTCTGGTTCTGGATGCGCGGCCGGGACTGGTATCCGAAATACTTTCTGCTGATCTATTCCTTTGCCCTGCTCGTTCCGCTTCTCGCCCTGCTCGGCTTCGTCGTTGGCGCCCGCTCCATTCCGGCAATGGCCTCCGATACCTGGTTCAAGCCGGTTCACACGCCGCCCGAAATCCTGTCGGATATCCGCCGCATCATCTTCGCCACGCTGATCACGGCAGTCGGCGGCACCCTCCTGCTGCGCGCCATTCCGGTCAGGGGAAAAATCCGCGTCACCTATCCCGATCGGGCAATTTCCGTTGCAAAAGGGTTCAGCGTGCTGGAAGCAAGCCGTGCCGCTGGCATCCCGCATCTGTCGGTATGCGGCGGGCGCGGACGCTGTTCGACCTGCCGGGTCCGGGTGACAGAGGGGCTGGAACGCCAGCCTGGCCCCAGCGATGCCGAGCGCACGACGCTGACGCGTATCCGCGCGCCCGACAATGTGCGTCTTGCCTGCCAGTTGCGGCCGATCCACAATCTGTCGATCTCGCCCATTCTCGGCGGCGACAATATTGGCCTGAGGGCCCAGCCGACGGAACAGCAGGCTGCCGGACGCGAACGCCACATCGCCGTGCTGTTTTGCGATCTGCGCGATTTCACGCTGCTGGCGCAAAAGCAGCTCCCCTTCGACACGGTCTTCCTGCTCAACCGCTATTTCGAGACCATCGGTGAAGCGGTGGAAGAATCGGGCGGCGTGATCGACAAGTTCATCGGCGACGGGGCACTCGCGCTGTTCGGGCTGAACAACCGCATCGAAGACGCGTGCGCGCAGGCGCTGACGGCAACGGCGCGCATCGCCAAGGGCATCGATGTGCTCAACCGCAATTTCCTGAGCGAACTCGACAAACCCCTGCGCATCGCCATGGGCATGCATGCCGGGCCGGCGATTATCGGCCAGATCGGCTACGGAAAAGCCTCGGCGCTGACCGCCGTCGGTGACACGATCAATGCGGCCAGCCGCCTGGAAGGGTTCGCCAAGGAATATGATGCGCAGCTTGCCGTCTCCGCCGATGTCGTCCGCTATGCCGGGCTGAAAGTCGATGACCGGGAAAGCTACAATATCTCGATCCGCGGCCGCACCGGCACGCTTGAAACCTTGATCGTCTATGATGCCGCCGAGATCGGGGCGATGATCGAAGCGGAAAAACGCGAGACACGCCCGTCGGCCTGACAGGAGTGCTGCACGCTAAGCAGAAAGATTGCGAAGCGTTTGAGAGCCGGTCAGGCGCCGCCGTCCCTGATTTCCAGGCCACTGACGAACAATTGCTCAAGAAACCGCGCCGCGTCTTCAAAACGCCCGTCGCCGGAGCGCCCGTCACCCAGCACCGCGCGCACCTGAACATCGAAATCGGCGTAATGCTGCGTCGTCGACCAGATGGCGAAAATCAGGTGATACGGATCGCATTTGGCGATCTTGCCGGCTTTGGCCCAGCTGCGGATGACCTCGGCCTTCTCATCGACCAGCGATTTCAAAGGCCCCTTCAACTCGTCCTCGATATGGGGCGCGCTCTGCAGGATTTCATTGGCGAACAGCCGGCTTTCGCGTGGAAAATCCCGTGCCATCTCCAGTTTGCGGCGGATATAGCTGCGGATTTCCGACACGGGGTTTCCCTCCGCATCGAATTCGCGCAGCGGATCGAGCCAGCTGTCGAGCACGCGGTCGATCAGCGCCCGGTGCATCGCCTCCTTGGTGCGGAAATAATAGAGCAGATTGGGTTTGGACATGCCTGCCACATCGGCGATCTGATCGATGGTGCTGCCGCGAAAACCGTGAATGGCAAACACGTCCAGCGCCGCCTCCAGAATCAGTTCTTCCTTCTCCTCCTGGATGCGGGTTCGCCTTTGCGTTCGGGCTGCCCTCGGAAGTACCATTTTTCCCCCAGTCTTCTCACAACGTCTTCTCACCAATCGCCGCCTGCGCGCGGCCTCAAAAACATCCGAAAACCGCATGATCCAAAAATTCGGACGGCACTAACGTTTTTTCTGTTTTTCACCTTGAGTGCGGCAAAGGAAGTTGTAATGTTTTACCAACCGGTCAAATTATCAGTCAGTTCAAACACAAACGCAACGGCTGATCGCAGGGCAATCGAAAAAACCAGATTGCCCCGATTTGATCAAGGGAACGGCGGGATGCGCACCATATTGCGCTTCCCTTAAAAAGAATGAGGAGAACCGTCATGGCTCATGCACCGGGCGAGAACATGCGCGTCAATGCCGACCGTCTGTGGGATTCACTGATGGACATGGCGAAAATCGGCCCCGGCATTGCCGGCGGCAACAACCGCCAGACATTGACCGACGAGGACGGCGAAGGCCGCCACCTGTTTCAAAAATGGTGCGAAGACGCCGGCATGACGATGGGCGTCGACAAGATGGGCACGATGTTTGCCACCCGCCCCGGCACCGATCCCGATGCGCTGCCCGTCTATGTCGGCAGCCATCTCGATACCCAGCCGACCGGCGGCAAATATGACGGCGTGCTCGGCGTGCTCGGCGCGCTGGAAGTCGTGCGCACCATGAACGATCTCGGCATCAAGACCAAACATCCGATCGTCGTCACCAACTGGGCCAATGAGGAAGGTGCGCGCTTTGCACCCGCCATGCTCGCCTCCGGCGTCTTTGCCGGCATTCACGAGCTCGACTACGCCTATGGCCGCAAGGACCCCGAGGGCAAGACCTACGGCGACGAGTTGAAGCGGATCGGCTGGCAAGGCGAAGAAGAGGTCGGCGCCCGCAAAATGCACGCCTATTTCGAATATCATATCGAGCAGGGCCCCATCCTGGAGGCAGAGGAAAAGACCATCGGCGTGGTGACGCATTGTCAGGGCCTGTGGTGGCTGGAATTCACGCTGACCGGCCGCGAGGCCCATACCGGCTCGACGCCGATGAACCTGCGCGTCAATGCCGGCCTTGCCATGGCGCGGATCGTCGAAATGGTCCAGGGCGTTGCCATGGAAAACCAGCCGGGCGCCGTTGGCGGCGTCGGCCAGGTGTTCTTCTCGCCCAATTCCCGCAACGTGCTGCCGGGCAAGGTCGTCTTCACTGTCGATATCCGCTCTCCCGACAAGGCCAAGCTCGACCGCATGCGCGCCAAGATCGAGGCCGAAGCCCCCAGGATCACCGAGGCGCTCGGCGTCGGCTGTTCCGTCGAAGCCATCGGCCATTTCGAGCCGGTCACCTTTGACCCGGCCCTGGTCACCGCGGTGCGCTCCGCCGCCGAAAGGCTCGGCTACAGCCACATGAACCTCATCTCCGGCGCCGGCCACGATGCCTGCTGGGCCGCCAAGGTCGCTCCCGCCACCATGGTCATGTGCCCCTGCGTCGGCGGCCTCAGCCACAACGAGGCAGAGGAAATATCCAAGGAATGGGCGTCGGCCGGATGCGACGTGCTGTTTCATGCGGTGGTGGAGACGGCGGGGATTGTGGGGTAATGCCAAACGCAGTGCGCTTCACCCCCTCATCCGCCCTGCGGGCACCTTCTCCCCAAGGGGAGAAGGGAGGGAGGACGACGCCAGCGGTTTTTCCCTTCTCCCCCACGGGGAGAAGGTGGCCCGAAGGGTCGGATGAGGGGGCGCCGCGCATGCCGAAGAACGATGCAACCAAACGCCGTTCGGGCAAGACCGCCTTTGCAAGACACCTGCGGCAAAATGAGACCGAAGAAGAATACAATCTCTGGAGCGATCTGCGCGCCCGGCGGCTGAACGGCTTCAAGTTTGCACGGCAAATTCCGCTGGGACCCTACATCGTCGATTTCGTGTGTCGAGAGCGTCGGCTCGTCGTCGAGATCGATGGATTTCATCACGCCGAAAGCCGATATGATGCCGCCCGAACGGTGTGGCTCAACACACAGGGCTATTCCGTGTTGCGGTTTTGGAACCACGACATTTCCAAAGGACGCACATCCGTCCTCGAAACCATTCTGGCCGCCCTTGACGGAGCGCTGGAAGAAGACCCAGCCTCGGGCTTCTACTCGCCGGCCGCTACCGAAAAAAACAGAAGGAAATCCGATCCATGACCACAGTCATCAAAAACGGAACCATCGTCACCGCCGACCTCACCTACAAGGCCGACGTCAAGATCGATGGTGGCAGGATCGTGGAGATCGGGCCTGATCTCACTGCTGACGAGACGCTGGATGCGACCGGCTGTTATGTCATGCCGGGCGGCATCGATCCGCATACGCATCTCGAAATGCCGTTCATGGGCACCTATTCCTCCGACGATTTCGAGAGCGGCACGCGCGCGGCACTGTCCGGCGGCACGACCATGGTCGTCGATTTCGCCCTGCCGGCGCCAGGCCAGTCGCTGCTCGAAGCGCTCACCATGTGGGACAACAAGACGTCGCGGGCCAATTGCGATTTCTCCTTCCACATGGCGATCACCTGGTGGGGCGAGCAGGTCTTCAACGAGATGCAGACGATCGTAGAGGACAAGGGCATCAACTCGTTCAAGCACTTCATGGCCTATAAGGGCGCGCTGATGGTGGATGACGACGAGATGTTCCACTCGTTCCAGCGCTGCGCCGAACTTGGCGCGCTGCCGATGGTGCATGCCGAAAACGGCGATATCGTTGCGCAGATGCAGGCAAAGCTGCTGGCGGACGGCAATAATGGCCCCGAGGCCCACGCCTATTCGCGCCCGGCCGCCGTGGAGGGCGAAGCCACCAACCGCGCCATCATCATCGCCGATATGGCCGGCAGCCCGCTCTATGTGGTGCACACGTCCTGTGAACAGGCGCATGAGGCCATCCGCCGCGCCCGTCAAAACGGCATGCGCGTCTATGGCGAACCGCTGATCCAGCACCTGACGCTGGATGAAAGCGAATATGCCAACCCCGATTGGGACCATGCCGCGCGCCGCGTGATGTCGCCGCCGTTCCGCAACAAGCAGCATCAGGACAGTCTCTGGGCTGGACTTTCCGCCGGGTCCCTGCAGGTGGTCGCCACCGACCACTGCGCCTTCACCACGGCGCAGAAACGCTTCGGCGCCGGCGATTTCACCAAGATCCCCAATGGTACCGGCGGGCTTGAAGACCGCATGCCGATGCTGTGGACACACGGCGTCGCCACCGGCCGCATCACCATGAACGAGTTCGTGGCCGTCACCTCGACAAATATCGCCAAGATCCTCAACATCTATCCGAAGAAGGGCGCGATCCTGGTCGGCGCCGATGCCGATCTCATCGTCTGGGACCCGAAGCGCGCAAAGACCATTTCGGCCGCAACCCAGCAATCGGCGATCGATTACAACGTCTTCGAGGGCAAGCAGGTCACCGGCCTGCCGCGCTACACGCTGACCGCCGGCATCGTCGTCATCGAGGAATCGACGGTGAAGACCCGCGAAGGCCAGGGCAAATTCGTCAAGCGCGAACCCTACACCGCCGTCAACAAGGCGCTCTCGACCTGGAAGGACATCACCGCACCCCGCAAGGTGCAGCGGACCGGCATCCCGGCCAGCGGGGTGTGATCATCGTGGGGGCAGGTCCAGTTGATGTGTGGCAGGTGATGTACGGCTACATACTGGCCGTGCCCGCAGGTTTTGTCGCATGGTTGGTGACGAGGATCGTGGCCGCAGAACTCGTTTTCTTCCCCACGCCGATCGGTGTGGGCATCTTCTCTGTATTTCATCTTCCTTTCGCGCTGGCGGCGCTGATCGTTCTCGGTCTGCCGTTTACTTTGGCTTTCCTTTGGGTGATGCGATATTTCCGCATTCGCAGCCTGACAGTGCTTCTGCTAGGCGGCGCGGTCGCACCATCGGTCGCAATATTTTTGGCCAAGTCGCTCATAGGCATGTTTTCAAACTTGACCACAGGACGGTCGAACAACAGTGCTTCGTTCGTTCTGTCATTTGACACCATTCCCGCAGGAATGGTCACGTTCTACATTCTCTATCGCATGAGTCTAAAGCCATGTTTTGAGCGGGAGAACGATCGTTGAAAACCCAGGATTGCGCAGCATTCGATAGCGGTGGCCGTATCTCTACTAATACCGGGCACTTCGACTGCACCGGAAAAAATTCGCTTCAAGGACGGCACACGCTGGGGACCGCTGAAAAAATGCAGATGAGCCGCCGCCTTCCATCGACCCGGTCGCTCTGTCCCCCGCCGGCGGGCAAGGGGCGGCTCCATGGGCCAGCCGGCGCGGCACCGATAACGAACCTTCCGTTCAGACGTTGGGACAACGCTTCCCTGTTTGCGCGGCGCCGCTCAGGGATAGTCCGCCGGCGAGAGTTGACCCCACAGACATGTCCACATCTGCGTGACAACGATATCGCCAACGGCATACCGCGTTGGAAAAATATACAGTACGACTATCGCAAGCAGGGGGCCGGATGACGTCACATCAACCTTCCCAGCAATGGCATTCAGGGCGGAGCGCATCGGATACAATGACAACAACACCAGCATCCGTCGTTTCGGCGCGCGATCTCGGCCTGACATTCGAGACCAATGACGGCCCGGTCAACGCGCTGACAGGCGTCAATCTCGACGTCAACAAAGGCGATTTCGTTTCCTTCATCGGCCCCTCCGGCTGCGGCAAGACCACCTTCCTGCGCGTCATCGCCGATCTTGAAAAGCCTACCTCCGGCTCGATCACCGTCAATGGCACCACGCCGCAGGACGCCCGCAAGAACCGTTCCTATGGCTATGTCTTCCAGGCGGCGGCATTGTACCCCTGGCGCACCATTGAAAAGAATATCGCCCTGCCGCTGGAGATCATGGGCTATAGCGCAGCCGACCAGAAGGCGCGGATCGACCGCACGCTGGACCTGGTCAACCTGACGGGCTTTGGCAAGAAATTCCCCTGGCAATTGTCCGGCGGCATGCAGCAGCGCGCCTCGATCGCCAGAGCCCTTGCCTTCGATGCCGATCTTCTCCTAATGGACGAACCATTCGGCGCACTCGATGAAATCGTCCGCGATCATCTCAACGAACAATTGCTGAAACTGTGGGACCGCACCAACAAGACCATCTGCTTCGTCACCCACTCGATCCCGGAAGCGGTCTACCTCTCCACCAAGATCGTCGTCATGAGCCCCCGCCCCGGCCGCGTCACCGACATCATCGAATCCACCCTGCCCCGCGAACGCCCGCTCGGCATCCGCGAAACCCCGGAATTCCTTGCGATTGCGCACCGGGTGCGCGAGGGATTGAGAGCGGGGCATAGTTATGATGAGTAGGATGATTGGGATTGTGGCGAAGACCCCTCCCCAACCCCTCCCCACAAGGGGGAGGGGCTCGACCGCGCTTGCCGCAGCTTCTTCTTCTTTTGACAAGGCAACATTCAGGACGCGGAGTACCCGCTATCCAGCAAGTTTCAAAGAGTGGCAGAAGCCTGGAAAATTGATGGTGGCCGATGTGGGGGCCGCAGGTTCCTCCCTCCCCCTTGTGGGGAGGGTGGTGAGCGCAGCGAACCGGGAGGGGTCTTTCTTGCCGCACTCGAATATCGACCCCAAAACTCGCACCAGAGCAAAAAAACTCCGCACCGAGTTGACCAAGGCCGAAGCGAGAATGTGGAACATGCTGCGGGATTTTCGTGCGCGCGGCGGCCGGTTCCGCCGGGAAACGCCAATTGGCCCCTACATCGCTGACTTCGCCTGGCTGTCAGCCCGGATTGTCATCGAAGTCGATGGTGATAGCCATGAGACACCGGAAGGGCGAAAACACGACAAGCAGAGAGACGGGTTCCTGAAGGCCCAGGGCTTCACCGTCCTGCGCTTCGACAATGCGGATGTCATCGACGCTCCAGACTATGTTTTCCTGACGATAGAGCGCGCCATTTCGCAATTTCTGCAGAGCGAGCCGAATCCATGAACCTCTCCTTCATCCTCTGGCTCTCCGCCTCCATGGCCATCTTCCTCAGCGCCGCCACCGCATCGCGCTATTATGTGTCCACCAACAACATCCTGATCCTTCTCCTGTCGCTCGGCCTTTACTGCCTCGGCAATCTGATGATGGTGCGGCTGATGCGCGAGGGCGGGCTGGGGCTGGCTATTTCGGCCTCGGCGATTGCGCAGCTGCTGCTGGTCAATTTCATCGCCTTTGCCGTCTTCGGCGAACGGATGACCCTGCCGCAGATGGCAGGTGTCGCCCTTGGGGTGGTGGCGATGGGGCTGATGCTGATGCCTGCCGGCGGGAAGGCTTAAGCATGGAAAAGCCGAATATCATCAAAGACAGGATCATGCCCGTAGGTGTCATCCTCCTTGCCGTGCTCGTCATCTGGTACGTGGCGGTGGTGTTTCTCAATGCGCCGTTCGAGCGCGATACGGCGGCGCGCGCCGGATCTGAGATCACCTTCTCGGAAATCCTGCCGAAAACCATGTTCCAGCAGCGGCCGGTGCTTCCTGCCCCGCATCAGGTGATCGCCGAGATCTGGAACACGACCTTCCTGATGCCGATCACCTCCAAGCGCAGCCTGGTCTATCATGCCTGGATCACACTTTCGGCGACCCTGCTCGGCTTCGGCATCGGCACCGTGCTCGGCATTTTGCTTGCCGTCGGCATCGTCCACAACCGGGCGATGGACCGCTCGCTGATGCCCTGGGTCATCGCCAGCCAGACCATCCCGATCCTTGCCATCGCGCCGATGATCATCGTCGTGCTCAATGCCATCGGCATATCCGGGCTTTTGCCCAAGGCGCTGATCTCCACCTATCTCAGCTTCTTTCCGATCGTCGTCGGCATGGTGAAGGGGCTGCGCAGTCCCGAGCAGATCCAGCTTGACCTGATGCACACCTATTATGCCAGCCCGGCGCAGACCTTCTGGAAGCTGCGCTGGCCGTCGTCCATGCCCTATCTGTTCGCCTCGCTGAAGGTCGCCATCGCCATTTCGCTCGTCGGTGCGATCGTCGGCGAACTGCCGACCGGGGCCGTCTCCGGTCTTGGCGCCCGGCTGCTTGCCGGCTCCTATTACGGCCAGACGGTGCAGATCTGGTCGGCCCTGTTCATGGCGGCAGCGCTCGCGGCAACCCTGGTGATCATCGTCGGCTTTGCCCATACCGCCGTTCTCAAACGCATGGGGATCAAGCCATGAATTCCGGTATTCTGTTCAGCGCCATCGCCTTCTGGATTGCAGCCTGGGCAACCAATGAATGGCTGGTGCGCCAGAATTTCAGAAACGTGCCCGCCAACCGGGCGGTTCGCCTTGCAGTGCCCTTGCTGTTCGGCGTCAGCATTCTGGTTCTGTGGGAAGGCGTCGTGCGGGGGTTTAACGTACCGTCCGTTCTCCTGCCGCCGCCCTCGATGATCTGGACGCGGCTGATCAATTCCGTGCCGACGCTCTGGGCCGATTTCCAGCAGACGTTCCTCAAGGCGGTGATCATCGGCTATACATTGGGCTGCAGCCTCGGTTTCCTTGTGGCCGTTGCCATCGACCGCTCGCCCTTCCTGCAGAAGGGGCTGCTGCCGCTTGGCAATTTCGTCTCCGCCCTGCCCGTCATCGGCGTCGCGCCGATCATGGTCATGTGGTTCGGCTTCGACTGGCAGTCGAAAGTCGCTGTTGTCGTCATCATGACCTTTTTCCCGATGCTGGTGAACACGGTTTCCGGCCTGTCTGCGGCCAGTTCGATGGAGCGCGACCTGATGCACACCTATGCCGCCAGCTGGTTTCAGACGCTGATCAAGCTGCGCCTGCCGGCGGCCTGGCCTTTCATTTTCAATGCGCTCAAGATCAACTCCACCTTGGCGCTGATCGGTGCCATCGTCGCCGAATTCTTCGGCACCCCGATCGTCGGCATGGGGTTCCGGATCTCCACCGAAGTGGGGCGCATGAATGTCGATATGGTTTGGGCCGAAATCGCCGTTGCGGCGGTGGCAGGCTCCGCTTTTTACGGGATAGTGGCGCTGATCGAGCGGGCTGTCACGTTCTGGCATCCGTCCGTGCGCAATTCGCGGACGGCCTGAGAAATGCCTGTCCGTGGTGGGCAGGCACCATAAAAAAGCCGCCGGCCCGCGTCGGGCCGGCACAACAAAAAAGGGAACTGACATGAAGACGAGACTTGCATCTTTGCTGCTGGCAAGCGCTTTTTCGCTGTCCGCATTCCATGCCATGGCCGCCGACAAGGTGGTGCTGCAGCTGAAATGGGTCACGCAGGCCCAGTTCGCTGGCTATTACGTCGCCAAGGACAAGGGCTTTTATGAAGCCGAAGGCCTGGATGTCGAGATCAAGCCGGGCGGCCCGGATATCGCACCGCCGCAGGTGATCGCCGGCGGCGGCGCCGATGTGGTCGTCGACTGGATGCCGTCGGCGCTTGCAACCCGCGAAAAGGGCGTTGCCCTCGTCAACATCGCCCAGCCGTTCAAGGCCTCGGGCATGATGCTGACCTGCCTGAAGGAATCCGGCGTCGCCTCGCCTGCCGATTTCAAGGGCAAGACGCTCGGCGTCTGGTTCTTCGGCAATGAATATCCGTTCCTCTCCTGGATGAGCCAGCTTGGTCTGAAGACCGATGGCGGCCCGGATGGCGTCACGGTCCTCAAGCAGGGCTTCAACGTCGATCCGCTGATCCAGAAGCAGGCAGCCTGCATCTCCACCATGACCTATAACGAATATTGGCAGGTGATCGACGCCGGCATCAAGCCGGAAGACCTGACCGTCTTCAAATATCAGGACCAGGGCGTGGCCACGCTGGAAGACGGGCTCTACGTGCTGGAAGACAAGCTTAAGGACCCGGCCTTCAAGGAAAAAATGGTCAAGTTCGTCCGCGCTTCGATGAAGGGCTGGAAATATGCCGAGGAGCATACCGACGAAGCCGCCGGGATCGTTCTGGAAAACGACGCCACCGGCGCCCAGACGGAAGAACACCAGAAGCGCATGATGAGCGAAGTCGCCAAGCTGACGGCGGGCTCGAACGGCGCGCTGGATGACGCCGATTACAAACGCACCGTTGCCTCGCTGCTGAAGGGCGGCTCCGATCCCGTCATCAGCAAGGAGCCAACCGGCGCCTTCACCCACGAGATCACTGACGCCGCCCTCAAGTAGGCGTTTTTACATCTGTTTTCGCTATGGAAACGCGCGGGCTGGTCCCGCGCGTTTCGCATTTAAGACACAGGAAAAACACGGATGCGCAACAAAAGGACATAAAACAGAAGTTGCGTTGATGGGTCTCAACAAATAAAATAATGAGGAACCATTCTTTATTTCTATCATCTTGCATCGCCTGATGGGCCTGACTAAATACGGCCCGAGGCATCTTGAGGAGGATGCGGGGGAACATTTGCTCAACACGGTTGAAGCGGCATTCCCTTCCTTCCTGTAGACGGCGGCAGCGAACCTTCCATGAAGGCGGGCAGCGTCAGGAAACAGACTTATCTGGAATTTTAGGAAAGTGAGCCGATGGCCCGTTACACGACGTTTGCGTTTGGAATGTCCGCTGCCCTGCTCCTGACGCTCTCGTCGGGTACCGCATTGGCGCAGGCCGCAGCTCCCCAAAAAACCGAACAGGCATTGCCGTCGATCGTCGTCAGCCAGGTCGAGACAAGGCTGATCGTTGACCGGGTTATGGCAACCGGCGCCGTCAAGGCCGTGGACGAAACCTATGTGTCCCCGCTTGTCGATGGCCTTTCCATTCGCACGCTGAATGCCGATGTCGGCGACCGGGTCGAGGCAGAAAGCACGCTGGCCACCCTCAACCCGGATATGCTGGTGCTGCAAAAGAGCCAGTATGCCGCAAGCCTTGCCAAGGCCGAGGCCGCCTTTGCCCAATATGAGGCGCAGCTCGCCGAAGCGCAGGCCAATGCCGACGAAGCGGTCCGGGTCAGCGACCGCTCGAAAAAGCTCGCCGAGGCGGGATCGATGTCGACGGCGCAGCGCGACCAGGAAAAGGCCGCCGCAACCGCAGCGCTTGCGCGCGTCCGCTCGGCCGATCAGCTGGTCTCTGTCGCCAAGGCCGATATCAAGGTGGTCGAAGCGCAGATTTCCGACGTCGACCTGCGCCTGGTGCGCACAGATGTGAAAACGCCGGTCGCCGGCGTCGTCTCGGCCCGCACCGCAAAGGTCGGCGCCATCGCAAACGGCACAGGCGAGCCGCTGTTCACCATCATCCGCGACGGCGCCGTAGAGATGAAGGCCGATATTATCGAAGCCGACCTGCCGAAGCTGGAGATCGGTCAGAAGGCAAAGGTGACGCTGGCCGACGGCAAGACGCAGGTCGACGGACAAATCCGGCTGATCTCGCCGGTGGTCGATAGCCAGACACGCCTCGGCAATGTCTATATCACCCTGCTGGAACCTGAAAAAGCCAGAGTGGGCATGTATGCCCGGGCACAGATCATCGTCACGGAAAAGCAGGCGCTGGTCCTGCCGCTTTCGGCGGTCACCAACACCAAGGACGGCATGGTCGCCCGCAAGGTCGAGGACGACGTCGCCCATGTGGCTCAGGTTGAAACCGGCATACAGGATAACGGCTTGATCGAAATCCGGACCGGCCTGAAGGAGGGCGACCGCGTGATCACCAAAGCCGGCGCCTTCGTGCGCGATGGCGATCGCATCAAGCCGGTGCCTGCAGGCGCCGAAACAGTATCGAACTGATCGAGGTCATTCGCGATGAACTTTTCCGCCTGGTCCATCCGCAATCCGATCGCACCGATCCTGGGTTTTGCGCTGCTGCTCTACCTCGGCATTCAATCCTTCTATGCCCTGCCGATCACCAAATTTCCCAACATCGACGTTCCGGTGGTGGCCATCACCGTGACCCAGAACGGCGCGTCGCCGTCGGAACTGGAAATGCAGGTGACCAAGGAGGTCGAGGACGCTGTCGCCTCGATCGCCGGCGTCGATGAAATCCAGTCCACGGTGACCGACGGACAATCGCTCACCAGCGTTGTTTTCCGCATCGAAAAGCCGACGGAAGAAGCCGTTCAGGACACCAAGGACGCCATCGACCGCATCCGCAGCGACCTGCCCGCCGATGTCGAAGAACCGGTCGTCACCAAGATCGATGTCGAAGGCCAGGCGATCCAGACCTTCTCCGTCACCTCGCCGGACATGACGCTCGAAGAGCTGTCCTGGTTCGTCGATGACACGATCAAGCGCGCGCTACAGGGCCAGGTCGGTGTCGGCCGGATCGACCGCTACGGCGGCTCCGACCGCGAAATCAAGGTAGAACTCGATCCAAGCAAGCTCGATTCCTTCGGCATCACCGCACCTGACGTCAACAACCAGCTGCGCAGCACCAACGTCGATCTCGGCTCTGGCCGCAGCCAGATCGGCGGCAACGAACAGACCATCCGCACGCTGGGCGACGCCCGCAACGTGGCCGAGCTGGCCAATACGACGATCGCGCTTCCCAATGGCCGGTTTGTCAAACTCTCCAATCTGGGCACCGTCACCGATACCTACGAGGAGCAGAAATCCTTCTCGCGCTTCAATGGCGATGCATCGGTCACCTTCGCGGTGTTCCGCTCGAAGGGCGCCAGCGAAGTCTCGGTCGCCGAAACGGTGGCAAAAAGCCTAGAAACCGTTCGCGCGGCCCATCCCGAGGTCAACATCGCGATGGTGGACGACGCCGTCTATTTCACCTACGGCAACTATGAGGCAGCCCTGCATACGCTGCTCGAAGGCTCGATCCTCGCCGTCATCGTCGTGCTTCTGTTCCTCAGAAACTGGCGTGCCACGCTGATCGCCGCCGTCGCTCTTCCCCTGTCTGCGATCCCGACATTCTGGATCATGGACCTGATGGGCTTCTCGCTCAACCTCGTCAGCTTCCTGGCATTGACGCTGGCAACGGGTATTCTCGTCGATGACGCGATCGTCGAAATCGAGAACATCGCCCGGCATATCAAGATGGGCAAGACGCCGTACCGGGCATCGCTCGATGCCGCCGATGAAATCGGTCTGGCGGTTATTGCCACCAGCTTCACCATCATCGCGGTTTTCGTGCCGGTTTCCTTCATGCCGGGTGTTGCCGGGCAATATTTCATCCAGTTCGGCCTGACTGTCGCCTTCTCCGTGTTCTTCTCGTTGATGGTGGCGCGCCTGATCACGCCGCTGATGGCAGCCTATCTGATGAAGCCCGAGGATGGCGTCGACGACCATCACGACAATGACGGCCGCCTGATGAAGGGCTATACCTGGCTGGTCAGCGCCACGACCCGGCGCTGGTACATGCGCTATGCCACGATGCTGGCCGCTTTCGCGTTCCTGGCCGGCTCGCTTTTCCTGATGGCGCAGGTTCCTGGCAGCTTCATGCCGCCGGACGACGCCTCCCGTGTCGTGCTTTCGGTCGAATTGCCCCCCAACGCGACGCTGGTTGAAACCGACAACACGACCGAGCAGATCTACAATGCGGTCCGTGGAATCGATGGCGTCGAGAGCGTCTTCATTCTCGGCGGTGCGTCTCCAAAGGGCGATCTCGAACTGCGCCGCGCCACCGTCCGCATCATTCTCGGCACGATCGATCACTCACTGGTGAAAACCTTGGTCAACAAGGGCCTCGGCAATCTTCCGCTGATCGGGCAATATATGCCGAAAATGCAGATGGATGGCCGCACGCGTCCGCAGTGGGATGTCGAGAAGGATATTTTCGCCAACCTGCGCGGCATCCCGGATGTGCGCATCACAAAGCTCAACGATCGCGGCGAGCGTGAATTGACCTTCAACTTCCTGTCATCCAACGAGGATGACCTGAATGAAGCCATCGGCCTCTTGGAAGGCAAGCTGCGCGCCTCGCCCATCCTGTCCAATGTCAGCTCCGAAGGGGCCCTGCCCCGGCCGGAATTGCAGATCCATCCGCGCAAGGATGAAATCGCCCGTCTCGGCATCACGCCACAGCAGATCTCGCAGACCATCCGCGTTGCCACGACAGGCGATGTCGATGCGGCCCTGACCAAGATCTCGCTCGATAACCGGCTGATCCCGATCCGCGTCCAGACGTCGCTCGACGTCCGCCGCGATCTGCAGTCGATCGGTGCCCTGAAGGTGAAGACCGCATCGGGGGCGACTGTTCCGATCGATAGTGTCGCTGACATCAGCTACTCGGAAGGACCAAGCTCGATCCTGCGCAATGCGCGTAATCGTGTCGCCTCGATCGGCTCCGACGTGCCGCAGGGCACGGCACTCGATACCTCGACAGCCGAGTTCAAGCGGATCGTCGATGAAACGCAGCTGCCCTCGACCGTGCGGCTTGCCGAAAGCGGCGATGCCAAGATCCAGAGCGAGATGATGCAGAGCTTCGGCAACGCCATGCTGCTCGGCTTGCTGATGGTTCTGGTGGTGCTCATCCTGCTGTTCAAGGACGTGATCCAGCCGTTCACCATCCTGTTGTCGCTGCCGCTGGCGATTGGCGGCGTCGCGGTGGCGCTGATCCTGACACGCAACGCGTTTTCGATGCCGGTCATGATCGGGGTGCTGATGCTGATGGGGATCGTCACCAAGAATGCCATTCTTCTCGTCGATTTCGCCGTCGAGATGAAGCGCCATGGCATGGAGCGGGTCCAGGCCATGATCGAGGCCGGCCGCAAGCGCGCCCAGCCGATCATCATGACGTCGATCGCCATGTCGGCCGGCATGATCCCCTCGGCGCTTGGCGTCGGCGAAGGCGGCTCGTTCCGCGCACCGATGGCAATTGCCGTGATCGGCGGCATCATCGTTTCCACCGTGCTGTCGCTTCTCGTGGTTCCGTCGTTCTTTCTCATCATGGACGATGTCTCGCGCCTGATCGGCTGGCTGTTCGGCCGCTTCGTGGGCAAGAAGGACGACGAGCTGGATGTTCTTGAAAACGAAGCTTTGACCGGCATCGTCACCGATCAGGCTAAGACGATCGACGCGTTGGAAAAACGGCTCGACAAGCTGGAAGGTCCCAAACGCAGCGGTAACGTCATCCATCTCGCAGCCGAATAAGGCTGCGGGCCACCGCATGGAAACCCGGCCCCATTCCAGATGCGGCCGGGCTTTTTTGTTTGGGCGGCAAAGCTTAAAGCCCGCCTTCGACCCGCAAAAATTCGACGATCGTCTCGATACCATCGCCGCGCTTCATATCGGAAAACACGAAGGGCCGCTCGGCGCGCATGCGGTTGGCATCGCGCTCCATCACATCGAGATCGGCGCCGACATAGGGCGCCAGATCCTTCTTGTTGATCACCAGCAGATCCGAGCGGGTGATGCCCGGTCCGCCCTTGCGCGGGATTTCCTCGCCCTGGCAGACCGAAATCACATAGATGGTGATATCGGCCAGATCGGGCGAAAACGTCGCGGCCAGATTGTCGCCGCCGGATTCGATGAAGATCACATCGAGATCGGGAATGCGGCGGTTGAGATCGGCGATCGCCTGCAGGTTGATCGTCGCATCTTCACGGATTGCCGTATGCGGACATCCACCGGTCTCGACGCCGACGATCCTGTCGGAGGGCAGCGCCTGCATGCGCACCAGCGCCTCAGCATCTTCCTTGGTGTAGATATCGTTGGTGACGACGGCGACCGAATATTGCGCGCGCATCGCCTTGCAGAGCTTGTCCGTCAGCGCCGTCTTGCCGGAGCCGACCGGGCCGCCGATACCGACGCGAAGGGGACCATTGGCAGATTTCATCGCAAATTTTCCTTTCAAGAAAGCGGGCGCTCGAAACCGTCAGGACCGGAAGAGCCGCGAATGCAATGTCTCATGGCGCAGGGCCGAAATATCGGCCGTGATGGTGGCAGAGCCGAGATCGTCCAGCGTCGTGGCTGCGGCCCGCGCCGCTGTTGCGGAGATCACCGGCTCGAGCTTGGCCAGCACGCCGAGACCATGCGTCTGCCCGGTCACGCCACACCGGATCGCCACCGAGACGAGGTTGGAGGCACTTGCATGCAGGTAGGCCGCAAGCGCTGCTTCCAGCCCCGTTCCATGGATGCCCGCAACCGCGCCGACGGCGACGGGATAGGCGATAGCACCGTGGAGCGTTTCAAGCCCCGGATGCGGCCAATGGGCTGCGGCCGTCAGGAACGCCTCGCCCTGCAACATCGTTTCCATGTGCCGCTCGCGCGATCCGGCCAAAGCTTCCGCCAATTCCCGCACCGCCGCCAGTCTTGGCGCATCGCCACAGGCGCGGTAGCTCTCGGCCAACAGCACGGCGTCATTCCAAGCAGAGCCATGCTCGATCAGCGCCTGCAGCCATGCCGCAAGCCCTGGCGCATCGGTCACCAGACCATCGTGCACCGCCTGCTCGAGCCCGCCGGAATAGGAGAACGCGCCGACCGGAAAAGCCGGCGACAACCATGTCACCAACCGCAAAAGCGCCTGCGTCCCGGCCAGATCAGTCATGGGCGTGATGATGGCCGCCGTGCGAATGCCCGCCGGACCCGTGATAGGCGCCGCGCATCGGCTGGAACGGTTCCGTGACCTCGCCGATCGTCGCGCCCAAACCTTCCAGCATCGCCTTGATGACGGGATCGCGCAGGATCAAAATCCGGTCCAGCCGGATTTCGGCGGCCAGATGCCGGTTGCCCAGATGCCAGGCGAGTTCGATCAGGTGGAGCGGATCGCGCGGACGAATATCGTAAAGCGGCTCGGGGACCGCTGCGATGCGCACATGATCGCCGCTATCGAGCACCAGAAGATCGCCATCGGCCAGCATCACGGCTTCCTTGAGATCGAGCATCACCACATCATCATTGTCGAGATGCAGCAATTTGCGGCGCAGATGGCGCTGATCGTGGGCAAGCGCGATGGTGTGCAGCGGTGTGATGCCGGCCGGGCCGGGCGACAGGATTTCGGTCGAGCGATAGGGCATTCAGCAAGCCTTCAAATTCATTCATGCCACTGTAACAACAAAAAAATCCGGCGCCAGACCAAAGAAGCCCGGCGCCGGACGTCATGGGAAGTGCACAGGCCTGAGATCAGGCCGCGATCTTTTCCGACTGCAGCGCGCCAAGAATGTTCTGCGGCGCGGAAACGCCATAGGGATCGCCGTCGGCATTGTCGCAATAGCCGTCTTCTTCGAACCACTGCTCGACGACACCATCATTGATGACGGCAGCATAACGCCAGGAGCGCATGCCAAAGCCGAGATTGTCCTTGGACACGAGCATGCCCATCTTGCGGGTGAACTCGCCGGACCCATCCGGGATCAGCTTGACGTTTTCAAGGTTCTGCGACTTGCCCCAGGCATTCATGACGAAGGCGTCGTTGACGGAAATGCAGTAGATCTCGTCAATGCCCTCGGCGCGGAAATCAGCGGCCAGCTTTTCGAAATCGGGAAGCTGGAAGGTCGAGCAGGTCGGCGTGAAGGCGCCCGGCAGCGAAAACAGGATGACGCGCTTGCCGCCGAAATAATCCGCCGACGAAACATCCTGCCAACGGAACGGATTGGCACCACCAACAGCTTCGTCGCGAACGCGCGTGCGGAAGGTAACGGACGGCACTTTTCTGCCAATGATCATGATAAACTCCTTGAAAGACAGACGCCCCCGCGCGGCAGGTCTTGGGAGGAACAAGGCACAGGAGGTCACCTGTTTTCTACAGCAAGTCCTGTTGCGATGCAGCACAAAGGGCATGAAAAACATGCCGCGCATGGCTGACCTGCACCGCGCGCATGTCTAGGCCTGCGGCGAAAATCCAATGAATTCAGTTATACAGCCTCAGCGATACCGACAGCAAAACCGGCAATGGGTTCCACCAGCCGGTCTGCAACCCAGCCTCGCGCAGCGCCTTCGCCGTCCAGGTATTGCAACCCCTCAAAGCGCTGAACCAGCCATTGGCTTCGAAGAAACGGTCGTTTTCTCCGTAACCTGCATCCGGTATCGCCGCGATCCGCCCATCCACCGTCGCGAAGTTGGCCTCGATGAAAGACAACAGGCGTTGATATCCCTCCGCGCCGATCTCGAAACTGGCAATATGATCGGCAGGCTCGATGATCTCGCCGGCAACATCTGCGTGGACGACGGAGCGGTCCAGCGTCAGCCCCTTGAACAACGGCACCGGCTTCAAATCCGACCAGGCAGGCGTCTCGATATAAAAGGCCCGCCCGCCCCAGCCAAAAATCAGCCAGCGCGCATCGGGATGCGCAACCGGCATGCCGCTTTCCGACAGAAACGGAAACCGGGCCAGCGTCTCGGCGGTGACCGGAATGGCGATATCCGTGTGGATGGGATTGGAGAGCACGAGGATCCGGTGCGTCTCGCCCACAGCCGTTCCGGCCTTCGCCACAGGCCACAGGGGACGCGGCACGAATGTCCCGGCGGCAACGCACAGGATTGCCGTGAGCAGGACGGCCGCCAGCCAGCGCAAGGGCCTTCTCCAGGACATCGGCATTCTTTCTTGATGAGCAACTAGTCTAGAACATGAAGTAGCGTTGCGCCATCGGCAAGACGGTTGCCGGTTCGCAGGTCAAAAGCTCGCCATCGGCGCGCACCTCGTAGGTTTCCGGATCGACCTCGATATGCGGCGTCAGGCTATTGTGGATCATCGAGGCCTTGCTGATGCCGCCACGGGTGTTTTTCACCGCGATCAACTGCTTGGCAACACCAAGGCGCGCCTGCAGGCCGCCGTCCAGCGAGGCCTGCGACACGAAGGTGACCGAGGAATTCGTCCGTGCCTTGCCAAAGGCGCCGAACATCTGCCGGTAATGCACCGGTTGCGGCGTCGGGATGGAGGCGTTGGGATCACCCATCGGAGCGGCCGCGATCATGCCGCCAAGAAGCACCATGTCGGGCTTCACGCCGAAGAAGGCAGGATTCCACAGCACCAGATCGGCGCGTTTGCCCGGTTCGATCGAGCCGATCTCATGGGAGAGACCTTGGGCGATGGCGGGATTGATGGTGTATTTGGCGATATAGCGGCGTACCCGGAAATTATCGTTGTCGCCGGTCTCCTGCGCCAGCCGCCCCCGCTGCCGCTTCATCTTGTCGGCGGTCTGCCAGGTGCGGATCGCCACCTCACCGACCCGGCCCATCGCCTGGCTATCGGAGGAAATGATCGAGAAGGCGCCGATATCGTGGAGAATGTCTTCGGCCGCGATGGTTTCCTTGCGGATCCGGCTTTCCGCAAATGCAATATCTTCAGGAATGGAGGGCGACAGGTGATGGCAGACCATCAGCATGTCAAGATGTTCGGCCAAGGTGTTGATCGTGTAGGGCCGGGTCGGGTTGGTCGAGGACGGGATGACGTTCGACTGGCCGCAGATCTTGATGATGTCAGGCGCATGGCCGCCGCCTGCCCCTTCGGTGTGGAAGGCGTGGATCGTGCGGCCCCTGATGGCGTCGATCGTATCCTCGACGAAACCGCTTTCGTTCAGCGTGTCGGTGTGGATCATCACCTGCACGTCAAAGCCATCGGCAACCGACAGGCAATTGTCGATGGCGGCAGGCGTCGTGCCCCAGTCCTCGTGCAGCTTCAGGCTGGACGCGCCGGCAAGGATCATTTCCTCCAGCGGCGCCGGCAGCGAGGCATTGCCCTTGCCGGCCAGCGCGAGATTCATCGGAAAGCCGTCAAAGCTCTCGATCATCCGCTCGATATGCCAGGCGCCCGTGCAGGTCGTCGCCAGCGTGCCATGCGCGGGGCCGGAACCGCCGCCAAGCATCGTGGTGATCCCCGACATCAGCGCTTCCTCGATCTGCTGCGGGCAGATGAAATGGATATGGGCGTCCATGCCGCCCGCCGTGACGATCTTGCCTTCGCCGGCAATCACCTCGGTAGAGGGACCGACGATGATGGTCACGCCGGGCTGCGTATCCGGATTGCCGGCCTTGCCGATCGCCGCGATCCGGCCGTTCTTCAAACCGATATCGGCCTTGACGATGCCGGTGTGATCAATGATCAACGCATTGGTGATGACGGTATCGACAGCGCCTTGAGCCCGCGTTGCCTGGCTCTGGCCCATGCCGTCGCGAATGACCTTGCCGCCGCCGAATTTCACCTCGTCACCATAGGTGGTGAAATCCTTCTCCACCTCGATAAACAATTCTGTATCCGCCAGCCGAACCTTGTCGCCGGTGGTGGGACCAAACATGCTGGCATAGGCCGCGCGCGACATTTTGTAGGACATGGTCTACCTCTGAAGTTCGGAAAAATTGGGGGATTTCGATGCTGCCTTGTCGAACGTCATCGTCGTCCGGCAACCGTTTTTCCTGTTGACCTCTCCGATGAGATGGTCAGAGTAATCACCGGGATAGTTCAAAAAGCTGTTCAGAGCGCTGCTGACACTGTCGGGATCGAGAACGGTCACATTGGCCGCGTGCAAGATGCGCTCGATGATGTCGCGAATGATCGTCTTCTTTTGGCCCATCCTGTTTCGCAGCACCCATATCGTTTCCGCAATGACGATATGATTGACGAAAAACTGCTCCTCACTGTGAAGGATCAGGTCTTCAACGACGTGTGTCTGATCCGGCGCGTCATCTATCGTCCCGGCATCGACAAGCCAGCGCAGCAGGACGTTGGTATCAATTCCAATCATCGCTGACTTTCCCGCCCGCCGAGCGCGCGTCCTGTATCCAGCTGTCGATGTCCCCATCCGATATCGTCTGGCCGGGTTTGATCGCGCCACGCAGACCGGCCAGCGTCTCCTTGCGGGACCTCAGTTCGAACGTGCCATTGGCTGTGGCAACAAAATCCACCTTGTCACCCACGCCGATCCCCAGCGTTTTGCGGACCCGCGCAGGCAGTGTGATCTGGTTCTTCGACGTGATTTTTGCAGATTCAGCCATGATGATTTCCTTACCTTTCTGCCAAAATGTAAGGATTAGCAGACGGCTTAGCAATGGAAGGTTCAAGCCGCTCCAGCTTTCCTTCGCGAATAAAGTCTTCGACCATTTCCCTTTCCGCCGCAAACGGATGCCCCTCCCAGCCCGCATGGCCGAAACCGGCAAGCACCACGCGGTCGCCCGGCTGGCGCCAATGTGCGAGGATTTCGGCGATGACGATCAGGCCGCTGCTCGGCACGACATAGGCACCCGGATCGAACCGCTCCAGCGCCGCATCGACGCTCTCATGCGTCAAGGCCGGAACCGTATGGAAGCCCCGCCCGGTCGCCTGCGCAAAGGCGAAAAAACCATCGGTATAGTCGTCGCAGAGATCGCCGAGATCCGGATGCGTGACATTAAGTTTCCCGCGCAGAGCCTGGAACTTCGCGCCATCACGGACACACCAGATCGAAGCCGCCTGCCGAACGGCCGCATGGCTCTTCCAGACACCGCCACCCAGCATGGAAAGCGCCGGGCGCCCCGTGTTGCAGACGGCGACGATATCCGTCTTCTCTCCCCCAGCGCCACAGGAGCGGCAATCATTGAAGCGGATCACCAGATCGGCGGCGTCGATAACAGCGGCCGCGCCTTTTGGCATCGGCCCGTTTCCAACAATCATGATGGTCCGGCGCGCGGTCATGGGCACCTCAGTTTCCCTACCGCTCGGTTTCCCATCGCTCAGTTTCCAAATCCTTCGGTAAAGCCCTTCAGTTCCTCGCTACGCTTCTTCGTCAGGCCGGCAAGACAGACGGACACCAGCATCGGCTCAAGCGATGCTCCCCGCGCTTCAAACCCGGCCAGCTCACACTGCCCGTCACGATAATCGATCCAGGCCCGCTGGGCTTTCTTCAGGGCATCGACGGCGCCGGGATAATTTGCATCGATCTCGGCAAGGTCCTTATCGGCATTCTTCATCGCCGCCATGGCCTTCTTATAGACCGCGTTCAGCTCGGTATCGGCCGCCTCGTAATCCTTGTTGGCGCAGATCGTCATGTCAGTCTGGGTCTCGGCATTGGCGCAATCGACATTCGGTTGTTCTTGCGCCTGCGCAGAAACAATACCTTGAAAAAGCGTGGCGGTAAGCAGCCCTGATATGAAGAAAAAACGCCTCATAACTTACCCATCACCTTCTGGCGAAAACCATAGACCTCGCGCTTTCCGGCAAAGGGAATGAGCGTGACGCTGCGGGTCTGCCCGGGCTCGAAACGCACGGCCGTTCCGGCCGGGATATCGAGCCGCCTGCCATGCGCCACCGGCCTGTTGAACAAAAGGGCCGCATTCGTCTCGGCGAAATGATAATGGCTGCCCACCTGCACCGGCCGGTCGCCGCTGTTGGAGACCTCCAGCGACACGGTTTCCAGCCCTGCATTCAGCTCGATATCACCGCTTGCCGCAATAATTTCACCAGGGATCATCGTATCATCTCTCCTGTTCAGGCAGCCTTGATCGGCGCACAGCCTTCGGCCTTCAAGACCCGCTCTGTGGAGGCCGGGAACTTGCCGAGCTTGGCGGCAGGGCGAACCGGGCGGCGCACAAGTTCGCCGCTGCAATTGGGGCATTGTCCGTCGAGAACGTCGGAAACACACTGGGTGCAGAAGGTGCATTCGAAACTGCAGATCATCGCCTCGCGGCTGCCGGGCGGCAGGTCCTTGTTGCAGCATTCACAATTGGGTCTCAGTTGCAGCATGGCCGTTCCCTCAGCGAATGGGTTCGTGAACGGTGACCAGCTTGGTCCCGTCCGGAAACGTCGCCTCGATCTGGATGTCGTGGATCATCTCGGGGATGCCCTCCATCACTTGGGCGCGGGTGATGACATGCGCCCCCGCCTCCATCAGATCCGGCACCGAGCGGCCGTCGCGGGCGCCCTCGACGACAAAATCGGTGATCAGCGCGATCGCTTCAGGATGATTGAGCTTGACGCCGCGCTCCAGCCGCCGGCGGGCGACCATCGCTGCCATCGAAATCAGCAGTTTATCTTTTTCACGGGGTGTCAGGTTCATGCGCGGTCACCAGATTGCAGGTCGATTACAGGTTCCAGACTTTCGGCACAGAGGCGCCCTTGCGCAAGTGCGAAATGACCGGGATGAGGATTTTTCTCAAGGCAAAACCATCCGGCGCAACGAGGCGGGCAATCAGCTTGTCCTTGCCCACAACCTGATACTGGCTCACCCCGCCGGCAATACCACCGATCAGGCCGCGCAGAGTATCGACGTGGCGCTCGCAATCGGCGCCGGTGTAAAACAGTGTCGCAAAAGCCACCTGCCCGCCGAGCACCGAGATCTCCTGCGTCAGGCCGGTGATATCACCGTTCAGCCTGAGGTTTTCCGCATGCAGCAGCGCCCCGTTGCTGCGGATGCGCCAGCGGTCCTGAAACAGGCCTTCGCGCATTGCCTCGCCCATCGCCTTGCGGCCGAGAAGCACGGCCTCGACCGCCAGAAATTCCGCCCCTTCGGCCAGATCGACCTCCAGCTTGCGTGACAGCGAAGCGCGGTCGAACAGGATGGTTTCCTGCGGCAGCCAATGGACAGTCGCCCCCGCGCCAACCGAAATCTGCGCGGTCACATCAGCGGTGCCGGCACTTGCCCTGTAGATCTTCTCGCAGGCCTGCGTAGTCAGGGTGAGATGCGTGCCCTCGCCGGCCACGAACGACCACTCCATATGGTCGCCACCGGTCAGGCCGCCGGAACTGTTGATCAGCACCGCTTCCATCGTCGTGTCGAACGTATCGGGCAGCCTGATCTTGGCGCAGCCCTCCTGGTAGAATTCGCAAAGCCGGGTACGCCCCGCAAACGGCTTTGCCACCAGCCGCCCTTTGCCCCATGCCCTTTGCGGAGCGATCTCTGCTGCCTCAGCCATTGCCATCCGATGTCACACTGTGAGGTGGCGGCGCGCTTCCGGCGTATCCAGCGTTTCGGCCGGGCCTTCATGCACGATCTCGCCGCGGTCCATGATATAGACATGGTCTGCAAGCTCACGGCAGAAGTCAAGATATTGTTCCACAAGCAGAATTGCCATCCCGGTGGAATCGCGCAGATACTGGATCGCCCGCCCGATATCCTTGATGATCGACGGCTGGATGCCCTCGGTCGGCTCGTCCAGAACCAGGATTTTCGGCCGCGTCACCAGCGCCCGGCCAATCGCCAGCTGCTGCTGCTGCCCGCCCGACAGATCTCCGCCGCGGCGGCCAAGCATCGAGCGCAGGATCGGAAACAGGTTGAAAATATCCTCGGGAATGTACCGGTCCTTGCGTGCTACCGGCGCATAGCCCGATTCCAGGTTTTCCTTGACCGTCAAAAGCGGAAAGACTTCGCGGCCCTGCGGCACGAACCCGATACCGTGCTTGGCCCGGTTATAGGGCGCCATGCCGTTCAGCACCGTGCCGTTGAAGGCGATGGTGCCGGCGCTCGGCCCATGCTGACCGGTAATGGCACGCAACAGGCTGGTCTTGCCGACACCGTTGCGGCCGAGCACACAGGTGATCTTACCCATCGGCGCCGTGATGGAGACGCCACGAAGGGCCTGGGCCGCGCCGTAGTGCAGATTGATGTTGTCGACGGTCAGCATGCTCTTCTTCCTTCTGTCCATCCCGGCGATCTGGGTGGCGGCGTTGTCTCGGTAACACCTCCCCCTTGAGGGGGGAGGTCGCAGCAACGCTGCGGGTGGGGGTGACCCATTGTTTGACGCTGAAAATCACCCCACCCCGCCGCTTCGCGCCGACCCTCCCCCTCAAGGGGAGGGTAAACGCATCCTCACCGCCCCAAATAATTCTCGATCACTTTCGGATCGTTGCTGACGAAATCGATCGAACCTTCGGCAAGCACCGAGCCCTCGGCAAGGCAGGTTACCTTGACGCCGAGATCCCGGATGAAGCCCATGTCATGTTCGACGACGACGACCGAGCGGGTCTTGGCGATTTCTTTCAGCAGGATGGCGGTCTCGGCCGTTTCCGCGTCGGTCATGCCGGCCACCGGTTCATCGACCAGAAGCAGCTTCGGTTCCTGCGCCAGAAGCATGCCGATTTCCAGCCACTGTTTCTGCCCATGCGAGAGATTGGCGGCGAGATCGTCCTTGCGGGACGTCATGCGCACCGTTTCGAGGATCTCCTCGATGCGCGCCTTGTCGGCCGGTGTCAGGCGGTAGAACAGCGTCGAAAACACCCCGCGTTTCCGGTTGAGCGCCAGTTCGATATTGTCCCAGACCGTATGGCTTTCGAACACCGTCGGCTTCTGGAACTTGCGGCCGATGCCGAGCTGGGCGATATTAGCCTCGTCCTTCTTGGTCAGATCGATATCGCCGTTGAAGAACACCTGGCCGCTGTCGGGCCGGGTCTTGCCGGTGATGATGTCCATCATCGTCGTCTTGCCGGCCCCGTTCGGTCCGATTATGGCCCGGAGCTCGCCGGGCTCGACCACGAAGGACAGCGAATTCAGCGCCTTGAATCCGTCGAACGAGACCGAAACGCCATCGAGATACAGCAGGCTGCGGGAGGTCTTTTCATCCATCGGTTCTACTCCGCAGCCTGGGGTTTCAGTGTCGCAAGCTGGCTGTCCGCCTTGGCAGCCGCCTTGTCCTGGTAGGCCTTCTCCACGGCATCCGCTTTTTTCTGCTCCTTGCGCCGGGCAAGGAACTGCTGGACGGTCCCGACCACGCCCTTGGGCAGGAACAGCGTGGTCGCCACAAACAGCGCGCCGAGCGCAAACAGCCAGAATTCCGGGAAGGCGGCCGTGAAGATGCTCTTGCCGAAATTGACGAGGATGGCGCCGATGATCGGGCCGATCAGGGTGCCGCGCCCGCCGACCGCCGTCCAGATCACCACTTCGATCGAGTTTGCCGGAGCGAATTCGCCGGGGTTGATAATGCCGACCTGCGGCACGTAGAGCGCACCGGCCACACCGGCCATCATCGCCGAGACGGTGAAGATGAACAGCTTCATGTTCTCGACACGGTAACCCAGAAACCGGGTCCGGCTTTCGGCATCGCGCACGCCGACCAGCACCTTGCCGTATTTCGAGCGGACGATGGCGGAACTGAGCAGCAGAGCCAGCGCCAAGGCGATAGCGGTTGCGGCAAACAATGCGGCCCGCGTACCCCCCGCCTGGACGTTGAAGCCGAGGATTTCCTTGAAGTCGGTGAGGCCGTTATTGCCGCCAAAGCCCATTTCGTTGCGGAAGAAGGCAAGCAGCAGCGCGTAGGTCATGGCCTGGGTGATGATCGACAGATAGACGCCGGTGACGCGCGAGCGGAAGGCAAACCAGCCGAAGACGAAGGCAAGCAGTCCCGGCACCAGGAGCACCATCAGCGCCGCAAAGGCGAAATGGTTGAAGCCGTACCAGTACCAGGGCAATTCCTGCCAATTCAGAAAGACCATGAAATCCGGCAGCAGCGGATTGGCATAGACGCCGCGATCGCCGATCTGGCGCATCAGATACATGCCCATGGCATATCCGCCGAGCGCGAAAAATGCGCCATGGCCGAGCGAAAGAATGCCGCAATAGCCCCAGACGAGATCCAGTGCGAGCGCAAGAAGCGCGTAGCAGAGATATTTTCCAAGCAACGGCACGAGATAGCCGGGCACATGGAAGGCGCTGTCTTGCGGGATAAGCAGATTGGCAAGCGGCACTAAGGCTGCGGCCAGCAGGATCAGGAACACGGCCCAGAGCGTCTTTTTCTCGTGCCGCATGAACAGCATTTGCGCAATCATTGTTCGACCGCCCTTCCCTTGAGCGCGAACAGGCCGCGAGGCCGCCGCTGGATGAATAGGATGATGAAGACGAGGATGAGGATCTTGCCGAGCACCGCGCCGGCATAGGGCTCAAGGAACTTGTTGGCGATCCCGAGCGTCAAGGCGCCGACCAGCGTGCCCCAGAGATTGCCGACGCCGCCGAACACCACGACCATGAAACTGTCGATAATGTAGTTCTGGCCGAGATTGGGCGAGACATTGTCGATCTGGCTGAGCGCCACGCCCGCCATGCCGGCAATGCCGGAACCGAGGCCAAAGGTCAGCGCATCGACCCAAGGGGTGCGAATGCCCATCGAGGACGCCATGCGCCGGTTCTGCGTGACCGCGCGCATCTGCAGGCCGAACTTGGAGCGCTTGAGCAGCAGGAGCAGCGCCACGAAGACACCGAGCGAGAAGACGATGATCCACATACGGTTATAGGTGATGGCGAGACCACCGGCCTCAAAGACGCCGGACATCCAGCTGGGATTGTCCACCTGCCGGTTTGTCGGGCCGAAAATGGTGCGGATCGCCTGCTGCAGGATCAGCGAAATACCCCAGGTGGCGAGCAGCGTTTCGAGCGGCCGGCCGTAGAGCCAGCGGATGACGCTGCGCTCGATGCCGACCCCGACCAGGCCGGTAAACAGGAATGCGGCGGGAACGGCAAAAGCCAGCGAATAATCGGTCATGCCGGGGGCAACGGCCGCCACCGTCTGCTGCACCACATAGGTCGTATAGGCGCCGAGCATGACCATTTCGCCATGTGCCATGTTGATGATGCCCATGACGCCGAAGGTAATGGCAAGGCCGATTGCCGCCAGCAAAAGCACCGAGCCGAGCGACAGGCCGTACCAGACGTTCTGCGCCACATCCCAGGCGGCAAGGCTGCGGTTGATCGTGTCAATATGCGCCTCGATTGCGGGCTTCAGATCATCCGGCGCAGTCGCCATTGCAGCCGTCAGGATTGTCAGCGCATCGCGATTGCCGCGTGCCGCGATCGTGTCGATGGCGGACTTCTTGTCCGCAGCGCTGCCATCGGTCTTGAGCAGGATAACGGCGCGCGCGGCCTCCATCGTCGCCTTGACCTCGGCATCCTGCTCCTGCGAAAGCGCGGAATTCAACAGCGCGAGATTATCCGGATCGGCACTCTTGAGCAGGTCCTGCGCGGCCGCAAGGCGTGCCGGGCGCTCGGGGCTTAAAAGGGTCAACTGGCTGAGCGCCGCGCCGATGGCACCGCGCAAACCATTGTTCAGCCGGATCTTGGCCAGGTTCCCCGGCACCCCGGCGGCGGCAACGCCGGTCAGCACATCGAGATAGGTGCCGTCAGACGGGCCTTCGAGAAAGACCGGGCCGCCGGTCCTTGGCGCATAGAGTTTGCCGTCGCTGAGATTTTGCAGGATTTCGCCCGTTTTCGGATTGCCCGATGCGGCCAGCGCCTTGACCGCCTCGATCTTCTGCGGGAACGCGGTTGCCCCCAGTGCATCGACCAGCGGCCGGATATCTTCCTGCGCACGCAGGCCCGTTGCAAGGCAACCGACCAGCAGGCAGAGGGCAACAAGAAAGGTCTGGAGGGCGCGATACATGAGCTCTTCTTGTCCGTTCGCTTGGGTTGTTCGTCGGCTTGGGCACCGCGCATTGACGGGAGAGGCTTGATGCCGGCGCTGTTGCTTAAGATTTCCGCAATCCGCTTGCCCGGCGATCACATCGAACAGGACCCGCCCCGCAACCGCATCCTTAAGCTTAGCCATGCAGAAACCATGCCAGATAGGGCGGGATCAGGTCCCTCCGCCCAGACGGGTCTGAGCGGAGGGTAGTCACATTTTAATCAGGACGTTCTGAAAATGGACTTCGGGAAACGGCGGTCAGGCCATTGCCGGATTATGCTGATCTTGATGAAACAGCCGGTATTCGTCGAAATCAGGAACCCTTGCCGCCGCACTTGCCCGTTGCAACGTTGAAGTTGCCGCAGGACATCGGCTTGCGCCAATCGGAAATCAGATCCTTGGAGTCCGGCAGGAAGTCCGACCATTCGTCGCCAACGACCTGCGGGGTCTGCTGGACGATTTCAAACTGGCCGTCCGCCTGGATTTCGCCGATCAGAACGGGCTTGGTGATGTGGTGGTTTGGCATCACGGTGGAGTAGCCGCCCGAAAGGTTGGGAACGCTGGTGCCGATGATCGTGTCGAGAACGGCATCCGTTTCGGTGGTTCCGGCCGCTTCGACAGCCTTTACCCAGGCATTGAAGCCGATATAGGCGGCTTCCATCGGGTCATTGGTGACGCGCTTGTCGTTCTTAGTGAAGGCATGCCACTGCTTGATGAATTCGGCATTGGCCGGGGCATCGACGGACTGGAAATAGTTCCAGGCAGCGAGATGGCCGACCAGCGGCTTGGTGTCGAGACCGGCAAGCTCTTCTTCGCCGACCGAGAAAGCGACAACCGGAATATCGGTGGCCTTGATGCCCTTGTTGCCGAGTTCCTTGTAGAACGGAACGTTGGCATCGCCATTGATGGTCGAGACGACGGCGGTCTTCTTGCCGGCCGAACCGAATTCCTTGATCTTGGCCACTTCCGTCTGCCAGTCGGAAAAACCGAACGGCGTATAGTTGATCAGGATGTCTTCCTTCGGAATGCCCTTGGCAATCAGATAGGCTTCCAGAATCTTGTTGGTCGTGCGCGGATAGACATAGTCGGTGCCTTCAAGCACGAAACGCTCGACGCCTTCGGTGTTCATCAGATAATCGACGGCCGGGATGGCCTGCTGGTTCGGGGCAGCGCCGGTATAGAAGATGTTGCGCGAGGATTCCTCACCCTCGTACTGGACCGGGTAGAACAGGATCGAATTCAGCTCTTCGAACACCGGCAGGACCGACTTGCGCGACGACGACGTCCAGCAACCGAACACGGCTGCGACCTTGTTGACGGAGATCAGTTCGCGGGCCTTTTCGGCAAAGAGCGGCCAGTCGGAGGCGGGATCGACAACCACGGCCTCAAGCTTCTTGCCGAGAAGGCCGCCCTTCTTGTTCTGCTCTTCGATGAGCATCAGCATGGCATCCTTGAGCGTCGTCTCGGAGATGGCCATGGTGCCGGACAGCGAATGCAGCACGCCGACCTTGATCGTGTCTTCGGCAGCTTGGACGCTGGAAAATGCTGTCGTGGCCAGCGCGCCAGCCAGGAACGCGCCCAGGATCTGGGATTTGTATGTCATGTGTGAACCCCTCTCGTTCTTTTGACGACGGCTTTTGCGGATGCCGTTCGTGCTGGAACTATCCGTTGAGGGTGCCGGATTCTGTATACGTCAATTGACGTAGTGACCGGGGCGAACTGTGCACTGCAGCACACATCATCGCCCCTTTGACCGGACGCAAGGCCCTAGCCTGCAAGCATGGGAGTGCAACGCGGCAATTGTGGAAACAAATTCGCCCTCCCGAGGCAACCCGATTCTCGCACTTGCAAAAAATCCTTGACCGGAGGACATTGCCTAATCATTGATCACATTGAATATGGGAATATAAATTAGGCATGACGGCACGCCAGCGCATCATTCCGGTCCGGCGCGAATATAACCGCTGGGTCGCCAACCAGACGCTGGAAGACTATGCCTTGCGCTTCACGGCCAAGAGCGCCCGGCAATTCTCCTCGCAGCGCATCTCGCAGACCGCGATCGGGGCAATCTCCTTCCTGGCGCTGGAAGCGATCGGCGGCGCCATCACGCTGTCCTATGGCACTACCAACGCCATCATCGCCATTCTCGCAGCCAGCCTCGTCATGCTCGGCGTCGGCCTGCCGATCAGCCGCTATGCCATCCGCCACGGCGTCGATATCGACCTTTTGACGCGCGGCGCGAGCTTCGGCTATATCGGCTCCACCGTTACCTCGCTGATCTATGCGAGCTTCACCTTCATGCTGTTTGCCATCGAGGCATCCATCATGTCGGCAGCGCTGGAGCTGGCGCTCGGCATCCCCGTCTGGATCGGCTATATCATCAGCGCCGTCATGGTCATTCCGCTGGTCACCCATGGCGTGCGGCTGATCAGCAAATTCCAGCTTCTGACCCAGCCGTTCTGGATCGTCCTCAACATAGCCCCGTTCATTTTCATCGCGCTCGCGGACTGGAGCAAGTTCGACCTCTGGCTTGCCTTTCCCGGCACCGGCAAGCCGATGGGCGAGCCCGGCGCACTAGCGCCATTCTCGCTGCTGGAGTTCGGCGCCGCCTCCGCCGTCATTCTCGCCCTGATGGCGCAGATCGGCGAGCAGGTGGATTTCCTGCGCTTCCTGCCGCCGGAGGGCCAGCGCAAGCTGCATCACCGGATTGCCGTATTTCTCGCCGGAGCGGGCTGGGTGATCGTCGGCGCGCCAAAACTGCTGGCGGGCTCGTTCCTCGTGGTTCTGTGCTTGAGCGCCGGGGTGCCCGTCGAACATGCCGCCGATCCCGCGCATATGTACCTGACCGCGTTTGGCTACATGATCCCCTGGCACAATGCCGCGCTTCTGCTGATGGCTGCCTTCGTCGTCGTGTCGCAGTTGAAGATCAACGTGATGAATGCCTATGCCGGCTCGCTCGCCTGGTCGAACTTCTTCTCCCGCCTCACCCACAGCCATCCCGGCCGCGTCGTCTGGCTGATGTTCAACGTGGCGATCGCGCTTCTCCTGATGGAGCTGGGCATCTACAAACTGCTTGAGGAAACACTCGGCATTTTCTCCATCATCGCCATGGCCTGGCTCTGCACCATCTCGGCCGATCTGTTCATCAACAAGCCGCTGGGGCTGGCGCCGCCCAATATCGAGTTCAAGCGCGCCCATCTCTACGATATCAACCCGGTCGGCACCGGCGCCATGACGGCATCGGCGCTGATTGCGCTGACCGCCCATTTCGGCGTGTTCGGCGCCATGGCCGCCTCACTTGCGCCCTATATCGCGCTGATCACCGCCTTTATCGTCTCCCCCGCCATCGCCTGGGCGACGAAGGGCAAATATTACCTCGCCCGCAAGCCCCGCCAGAGCTGGAAGAAACTCTCGACCGTCACCTGCTCGATCTGCGAACATCCGTTCGAGCCCGAGGACATGGCCTGGTGCCCGGCCTATTCCGCGCCGATCTGTTCGCTCTGCTGCTCGCTGGACAGCCGCTGCCACGACATGTGCAAACCGCACGCGAGCTTCAACGCCCAGACAGCCGTGGTGGCCAAAGCTTTGCTGCCGCAAAAGGTGATGGAGACGCTGTCCACGCGGCTCGGCCGCTATGGCATCGCCGTCGTGCTGTCGGTTGCCTGTATCGGCATCATCCTGGCGATGATCGCCCACCAGACCGGCACCGCCTCGCCCGAAACCGCATCGGTGATCAACCGGACAGTCGGCGTGGTCTTCTTCGTCTTTGCCGTCGTGACCGGCGTCGTCTGCTGGTTCTATGTGCTCGCCCATGACAGCCGGCTGGTGGCGGAAGAGGAATCCTCGCGCCAGAATACCCTGCTCCTGAAGGAAATCGCCGCGCACAAGAAAACCGACGCCGCCCTGCAATATGCCAAGGAGACCGCCGAGGCCGCCAACCGGGCCAAAAGCCGCTATGTCGTCGGCCTCAGCCACGAATTGCGCACCCCGCTCAACGCCGTACTCGGCTATGCCCAGATCCTTGAGCGCGACGAGACCATCCCGGCACCCCGGCAATCCGCCATCAAGGTCATCAAGCGCAGCGCCGACCACCTCTCCGGCCTGATCGACGGCCTTCTCGACATTTCCAAGATCGAGGCCGGCCGCCTGCAGGTCTATTCCAACGAGATCAACATCCAGGATTTCCTCGACCAGATCACCGACATGTTCCGCCCGCAGGCGCAGGCCAAGGGCCTCATTTTCGAGCATGACCGGGCAAGCGCCCTGCCGCAATATGTCCGCACCGACGAGAAGCGCCTGCGCCAGATCCTCGTCAATCTCTTGTCCAATGCCATCAAGTTCACAGATACCGGCAAAATCCGCTTCGACGTCACCTATCGCAGCCAGGTGGCGACCTTCACCGTCTCCGACACCGGCCGCGGCATTTCGCAGGCCGACCTGCCGCGCATCTTCGAGCCTTTCCAGCGCGGCGAGGCCGAGCATATCCGGCCGATGCCAGGGCTTGGCCTGGGGCTCACCATCACCCAGCTTCTCACCCAGACGCTCGGTGGCGAGATCGTCGTCGAAAGCGAGCGGGATCGGGGCTCCACCTTTCGCGTCCGGCTGATGCTGTCGGCGATCAGCCGGCCAACCGCGTCTCTCCCCTCCATCCGCAAGATTGCCGGTTATGCCGGCCCGCGCCGCACCATCGTCGTCGTCGATGACAACGAGGACCATCGCGACCTGATGCGCGAAGTGCTGATGCCGCTCGATTTCGTGGTTTTGACGGCTGCAGGCGGCATGGAATGCGTCACCCTGATCGAGGGCATCAAGCCCGATCTCTTCCTCATCGATATCTCGATGCCGGGCATGAATGGCTGGCAGCTGGTCACGCGCCTGCGCGACCACGGCCAGACGGCGCCGGTCATCATGCTGTCGGCCAATATCGGAGATGGTACGGCGGCAGATACCCATACCGGCCATAACGACACGCTTGCAAAGCCCTTCGATATCCGCCAGCTGCAGGACAAGCTGGCCGTGCATCTGGCGCTGGAATGGATCTATAGCGACACGGTACAGCCGGCGCAGACGGCCAAACCCCGGCGCACCATGACCAACCCCGGCGCCGCCCATATTGAGGAACTGATCCGGCTCGGCGAAATCGGCTATGTCCGCGGCATCGAGGCCAAGCTCGCCGATCTCGCCCGGCTTGAGGAGAACCAGCCCTTTACCGACGCGGTCAAGACCTATGTCCAGGCTTTCGACCTTGCCGGCTATGCCGACTTCCTGCAGAACATCAACAAACAGGGGAGACCGGCTGGTGAATGAAGCAGTGCATCCGCGCGACATCGTGCTCATCGTGGACGATTCCCCAGAAACACTGGGCTTTCTCACCGACGCGCTGGAGCAATCCGGCTTCTCCGTGCTGATCGCCACCTCCGGCAATGCCGCCATCAATGTCGTCGATCGCATCACGCCGGACGTAATTCTGATGGATGCCGTCATGCCCGGCATGGACGGTTTTGAAACCTGCCGGACGCTGAAGACCAATCCGGCCGTAGCGCAGGTGCCGGTGATCTTCATGACCGGACTGACCGAGACCGAACATATCGTCCACGCGCTCGAATCCGGCGGCGTCGATTATCTCTCCAAGCCGATCAACATCGACGAACTGCGCGCCCGCATCCGGGTGCATCTGGCCAACGCGCGATCGGCGCAAAGTGCACGCGTGGCGCTCGACGCGGCAGGACGGCATCTGCTCGCCGTGCGCAGCAATGGCACCATCCAATGGTCGACACCGCAGGCAACCCGGCTCGTCAACGCGGCGACCGGCCGCGACGACGGCCTGGACACGCTCGCGGTCCATATTCGCGGCTGGCTGCAGGAGCGCGAAAAACACGGCGTCTCCAAGGACGGCCCGCTGATGATCCACCAGAGCGGCCAGCCGGTGCTGCAACTCGCCTATCTCGGCGCGATCGGCGGCGACGAATACCTGTTCCGTCTGACCGGCGTCAGCCAGACCAGCGACGACGAGGTTTTGCGCCAAAACTTTGCTCTGACGGTGCGCGAAGGCCAGGTTCTGCTCTGGATCGCCAAGGGCAAATCCAATCGCGACATCGGCGAGATCCTCGGCCTCAGCGCCCGAACGGTCAACAAGCACCTGGAACAGATCTACGTCAAACTCGGCGTCGAAAACCGCGCCTCCGCCGCCGTCAAGGCGGCGAATGCATTGCGGCAGGAATAGTCACCTCACCCTGAAAAGTGCTCGCATATCTCGAAAAACGCGGTGATCTTGTCCACCACCGTCATGCCCATGGCGTTGCGCGCTCATCCATCGTATTGCCCAAATGCGGCAGGAGGAGAACATTTTTCGAGCCCGCATCCCTGTTTGGAAGATCGAACTCCGCCACGCAAAAAGGCCCGGACATACCGGGCCTTTCGCGGTCCAGATGGACCAATTCACACTGACATCGAAAAACGATTACTTGTCGTTTTCGAAGTAGCTGAACTTGCCGTCGTCACCCTTCTTCCAGGTGTACATGACGTAGTCCGGGCGGGTGATGTCGCCCTTTTCGTCATAGCCGAACTCGCCGATAACGGTCTTGAACGGACCCTTGCCCTTGATGTTTTCGGCAACAGCCTGCGGGTCGTTGCCGCCGGTTGTCTTGGCAGCTTCTGCGATGACCTGGAGGGCTGCGTAGGAGTAGAGCGTGTAGGCTTCCGGTTCAAAGCCGTTTGCGCGGAACTTTTCGACCAGTTCCTTTGCAGCCGGGTTCTTGCGCGGATCCGGAGCGAACGTCATCAGCGTGCCGTCAACAGCGTCGCCAGCGATCGAAGCCAGTTCGTTCGAAACGATACCGTCGCCCGACATCAGGGTTGCCTTCAGGCCCTGGTCAGCCATCTGGCGCATGATGAGGCCGGCTTCCGTGTGCAGGCCGCCGTAGTAAACCAGCGTGACGCCGGCTTCCTTCATCTTGGCGATCAGCGCCGAGAAGTCCTTGTCGCCAGCCGTAATACCTTCGTAGACGGCTTCCTTGACGCCGGCTTCGTTCATGGCAGCCTTGGTCAGGTCAGCCAGGCCCTGGCCGTAAGGTGTCTTGTCGTGAACGACGGCAACCTTGGCGTCCTTGAAGTTTGCAGCAATATAGGCACCGGCAACAGCGCCCTGCTGGTCGTCACGGCCGCAGGTACGGAAGGTGTTCCAAAGGCCACGCTCGGTGAACACTGGGTTGGTGGATGCAGGGGTGATCTGCAAGATGCCGTTTTCAGCATAGACTTCCGAAGCCGGGATCGAAACGCCGGAGTTGAAGTGGCCGATCACGAACTTGACGCCGTCGGCAACGAACTTGTTGGCAACGGAAACGCCCTGCTTCGGATCGGAAACGTCGTCGCCGAGCACGATCTTGATCTGCTCGCCGTTGATGCCGCCGGCAGCATTGATGTCAGCTGCGGCCTGCTCGGCACCCTTCTGGAGCTGCGCGCCGAAAGCGGCGTTCGGGCCTGTCAACGGGCCACCAACACCAACCAGCAGATCAGCCCATGCAGTGCCGCTGAAAGCGACCATTGCAGTCAGCGCAACAGCTGACAAAAGTGACTTTTTCATCTTGTTACTCCCAAAAAAATTGAGCGGGTGCATTTTAAACCAGTCACGATACCCACCATAATCGCGCCGGTATTCTTATCTCCGCATCGAGCCTCAAAGGCTTGAATACGGGGTTCCCTCTGTCATTTGGACTTCCACGAAAAGGGTGTGACCTTCTCATAGAGCCAGTAGTAATTGTTGGTCATCTGCTGCGTGCGGTAGTAACGGTAACCTGCCGTAGCAAACAGCAAAAGAATGATCGTGTCCACGACATAGTACTGCAAAACCAGCATGCTGCCGTTGAAAAGCGCGTGGTGAATGAAGCGGATCGCCACGCCCAGAAGCAGCGTGTAGACGACCAGGACGCCGTAGCTGCTCCAGCCTTCGGCAGCGCTCTTTCCGGTGCGCCAGGCCGTCCATCCGCCCATCACGATGGTGATGAGCGCAAAGTATAGAACCGAGGGTTCTTCGTAGAGAATGCCTTGCATTCCGTTTCTCCCCTTCAAAGCGCCGGGCGGTTTTCAAACCGCGTGCGAACGCCCCAACTTATCGGATGTGCAAACCGGCCCCGGCGCAGAAATACCTTTGCCATTGAGCCGGACTGCCATCAATGATGACCGCCTTCGAGATAGGCCGCGCGCACTTCTGGATTGGCGAGCAATTCCTTGCCCGTTCCGCTCATCGTCACCTTGCCATTGACCATGACATAGCCGCGATGGGACAGTTTCAGGGCTGCGAACGCATTCTGCTCGACGAGGAAGACGGTAAGCCCTTCCTCTTCATTGAGCTTCTTGATCGCCGCAAAGATGCCCTTGACGATCAAGGGCGCCAGACCGAGAGACGGCTCGTCAAGAAGCAGCAGCTTCGGGCGCGCCATCAGCGCACGGCCGATCGACAGCATCTGCTGCTCGCCGCCCGAAAGCGTTCCGCCGCGCTGCGCCTGGCGTTCCTTCAGGCGCGGAAAGAGCGTGAAGATCTTTTCCACGTCCTCGTTGAAATATTTCAGATTGTCGAGGCTGGCGCCCATCTGAAGATTTTCATAGACGGTCATGCGCGGAAAGATCCGGCGGCCTTCCGGCGACTGGGCGATGCGCAGACGCGCGATCTCGTGCGTCGGCATCCGGGTAATGTCCTGCCCGTCGAACGTGACGGAGCCGGTCTTTGCCTGCGGGCTGCCGCAGATCGTCATCATCAGCGTCGATTTGCCGGCGCCATTGGCACCGATCATGCAGACGATTTCGCCGCGCTTGACTTCGACTTCGACGCCGCCGAGCGCCCGGATATTGCCGTAATATGTCTCGACGTCTTTGACATGCAGAAGGTTATCGCTCATTTGGGCGTATCTCCCGGCGCAGCGACAGCGATTTCCTCGATCTCTTCGAACACCTCTTCGACCTCATCATCTTCCACACCGAGATAGGCCGCAATAACCTTCGGATCGTTCTTCACATGGTCCGGATTGCCATCCGAAATCTTCTGGCCGTATTCCAGAACCACGACATGGTCGGAAATCTCCATGACCACCGACATGTCATGCTCGATCAGAAGGATCGAAGTGCCGGTATCCTGACGGATGCTGCGCAACAATTCGTTGAGCGCCAACGATTCGCGCGGGTTGAGACCGGCCGCCGGCTCGTCGAGGCAGAGAAATTCCGGGCCGGTGCACATGGCGCGAGCAATTTCCAGACGGCGCTGGGCGCCGTAAGGCAGATCGCCTGCCGGATCGTCGGCGCGGTCGGTCAGGTTTGCCTTGTCGAGCCAGTATTTCGCCTGCTCGATCGACTGCGCCGCAGCCTTCTTGTAGGCTGGAAAGCCCAGGAGACCGAGGATCGTATAGCCCGATGCCAGCATCAGCTTGTTGTGCTGTGCCACCAGAAGGTTTTCCAGCACCGTCAACCCTGAGAAAAGCCGGATATTCTGGAACGTCCGGGCGACCTTGGCGTCGCGGTTGACCTCGAAATCCGACATGCGTTCGAGCAGATATTCCTTGCCCGCCTTCTGCCGCATCGTGATCATGCCCATCGTCGGCTTGTAGAAGCCGGTGATGCAGTTGAACACCGTGGTCTTGCCGGCCCCGTTCGGGCCGATCAGTGCCGTGATGTCGCCGCGATAGGCTTCGAACGACAGGTCGTTGATGGCCATCAGGCCGCCGAAGCGCATCGACAGATGGTCGACCTTGAGGATTGGATCTTTCGTCATCGTATTCGTTCCGGCCATGATCAACCGTGACCTTCCTTGGTGAAGCTGCCGGAGACACTCTTGCGTTCGCGCAGGAATGCCGTGGGTTCGCGCGAGCCGACAAAGCCGCGTGGTTTCCACACCATGACAATGATCATGGCCAGACCGAAGATCAGCATGCGGTACAGTTCCGGGGTGAAATCGGGGCCGAAGATGTGCTTCAGGAATTCCATTTCACGCAACAGCTCGGTGCCGCCGATCATCAGCGTCGCCGCAACGGCGATACCGATCAGCGACCCCATGCCGCCGAGAACCACGATGGCAAGGATGATGGCCGATTCCAGGAAGACGAAGGATTCCGGCGAGACGAAGCCCTGGCGCACGGCAAAGAAGGAGCCTGCAAACCCGCCGAACATCGCCCCTGTCGCAAATGCGGTGAGCTTGGTCGTCACCGTATTGATGCCGAGCGAGCGGCAGGCAATTTCGTCTTCGCGCAGCGCTTCCCAGGCACGGCCGATCGGCATGCGGCGCAGGCGGATGGTGACGAACGCCGTCAGCAGGCAGAGCGCCAGGATAAGATAGAACAGGAAGATCTTGTAATAGGACGACGACATCGGCAGCGCGAAGGCCTTGGCAAAGTTGTTCGGCGCACTGACATCGAAAGACCAGATGCCGAAGACCGATGCCTTTGCAATGCCCGAGATACCGAATGTGCCCTTGGTGACGGCCGTCCAGTTGATCAGCACCAGCCGGATAATTTCCCCGAAGGCCAGCGTCACGATTGCCAGGTAGTCACCCTTGAGCCGCAGAACCGGGAAGCCGAGGATCATGCCCCAAAGGGCGGCAAAGATGCCGGCCAAAGGCAGGAGGATCCAGAAGGACAGGCCGAAATGCGACGATAGCAGTGCGTAGGAATAGGCACCCACCGCATAGAAGGCGACATAGCCCAGGTCGAGCAGGCCGGCGAGACCGACGACGATGTTCAACCCCCAGGCCAGCATCACATAAATCAGGATCTGGATGCCGAAATTATCCACCCATTTCAACGAGCCCTGGAAGCCGAACAGTCCGACCATGATGGGCGGATAGACTATCAGGACCGCAATGGCGATCAGGCTGAAATTGCGCACGAAGAAGTTGGCGTCCTTGACCGGCGCGGCGGCTTTTTCAGCCTTTCGCGCGGCCAGGTAAGGCCGGATGAAGGCGACCGACAGGAAACGGCCGACTGCGGCAATGACAACGAAGATTGCGAGCAACCCCCAGCGCTGAACGAGGATCAATTCGTTGAGAATGTTCTGGTCGGTCTTCAGACCGACGAACAGCACGAAGAGACCGAGAGCGATGAGGCCGGCATAAAAACCCTCGCGCAGAGCCCGCGCCATCAGGTTGCTGCCGGCGCTCTCAGGTGTGTTGGTGATGTTTGCCATGGATTTATACCTTCTCGACTTCCGGCCGACCCAAAATACCCGACGGCTTGAAAATCAGCACGATGGCGAGGATCGAGAATGTCGCGACATCCTTGTAGTCGATGGTGAAATAGGCGGACCAGAGGGACTCGATCAGACCGATCATCAGACCGCCCAGAACAGCGCCCGGCAGCGAGCCGATACCGCCCAGAACAGCGGCCGTGAAGGCCTTGACGCCCGGCGTGAAGCCGTCGGTGAAGACGATGACACCGTAATACATCAGGTACATGGTACCGGCGACGGCAGCCAGTGCCGCACCCATGATGAAGGTGATCGAGATTGTCTTGTCGACATCGATGCCGAGCAACGCGGCCATCTTGCGGTCCTGCTCGGTGGCGCGCTGCGCCCGTCCCAGCGGCGTGTAATTGACGATATACCAGAAGATCGTCAACAGAACCGCCGTCACGACAACGATGATGATCTGTTTCAGCGAGATCGAGATGCCGAACACATCGTAGACCGACGATACCATGGACGGGATCGGCTTGTTGCGCGGACCTTGCGTCACCTGGATGAAGTTTGACAGCGCGATCGACATGCCGATCGCGGTGATCAGCGGCGCAAGGCGGAAGGAGCCGCGAAGCGGCCGGTAGGCCATCTTTTCAATGACCCAGTTCCACAAACCCGTCATCACCATCGCCACGATGAGCATGATGAACAGGGCAAGTGCAATCGGCACACCGCCGAACAACCCGACCAGAATAAGATAGACAATCAGTGCCGCAAAACCGCCCAGCATGAAGATATCGCCGTGGGCGAAGTTCACCATGCCGATAATGCCGTAAACCATTGTATAACCAATGGCAATCAAACCGTAAATCGAGCCAAGAGTCAGCCCATTGACGAGCTGCTGGACAAAATACTCCATCAATATCCCCCGGGTCTGATCCTAGTAAGGTCAGACCTCTTCTTTTCGCGGCTCTTTTTGAGCCTTTTCGATAGAGGATTCCATAATGCTTTCGGATCAAAAGTGAAGCGCAAAATGATGCTTTGCCGAATTTCTTTCCCATTTTAGTGATATTGACGCTTAAACAGCCGAAAAATCAAAATTGGTGCAGTTTGGGCCCTGTTTTTGGGCATCAGACCGTGATTTCTACGGTGGACAATGCGTAAGCCCCGGAGGGCCTGTTCGGCACCATCCGGGGCTTGCAAAAACGCGTGATCAGGAGCGCCGCGGTCAGGATCGCATGCGCGAACCGTTGGCATCGAAAAGCGGCTGTGACTGCAAGCGGGCAGACAACAATTCACCCAAAAGTTCGACCTGCCATCCCTCGGTCTCGTCCGCAACCTCCTTTGGCACATAGCCGATCGCCACCGAAACGCCGGATGTGTGCGCATATCCACCGGAAGTGACCCAGCCGCAAACCTTGCCGTTCAGCGAGATCGGTTCGTCGCCGATAACGTCCGCATCCCTCGCCTCGATGATGAACGTTCTCAGCCGCAAAGTGCCGCCTTCGGCCTTTTCCTTCGCGGCCGCCTGCTTGCCGATGAAGTCCGTTTCCTTCTTCAAGGCCACGAATCGCCCGAGCCCGGCTTCGAACGGCCCGTAGAGCGGCCGGTATTCCCGCGACCAGCTGCCAAAGGATTTCTCGACGCGCAGCGCGTTGAGCGCCCGCAGGCCGAACGGCGTGATGGAAAACTCGGCGCCGGCCTCCATGATCAGGTCGTACAGATAGCGCTGGTATTCCGGCTTCATCCAGATTTCATAGCCGAGATCACCGGTATAGCTGACACGGCCGACGATCGCCGGTGCCATGCCAAGATCCATGCGGCGGATGTCCATGAAGGCAAATGCCGCGTCGGACATATCGAGATGCGTCAGCTTGGAGATCAATGCGCGGGAATTCGGTCCTGCGATCGACAGGCCGACCAGCTGCAGGTTCAGCGCGTTCAGCGTCACCGAGCCGTCCTTGGGCAGGTGGCTTTCGAACCAGCGCATGTGATAGTCCTCGGCAATGCCCGAGCCGATCAAAAGGAAATCCCCCTCGCCGAGCTTTGCCAGCGTAAAATCGCCGATCAGCTTGCCGTCATCCTTGAGCATCGGCGCCAGCGCCATGCGTCCTTCAGCCGGGATGCGGCAGGTCAGCATCCGGTCGAGCCAGGCTTCGGCCCCTTTGCCTGTGATCGTGTATTTGGCAAAGCCCGATGTTTCCATCAGACCGACGCTGTCGCGCACGGCCTTGGCTTCCGCCCCGACGACGTCGAAATCGTTGGAACGGCGCCAGGAAAACGTGTCTTCCTCGCCCTTTGGCGCAAACCACAGCGGCGCTTCCAGCCCATAGGACGCGCCGAACACCGCGCCCGCGTCCTTCAGCTTGTCGTAGATCGGCGTGGTCAGGAACGGGCGCGCCCCCGGCAGCTCTTCGTTCGGATAGCGGATGGAGAAGCGGCGGGAATAGTTTTCGCGCACCTTCGCATTGGTAAAGCCGAGCGTGGCAAAATCGCCGTAGCGCGATACGTCCATGGCAAAGACGTCGAAGCCCGGATCGCCATAAATGATCCAGTTGGCAAGGGCCAGGCCAACACCGCCCCCCTGGCTGAAACCGGCCATGACAGCGCAGGCCGACCAGTAATTGGTGAGGCCACGCACCGGCCCGACCAGCGGATTGCCATCCGGCGAGAAGGTGAAGGGGCCGTTGATGATCTTCTTGATGCCGGCCTTGTTGAAGGCCGGGAAGTGGCGGAAGCCGACTTCGAGTTCCGGGGTGATCCGCTCGATGTCCTCGGCCAGCAGTTCATGGCCGAAATCCCAGGGCGTCGTGATCGGCGACCACGGACGGCAGGCCTTTTCATAGGTGCCCATCAGCATGCCGTTGCGCTCCTGGCGCAAATAGATCTCGCCGTCGAAATCGACGCAGTGCATCAGCTCCTTGCCGCGCGTCTGGTTGAACTCGATGACTTCGGGCATGTCCTCGGTGATGAGATACATGTGCTCCATGGCGAGCACCGGCAGCTCGAGCCCGGTCATGCGGCCGACTTCGCGCGCCCAGAGACCGGCTGCATTGACCACATGCTCGGCAATGATCTCGCCCTTGTTGGTGATCACCCGCCATGAGCCGTCCTCCAGCTGGACGAGGTCTTCCACCTTGGTGTGCAGGTAGATATCGGCGCCGTTCTTCTTGGCCGATTTCGCATAGGCGTGGGTGGTGCCATAGGGATCGAGATGCCCTTCGACCGGATCGAACACGGCGCCGACGAACTGCGTGGGATCAAGCAGCGGCATCAGCTCATGCGCTTCCTTCGGCGTCAAAAGCTCGGCTTCAAGCCCCATATAGCGGCCCTTGGCAAGGATCGACTTCATCCAGTCGAACCGTTCCTTGGTGGCCGCCAGCATCATGCCGGAGGTCATGTGCAGGCCGATGTCCTGGCCGGAATAGTCCTGAATTTCCTTGTAGAGCTCGACCGTATATTTCTGCAGCTTGGCAACGTTCGGATCGCCATTGATCGTGTGCATGCCGCCGGCCGCATGCCAGGTGGAGCCGGAGGTCAGCTCCGAACGCTCCAGAAGAACCACATCGGTCCAGCCGAATTTCGTCAGGTGATAGAGGATCGAACAACCGACGACGCCGCCGCCGATAACGACGACCCTGGCATGGCTTTTCATGGATATTCTCCGGTTCCGGGATCGCTCGTCAAAGAGCATCCCGCGTTTAAGCGAAATCTTGGGCATGGAAACCGTAGCCGCAAAGCCGGTGCGGATAAAGACATCTGCGCGAACAGGTCTTGCCCAATCCCGCCATTGCCAGCTTCAGCCGCGCCATAAAAGCGGCACGCGATGGCGCATTTACCCTTGCGCGGAGAAATCGGCGGAGAGATCGAATTCCCGGCCCATTCGTCTCAAATCGTCAAAAAGCGCCACCGCGAAACTGCGCATGACGATCAATTCGAACTCGTTTTCACCGGTGCGCGCCAGATTGACGCTGATATGGCCGCACAGAACGTTGGACGAGCTGCCGATGTCAAACATGGCCGGGTGCAGGTCGGTGGCAATGCCCTTGGCAAGGATACGCCGGATATTGGGGCCGGACAGCCTGAAAACGACACGGCCATCGCTCTGGTCGACGATATAGGCCGTCTCGGCCAGAAGCAGCGAAAGAGAGCGGTGCAGGCCATCGGGCGTTTCCGTTTGCGACAGAACCAGCCATTCGCCGGGCCCTGCAAACCGGATGGAGACATCGCCCGATGCCGCCAGCCCCGCCGTCACGTCGGCCTCTTCACCGGGAACGGCCAGTACCGAGACGATCGCCTGAAAGCGCGGAATATCCAGGTGATCGACCGCGCGGATGCCGGGCTCCAGCGGCAGGAGATCGTTGAGCGGATGGCGGGAAACATAGGTTCTGGTCATATCCGCCTCACGAGTTCAGCTTCACATTGCCGGGATCAACGAAGACCGGGTTGCAGACCTCGGCGACGACCTCCGCGCCTGCCAGCTTGTCCCAGACGACGACGCGCTCGCCATAGCGCTCGCGCCCGGATTTCAGGAAGGCGAGTGCGATATCGTGGCCCAGCGTTGGCGAAAAGCAGGCGGAGCTGACATAGCCCTGATCGTTCAGCGTCGAGGGCTTCGCCCCTTCGCGCAAAAGATGGGCGCCGGCGCGGATATGCTGGTCCGTTTCCACCGGTTTCAGCCCGACCATCTGCATGCGGTCGGCAGCGGTCAGCCCGTAGCGGGTGGAAAGCCGCTTGCCGATGAAATCCGGCTTTTGCGCCGACACCATACGCCCGAAACCCGCATCGTCCGGTGTCACCCGGCCATCGAATTCGGCATGGGTGACATGACCCTTCTCGATACGCAGCACATTCAGCGCCTCAAGCCCATAGGCGCAGATCCCGTGCGCCCGGCCCTCGTCCATGACGGCGTCCGCAACCGCCTCGCCAAGGCTTGCAGGCACCGCCAGCTCATAGGCCAGCTCGCCGGAAAACGAAATCCGGAACAGCCGCGCCGTGAAGCCACCCTTCAGTGTGACGATCCCGGCGGCAAGGAACGGGAATGCGGCATCGGACAGATCGTCCTCGACAAGCGCCTGCATCACAAGCCGGGCTTTCGGTCCGGCAATCGCCATCTGCGCCCATTGATCGCTCGACGAACAGAAACGCACCTTCAGATCCGGCCACAGCACCTGCGCGCAATATTCCATATGGGACATCACCCCGCCGGCAAGCGCCGTGGTGGTGGTCATGACGAAATGGCCGGGCGACAGACGGCTGGTGGTGCCGTCGTCATAGACCATACCGTCTTCGCGCAGCATCAGACCGTAGCGCGCCTTGCCGGCGGGCAGTTTCAGGAAAGGATTGCAATAGAGGCGGTTCAGGAACTCCGCAGCATCCGGCCCGAAAATCTCGATCTTGCCGAGCATCGAGACGTCGCAGATGCCGGCGTTTTCCCTGACGTTGCGGACTTCGCGGTCCGTGCTGTCACGCCAGGTCTTTTCACCGCCGCGCACGAAATAGGCAGGGCGGAACCAGAGACCGGAATCGACGAAGACAGCGCCGTTTCGCTGTGCCCAGCCATGCAGCGGCGATTTGCGCACCGGGGCTGCATGCTCGTCGCGCGATGACCCTGCCAAAGCACCGAAGGCAACCGGCGTGTAGAACGGCCGGAATGTGGTGGTGCCGACATCGGCCGGGCTGATGCCCTGCATGGCGGCCAGAAGTCCGGTCGCATTGATGCCGGAAAGCTTGCCCTGATCGGTCGCCATGCCGTTCGTCGTATAGCGCTTGGCATGTTCGACATGGCCAAAGCCTTCGCGCAGGGCAAGCCCGATATCCTTCACATGCACATCGTTCTGGAAATCGACAAAGGCCTTGCCCCGCGCACCCGGCGCATACCAGAGCGCGGTAAAGGAGGGATCGATCTCGCCTTCGACGGTGGGCAATGGTGCGGCAGCAACAGAAAACCCGAGATCAGTGGCGATCGCAGCCGCCTTATGCGCGCCATCCTTGAGGCAATCGGCCAGACTGTAGCGCCCCGCCGCCGAGCCTGCGGCCACGAGCCCGCCACCCACGTCCGGCGCGAGGAATGTCTGCAACTGCGCCGACCAAACGGCCTTGCCGCCGCGCTGACAGGCAAGATGGATGACGGGGTTCCAGCCGCCGGACATGCCGATCGCATCGCAGGCGATCGTCTCCTCGAAACCCGAACGCTCGACCACCAGCCCGGACACCCGCTGGCGGCCCTTCGTGTCGATGACAGATGCCGACCGAATGACGCGGACGCCGTCTGGAGCACGATCGGCGGCATCGGCGCGGCTGTCAACGATAGCAGCGATCTCGACGCCATGAACAGCCAGATCCGAGGCGGTGCGGTAACCGGCGCTGCCATTGGTAAAGATCGCTACCGACTTTCCGCCGGCGACACCGAACCGGTTGGCATAGGTGCGCACGGCACCTGCCATCATCACGCCCGGACGGTCATTGCCGCCAAACACCAGCGGCCGTTCCTCGGCACCGGTCGCCATCAGCGCCCGCCTGGCCACGATGCGCCACAGCCGCTCGACGGGCAGTTTCGCCTGCGGCACCGCCACATGCTTTTGCACCCGCTCGACCGCGCCAAATACATTGTCGTCGTACCAGCCGAACACGGTGGTGCGCGCCATGATCGTCACATTCGGCAGGGACCGCAGTTCCGAAAGCGCCGTCTCGGCAAAATCCGGTGCGGAAACACCATCGATGCGCGTGGTGTCGCTCAGCAGCGACCCGCCCAGCTTGAAATCCTCGTCCGCAAGGATGACCCGCAGACCCGCCCGGCCCGCCGTCAGCGCCGCCATCAGCCCCGTCGGGCCGGAGCCGGCAACCAGAAGGTCGCAATGCGCCCAGCATTTCTCGTAGGTGTCCGGATCCCGCTCCAGCACGGCGCGCCCAAGCCCAGCCGCTTTGCGGATGATCGGCTCATAGACCTTTTCCCAGAAGGCGGCCGGCCACATGAAGGTCTTGTAGTAGAACCCGGCCCCGAGGAAAGGGGACAAAAGACCATTCATCGCGCCAAAATCATATTTCAGCGATGGAAAGCGGTTCTGGCTGCGGGCATCGAGGCCGGAATAGAGCTCAGTCACAGTTGCCTTGGTGTTCGGATCGCTGCCCGCACCCTTGCCGATCGTGACCAGCGCGTTCGGCTCGGACGCCCCGGCGGTGACGATGCCGCGCGGCCGGTGATATTTGAAGCTGCGGCCGACAAGCAGCTGATCATTGGCAAGCAGCGCGGAGGCCAGCGTATCGCCGGAAAATCCCGTCAGGTTGCGGTGGTCGAAGCGGAAATCAAGCGGCGCGCTGCGATCGACCAGACCGCCGGTGGTGAGACGATAGGCCGTCATCGCAAAACCTCCCGCGCAGCGGCGGCGGCATCGGTGACCGAAAACACCTCATGGGTAAGCGTATCGCGTTCGACCACCAGGAAGCGGCGGCAACCGGCAACATGCTGCCAATGTTCGCGGTAAGCCCCGCGCGGATTGGCACGGATATGAACGTAGTCGTTCCAGGCCTCGTCCGAAGCGTCGGGATCGGGGCGAATGAGCGATGCATCGCCGCGGATCGAAAATTCTTCCTTGGGCCGGATACCGCAATGCGGACAGGGGATGAGGCTTGCCATTCAAGATCTCAATGCAGGTTGGGCTGGGGACCAGCGCCGTGTTCGTCGATCGGATAACCGCGCTCGAAGCGATCGAGGCGCAGAAAACGCGCAACAGGGTGGGTCTCGTTCTTGGCGATCAGATGCGCAAAACAGTAGCCGGAGGCCGGTGTCGCCTTGAAGCCGCCGTAACACCAGCCGCAGTTCAAATAGAGATTGTCGATCGGCGTGTGGCTGATGATCGGCGAGCCGTCCATGCTCATGTCCATGACGCCGCCCCAGGAGCGCAGCACCCGCACGCGCGACAGGCCGGGGATCATCGTCACCCCCTCTTCCATCACATGCTCGACGGTCGCCAGGTTGCCGCGCTGGGCATAGGAATTATAGCCGTCGATCTCGGCGCCAAAGACCAGGCCGCCCTTGTCCGACTGGGAAATGTAGAAATGCCCGGCGCCATAAGTGATGACGTGATCGATGGCGGGCTTCAGCCCCTCGGTGACGAAGGCCTGCAGCACATGGCTTTCGATCGGCAGTTTCAGATCGGCCATCTGCCCGACGCGCGACGTATTACCGGCGGCCGCCAGCCCGAGCTTGCCGCAGCCGATGAACCCTCTCGAAGTCTCGACGCCGGTCACGACGCCGTTTTCGCGGCGAATGCCGGTGACCTCGCAATTCTGGATGAGATCGACGCCGAGCCGGTCGGCGGCGCGGGCATAGCCCCAGGCAACCGCATCGTGACGCGCCGTGCCGCCGCGCTTTTGCAACAGGCCACCCATGATCGGAAACCGGGCATGGTCGAAATTCAAAAATGGCAGCATCTTCTTCAAGGCCGCGCGGTCCAGAAGCTCGGCCGCGACGCCTTCCATCCACATGGCGTTGCCACGGCGGATATAGGCGTCGCGCTGGCCGTCATTATGGTAGAGATTGATAATGCCGCGCTGCGACAGCATGGCATTGTAGTTGAGATCCTGCTCCATGCGCTCCCAGAGCTTCATCGAGAACTCGTAGAACGGCTCATTGCCCGGCAGCATGTAATTGGAGCGCACGATCGTGGTGTTGCGGCCGACATTGCCGGACCCGAGATAGCCCTTTTCCAGGACGGCGATGTTTTTGAGGCCGAACTCCTTGGCAAGATAATAGGCCGTCGCCAGCCCATGGCCGCCGCCACCGACGATGATCACATCGTAAAACGGCTTCGGTTCCGGCTGGCGCCAGGCCGGCTTCCAGTTGACGTTGCCCGTCAGCGCGTTTTTGACGATGGAAAATGCCGAATACCGCATGCCAGTCCCGTTTAACGATCCATGTTGCAACGCACATTTGCATATGCCGGCACCAGCGCAAAGACTGCGCGGGCACAGAGGGGCCGGAATATGCTGCGCCGTGCTGTCGCAGCTCTATCCGAACGGCGCGCAAGACACAGTGCCAAATGCAGCACAGTCGAGAAAATTTCACACGCAAATCTTGCAAAGAGCGGTAAGGAATGCGGATGTATGATGCTCGCGCAGGATGTTGGCATTCAACACCGGCGCGACATCTGAAAACCATGGCCGTGGACGGCGGAAAGGCACAGGAAGCAACCATGCTCGACATTCTGGAACAGGCGGCGGTGGCTGCGGGGAAAGCGATCCTCGGCGTCTATCATGCCGGACCGGAAGTCAGCTACAAGGCCGACTGTTCCCCCGTCACCGATGCCGACGAGTGCGCCGAAAAGATCATCCTCGATGTCCTGGCATCAGCGTTCCCCGATATTCCGGTGGTCGCCGAGGAAGCCGTGGCTGCCGGCCATATTCCCGATATCCAGGGCAAATCGTTCTTTCTGGTCGATCCGCTCGACGGCACCAAGGAATTTGTCGCCCGCAACGACGACTTCACCGTCAACATCGCGCTGATCGAAAAAGGCGAGCCGGTCGTCGGCGTCGTCTATGCGCCGGCCATCGGCATCCTCTATGCCGCGACCCGCAACAAGGCCAAGAAATCCGTGGTGTCCGGCCAGCATGTGATCGGCCCGCCGACGATCATCGGCTGCCGCAGCCGTGGCGACCGGCTGGTGGCGCTGGCCAGCCGCTCGCATAACAGCCAGGAAACCATGACCTATCTGGCCGAACACGGGATCACCGACTACGAATCGATCGGCTCCTCCCTGAAATTCTGCCTTCTGGCCGAGGGTCTCGCCGATATCTATCCGCGCCTCAGCCGGACGATGGAATGGGATACGGCGGCGGGCGACGCCGTGCTGCGGGCCGCGGGCGGCGAAACCCTGACGATGGATGGCAATGCGCTGATCTACGGAAAGCGCAACCAGACATCCGACGTCGATTTCGCCAATCCGTTTTTCGTCTCGCGCGGCAAGGATTGATGTTTTCGCGCAGGCGCTGAGTGTTGCCCCCGTGAATTGACGGGCAAATGTCACCGGCATTTCCCTTTACAAACAATCGAGCTGTCCAGCGCCCGTCCCCGCTTATCGATCAACGGATACCCTTCTCCTGACCCGCAAAGGAGAACGCAACCCGATGAGCGAAGCAACCGTCAACCTGGAACTGCCCTATATCCTGCCCTCGCAGGCGCAAAAGCACGTCACCCACAATGAAGCCCTGCAGCGCCTCGACGCGCTCACCCAATTGACGATCACCGCTTCGCTGGCGACCCCGCCATCCGATCCGCAGGAGGGAACCTGTTTCCACGTCACGGCACCGGCAGCGGCGGCCTTTGCCGGAAAGGACGGCAAGCTTGCCTTGCGCCAGGATGGCGACTGGATCTTCATCACGCCGAGGGAAGGCTGGCACGGCTGGTTCATGGCTGAAGACCGGATGAAAATTCACGACGGCAGCGGCTGGATAATCTTCGACCCCATTGGAACGCCGCCCTTTTTCGGCGTTAACACCACCGCCGACAGCACCAACCGGCTGGCCGTCGCAGCCGGCGCCACATTGCTGACCCATGAGGGCAGCGGGCATCAGATCAAGGTCAACAAGGCGGCGGCGGGCGATACGGCGAGCCTGCTGTTCCAGACCAACTGGTCCGGCCGGGCGGAAATGGGGCTGACCGGCTCCGACGAATTCGCCGTGAAGGTGAGCGCCAATGGCAGCACCTGGCTATCGGCGTTGAGCATCACCGGACAGGGCCAGGTCCGCATGCCGCAGCGGCCATTGGTGCGCGCGACGCGCGGCGGCGGCGTGCTGACGCCGGCATCGGGATCGCAAACCGGCTTTTCCACCCTCAGCGTCAACCAGGGCGGCTTCACGCTCGGTGCCGCCGTTGCTGGTGGTGGCAGCCGCCTGATCGTGCCGGTCACGGGCCCCTATCTCATCTGCCTCGGCGTCGAAGCCAATCCGGCCGGCGCTTTTTCCGTGACCGTCAAGGTCAATGGCACCACCGTCATTGCCAGCATCAACGATAATGACGCAGCCTCGGCATCCTACGGCAATTGCGCCATCGGCATGGCGATCCTGACTGCCGGCAATTGGCTGGTGCTCGAGCATACCGGCACCACGCCGCTCGACTTCAACTATGACAAGACCGAGCTGACGGTGGTGATGCTGTGACGGCAACGATCATGCCGATTCATCCACGGCAAGCCAGTTTTCTACGTCCTCCCCGCCCTTGTGGCTGGGAGGACGCTGGCTAAGCCCGAACGCCATCACCCGAAACACCAATCCTAAACGGGAACGGCATCGTCCGTCGTCACGACTGGCGCCCCCTCCAGCGTCACCTCTTTGGTTTTTTCCGGCGGCTTGATGCGGAACCAGGCGAGGTAGAGCGCGGGCAGGAACAGCAGCGTCAGGACTGTGCCGACGATGATGCCGCCCATCATGGCATAGGCCATCGGCCCCCAGAAGATTTCCCGGGCGATCGGGATCAGCGCCAGACTGGCGGCAGCTGCCGTCAGCATGATCGGCCGCATCCGGTGCTCGGTCGCCTCCTGCACCGCTTCGTAGGGCGCGACACCTTCGCTGCGCAGATGCTCGATCTGCACCACCAGGATCACCGAGTTTCGGATGAGAATGCCGATCAGCGCCAGGATGCCGAGAATGGCGACGAACCCCATGGGCGAATTGCTGGACAGCAAAGCCACCACCACCCCGATCAGCGCCAGCGGCGCAACGGCAAAGACGAGGAACAACCGCGAGAAACTCTGCAGCTGGATCATCAGGATCGTTGCCATCACGAACAGCATCAGCGGCACGACAGCGGCGATCGGCGCCTGGCTCTTGCCGCTTTCCTCGACGCTGCCGCCAACCTCGATCTTGTATCCGGGCGGCAGTTTTTCCGCAAAAGCGTTCACGTCCTTGGACAGCTGCGCGACGATCGTTGCCGGCTGTGTCGCATCGACAATACCCGCCTTGACGGTCAGCGTCGGCAAGCGCGAGCGGCGCCAGACGACCGGCTGCTCCATCTCGTATCGGAAGCTGGCGACGGCGGCGAGCGGCACGGAATTGCCGTTGGTTCCCGGCAGCTGCAGATCGCGCAACAGCTCGATCGACTGCCGCTCGGACGCCTTGGCCCGGGCAACGACGTTGATGAGATAAATATCGTCACGCACCTGCGTCACGGTCGTTCCGCCGACAATGCCGTTGAGCGCAGAGGCGATATCCTGCGAGGTGACGCCCAGCTGGCGGGCCTTGTCCTGCAGGACATCGACCTTGATCACGCGCGCCGGCTCGTTCCAATCGTAGACCACATCGCCCAGCAGCGGATTGCGGCCAAGAACGCTGCCGAATTCCAGCGCTTGCTCGCGCACCTTGCCGATATCCGGACCGCTCACCCGGTATTGCACGGGACGGCCAACCGGCGGACCGATGTCGAGCAGCTTCACATAGGCATCCGTGCCGACGAAGGTTTCCTTCAGATATTTCTGCAGGTCGGCACGCAGCTTGTCGCGGACCTCCAGGCTCTTGGTGACGATGATGGTTTGGCCGAACGACGTATCCGGCGGCTGCACATCGAAGGAAAGAACGAAGCGGACTGCCCCCTGCCCCACATAGGTGGACCAGCGCTCGACATCGGGATTGCCGGCCAGCTTGTCCTGCTCGAACTTCGCCATCTGCGCATTGGTATCGGTAATCGAGGCGTTCTGCGGCAGCGACCAATCGACGATCAGCTCAAGCCGGTCCGAGGATGGGAAGAACTGCTGCTGGACATGGGTCATGCCGAACAGCGAGAGGGCAAAGACCACGACCGTCAAGCCAATGGTCGTCCATTTCCAGCGCATGCACCAGGCAAGCACGCGGGAAAAGACGCGTGCAACACGGCCTTTTTCGTCATGGTGCTGCTTCATGGTTTTGGGCAGGATGGTCACCCCGAGCAGCGGCGCAAACACCACCGCGACGATCCAGGACACAACTAGCGAAACCGCGATGACGACGAAGAGCGTGAAGGTGAATTCGCCGGCAGCGCTGTTGTTGAGGCCGACGGGAATGAAGCTGGCGACGGTGACCAGCGTGCCTGTCAGCATCGGAAACGCCGTGGACGTATAGACATAGGTCGCCGCCTTGCGCAGCGAATCGCCCGCCTCCAGCCGCGCCACCATCATTTCCACGGCAATCATCGCGTCATCGACCAGAAGTCCCAGCGCGATGATTAACGCCCCCAGCGAAATCCGCTGCAGCGATATGCCGAAATAGGACATGACGACGAAGGTGATCGCCAACGTCAGCGGGATCGACAGGGCAACGACAAGCCCTGCCCGCACGCCCAGGCTGACGAAGCTGACGAGAAGGACGATCACCACGGCCTCTGCCAGGCCCCGCGTAAAGCCCGACACCGCCTCCTCGACGATCAGCGGCTGGTCGGAGACCAGATGCACGCCGACGCCGACTGGAAGCTCCGCTTCCACCTGGCTGATCTTTTCCTCGACGTGATCGCCGAATTCCAGAAGATTGGCGCCCTGCTTCATGCCGATGGCAAGGCCGATCGCGGACTGGCCGTTATAGCGGAACAAAGCCGACGGCGGATCGGTATAGCCCCGGCTGATGGTAGCAATGTCCGTGAGGCGGAAGAACCGGTTGTTGACCTGCAGATTGACGGCCCGCAAACTGTCTTCGGACGAAAACTGGCCGTTGACGCGCACACTGACGCGCTCGCCCTCAGCCTGCACGACGCCGGAGGGTGCAATGGCATTCTGGGCCTGCAAGGTGGCGATGACTTCGTTCTGGTTGATCCCGAGCGCCGCCAGCTGCCGCGTCGAAAACTCCAGATAGATCACCTCATCCTGCGCGCCGACAATATCGACCTTGCCGACATTCGGGACGGTCAGGATCTCGCGCCGCGCCGTCTCGACATAGTCGCGCAACTGCCGCTGCGTTAGACCATCGGCGGTAAATGCGTAGATATTGCCGAACACGTCACCGAAGCGGTCGTTGAAGGACGGCCCGACCACGCCGGAGGGAAACTGCCCCTGAATATCGCCGATCATGTTGCGCACGGTCAGCCAGATCGAGGGCACATCGCGTGCTTTGGTCGTATCCTTCAGATTGACGAAAACAAGCGTCTGTCCGGGCGTGGTGATGCTGCGGGTATAATCGAGCGATTCCAGCTCCTCGAGCTTGCGCTCGATCCGCTCGGTCACCTGCAGCGTGGTCTCCTCGACCGAGGCCCCCGGCCATTGCGCCGAGATCGTCATGGTCTTGATGGTAAAGGAAGGATCCTCCTCGCGGCCAAGGCTCAGATACGAGAAGAAACCGAGCAGGCCGAAGACGATCATGAAATACCAGACCATCGATGCGTGATCGAGCGCCCAGTCCGACAGGTTGAACTTCTTCATGACTGCGCCTCGTCTTCAACTTTGATCTTCTGGCCGTCCTCAAGGCTGTGCACACCGGCCGTCACCACCCGCAGGCCGGGCTCGATGCCCGAGGTGATGACGATCCCGTTGGCAGCCTGCGCGCCGGTCACCACTTCCCGGGTCTTGACCGTCGCGCCGCCCTCATCGACAACCCAGACATAGGATTTGCCGTCACGCTCCAGGATCGCGGTTGCCGGCAGCACCAGCTGTTCGACAATGGCTTCCTTCAGCGTGGCGGTGATCGTGGTTCCCAGACGGAAGGCGGCCGGTGGATTGTCCAGCGCGATCTTGACGCGGCGCGTGCGCGTTGCCGGATCGGCTGCCGGCGCCACCTCACGCACCGTTCCGCCGACCATGATCGCCGGGTCGATCTGCAGGGACACCAGGAATGGCGTGCCCACCGGCAAGAGCGCGTTGCCATCGGGAACATCGACCACGGCATCGCGCGCATCCGGGCGGGCGACGGTGACGACAGCGGCACCGGCGGCAACCACCTGGCCGACCTCCGCGCCGGTCTGCGTCACCACACCGTCGAATGCCGCCTTGATCTGCGCATAGGAAAGCTGCTCTTCGGCCTTGGAGAGGGACGCGCGCGCCTGGACGACCGAGGCATCCGCCGCAGCACTTGCCTGTTCTGTGCTCTCAACCGAAGCCTGCGTTTCGGTGCCGATCTTGAACAGCGCCTTCGTGCGCCGCTCGACGGAAACCGCATTGGCAAGCGTCGCTTCTGCATTTGCAAGATCGGCCCGTGCCGATCCGACGGCCAGTTCAAGCGAAGTCGGATCGAGCGCCGCCAGAAGCTGGCCCTGCGTCACCGTATCGCCGGTATCGACATCGCGGGCGACGAGCAGGCCGGTCACACGCGGCCCGAAATCGGTCTGGATCTTCGGCTGCACGGTGCCCGCAAAACTGGGAGCCGGCAGCTGTTGCGCAACCACGATCTGCGACAGCACCGGACGGGCGGCCTTTTCCGCCGGTTCTTCCTTTTTCTGGCAACCGGTGAGAACGAGGAGCGTGATGGGTGCAAACAGCAGTCCGAGCAATATCCGGTTCATGGCGCCTGCTCCTTGATGACATCGACCGACTGGCCGGGACGCAGCATCTTCGCCCCTTCGACCACCACGTTCTCGCCTTTCTCAATCCCTTCGGAAATCAGCACCCGTCCCGTCTCGTAGGACGCGACCTTCACCGGCTTGCGGCTGACCGTGCCATCCTTGCCATCGACCACCCAGACGGCCGGCTGGCCATCCAGGGCAGACAGCGAAGTCCAGGGCAGGTTGATCAGTTTGGCCGGTTTCGAGCTGGCAAATCCGATCACCGGAGCGCCGAGCGTCATGCGGTCGGGCGTCGTATCCATGGCGATCTTGACGCGCACGGTTCCCGTCGCCGTATCCATGGTCGGCGAGACCTCGCTGATCACGCCTTCCGTCTTGACCGAGGGATCGCTGACCAGCGAGAGCTGAATTTTCGGCTCGGAGGGTTTTTCAAACAACAGCGATTCGTAAACGTCGAAGATCGCATCGCGCGGGCCGTCGCGCGCCACGGAAAACATCGTTTGCGCGGCCTGAACCACTTGACCCGTCTCGGCATTGCGCACGGTGATGATGCCATCGGCATCCGCCTTCAGTTCCGTGTAGGACAGCGCATCACGCGACGTGCCCAGCAGCGCCTTGGACGAATCGAGCGATCCTTGAGCCGTCTGCAAGGCCGTCTGTGCCTGATCGAAGGTTTCCTGCGTAGTGGAATTCTTCGCCAAGAGGGACTTCTGCCGCTCAAAAGCTGAGGATGCCTGACGGACCTGCGCTTCGGCTGCGCGCACCGCCGCCTCGGCCGCCTCGACATCCGCCTTCTGTTCGCTGGGATCGATCCGGGCCAGAACCTCGCCCGCCGTTACATGCGAACCGACATCCGCCAGCCATTCGGTGATCTGCCCGCTGACGCGAAAGGAGAGATTGGTCTGCACATGGGCGACGACCTCGCCGGTCAGCGTCACGGTCTGCCGGTGATCGGCGAATTCGGCGCTCTGCGTCCGCACCGCCATCTTTGCCGTTTCCCGCGGCTTGGTTTCGCCCTCGCAGGACGTCAGAACCAAGGCTGCAAGCGGCACCAGCCACCAGCCGCGCCCGGGGAATTTCCGTTGTTCACTCATCTGCGCCCGCTCATTCCGATATTCAAGCCGAACCATTTATTGTGGCCCCTCAATATACGCGGCCCGCATCCATGACAAGCGGATGGGATCGACGGAAATCATTCGTTACACGATAAGCTGATATGCCCCTCATACCGGCGACGGCCACGCAGTGACGGTCAAAGAGAAGGTATGCGGATTTTTAAGACAAGCATAGAAAAAACCGCCGGTTGCGCGCGCCAAAAAGGCGGTCCGGATGAACGCAAGGCGGGAATAGCGCTGTACCAGGATGCTGACAAACCCTGGAATGAAATTATTCGCAAGAGCCAAACCTCATCCACCCTCATCCCCGCCCTTGTGGCGGGGATCCAGTGACCCGACGTCCGTCGGGTCAAAAGACTCTTTCAACTCAAGGACTTGAGTTGGCTGGATCCCCGCCACAAGGGCGGGGATGAGGGGAATTTGCAGTTCGCGCAATGTCCCGAGTGACCTGCAGAATTGCTGAATGATGCTTTTTTCAGCAGCCTGCTACGAACCGCTGGCAACGGCAGTGGCGAGAAGCCCTGCAACCGAGCTTTCGTTGAACGGTTTGGTGATGCGGGAAATGTCGCGCAATGCCGGCGGAAAGACGAAATCATCGCCGTAACCGCTGACAAAACCGAAGGCGACGCCGCGTTCGATCAGGATGGCGGCAAAGTCGAAACTGGTTTGCGAACCCAGATTGACGTCAAGGAGGGCGAAATCGAAGGACTTCTCCGCGATCAGAGCCTCTGCCTCGGCCACATTTCCGGCAATCTCGACATAATCGACGCCGATCGACTTCAAAATGTCTTCGGCTTCCATGGCGATGATGAAATTGTCTTCCAGCACCAGCACACGTTTGATCGACACTGGAATTTCCGTGGGCGTCACCGATAGGGGTCCTGTCTGCAAATCACCCTGCGCTGGTCGAGCGCGGGCTTGAAACCGACAAGTAGGACAAGAATGCCGCGACGGCATTTAAATAAGACACGTAGCGGCGCAATTCCGCACCGGCAGCTTTGAGACCGGGATCGTTGAAATCAGCCTTCAGATGAACGGGCGATGCTGCTCGCGATAGCCTTCCCAACCCGAAATCTTCATCAATCCCTCGTCGTCGAGAATATCGCAGCCGCGATCCGCCCAGCGGATGAGCTTGCGCTCGCCGAGCTTTTTCAGCGTCTTGTTGGTATGGACGATGGACAATCCCAGCGTATCGGCAACGTGCTGCTGCGTGATCGGAATGGACACGCGTTCGCCCTTGAATAGATTGCTGGCCTTGGCGCGCTGATAGAGAAAGGCGAGCAGATAGGCTGCCCGCTCCAGCGCCGAACGCCGCCCGATGCTCAGGAGGTTTTCATCGAGAATGCGTTCCTCCTGTGCGGCAATCCAGGTGAGATCATAGGCAAGATCGGGATAGTTGCGGTAGAGCGTGCCGAGCTTGTCGCGCTCGAAGACACAGAGGGTCACCGGCGAAAGCGCCTCGACCGAATGCTGCATCTCTCCCATCAGGCTGCCCTGCAGGCCGATCAGGTCGCCCGGCATCATATAGTTCAGGATCTGCCGGCGCCCGTCATCGAGCATCTTGTAGCGGAACCCCCAGCCCGACAGCACGGTGAAGAGATGGGCGCTGTGCGATCCCTCCACCAGGATCGTGGTGCCGGCATCGACAGCCAGTTCGCCGGTCTTGAAGTTGGACACGAACTCAAGCTCCTCCGGCTGGAATTCGCGGAAATGCGGGAGTGACCGCAAGGGACATTGTTCGCATGGCGTCTGTCGGTTGTTCCGGGTTTTCGGCGCAGCCATTCGGGTCCTCTAAGCGTTGTCCGGCGGGAGACCAGGTCATTGATTCCCGCTGAAAATTAGAGCCTTTCCAGGTTCGGGCAAGAGGCGTTTCAAGCGCAAGTGTGGACTTCTCCACATCGCGCGCCTAGTTTTCCGCTCAAGCTCGGGCCGGTAAGCCCGATCATCAGCGCATGAACGAGACGGAAGAGCAAATGAATCATCCAGCCTTCGCCAATCATCACGTTGCCGTCGTCACCGGCGCCGCCTCCGGGATCGGCCTTGCCGCAGCCAAACGCTTCGCTGGCCTCGGCATGAAGGTCGTCCTGGCCGACCTGCCCGGCGAGCGGCTGGACACGGCAGCGCGCGAGACGTCGGCGCTCTCCCCGCACGGGCCCGCCAATGCCGTCGCGATCGCCACGGATGTGGCAGATATCGAATCGCTGAAGGCGCTCGAACAGGCAGCCGTCCAACATTTTGGCCGGGTGCATGTGCTGATGAACAATGCGGGTATCCAGCCCGGCAGCGCGATTTTCGGCGGCCAGGAAGCCTGGGAAAAAGTGTTCGCGGTCAATCTCTGGAGCGTGATCAACGGCGCGCGCATCTTTGCGCCCGCCATGATCGCCCATGGCCAGAGCGGGCTGATCATCAATACCGGCTCCAAGCAGGGCATCACCACCCCACCCGGCGACCCCGCCTACAATGTCGCAAAATCCGGCGTCAAAACCTTTACGGAAGCGCTTCAACATGAACTGCGCAACACCGCCGATTGCAACATCACGGCGCATCTGCTGATCCCCGGCTTCGTCTATACCGGGCTCACCGCAAACGGCCGTACGGAAAAGCCGGATGCCGCCTGGACGTCGCAGGAGACGGTCGATTTCATGATGCAAAGCTTGGAAGGCGGCGATTTCTACATTCTGTGCCCCGACAATGACGTGGCCCGTCCGACCGATGAAAAACGCATCCTTTGGGCAGCCGGCGATATCGTTGAAAACCGTCCGCCATTGTCGCGCTGGCATCCGGACTATGCCGATGCCTTCAAGGCGTTCCTGGCGAAGGACCGGCCGGATATCGCTTAGGACGGCGGCGAACGTTGGCAGTCCGCGTGTTCATGCGGTGGACAATCTGTTTCCTCAGAAGTGCTGGCTGTTTCCGCAGAAGTGCTGGCGCCGCACTCTGTTTGCTGCTTTTGTGCGGTCAAAGCAACGGATCGGAAGACATGACAAGCGGCATTCACCATATTACCCTGATCACGCGCAAAGTTCAGCCCAACGTCGATTTCTATACGGGCTTTCTCGGGCTGCGCCTCGTCAAGCGGACGGCGGGTTTCGAGGACGCAGCACAGTTGCATCTGATCTACGGCGACGAGACCGGATCACCGGGATCGCTGGTGACATTTCTCGTCTGGGAGGACGGCGCGCCCGGCCGTGTCGGACATGGCCAGCCCAGCGAGATCGCCTTTGCCATCGCCCCGGACAGCCTCGGTTTCTGGCTCACCCGGGCGCTTCGCTACAATGTGACGGCAACCGGACCGACGCATGAATTCGGCGAGCCGGTCATCCGGCTGAAGGATCCGGATGGCGTTATCGTCAAGCTTGTGGGCAGCGAGGCCGTGACCGGCCCTGCCCTGCATGTCACATCCGATATTCCGCAGCAGGACGCAATCCGGCGGCTGCGCGGCGCAACGATCCTGACGGCGACGCCCGATGGCACCGCCGCGTTTGTCGCCCGCCATTTCGGCTATGCCGAGGCTGACAGGACCGACGCGATCCGGCGCCTTGTCTCAGATTCCGGTGATATCATCGATGTGCGCGATGCCGGCGGCTTCTGGACGGCGGCGCCCGGCACCGGCACGATCGACCATATCGCCTTTCGCGCCGGAAGCGAGGATGCGGTGAAGGCCTTGCGCGTGCAGCTCGAGGCCGAGGATGCCGGTGAAATCAACGCCCATGACCGCAAATATTTCTATTCGCTCTATGTTCGCGAGCCCGGCGGAACGCTGTTCGAATTCGCCACCGATGCGCCGGGCATGACGGTGGACGAAAGCCTGCAGACGCTCGGAACCAAACTGTTCGTGCCCGAACATTTCGGCGGAAATCAACAGGACAGCCTTGTAATGCTGCCGCAGTTCGGACTGCCCGGCGAGGAGCGCTTCACCGAGCGCGACCTGCCGTTCATCCACCGCCTGCACCAGGCGGATCATCCCGATGGCACGACCTTGGTGCTGTTGCACGGCAGCGGCGCCAACGAAACCAGCCTGTTGCCGCTTGGCCGCCGGATTGCCCCGAACGCGCTGCTTCTCAGCCTCAGAGGCCGCAGCACCGAGGAAGGCCACCCGCGCTTCTTCCGCAGGCTGACGCCCTTCACCTTCGACCAGAAGGACATCGCCTCGGAAGTCGAAGCGTTCGTCGCGATGATCGATGGAGCCGTCTCAGCCTATGGCCTCGATCGCAAAAAGATGGTGTTCGTCGGCTATTCCAACGGCGCCAACATGCTGATCGCCACCATGCTGCTGCACCCCGGACTGATCCATAAGGCAGCCCTTCTGCGCATGATGAACCCGCTCGACACGGTGCCGCACGCGGATCTTTCCGGCACCGAAATCCTGACGGTGACCGGCAAGACCGATGGCTATTCCCGCTACGCCGCGCCGCTGGAGGACGTCCTGCGCAAGGCGGGCGCGACGCTCACGACCGTCACGCTGAAGGCCGGCCACGAGATCGGCCCGATGGATGCTGAGGCCGTTCGCGATTGGCTGGAATTGCCCGGGAACTGATGCCCCTTGTAAAGGCCAGCGCCGATCCCTGAAATAATGATCTGCGAGAGCGATACCCCACTCTCCGTCATCCTCGCCCCTGTGGCGGGGATCCAGCGACCCGACGTCCGTCGGGTCAAAAGACCCTTTCAGCTCAAGGACTTGAGCTGGCTGGATGCCCGCCACACGGGCGGGCATGACGGAAGAAATGAAGGCTTTAAACGATCAAAAAAAGCAAATATGTTAGCCTTCAGCGAGGATTGATGTTCCCGCGAAACCTTATGCCGGTTTCGCAGCCACATAGGCCGCAAAAGCCTCGACAAACCCTTTCAGCCTTGCCGTGGCCTCTTCGTCGGTCAGTTGGCCGTCCTTGTCGAACAGCGACCCCGCCTTCGGCAGCATCAGCCGCTTGCCCGACCAGAGGTCGGCGCCGAGCGTGCGCAGCACCGGCAACCAGGCATTCTGGCTGAGCAGCGTTCCGAACGGCCCGGGCGATGTCCCGGCAAGGGCAAAGGCGCGTCCGGCAAAGATGTTGGGCGCACCCGTCATCGACGAACTCGCCCAGTCGATGGCGTTCTTGAAGACACCGGGAATGGAATTGTTATATTCCGGCGTGAACAGGATGACGCCATCGGCAGCGGCAATCTGGTCCTTCAACGCTTGCACTGCCTGCGGTACGCCTTCGCGCTCGATATCGGCATTATAGAGCGGAATGCCCTCGATCGTGCCGGATGCAAACGTCACACCCTCGGGCGCAAGCGGGATGGCCGCTTTCAAGAGAGCGGTGTTGAACGAGCCCTTTCGCAGGCTTCCGGAAATGCCGATCAGTTTTGTCATGCGCACGATTCCTTTTTACTCTTGCCGGAAGCATGCTGCGAAACCGGCAAAAGTACAGACACAAAAGCCGGGAATATGGCTCCCGGCTTATTGACGATATCAAATCAACGGCTTGAGCCGGGCCTCGATCTGGGAGCGCTTGTGCTCCAGGAAGGGCGGCAGCGACAGTCCCTCGCCCATGGTCTCCATCGGCTCGTCCACGGCAAAACCGGGTCCGTCGGTGGCGATTTCGAACAGGATGCCGTTCGGCTCGCGGAAATAGAGCGACCGGAAATAAAACCGTTCGACCTCACCGCTCGACGGCAGGCGGAACTCCTGCAGCCGTTCGGTCCATGCGTGCAGCGCAGCCTCATCCGGCGCGCGGAACGCGACATGATGAACGGCACCGGCACCCTGGCGGGCGGTCGGCAGGCCGGGCTGAACGGCTACATGCAGTTCGGCGGCCGGTCCACCCTCACCCATGGAGAACACATGCACCTCGCCCTTGCCATCCGGTGACGGATATTGGCGCTGTCTGGTCATGTTCATCACCTGCTCGAGAACCAGCTGCGTATTGGTAATATCCGGAACGCTCATGGTGATGGGGCCAAGCCCCTTGATCTGGTGCTCGGCGGGAACCGGGCTGCGGTCCCAGGGATGCGACGGCGCAAGGCCGCCATCGTCGATCAGCCGGAACCGTTGGCCCTCGCCATCTTCGAAATCAAGCGACAGGCGGCCGTCGATCTCGCCGATATCTTCGGACGCGATGCTCAGTTCGCCGAACCTAGCCTTCCACCATTCGATGCTCTCCGGGCTGCCGACACGAAGCCCGGTGCGCGAAACACTATGGGTGCCACGGGTCTCGCGGTTGACCGGCCAGTCGAAAAAAGTCAGGTCCGTTCCCGGCGTCGCCTCGCCGTCGGCATAAAAAAGGTGATAGGCGGTTGTATCGTCCTGGTTCACGGTCTTCTTGACCAGCCGCATGCCGAGGACTTGCGTGTAGAAACGCAGGTTTTCCTTGGCGTTCGCGGTGATCGCGGTCAGATGATGAATTCCGGTCAGTTGCAAGCTCATGGCTCTCGCCTCCATTCGTGACTGTGTGAAGGCAATATCGGCCTGCGCGCCCGTTTAATAAAGAGGCCCGGCACGGACAGATTGTTCACCATTCATGAACGAACCCAGAGCGTTTAGCGCTTGAAATCGACCTTCACACGCGCCACCGGGAAGATATATTTCCAGACGGTCGCGGTATTGGCGATCGTGGCGCCATCCCCGGCCAGAACCATCTTGTCGTAGAAACGCACGACATTCTTCTTAGGGCCTGGATCGAGATCAACGAGATAGGTAAAGCGCGCCGTGTTGCCATCGACACGCACTGTCGTCTTGCCGATCACGTCCTCTCGCGTTCCGGAATAGCTCGAAGGCCCCGTGCGAACGAAACGCCAGGTCTTGCGGTCTTTTTCACCGTCGGAATAGACGAAATCCTCCCGCACGGTCAGCACGTCGCCACGCAGCCTGCCGGTCAGTACGACGTCGAACTGGCGGTTGACGCCGTTGATGGCGGAAAAGGAACCCGTCGCGGTGGTTTTTCCGCGAAAGAACGTTTCCATCATCGTATCCTTGGCAAAGGCCGGCAATGGAGCGGATAGAAGGGCAAGAGCGGTCAGCGAAAACAGGATGCGTTTCATGTCTTTCTCCTCTGTTGAGAAGAATACGGACGGAAAGCACCGATGGTTTCCGCAACCGATGCCGATTCCATGTTTTCATCGCTTTGGCAGGCTGGTGACGTCTGAAGATGAAGCGCTTTAGACCGAGGAATCCTCTTCCACAATCAGCGTGATTGCGCGGAGATCAAAGCCATCGAGCATGCGCGCGTTGATGCCGCATTCGGGGTAATCACCGCGCGGCATCCAGGCCATCACGCAACCACACTGGTGGCAGCGGTGAAAGTCGATATGCTGTCTGCCCCAGCGGTAAATATCCGTCGGGCCGCTCAACTGGACGTCGCCCGTCTGGTAATACGCCCAGAGCGGTGCGTAGCGGCGGCAGATCGAGCAATGGCACTCGGTTACCTCAGCGGGCGCTGAGATCACCGACACCTGAACCTCACCGCAATGACAGCGGCCCGTTACCCTTCCGGTCATGGCGGCTCCTCAACACGCGCAATGAAGCACCCTACCATCCGCACCGTTGCTGGTCACGCCCGCCTGTCGGCCAGATAGGTATTCTCGCTTCTGGACACCTTGAAGGCGGCCGGATCGAGCACTGCCACCATCAGCACTTCGCCCTGAGGTGCTGCGCTGGCAAGCAAAGTGCCATCGGGTGCTGCCACCCGCGACGATCCGGCAAAGCTGAAGCGCTCGTCAGCGCCGCAATGGTTGATATAGGCGACGAAAACCTGGTTTTCGAAAGCGCGGGTCTGGATCATGTGATCGGCAATGAACGTGCCGGAATAGCCGGCAGGCAGCGCCGTCGGCACCAGAACCGCATCGGCGCCCGCAAGCGCCAGGCGCCGGACATTTTCCGGGAATTCGACATCGTAGCAGATCAGCATGCCGCATCTGACGCCGCGGTGATCAAACAACACCGTGCCCGGCGCGGCAGCGGTAAACAGCCCCCGCTCGTAATCGCCGTAAAGATTGGATTTCCGGTAGATGACGGGTGCGGCCGCACCATCGGCATAGACGCAACTGTTGAAGACGGTGTCTTCGGCCTTTTCGGCAAAACCGGCGATGATGGCAATGCCAAGCTTAACCGAAATCGCCTGCAGTTGCCGCACCAGCGGCCCGTCGGCAGGCTCCGCCAGTTCGCTGATGACATCGCCGGCGCCATAGCCGCTCAGCCCGAGTTCCGGCGTGATCAAGAGGCTCGCACCCTTGGCCGCAGCCTCCCGTGCCGCCTCTTCGATGCGGGCGAGATTGGCGGTGGTATCGCCGCTTTTCGATTTCATCTGCAAGGCGGCGAGCGTGATCATGTGTCGTCCGATGACATGGCGCCGAGCAGCTTGGGCAGATCGCCAAACCGCGCGACAAGGGAGAAGATGACCGCCGCCGTTGCGACGAACAGGATGGTGACCGATGCCATGGTCGGCGTATAGCCATAGCGCAGCGCGTTGAAGATCTTGATCGGCAGTGTTTCCATGGTGAAGCCGACGGTCATATAGGCAACGATATATTCGTTGAGCGACAGCACGAAGGCAAATGCATAGCCCGAAACGATATAGGGCAGGATCAGCGGCAGCACGACGGTGCGGAAGATCGTCCGGTCATCGGCGCCCATGGTCGCCGCAGCCTCGACCAGCGAGCGGTCGATCGCGGTAAAGCCGAGCGACAGCGTCACCAGCGGCAGCGTCACGAAAAAGATCGCGTGGCTGACAACGGCGGTCCAGGGCTGGCCATAGAAACCGGTCGTTGCCCAGAAGGTCAAAAGGCCAAGCGCCGTGATGACAGGCGGCAGCGTGAACGGCGCGATGCCGAGAAGCTGGAAAATATTGGCCCAGGGCGCAATCCGCCGCCACAGGAACCAGGCAAGCGGCAGCGCGATGGCAACCGCCAGGGCGGCCGACAGGACCGCAAGCGTCAGCGAGGCAAACAGCGCATTGCGCCATTCCGGATTGAGGAAAATCTCGCCGTACCAGGAGAGCGAAAACCCCTTGGGCGGAAAGGCGAGCGTCTGCCGGGCATTCACTGACACGCCGGCAACGACGATCATCGGCGCAGCCAGGAACAGGCCGATCAGGAAGAAATAGACTTTGCTCAGCGCCCCCGTCATGCCGCTTCTCCCTTGCGTCCGGCAAGCACGGTCAGAGCGACCAGCCCCAGCGTCACCAGCACCAGAAACACCGCCATTGCTGCGGCAAACGGCATGTTCGACTGGTAGATCGCCTGGTCGGTGATCAGCACCGACAGCGTCCAGTGCTGCGGCCGGCCGAGCAGCTGTGGCAGGAGATAGGAGCCGAGCGCGAAGATGAACACCATGATCAGCGTCGCCGTAATCGTGTTGCGAAGGGCCGGAATGACGACCGTGAAGAACGCCTTGACAGGCGATGCGCCGAGCGTTCTCGCCGCTTCGGTGAGTGTTGGATCAAGCCGCACCAGTGCGGGATAAAGCACGAGGACCGTGTAGGGAAAGGCCTGGTAGACCATGCCGGTCAGCACCGCGCCGAAGCTCGGCAACAGCGCCTTGGCCTCGCTCATGATACCGGCCATGACCAGAAGATTGGTGATCCCGGCCGTGCGCGAAAACAGCGTTGACCAGGCAAAACCGATAATGACCTCGGACAGCGACAGAACCGACAGCAGCGCCACCAGCCAGATGATCTGCACCTTCCGGGTCATGCGGGTCAGGAGATAGGTGAAGGGAACGGCGAGCACAACGCAGCAGATCGCCACCGTGACCGCGAGCATCAGGGAGAAGCCCAGCACGTTGGCAAAGAACAGGCTGAGGAAGCGCTGGTAATTGGCGAGCTCGAACGCCGGTACGTAGAAGCCGCCCTGTTGGCGCTGGAAGAAGGAGACGGCGATCATCGTCGCAAACGGCACGACGAAGAAGACGATGAGCATCATCGCCGGAAAGAACAGCGGTCCGTAATCGCCGAGTTTTTGCGGGGCTTCGCGTCTCATTTGGCCAGCACCACGCAAACATCGGGAAGCAGCACCACGCCGACCGGCTGACCGACGGTGACATCCGGCCGGGCGCGCGGCGTCGAGACCGCAACGATCTGGCGGCCGGCGATATCGACGAAGGTTTCGATCGTGCCGCCAAGGTCGCGCACGAAGGTGACGGTGCCGGACAGCGCGCCATCGCCAGGCGCCGTCAGATGCACGTCTTCCGGCCGGATCGACAGCGTTGCCTTGCTGGTAGCGGCACCGAGAGACAAGCCGGACACCGGCTGGCCGAGCACGGTGACGCGGCCGGCGCTATCGGCTTCGGCCTCGAGCAGATTGGTCGAGCCGATGAAATCGGCAACAAACGTATCGGCCGGGCGGCGGTAGATCTCGATCGGCGACGCGGCCTGGCGGATTTCGCCGCCCTTCATGACGACGACCGTATCGGCCATGGTCATCGCCTCGCGCTGGTCATGGGTGACCACGATGGTGGTGATGCCGAGCTGCTGCTGCAGCTGGCGTAATTCCACCTGCATCGCCTCGCGCAATTTCGCGTCGAGCGCCGAGAGCGGCTCGTCGAGCAGGAACAGTTTCGGCGAGATCGCCAGCGCCCGGGCAATCGCCACGCGCTGCCGCTGGCCGCCGGACAGTTTCGACACCGGCCGGTCGGAATAGCCGCTCAGATGGATCATCGACAGGAGTTCATCGACCCGCTTCTTCTGATCCTCCTTCGGTGCGCCGCGAATGCGCAAGGGATAGGCGATGTTTTCACCGACCGTCAGATGCGGAAACAGCGCCAGCGACTGGAACACCATGCCGAGATTGCGCTTGTGGGTGGGAACATGGGTGATGTCCTCGCCATCAAGCCGGATCGCACCGCCAGTCGGCAGGTCGAGCCCGGCGATCATCCTGAGCAGCGTGGTCTTGCCGCAACCGGACGGTCCCAGCATGCAGACAAACGTACCATGCGGCACCGTCAGCTCGACATTGTTGACCGCAGTGAAAGTCCCGAATTCCTTCGTGACATTGTTGAGGACGAGGCCTGACATCGTGTTCCTGTCTTTTCGCATCATGCGGAAATCGTATCTTCAGTCACCGCGCAGGACCCATGAAGGTCGTGGCGCAGCGCAGCTGCGGGTGGGGGTGATCCCTTGTTTGGCGCAAAAGGTCACCCCACCCCGGCACTGCGTGCCGACCCTCCCCCTCAAGGGGAGGGTAGAAATCAACCGACGATCAGTTCCGTCCATTTCTGGTTCAGCCAGTCCGACTTCGTCTGGTAGAGATCGTAGCGCGGAATGATCGGTTCGATATCGGAGGAGACGGCGGAAAATTCCGCGTCCGTAAGGTCCGTCAGCTCGCGCTTGACCGTCGGCGAGGTGCCGACCTTGCGCGACAGGATTGCCTGGATCGACGGCTGGCTCATGTAGTTGATGAATTCATGGGCCTCATCGACCTTCGTCGATGCGCGCGACAGCGCCCAGCAACCACTGTCCTGAATGCCGCCTTCCTTGGGGAAGGTCGAGCGGACGGGATTGCCGTCGGCAGCGGCAAGGCCGGTGACGTCGTGGTAATACTGGCCCATCGGGATTTCGCCAGATTTCAGCGCCTGTTCGAACTGGGCTTCGTCACGGTACCACAGGCGCACGTTCGGCTTGACTTCGGCCAGCTTGTCGAAGGCCTTCTGGACGCCCTCTTCCGTATCCAGCGCATTGGTGCCGCCAAAGAAGGTCTTGGCTGTCACTTCGAGCAGGAAGGAATTGGACACCAGCGCCAGGAGACCGAGCTTGTCGGCATTTGCCGGATCCCAGAACGCCTGCCAGGATGTCGGGGCTTCCTTGTAGACGTCGGTATTGGTAACGAGCGTGATGTACCAGGACACGGCACCGATGCCGGCGACGCGGCCGTCCGGATACTTGTTGACGAACCGCTCGATGAGGTTTGCGCCATTGGGGATCTTCGCCATGTCGAGCGGCGCCCAAAGGTCGGTCGCCTGCCCCTTCAACATCGCCACCTGCGACATCATCGACACGTCGGCCGGAGCCTGGCCTGCCTTGGCGGCCTGATCGAGCTGCACCAGCCAGGCTTCGCCGGTCGGCTCCGCGATCGCCTCGACGGCAATGCCAGTCGCCTTGGTGAAATCCGGGAAGATGTTCTTGTCGAAGGAATCCTTGAAGTAGCCGCCATAGACGCCGACCTTCAGCGACTTTTCCTGCGCGCGCAGGATGGACGGCATGGCCAGCATCGATGCACCGGCAAGGCCGGCACCGAGCACGGCGCGGCGGCCGATCGTCTGTTTGAGAAAGTCTGTCATCCTAGTTCTCCTGTTCTATGCCGGTGCCGTCTTTGTGGCTTCCGGTCTGTTCCCAATTTTTGGTCCGGCTTGCAAGCCCCGGACCACGGATTGATCAGTGTTTTAGCGCGCGAAGCTCCAGCATCTTGGCGTAGCGCGTCAGCGGAAAACACAAGGCGAAATAGATCAGCGCCACGAAGCCATAGACCTTGAACGGCTCGAAGGTCGCATTGTTGATCGCATTCGAGGTCCTGACCAGTTCCTCAAATCCGATGATCGATGTCAAGGCCGTGCTCTTGATCAGTTGCACCAGAAAGCCGACCGTCGGCGCCCGCGTCATCGCAAAGGCCTGCGGCAGGACGATCAGCCGCAACTGCTTGAGATAATGCAATCCCAGGCTGCTGCCGGCATCCCATTGCCCAAGCGGCACCGCCTGCACGCCGCCGCGCCAGATTTCCGCCAGAAACGCGCTGGCGCACAGCGTCAGGCCCAGTACCGCAGCCGTCCAGGGCTCGATGCGCAGGCCGATCAGCGGCAGGCCGAAGAACAGCAGAAACAGCTGCATCAACAGCGGCGTGCCCTGAAACAGGCCGATATAATATTCGGCAAAGCGCTGCACCCAGCGCCGCTTGGAAATGCGCATGAACAGGATGACAAGGCCGACGATCGTGCCGCCCACGAAGGCGACGGCCGACAGAAGGATGGTCCAGCGCGCCGCCAGAAGCAAATTGCGGATGATGTCCCAAAGGGTGAATTCGATCACGACACGCCTCCCGCCAGAAAGCGGTTGCCGCCGGCGACGAGCAAGCGGCGCAGGCCGATGCTCATGGCAAGATAGACGAGCGTCACGATGAAATAGGTCTCGAAGGCCCGGAACGTTCGGGCCTGCAGGAGATCTGCCTCATAGGTGAGCTCGCGCACGGCGATCTGCGAGACGACGGCCGATTCCAGCATCATGATGACGATCTGGCTGGTCAGCGCCGGGAAGATCACCTTCAGCGCCTGCGGCAGCACGATCTTGATAAACACCAGGCGGGGCCGCAGGCCAAGCGCAAGCGCCGCCTCCTTCTGTCCCTTGGGCACCGCATCGAGACCGGCGCCAACGATCTCCGTCGTATAGGCCGTCATGTTCAGAGTCATCGCCAGGATCGCAGCCACCACCGGATCGAGGCGGATGCCGAGGCTGGGCAGCCCAAAGAAGATGAAGAACAGCTGCACCAGAAACGGCGTGTTGCGGATAAGCTCGACATAAGCGGCAATCGCGCGGCGCAACAGAGCGTAGCGGCTGCGCCGCGCTGCTGCACCCAGAACACTGAGCACGATGCCGGCAACAGCCGACACCGCGATCAGGAACATCGTCATGGCCGCACCGCTTGCGATCAGGGAGACCGCATCGCTCAGCCAGCCGAAGTCGAGCACATAGCCCAAAGGATCAATCCTTCAGGTTTTCAGGATTGAGCGGCACTTTCAGCCAGGCTTGCGAACTCGCATCCAGCTTGCCATCGGCCAGCATCTTGGCAACGGCATCGTTGACCGCCGCCTTCAGCCGGTCTTCGCCCTTGTTCAGCGCGAGATGCGAAGGCGAGGTCATGAGCTGGAATTTCTGTTCCGGCTTCAAGGCTTCCTGACGGGCCAGAACCTGGGCGCCGACATCATTGCCGACAACCATCAGTTCCGTCTGGCCGGATATGAACGCCTGGATCACCGAGTTGTAGTTGTCGAAACGCTTGATATCGGCATCCTTGGGGGCGGCTTCCGTCAGCGAGGTGTCTTCCAGCGTGCCGCGGTTGACGGCGATGGACTTGCCGGAAAGGTCTTCCTTGCCTTTGACGTCCATGGCGGCCGGGCCGATGACGGCGATGTAGTAGGGCGCGTAGGCTGCGGCGAAATCGATGACTTCGGCGCGCTCCTTGCTGTAGCCGACGCTGACAAGCAGATCGACGCGCTTTTCAGTGAGATACGGGATGCGGTTCTGACCGGTGACCGGCACCGGAACCAGCTTCACCTTCAGGCTATCGGCAATATATTGCGCAACGTCGATGTCATAGCCCTTCAGGCTCATGTCGGCGCTGGCAGACGAAAAGGGCGGAAAATCGGCAAACACGCCGACATTCAGCACGCCCGCCTTGGTGATGTCGTCGATCGCATCGGCATTGGCGGCGGATGCGAAACCGAGCACGGCACAGCTCAGCATCAGCGCGGCGGTAAGACCGGATTTAAAGGTTGAGAGTGTGGTCATGGTATTCCCCTTTGTGATTTTTGTTTGTGGCAGGCACGGTATTCGGATTGGGGACGTGCCCCTCACCCTAACCCTCTCCCCGTAAACGGGGAGAGGGGACGATCGAATTTGCCGTTAGCTCCCCAAAACTGCCCGGAGCAACGGAGTTTGCCGCGTATCCCTTCTCCCCCGCAGGGAGAAGTGCCGAGCGCAGGCGAGGCGATGAGGGGGCGGTCGGCAGTTCGGAGCGTTCGGCCCCCTCATCCGCCCTTCGGGCACCTTCTCCCCGCTGGGGAGAAGAGAAAATGCCCTAATCCCTTGTCCCGTTGACGAACGGGCTGAACACCATCAGGCTCAGGATTTCGAACAGGACCTGCGAGCCGACATGCGCTGTGTTGGTGGTCGAATCATATTGCGGCGCGACTTCGACGACATCGCCGCCGACGAGATTCAGCCCCTTCAGGCCACGGATCAGCTCCAGCACTTCGCGGGTGGTGAGACCGCCGATTTCGGGGGTGCCCGTGCCCGGCGCAAAGCTGGGATCGACGCTGTCAATATCGAAGGACAGATAGGTCGGGCCGTCGCCGACGATCGTCTTCGCCTTCTCGATGATGGCCGGAATGCCCATGCCGGTCACGTCCTCGGCATGAATGACGGTCATGCCGGACTCGTAGGAGAACTCCCAGAGATATTCGGAGGAGCCGCGAATGCCGATCTGGATCGTGCGGGTCGGATCGAGCACGCCGTCGAGCACAGCGTTGCGGAACGGACCGCCATGATGGAACTTGGTGAGGTCATAGGCGCCGCCGGTATCGCAATGGGCATCGATATGGATCATGCCGACCGGGCGCTTCTTGCCGACGGCTTTCAGGATCGGATGGCTGATCGAGTGGTCGCCGCCGACCGACAAAGGCACCACGCCGGCCTCGACGATCTGGTTGATGCGCTTTTCGATATCGTCATGGCTGAGTTCGAGCCGGTAGCGGCTCTGGAACGGCACGTCGCCGATATCGGCCACGCGCAGGTCATGCACGGGCGCGCAGCCGAGCACGTGATTATAGGGGCCGATGCGCTCGATGGTGCGCATGGCGCGCGGCCCGAAACGCGAGCCCGGACGGTTGGTAACGCCAAGATCCATCGGCACGCCGACAATGGCAACCTGCAGATTGCCGAAATCCGGCTCGTTGGCATCGACAGGCACATAGGGCGCCATCAGGAAGGTCGGAACGCCGGAGTAAGGCGCAAGGCGCGTGCCGTTCTTGGAGAAGATCTTGTCGGCAACCTTGCGGAAGGTCGGGTCGAACATCTCGCCACCATGGGCTTCGCCATACTTCGCCTTCAGTTCGTTGAGCTTGCTGTCATCCCACGCCATATCCGCTTGACCTCGTGTTGGGCCTGGAAAACCGTGCGATTCTAATGGTTATCGAGCGTGAAATGCGCTGCTCGTGCCGCCAAAAGCCGGAAAACCGCCCCTGTTTGCCAGAGAAGCGTCCGGATGCATGTTCCCCAGGCTTTTGCCTTTGTTGATCACATTAGGAAACAATTTCATTGGAAAATCAATTGACATTGTTATAGCGTTTGATGTGAGAAAAACTAACATCATGATCGACGCCCCGGAGCGTGCCTCTTGTCCAGCCGCCTGCCCCCGCTGAACCCTTTGCGCGCCTTCGAGGCGACCGCCCGGCGTGGTTCGGTTTCGGCCGCCGCCCGCGAGCTGAACGTCACCCATGGCGCAATCAGCCATCAGATAAGAGCGCTCGAACTATCCTTCAACGCCGCCCTGTTCGAACGCGGCGGCAAGCGGTTGAAACTCACCTCGCAAGGCGCGCTGCTCCTGCCCGCCGTCACCCACGCTTTTGAAGGCATAGCCGCCGCCACCGCCGCGATGACGCGGCCGACCACCAGCGGCGAGCTGCGGATCGTCTGCGTGCCGGCGCTTTTGTCCTTCTGGATGATCCCGCGCCTGCATCAGTTCACCGAACAGTTCCCCGACGTGCAACTGACGCTGATCGCCTCCAACGATGCCGCCAATCTTTTTTCTGCCGATGTCGATATCTGCCTGCTCTATGGCGACGGCAACTGGCCCGATTGCTGGGCGCGGCTGTGGAGCCGGCTGGAGCTGTTTCCGGTCGTCAGCCCCACCCTCCTCAACATGCGGCCGTTGCGCTCGCTGCGCGATCTGCGCGATCATGTGATCCTGCATGGCGATGACGGGCGCGAATGGAACACCTGGCTTGCCGCCGCCGATGGCATCGATATCCAGCGCGGCCGCCAGCACTTCATGAGCGACGCCCGGCTTTCGACGGAGGCGGCGCTGCACAATCAGGGCGTGGCGCTTGGCGATACCATTACGGCCGGCAGCCTGATTGCCAAGGGCGAGTTGATCGCCCCCTTTGATCTCACCGTTCCGGCCAACGATGCCTTCTATGTCGCCTGCCGCAACGAAAACCGCGCGGCGCCGATCGTCAAGGTCTTCATCGACTGGCTGTTTTCGGCCCTTGAAAACGACCCCATGCCGGAGCTACAGACCTCGGCACGCACCATCATCCGCGCCCGCACTCACAAGGTGAGCGCGCCCGAACGCCTCCCCGCCAAGGACAGCTTTCAGCCCGTCTCCTCGCCCGCCCGCAGCAGGCGTCCGGAGCCGACGCCGAAACGGCGGGCCAAATCATAAGAACCGCAAGATTAATCAGTCACGTCTTAGGAACCACAGGACAATCCGATGCCGCATTTCAATCCGCTGATCGCCAAGCTCTCGCCGCCGCCCGTGCCGTCCGTTCTGGCCTGGGCCAAGGACTATGACGGCGCGCGCGGACCGCTGATTGATCTCAGCCAAGCCGTGCCCGGCTATCCCGCCCATCCCGACATGCTGACCTGGCTAGGCGAGGCCGCCGCCTCCCCCTCATTCACCGGCTATGGCGCCATCGAAGGCGAGGATGTCCTGCGCAGCGCCTATGCGCAGCATGTTTCCGGCCTCTACGACGCCAAGATCGGACGTGAAAACATCCACATCACCTCCGGCTGCAACCAGGCCTTCATCTGCACCGCCATGGCGATTGCCGGTGCAGGCGATACGATCCTGATGACCAATCCCTTCTACTTCAACCAGCAGACGACGCTGGCAATGCTCGGCATCGGCGTCGAACTGGTACCGTGCGATGCGGGCAGCGGCTTCCTGCCGGATGTCGATGCCATTGCCGCAGCGCTGAAACCTGGCATCCGCGCGCTGGCGCTGGTAACGCCCAACAATCCGACCGGCGCCGTCTATCCACCGGCGCTTCTGCACCGGATCTACGATCTGTGCCGCGCCAACCGCACCTGGCTGATCCTCGACGAGACCTATCGCGACTTCCTGCCCGACGGCAGCGGCGCGCCGCATGATCTCCTGTCGATCAAGGGCTGGCAGAACAGTATCGTCTGCCTCTACAGCTTCTCAAAATCTTTCTGCATTCCCGGCCACCGTCTGGGCGCCATCACCGCGGGACCGGCCATGGTCGAGCAGGTTGCCAAGATCATGGACAATCTGCAGATCTGCGCCCCGCGCTCGGCGCAATCGGCCGTCGCCAAGGCCATTCCCGCGCTGGCAGACTGGCGAGCGGGCAACCGGGCCGAAATCGCCACGCGCGCCGACGCGCTCCGCCACGTCATGGGCAAGCTGAAGGGCTGGAAATTGCAGGCGATCGGCGCCTATTTCGCCTATATCCGCCATCCCTATCCGGATATCCGCTCGGAATTCGTCGCCGAAAAGCTGGCAAAGATCGCCGGCATCGTCTGCCTGCCCGGCGACTATTTCGGCGAGGGCCAGGAAGGCTATCTGCGCTTTGCCTTCGCCAATGCGGATGCGCAGACCATCCTGAAGCTTGAGGAACGGCTTTCCGGATTCAATCTGCCCGGGATCTGATCAGGAAGTCTGATCCCCGGGTCGGGCAACATCAGCCGCGGCGGGCGATCAGGATGCCCGCCAGCACGATCGCGCCGCCGATGGCCTGCATCAGGCCGACGGGTTCGCTAAGCAGCAGCCATGCGAGGATCGCCGCCACGACCGGCTGCAACAGCAGCGTCAGCGACGAAAATGCCGGCGGCAGGAAAGCGAGCGCATAGATGATCAGCCCCTGCCCGCCGGCATGGCTGATGAAGGCAAGCCCGAACAGGATGGCCCAGCCGAACAGGGCGGTGGGCATGAAGCTCGCCTCGAAGAAGAAGGCGATCGGCAACATGCAGAGCGCGGCCGATGCCGTGCTCCAGATCATGATACGGTTGGTGGAAAAGCGGCTGCGGAGCCGGCCGATCGACAGGATATAGCCGGCGTAAAATACCGCCGCCAGCGCCGCCGTGGCATCGCCGGCCAGCTGGCCGTCGCCCAGCGCCATCGGCCCGCCCTTCAGGATGACGACCCCAGCCAGCGCCGTTGCAAGGCCGGCAATGAACACGCCGCTGACATGGGCGCGAAACAACAGCCATGAGCCAAGCGTCACGAAGATCGGCGCCAGATTGGCAAGCAGGGTCGCGTTGGCAACCGAGGTCATGTGCAGTGCCAGATGCCAGGCCGCGAGATCGACGGCAAGGAAGATGCCGGGCAGCACCAGCAAGCCGTAATCGGCAAGTCCGGCCGGCCGCTGATCGGTGACGGTATGCCCCGCCGTTTTCGACCAGATGACGAGCGGCAGAAGCGCCAGCGCCACCCGCCAGAATGCCGTTGCCATCGGCCCGACTTCCGACAGCCGCACAAAAATGGGCGAACCGCCGATCGCGGCACCGCCGATCAACAGGGCGATCAGCGCAAGCCGGTTGGCCGATGGCGAGGCCGGTTTCGATGGTGAGGGAAGTACGGTCTCTGACACGGGCGCTGTCCATAGGTCTGGCACGGCGCAATCCGCCGGCGCGATAACGCTCTGCAGGTATCAGAACGCCCCGCCGGGAAACAGCGACTTCTCCTGATGGGATGATGAGAGTTCGTGAACCAATGCCCGCAAGCACGTGCCTGCGGGCATATCACCCACCCCGTCATCTTCGCCCTTCACACACCCCGTCATCCTCGCCCTGAGGCGAGGATCCAGCCACCCGATGTCCGTCGGGTCAGAAAGTCTCTCAACCCAGAAACTTGGGGCCAGCTCGGTTTTCATGACAAGCACGGAGATGACTGACATCTGGGTCAGTTTTCTCTTGCTCGGTTCAGTGTCCGACTCTGGATCCTCGCCTCGAGGGCGAGGATGACGGTAAATGGGGTCGCACCAAAAGTTAACTCAGCCAATCATCAGGCGGCGTCAGGCCGGTGAACAGTCTTCACTTCGAGGAAATCCTCGAGCCCGAAACGGCCGCCTTCGCGGCCATTGCCGGATTGCTTGTAGCCGCCGAACGGGCTGCCATAGCGATGCGGCCCGCCGTTGATATGGACCATGCCGGCGCGAAGCCGTGCGGCAACGCGTTCGGCGCGCTTGGGATCACCGGTCTGGACGTAAGCCGCAAGCCCGTAATTGGTGTCGTTGGCGATCTCGATCGCTTCCTCTTCGGTCTCGAACGGCATGATGGCAAGCACCGGACCGAACACCTCTTCGCGGGCAATGCGCATGGTATTGTTGACATCGGCAAAGATCGTCGGCTTGACGAAATAGCCGGTCTCAAAACCGTCCGGCTTGCCGGCACCGCCGACGAGAACACGCGCACCTTCGGCAATGCCAGCCTCGATCAGGGCCTGCACCCGGCCGAACTGGACATCGCTGACCAGCGGCCCGATATGGCTGCCTTCCTCGGCGGGATTGCCGACTTTCGCCTCGCTTCCGACCCGCGTGGCGATCTCGACGGCCTTGTCATAGACCGACTTCTGTACCAGGAGACGCGTTGGCGCATCGCAGGACTGGCCGGAATTGTTGAAGCATTCCAGCACGCTGCCGGAAACCCGGTCTTCAAGATCGGCATCTTCGAAGACGATGTTCGGCGACTTGCCGCCAAGCTCCAGCGTCACGCGCTTGACCGTTTCGGCCGCATCCTTGCTGACGGCGATGCCGGCGCGGGTCGAGCCCGTGAACGACATCATATCGACGTCCTTGTGCTTGGAGAGTGCGGCCCCGACGTTCGGGCCATCGCCATTGACGAGGTTGAACGTGCCGGCCGGAAAGCCGGCCTCATGCACCATTTCGGCATAAAGCAACGCGTTCAGCGGCGTGAATTCCGATGGCTTCAGCACGCAGGTCGAGCCGGTCGCAAGGGCGGGCACCACCTTCAGCGCGATCTGGTTGATCGGCCAGTTCCAGGGCGTGATCAGGCCGCAGACGCCGATTGGCTCGCGCAGCATGACATCGCCATTGGGCAGCACTTCGCGGCTGTGCAGGCGCTTCAGCGCGTCGATAAAGCCCTGGAGATGGCCAACGCCGACATCGGCCTGCTGTTCGCGGCTCATGGACAGCGGCGCGCCAAGCTCCAGCGTGATGGTCTGCGCCATCTCTTCGTAGCGGCGCTTGTAGATGGAAAGCAGCTTTTCCAGAAGGGCCAGCCGCTCTTCCGTCGTCGTGCGGCTATAGGTCGCAAAAGCCGTTTTGGCAGCGGCGACGGCGCGGTCGATATCCGCAGCACTTCCCATGGAAATCACCGCGACCGGCTTTTCGGTCGCCGGGTTCAAAACCTCGAGATCGTTGGCCACAAGGGGAGCGACCCATTCGCCGTTGATGTAGAATTTGCGCTTGTCGAGCATGTTTCTTGTCCTTCCCGTCTGATCGTCTTCTGTTTTTCAGTGCGCCAACCGGGATCGATTGGCGATAGCGTTCACCGCTGAAAACTCGCTTGAGCCGCCGCAGCGGTTGCTGCAGGCGCCGTAAAAACCCCTCCCCCTCCTGGGCAGGGTTGCGGAAGGACCCACTTTGAAACAACAGGCATCCCTCCCAACCGCTTCGCTCCGACACTCCTCACACGAAGGAGGGTCGGATCTCAGACGGCAAGGCTACGATATCCGCAAGACTGACGGCAAGGGGGATGATGTGGCCGTCCGCAACCGCCGTCGATTGCGGCATATGCGCCACGGGGTCAAATCAGCTGGGCCGGATGGGTTTTTAAGAGGAAGAGCACGCATGGATCGCAGTGCAAGAAATCTTCTCGTGTACCCCTAAACGCAAGGCCCCTACATCCGGAGGGACGCAAGGGCCTGAAAATGTTAATTTTTTGATTGGACCGCTCAAATCGCGCCAAAAACCAGCGCTGTCACGAACAGGAAGGCGGCGGCAAGGGCTGTGGCCTGCGCGGCCATTGTCCAGGAAAACTGCGGTGCCGGATGAACGCTGTAGCTCACCGGACTTTTCTGCATGACTGGTTTCGAACCTTGCATAATGTCCTCCACTTGAGTTGTTGCAGATTATCAGAAGCCTGAAGGGCGACTGTGTCTGGTACTTTTCTCCGCTATTTTACACCAAGTTTATAGAGATTATTTTCTACCTTTTGCGCGGTTAAGGAAAAAACCAACCTGAAGCATGATTTTCACCGGGCGAAATACCCGGCCACTCTCAATGCCCCCGCTCCAGCTCCCGCTGCTGCACGAGCTTGGACCAGCGTTCGCTGAACCACGGCGTCAAAAGCGACACATCCGCCCGGCTATGCCGCTTGGTCAACGCACTGTCCGTTTCCTTTGAGGTCCACACTTTGAACGTCGTCAATTCATGCTTGCCGAATGTCTGGATCAGCGGAATGTCGGCGGCATCGCGGCCTCGCGCAACCGCGACCCGGCCGATGCGCGGGGCATTGTGGCGGGCATCGAACGTATACCACCGGTCGTCAAGGTAGACTTCGAACCAGGCGTTGAAATCCATGGGGGCTGGATGATCGGTTTCGCTGAAATCGCCCATATAGCCGTTGACGTAACGCGCGGGCATATTCATCGCACGGCAGAGCGCCACGGCAAGATGCGCATAATCGCGGCATACGCCCGACCGCTCATCATGCGCTTCCATCGCTGTGCGCAGCGTCGCCGTATAGCCATAGCTGAAGGTCAGGCGCTGATGCACGTAGTCGCAGATTGCCTGTACACGGGCCCAGCCCGGTTCCACTTCGCCGAACAGACGCCAGGCAAGTGCGCCGAAACGGTCGGTCTCGCAATAGCGGCTGGCGGAAAGATAGGGAAGGCATTCGGCGGGCAGGTTTTCGACCGGCACCTGCTGTGCGGCCCTGTTGACCGGGTCCGGCCGGCCACTGTCCTTGATCACCGCATCATAGCTGAGACGCAGCCCGCCGGCTGGAACGACCATACGCATGCAGACATTGCCAAAAGGATCGGTCACTTCCCCCATCTTGACGACAGGATCGGAAATCGGTCCGCGTTCGCTGACGATATCATGCCGTCTGGCGCGATCCACCGACAAAAACGTCATCATCGGGGTCGGCTGATCGCAGCTGATGCCTATTTCGTAACCCAACCGAATGAACATAAATGCTTCCTCCACCACATCGCAGGAACGGGCAAAAGGTGAATTTGTTCCGGTGTGATGCCTCGAAAAAGAGCCGGACGGGCAGCCAGAGAAGGACGCCGGCTGAACGTTCTGACCCGTCCGGACCGGGCGAATATTCGCTCCGCCTTGGTAAGTGCCGATGAAGAAAAACCGTGTGCAAAGGATGACTTCCGGCAAACCCTCTCTATATGCCGGGTTCTCGCCAAGGCCCGATGAGGGCCGCCCGTCAGAGCATTTGAGAGCGCATGGATAGTCAGTCGTCTTTGTTTTCCCGATCAGGGGGAAAGATCCCAGCCAAACTTGCCGCCAGCGAGATGCTGCGCCGGTTCAATGGCTTGAATTGGGCGACGACAAGTCTTGGGGCCCTCGACGGCTGGCCTGACGCACTGAAGGCTGCCTGCCGGATGCTGCTGGCATCGCCGATCCCCATGGCGCTGCTGGCCGGGCGCGACGGCATCATGCTCTACAATGACGGCTATATCGCCATCGCCGGCGGCCGCCACCCGGATTGTTTCGGCGCATCGGTCCTTTCCGCATGGCCTGAGGTGGCGGACTTCAACGCCGATATTATCGGTCGCGTATTTGCCGGCGAGAGCCTGTCCTTTGAGGACCAGGAGTTTACGTTCCATCGCAATGGCATGGCGGAAAACGTCTGGCTCGATCTCGACTACAGCCCGATCCTGGATGACGACGGCAGCACCGTCGCAGTCCTCGCCCTGGTCGTCGAGACGACCAAGCGTGTGACTGCCGAACAGGAACTGGCCCACAGCCGCGAACAGCTTTCGCTGGCGCTTGGCAGCTCCGCCGTTGTCGGTACCTGGGACTGGCATGTTCCTGAAGATCGTGTCTATTCCGACGAAAAGTTCGCGCAACTCTACCGCGTCGATCCCAAGGTCGCGCGCCATGGCGCCCCGATTGCGGATTTCATCCGCACGATCCATCCCGACGATGTCCAACAGGTCGGCGGCGCCATGCAGAACGCCATGCAAACCGGCGGGCGCTTTTCAAAGGAATACCGGCTTGTTCAGGAAGATGGCAGCATCAAATGGGTGCTTGCCGAAGGCCAGCCGCTGATCGACGAACACGGTACATGCATCCGGTTTCCCGGCGTCTCCGTCGATATCACCGCCCAAAAGGAAGCGCTTGAGGCGCATGCCCGCTCTGAAATCGGCTTTCGCACCCTTGCCGATGCCATGCCGCAGATGGTCTGGTCGACGCTTCCGGATGGTTTTCACGACTATTACAATGCCCGCTGGTACGAATTCACCGGCGTTCTAGAGGGATCGACCGATGGCGAGGGCTGGAACGGCATGTTCCACGAGGAGGACCGCGAACGCGCCTGGGCCACCTGGCGCCAATCGTTGCAGACGGGAGAGGCCTATCAGGTGGAATACCGCCTGCGCCATCACAGCGGCGTCTATCGCTGGGTGCTCGGACGCGCATTGCCCATTCGCAATGACAGCGGCGGGATCATCCGCTGGTACGGCACCTGCACGGATATTCACGACACCAAGATGGTTCAGGCCGAACGCGAGATCGTTGCGCACGAACTCAGCCACCGCATTAAGAACATCTTTTCAGTTTTGAGCGGTATCATCAGCCTGTCCGCCCGTTCAGCGCCTGAATCGCGCGGCTTTGCCGATCTCCTGCGCAAGCGCATCGAAGCGATGGGCCGCGCCCATGATTTCGTCCGACCGCACAGCCGGACGTCGCGACCGGTGGATCTGGAAACCAGCATCTTCGGCCTGACACAGCGGCTGCTCGAGCCCTATGGGCTGGAGGATATGGAAAGCCGGATCATCTTTGCAGGCGACGACACCGTCATCGGCGACAGCGCCGCCACGCCGCTGGCGCTGCTTCTGCATGAACTCGCGACCAATTCCGCCAAATATGGCGCCCTGTCCCATGCCGGCGGACGCCTGGCCATTGCGGGCCGCCACGACGGTGAAAACTACGTGCTGGAATGGAAGGAAAGCGGCAATGAAATTGCTGTGCGCCAACCGGACCAGGAAGGGTTCGGGTCGCGCCTGATGCGGATCAGCGTCGAAGGGCAGCTCGGGGGACAATTTCATCGTCAATGGGACGAGGATGGCGTGCGCGTCCATGTGACGGTGCCGCTCGCCTCGATCGTGCGCAGCAGCAAGCTTGCGGCGCGGCCATGACGCCGCGCTGAGAAAAATTTACTGGAAGACCCGCAGACGTGGCGGCACGTCGGCTGCAACCGAATTCCGCTTGGCGACCGCATAGCTGACCACCTGGCGCAGGTCGTCTTCACCAACCGGCTTGGAAATCACCCCAACCGTGCCCGGAACGCCATCGGCAAGCTGTGACGGATTGGCAGTCATGAACAACACCGTGACCCCGTGCTGTTCGGCCAGCATGCGGCCGATCTCGGTTCCTGTCGGCCCATCGCGTAGATTGAGATCGACCAGAGCGATCTCGGCGAACGGCGCGAGGTTGAAAGCCGATACCCGGTCCGCAGCGATGCCGATCGGGTTATGCCCAAGTTCTGCGACCAGATACTCAATTTCGGTGGCAACGAATATTTCGTCTTCGACCACCAGGATTTTGCAACTCATTTTCAAACTTCCGTACATACATCATGTGCGTTCTGCGGAGCGCGGCATAGGGGAACGATATTGGTTTGAGAAGCCCCCTTCATCGTTCACGTCCATTCATCGTCTCCGAAGGAAAGAAGTTCACAACTGGCGGCAACTCCCGCAGTGCGGAATCTCGAACCTTCGATGGCGGGCAACGCATGCCTCCCGGAATTGTTCCAGCCCATATGCGCAATATCTACAATATCCACAGTTACCCGCTTTGCAGCGGCTGGATGGCCGCGCATGCCGGTTTTCCGATGCTGTCTTAAACGATCAGCATCGCCCTGAGGTCGTTGACATTGGTGCCGGTCGGGCCAGGCACGAAGAGATCGCCGCTCGCATGAAATGCGCTCCAGGCATCGTGGCGGGCGAGATGCTCGCGCGGATCGGCGCCTGCCGCGCGCATGCGGGCCGTGGTCGCGCCATCGGCAAAAGCGCCGGCATTGTCCTCGGACCCGTCAATGCCATCGGTATCGGCGGCCAGCGCATGCACGCCGTCAAGGCCGTCGATATCCAGCGCAAGCGACAGCAGGAATTCGCTGTTGCGGCCGCCCTTGCCATAGGCATCGCCCGAAATCGTCACCGTTGTTTCGCCGCCGGACAGGATCACCACCGGCTTTGAAAACGGCCGGTTGCGCAGCGCCGTCTCGCGCGCGATCGCCGCATGCATCCGGCCGATATCGCGGGCCTCTCCCTCGATCGCATCCGACAGGATGACGGCCTCGACGCCAAGCGCCCGCGCCTGCGCAGCCGCAGCTTCCAGCGATACGCTGGCAGAGGCAATGATATGATGCTCATGGCCGGCGAATGCGGGATGGTCCGGCCCGTGCGCTGCCGACTGCTCCGATTGCAGGTGCCGCATCACGCTGTCAGGCAGCGTCATTCCGTAGCGGCTGATGACGGCAAGCGCATCGGCGGGCGTGGAGACATCGGGAATGGTCGGCCCGGAGGCGACGAAGGCGGGATTGTCGCCGGGTACATCCGATACGATCAGGCTGACCACCCGCGCCGGGGCGCAGGCAAAGGCCAGCCGTCCACCCTTGATGCGGGAGATATGCTTGCGCACCACGTTCATTGCCGAGATCGGCGCGCCGGAAGCAAGCAGCGCCCGGTTGACGGCGATTTCGTCGGTGAGGGTCAGGCCTGCCGGCGGCGCGGGCAAAAGCGAGGACCCCCCGCCCGAAATCAGGGCCACCACCAGATCGTCCGGCGTCAGCCCCTCGACCAGCGCCAGCAACGCGGCCGATCCTGCAAGTCCGGCCTCGTCCGGGACCGGATGGGCCGATTGCAGGACCCGGATGCGCTTGCAAGGGGCGACCGGGCCATGGCGGGCAACGACTGCGCCTTCCAGAGGTCCATCCCACAGGCTTTCGAACGCCGCCGCCATCTGGCTTGCCGCTTTTCCGGCACCGACAACGATCGTGCGTCCCTTGGGCTTTTCCGGCAGATGGGCGCGGATGGCCGCCAGGGGATCGGCGGCTTTGACGGCAGCCTCAAACAGGCTCGTCAGGAAGGCGCGGGGTTCGGCGATCATCAAAACTCAGCCCGCAATCTCGAAATCATAGACGAAGACGCCATCGATACCGCCCTCGGCCGCCGCCACGATGCGGCCGCCAGCCTTTTCATGGGCGGGATGGACGAGATAAGCGTCACGCGCCGCAACATCGGCGAAGTCGATGATGAAGCCGCTATTGTATCCCTTGCCGAGACCTTCCGGGCTGGAATTCCCCCCCGCCGTAAACGCCAGATAGCCGGGAACCAGCCGCTGCAGCGCGGCAATATCGGCAAGTATCGACTGACGCTCGGCATCGGCGATGGTGGACTGGAAGCGGATGAAGACACAATGGCGGATCATTTCAGGTTCCTATCGGATATCGGCGCGCGCCCGCGGCCGCTGGTCGTTGCGCTCATGGCTGAAGATGGTGGCCGGCAAGGGTTGCCGCCCGCGGATGATGTCGGACCCCTTTTCACCCATCATGATCGTCGGCCCGTTGGTATTGCAAGAGGGAACACGCGGCATGACCGAACTATCGCAGACGCGCAGGCCCTGCAGCCCATGCACCTTCAAGTCCAGCCCGACGACCGCATCGGCGCCGGTGCCCATCTTGCAGGTCCCGACCGGATGGTGATCGGTCTTGGCATTGGCGCAGCCGTAGTCGAACAGTTCGTCATCGGTCATCACCTTCGGCCCCGGCAGCCGCTCGGCCATGATGAAGGGTTTTAGCGCCTGCTGCTGGAAGATTTCGCGGGCGATCTTCAGGCCTTCGAGCGACATCTTGCGATCATGCGGGTCGCTCCAGTAATTGGGATCGATCAGCGGGGCTGCGACGGGATCGGACGACGAGAGCCGCACGGTGCCGCGCGAGCGCGGATGCAGGTAAGCCGAGTTCAGCGTCACGCCGGCATTCTTCAGTTTCTCGACACCTGCCTCGATGCCCGACCCGAGACCGAGATGGAACTGGATATCGGGCGAGCGCGCATCCGGATCGGCATACCAGAAGCCGCCGGTCTCAAACAGCGACGAGGCAACCGGCCCGGAGCGGAACAGCACATATTGCAGCCCCGCCCAGACGGTACGGTGCAGCTTTGCGACGCCGTCATAGGTGTGGTCGCCGGTGCATTCTGAGATCACAAACAGGTCGAGATGGTCTTGCAGATTGCTGCCGACGCCCGGCAGGTCATGTTTCACCTCAACGCCGACAGAACGCAGATGATCGGCCGGGCCGATGCCCGACTGCTGCAGAAGCTTCGGCGATCCGATGGCGCCCGAGGAAACCAGAACCTCGCGCTCCGCGCGGATGATTTCGAGCCCCTTTGCGGCCGCGACCTCGACGCCGGCGGCGCGTGTCCCTTCCAGCACGATCCGCGTGACGCGGGCGCCGAGCCGCACCGTCAGGTTCTTGCGGGTCCGGATCGGATTGAGATAGGCGAGCGAGGCCGAGGAACGGCGGCGGTTGCGCTGGGTCAACTGATAGAAACCGACGCCCGCCTGCTGCCTACCGTTAAAATCGTGATTGTAGGGAATGCCGAGCTCCTGGCCCGCGCGGATATAGGCATCGCAGATCGGCAGGCCGGAGACCGGCATGGAGACCCCGAGCGGCCCACCATAGGAATGATAGTCGTCGGCGAAACGCTGGTTGTCCTCGGACCGTTTGAAATAGGGCAGCACGTTGCGGTAATCCCAGCCGGTGCAGCCGTCCTCGCTCGCCCAAAGATCGTAATCGGCCGCATTGCCGCGCGTATAGAGCTGCGCGTTGATCGACGAACCACCACCGATCACCTTGGCCTGCGTATAGCGCAGCACCCGGTTCTTCATATGCTTCTGCGGCACCGTCTCCCAGCCCCAGCTGGCGACGCCCTTGGTCATCTTGGCAAAGCCGGCCGGCATGTGAAACAGCGGATTCCAATCGCTCCCCCCGGCCTCCAAAAGCAGCACCTTGACATCGGCGTCTTCGGTCAGCCGATTGGCCAGCACGCAACCGGCCGGTCCGGCACCTGTGATGATGTAATCGTAGCTCATGTCGTCGTCCTTAAAACACAATCGCTGTTCAGCGATCTCAAACGGAGCAAGCCGCAGGCTCCCTCTTCTCCCCAGCGGGGAGAAGTGCTGAGCGCAGCGAAGCGATGAGGGGGTCTCGCCGCAAATTCGCGTGTGCTTGGCTCCCCCTCATCCGACCCTTCGGGCCACCTTCTCCCCGCTGGGGAGAAGAGGGTGCGCCCCGCCCCTTCCCAGCCAAAACTCGCCTACAACCGCCCGATCGACAGCCCGCCATCCGCGTTAACAACCGTCCCGGTCGCAAATCCGAAACTGCCGTTTGCCAGCGCCGCCACCATGCGGCCGATATCGTCCGCCTCGCCCCAGCGCTTCATCGGCACCAGACCGCCATCGATCAGCGCGTCGTATTTCGCAGACACGCCCGCCGTCATGTCGGAGCGGATAATGCCGGGCCGCACCTCGAAAACGGATATACCGGTCTCTGCCAGACGCAGCGCCAGGCCTTGCGAAAAGGCGGCAAGCCCGGCCTTGCTCATGCAGTAATCCAGCCGCTCCGGAGATGTCATCGCCGCAGAAACCGAGGTGATGTTGACCACAGAGCGCGGCCCGTTGGCACCGGCGGAAAGCATGGCTCTCACCACCGCCTGCGTGAAAAACACCGTGCCGCGCAGATTGGTGCCCATGATCACGTCGAAATTTTCCGGCACAAGGTCGAGAAAATCCCCGCGCAGCACCGATGCCATGCCGGCATTGTTGACGAGGCAGTCGATCCCGCCAAACTCAGCCAGAACCGCATCGACCGTCGCCTGATGGCCCGAAAGGTCGGATATATCCGCTTTCAGGAAGATTGCCCGGACGCCCAGCGCCTCAAGGTTTTTCAGCACGCCGGACACCTGATCGGCATCGCCGATACCGGTGATGGCGATATCGAACCCGTCGTTGGCGAGCGCCGTAGCGATGCCGAGCCCGATGCCGCGGCGGCCGCCGGTGACGATGGCAACGGGGCGTTTGTGCTCGCTCATGCCGCCAGATCCTTCGCAACGATATGACCGGCAACCCGCAACGCCTGGGCCGCAACCGTCAAGGCCGGGTTGACCGCAGCCGAGGTCGGCAGGCAGCTCGCATCGACGACGAAGAGGTTCTGGTGATCGAAGGCCCGGCAGAGCGGATCGAGCGGTGCCGTGGCCGGGTCGTTGCCCATACGCACCGTGCCGCACTGGTGCGAGGGCGTGCGCTTGTCAAACGGTTGGGACAGCACGATCGGATAGCCCGCCGCCTTGAAATGCGCGCGCATTTTCACTTCGAGCGCAGACAGCGCTTCCATGTTCGAGCGCCGCCACTGCATGATGATGCCCTTGCCATCGACCATGATGCGGCTTTCGGGATGCGGCAAATCCTCCGTCATCATGTACCAGTCGATGGCGTGGCCCGCCATGAAATCGAGCGCAAAGCGCGGCGCGTAACGCGGCGCATTGGCCTTGAGAATGTCGCCGTTGATCTTGCCGAGCAGCTGCACATTGCCGAGCGGCAGGCCGTCGCGGCCACCGGTCAGGTAATAATCATTCACCATCAGCGTCTTCTGGTAGACACTGTCGTTGCGCCGGAACGGGTTGATCGCCAGCGTTGCGCTGCAATTGTGGTTCATGAAATTGCGGCCGACCTGATCGGAGCGGTTGGCGAGCCCCTTCCCGTCACCGGACCGCAGCAGGATCGCGGCGGAATTGATCGCACCCGCCGACAGGATCACCAGCTTCGGGGAGAGCCGTTTCCTCTCGCCGTGATGGGTGTAATGCACGGCCTCGATCCGGCCGCCCGGCCCCGCTTCCAGCGTTTCGACATGGGCGGAGGTGATCAGCTCGATATTCGGGTCCTTCAGCGCGGCGGCGAGCGGCGCGGTTTCGGCATCCCTCTTGCCCTGGCCGGTATTGGGGAAACCATCCCAGGGCGTGCGGCCGCCCGCCAGCCAGGCGTCGATGTCAACGCCGAGCGGCAATGTCGCCGGATGAAGCCCCTGCGCCGTCAGCTCGGCGCGGGCGCGCGCGATCGACGGCTCGTCGGGGACCGGACCGTGGGGATAGGGCGTCGAGTGAGAAGGCTCGGTCGGATCTTGTCCAAGCTCGCCGCGCACATCGAACAGCCGCTCCGCCTTCCCATACCATGGCTCCAATTCTTCATAGGGAAAGGGCCAGGCCGGCGAGACGCCGCCAAGATGCTGCATCTCGGTAAAATCCTCGGCGCGATAGCGCAGCAGGACTGCGCCAAAGAGCTTGGAATTGCCGCCGACGAAGTAGAAGTTTCCCGGATTGAACGCCGTGCCGTCCGGTTCGCGCCACATCTCCTTTGGCCGGAAATGCCCATCGACGAAGATGGAGCGGTAGCTGCGCGTTTCCGGCGTGTCCGCAAGGCGCTCGCCACGCTCGAGGATGGCTACGCGTGCGCCCGAGCCGGCCAGCGCGGAAGCGACGGTTGCTCCACCGATACCGGAGCCGATGATGACGATGTCGGGCTGCGTGATCATGGTAAGGCTCAGCCGATGCGTTGCTGGCTTTGCGGATCGAAATACACCGCCTTGTCCAGGTTGAAGGCCAGTCTGGTATTCTGGCCGGGGGCGATGCGGGCGTCGGCACGCAGACGCGCCACGACTTCCTTGCCGCCGAGCTTCGTGACCGCGAACGTATCAGACCCTGCCGGTTCCACCACCTCGATCAGGCAGTCGCCTTCCACCAGCAGGCGGGCATTGCGATCGGCGCCGTCGGGATCGGTGAGCGCTTCCGGCCTGATGCCGAAGACGACCTGCTTGCCGCTATAGGCGGCAAGGCCAGAGACCTGGGCGACCGGCAGATGCAGCGGTTCGGAATCCGGGCGCACCAGCGAGACGCGCAGATCGTTGCCGCCGCCTTCGACCGTGGCGGTCAGGAGGTTCATCGCCGGCGAACCCATGAAGTCGGCAACGAACAGATTGGCGGGATTGTTGTAGATCTCAGCCGGCGTGCCGAACTGCTGCAGGATGCCATCCTTCAGGACGGCAATCTTGGTCGCCAGCGTCATCGCCTCGATCTGGTCATGCGTCACGTAGACGATCGTCGTCTTCATGCGCTGGTGCAGGCGCTTGATCTCGGTGCGCATATCGACGCGCAGTTTCGCATCGAGATTGGACAGCGGCTCGTCGAACAGGAAGACCTGCGGATTGCGCACCAGCGCCCGGCCCATGGCCACGCGCTGGCGCTGGCCGCCGGACAGCTGGCTTGGCTTGCGGTCGAGCAGATGGCCGATCTGCAGCATGTCGGCGACCTGCTTGATTGCCTTGTCGCGCTCGTCCTTCGGCACGCCGCGAATTTCCATGCCAAACGCGATATTTCCGGCCACCGTCATGTTCGGATAGAGCGCGTAGGACTGGAAGACCATGGCGATGTCGCGCTTGGACGGATGCAGGCCCGCCACCGATTTGCCGTTGATCGAGATTTCGCCGGAGGTGATCGGCTCGAGCCCGGCAATGGTGTTGAGCAAGGTCGACTTGCCGCAGCCGGACGGGCCGACCAGCACCAGGAAGCCGCCCTCGTCAATTTCTAGGTTGATGTTCTTCAGGATTTCCAGCGAGCCGTAGGACTTGCGCAGATCGGTGATTTTCAGAAAGGACATGGCTTTAACCCTTCACGGCGCCGGACATCAGGCCGCGGACGAAATAGCGGCCGGAAACGATGTAGACGACAAGCGTTGGCAGGGCGGCAAGGATCGCGCCTGCGAAATGGACATTGTATTCCTTCACCCCGGTGGAGGAGGAAACGAGATTGTTGAGCGCCACCGTCATCGGCGTCGAATTGGCGCCCGAGAACGAAGCCCCGAACAGGAAGTCGTTCCAGATATTGGTGAACTGCCAGATGACGGAAACGACGATGATCGGACCGGATGACGGCAGAAGGATACGCCGGAAGATCTGGAAGAAGCTGGCGCCATCGATCTGCGCGGCCCGCACCAGTTCGGTCGGAAACGCCTCGTAATAATTGCGGAAATACAGCGTGGTGAAGCCGAGGCCATAGACGATGTGCACGAAGACCAGTCCGGTCGTCGTTCCGGCAAGCCCGAAAATGCCGAGCATGCGCGCCATCGGGATCAGCACGATCTGGAACGGGATGAAGCAGGATAGCAGCAGCATGCCAAAGAAGATGCCGGAGCCGGGAAAGCGCCATTTGGTCAGCACATAACCGTTGAGCGCGCCGATGATCGTGGAGATCGCAACGGCGGGAACGACCATCAGGATCGAGTTGATGAAGAAGGGCTTGAGGCCTGTCGGCTGGACGCCGATCTGCGCGGTGGACCAGGCCGAGCGCCAGGGATCCAGCGTCCAGGTCTGCGGAATGTTCAACATGCCGCCTTGGCGGATTTCATCCAGCGGCTTGAAGGAATTGACCAGCATGACGTAGAGCGGCAGGAGCGAATAGGCCGCAAACAGGATCAGCACTGTGTAGATGAGCGCGCGTGTCAGGCGGCCGGACGAAATGGCGTTGTCAGGGCTCTGGACGCTCATACGCGCTTCTCCCCTTTGATTTCGGAATAGAGATAGGGGATGATGATCGAGAAGATCATCGCCAGCATGATGATCGCCGACGAGGCGCCGATGCCCATGGAATTGCGGGTGAACGTGTAGGAATACATGAAGGTCGCCGGCAGCTCGGTCGCCTGCCCCGGCCCGCCGCCCGTCAGCGCAACGACCAGGTCATAGGCCTTGATGGCGAGATGGGCGAGCACGACGAAAGCCGACAGGAAAACCGGGCGCATCAGCGGAATGATGATCCGCCGGTAGATCGTCGTGGAGGACGCCCCGTCGATCTGTGCCGCTTTGATGATCTCGTTGTCGACGCCGCGAAGGCCAGCCAGAAACATCGCCATGATGAAGCCGGTGGATTGCCAGACGGCGGCGATGACGACGCAATAGATCGCGTAGTTGCGGTCCTTGATCCAGGCGAACTGAAAGCTCTCCCAACCCCACAGATGCATGGTATTTTCAAGCCCGATGCCCGGATCGAGAAACCATTTCCAGGCCGTGCCCGTGACGATGAAGGACAGCGCCATCGGATAGAGATAGATCGGCCGCAGCAGACCTTCCGCGCGGATCTTCTGGTCGAGCAGAATGGCAAGACCAAGACCCAGCACCGAGCAGATGACGATGTAGAGCGTCGCAAAGATCGCCAGGTTGGAAATCGCCCGCCACCAGTGCGGCAGGGCCCAGAGCTTGGAATAGTTGCTCAAGCCCACGAAATTGTAGGAGGGCAGCATCTTGCTGTCGGTGACCGACAGATAGCCGGTATAGGCGATGAAGCCATACACGAAGACAATGACGATCAGAAAGCTGGGGGCGAGTACCAGTTTTGGCACAAGGTCCTGCAGCCGGCTTCGGCTATCCATAGCGAATACCACCGTTCTATAGGAATTGAATACAGCAAGATGCCCCTCACCCTAGCCCTCTCCCCGCAAGCGGGGAGAGGGGATTACAGAGGTTCCCGCCTGGTCCTTCTCCCCGTCATGACGGGGAGAAGGTGCCCGAAGGGCGGATGAGGGGCATTGTTCGCAGAATGATTACTGCGCGGCAGCCACAGCGGCCGGCAGTTCCTTGACGGCTTCTTCTGCGGTGAGTTCACCATTGAATTCGCGCGTCACGACGTCGTAGATCGCATTCTTGACAGCAGCCGGATTGGCATGGCCATGCGCCATGGAACCGAACAGCTTGCCGTTCTTGTCGGCATCGGCGAGATCGGCGATGGCCTTCTTGCCGCAGGCGTCAAACGCTTCGTTCGACACGTCGGTGCGGGCCGGAGCCGAGCCCTTGACCACGTTGAAGGCCGACTGGAAGGTCGGGCTTTCGATCGCGGCAGCCATTTCCATCTGCGCCGGCACCTTGTCGGCGGCAACCTTGAACATCGCGAACTGGTCGGAGTTGAAGGTTACGGCACCTTGGGTTTCCGGATAGCGCATGCAGACGAAGTCGGTGCCGGGCACCTTCTTGGCCTTGACGAATTCGCCCTTTGCCCAGTCGCCCATGAACTGCACGCCGGCCTTGCCTTCGATGACCATGGCCGAGGCCAGGTTCCAGTCGCGGCCGGAGAAGTTGTCGTCCACATAGGACCGCAGCTTGGTCATGCGCTCGAACGCCGTCTTCATCTTGTCGCCGCCGAGAGCCGCCGGATCGAGATCGATAAAGGCCTGCTTGTAGAAATCGGTGCCGAGCGAAAGAACGACCGCGTCGAACAGGGTCGCATCCTGCCATGGCTGGCCGCCAGCTGCGATCGGGGTGATGCCCTGCGCCTTAAAGTTATCGAGCAGAGCAACCAGCTCGTCCCAGTTCTGCGGCTCCTTGCCACCGGCCTTGTCAAGCGCTGCCTTGTTGATCCACATCCAGTTGGTGGAGTGGACATTGACCGGTGCGGCGATCCAGTGACCGTCATACTTGGAAAACTTCTGCAGGGCAGCCGGGATGACCTTGTCCCAGTTTTCCTTGGCAGCGATTTCGTCGAGATTGCCGAGCGAGCCTTCCTTGGCCCAATCGAGAATGTCGAAGCCGAGCATCTGAACCGCCGTCGGGGCATTGCCCGAGGTGACGCGGGCGCGCAGCACAGTCATCGCTTCCGTACCGCCACCGCCGGCAACCGGCATGTCGGTCCAGGAGATGTTCTTGGTTTCCAGATCCTTCTTCAGAACGTCCAGAGCGGCCGCTTCGCCGCCGGATGTCCACCAATGCAGAACTTCGACATTTTCAGCCGCATGCACGGCAGTGCCGCCCATGACCGCGCCGCCCGTCATCATCAATGCTGCAATGGCTGTCGTCGTCATAAACTTGCGCATCGTAATCCTCCCGTTTGCAAGTCGTAGAGCGGGAAACTCCTCCCCCGCCGTTGAATGCCATCCCCGCCAAACGGGGAAGCAATTGGTTTGCGGCCTTTGCCGCTGGCTCATTTAAAACGTTATAAATCCCAGCAAGTCAAGCGCTCCACATCCTGTGCCGTACAATAGGCTTAACCCGCTGAATTATAGTATTTATAAGCTCGATTTTCGATACCGCACCGCAACAAATTCTTACGGTTTTCCTGCATTTAAAACGTTTGCATAAACATATTGCCTCTGCCCGCGTCTGACGCTACAAAAACGGCTTGTCATTGCCGCAAGGGAGTATTTCATTGGCTGACACTCCCAAATCCTCTGTCCCCGGCACGCGGCTGAAAAGCGCCAAGCCGACCCTGCGCACCATCGCCGATCTGACCGGCTTTGCCGTTACGACCGTGTCGCGCGCGCTGAGCAACGCTCCGCAGATATCGGTGGAAACCCGCAGGCGCGTCCACGAGGTAGCCGCCGATATCGGGTACCTGCCGGATCGCGCCGCCCAGCGGCTGAAGACCGGCCGCACCAATGTCATCTGCGTCCTGCTCGATCCGCACGAGGAAATCCTCGGCTATGGCATTTCGCTGATGCACGGGTTGGCCCAGGCGCTCCAGGACACGCCCTATCATCTGATCGTCATGCCGAATTTCATCGACGGCGCCAATATCGATGCCATCAGCCATATCGTGCGCAACGGCATGGCCGACGGGCTGATCTTTTCGCGCACCGAACCGTTCGATCCGCGCGTGCGGCTGTTGCTCGAAAACGGCTTCCCGTTCGTTACCCACGGCCGCACCGAGTTCACCACGCCGCACCCTTACGTCGATTACGACAACTTCGCCTTCGCCTACGAGGCCACCAAACGCTTGATCACCCGTGGCCGACGCAAGCCGATGATCATCCTGCCGCCCAAGCGCATGACCTTCTCGCAGCATCTGCTGCACGGTTTCATGACCGCGGTGCGCGAAGCCGGCGTCGCCTACGAAATTCCCGACGAGATCGACCTCGACTGTCCCGTCGAACAGATCCGCGACTATATGAGCCGGCGCGCCGGTGAGCCCGGCGCCCCCGACGGCTTTGCCTGCGGCGGCGAGGTCTCCGCACTCGCAACCATCACCGGCATGAGCGACCACGGCCTGACGCTGGGGCTCGAATACGACATCGTCGCCAAGCGAACCTCCAAGCTGCTCAGCCAGATCCAGCCGAAGGTCGAGACCATCTACGAAGACCTGACCGACACCGGCACACGGATGGGCCACGTCCTCCTCGCCCGCATCGCCGGCGACGAGACCACGGACATGCAGGTTCTGCTGCAGCCGCAGATTGATTTTGCGGGGGGTTAAGGCATGAGGGACATCGTTTCTCATCCCGATGAGGCTTACCCCCCTCTGTCGGCGACACCGACATCTCCCCCTCAAGGGGGGAGATTGGCCGCTAGCTGCGTCGGCATAAGGGAAAAGAACGATCTCCCCCCTTGAGGGGGAGATGTCCCAAAGGGACAGAGGGGGGTAAGTGTCCCCGATCTCCGTAAAATATGGAATGGAGACGCCCTGCTCCACAAAATTCAACATCCGCATAACGCCCTCCTTTCCCCTCATCGCCGCAATCCACCTCAGCCGCGCGGCATCCACCAGCCGGTGCGGCCGCCGATATGCATGTTGAGCGTCTTGGTCTCGGTGTAATCCTCCACCGCATGACGGCCGAGTTCGCGGCCAAGGCCCGACTGGCGGTAGCCGCCGAAGGGCAATTCCGAAGCGCCGTCCATGAAGGTGTTCATCCAGACCGTTCCGGCCCTGACCTTGCGTCCAACCGTCAGGCAGGTATCGAAATCGCGGCTCCAAACGCCGGCCGACAGGCCGTAATCGATGGAATTGGCAATCCGGATCGCCTCGTCCGCCGTCTCGAACGTCAGGACGGACAGAACGGGCCCAAAAACCTCTTCGCGGGCGACGGCCATGTCGGGGGTGACCGCAGACAAAATCGTCGGCGACATGAACTGGCCGGAGCCGAGATCGAGTGCCGAACCGCCATGCGAAACCGTCGCGCCATTGCCGGACGCGGCCGTGACGTAGCCGACGATCTTTTCCAGATGCTGCGGCGTGATGATCGCGCCGACCTGCGTTTCGGGATCAAGTGGATCGCCGACCTTGACCTTTTGAGAAAGTGCTGCGACGCGGGCAATCACATCCTCAGCAATATCCTTGTGGACGATCAGCCGCGAACCGGCATTGCAGCATTCGCCGGCATTGAAATAGGCGCCGAAAACAGCCGCATCGATGAAATCGTCGAGATTGGCATCCGGAAAGACGATCTGCGGGTTCTTGCCGCCAAGTTCCAGCGACACTTTCTTCAAAGTCTGCGCCGCATTGGTCATGGTCAGCTTGCCGATCCCGGTCGAGCCGGTGAAGGAAACCATATCGACATCCGGGTGCGAGGTCATGACCGCGCCGACATCCGGGCCGGTACCGGTGATGATATTGACGACCCCCGCCGGAACGCCTGCAGCCTCGAGAATCTCGCCCAGCACGAGCGTTGAGCCGGAGGTGAGCTCAGACGGCTTGACCACCGTTGTGCAACCGGCTGCCAGCGCAAAGGGCAGCTTCTGGCTGACGATGAGGAACGGAAAATTCCACGGCGTGATGATCGAGACGACGCCGATCGCTTCGCGCAGCACGACGCCGAGCGTGCCGTCACCCAGCGTATTGTAGCTTTCGCCGTGCAGGTCGCGGGCGAGCGCTGCGGCATAGCGCCACATATCGGCAGCACCACTGAGTTCGGCCTTGGCCTGGCTGATCGGCTTGCCGCTCTCGATGCAATCGAGATAGGCCAGCTCATCGGCCCGCGCCGCGATCATGTCGGCAGCCTTCAAGAGAACAAGCGAGCGCTCCGAGGCCGTCATGCGCGGCCAGGAACCATCGTCAAACGCCTTGCGTGCGGCCGCGATCGCCCGCTCGGCATCGGGTTTCGTCGCGGCCGGATAGCGGCTGACGGTGACGCCATGGCCGGGCGCGACGCGCTCCAGCGTCCTGCCCTCGGCCGCCTGCCCCCATTTGCCGTCGATCAGCATCTGGAAATCGCGCACTGTCACATCGGCCAAAGCCTTGGGCTTCACCAAAACCGTCATTACCATTCTCCCTTGAATTCCGCGGGGCGCTTGCCGGCAAAAGCCGCAACGCCCTCTTTCATGTCGCCGGTCTTGGCCGCCAGGATCGAACCCAGCGCTTCGACGGCGGTACCGTTGTCTTCGCCATTGGCAGACGCAATCATCAGCTTGCAGATTTCCAGAGCCGCCGGACCGCGCTTGGCAATACGCCCGGCATAATCGCGGGCTGCGTCCAGCACCGTTCCGGTCGGCGCGACAGCATCGACCAGTCCCAATGCCCTTGCCTCGTCAGCTGTAAACATTTCGCCGCCCAGCACCATGCGCCGCACCACCTGCGCGCCAAACCGCTTGACGAGACGCTGCGTACCCGACCAGCCGGGCACCATGCCAAGGCTCGTTTCCGGCAGGCCAATCTTCACCTGGGTATCGGCGATGCGGATATCCGCCGCCGCCGCCAGCTCCAGCCCGCCGCCGAGTGTGTGGCCGTTGATCGCGGCAATCACCGGCATGCGCAATGTCGCCAGCCGCTCGAACACGCGGTGTCCGAAGCGCACCCATTGATGACCGAATTCGTTGGGGCTCATCGCCCCCCAGGCCTTGATGTCGCCGCCGGCGGAAAAGGCCTTGCCCTCCCCCGTCAGGATCACGACGCGGATATTGCCATCCGCTTCCACCGTATCGCAGGCAGAAGACAGCGCCTTCAGCATGTCCATATCGAACGCATTCAGCTTGTCCGGGCGCGCAACCGTGAGCGTGGCAATCGCGCTATCGATCCCGATCTTGATCCGCTCATCAGCCATGCGACGCTCCCTTCAGCGTGCGGACCGGCTTTTGCGGCAGCGTCAGACCGATCGGCGCCTCATGGAACAGCGCTGCATCCATGACCTTCAGCGTATCGGAAACGATCAGCGGGAATTCCGACTGGTCGAGAATATGCGTCTGCAGATCGACGCCCGGCGCGATCTCCGTCAGCATGATGCCATCGGCGGTCAGTTTCATGACGCAGCGCTCGGTGACATAGGTAATGTCCTGCCCCTGTTCGACGGCGCGGCGGCCGGAGAAGGTGACGTGCTCGACTTCGTTGACCAGCTTCTTCAGCTTGCCTTCCTTCTCGATCACCAGCTTGCTATCCGCCATCGAGAGCTTGGCCCCGGCATTGAACATGCCGGAAAACACGATCTTCTTGGCCCGCGCGGTAATATCGACGAACCCGCCCGCCCCGGCCGTCACATGCGGCCGGAACGAGAGTTTCGAGACGTTGACCGAACCGGACCTGTCGATCTCGAGAAAGGACAGGAGCGAAGCATCGAAACCGGCGCCCTGGAAATAGGTGAACTGATAGGGCGAAGGCATGAAGGCATCGGCATTCGAGGCGCAGCCGAAGGCGAAATCGAGCAGCGGCACGCCCCCGACAGCCCCCTGTTCGATCACCCAGGTGACCGAGCCGTGCAGGCCTTCCTCCAACAGGATACGCGGCACATTGGCCGAGATGCCGAAGCCGAGATTGACGCAAGAACCACCCTGAAGCTCCTGCGCGACCCGCCGCGCGATGACCTTCTGGATATTGAACTCCGGCACGCGAAAGCTGTCGAGCGGCCGGAAGATTTCGCCGGAAATCGCCGGATCGTAATCCGTCAGCGTTGTCTGCTTCTGGTCGGGATCGACGATGACATAATCGACCAGCATGCCGGGCACGCGCACCTCATGCGGCTTCATCGAGCCGGATTTGGTGATGCGCTTGACCTGCGCAATGACGATGCCGCCATTGTTACGCGCCGCCAGCGCCTGGTCGAGGCCGCCGAGAGTGGCGCCCTCATGCTCATAGGTCAGGTTGCCGCGCTCATCGGCCGTCGTCGCCCGGATGATCGCTACCTGCGGCACGATGGCCTTGAAATAGAGCCAGTCCTCGCCCTCGAATTCCATCCTCTTGACGACCGGCTCGGCCGCAGCCGACGCGTTCATGGCGCAGCCCTGGCGCGCGGGATCGACGAACGTGTCGAGGCCGATCTTGGTGAGCACGCCCGGACGCTTGGCCGCGGCTTCGCGATGCATGTCGAAGAGAACGCCGGAGGGAATATTGTAGGCGGCAACCTCATCATTGCCGATCATCTGCCAGATCAGCGGCGGCTCGGATGTGGACGGGCCCGACGGGTAGGACCCGCCGATGATCTTTTTCAAAAGACCCTTCTTGGCGATGTAATCCACGCCCTTGATGCCGCTCATGTCGCCGGCGGCAATCGGATGCAGCGTCGTCAGATCGCGCGGATGGCCGGTGGCATCGAAATGCTCGCCGATCGCCTTCAGCATCAGATCCGGACATCCAAGCCCGCTTGACGACGACACAGAAACGATCGCGCCATCGGGGATCAGGGCAGCGGCCTCGGCCGGGGTGATATGCTTGCTCATGGGCGAAACTCTGTCGAATTCATCGTGGTTGTCAGGGGCAGCTCGCTGCCTCTTCTCCCCAGCGGGGAGAAGGTGGCCNGGATGAGGGGGACCGAAGGCAGTTTTGCTGGCTCCAGCTTCGCTGGAGGCCCCCTCATCGCCTCGCCTGCGCTCGGCACTTCTCCCCGCAGGGGAGAAGGGGAAAATCACCGCCTCCGCCTCAGGATAAAAATGCGTTCGCTCGGCTGGGTCCCGTACCATCACAGTCAAAGTCCCGGTTCGATCGCGACGGCATTGCCGCTGGCCGCCGCCTGCATGACCGCAAGCCCTGTCGCCAGCGACCAGACGCCGTCTTCGCCGCCGCAAAGCGGCTGGCCTTTGCCGGTGATGGCTGCATCGAAGGCGATCAGCGTATTCTCATAGAGATTGCGGTGGTCGAGCGTCAGCTCCGTCTCGCCCTCGGCATTGCGCAGGGTCACGGTGCCGATCGGCTTCTGCGTCATGCAGTTGCGCGCGATCAACGATCCCTCGGAACCGTGAACCTCAAAGCCGGTCACCGCATATTTTGTGGTGAACCCGTCATGGAACTGGGCAATCAGACCCGATTTGAAGCGCAGGACGCCCATGGCCGCATCTTCAAGACCGGCCTTGGCCATGCCGCCATACTGGCCGAGCGCCACCGCTTCGACCGGATCGTCGCCAAGCACGAAGCGCAGCGTGTCGGTGTCGTGCACGGTGATATCGAGAATGACGCCGCCGCCCGCTTCCGGCCTGTCGAGACGCCAGCCCTGCAGGTGCGCCGGAAGGTAACCGGCATGGCAGACGCGGGCCGCCAGCGGCTTGCCGATCCGGCCTTGCGCAATCGCCTCGCGCATCGCACGGTGTGTGGCAGCCCCCCGCAGGTGATGGTTGGTCGCCATGACCACACCGGCATCGCGCGCGGCCTTGACCATGATACGGGCATCCTCAAGCGAGGTCGCCAGCGGTTTTTCGCACAGAATATGCTTGCCGGCCTTGGCCGCCGCGATCAGCTGGTCGCGGTGCAATTCATTGGTGGTGGAGATGTAGACGGCCTCGACATCGGGATCGCCGACAAGCTCGGCAAGGCTGGTCACCGATTTGGCAATGCCATGGTCTGCGGCATAGGTGGCGCCGCGTTCCGCACTGGTGCTCATCACCGAAACGATCTCGCCGCCCACGGCACGGATCGCATCGATCACCCATTCATGGGCAATCGTACTTGCCCCGATCAAACCCCAACGTGTCATAACAAGGATAACCTTTCCCGCTTGTCGATGGCGGCGCCGCAACTCTGGCGCACCACCAGCCGCACCGAGCTGACGATCGCTTCCGCGTCCGCCCGTCCGGCATTGATCTGTTTCAAAAGAAGCTGCGCTGCCCGCCGCCCCATGCCCTGCGGATCGACCGAGATCGTCGTCAGCGCCGGCACCGCCGTCTGCGCCTCGATGACATCGTCAAAACCGATCACGGCAAAATCCTCGCCCGGATCAAGCCGGTGCGCCCTCAGGCCATCGCAGACACCGAAGGCGACCGCATCGTTGAAGCACACGGCCGCCGTCGGCCGCTCGCGCAACAGCAGCGCCCGCTGAATGGCAGCAACACCCCCTGCCCGCGACGGCGCCGAGCTGACCACAAGCTCGTCATGCACGGCGAGATCCATATCCGACAGCGCATCGCGATAGCCCTGCATCCGCTCGTTGAACACGGCCGTATCGGGAAAACCGCCAAGAAAGGCGATGCGGTGATGGCCAAGCCCGGCGAGATGACGGACCGCGTCGCGCATGCCGGCATGATTGTCCGATACCAGCGACGACACTTTGGCGCCGGCGACCTGCCGCACGACGTTGACGACGGGGATACCGCTTGCCACCAGCGGCTTCAGATCCGAAGCATCGGTGCCCCGCGCCGGCGACAGGATCAGGCCGGAAATGCCATGTTCGCGCATCGAGGCAATGACCTCGCGCTGGCGATCCACACTTTCGGCGGTGTTGGCGAGGAACTGTACATAACCGGCCGACTGCACGACCATATCGACGCCGACGGCAAGCTCGGCAAAGAAGCTGTTGGTCAGATCGTTGACGACGATGCCAATGATCTTCGACTTGGAATTGGATTGGCGCAGGTTGGCCGCACCGCGATTATAGACATAGCCGAGATCACGGATGACGGCATTGACCTTGGCGCGGGTGGTCTCGTTGACGAGCGGGCTCGCCTGCAGCACGAGCGACACGGTCGATTTCGACACGCCGGCGGCATGCGCAATATCGATGACTGTCACCCGTTCCTTACCCACATTGTCCTCCCGGCGAGGTCTTCTTGCCTCAGCACTTTCGGCAAAATAATTGGAACGTTCCAATTTTGTCAAGCGCATTTCGAAAAAGAAGTTTTACCGCACGCATCTTGACTGGAAACAAACGCATCAAGCAAAATCCAAACGGCAAAAACCCATTTATAAACAACACACTTTACCAAAAAGTATCAATGAAAAGCGCTGTGAACTGGATCAAAACAACGCATGAACGCGTCCAGTGATCGGCCTTCCCACCTCGTTTATCCACCAAATTATCTCTTGAAATTTGGAACGATCTAAATTATTCGGCTTTCACTAGCCTTAGGAGGAGCCCCGCATGTCCGCCACCCTGCCGCTGCCGCGCGCCGACGGTTCGCTTGAGATCTACCGCTTGACGGGAACCCCGATCGCGCGGCCGCAGACGGTCCCCGTCTTCAACCGCATCGCCTATGCGGCTGCCCATGTCGTCTCCGATCCGCTGCGCGATCTCGACCCCTGGGGCCGGCCTGCGATCGACTGGGAGCGGACCATGGCGTTTCGCCATCACCTCTGGGCGCTCGGCTTCAAGATCGCAGAAGCGATGGACACTTCGCAACGCGGCATGGGTCTGAACTGGGCGGGTGCGCAAGAACTCATCCGCCGGTCGCTCACGGAAGCCCGCAGCGTGCCGGGCGCCGATCTCGCCTGCGGCGCAGGCACCGATCATCTTTCCCCCGCCGATACCCGCTCGCTCGACGACGTCATCCGCGCCTACGAAACCCAGGTCGGCTTCGTCGAGCAGGAAGGCGGCCGGTCGATCATGATGGCCAGCCGTGCGCTCGCGCGCATCGCCGCATCGCCGGACGATTACCGCAAGGTCTACGGCCGCATCCTGTCGCAGGCCAAGGACAAGGTGGTGCTGCACTGGCTCGGCGACATGTTCGATCCGCAGCTGAAAGGCTATTGGGGCTCGGAAAATTTTGAAACCGCGCTCGATACCGTGCTTTCGATCATCGAGGACAACAAGTCCAAGGTCGAAGGCATCAAGATCTCGCTGCTCGATAACGCCTGCGAAGTCGCCCTGCGCAACCGCCTGCCCGGCGATATCCTCTGCTTCACCGGCGACGATTTCAATTATGCCGAACTGATCGAGGGCGACGGGCAGAAATACAGCCATGCCCTGCTCGGCATCTTCGACGCCGTCGCGCCATCCGCCTCAAAGGCGCTGGCTTCGCTGGCATCGGGCGATACCGGTACGTTCCGCGCGGTGATCGAGCCGACCGTGCCGCTGTCGCGGAAGATCTTCGAGGCGCCGACGCAATATTACAAGGCGGGCGTCGTCTTCCTCGCCTGGCTGAACGGCCATCAACGGCATTTTACCATGCCCGCCGGCATGCAATCCGCCCGTGGCGTCCTGCACTATGCCGACATCTTCCGCCTGGCCGACAAGGCCAATGTCCTGGATATGCCGGATATGGCGGCGGAGCGGATGAAAGCGTTTCTGGTTACGCAAGGGTTTTGAGCGCCGCCTGCGGGAAGTCTTAGCGCCCGGACCAGGTAAACGCCGGCAGGATGAAGTCTGGCATGGCGCCATGCTCGGCAAACAGCGCCTGGCGCTGCGCGTCCGATGCGGTTTCCAGAATGCCCGTCGTCACCAGGATCGATTTCAACCCGGCGCCCGCAGCACCGGCAATGTCATGCTCGATACTGTCGCCGATGCAGCAGATTTTCTCAGGCGGAAGGTCCCCGAGGAATTCGCGCGCCGTCGCATAAATGTCGGCAAACGGCTTGCCGATCCAGCGGACCTGCCCGCCCAGTTCCTCGTAAAGCTCGGCAATCCGCCCCGCTCCAAAGGCCGTGCCCTCCTTCGTCAGCATGATCTTGTCCGGATTGGTGCACAGGCATGGCACGCCACGCCTGGCCGCCGGCGCCAGCAGCGTCTCGTAAAACGACAGCGGATGGAGATCCCCTTCGCTGGCCGCAAGCATGATGAAATCCGCATCTTCGCCGCTTTCGGTCCGCTCAAGACCCAGCCCGTCAAGCGGCGAGGTATCGCCGTCGCGGCTGACCAGCAGGCATTTGCGGCTCACACCGCCTGCTCCCTGCCCGCTTTCCTTCTGCAGGATACGCCAGGCGACCTCGCCGGAGGTCAAGAACCAGTCCCAGCTCGTGCGATCGAAACCAAGGGCTGCAAGCCGCCGGTCATTCTCCGCCGAACGCTTGCCGGAATTGGACAGGATGATGATGGTCTTTCCGGCCTGTTTCAGCCGCATCAGCGTGTCCACCGCCCCCGGATACGGCCCCTTGCCATCCCGCAGCACGCCGAACTGATCGATCAGAAACGCGTCGAAACGCTCGGTGACCTCATCAAGGCCGGCGATTTCCAGTGGCCCGCCGCTCATATCACACCCGCCGATTTGGCGCCCGTCAGCGCAAGCCGCGCCGTGCCGGCCGCTGCCTCTTCCGAAGCCACAGGCAGAAACGGTACCGGCATTTTGCGGTTGCGTATCTGAGTCCAGACCGCATTCTTCGCCCCGCCGCCCACCGTTCGGATGGAGCGCAACGGCGGACTGCCGAGCGAAACCAGCCGCTCATAGGCGAGAGCCTCGACACCGGCGATCCCCTCGAAGATGGCCTTCAGGAACATGGCATCGCTGTCCGGCCGCGGTGTCATGCGCGGCTTCATCGCCGGATCATTGACCGGAAACCGCTCGCCATCCCTGACCAGCGGATAATAGTGAAGACCGGTATCGTCAGCCGGATCGATGTCCGCTGAAAGGGCGGCAATCTGCGCATTGTCGAAATGCGCCGCCAGGACCACGCCGCCGGTATTGGAAGCCCCGCCCGCCAGCCACATGTCGCCGATCCGGTGGCTGTAGAGACCGTATTCCGGCGCAAACAGCGGCCGCCCGGACAGCATCTTCACCGTCAGCGTCGTCCCGAGCGCCGAGACGGCATCGCCGGGCTGATCGGCGCCCGTTGCCAGAAACGATGCGCAGCCATCCGTGGTGCCCGCGACAATCACGACGTCATCACTAAAGCCGAACGCGTCCGCTGCCTCAGCGGAAATTCCGGCCACCGGCGATCCCGCCGGCAGAACGTCCGGCAGCAGATCGGGCCGCATGCCCGTTGCGGCAATCCAGTCCGGCCAGGTGCGCGATACCGGGTCATAGCCGGTCTTCAAGGCATTGTTCTCATCGGACACATCGTAGAGCCCGGTGAAATGCCCGGCAAGCCAATCGGCCTGATGGATGATCCGGAAGACATCCGGCACGGCCTGAAATGCCAGAGCCTTCGCCAGACCGGACGTCGCCCCATGCGCCGCACTTTCTTTCGGCGCATGCGCCTTGATCAGCGCCAGGATATCCGCATCTTCCACGGGATCATTGTACATCATCGGCACCGCCAGCGGCGCACCGTCGGCGCTGACCGGTAGCATCGTGCCGGAGGTGCCGTCGATCGCGATCGCCCGGACCTGCCTGCGGTTAATCGCATCCAGCACCTGCCCCAAGGCCGTCTGCACCGCCTGCCACCAGACGGCCGGATCCCGGTGATCGGCGGAAAAATCCGCAAGCTTCGACGAGCCGGAGGCGACGACGTTGAAGGCGGCATCCATCGCCACCGCGCGCGCGCCGGATGTGCCGATATCGATGCCGATCACCAGCGGCTTTTTTGCGTCACCCGTCATTGCAGCGTCTTTCCGGCCCGGTTCAGTTCCTGCCGGTATTTTTCCGCATCCCAGCCGAGAAGCTCGCCGTTTTCGGCATCCGTCAGATAGCGCAGCCGCGCACCCTCACCGATCCGGCCGAGCACATCCGAGAGGCAGCGCGCCATGGCCAGCGCACCGGCCGTGACGTCCTTGGCGACCAGCACGCCCTTGCCCGGAAACAGCAATGCCGGTGGAACGGCCTGCCCATCAGCGCGATGCCGCTCCTCGATCGAGGCTGCCGTATCGCCGGGGGCTGCAACAAACGAGCCGCGCCCGAGAAAGATCACATGGTCCGGATAGAGGCTGCCCCCGGCAGCAATGCGGCAGCTTGCCAGATCGGTGGCGGCATCATGGATCAGGCTTTCCTGCGGCAAGGTGAACTGACTGCCCACCGCCAGCCGCGACAGGGCCGCGATATCCGCATCCGGCGCCGTGCGGCGCGGCAGGGCGAGCCTTTGGGAGACCTCGGCCAGAAGACGCTCTGCCTGCGCCACCGTTTCGGCTGCCACCGCAAGACCGTGATTGCCGAGGATGAGCACGCTGGTATCCGGCCGGATCCGTGCAGCAATCGCCTTGGCGAGTGGCAGGCCCGGCCGCGCATAGGGCACGAACACATGCGGGATATCCGGCAGTTTCGAGGCGGCGATGGTTTCGCCGTTGACCTGGACAGCGGTTGCGATGGTCTCGACGCAATGAACGTGGATCACCACCTTCTGCGGCATCAGCGCATGCACCGTCGTTTCGATCGAGGGCCGCAAACCGGACGGATTGCGATCCCGGATGACGAAATCCTGCGCCTTTTCCGTGGAAGGATCATCGCGCTCCAGCGCATCGAGCAGAGCATCGAGCGCCACCGGCACCATCACGTCGCGCTTACGGGCATGGGCGAGCCAGAGACCCGATGCCTTGATCCACAGCGTGCCGCCTTCCTTGATCGAGGTATTGCCGCCGGCCGCCTGCACCAGCGACGGATCGGCACCGACCCGGGCCGAAACGTCCAGAAGGGCTTCGAATTCAGAACTTTTCACCATTGTCTCCGATATGTCTCAGGCCGCCTGCGGCTGTTGCAGACACCAGGATGCGAACGCCTCGCGCTCGGCCGGGGTCATGTGCAATCCGTGTTTCGTGCGGCGTTCCAGAATGTCCTGTGGCGTCTGCGCCCATTCGGTCTCGATCAGGAACCGCGCCTCGCGCTCGCGCAGCAACGGGCCGAAAGCAGCACCGAGATCGTCGAGCGAGGCGGCGCCGGAAAGCAGATCATGCGCACGCGTGCCGTAAAGCCGGGCGTAATGCTTGACAAGACCGGCGGGAAGCCAGCGGTACCGGGCGCTGAGATCAGCGAGAAACTGCTCGAAATCTGCGTCTCGCATATCGCCGCCGGGCAGAATGCCGCCTGCGGTCCAGCCCGGTTTCATCGCCGGGAAGAACGGTCTGATCTTTTCCAGCGCGTGTTCGGACAACTTGCGGAATGTGGTGATCTTGCCGCCGAACACGGACAGCAGCGGCGCCTTGCCGCCCTCCGCATCGACCTCGAAAATGTAATCGCGCGTCACGGCGGACGGGTTTTCGGCATTGTCGTCATAGAGCGGCCGCACGCCCGAAAAGCTGTGGACGATATCGCCGGGCGTCAGCTGCTGCTTGAAATAGCGGTTCACGGATTTGATCAAATAGTCGATCTCATTTGCATCCGCCTTCACGTCTTCCGGGCGCCCCTCATAGGGAATATCGGTCGTGCCGATCAGCGCCAGATCGTTTTCATAGGGGTTGATGAAGATCACCCGTTTGTCCGGGTTTTGCACGAGATAGGCTTGCCGCCCCTCCCAGAATTTCGGCACGATGATATGGCTGCCCTTGACCAGGCGGACATTGCGGCGGGAATTCAGCCCGGCAACCCGGCCGATGACATCGTTGACCCAGGGACCCGCCGTGTTCACCACGCAGCGTGCCTTGAGCGCGGTCTTGCGGCCCGTGCCGGTTGCGGTCATCTCGATATCCCAGAGATCGCCATTGCGGCGCACCGAGGTGCAGGCGGTCCGGGTGTGGATTTTCGCGCCGCGCTGCTGCGCATCGAGCGCGTTGAGCAGCACCAGGCGGGCATCATCCACCCAGCAGTCGGAATATTCGAATGCCTTGCGATACTCCGTCTTGACCGGCGCGCCCTCCGGCGCGGTGCGCAAATTAAGCGTACGCGTGCCCGGCAGGCGTTTGCGGCCACCGAGATGATCGTAGAGAAACAGGCCGAGCCGCACGAGCCAGGCCGGCCGGTCGGACGCGCTGTGCGGCAGGACGAACCGCATCGGCCAGATGATATGCGGCGCGGATTGAAGCAGCACCTCGCGCTCGATCAGCGCCTCGCGCACCAGCCGGAATTCATAATATTCGAGATAGCGCAGGCCGCCATGCACAAGCTTGCCGGAGCGCGAGCTGGTCCCCTGAGCCAGATCGTCCTTTTCGCAGAGCACGACCGACATGCCGCGCCCGGCCGCATCGCGGGCAATGCCGGCGCCGTTGACGCCGCCGCCGATGATGAACAGGTCGATGATCCCTTCAGCACTCACGCTCGTCTCTCCTGTCTAACGTGCATTGGACCAAGCATGACCAGCCGGCACCTTCGCTCGCCTGCGTCATCCATTAGAGGCCTTCTTTGCGCCATCCTGCAATCCGTAGCTGGCAAAGCCCTTGCGGACGCCGGCAATCTCTTCCGCTGGCAATACGACCGGGCCGCCGATCAGCAGCGCATGGTAATATTGCTTGGCAATGGTCTCCAGTTCGACCGCCGCCCACATCGCCTTTTCGAGGCTGGCACCGGTGGCCAGCATGCCGTGATTGGCCATCAGGCAGGCGGTGCGGCCCTCCATCGCCTTGAGGATATTGTCGGAAAGTTCCTTGGTGCCGTAGCGCGCATAGTCGCAGACCTTCACATCGTCACCACCGAAGGCGGCGATCATGTAGTGGCAGGCGGGGATCGGCCTATGCGCAATGGCGAGAATGGTCGAATAGATCGCATGCGTGTGGATGACCGCGTTCACCTCGGGCCGGCTGCGCAGGATATCGAGATGGAAGCGCCATTCCGTCGAGGGTTTGCGCGGGCCGTCCCAGGCGCCGTATTCGCCCTCCAGCGGCAGCGAGGCAATCATATCCGGCGTCATCTCGTCATAGGGTGCCGCCGACGGCGTGATCAGCATGCGGTCTTCGTAACGAGCGCTGATATTGCCGGATGTGCCCTGGTTGATCCCGAGCGCATTCATCTTGCGGCAATGATCGATGATCGACTGGCGAACGTAATTCTCTGTCATTGCGGCGCCCTCAGCACGGATTGACGGGCGGGAGGCCGGCGATGTAGCGGCGCACCTCTTCGGCCGCCATCTCTGCGGCATAGGTGACCGTGCGCACGGATGCCCCGGCAATATGCGGCGTCAGCGTCACGTTCGGCAATTGCAGCAACGGCCAGTCGGCAGGCACCGGTTCGACGGCAAAGGTTTCCAGCATGGCGGACGAAAGCTGGCCGTTCACTAAGGCCTCATACAGCGCATCATAATCGCAGAGCGGTCCGCGCGCCGTGTTCACGAAGATCGCACCCGGCTTCATTTTGGCAAAGCTTTCGGCATTCATCATATTCCGCGTCTCGTCCGACACCCGCGCATGCAGCGTCACGAGATCGGAGCGCGACAGGAGATCGTCGAAGCTTACATGCTCGACACCGGCATTGCGGTCATCGGCAGACAGCTGGACATAGGGATCGTAGACCAGCACCTTGGTTCCGAATGCCCGCAGCAGCCGAACCACCTTGGTGCCGATATTGCCGTAGCCGACGACGCCGACGGTCATTTCCGAAAGCTCGCGGCCGGTCTTGTCGGCACGGTAGAGCTCACCACGCCATTCGCCCTTGCGCAGGGATTCGTGGCCGGACCGGATCAGCCGGGTTTCGGCAAGGATCGCGCCGAGGGTAAATTCGGCAACTGCGCTGGCATTGCGGCCGGGCGTGTTGACCACCAGGACACCGGCATCGCGCGCGGCATTCATATCGATATTCACCGGCCCGCCACGCGAAACCGCGACGAATTTCAGGTCCGGCAACTTGGAAAACATGCCCCGGGAAAACGGCGCCAGCTGTGTAATCACCATCTCCGCATCGTCAACGAACGCGATGATGTCGTCGGCCTTGCCCATATATTCCTTCAGGCCGTCCATGCCCTCCACCGCATAGCCATGCTCCATCGGCTCATCCGGCCAGGGCTGTTCGAGAAGACGGATATCATGCCCCTCGCCACAGGCTTCCACGACCTTGTCGCGAAAGACCGTCGGTAGCATGAACCGGTCTCCGATGATGGCAATTTTCTTCATTTCAGTCTTCCTATTCAGATGCCGGGGCGGCGCCGTGGGACAGGGCGTGCCAGACCGGACGAAGGGACAGGCGCGATTGCCTGTAGAGTGGAAACGCCGCGTCAAAACGCGCCGCCATGGCTTTGTCGGCCGGTTCCGCCGGCCGCTGGTAGGGGGTGACCCATTCCTTGACGCACTCTTCCATCGAGCCGTAGATGCCAAGCGAGACGGCGGCGATCATCGCCGTGCCGGCAGCCCCCGCCTCCTCGCGCTCGCTGGTCTGCACCGATGAACCGAGCGCGCCGCCAAGAATGCGCCGCAAGGATGCGCTGCGCGCCGCACCGCCCGTCAGCCGCACCCGCGATGGCAGCGGCCCCATCTCGACGTAGCAATCGCGCGATGCCATGGCGAGACCATTGAAGACGGCGCGGACCATGTCGGCAAAGCCGTGGTTGAGATCAAGCCCGATGAAGGATGCCCGCGCAGACGCATCGACGAACGGCCCGCGTTCGCCGGCCTCGGAAATATAGGGATGAAAGAGAAGCGAGGTTTCCTTGGCTTGCGACAGCCAGTCCTCGACATGGCCGAGCAGCTCGGACTTGCTTTTCTCGATCCCCATGCCCTTCAGCACGCTGCCGGCCAGGGACAAAATCCAGTCTATATTGAGCGTCGCCGCCATGTTCGACTGCATCTGCGCATAATGGCCTGATATCGGCATGCACATGGTGTAGCCGGTGAGGTCCTTGTTGAGCTGAACGTCGTCAGGGCTTTTCGCCAGCCGCATATGCATGCCGGTCGAGCCGATGATCGAGCAGCCGGTATCGGTGCCCGGCTCGTAAAGCCCGGCGCCGAGCGAGGTGCAGACGACATCGACATAACCGAGCACAACGGGGGTTCCCGCCAGAAGCCCTGTCAGCGCGGCAGCCTTATCGCTCAACGCATGCCGGGTAACAGCGCCATCGACGATTTCAGGCAGGAGGTAGCGCTGTTTGCGCAGGTCGAGAAAGTCGATGACATCCTCGCAATATTGCCGGGTGCGAAAATCACCGAAGGTGAAATTGGCCTCGGAGGGATCGGTCGCCCGCTGGCCGGTCAGCTTGAAATAGAGCCAGTCCTTGCAGTGAAACCCCGTCGTAGCGCCTTCGATCATCTCGGGCGCATTTTCAAGGATCCACCTGAGCTGCGAGCCCATCTGGCAGGCGGCAAGGCCGGAGCCGGTATGGGAAAAGCGCGTGGCATCGCCGCTGTCGCGGCGCAGGCGCTCGACGGTGTCGCCAGCGCGGGCATCGAGCCAGAGCCAGCCCTTGCCGACGGGATCGCCGTTTTTGTCGATCAGCCAGGTGCCGTCGCCCTGGCCGGTCACCGAGATCGCCGCAACCCGGCTGGCAAGGTTCTCCACCTTGCCGGCGAGATCGGCCAGCGTCTTTGCGGTATCGGCCCAGGTGCGGTCAAGATCCTGAACGACACCCCGTCCGCCCTCGCTTTCATAAGCGTTGGGAATGGCTGAAAATGCGATCTGCTTGCCGCCCAGGTCAAAGGCGACCGACTTGATGACGGAGGTTCCCGCATCGATCCCGATCAGGATATCGCGCATCAGGCCAGCTCCTGCCCATGGCTGATGGCCCGCCCGCTCTCGCCGTCGAACACGTGCAGGCTCGAGGGATCAAGCCGGATACCGACATTCTCGCCGATGGCCAGATTGGTGCGGTCATGCTCGACCAGCACCATCGTACCGCCGGCAAAATCGGTGGCGATATGGGTCTGGTCGCCCAGCCACTGGTTGACAGCCACTTTCGCACCAACGCCGCCTTCGCTGCGGCGAACGGCATAGGGCCGGATGCCAAGCACGACCTTGCTGCGCTTCATCAGTTCGGCGCGCACTTCATGCGAAAAATCCGACGCCTTGTAGTCAAGCTTCACGCCCTCGTTCAGACCGAAGGAGACGGTATCGCCGGTGCCGGAAATCCCCGCCGAAAACACGTTCATCGGCGGCTCGCCGACAAAGGTGCCGGTGAACAGATTGGCCGGACGCTCCTTGATCATCTGCGGCGTATCGAACTGCTGCAGCACGCCGCCTTCCATGACGGCGATCCGGTCGGCCAGCGCATTGGCCTCCGTCTGATCGTGGGTGACAAGAATGGCGGTCAGGCCGCGCTCCTTAATGAAATGCTTGATGCGGCCGCGCAAAAGCGCGCGCAACTGCGGCTCCAGCTGCCCCATGGGCTCATCGAGCAGATGCAGGTCCGCATCGCGGATCAGCGCCCGGCCCAGCGACGCCCGCTGCTGCTGGCCGCCCGAGATCGAACTCGGATAGCGGCCCATGATATCCTCGATCTCAAGCAGCTTGGCGATATTGGCGACCTTTTCGTCCACCACGCTCTGCGACAGCTTGGAGGCCTTCAGCGCAAAGGCGATGTTTTCGCGCACCGTCAAAGGCGGATAGAGCGAGTATCCCTCGAACGCCATGGCGACATTGCGCTTGACCGGCGCAAAGGTCTGGACCTCGCGCCCCTTCATCGCGATCGTACCGCGCGACACGGCCTCGAAGCCGGCGACCATGCGCAATGTCGAGGTCTTGCCGCAGCCGGAAGAGCCGAGAAGCGCGATGATCTCGCCCTTCTTCACGTCCATGTTCAGCTGCTTGACGGCATGGACGCCATGATCGATCGGGCCATAGAACTTGTCGACGCCCTTGATGAACAGTGCGGTCTCGCTCATGCCGCTTCTCCATTGCGTGTTACCTGGGTTGCGGCAGACCGGATCAGCCCGCCACTCTCCTTGTCGAACAGGAAGGCCGCCTGGCCATTGACGGCGATATGGGCAGGGCCGGATACGGGACCCGGCGTCCCCGCCGGGCGCGATACCAGAATTTCCCGGCCGCGTGCCGTCAGAACCAGCGTGACGGTCTTTTCGTTCAGCGGCGTTTCGGCTTCCACCGTCACCGGAATGGCGGCAGCCGCGCCCGCATCTGTAAAGGCGATTGTCTCTGGCCTCAGACCGATGACGCAGGTCTTTCCAACCACATCCGACGGCATGCCGGGCAGTGCCACCTTGACGTTCGAAAGCTCGACATAGACCCCGTCCGGTCCGGATTTCGGCGTGACATCGAGAAGATTGATGGTCGGATCGCCGAACAGACGGGCGATCTCGATATCGGCGGGGGCATTGTAGATATTCTCGGGCGTGCCGATCTGGCGGATGCGGCCCTGTGACATCACGGCGATCCGGTCTCCCAGCGCCATGGCTTCCTTGTAGTCCTGCGTCACATAGACGACCGTTGCCCCTTGCGCGGCGAGCAGGCGCGGCAATTCCAGCCGCATCTCGAAACGCAGCTTGGCGTCCACATTGCGCAAGGGATCGTCAAGCAAAAGCAGCGGCGGCGAGCCAGCAAGCGCTCGGGCGAGCGCGGTCCGCTGCTTCTGGCCGTTCGACAGCGCCTTGGGATGATGCGACAGGACCTGATCGATCTTCAGGAGCTTGGCCACCTTGTGCACGCCCGCCGAGATCGCATCCTTCGTCGCGTTGGTCGCCGTCAACGGGCTGGCAATATTGTCGAAGGCGCTCATATGTGGAAACAGCGCGAAGTTCTGGAAAGCCATGCCGATGCCGCGATGTTCGGCGTCGATATCGGCGACATCCTCGCCGCCGATCAGGATCTGCCCTTCCTCCGGATCGATCACACCGGCCACCAGCCGCAGCAGCACGGTCTTTCCCGCCCCCGAAGGACCGAACAGGACCAGCGTTTCGCCATCGGCCACATCCAGCGACAGATTGTCGAGAACCGTGTTGGTCTTGTAGCGCTTGACGATGTTTTTAAGCTGAAGTGTCGTCATGATTTATCCCTTCACCGCGCCGAGCGACAGGCCTTCGACGAGGTAGCGCTGGGCGTAGAGTGCAAGTGCAAGCGTCGGTGTTACCGACAGCACGATGGCCGAGGCGATCTGGCCGTACTGGATGCCCGACGAGGTGACGAAGGCAAGCGCGCCGACGGTGACCGGCTGCTTGTCGGCCGAGGCCAGCACCAGCGCGAACACGAAGTTGTTCCAGGCGAAGATAAAGGCCAGCAGGCCGGCTGCCGCAATCCCCGGACCTGCCAACGGCAGCGCGATCTTGCGGAAGGTGGCAAACCAGGAGTGACCGGCGATGCGATAGGCATATTCCACATCGGCCGAAATATCCTCGAAATAGCCGCGCACGATCCACAGGATGAGTGGCAGGCAGATCAGCTGGTAGACCCAGATCAGCCCGAAATAGGTGTCGGACAGCCCAAGCCACTGGAAATACTGGGTGAGCGGCAAGAGCACGAGCAAGGGCGGCGCAAAGCGGAAGGACAGGAGCGTGAACGCGATATCTTCAGAGCCCTTGAACTTGTGGCGGGCAAAGGCATAGGCCGCGGGAACGCCGAGAACCAGCGCGATGGCAACCGACGTCACCGACAGGAAGATCGAGTTCATCAGGTTGCGCATGAAGGCGATGTCGAGCGTGCCGGCCGCCGTCGTCAGCTTGCCGGTGATGAGTGCCGCATAGTTGGACAAGGTGGGCGTGAAGATGATCGATGGCGGGATCGCCAGAATTGTCTCGTTGGTCTGGAACGACATCAGGAAGATCCAGAAGATCGGGAACATGAAGAAGATGACGACGAGCGTCAGCGCGATCAGCCGCAGCGTTTTTTCAAGCGTGGATGTGGTTTCCATGGTTTTCCCCTCACGCTTCGCCACGGGCGCGTTCGCGCAGCCGCAGCCAGTTCTTGATGAAGATATTGGAGAGCAGGTACGTAATCGCCCACAGGATGACCATCAGCGCGGCGGAGCGCCCGACATTGGTCGACTGGAAGAAGTTGAGATAGGCTTCCACCTGGAAAACGGTCAGCGTATTGCCCGGTCCGCCTTGCGTCATCGCATAGATGATGTCGAACTGCTGGATGCTGTCGAGCAGCCGGAACAGCGTTGCCGTCAGGATATAGGGCGTCAGCATCGGCAAGGTGATGCGGAAGAACACGAAGGTCCTCGGCACGCCATCGAGCGCCGCAGCCTCGAACGGCTGGGTCGGCAGCGAGCGCAGGCCGGCCAGCAAAAGGATCATGATGAAGGGCGTATAGACCCAGATATCGACGAGAACGACGGTGAGCAGCGCCGTGCTCGGCGACGAGGCCCAGCGGAAATCGTGCAGTCCGATGAGGCTGGCAAGATAGCTCAGAATGCCGAAGCTCGGATTGGTCATCAGCTTCCACATCAGCGCGGCGAGCGCTGGCGCGATCATCAGCGGCAAAAGCAGCATGATCGAGATGAAATTGTTGACCGTCGAACGGCGCTGCAACAGGAGCGCGATGCCAAGACCGAGCAGGAGTTCCAGCGTCACGGTAATGCCGGCATAAAGCAGCGACACTTTCAGCGTGTTCCAGAAGGCCGGGTCGGTGAAGAAGTTGAGATAGTTTTCACCCCAGTTGAACTGCCGCGCCCAGGGTTGGCTCAGGCGGTAGCGCTGGAAGGAATAGATCACGGCGGTGAAGAAGGGGATCAGGATGCCGATGCACACAAGCAGCGCCGGCAGGCTCAGCACATAGGGCAGCATCTTCCGGCTGATGCGGAAACCTGAAGCGGGCTTGCGGAGGGTTGCTGTTGAAGCCATGTCGAGCTCCGTTCTTTGTCTGTGAAGAAAGCGCGCGGCACGCGGATCGTCCCCGCGTCAGTCCATCGGCATTTCAGGTTGTCTCAAGGTGGCGGTCAGCCGGTGTGCGGGTGCCCGGCGCTCTTTCAAGCGCCGGGCTTCTGCTTGGGAGGCAGATCAGCCGAGACCGGCTTCCTTCAGCTGGCGATCGATGCTCTCGACCAGCTGGTCGAGACCTTCGTCGACAGGCACTTCCTTGGCGACCATCTTCTGCAACGTCGCCGCCCATTCGGTGGTGACGTCGAAGAACAACGGCTGCGGCGTGAACTTGATCGATGCGCCGGCGGCAGACGCGTCGAACATGTCGACATAGCCCGGATATTTGTCGAGCTTGGTGCGGAAGGCCTCGTCCTTCCAGACCGACTGGCGGACCGGATCGACGAAGTCCATCTTGGTGGCGCCGAAGATCGCGTGTTCGGGGCCGGTTGCCCATTGCAGGAAGTACCAGGTGGCGTCCTTGTCCTTGGAAAAGTTGGACATGGCGAGCGACCAGATCCAGATGTTCGGCGTCGAGGCCGTTGCATCCGGGTTGGCGGTGAAGGCGGCATAGGACAGCTGTCCGGCCATCTTGTTGTCACCGCCATTCATGAAATAGCCCAGGCAATCGGCGTCGAAGATCATCGCCGACGCGCCGGCGCCCAGATCGGTACCGACCTGATACCAGGTATAGGTCGACCAATCCTTCGGGCCGCTTTCCTGGATCATCTGCACCCATTTGGCGTGGAACGCCTTGGAACCGGCCGTGCCCATCGCCGCCGACAGCTTGCCATCGGTGACGTTCAGGTCCTTTTCGTTGAAGTTCGAATAGGCCGACAGGAAGCCCGGATGGATCGTCGCCCAGGAACGCGAGCCGCGAACGCCGATACCGTAGATCCCGCCGACATCCTTCTGCAGCTTGGCGGCCACGGCGATCATGTCGTCGAGGTTCTTGGGAACCGAAACGCCGGCCTTGTCGAACATCGCCTTGTTATAGGTGATGTTGTTCTGCTCGAACGCCCACGGAATGCACCACTGCTTGGCATCGTCGGAACCGAGCGCGCCGCCGGGCTGGCCGTTCCAGGCGCAGGAATTTTTCACGCCGGGCAGGAAATCGTCCCAGGCATAGCTCGGATTGGTCTTTTCCGGATCGTTGATCCATTCCTTGAGGTCGGTGATCCAGCCGGCCGGACCGTAGGTCCAGGTCATGTAGGCACCGGTCATAAACGCATCATATTCGGTGGAACCGGACGACAAAGCCGCCGTCACCTTGTCGAAATAGACGTCTTCGGGAAACACGTCATACTTGACGTCCATGCCCGTCAGGTCCTTGAAGGCCTGCAGGTTGGCGATCATGGCGTCGGCATAGGGATGCTTGTTGAGCAAAAGCTTTACGGTCTTGCCGGAATGTTTCTTCCAGTCAAAATCGGCAGCCATTGCCCTGCTCGACATCATGTTGAGCAACGTGCCGCCGGCACCGGCCGTAACGCCCATGGCGCCCAGGCCCTTCAGCATTCCGCGGCGGTCCACCTCTCCCCGCAGGAATGCACTGATCAGGTCTTTCTCTTTCTCATGCATTGGTCTTCTCCTCCTTCACGGGCAAAAAATGCTCAATTGATTGAGCCCTACCGGCTTACCCGACCGGTATGTCCTCCTGATCGCAACGCAGGCCCCGCAGCCAGCGGCCGGACGGGATGCTTTGCATTGCGAAAGACTTGTACCGGACCACTCCCAGGACCGGTCTTCAGCCTTTATTCCCGATGCCTGGAAGGCGCCGTGTCAGGCAACCTCCTCCATCAATGTCTGCGCCGTTCTCTCGTCGGTGATCAGACCGCTCAGAAACCGGCTTTCCAGCACGGCGCGAATGGCGCGAGCCTTGACCTTGCCGCCGGCAACGGCGACCGTGCGGCGGTTTTTCAGCGCCTCGCGGCTCAGCGTAAACGTGCGGTTGGACAAAGAGGTCTCGATCGGCTGGCCCTTGTCATCGAAGAAATGGCCGAGCAATTCGCCCGCACCGCCGCCCTTCTTGATTTCCTCCAGTTCGCCCTTTTCGATCATCCCGGTTGCCACCAGCGATGCTTCCCGCTCGACCGTGCCGATGCCGACGAGGAGCAGATCGGCGCTGCTGGCGAGATCGAAGATTTCCCGCACGCCGCGCTGGTTGAACAGAACGTCCCGGTCTTCGACCGTGTTGGCGAAAAACGGCACCGGCATCACATAGGCTTCCGCGCCGGTCCGTTCGGCCAACCGGTGGATCACGTCATGCGGATTGGCAGAGAACCGCCGCGTCAGGCCCCCGAGCAGCGAGACGAAGCGGACGTCCCTGTTGGTGGTGCGCGGCAGATATTCGACGCAGGCCGCCAGTGTGCGCCCATGGCCCATGCCGATCAGCAGGGAGCCGTCCTTCTCAATCTCGCGCTTGAGAAACTGCGCGCCGGAAATGCCGAGCGCCTTGAGCGGCAGTTCCTCCGGATCGAAATCCGGCACCACTTCGCAATAGTCGAGGCCGTAGCGGGCGGAAAGCTTCTGTTCCAGCTCGACGCATTCGGAGACTTCGCCATCGATATAGACCTTCACCAGGCCTTCCTGATTGGCCCGGGTGATGAGGCGGTGCGCCTTGAGGGATGTCAGGCCCAGGCGCTTGGCAACTTCGGCCTGGGTCAGGCCGCCGGCATAGTGCAGCCAGGCCGCACGCGTCGCCATGCTCGACTCGTCATCCCGGATGGACCCTGCGCCCGCAACCATCTCCGCCCTCGCCTCTGCCATATTTTTCATGGCATGATATTTTTATCTCTTGCTGAAAGAATTTTCATGACCTGAAAAATTTGTCAAGCGGCTTCGATGCGGCGGCGCACCAATTCGATATGCGCTTGCAACAGGAGGGGCTCGCGTGTGGACAAGCGCAAAACGCGCCCGGTTACCCGGACGCGCTTGGAATTACGGCGGCGATTTTAGGAGGTCTAGGCCTCGGTCTTCTTCATCAACCGGGCCTGCAGCACCACGACGACCAGAAGGAAGGCGCCGCGGATGACGGATTGCCAATAGGCCGACAGCGAGATCCACCCGAGGCCGTTTTCGAAATTGAGGATGTTGAAGACCATCGCAAGCAGCAGCGCGCCCGCCAGCGTCGCACCGACCGAGCCAGAGCCGCCGGTCAAAAGCGTGCCGCCGACCACGACGGAGGCAATCGCAAACAGCTCCCAGCCCACGCCCTCGGTCGGCTGCCCCGCCCCGAACTGGGAAGCCAAGATGACGCCGGCCAGACCGGCAAGCAGCCCCGACAGCGCGTAGACAGCAAACAGCGTCTTTTCGACCTTCAACCCCATCAGGTTGGCCGTTGCCTCGCCGTCGCCGATTGCCAGAACATGGCGTCCGGCCGGATGCCGCTCCAGAAAGATCCAGCCGAGCACATAGGCCAGTGCCGCAATCCAGGCCGGGATCGGGAAGCCGAGAAAATCGTCCTGACCGATGGTGGTAAAGCCGGTATCATAGGACACCGAGACCGACTGGTTGTTGGCCAGAAGCAGCGCTGTTCCATAGGCTGCAAGCATCATAGCCAGCGTCGCGATAAACGGCTGTATGCGCATCCGCGTGATGATCAGTCCATTGATCGAACCGGCGATCAATCCGGCGGCCATGCCGCCGGCTAGTCCCGGAACCCAGCCATAGGGCGACAGATAAGCGGCCACCACGCTTGCCATCGCCGCCACGCCGCCGACAGAAAGATCAATGCCGCCGGTGATGATGACGAAGGCCATGCCGAGGGCAATCAGCGCGAACATGGAATTATAGCGCAGGAAGCTGAGAATATTGAACGGCGAGATGAAATTGTCGTAGCGCAGCGCGCCGAACAGGATCAGCCCGGCCAGCGCAAGCAGCACGCCGAGACGGGCGAAATCGCCGGAGGATTTGGCAATGAAGGGCCGCATGAAGGTTTTGAGCATGATCCGTTACCCCTTGGCACGCTGCTGGATGAACACGGCGATGACGATCAGCCCGGCCTTGACGATCAGTGCCGCCGCATCGGGCACGCCATTGGCAAGAAGCGTATAGCGCACCAGCTGGATGACGAAGGCGCCAAGCACCGTGCCGATAATATTGGCGCGGCCGCCGGTGAGAAGCGAACCGCCGACCGCGACGGCTGCGATGGCGTCGAGCTCCATGCCGAGCCCGACCAGATTGGCGTCGCTTGCGGAATTGCGCGCAACGACGATCAGCCCGGCAATACCAGCCAGGGCACCGCTGACGATATAGACGAAGGTCTTGACGCGGCGCACCGGAATGCCGGTCAGCCGCGCCGCCTTCTCATTGCCGCCCACCGCGATAATCTGGCGGCCGATGACGGTGTAACGGATCAGGCAATGGGCCAGCACAGCAACGATGATCATGATGATCACCTGCGCCGGAATACCGGCAATGCGGCCCATGGCGATAAACTGGAAATCCGGGTTCTTGAACACCTGCAGATTGCCGTTGGTGGCGACCTGGGCAATGCCGCGGCCGGCGATGAACAGCACCAGCGTCGCGATGATCGGCTGGATCGAAAACCGCGTCACCAGCACGCCGTTGAACCAGCCAAACGCCATGACCAGAAGTACCGGCAGAATGAAGGAGAGAATGACGAGAACACCCATATTCTCGATCGGCAGCAGCGTGCCCATGAAGATCATCGGCGCCGCAGTGCCGGCAATCGCCATCAGCGACCCGACAGACAGATCGATGCCTCCCGTTGCAATCACCAATGTCATGCCGACGGCAACGATGACGATGGTCGCCACCTGGGTCAGATTGACGTTGAGCGTCTGCCAGGAGAGGAAATTAGGCGTGACAATCAGGTTGAACAGCACGAGCAGAATGAAGGCCGCAAACGTGCCGTAGCGGCTGAGAAACTGCGCCATGTTGGGGCGGACGGGCCGCTCGCCCGGAGCGGATGTGTCGATCGTCGTCATGTTAATTCACCTGATGGGCCATGGCGGAAAGAAGCGCCGTCTCGCTGAGTTCGTCGCGCTTGAGGACGGCAACCGAGCGTCCGTCGCTGAGCACCGTGACACGGTCTGCGGCCGCCAGAAGTTCCTCCAGTTCCGACGAGATCATCAGGACGCTGAGGCCCTCGTCCGCCAGGCTGCGCAAAAGCTTGAGGATTTCCGCCTTGGCGCCGATATCGATGCCGCGCGTCGGTTCGTCAATGATCAGGATGCGCGGATCGGTGCAGAGCCAGCGGGCCAAAAGCACCTTCTGCTGGTTGCCGCCGGAAAGCTCCTTGATCGGCTGGTCCGGCGAGGCGCATTTGACGCCGAGCGCCTTGATATAGCGCGTGACGATTTCCTGCTGGCGGGCGCGATCGACAATGCCGGCCTTTTTCAGCTTTGGCAAAAGCGCCAGCGTCATGTTCTCACGGATGCTCATATCCGGAATGATGCCGTCAATCTTGCGGTCCTCGGAGACGAGCCCGATGCCATCGGCAATCGCGTCGGCCGGTTCGGAATAGGTCCGCGCCTTGCCGTCGATGCGGATCGAGCCCTTTTGCAATTTATCGACCCCGAAGATGATCCGCGCGGTTTCCGTGCGGCCGGAGCCCAAAAGACCGGCCAGGCCGGAAATCTCGCCTTCGCGCACGCTTATGCTGACATCGCGCACGCGGACACCGGACCCGGCGCTCTCGACGGAAAGCCGCACCGGCTTTGCCTCGTCGTCGCTGCGGTCGCGGGCAATCGCCTGGAAGGCGGCCAGTTCCTTGCCGAGCATGTGGCGGACAAGCTCCATCTTCGGCATGTCGGCCATGGTGCTCTGCGCCACCGTCTGGCCGTCGCGCATGATGGTGACGCGGTCGCAGATTTCGTAGAGTTCATCCAGCCTATGGCCAATGAACAGCACGGCAACACCATTCTTCTTCAGCGTGCGGATCGTCTCGAACAGGATGGCGACCTCGCGCTCGTCCAGCGACGATGTCGGCTCGTCCATGATCACCAGCCGCGCCTTTTGCGTCACCGCACGGGCAATCGCGATCATCTGTCGGGTTGCGGCGCTGAAATGTCCGACGGGCATGTCCACGTCGATATCCAGATTGAAGGTCTTGAGGACGCCGGCTGCCCCTACGCGCATCGCCCGCCGGTCCAGCAGCCCGAGCGCCGTTTTTGGCTCGCGCGACAAGTAGATGTTCTCGGCGACCGAGCGCTGCGGCGCCAGGTTGATTTCCTGATAGATCGTGGCGATGCCTTTGGCCTGGCTGGCACCGGGCGTTGAAAAGACAACGTCCTCGTCCTCAAACCGGATCGTTCCGCTATCGCGCTGATAGGCGCCGGTCAGGATCTTGATCAGCGTCGATTTTCCCGCACCGTTCTGGCCGACCAGCGCCATGACCTCGCCCGCGGCAATGTCGAGCGACGCTGACCGGAGCGCAGAAACCCCGGAAAACGCCTTGGAAATTTCCTGCATGGACAGCAGCATGTTCCATCCATCCTCAATAAGCAGACATGAAAAGGCGGCCGGAATGGCAATGCCACCCCGGCCGGAAGCGACAGTCTTGGGAGATCAGTAGGCGCTGGACAATTCGGCCGATGCATTGGATGCATCGTAGAACTTGTCTGTGTTGATGACCCATGCCTCGATCTTATCACCGGCGGCATAGCGCGTCATCGTCTCGAAAGCCTTTGGCCCGAAGCGCGGATTGCACTCGACGACGGCATTGATCTTGCCGTCAACCACGGCCTGCACGGCTTCCTTGCCGCCATCGATCGACAGCACCAGGATATCCTTGCCCGGCACCTTGCCAGCCGCTTCGATGGCCGCAATGGCGCCGATCGCCATTTCGTCATTATGCGCGTAGATCACGTCCGCATCCGGATGCGCCTGCAACAGTGCCTCGGCAACCTGACGGCCCTTGTCGCGGGCAAAATCGCCGGTCTGCGATGCGACGATCTCGAAACCGCCGGCAGCCTTGATCGCGTCGTCAAAACCCTTCTTGCGGTCATTGGCCGGCGACGAACCGGTCGTGCCTTCCAGCTCGATGATCTTCGACTTGCCATTGGCATTCTTGGCCAGCCATTCGGCGACGCGCTTGCCTTCCTCGATGAAATCGGAACCGATGAAGGTCAGATAGTCTTCACCGGCCTTGGCCAGCGACTGATCGACATTGCGGTCGAGCAGGATGACCGGAATGCCGGCCTTCTTGGCGGCCATGACGGCCGGGATCAGCGGCTTTTCTTCGCGCGGCGCAAGGAAGATGACATCGACACCCTGGGCGATCATCGAATTGACGTCGGCCACCTGCTTTGCAGCCGAACCGGCAGCATCCGTATAGACCAGCTGATAGCCGAGCTTCTGGGCTTCCGCCTTCATGCTTTCGGTCTGGGCGATGCGCCAGGGATTGTTGGATTCGGTCTGCGCGAAGCCGACCTTGTAGGTGTCTTTCTTGGCCAAAGCCGGCATTTCCGCAAAGGCAGCCGTGCCGGCCAGCGCGATGGCTCCCATGGCCGTTGCGGCGGCCAGGAACATGCGACGTGAAATCGTGGACATCGGTATTTTCTCCTCCGAAATTTACCGGTACTCCTCTACCGGGCAGTGAGCATTTTCCGCTTCACATCCGTAAATCTTGCGCTAATAATATTATCAGTCAAGCGCTAATTTATTAGCAAGCGCACAAAAAATAATTCTGCATCGCAGCAGAAACCGGGATGGAAGCGAGACGGGACGATGGCAAGAGGAAATGGGCGCAACGGCGCCTCCGAAAAACAGGGGGATTCGGGCCGGCCAACCATGACGGACGTGGCACGCATTGCCGGTGTCTCCCAATCCAGCGTCTCGCTCGTCCTCAATGAAATGTCCGGCGCCCGCATTTCCGCCGAGACCCAGATGCGGGTCCGCGAGGCTGCTCATAAAATCGGTTATCAATTACCAACCACCCGCAACGAGGTGGACACGACCCCGCATGTGGACAAGGACACGATCGCCTTCATCGTCGATGAGATCTCCACCAGCCCGCATCCCGTCGTCAGCCTCGACGGCATCCGCGACTATGCGTTCGAACAGGGGCTCTTGGTATCAGCGCACGCCACCCGCTCCAACCCGGACCTGCAGGACGCGGTGCTGCGCTCGATCCTGCGCGACCGCTCCATCGCCGGTGTGATCTATGCGACGATCTTCACCCGCAAGGTCACCGTACCGCCGCAGCTGAAGAACATCCCGACGGTGCTGCTCAACTGCTATTCCGAGCCGCGCCAGCACATGGCGATCGTCCCCGGCGAAGTGGCTGGTGGCTTCACCGCAACGGCGCATCTGACCAGTCTTGGCCACAAGCGCATCGGCTTCATCAACGGCGAACCCTGGATGGATGCGGCAATGGACCGCCTCAAAGGCTACAAGCAGGCGCTCGCCACCGCCGATATCGCTTTTGACGAAACGCTGGTGCGCGACGGTGACTGGCTGCCGCTGCGCGGTTACGAGGCCGGGCTTGATCTGCTCTCTATGGCCAATCCGCCGTCGGCGATTCTCTGCGGCAACGACCTGATGGCGATCGGCGTCATGGAGGCGGCTGCCGAAAAGGGCCTGCGCGTTCCGCAAGACCTCTCCGTCATGGGCTATGACGACCAGGAACTGGCCCGCTACACCCACCCGCCCCTCTCCACCCTCGTCCTGCCCAATTACGAGATGGGCCAGAAAGCCGCCGAAATCCTCATCGACATGGCCATTCACGGCAAGCAGCCGCGCCCGATGACCATCAAGGTCGACGGCCCGCTGGTGCGGCGCGGCACCACCGGCAAACCGGCCTAAACGCGGCCTGATCGCAGAAACGACTTCATTTCCCGCTCAATCTCGTGTTGAAGAGACGAGGATACGATGGAGACGGGCAAGGCATGCAAGCGATGAAATCCTGGAAGCGCCGGCTGCGCAAATGGCGCAATCGAATGGCGAAGCGATTTCTCGCCACCCGCATGGGCCGCGACATGCTCGTCAGCGCCGTCAGCCCGAAAATCCTGTCAATGACCGCCGATTGCGGCGATCACCTGATGACCTTCTCCCCGCATGATTACATCGGCCGGAAAATCTACCGCAAGGGCCATTTCCAGCGCGAAAATGTCGACCGCTTGCTTTCCGTTCTGCGCCAGCGGAATTTGCTGGCCAAGGACAAGGTCCTGCTCGAACTCGGCGGCAATATCGGCACGCAGACCATCTATTTCGCGCTGAGCAAGGCCTTTCGCCACATCGTCACGGTGGAGCCGGACCCGCGCAACTTCAAGCTGCTCAGAACCAATATCGACCAAAACAACCTCAACGAAGAGATCACCGCGATCAACATCGCCGCCGGCGAATGCGAAGGCACGCTCGATTTCTTCATGCACCGGGACAATCACGGCAAGAGCAGCGCACTGCGCCAGAGCGACCGCGATATTCAGATCAAGGTTCCGGTTGAACGGGTGACCGCCATGCTGACCGAAGCGGGCGTACCGCCGCAGGATATCGGGCTGGTCTGGATGGATATCGAAGGCTATGAGCCGGTCGCAAGCCGCTCGATGCAGCCTTTGCTGGAACGGCGCGTGCCGCTCTACATGGAATTTTCCCCGGTCTTCTACGGACCGGCAGGATCGCGCGACTTCGTCGCTTATCTCGCCGGCTTCTACGAGGATTGCATCGTCTTTTACGAAGACAGCCAGGCTGCCATGAAGGTCACCGCCCTGCCCATCGGGCAGGACCAGTTCGACGTTCTGCTCCTGCCGTAATACCTTTAGCGCTTGCGGTAGAAATAGGTGCGGCCCGGATCGGCGCCAGTGGGCAGCGGCAAAGGCTCGAGTTCGGGATGGTCGAGAGGCAGACCGCTGGCGGCAATCCCGCCGCTCTTCAGCGCCGCAACGATCGACTGCGGCAGCCAGGTCAGGGTCTTTGCATCCTTTTCCGGATAGGCCGTGCCGATATCGGCATGCGCAAATGCGATGTCCAGTCCGGCAAACTGAGCAATCGTTTCCATGATATCGCCCAGGATCAGGTCTGATTCCGGCGGTGTTGAATGCGGATGCGAACCGACGGCGCGGTCGAAAGCGATGATCCGGTTTTCAGGAAACAGCTCGCGCATATGATCGTAGGTCCGCCCGTTTCCAAGCCCGATTTCCAGGATCACGCCATCCGGCGCAACCATGGACGCCGCCTTGATATGGTTGAGAACAGCGCGCTGCGAGTGCATGCGGGAGATAAAACCATCAAGGCGACTCATCAATATCTATCCATTCGTTCAAATCGTGCTGGCTGCGCTTACCACGAGAAGCAGCGATGGGTCGACCGGGACGGCTGGAATTTTGCACCAGGCGCCACTCTTTGACCGCAACGCGATCATCCGTCCTTTGTTTCAACCCGGCGTCAAACCAGTTCGCCTGCCCCGGCGAATATGTTAGCCTTGACCGCATGAGCAAGCTTTCCAGCGAAACATTTTTCAGTGCGCTTCCTGTTTTCGTCGAGTTCGAAGGCGTTGCCGACAGTGGAAACTACCGGGCTTTGCCGGCCGATTGGGCGTTGGCCACGGCCGATATCGTCGATTCCACCGGCGCGATCGAGGCAGGCCGCTACAAGGCCGTCAACATGGCTGGCGCAAGCGTCATCTCGGCCATCCTGAATGCGCTCGGCAATAACGACCTGCCCTTCGTCTTCGGCGGCGATGGCGCGATGGTTGCGGTTCCGCCGTCGGGCGTAGACAAGGCACGCGACGCGCTCTCGGCCGTGCAGGCCTGGGTGGGCGAGGAGTTGCAGCTGACGTTGCGCGCAGCATTGGTGCCCGTGGCCGATGTCATTGCGGCCGGCCTTTCGGTTGGCGTTGCAAGGTTTCAGGTCAATCCGGAGGTCTCCTACGCGATGTTTGCCGGCGGCGGCTCCAGCTGGGCCGAGGCCCGCATGAAGGAGGGCCAGTTTGCCGTTCCACCCGCGCCATCGGGCACCCGGCCGGATCTGACGGGCCTGTCCTGCCGCTGGAACCCGATACAATCGCGCCATGGCGACATCGTCTCGATTATCGCCGTGCCCGTCGGCGCGGAAAATCTCGCCGCATTCCAGGCGCTGGTTACCGATATCGTGGCTCTCGTCGCCGGCGAGGACCGGGATGGGCATCCGGTGGCAGCCGAAGGTCCACAGATCGGCCTGTCGATGGCAGGGCTTTCGGCGGAAACCCGGACGGCACCGAAGAGCAAGCAGTTCGGACACCGGCTTTTCATTCTGGCGCAATATCTGCTGACCGTCGGGCTTTTCCGCCTCGGGCTGACGCTTGGGCGTTTTGATCCCAAGGCATACCGGCAGGATGTCGCCAGCAACACCGATTTCCGCAAATTCGACGATGGCCTGAAAATGACCATCGACGTGGACAAGGACAGGTTCCGCCAGATCGAGGCCCTGTTGCAGCAGGCCGCAACCGCCGGCATTTGCCGCTTTGGCCTGCACCGCCAGGATTCCGCGCTGATGACCTGCATCGTGCCGACCCCGCTTAGCCGCGATCACATGCATTTCATCGATGGCGCCGCCGGCGGCTACGCCATGGCCGCCAGCCGGATGAAGAGGCATAGCGCCCCCGCCCTGTCAGCAACGCCGTAAGAGCTGTAAAGAAGACCGGTCAGGCCTTCAGGATCGTGCCGCTTTCGATGCCGCGCCGTGCAAAGGCATTGCGCGTATCGACGATCAGCGGCGCCCAGCGGGCGAGTGCTGCATAATCCACCGCATCATGGTCGGTTGCGATCAAAACCGCGTCGAAAGCCCCAACCGATTGCTCGTCTAGCGGCACGGAAGTACGGCCTTTGAGTGCCATATATTCGCGCGTCCTTGGAATTTCAGCGACATGCGGATCGTGATAGGCAGCGCTGCCGCCCCGCTCCTCGATCAGTTCGATCAGCTTCAGCGACGGGCTTTCGCGGATATCCGGCACGTTCTTCTTGTAGGCAAGACCGATGACCAGCACTTTCGAGCGGCTGAGCGCCTTGCCTGAGCGGATATCCAAGGCTTCGGCAAGCCGTCCCACCACATGGCGCGGCATGGCCGAATTGATCTCGCCGGCAAGTTCGATGAAGCGGGTCGGCAATTCGTATTCGCGCGATTTCCAGGTGAGATAGAACGGATCGATCGGGATGCAGTGCCCGCCGAGACCGGGGCCGGGATAGAACGGCATATAGCCGAACGGCTTGGTCTTGGCGGCGTCGATGACTTCCCAGATATCGATCCCCATCGCCTCGTAGACGACCTTCAGTTCGTTGACGAGGGCGATATTGACGGCGCGGAAAATATTCTCGGTCAGCTTCACCGCCTCGGCCGTCGCCGGTGACGATACCGGCACGACCGTGTGGACGACAGCGCCGTAAAAAGCCTTCATCAGGTCCGCAGCCGCCTCGCCGTCACCGGCCACCACCTTCGGGATGCTCGACGTGTGGAAATCGAGATTGCCCGGATCCTCGCGCTCCGGCGAAAAACCGAGGAAGAAATCCTGCGCGGATTTGAGCCCGGTCTTTTCCAGGATCGGCCGGACCACCTCATCGGTCGTGCCGGGATAGGTGGTGGATTCCAGGACGATCAACTGGCCGGGCTTCAGCGTTTCGGCAATGCGGTCGCAGGTGCGGGTGATGAACGACAGATCCGGATCGCGATGTTTCGTCAAAGGCGTCGGAACACAGATGACGATGATATCGCACGCTGCAAGCTGGCTGAAATCGGTGGTGGCGCAAAAGCGGCCCTGCGCCGTCTCCGCGCTCAAAACAGCGTCCGGCACTGCCGCGATATAGGATTGCCCGGCATCGATGGCGACGATCTTTTGCGGATCGATATCGAAACCTGTGACGGAAAAGCCGTTGCGGGCAGCGGTGATCGCCAGCGGCAAGCCGACATAGCCGAGCCCGATCACACCGGCACGGGCGCTGCGGTCTGCGATCTTTGCAAGGAGAGCCTGGCTCACGGAAGAATGGACGGTCAAATGCGTGTTCTCGACTGATCGTGACGCGCTGAAGCGCCTTTTGCGGATGCAGGTCAGTTGAGGATAAAATGTCCTGAAGTCAAGGACCGCACCCGCGACGCCTTCGACCACAGCCGGAACTCTGAAAAGACGCAGCTCCGGCCAAGACCGGACACCGAAGGAGATCACCGGATCAAGAATAGACCATCCCGCTTAAATGATTGATCTTTCCGCTTCCGCCGGCTGGCCGCCACAGCAGGTATATCCCTGCGCACTTTACCAGCCCAAGGTCATGGACACAGGAATTTCCGTGGGATAGTCTCTTTTTCGAGCCACCGGCATTCAATCGGGAAACGCGTCCCGCTTGCGCGCGGACCGTTATGAAACAAGGACACCTGCTGGCATGAAATCAGGCACGGACCTGCTGCGGATCGAGAATTTGAGTATCTCGTTCGCGATGCTCGGCGGTCAACTGGACGCTGTCCGCAATGCCAGCCTGCGCGTCCTGCCGGGCAAGGTGACGGCGCTGGTGGGAGAGTCCGGTTCGGGCAAATCCGTCATCAGCCAGTCGGTGATGGGCATCCTGCCGAAAACCGCGTCCTGCAGCGGCCGTATCCTCTTTTGCGATCCCGCCCATAACGAGCAGCCGGTCGATCTTCTGGCCATGCCGCGCGACGGGCGGGAAATCCGCAACCTGCGTGGCAACCGGATCGGCAAGATCTTTCAGGAGCCGATGACATCGCTGTCGCCGCTGCACACGATCGGCAACCAGATCAGTGAATCCCTGAAAATCCACACCCCCATGTCCACCCGCGAACGGCGCGAACGCACCGAGGAAATGCTCGGTCTCGTCGGCTTTCACAAACCGGCGCGCGCCTTCGACATGTACCCGTTCGAACTGTCTGGCGGCATGCGCCAGCGCGCCATGATCGCCATGGCGCTGATCTGCAATCCGTCGCTCCTGATTGCCGACGAGCCGACGACGGCCCTCGACGTGACCATCCAGGCGCAGATCCTGCAATTGCTGCGCGGGCTGCAGACCAAGCTGAACATGGCGATGCTTCTCATCACCCATGATCTTGGCGTCGTCGCCAATGTCGCAGACGAGGTCGTGGTCATCTATCACGGCGAGATCATGGAGGCCGGCCCGGTCGAAACGATCTTCCGCAATCCCTCGCATCCCTATCTCAAGGGGCTGATGGCCGCCGTTCCCCATTTCGACATGAAGCCCGGCGAACGCCTGAAGGCGCTGCGCGAGGTTCCGGTCGATACCAGCAGCCTGTTGGGAAAAAAGAAGATTATCGCACCGGACACAGCGCTGAAGCCGGAAGTCCTGTTGTCGGTGCGCGATATCAGCAAGACCTTCACCACCCGCAAATCGAGCTGGCTGAACAAGGACACGTCCCCCGCAACCAAGGCTGTCGATGGCGTCAGCTTCGATATCATGCGCGGCGAATGTCTTGGGCTGGTTGGCGAAAGCGGCTGCGGCAAGACCACGCTCAGCAAGATTTTGATGCGCGCGGTGACGCCGGACACGGGCGCGGTGATGCTCAACAGCAGCGATGGCCCGATCGACGTGTTGAATGCACAAGGGTCCGGATTGCAGGAGCTGCGTACCAAGGTGCAGATGGTGTTCCAGGACCCGGTCTCCTCGCTGTCGCCGCGCATGACGGTGCAGAATATTCTGAGCGAACCCCTGGAAATCCATGGCCGTGGCAGCGGCAAATCTCGCATCGAGACGGTGACCGCGCTGCTGAAAGCCATCGGCCTCAACGAACGCCACCTCAACCGCTATCCGCACAGTTTTTCCGGCGGCCAGCGCCAGCGTATCGGGATTGCCAGAGCACTGGCGCTCGGGCCGGACCTGTTGATCTGCGACGAACCGGTCTCGGCCCTCGATGTCTCGGTTCAGGCGCAGATCCTCAACCTGCTCAAGGATCTGCAAAAGGAGCTGGGGCTCACCTATCTCTTCATCTCGCACAATCTGGCCGTCGTCGATTACATGGCCGACCGGATCGCCGTCATGTGCGGCGGCCGGATCGTCGAGATCGCACCGCGCGAGGCGTTGATGGAAACGCCCGTTCATCCCTACACGAAATCGCTGCTCGCCGCCGTGCCCTTTCCAGATCTCGACCGGCCGCTCGATTTCTCGATGCTCAACCCGAGCGGCGCTGCCGACAAGCGCAGCTGGGGCAAGCATTTTTCCGATGATGGCGACGCAACCGTGCTGGGGACGGCGGACCTTGGCAACGGCCATCTTGTTTTGGCGCGAAAGACCGCCGATGTCGGGGAGCTCGTACCATGATCACACGGCGCACCACCCTTGGCCTGCTTGCCAGCGTTCTGATACCAGGCGTCGCCCGGGCCGTTCCGGAACCGCCCTTTCTGCGGCCCAATCTGCGGGCCCAATCCCTGCCCAACCTGCGGGACCGACTTCCGAAGAACCCGAGGCGGATCAATCTTGCCGCCATGGGCCGGCAGCCGGGCCAATATGGCGGCACCGTGCGCATGCTGATCGGCAGCCAGAAAGACATCCGGATGATGACGATCAACGGCTACGCCCGTCTGGTCGGCTACACCGAGGACCTCGAATTCCAGGCCGATATCCTGGAAAGCTTCGACGTGCAGGAAGGCCGGATCTTCACCTTCAAGATCCGTGACGGCCACCGTTGGTCGAACGGCAGCTACCTGACATCAGAGGATTTCCGCTATACCTGGGAAGACGTCATCCTCAACAAGGACCTGCGCAAGGGCGGCATCCAGCGCGAGCTTCTGGCCAATGGCGAAGGACCGGTTTTCGAGGTCATCGACGACCTGACCGTGCGCTATACCTGGAAGGCACCCAATCCGGATTTCCTGCCCGGCCTTGCCGCCGCAAGCCCCGTCGTCATCCTTCTGCCATCCGCCTATATGCGGCACTTCCACGAGAAATATCAGGACGTTTTCCGTCTCTCGGCCCTGATGAAACAGTACCGGGTCAAGAAATGGGCCGATCTGCACATCAAGATGTCGCGCCAGTACCGGCCCGAAAACCCCGACCTGCCGTCGCTGGATCCGTGGGTTGCGCGCACCACCCCTCCGGCCGAACAATTCGTGTTCGAGCGCAATCCCTTCTTCCACCGGGTCGACGAAAACGGTCTGCAGCTGCCCTATATCGACCGCTGGCTGCTCAATATCAGCTCGTCGGAAATCATCGCGGCCAAGACCGGTGCGGGCGAAACCGATCTGCAGACCACCGGTGTCGATTTTGCCGATTACGCCTTCTTCAAGGATGCCGAGAAACGCTATCCGGTGAAGGTCAATCTCTGGAAAAGAACGCAAGGTTCCAAGCTTGCCCTTCTGCCGAACCTCAATTGCGGCGACACGGTCTGGCGCGATCTGTTCTGGGACGTGCGCGTCCGCCGCGCCCTGTCGCTGGCGATCGACCGGCACGAGATCAACATGGTGAGCTTCTATGGCCTCGCCACCGAGAGCGCCGATACCATTCTGCCCGATAGCCCGCTGTTCAAGCCGGAATATGCCGCCGCCTGGGCCAGCCACGATCCCGATCAGGCCAACCGGCTGCTCGACGAGGTCGGCCTTACGCAACGTAACAGCGACGGCATACGGCTCCTGCCAGACGGGCGCGAAGCCCGGATCGTCGTCGAGACCGCCGGCGAAAGCACGCTCGAGACCGACGTCCTGGAACTCGTCAAGGACCATTGGGCGAAGATCGGCTTCTCGCTGTTCATCAAGACCTCGCAGCGCGACGTCTTCCGCAGCCGCACCATGGGCGGCGAAATCATGATGTCCATGTGGTCGGGCATCGAAAACGGCGTGCCGACTGAGGAAATGAACCCCGGCGAGCTGGCCCCTACGCGCGACGACCAGATGCAATGGCCGGTCTGGGGCATGTATTACCTGTCGATCGAACAGAACGGCAAGCCCCCGGAATTGCCGGAAGCGACCCAGCTGGTCAATCTCGTGAAGGAGTGGAAGAGGAGCGTCGAGACCGAAGACAAGACGCGTATCTGGCACGAAATGCTGGATATCTATACCCAGAATGTCTTCTCGATCGGCATCGTCAATGCCACGCTGCAGCCGGTGATGCATTCTGCCCATCTGCGCAACATTCCCGAAAAAGCCCTCTACGGCTTCGACCCGACCTGTTATCTCGGGGTCTATATGCCAGACACGTTCTGGTACAGCGAAGAGGTTAGCTGACCATGTTGCGTTATATTTTCTGGCGTATCCTGGCGATGATCCCGACGCTGGTGATTGTCTCGGCGCTGGTCTTCACCATCATCGAGCTGCCGCCGGGCGATTATTTCGAAAGCTACATTTCCGAGCTTCGAGCCCAGGGCGAGGCCGTGGATATGGCCGAAATCGAGGAATTGCGGGCGCAATACGGTTTCGACAAGCCGCCGGTGCTGCGTTATTTCTATTGGGTCGCGGGTCTCGTCCAAGGCGATTACGGCTATTCGTTCGAATATCAGCTGCCGGTCAACGAGGTGGTCGGAGACCGGCTCTGGCTGACGGTGCTGGTGTCCTTCGTCACCATCATCTTCACCTGGCTGATCGCTTTCCCGATCGGCATCTATTCCGCCACCCATCAATATAGCTGGGGCGATTATGGCCTGACCTTCATGGGCCTGATCGGCATTGCCATTCCCAACTTCATGTTCGCGCTGATCCTGATGTATTTCGCCAATATCTGGTTCGGAACATCGATCGGCCATCTGATGGACCAGAAATACCTGTCCGAGCCGATGAGCTGGGAAAAGGCGAAATCCATTCTCGAACATCTGTGGATACCGGTCCTGATCGTCGGCACGGCGGGCACGGCCGGCATGATCCGACGTCTGCGCGCCAATCTTCTCGACGAACTGCAGAAACAATATGTCGTGACCGCCCGCGCCAAGGGCTTGCACCCGTTCCGCACCCTGATCAAATATCCGCTGCGCATGGCACTCAATTTTTTCATTTCCGATATCGGATCGATCCTGCCGGCCATCATTTCCGGCGCCGAGATCACCGCCATCGTGCTGTCGCTCGAGACGACGGGACCGATGCTGATAAAAGCGTTGCAAAGTCAGGATATGTATCTGGCCGGCTCGTTCCTGATGTTCCTCGCATTCCTGACCGTGATCGGTGTGCTGATCTCAGATATCGCGCTTGCCTTTCTCGACCCGCGTATCAGACTGCAAGGCGGTAGCACCAAGTGACGGTATCCCTTCCCAAATCCGGCGAACCGCTGTCGCATTACGTCTCGACGGCGCCGTTTGATCCGCATTCCGTCGATGTGATGAGCGCGGAACAGTCACAGATCCATCAGGCGTCGCAACTGCGCCTGATGTGGTGGAAATTCAAGAAGCACCGGCTTGCGCTGTTTTCGATGTATTTCCTCGTGATCCTCTACGCAGCGATTGCCATCGTCGAATTCCTGGCGCCCTATAACCTGCACACCCGCAACGTCGATTTCATCCATTCGCCGCCGCAAAGAGTGCATCTCTTCGACAACGGCAATTTCGTCGGCCCCTTCGTCTACGGGCGCACAATGACGCTCGACATGGACACGCTGCGGCGCAACTACACCGAAGATCGTTCAAAGGTGCAGCCGATCCGCTTTTTCTGCAGCGGCGACAATTACCGTTTCTGGGGATTGTTCGAGGCCAACACGCACTTCGCCTGCCCGGCTCAAGGCGGCGAACTCTTTCTGCTCGGGAGCGACCGGCTCGGCCGCGACGTGCTGTCGCGCATCCTTTATGGTGCGCGGATATCGCTGACCATCGGCCTGCTCGGCATCACCATGAGCTTCGTGCTCGGCATCACCATCGGCGGGCTTGCCGGCTATCACGGCGGCGTCTTCGACCTGATCACCCAGCGCATCATCGAGGTACTGCAATCGATCCCGAGCATTCCACTCTGGATGGCTTTGGCGGCGATCATGCCGGTCACCTGGAGCCCGATCCTGATCTATCTCGGCATCACCGCCATTCTCGGCCTGCTCGACTGGACGGGGCTTGCGCGCGCCGTGCGCTCGAAACTGCTTGCCCTGCGCGAAGAGGATTACGTGCTGGCCGCCCAGCTGATGGGCGCCGGTTCCAGCCGCATTATCGGCCGCCATCTCGTTCCCGGCTTCATGTCGCACCTGATCGCCACCGCGACGCTGGCGATCCCCGGCATGATCCTTGGCGAAACGGCGCTCAGCTTCCTTGGCCTTGGGCTTCGTCCGCCGATCACCAGCTGGGGCATTCTCCTGACCGAAGCCCGCAGCGTCAGCGTCATTGCTTTTTATCCCTGGCTGTTGTTTCCAACCATTCCGGTCATTCTCGTGATTCTGGCGTTCAACTTTTTGGGCGACGGATTGCGCGATGCGGCCGATCCGTACAAGTGAAGTGGATACCGATATGCTAAGGACACTCCTTGCGGAGATGGGCAGCGCCATGGGAGATAAGAGGCTCCGCTCATGACGCGCCGGATCGAAGATGCACGCATCCTGATGTACAGCCACGATACGTTCGGGCTTGGTCACCTCAGACGGTGCCGCACGATTGCGCATTCGCTGGTCGAGGATTATCGCGGCGTCAATATCCTGATCATTTCAGGCGCGACCATCGCTGGCGCCTTCGACTACCGCGCCCGCGTCGATTTCGTAAAGATCCCCAGCGTCATCAAGCTTCGCAACGGCGAATATACCTCGATGGACAGGCATATCGACCTGCACGAGACGATGAAGATGCGCCGGTCGATCATCCTGCACACGGCAGAAACCTTCCAGCCGGATATTTTCATCGTCGACAAGGAACCGATGGGCCTGAAGGGCGAAGTCGAGGACACGCTGGCCTACCTGAAGAAACAGGGAACGACACTGGTTCTGGGCCTGCGCGAGGTCATGGATGCCCCGCATCTCCTGGATGCGGAATGGAAGCGCAACGACGTGATGCGCAAGATCGGCCAGTTCTACGATAGCGTCTGGGTCTACGGCCCGCCGGATTTCTATGATCCGCTCGTCGGCCTCGACGTGCCGCAGGCGGTGCGCAACAAGATGGATTTCGTCGGCTTCCTGCAAAGAAGCGTGTCGCAGGACGTCGAATCCGAGCACAAGCCGAAGGGCGACTATATCCTGATCACCACCGGCGGCGGCGGCGATGGCTCCGACCTGATCCACGATGTGATCGATGCCTATCAGGAAGACCCGACGCTGACCCACAAGTCGCTGATCGTGCTGGGTCCCTATATGCCGGTCAAGCAGCGCCACAAGCTCCTGATGAAATGCGCCAAGATCCCCTCTCTCGAGGTGATCGAGTTCGACAATCGCATGGAGGAACTGATCGCCGGCGCCAAGGCCGTGGTGGCGATGGGCGGCTACAATACCTATTGCGAGATCCTGTCCTTCGACAAGCCGGCGCTGATCGTTCCAAGGGTGATGCCACGGGAAGAGCAGCTCATCCGCGCCAGCCGCGCCGCGGAGCTTGGCCTGATCGACATGCTCTTGCCCGAGGAAGCGGCCGATCCCTTGCGCTTTGCCGCAGCACTCAAAGCCTTGCCGGATCGCGATCCCCCCTCCAAGAGCGCCAAGGGCATGACGCTCGAGGGCCTCGCGAACATATCGCAGATCGTCGGAGAATGGCTTGGCCGTCGCGATCACGAACATCTGACGGTCGTGAAAGGGTGACGTTGTTTTGACGGACCGCCGCAAGATCGTCGTGGTGCTGAAGGGATATCCGCGCCTGTCGGAAACCTTCATCGCCCAGGAACTGCTGGGACTGGAACGGGCAGGCTTCGCCCTCGAACTGGTGGCGTTGCGGCGGCCGACCGACAAGAAGCGCCATCCGATCCATGACGAAATCCGCGCACCCGTTCATTATCTGCCGGAATATCTGCACGAGGAGCCGGCACGGGTGGCCCGCGCGCTCATCCGCTGTCTTTCAAAGCCCGGCTTCTGGCGTGCCCTGCCCGCCTTCCTCAGCGACCTCCGGCGCGACCGGACACGCAACCGGGTCCGCCGCTTCGGCCAGGCCATGGTGCTCTCGGCGGAATGGCCTGACGGCGGCGAATGGCTGCATGCGCATTTCATCCACACCCCGGCCTCCGTCGCCCGCTATGCCAGCATGATCACCGGCATTGGCTGGACGTGTTCGGCACATGCCAAGGACATCTGGACATCGCCGGAATGGGAACTGGCCGGCAAGCTTGCAAGCACGCGGTGGACCGTGACCTGCACGCAGACCGGCTATGAGCACCTGCGCCAACTGGCCGGCGGCAAGCCGCATGTACATCTGAGCTATCACGGCCTCGATCTCAGCCGCTTCGGCCCCTTCGAGGGCACGCGGCCTGGGTACGACGGCTCCGATCCCGCCCATCCGGTCACCATCGTCAGCGTCGGCCGCGCGGTCGAGAAAAAGGGCTTCGATATCCTGTTGCGGGCATTGAGCCTTTTACCGGCTAGTCTGCATTGGCGCTTCGTGCATATCGGCGGCGGCGATCTCCTCAAAAATCTGCAGGCGCTGGCGTCCGAACTCGGCATTGCCGGGAAGATCGTCTGGCACGGCTCCCTGTCGCAGACCGAAGTGCTGCAGCACTATCGCACCTCCGATATCTTTGCGCTCGCCTGCCGCATCACCGCCGATGGCGACCGCGATGGCTTGCCGAACGTGATCGTCGAGGCGTCCAGCCAGGCCCTGGTCTGCATCTCGACGGATATTTCCGGCATCCCCGAGCTTTTGACCGATGGCGAAAACGGCTTGGTCGTGCCGCCGGAAAACCCGCAGGCGCTGGCCGCAGCGCTGGAAGAAGCGATCCGCGATCCCGCGTTGCGCCAGCAGCTGGGGCAAGCGGCCGAACGCAAGGTGCGCGGTCACTTCGATCATCAGACCAGCATTCACCAATTGAGCGGCCTGTTTGAGACGGAATGGCGGAATGTGCAATGACCGGTAGCGAGCCAAGAGCCCCCCGCGCCTTTTTCTACGTGCAGCATCTGCTTGGCATCGGCCATCTCGCCCGCGCCAGCCGCATCGCCCGCGCCCTCGCCGCCGACGGTTTCGAGGTCACGGTGGTGACAGGCGGCACGCCGGTCAGCGGCTTTCCAGGGCCGCAGGTCCATCACGTCGCCCTGCCGCCGATCACCGCTGGCGATGCCGGTTTTTCCGGGCTCGCCGATATCGACGGCAATCCGGTCGATGACGCCTTCAAGGACAATCGCCGGGAGCGGCTGCTTGCGTCTTTTCACCAAAGCCAGCCCGATATCGTCATCATCGAAGCCTTCCCCTTCGGCCGCCGCCAGGTCCGTTTCGAACTCCTGCCGCTGCTGGAGGCGATCGCGGCGATGGATCAGAAGCCCCTCGTCGTCACATCGCTGCGCGATATCCTGCAGGAACGCTCCAAGCCCGGCCGCGACGAAGAAACCGTCGCGCTCGTCAAACTCTATTTCGACCGCGTGCTGGTGCATGGTGATCCCGCCTTCGCTAAGCTCGAAGATACGTTTCCGCTGGCGGCCGAGATCACCGGCAAGGTGATCTATACCGGACTGGTGGCAGCCCCGCCCCCGGCGCACCCCACGGAAAAGTTCGATATCATCGTCTCGGCCGGTGGCGGCGCCGTCGGCAATGCGCTGATCCGCGCCGCACTGGACGCCGCAAAAGCGATCGGCACGAGTCTGTCCTTTGCTCTGATCACCGGCCCCAACCTGCCGCAATCCGATTTCGACGCGATCAAGGCGGATGCACCCGCCCACGTCAGCGTCCTCCGCTTCCGTCCGGATTTCGCGAGCCTTCTGGCCGGTGCAAAGCTGTCGGTGTCACAGGCAGGCTACAACACGGTCTGCGACATCCTGCGCGCCGGCTGCCATGCGCTGCTCATCCCCTTTACCGCCGGCGGCGAGACCGAACAGACGGTCAGGGCCGAGCGTCTTCAAAAGCTTGGACTGGCGCATGTCCTGCGCGAAGACGATCTTTCGGCTGAGATGATGACGCAGGCTATCCAGGCCGCATTGGCAGCATCCGAACGTCCGCCCCACAGCCTCGATCTCGACGGCGCCCAGCGCACCGCCGAAATCCTGCGCGGACTGCTCTGATCGCTCGGACCGCGGGACCAGGGATCAGCGATCAGCGATCAGACCGTGCCGATCACCATGAAGCGGGTATAGTTCTTCATCTTCAGCGCGCCGGCAAAGGCCACATGGCTAAGCGCCACCTGCTCGCGGAAAGCCTCCAGCGACGGCACGCAGTTGATATGGGTCGGCTCGGCGAAATAGTCGTTCGACTGCAGCAGAACCTGCGTTTTACGCGGCAGCAGCGACAGCCAGCCCGGCAGATCGGCAATATGTTCGCAGCTGGTATTGATGACGAGGTCGGCACCGCGTTTGGCATAGTCGAGCGCATACATATCCTGCGTCATCGCCCGGAAACGCTCGCCCGCATGGGCATTCAGCGTCCGGGCGATCCCGGCCACCTCAGGGTCGATATCGATGCTCTCCAGGAGACCGATGTCGAACCGGCCGTCATCGAAACACATGGCGGGAAGAACGCCGTACCAGCCGCCGAGCAGGACGATATGTTTAAATTTTCCGCCCAGGCTTTCAAACAGCTTCTCGCGTGCCCATATCTTGCTTCCAACCTGCTTGTGGTTGAAGGCCGTGCCGAGGTCCGCATCCGGATATTTGGCGATCACTTTCGCAAGGCCTTCGATCAGAGAGCTTCCCGTATAGGCGGATAGACCGCGGATGATATCGAAGGCACTTTCGTGCCAATCTGTTGTGTTTGCTTCGTTTGGTCGGGTAGTTTTCATCATGCGCGTGTTGTAGGCTGGACTTTTCTGGAGTGCAAGGAATGCAAGTCAACCGGAAGGATGCCACCTCCGTTCCGCCGCCGGTCGAGGCGGGAAAGGACATACCGCATCTGGCCGGTCTGGGCGCAACCATGCGGCAGGTTTTTGCCGCGCATTTCATGCGTGACTGCCCGCACATCCTGGAAATCGGCGGCCATATCCGGCCGGTTACCCCTTACCTCACCCATCACCCGCTATCCGTCACGTCCGTCGATCCGAAGACGCAGGCCTATGAGGCCAGCGAACTGAACGGCAGGCAATGCCATGTGCGGCATATTCCGGCCAAGTTTCAAGAGATCGATTATCATTACCAGCCCGGAAGCTACGGCCTCGTCCTGCTCGGCTATTCGCTGAAACCCTTCGGTCAAAAGGATCCGCTCGGTGACCTTCTGTTCTCGCTGATCGACAATGCGGGAACCGTCGTCATCGAATATGCGCCGGAGCTGGAACGCGCCGCCTCCCAGGTCCCGCACATCGTCAGCCGCCCGGCTGTGACGATCCGCAGCCAGTTCGATCTTCATCTGCACGACCCGGAGATCGCCGGCACGCCCTATGCGGCCCGGCGCTTCTACGTCCTTGACACCCGTTACACGGCCAGTTGAATCTCCCCATGGAAAAAAGCATAGCGCGCTACATCTGGACGCACACGAGAGGCCAGCAGCTCTGGATCCTCCTGGTCGTCGCCGTCTCGATGATCCCCTATTTCCTGTCGTTCGACCTGCCCAAGCAGATCGTCAACGGGCCGATCCAGGGTGAGGGTTTCGATCAGCCCGGCGCCACCCAGACCTTCATGGACCTCAGTTTCTCGCTGCCATGGACTGGAGAGATCTCGCTGTTTGGCGGGCTCGAGCTGACCCGCACACAGACCCTGTTTGCGCTCAGCATGGTCTTCCTGCTGCTGGTCATCATCAACGGCCTCTTCAAGTTCTATATCAATACCTACAAGGGCCGTCTCGGCGAGCGGCTATTGCGCCGCATCCGCTTTGAACTTGTCGACCGTATCCTGCGTTTCCCGCCCGGCCAGTTCAAGCGCATGAAGGGCGCCGAAGTGTCCAGCATGGTCAAGGATGAAGTCGAGCCTCTCGGCGGCTTCACCGGCGATGCCTTCGTCCAGCCGGCGCTGCTCGGCGGCCAGGCGCTGACCGCCCTGTTCTTCATTTTCATGCAGAATACCTGGCTCGGGCTGATCGCCGCCGTCATGGTCGGCGTGCAGGCAATCATCATTCCGCGCATGCGCCGCCGCCTGCTGGTGCTTGGCCGCGAGCGCCAGATCACCGCGCGCGAACTCGCCGGCCGGGTCAGCGAAATCGTCGATGGTATCGGCACCATCCATGCCTATGACACGTCCAATTACGAGCGCGCCGACATTGCATCCCGCCTCGGCCGCATCTTCAAGATCCGCTATGATCTCTACCAGTGGAAATTCCTGGTCAAGTTCATCAACAACTTCCTCGCCCAGCTGACGCCGTTCCTGTTTTATTGTATCGGCGGCTATCTGGCGCTGCAGGGCCGTCTCGACATCGGTCAGCTGATCGCCGTCATCAGCGCCTACAAGGACCTGCCAGGCCCGTTGAAAGACCTGATCGACTGGGACCAGACCCGCCAGGACGTCCAGGTGAAATATATCCAGGTCGTCGAGCAGTTCAGCGTCGACAAGACCATCGACCCGGCCATTCAGACAATGGCCATCACGAATGCCGGCGCGATGAAACATCCGCTGGCAGCCGTCAACCTGTCGGTCGCAGACGATAGCGGCGCCAAGCTGCTTGAGCGCGTGTCGGTGCAGATCCATCCCGGCGAAACCGTTGCCATTGTCGGCGGTGCTGCCGGCGGCGGCGATATGCTGGCGGAAGCGTTTGCGCGTCTCACCTGGCCGGAAAGCGGCAAGGTGACGGCGGGCGGCGACGATCTCCTGGAACTGCCGGAATCAGTGACCGGACGGGCGATCTCCTACGTCTCCTCCGATGCCTATTTCTTCTACGGCACCCTGCGCGACAATCTCCTCTACGGCCTCAAACATGCGCCGATGAAGGAAGCCACCTACGAGGGCACCGGCGCCACCCATCGCAAATGGCAGATCAACGAGGCGAAACTGGCCGGAAACCCGGACTATGACGTCAACAGCGACTGGATCGATTACGACGCCGCCAATGCGACCAACCGCGACGATCTCTTCGCGCCGGTTCTCTCGGTGCTCGATACGGTGCAGCTGTCGAAGGACATTCTCGATCTCGCCCTACGCAGCACCGTGTCTCCCGGCGACCACCCCGGCCTTGCCGAGGGCATTGTCGAGATGCGCCACGCACTTCGCTCGGAACTTGAAGAGGCGGGGCTGAGCAGCCTTGTCGTGTCCTTCGAGCCCGGCGCCTACAATACCGAGGCAACCGTCGGCGAAAACCTGTTGTTCGGCACGGCCACCGGCCCCGCTTTGATCGGCAAGGCCATCGGCAAGAACGCCTATTTCCGCTCCGTCGTCGGCCGCTCCGGTCTCGACCGCATCCTGTTCGACATGGGCTACAGCATCGCCGAAAACGCGGTCGAGCTGTTTGCCGATCTGCCGCCGGATCATCCGTTCTTCCAGCAGCTCACCTTCATGACGGCGGACGATATTCCCGACTATCAGCTGCTGCTGCAGAAGCTGAAGGGCAAGGGTTTCGACGCCGCATCCGAGGACGACCGCGGCCAGATCATCCGGCTGAGCTTCCGCTATGTCGAGCCCCGCCATCGTTTCGGTCTCCTGACCGAGGAGCTGATGGCCAAGATCGTCGATGTGCGCCGCCAGTTCCATGACGGCCTGCCGGACACGATGCGCGGCGACATCGAGCGCTACGATCCCGAACATTACCTGGCATCGGCAAGCCTGATGGACAACATCCTGTTTGGCCGCATCAGCCACAAGCATACCGATGGCTCCAAGCGCATCCGCTCCATCGTCAGCTCGCTGTTGAACTCGCTCGGGCTTCTCGAGCGCGTCATCGCCATCGGCCTCGATTTCAATCTCGGCGCCGGCGGCAAGCGCCTGACGGCGGTGCAGCGGCAAAAGCTCAATCTGGCGCGGGCGCTGGTGCGCAAGTCGGAATATTACATCTTCAACCGGCCCCTGCCCGGCCTCGACCATCGCCTCCAGGACGAGATCGTCCGCGATGTGCTGAAGCTGGTGCGCCGCGACGGCCGCAATCCGGCCGTGATCTGGGTCCTGTCGAACACGGCTCTGTCCAGTCTGTTCGACCGCGTGCTCGTCTTCGACCGCGGTTTGCTGGTGGAAGAAGGAACGCATGCAGCGCTGGTTGAGAATAACGGTATCTTTAAGGAGCTTGTGTCATCATAATGTCAATGGTGGAGCCCATGCGTGCGACGGGGATGCAGGCATGGACAATCTTCCCCATGGCGAGACCGGTGGAGATGACCGGTTGATGACCGGGGAAGCAGAAAATTGGGAATGGGCACGATTATGCTGTTGAAGGATGAAGTTCAAATGCTGCGGCGGGTGCCGCTGTTTTCGAATGTCGAACCCGGCAAGCTGAAGCTTCTCGCGTTCACGTCCGACCGCGTGAGCTACGATCCCGGCGAAGCGCTCTTCCATCAGGGCGATACCGGTGATGCGGCCTATGTCGTCCTGGCCGGCAAGGCGGACATCCTTGTCGATTCCTCGACCGGCCCGGTCAAGATCGCCGAAGTCGAAACCAATTCGATCGTCGGCGAAATCGCCATCCTCTGCGATGTCTCGCGAACCGCAACCGTACAGACGACGACGGCCGTGGAAGCCCTGCGTATCCGCAAGGACCATTTCCTCAAGCTGCTCACGGATTTCCCCGAGATCACCATCGAGATCATGCGCGTGCTGGCTGACCGCCTCAGCCACACGACGAGCGAACTGTCGGAAGCCCGCAGCCGCGCCCGCAAGGCCGATTAGCGCTCGCATTTGTCACAGCGTTAGAGCGTGGACCGATCCGCTTCGATCGCGCCGTTTGTCCGGCTGATGCTGAAATTGCCCGACGGCAGGCCGGACATGTAGTGCGTCAACATCCGGAAAATCAGCGCGAACTGCGCCTGCACCGCGCCCGGCTCATCGCCGCCGCGATCGGCAAACAATTGCGCGACCGCCCGATAAGCTGCGATCTTGTCCGCGCCGATCCAGCCCAATGCCAGTTCGCTCCCCATCCGCAGCCGGTACCAGTCCGCCAGAAAATTCAGAGCGGAAATGCCCTGCAGCGCGCCGGTCTCTGCCTTGGTCAAACGCGCCGCCAGCCTTTTCTGCAGGTCTTTGTCGTCACGCGCGGCAGCGATGGCCGCCATCGCATCGCCGGCGGCAACCGGCTCTACGATCAGCGCCAATATTGCCAGATCGGCAAGGTCGAGACTGCGGATCAGAGCCGCAATCTCTTTTGGCCATTCCCGCTTGAGGTAACGCCGTCCGACCAGATGGCCGATATGCTCGAAGAGGAAACCACCATAGTCCCCGGCATCGAGCATGCCGCCGGCCTCCAGCCGCGACGGCACAACCTCGAGCCGGTAGGCCTGGCGCAGGTCATCGGCGAGCGGCATCGCCTCGATCCCCACCGTCTCGATGCGAAACGTCTCGTCGCCGATATCAAGCACTTTGTAGGCACCGGGAAAGGCCACGAGCGAGGGCATGGCGATGTTGGTGAGGAACCGTTCGCCGCGGCGATATTGCGCGGTGTCGTTGACATGCAGATGGCCGCTGAAATGCATGTCGATCCCGGCCTCGATCAGCGCGCCGGCAACATCGTCATGCGGAATGCGTTGCGCCATCCCGGTTAGCCCGAGCAGCGCCACCTCGTCCTCGACGGTTGCATCGAGCGGGTCGAGAACGGGATAGTGCGAAAATGCCAGCAGGCACTTGCCCTTAAGCCGCGCTCGCCGCGCGACATCCGCCATCCAGTCGAGAACGAACCGCTTGTGAACCAGCATCGCGTTCCAGCCGGCGCTGGTGCTGTCGGCGAAGTCACCGTCCTCGCCCGGCGCTACGCCATCGACAGGCACGAAGACATTGGCGTCGATCATCAGCAGCCAGACGCCGGGAAAAGGCTCGACCAGATAGGATGCATCCATCAGCCGGCGCGCCGTCTGTCCGTCCGGCGAACGAACCTCATAGATCCGCGCGGCCGGATCGCCCTTGGTCCCGAACGGCGTTTCCCAATGAAGATCGCCGGGCTGCGGGAAAAAGCCGAAGTCCGCCATGTCGTTGAGGCCGTCCGGATAGCCCTTGCAATACATATCGCCGCTGGCGATCACCGCATGCGCGCCCCGGTCGCGCAGATGCGGGTCGCTGCTGAGAAGGCTGTAGCTGCCATCCGCATTGAGAAACCGCTTGGCGCGGTGGCGGCCATCGGCGCCGAAAATATCGTGATTGCCGGTGGTTGCGTAAAACCGCATGCCGAAGCGTGCCGCATAATCGTCAAGCACCCGCTTCACGCCGCGCACCGTCTCCACCTGCCCGTCATCGGAATAGTCGCCGAGCAGAACGACATGGCGAATGCCGCGCCCGGCAATATCGGCAAGCGTATGGTGGAGCGCGAAATAGCTTTCGTTGAAGACCCTTGTCGAGCGGGCGGTGTCGGCAAGCAGCCGGAAGGTCAGCCGGCGGCCATCCTGAACGATGCCGGGAAAGCCGTAATCTGCATAGAGATCGTGAAAATGCGCGTCGGCGACAATGGCGATGCGCGGATGCGTTGCGGGCGGCATTCTGTCGGTATTTTCCGTCTGCACGTTCAAACCGGATTCGTTTCTCTTCGTCTCTGGCATATGTGGAAAGAAAAAGCGAATTGAAGTCTCGCTTAACCCAAGCAGTTTCGTTACCATGGCGAAAATGCGGCTTGGTTAATCAAGCCCGATAAAAAGACGGCCTTAAGGGTTATGTGGGACAGTTGCAAACGGAAGGGCAAAGTATTTTTCCGTGACTGAGGCGAGAGAGTGAACGAAAACGTGTTTCGGGTGCGGTTATGGGGAGTGCGGGGCAGCCTCCCGGTCTCAGGGACCGAATTCCAGACCTATGGCGGCAACACCATCTGCATCGAGATGCAATGCGGTCCTCACCGGCTATTGTTCGATGCCGGCTCCGGCCTGATGCCCGCCGGCCAGGCGTTGAAATCCGAGGGCATTTCCGATTTCAACCTGTTTTTCACCCACTGCCATTACGACCATATTGTCGGCCTGCCCTATCTGCCGGCGCTGTTTGATCCGCATGCCTCGGTCACCCTCTGGTCCGGACATCTGGCCGGACGCATGTCCACCCGCCAGATGATCGGCGAGTTCATGCGGCCGCCATGGTTCCCGGTCGAGCCGGATATCTGCCGCGCCTCGATCAACTGCCGCGACTTCCGCTCCGGCGATACGCTGGTTCCCTATCCCGGCGTGACGATCCGCACCGGCAGCCTCAACCATCCCGGCGGCGCCATCGGCTACCGCGTTGAATGGAACGGCCGCGTCGCGGTGCTGGTCACCGATACCGAACACAAGCCCGGCACGCTCGACCCCGCCGTGCTGGACCTCATCGATGGCGCCGATCTCTTCCTCTACGACTGCATGTATACCGATGACGAGATGCAACGCCATGTCGGCTATGGCCACTCCTCCTGGCAGCAGGCCATCCGGCTCGCCAAGACGGCAAAAGCCAAACAGGTCGCCTTCATCCATCATTCGCCGCTGCGCACCGACAGCGAACTCGATGAGATCCAGCGGCTTGCCGGCCGCGAATTCAACGGCGCCATCACCGCCCGCGACGGCCAGGTGATCGACCTCTGAGCCAAGGGATCTCTATCCCGTCGATGCGCGCTGTTCCCGCAGAATATCCGCAACCGGCGTCCAGCGGCAGGCAGGATGGTTCACCGTCGCCTGGAACAGCGCTGCCATGAAATCCCACACGGCCTCGTCATGAACCAGGTGGTGGGTCAAAAGCCCCATCGTCCCGCCCTGATCGAACATCACCCGCATGCGCGCGGCGATTTCCAGAGCCAGCGTCCGGGGATCGCGCCCGCCGCGCGTTCCGTGCCAGTCCATGACATCCACATGCGTGTTGATCAAAGGCAATGCGGCCGGTTTTTCCGGGCCGAACACCGAGAGCGCCCAGTAGCCCAGGCCGGGCAGCTGCGCAATAAGGCCCGCGTCGATCCGGTTCCAAGGCGGGATCAGCATCGGCACGAACCGGCTGCCATGAAGAGCGGTGAGCCGGTCAAAGCCCTGGCTCAATTCCGCAAGCACCGTATCCGCCAGCCGATGGCGGCCAAGCTCCTGCTTCTTTTCCGCCGGGCCCGCATGGTTGCGGTGCGACCAGCCGTGGACGGCAACGGAACAGGATGGCTCCCCCTGCAGCCGGCCGGCAAGGGCCTCGCCCGTATGCGCGGGAATGACGGCGAGCGTCAGGGGCACGGAAAAGGCGCTGGAGACATGCAGCAACCGGTCGAGCGCCGCCGTCGGCTCGATCGCGTCGTCATCCCGCAGCCAGAACTGCGCGACTTTTCCCGCCTGCTGCCAGCGGTCGAGTTCGCCGGCAAGAACGGCTTCGAGTTCATTCATCATCGCACCTGCTGCACATAATCATCGAGAATGACGCCGAGCCGGGACGCCGCCGTGCCCAGCGAACGCTCCTCACCGGCGAAGGTCCTGGCCGCCTCTGCAAGCGCCGTCCGCTCGGCACCGTCCGTCAACAGAAGTCCGATCGCCTGCGCATAGGCATCGATATCACCCGGCGGTGTCAGCAACCCTGTCCGCCCCTGCATCACCACTTCGGGCACACCGGCAATCTCTTGCGCGACAACGGGCAGGCCGGCGGCCTGCGCTTCCAGATAGGCCAGACCATAGGCCTCGCCGCATCCCGGCCAGACATAGAGCGCGGCAGACGACAACAGGCCGGCAATCTCTGTCGCCGTCTGTTCGCCGTGCCAGATGATCCGGCCCTCATCAAACCCGGCAAACAGCGAATGCACGTCTGCGGCACGCGGCCCATCGCCGGCGACAGACAATTGCCACGGCAAATGCGTCAGCCGTGACAGGGCTTGCGCCAGCATCGCGTAACTATCCATCTTGTCACCGGACCGCATCATCGCCACGCTGATCAAGCGGCCAGGTCGAGGTTCCGGCGATCGTTCGAGAAACAGCGCCGGGTCGAGAAACGGCGGCAGCATGGCGAGGCGCGCGGCGGGCGCGGCAGCCGCAAGCCCGTCGCTGTCGCGGCGCGTCAGGCAGATATTCACCGATGCCTGCTCGACGGCATCCAGCACATGCTGCTGCATCTGCTGCCAAAGCCCTGTGTTGCGCCTGTTGGAATAGGACGCCTCGGCCGTCACATAGCCAAGCCCGAATTCCCGCGCCAGCGCCGGGCCGATCAGATCGGGCGCCTTGTAATAGGGATGGTAGCAGAACCAGAGATCGGGTGCGCCGTGTTCGCGCCAAAGCGCCGAAAGCCGTACCCGCTCCGCCTGCGCGACCTCTGAGCGGGCAGCATTCGCGTCCGCTGCAGCATCCGGCAGGAACGCCCGCACCTCGGAGGCGATCTCCACCGTGTGCCCGGCCTTCACCAAGGCCGCCATCAGCAAACGTGCCATCAGCCGGTCGCCGGAGGGAACGGGATGGTTGGGGGATTTGAGCGGACTGTAGAAAGCGATCTTCATCGCCTGCGGTTTTAGAGCGCTTCATCCTGAAACGGAAGCGATTCCGTCACCCGTTTTCAGCCGAGCGCCAGTTCCGTCTGCGCATCGAAGAGATGCCGCGCATCCTCGTCAAAACCGAAAGACTGCTGCATTCCCACCGTCAGCCTGGTGCGGGGCGGAAGGCAGGCGGTCACCCGCTGCCCGCTGACCCGGCCGGTGACGACCAGCTCCGGTCCCGTCAGCTCGATGACTTCGATGGCGACCTCAAGGGCCGGACGGTCCGCTTCGTTGGTGGCCAGCCGCAGCGCTTCCGGGCGCACGCCGAGCTTGACCCGCCGTCCTGCGGGTGCGGCATTCTTCAGCCGCGCCGGCAGCGCGATCGTGGCGCCCGATCCGTCCAGCTGAACGCCCTCGCCCGTGACCACGCCATCCAGCACGTTCATCGGCGGCGAGCCGACGAAACCGGCGACATAGAGCGTGGCCGGACGGTCATAGACCTCTTCCGGGGTGCCGAGTTGCTCGATCCTGCCATTGCGCATGACGGCGATGCGTGTTGCCAGCGTCATCGCCTCGATCTGGTCATGGGTGACGTAAACGATGGTGGTACCCAGCATCTGGTGCAGCCGCTTCAGCTCGGTGCGTGTCTCCATGCGCAGCTTGGCATCGAGATTGGAGAGCGGTTCGTCGAACAGGAAGACCTGCGGCTTGCGCACCAGCGCCCGGCCGATCGCCACGCGCTGCCGCTGGCCGCCGGAAAGCTGGCCGGGTTTGCGATCCAGCAGGTTCTCGATCTGCAGCAGTCTCGCCGTCTCCTGCACGGCCTTTTCCCGCTCCGCCACAGGCACCTTGCGCATTTCCAGACCGAAGCCGATGTTGCGATGCACCGACAGGTTCGGATAAAGCGCATAGGACTGGAACACCATGGCGATGTCGCGGTCCTTCGGATGGACGCCGAGGATCGAGCGCCCGCCAATCCGGATATCGCCGCCCGATGCTTCGGCGAGACCCGCAATGATGTTGAGCAGGGTCGACTTGCCGCATCCCGATGATCCCAGCAGGACAAGGAACTCGCCGCTTTCCAGCGAGATGTCGATGCCTTTCAGGGTTTCGATCGCGCCATAGGTCTTGCGGATATTCTCGATTTCGAGCGCGCTCATGATGCGGTCTCTCCGGTAGCAGTCACAACAGGTCCGCCATAGCTGCGGGGAAGCGTGGAAATGGCGCGGGAGGCGACCGCCGTGCCCGCCTGCAGACAATCCTGAAGCGCCCGCCCCCCGGCCAGCGCCGCAAGGAAAGCCGCGTTGAAGACATCGCCGGCACCGATCGTATCGACGACCTCGACGCGCGGGGCCGCCGCAGACACCAGCGCGCCATCGCAACCGATCGCAAGCGCCCCGTCCGGGCCACGCTTGATGACGACAATCGCATCCTTGCGCATATGGCGCTTGAGCTCGCGGGCGGCTTCTCTTGCGTCGGCGAGGCCCGAAAGCGTCGTTGATTCCACCTCGTTCAGCAGCGCACAGCCGCACCGGGAAAGCCAGCCCAGCGTCGCCTGCCGGTTTTTCTCCGTCCAGCCATCGAGCGGCCAGCCGGTATCGAGCGCAAGCGTGATGCCATGCGTGTCGGCCCAGTCGAAGAGCGCCGCATAATCCGCCGTCAGATCGTCGGTGAGGAACGAGCCGCAGAGCAGCACGTAGCCGCCGGAGAGGCGGGCGCCGTCAAGGGCCGACAGCACGCAGTCCAGCGAAAGCCGGGGCAGATGTCCGCGTGTGGTGAAGAATGTCCGCTCGCCGTCCGGATGGGTGATGCCGACCGACAGCGTCGTCCCTTCCGGCCGCACCGGCCATTTTTCCGCCCGGCCGCCAAAGGCCTCACGCAGCCAGCGGCCGAACTCGTCGGTGCCGGTATTGGCGGCAATATCGAAATCGATGCCGAGCGCCGCCCAGGCAAGGGCCGCATTTCCGGCCGAACCGCCCACCCGCAATTCATCATGATCGACGATGATCTCGGTCCCCGCCTTCGGCCAGGGCTCCGCCGGTCCAAGGATCAGGTCGACATTGACGTTTCCGATCACGGCAAGCGGACGCATGTCATTCACTCCGGGTGATCTTTGTGGAGCGAACCGGCGTTCCGGCATTCTCGACGCGGGCCTCGGCAAAGGCAATCATCAGGCGCTGGGCCACCGGCAGCATCGCAAACACGGCGGCAAGCCCCGCCGCTGGCTGAAACCGCAGCGTCTCCGCGCCCTCCACAGGCTCTTGACCGGACGCATCGAACAGGACGACGGGCGACCCGGTCGCAACCGCCGACAAAGCCATTGCCGTCACCAGATCTGCGGTCGCATCATCGCCCCGAAACAGCACGACACCCATCTTCGGCCCGAGCATTTCCATCGGGCCATGCCGAAGCTGCCCGCCCTCCAGCGAAAAACAGGGATAGCGCGACAGCTCGGTCAGGCCGAGCGCCAGCGCCTCCGCCAGCCCCTGCAGACGCCGCCCGGAAGTCACCACGGTCGCGACATCGCTGAGGGCGGCCAGCGCTGGGGTGATGTCATGCGTTGCAGGCGCCGCAAGGGCCGCCAGCGCCGGCGCCGGGTCCTCGCCGAGCGCCGACAGGATTGCCAGATGCAGCGCGAAACTGACGGTTAAACTGCGCGTCGCGGCAAAGGCAAGCTCGGTGCCGCCAGCGCCGACGAGGCAGGGCGCGGCCTTTCCGAGGAAGGAGGATGCTTCGAGCGTCAGGCCGAACGTGTGCTCCGATCCGCCGGTCTCGGAAAACCAGCGTAGCACCTCGGCGCTCTCGCCCGATTGCGAGGTGATCAAGACGGTCCGGCCCTCGATCGCCAGCGGCATGCCGAGCTGCTCGGACAGGGGGATGGCAATCGCTTCGATCCCCAGCGCGCGGTACAGCGGCTCGACGGTGCGGTTCACCGCATGCGAGCCGCCCATGCCGAGCAAAAGCAGGCCAGAGGTTTCCTGTAACGCGGCGGCGATCTCTTTGGCGCGCTCCGTTGCGCCTTCGAAGGAGGCGATGGCATCTGCGTTCTGGCGGGCCATTTCGCGGTCGATCGCCTGCAGCCCGCCCGGGCGGTTTTCCTGTAAAGTCATCATCATCATCCCTTGACGCCGCCGCTGGTCAGCCCGGAAATCAGGGCCCGTTGCATCACAAGACCGATCACCACGGGCGGCAGGGCGGCCAGCACGCCAGCGGTTGCGATCAGTCCATAATCGGAGACCCGGCCACCAGCGAGATCGGCGATGGCGACGGTCAGCGTCTTGGCGCGCAGGTCGGAGGTAAACAGCAGCGCGTAGAAGAATTCATCCCAGGCGAGCAGGAAGGCAAACAGCGCCGACGTCGCCATCACCGGGGCGGCCAGCGGCAGCGTGATGATGCGCAAGGTGGCAAACAGCCCCGCCCCGTCCATCATTGCCGCCGCCTCGATCTCCTTGGGGATCGCATCGAAGCCGGATTTCATCAACCAGGTGGTAAACGGTGCGAGAATGGTGAGATAGACGAGCGCCAGCCCGAAGACGCTGTTGAGCAGGCCAAGATGCGCAAGGCCGAAATAGAGCGGCACCGCCAGCGCCACCGGCGGCAGCATATAGGTGGCGATCACCATATAGAGCGACCAGCCAACCGACGGCGTGCGCGACACCGCCCATGCGGCGGGAATGGCCAGCACCAGAGCCGCGATCGTCGCCATCCCGGCAACCAGGATGCTGTTGACCAGCGATGCGACAAAGGCCGCGCCTGCGCTGTTTTCCACGCTGGATAGCAGCACGCCATAGCGCGAGAAATCAACAGATTGCGGCCACCAGACGAGCGGCTTGGCCGTCAGATCGCCAGCCGGCGAAATGCTCATGATGAACAGCCAGACCACTGGCGCCAGAATGACGATCGCCAGAAGCAGCGCGCAGGCATGGAGGAAGAACGAGAACAGGAAACTCTTGCGTTCCATCAGGCAGTCACTCCCGCAGTGCGCCGCACCAGCATGGCATAGGCAGCCGCCAGAACAGCCACGAGTAGCGTGACGATCAACGCCAGCGACGCTCCCGATCCGGCGCGCTGGAAGGAAAATGCTTCCTGATAGACCAGGATCGACAGCGTGCGCGTGCTGTTGGCCGGCCCGCCACGGGTCATCACCCAGATGATGTCAAACACCTTGAAGGCCTCGATGGTGCGCAGCACCAGCGCCACGATCAGCGGCCCGGCAAGATAGGGCAGGATGACGAAGCGGAATCGGGCAAAAGGTCCAGCGCCATCCACCAGCGACGCAGCGGTAATATCGCGCGGCACGGCCTGCAGCGCCGCCAGCGCAATCAGCGCCACCAGCGGAAAATTCTTCCAGCAATCGGCGATGATCAGCGACGCCAGCGCCGTGCCGGGCTCGCCGAGCCAGGACCGGTAGGCATCCAGCATGCCGATCTGGGTAAGCGCGGCGTTCAGCGCGCCATATTCGGGATTGTAGATCAGCCGCCAGAGCGTGGCATTGACGACGGTCGGCAGCGCCCAGGGCAGGATCATCAGCGCCCGCAGCACGGTGCGGCCGTAAAATTGCTGATTGAGCAGAAGGGCCGCCAGAACGCCCAGAACCATCTCGGCAAACACGGACACGACGGCAAAGATGGTGGTGGTGGTCAGCGTGCGCTGGAAATTGGCGCTGGTCAGCGTCTTTACGTAATTGTCGATGCCGACGAAATTGCCTGCAGTCCCGACCAGCTTGGCATCGGTGAAGGAGAGCCCGACCGTATCGGCAAGCGGCCAGCCGATCACGGCGATCATGACGGCGAGCAGCGGCAGCATCAGCAGCCATGCGCGTGTGGTCATCGATGTCCCGGACATGGGGCAACTCTTCCTGAAAAAATCATGGGATGCAAGGGCGATGAAAGAGCACGGGCGGCAAGCATATGCCGCCCGTAACGTGGTGGATGCGTGAAGAGCGAACCCTTGGAGCCTTAGAGACCGCTATTGTCGGCGGCGGTCTTCAAGGCATCTTCAGGGCTCGTCTGGCCAAGCAGCGCTTCCTGGATGGCCTGCTGCAGAGCGACCGAAAGTTCCTGGTATTTCGGAGTCGTCGGGCGCGGATACATGGCGGCCAGCGATTGCTTGGCAGCGCCGATCAGCTCTTCCTGACCCGCGCTGACAGCTGCATCCTCGTAGGACGACGCCCAGATCGGCAGGCTGAGCTTGGCATACTGGTTCTGCACGGCCTGCGAGGTCATGAAAGTAATGTAGTTCCAGGCCTCGTCCGGATGCTTGCTGGTCGCTGTGATGCCAAGGCCCATCGAGCCGTTGACGGCCGAAACCTCGCTCTTGCCAGAAACGCCCGGTGCCGGAACGACGCCGACCTTGCCGGCCACCTTGCTGTCCTTGCCCGTATTGGCGAGGTTGTACATATAGGTCCAGTTGAGCGCGAACGCGGCTTCGCCGTTTTCAAACACCTTGCGGACGTCCTCCTCGAGGAATTCCTTGGAATTCGGGTTGGAGATGCCGGACGAATAGCTCGTCACCATGTATTTCAGCGCATCGAGGCCGCCACCGGTCTGGAAGTCCGGCTTGCCGTCCTTCAGGAAATCGCCGCCATAGGCGCTGACCAGGGTAGTATAATCGCAGATCGCGGCTTCCGCCTGCGACCAGCTCCAGGCGATCGGGGTGGCCAGAAGGCCCTTGTCCTTGATGGTCTTGGCCTGTTCGGCAAGCTCATCCCAGGTCTTCGGCGGCGTCTTGATGCCTGCCTTTTCCAGGATTTCCTTGTTGTAGAACAGGTATTTCGTATCGAGGATCCACGGCATGCCGTAATAGGCGCCGTCATACTGAACCGTCGTCCAGGCGCCGGGCAAAACGTTCTTCTTCATGTCCTCGGTGACGCGCGAGGACACATCGACCAGAACCTTGTTGCTGGCATATTCGGCAGGCCAGATCACATCGAACAGAACGACGTCATAGCCGCCGCCGGACCCTTGCGCCAAAACCGTCTTGTCGTGCAGGCCTTCATAAGGAACGAATTCCAGATTGACCTTGACGTCCGGATTGGCCTTGGCAAAGGCGTCGGTCATGGCGCGGACATCGGCTTCGCTATAGGCGGCCTGCGCCATGAACAGCGCGTTGAGCGTCGTCTCGGCATAGGCGTTGCCCGCAAAGAATACGCCGGCCAGCGCAGCCCCCATAAGCGCGTTGCGTTTGGATTTCAGCATGTCTTTTCCTTCCCGTGAAAACAACAGTCGTCTCGTCAGCGCGCACACGCACGCGCCGTTCCGTCAAACCGCTCAAAAGCGGCATCCGGCATGTCTTGTCGAAGTGCTGCGCGGCATCTAGGACTGGTCCCGTAATGCCGTTCGTTCCCTTAAAAGCTCTGCGGCTCTTTTTATTAAGTCAATTGCTTTGACTTAATTCTTGTTCAATATTCTAATGGTGTCAAGGGGATTTCGCGGGATGAACGAGATGCGGCCAATCCGGGCCAAGAGCGGCACCAATCAGGAGGGCACCAGCGCCCATAACCGCCGCGTCATGATCGACGCGCTGCGGCTGAACGGGCAATTGTCGCGCGCCGATCTCGCCCGCGCCACTCGGCTCACCAAGCAGACGGTGTCCAACATCATCGAGGATCTGGAGCGAGACGGACTGGTGGTCTCGCTGACCGCGGTGCGCAACGGCCGCGGCCAGCCCTCCACCCCCTACCGTCTTGTGCCGGACGGCGCCTTTGCCATCGGCCTGCAGATCGACCGGCATGTGACGCGCGCGATCGCGGTCGATCTCGTCGGCACCGTTCTGGTCCGCGCCCAGGCAAACCTGCCGCCGGGCGGCCCGGCCAATGGTGCCAAGGTCATTCTCGACCTGATCGAACAGGTCCGCACGGACCTCGCCGCCAGTGCCGAGCAGGCCGAAAAACGGCTGGTCGGCCTCGGTGTCGCCATGCCCGGCCCCTTTGGGCTCGCGACCGACAATGACGATCAATGGATGATGGCCGCCTGGCAGAATTTTCCGCTGCTGGAAACGCTGGCCGCCGGCACCGGACTGGAAGTGGCGCTGCAGAACGATGCCGCCGCCTGCGCCACCGCCGAACGCATGGTGGGCGCCGCCCACGGCATCGATCACGCCGTCTGCCTCTATGTCGGCTACGGCATCGGCGCCGGCCTCATTCTGAACGGCGAACTCTATGCTGGCGGCAATGGCAATGCCGGTGAAATCGGCATGGTGCTTCTGCCGCCGACGTTGCAGCGCCCGGGCCAAACATCGCTCGAACACCGGGCCTCGCTTGCCTCGCTCTATCAGCACCTTGCCGCCGATCCCTCCGATCCGGGCCTGCCCGAGCGGTTGAACATGCTGGTCACGACCGGCGACCCGGCCATGGCCTCCTGGATCGATGCCGCCGCCGCAGAGTTGCGCTGGGGGGTGCAGATCATCGAGACGATTTTCGATCCGCAGACCGTCATCCTCTGCTCCACCGGCCCGGAGGCGCTGACCCGCAAGCTGCTGGAGGCCATCCATCCCCTGCTTCCCTCCAACGCGAACCGTCCGGGCCGCGCGATCCCGCGCCTGCAACTGGGCATGACCGACCCGTGGTCGGTGGCGCTGGGCGCAGCCGCCGAACCGATCAGCCGCGCCTTCGACCCGCGTTTTTCAGCCATCCTCAAGACACGCGCCAACGCGCTCGACTGACCCTTACGCTGCGCGAAAAGCCATGACGAAGCAGCCGAATGCGCCGATCGACGACAGCGTGCGCACATGGTTCCAGCGGACCCAATCGACAAGATAGGCCGACGACCAAAGACGCGCCGCCTCGTCACTGCCCGGCTGCAGGGCTTCGAGCGTATTGTTCAAAGGCACATTGGCGGCCATCGTCACCGCGAGCACGCCGCCGAGGAAGAGCAGCCCGCCGGCGACGAGATAAAACCGCGCCGGACCGCCATGGATGAACCCGCCGGCGACCAGCACGAGCGACAGCAGCGCCGTTCCCATGAAGACGAGGAGGAACAGCGGATTGAGGATCACCACATTGATTGCCTGCATCGCGGCAATGCCCTGTTCGGCGGGCAAGCGCGCCAGCGCGCCCATGATGCAAACCGAGAAGATGAAGAACAGGCCCGCATTGAGCCCTGCCCCGATCACGGCCGAAAAGATCAGCCAGGGAAAAAATGCCGCCATCATTTCAGGTCCTCCCAGACACCGGTTGTTGCAGTTTCACGCACATAGTCCGCAAAATCGCGCGGCGGACGGCCAAGCGCCCGGATGACGCCGTCCGTCAGGCTTTCGTTGCGCCCATCAAGCACGTTCATGAACAGATACTCGATCAGCCAGATGTAGCCGGCCGGAATCTGCGCCTCCCTCAGCATGGCAACATAAGTCCTGATATCAACCGTGGTGAACCGGATATCGCGTCCGCTCTGCCGGGCGATCTGCGCCACGGCCTCGCCGAATGTCATCAGCTGCGGACCCGTCACCTCATAGGTCTTGTGCCCATGCTCCGGCTCTATCAAAGCAGCCACCGCGACATCGGCGATATCATCGGCATCGATAAACGGCTCGCGCACATCCGCAACCGGCAGCACCAGCTCACCTGCCAGAATGCCGTCCAGCAGGAAGGCCTCACTGAAATTCTGGAAGAACCAGCTGGCGCGGATGATCGTGTAGCCGATACCGGATTGCTTCAGCGCTTCCTCCGCCGCCAGGGCCTCGTCCTCGCCGCGCCCGGAAAGCAGGACCAGATGCCGCACACCCTTTTCCAGCGCCAGCCTCGACAAGGTTCCGATCGCCTCGACAGCGCCCGGCACCGCCAGATCCGGCTGATAGCTGACATAGGCCACATCGACACCGTCAAGCGCTGCTCCCCAGCCCGACGGATTGGTCCAGTCGAACGCAGGAACCGTGGAGCGCGACGCCAGCCGGACGTCCCTCCCCTTTGCCAAAAGACGCTCCGCCACACGGCGGCCGGTCTTGCCGCTGCCGCCAAGGATCAAAATCGTTTCGCTGCTCATCATCCCGCTCCCGTCGAAATCCTAAATGTGATTAATCCTCACATTTGCTAAATGTGATAAACCCTCGTATTTTGATCGTCAAGTGGAATTTCGAAAGGACAAAGATTGGCCATCGACCAGACAGCCCCCGCGCCGGTACCCGAGGACGACGGCGCCATGCGCAAATCGCCGACGCAAAAGCGCAGCCGCGAGAGGGTCGAGCATATTCTGGCCAGTGCATCGCGGCTGATTGCCGAGCGCGGCAGCGACACGATGCGGATGAGCGAAGTCGCCGAATTGAGCGGCATTTCCATCGGCTCGCTCTACCAGTACTTCCCCGACAAGGCGGCGATCATTCAGACGCTCGCCGAACGCTACAACGACGTCTCGCGGGCCTGCATCGCCGATGGCCTGGCGCATGTGAAGACGGTTGAAGACCTGCGGCAGGCCTTCTCGGCGCTGATCGACGAGTATTATAATATCTTCCAGGCCGAGCCGGTGATCCGCGACATCTGGTCGGCGATGCAGGCTGACAAGAGCCTGCGGGATATCGAACTGGCCGAGAGCCGGCAAAATGCCGTCCTCCTTGCCGCAGCGCTGAAACGCGCCTTGCCGGACGAAGATCTTGACCGGCTCAAGGTGCCGGCCCTTCTCATCATGTATCTCGGCGAATGCGTCATGCGGCTGGCGATTTCGACCGGCGAGACCGAAGGCCGCGCGTTGATTGAAACATACAAGCGCATGGCCTATCGGAGCTTCGACGACACGTCACCTTCCAGAGGCTCTTGACACCGGGAGAGTGATAGCCATATAACTGAGTACGTACTCACTCATTGGACTTCACCTTGGCCCGCCCCTTAAGCGAAGACAAACGCAACGCGATCCTGAACGCCGCCACGCAGGCCGTGGCCGCCCTCGGCATCGGTGCATCGACGGCCGGGATCGCCAAGGGTGCCGGTGTCGCCGAAGGCTCGCTGTTTACCTATTTCAGTACCAAGGACGAGCTGCTCAACCAGCTCTATTTGCATCTGAAATCCGAGTTCCGGACGATGCTGATCGCCGGCTATCCCGGTGACGCTGATGTCAAGGATCGCTGCCGGCACCTCTGGGACCGCTCCATCGATTGGGGTGCCGCCAGCCCGGCAAAACGCAAGGCGATGCGGCAGCTCGCCGTGTCCGGCAAGATCACCGGGGCCATCCGCAAGGCCGGCGCCGAAGGCTTCCGCGATATGGAGGCGATGCTGAACGAGGGCTTCGACACCGGCGTCCTGCGCCCTCAGCCGATCGCCTTCATCGGTGGCATCATCGAATCGCTCGCCGAGATGGTGCTCGAATTCATCGCCGGCGATCCCGCAAAAACGGAAAGCTACAAGAGCGCCGGGTTCGACGCTTTCTGGGGGGCCATCGCCGCCCGGTAGAATGCTTAATTTTCACTCCAAAAATGAGTGAGTAATCATTCATTATTTTACCAACAAAGGAACATGACATGTCTAAAACATGGTTGATCACCGGCAGTGCCAACGGTCTTGGCCGCACCATTGCCGAAGCCGTGCTGCGCCACGGCGACCGCCTCGTCGCCACCGCACGCAATCCGCAACAACTGTCGGCCCTCAAAGAACAATATGGGGATCAGGTCGCCATCACGGCGCTCGATGTGACCGATGCTGCGGCCGCTGACGCTGCCGTGCAGTTCGCCGTCGATACGTTCGGCAGGCTCGACGTGCTCGTCAACAATGCCGGCTACGGCAATGTCGCGCCGTTCGAGCAGACAACGCCCGAGGCCTTCAAGGCGCAGATCGACACCAATTTCTACGGCGTCGTCAATCTCGCCCGCGCGGCCCTGCCGGTCATGCGCGGCCAGCGCTCCGGCCATATCATCAACATTTCCTCGGTCGGCGGCCGCATCGGCACACCCGGCCTCAGCGCCTACCAGTCGGCCAAATGGGCCGTCGGCGGCTTCACCGAAGTTTTGGCCATGGAAGCCGCAGCCTTCGGCGTCAAGGTCATCGCGGTCGAGCCGGGCGGCATGCGCACCAATTGGGGCCAGGTGGCGCGCGGCAGCGTCCCAGCCATCATGCCGGACTATGAGCCGAGCGTCGGGGCAATAACCAACCTGCTGAAAGCCTATGTCGGCAAGGAATTCGGCGATCCCGGCAAGGTCGCCCAGGTCATCCTCGACCTCGCCAGCCGCACCGATCTTCCACCCCACCTCCTCCTCGGCAGCGATGCCCTCCATATGTTCAAGCAGACCGAAGCCGCGCGCAGCAAGGCCGCCGCAGACTGGGAAGCCGTCAGCACCTCGACCGATTTCGAGGGCAGCGATTTCTCGGTTTTCGCTGACCGTATGGAAGGTTGAGCATTCGGACGGACTGTGATGCGGAGTTAAGTCCGCACCATCAAGGTGCCGACAAGGGCACTCCTCAATTGAGAGGTGATTTTTGATCCTCCGCACCTCAGGACTATCGACTGTGAAAAGCGGCTGGCGAAGGATCTCCCCCTTCTCCCCGGCGGGGAGAAGTGCCGAGCGCATGCGAGGCGATGAGGGGGCGGTTCGGCAGGTTCGGAGCACTTGGCCCCCTCATCCGGCGCTGTGCGCCACCTTCTCCCCGCTGGGGAGAAGAGCGAGGACGCCGAGGGCTCCTGTGCTCATGGCGTTGCCGATCTTGCAGATGGCGCGGCGATCAGCTCGCGCTGTCGGATTGCCGACAATCGACTGTGGAATGCGGGCGCCGCCACGATCTCCCCCTTCTCCCCAGCGGGGAGAAGTGCCGAGCTGACGCGAGGCGATGAGGGGGTCTTTCCGCGAATTCGGAGCGAACCGCCCCCTCATCCGGCCCTGCGGGCCACCTTCTCCCCGCCGGGGAGAAGAGAAGAAAGACTGTCCCTACGCTCCCGACAAGATACTCTCCGCCGCCTTCTCCGCGATCATAATCACCGGCGAATTGGTATTGCCCGAAACGATCGCCGGCATGATTGAGGCATCGGCGATCCGTAATTTCGAAAGCCCGTGCACCCGCAACTGCGCGTCGACCACGGCCATCGTGTCGCTGCCCATCTTGCAGGTGCCGACGGGATGGAAGATCGTCGTGGCGATGTCGCCGACGCGGCGGATCAGGTCCTCGTCGCTCTGAAACTGCGTGCCCGGCAGCATTTCCTGTGGGCGGTATTTCCGGATGGCACCGGCCTCCATCAGCCGGCGGGCGTGACGGATCGAATTGGTGGCAACGATCCGGTCGCCGGCGGTCGAAAGATAGTTTGGCCGGATCTCCGGGGCGGCGGCAAGCTCCGGTCCGGCGACATGCACCGTGCCCCGGCTTTCCGGCCGCAGGTTGCAGACGGAAACGGTCACGGCGGGATACCGGTGCAGCGGCTCGCCCAGCCGGTCGGTGCTCAAGGGCTGGACGTGATATTCGAGATCGGCGGTCGCCACGGCCGGATCGCTCTTAGCAAAGATACCGAGCTGGCTCGGCGCCATCGACAGGGGACCCGACCGGCGCAGCATATATTCGAGCCCCATGCCGGCGCGGGTGAACAGGTTGTGATAGAGCTGGTTCAGGGTCTTGGCGCCCTCGATGCGAAAGACCGTGCGGATCTGCAGATGATCCTGCAGGTTCTCGCCGACGCCCGGAAGATCATGGGTTGGTTCGATTCCGGCACGCGACAGCACATCCGGACGGCCGACGCCTGACAGTTCCAGGATTTTCGGCGAATGGATCGCTCCAGCCGACAGCACGACCTCACGGCCGGCATGGGCGACATGGGTCTGCCCGTTCAGCCGGAAGCGCACGCCCGTGACCGCCCTGCCGTCGAATTCGAGCCGCTCGGTCTCGGCCCCCGTCAGCACGCGCAGATTGGCCCGCTTCATCGCCGGGCGCAGGAACGCCTTGGTGGTGTTCCAGCGCAGGCCGCCGCGCTGGTTGACCTCGAAATAGCCCGATCCTTCATTGTCGCCATCGTTGAAATCGTCGGTCTTGCGGATGCCAAGCTCTTCGGCGGCATCGCGAAAGGCGTCGAGGATCGGCCAGGACAGCCGCTGTTTTTCCACCCGCCACTCGCCGCCTGCCCCGTGCATTGAAGACTTGCCGCGATAATTGTCCTCGGACTTCAGGAAATAGGGCAGAACATCGTCCCAGCCCCAGCCGGCATTGCCCGCCTGCCGCCAGCCGTCATAATCCGCCGCCTGCCCGCGCATATAGATCATGCCGTTGATCGACGAGCAGCCGCCGAGCACCTTGCCGCGCGGATAGGGGAGCGACCGGCCGTTCAGCCCGGCTTCGGCCGCGGTCTTCATCATCCAGTCGGTACGCGGATTGCCCATGCAGTAGAGATAGCCGATCGGCACATGCACCCAGTGATACCGGTCGGTGCCGCCGGCCTCGAGCAACAGCACGCGGTTCTTCGGATCGGCCGAGAGCCGGTTGGCGAGAACGCATCCCGCAGACCCGGCGCCGACGACGATGAAATCGTAGCGTCCCGCATCGATTGCTGCATCATTCACACGCATGGTCACGCCGCCACTCCAGCAACAATGGGCTGCACCGCCGTCAGACGCCGCCAGAGCGGCGCCATCGCTTCGGCAATATCCTTATAGAGAGCGTAGCGCCTGGCATAATGCGCCTCAAGCGAGACGTTCGGACGGTAATGCCGCTCGGTCTGCACCATGGCGGCTGCACCCGCAGCGAAATCGGCAAAAATGCCGACGCCGGTTCCGGCCGCAATGGCGGCCCCGAGCGCCCCGGTCTCGCGCGAGCGGGCGACGGTGACGGGAACGCCGAGCACATCGGCAAAGATCTGCGGCCAGATCAGGCTGCGTGACCCGCCGCCCGACAGGACGGCTTCGTTGAACACGGCACCCGCCTTGCGGATCGTCTCGATATGCTGGCGGTGGCCGAAGGCGACACCTTCCAGCAGCGCCCGGACGAGATGCCCCTTGGTGTGCCAGCCGGCAATGCCGTAAAACCCGGCGCGCGCATGGCCGTCCTGCTGGGCGCCGTAGAGATAGGGATGGTAGAGCGGATCGTCTGCCGAGGGTTCGACTGCGCCTGCCAGTGCGCAAGCTGCATCAAACGGCGAGACCCCTTCCGTGTGCGCGCCTTCGAAAAATTCCTTGACCAGCCATTCGAGATTGGCAGCCGAGGTGGCGCTGTTTTCCATTGCCATATAGCGGCTGCGATCGAAGGTCGAGGACATGAACACCGGTCCGTCGAGATCGGGGCCGTCGATGATCACCTGGTTGATGCTCCAGGTTCCGGCGATGATCGAGGCGCTGCCGGTGCGCGTCACGCCCGAGCCGAGCGCGGAAGCGACGACGTCGAACAGCCCGCCGATCACCGGCGTGCCGGCAGCAAGCCCGGTCTGCGTGGCAACCTCGTCCGTCACTGTGCCGGCAATATCGGCGCTTTCGATCAGCGGCGGCAAAACGTCCATGCAGTCGCCAAGGCCATAGGCCTCCATCAGCGCCTGGTCGTAGCGGCGCGCGGCAAGATCGAGCAGCCCGGCGCCGGACATGTCGGAGACTTCGCTGACGCGCTCGCCGGTCAGGCGGTTGACGATGAAATCCTTGGAAAAGAACACCGTGCCGATCCGGCTGAACTGCTCCGGCTTGTAGCGCTTCAGCCAGGCCAGCAATGTCGGTGTCTGGGATGGCCACGGACGCTGCCGCGCGATCGGCTGGGTCAGATCGCCCACGCCCTCTCCCGCCCATTGCTCGACAAGACCGGTCGCCCGCGTGTCGATCGACTGGATGCCGAGCAGCGGCGCGCCATCGCGATCGAGCGCATAAAGGCCGTTCCCATGCCCGGCGCAACCGATCGCCGCGATTTCGTCCGGCTTTATCCCTGCCTTTTCGATGCAGGCGCGGATCACCTGCCGCGCATTGGTCCAGAGCTCGTCGAGGCCACGCTCGACATGGCCGGGGCTCGGCATGCGGCTGTGCCCTTCCTCGGAAGCCGCCGCGATTTCGTTGCCCGCCCGGTCGAAAATGACGGCCTTGATGACCGTGTTTCCGGCGTCGAGCCCCAAAAGATAGTGTTTCATTCTCAACCCCTCCCAAGGCTCTGACAGTTTTGCGCAATTTTGGCCGAAAACACAGGCCCAACTTCCCCTTCTCGCCAACGGGGAGAAGGTGGCCCGAAGGACCGGATGAGGGGGCGGCAAGCTCTGAATTTGCCGCCCCCTCATCGCCTCGCTTCCACAAGGCAGTTCTCCCCTGTGGGGGGAAGAAGACGCGACGCCCTACGCCTGCTGATAACGCGCAAATGCCTCTTCGCCGCTCGCATTCTCATGGATGATCGCCATCAGCCCGCGCACCACGGCACTCGGATTGGCATGCTGGTAGATGTTGCGCCCATAGACCATGCCCATGGCGCCCTGGCGCATCAAGGCTGCGGATTTGTCGAACACGGCGCTCAAGTCTTCCTTGCCGCCGCCGCGCACCAGAACCGGGCACCGGGCCGCTTCGACGACACGGTGGAAATCCTCCGCATTGTCGGTCGGGTCGGCCTTGATGATATCGGCGCCCATTTCGCGCGCCAGACGCGTCAGCGTGACGATCTTGTCGGCATCGCCATCGACCATGTAGCCGCCCTTCTCCGTCACCGGCTGCATCACCAGCGGCTCGATCATCAGCGGCATGCCATATTTGTCGCAATCGGCCCTGACGCGGGAAATATTCTCAACGCATTGGCGAAACAGGTCCGGCTCGTCCGGCAGCATGAACAGGTTGACGACGACGCAGGCCGCATCCATCTCGATCGCGCCGATCAGCGGCTCGGCCTCGTTCTGCAGCACCGCCCACATGTCGCGGTGGCGGATGCGGTTATAGGGATTGCCCATGTCGATGCGCATCACCAGCGCCGGCTTGTCCTTGCCGGGAACGTCCTGCAACAGGTCGGCCTGGCCGTAATTCATCTGGATCGCGTCCGGTGCTGCAGATACCAGCGCGGTCACGACGGCCTCAATATCCTCAAGTCCGTTGAGGAAGGACGGTTCGTTGCAGACGCCGTGATCGATCGCCACGTCGAGGCAGCGGCCGTTGCCGAACAGCCGGTTCATCCGGACTTTGCTGTTGTGTCGCATTGTGTACTCCTTGGTTCGTTCCTTGCGGAAAGCGTATCGTGGTCGACGCCGTGGCGCCCGGTGAGAAGGGTGAGAAAACGGTCGCGCTCGCTGGCGCGCTGCCCCGATGTCCAGCGCTTTTCCTGCGCCAGGAGATCGAGCACGGCGTCCATCATGTCGAGCGAAACTTCGCCCGAGACCGCCAGCGTCGTCCGCCGCAAGAGGAGATCGTCGAGATGCTCGACCGCTTCATCGCGGATGAGGAAATGTAATTCCCGCACCGAGTACCCGGCATGCGGCATCGCCTGGTCCGGTCCTGCGGCGATGAAACCGGCGACCGCCTCGGCATCCGTGCCGTAGCGGGAAAACAGCTCCGCCATGCGCGCATAGGAAAGGCCGCTCTTCGTGGCGATACCCGCAAGCCAGACCGGCGCATTGGCCGGAAACGCCCGCCCGCCGCCGATTGCCCGGTCGGTGGTTGCCACGTGACGGCGGCGGCCCAGCCGTTCCAGCGCCATGTCGGCTGCCATTTCTCCGAAAGAGCGAAACGTCGTCCATTTGCCGCCGATCATGCACAGCACCGGTGGGCTACCATCCGTGGATTCGACGACCGTGCAGAAATGGTCGCGCGGAATGCGGCCGGTGAAGCTGTCATTGCTGGCCGGAAGCGGCCGCACGCCGGCAAACTGGAAGACGATCTCGTCGGGCCTGATCTTGATATCGGGCAGCACGAAGGCGAGCGATTGCAGGATGTAATCGCGCTCATCCGCCTCGCAGCGCACCGTTTCCGGATCGTCGACGCGAATGTCGGTGGAGCCGACAAGAACCTTGCCGAGATAGGGAAAGAGGATACAGATGCGCCCGTCCTCGTTCTCGTAATAGATCATATGATCAGCAAGCGCCTCGCGCAGCGCGTCATTGTCGATGATCAGATGCGAGCCCTTGGTGCCGCCCATCAGGGGTGCGGGCCGCGCGTCCGGCGAAAACAGGCTTTGGTTGGCAATATCGATCCAGCCGCCGGTGGCATTGATGATCAATGCGGGCTCCACGGCCACGGACGCGCCGCCGATCTGGTCCTCGACACGGTACTGACCATCCTCCGTGCGGCGCAATTGCGCATAGTTCAGCGCCGCAGCCCCGAACTTGGCAGAAAGCCCATCTTGCAGCAGTTCGATGCCAAGCCGCTCGGGATGGCTGACCCAGGCGTCGAAATAGGTGGCCGAACTCTTGATGCCGGGATGCAGCGCCGGCCATTTTTCAAGCGTCGTGCGCCGCCCGCGAAACTGGTGGCGCGGCATCATCGCCCGCTTGCGCGTCAGGAAATCGTAGATGCTGAGCCCTGCCTTGATGGCGATCGCGCCCCGGCGGCTCGGACGGCGGCTGAGGCCCAAAAACCGGACGATGCCATTGCCAAGGCCGGAAAAGATATCGAAGACCGGCACCGTCGTCGGCAGCGGCGCGACATAATGCGGCGCGTTGCGCAACAGCCGGTCGCGTTCGACCAGCGATTCCTGCACCAGCTTGAATTCGCCGTTTTCCAGATAGCGCAGCCCGCCATGCACCATGCGCGACAGGGCCGAACTGGCGCCCGAGCAATAGTCGTGTTTTTCGACAAGCAAGACGTTCAGCCCCTGCAGCGCCAGCTCCCGAAAGACGCTGATGCCGTTGATGCCGCCGCCGATGACGCACACGTCCACCTTCGGGCTCTGGCGGAGCCCGTCCAATATCTCTTCACGTTTCATGATGGCGATCCGCTACCTGTCCATATCAGTCAGTTTCGCCGTTATGGCCGTATCGATGGCGGCCAGGTCGGCCGCCTCCAGCCGGATGGTCCCGGCCCATGCATTGTCGATTGCCTGCGCCGGATTGCGCGCGCCGCACAGCGCAAAGGTCACGCCCGGCTGCGCCAGCGTCCAGGCAATCACCGTCTGGGCGATGCTGGCCTCATGCTTTTCCGCAACCGGCCGGATGGCATCGGCAAGCGCCGTTGCCTTCTGACGGTTGCCGACCGAAAAGCGCGGATTGTCCTTGCGCTGGTCGTCGCCGGAAAACACCCGGTCCGCACCGATGGTGCCCGACAGCAGACCCAGCGCCAGCGATGAATAGCTGAGCGTTGCAATGCCGTTGGCCGTCGTCTGCGGCAGAAGATCTTGCTCGATCTCGCGGTCGATCATGCTGAACCGTTCCTGGATCGCATCCAGACCACCAATCGCAATATAGGCATCCAGCTCCTCGCGGCTGACATTGCTGGCCCCGATCGCCCGGATCTTGCCGGATGCGCGCAGATCTTCCAGCGCCCGCATCGTCTCCTCGACCGGTGTCGTCGGGTCCTGCCAATGGGTGATGTAGAGATCGATATGGTCGGTGCCGAGCCGCTTCAGGCTGTCTTCGACCTCGTGCAGGATCGCATCGCGGCCGAGATAGCGGTGCACCGGCTTGCCGTCCTGATCGAAGAAATGCCGGCCCTTCTGCGTGTGCCAGACAAGCCCGCATTTCGTGGCGATCACCGCCTTGTCGCGCCGCCCAGCCAGGGCCTTGCCGACGATTTCCTCGGAGCGCCCGAGCCCGTAGGCCGGCGCGGTGTCGATCAGGGTCACGCCCGCATCGAGCGAGGCCTGGATTGCGGCGATGGATTCGTTTTCATCCGTCCCGCCCCACATCCAGCCGCCGATCGCCCAGGTGCCGAGCCCCACCGCCGAGGCGGAAACGCCGGATTTGCCGATCTCGCGTGTCAATTGTTGCCCGCTCATGCCCATTTTCCTTCGCCATTCGCCAGTGCCAGTACCCGCGCACCCGTTGCCTCGTCGGTCACCAGCGTATCCAGATGATTGCCTCTGAGAACGCTGAGGATCGGTCCTGCCTTGTTCGGCCCGCTCGCCACCCCGATCTTGGTGGGGATCGAGGCGAATTCGGGAAGTGTCAGCGAGACCAGCGACCGGTTGAGGCTGTAGTCGCAAACCTGGCCGTGATCATCGAGCAGATGCGCCAGGAGTTCGCAGGAAGCGCCGGAACGCTCGATGGCTGCGCGGTCGGTGCTCGATGACGGATGCAGGTCATAATAACTCGAGTCGTCCGACAGGATCGAGCCGATGCCGACCACGGCGATCTTCGCCTCGCGCGCCCGTTTGAATACGTCGGCGACCGAGCGCATGTTGATCAGCATGCCGCGCTCGGCCGCACTATCGGCAAACAGCGGCGCATGGATCTGGTAGGAGCGACCGCCGAGACGGTCGGCCATCATCGTCGAGACGTGGTTGACGTCGGTATAGTGCTTGCCCTGGACGCATCCCGTCGCAGGGATCACCTCGACATCGAAGCGGCGCTGCGCCTGCAATCCCGCCACGACGGCGCTGACGCCCTTGCCGCCGGTGATGCAGATCGTATCGCCATCCGTAATCTCTTCGAGCAGCAGCCGGGCTGCCGCCTCGCCGACGGCCTGAAGCGCCGTCTGCGGATTGTCCGATACCGTCGGCACGACCACGGCGCGGCCGATGCCGCCGAGCGCCCGAAGCTGCTCTTCCATGTCCACCAGCGGCTCGACCGGCGACTTGATCTTGATCTCGACCAAACCAAGCTGGCGGCCGCGCTTGATCAGCCGGTTGACGGTGGCGTGCGAAATGCCGAGCTGGTCGGCGATCTGCGCCTGGGTCAGGCCTTCGAGAAAGTGCAGGACGAGGGCCTGGTGCATCTGCCGGGCGATGACGATTTCCTCGCGCGGCGCATTGGCCGGCTTGAGCTTGACGATGGGCATATCAGGCAGCCTTCCGCTTGTGCAGGAAATGGTCGATCGAGACGGCGGCGAGCAGAATGCAGCCTTTGATCATATCTTGCCAATAGACGGAGACATCGAGAAGGATCAGCGAACTGGTGACGACCGAAAGCAGGGCGATACCGAGGATCGCACCGAGGATCGTGCCCGACCCGCCATTCAGCGAAGCCCCGCCGATCACCGCAGCCGCGATGATGTTCAGCTCCATGCCGACGCCGAAGGTCGGGGTCGCGGCGCCGAAGCGGGACATGTAGATGACGCCTGCAACACCCGACAGCGTGGCGCAGAGAACCGTCACCCAGAACTTCACCTGATTGGTCTTGATGCCGGAATAGAGCGCCGCCTTCTCGTTGCTGCCGGTGTAGAACACCTTGCGGAAGGCCGTTGCCCGGCGCAGCAGGAAATCGAAGAGCACGACGATGGCGACGAAGATCAGGATCACATAAGGGACACCGGAGAACGTGCCCTGCCCGACCGCCTTGAACGAAGGCGGCAAGGTGAACAGCGACAGCGGCGTGCCCTTGGTGATGATCAGGCAGATACCGCGCACGATCACCATTGCCGCCAGCGACGTGATGAAATGGTTCAAGCCCACCACCGTCACGAAGAAGCCCATGACGCAGCCGATCAGGCCGCTGGCAAGGATGCCGATCAACGATGCGCTCCAGGGATCAAGCCCCATCAGGAAGAGCGATCCCGACAGCACCATGGAGAAGCAGACGACCGAGCCGACCGACAGGTCGATACCGCCGACGATCAAAAGAATGGTCATGCCGACGACGACGATGCCTTCGACCGAGAAGGACATCAGCATGGCCCGGAAGTTGCCGAGCGTCAGGAAGTGCGGCGAGGCAAAGCTCATGGCGATGCAGAGCGCCAGGATGATCGCGATCAATCCCGCCTCCCGCATCGTGCCCAACCGTTTCCAGCCGGGCGCGCGTGCCTGATGTGCCGTTGTCAGTGTAGCGTCCGCCATGACCTTGTCTCCTGCCCCTGCTTGTTCTTTACGCGGCATGCTCTGATGCCTTTGAAGTGTTGTGACCGCCGACCCCCGAGGCAAGGCGCATGATCGCCTCTTCCGTCATCGTCTCTCCTTCGACTGCGCCGGCAACCGTGCCCTCGCGGATCACCAGAACGCGGTCGCAGAGACCCAGCAATTCCGGCAGTTCCGACGAGATGACGACGATGCCGATGCCGGAGCGCGCGAGATCGCGCAACAGCCGGTGGATTTCCGATTTGGCGCCGACATCGATGCCGCGCGTCGGCTCGTCCATCAGGATGACCTTGGGATTGACCGCCAGCTGCTTGGCAATCGCCACCTTCTGCTGGTTTCCGCCCGAGAGGGACGAGACCGGCATGCCGATGCCACCCATCCGCACACCAAGCCGCCTGGTCAAATCCCGCGCACGATCGGCTTCCGCCTTGGCGTTCAACAGGCCGAGCGGCCCGGTCAGCGATTTCAGGTCGAGAACGGCAATGTTCTGGGCGATGGACAGTTCCAGAAAGACGCCGGATCCCTTGCGGTCCTCCGACAGATAGACGACACCCGCCTTGACCGCCTGCGCATAGGATTTTGCCCGCAGCGACTGTCCATGCAGTTGCACCTCGCCCTCGTCCACCGGCCGCAATCCGCAGATGCCCTCGGCAATTTCCGTGCGCCCCGAGCCGATTAACCCGCCGACGCCGAGAATTTCGCCCTTTCGCAATTCAAAACTGACATCCTTGAAACGGCTGCCATCGCTAAGACCACGGACGCTGAGAATGGTCTCGTTCGTCTGCTCGGCTGGCGCCTGTTTTTCCGGATAGAGCTGGGTGATCTCACGCCCGACCATGCGGCGCACGATGTCGTCCGGTGTCAGGTCCGCAACATTCTCCGTGGAGACATAGCGCCCGTCACGAAACACGGTGACCCGGTCGCACAGGCTGAAAATCTCGGCCATGCGATGGCTGATATAGATGATCGAAATGCCCTGCGCCTTCAGGTCGCGGATGATCCCGAACAGGACCTGGGTTTCCGATTCCGTCAGGGCCGCTGTCGGCTCGTCGAAAATCAGTACGCGGCAATCGAGCGTCAGCGCCTTGGCGATCTCGACCAGCTGCTGGCTGGAAATGGGCAGTTCGGCGACCTTGCGGCGCACGTCGATCGGCGCCAGCCGGTTCATTACGGCCTGCGCGTCGCGCTCCAGCCTGCCATAATTCATTAAAGGCGAGCGGCGGCGGTTGGTGGCCGCCATGAACATGTTCTCGGCCACCGTCGCATCGGGGCAGAGCGCGATTTCCTGGTGCACGAGCCCAAGCCCCAGCGATTGCGCCACGGCCGGCGACGTCACCTTGACCGGCGCGCCATCGACGAGCACCTCGCCCTGCGTCGGCTGCAGTACGCCTGCGATGATGTTCATCAGCGTCGATTTGCCCGCGCCGTTTTCGCCGCAGAGCGCATGGACCTCACCCTTTTCCAGGCTGAAGCTCACGTCCGTCAGCGCCTTCACGGCACCGAAGTGCTTGCTGACATTGCGGATTTCCAGAACCGGCACCGGCGCCATGATAGTCTCCTCCTCCAAGCTTGCGGTGGCTGTCCGGAACATCATGCCCCGGACAGCCGGCACCTACAGCGCCGCGCGTCTTCTCAGACGCGCAAGGGTCGCTGTACGCTTTGGCTCGCTGCATAATTTTTCCTGAAATCGATTCCGATTGAAGGAATTATGCACGGAGCTTACTCCTCGATGCCCTTCGTGCCACGCCGCTTCAGGTACTTGTCCCAGTAGAAGTCGTCGGCATTATCAGCGGTGACGATCGACAGGCCGTTATCGACGAAGGGAATGCTCATCGGGTTGAAGCCGACGCGCTTGGCGTCGTTCATCGGGTCGATCAATTCCGGATGCTTGGCGAGCCACAAAAGCATGAAGCCCATGTAACCCTGCATGCCCTGGTTCGGGTTGATCGAGCCGAACACTTCGCCCGCCTTGATCATGTCGAGAATGTTGGCGTTGACGTCGGCGCACATGACGAGGATCTTGCCGCCATTTTCCTTGTTGGCCTGCGAAGCGCCGATGGCCGAGTTGGCTTCCGGCATGAACACGGCGCCAAGGTTCGGATTGGCCTGCACGAGGCTCGAAAGCGCCTGATAGGCCTTGGTCGGATCCTGGTTGGAAGCCGCGCGGCCGACCAGCTTCATGTCCGGATATTTTTCCGTCATGCGGGCGATGAAGGCGGCGATGCGCTTGTCGTGGTTGTCCTGGCCCGGATTTTCCAGAACGGCATATTCACCCTTGCCACCCATCTTCTCGGCAATCGCGTCGGCGGCATAGGTGCCTTCGCGGGTATTGTCCGAGGTAATGAACGAGATGCGCTTGGAGAGCGGCGCATCGGCTGCGAAGGTCACGACAGCCGTGCCCTGGTCGATGGCGCGGTTGATCGGCTCGATGAACGGATCGGAGTTCATCGGGTGGACGAGGATGCCGGCCGGGTTCTGGGCCAGCGCCTGGTCGAATGTGGCGATCTGCTTGTTGACGTCATATTCCGGCGTACCGGTATAGGCGGTCTCGCAGCCGAGCTGCTGGCCTGCCTGCTTGAACATCTCATAGACCGGGAACCAATATTCGACGCCCGAGACCATGACGTTCATGACGTATTTTTCACCCGGCTTGCAGCGGAACGGGTTGTCCGTTTCCGCACTGGCAACACCAGCGAAGAGCGTCGATGCAAGGACCGCCAATGCGGTCGTGCTTAAAAATTTGCGCAAGATTCCTCCTTGAGGCCGAAGCCCCTCCCAAATACCCGGCGGCGCCTGAGCGGCGGCCCGATGCTCCAATGAAGACCGGAGTTCCTCCTCGAAATCCGGTATGGGCAGATAATCGCAACAAAGGGATTATGTCAATATAATTCATAGCATGAAATATATTTCACACGTGTGCGTCGCGGTGCCGTGTTGAACGCAGAACCGCATTTGCCCTGAAGGAATACCTTCCGCGCTTCTTCATCCACTCCTCCATTGCGCCCGCAAATATCATCACACGGCGTTCAGGCTGCTGTCAGCCTGAAACGCCAAAACGAGCATCATCGAAACGGGCGCTGGTGGAATGATGCACAAGATCTTGAAGCTGGTTGGGCTGGCGGGCTGCGCGGCAGCGGTGGGGCTTGGGACCTATCTCTTCGCCATCCAGGCGCTTGGCAATTTTGCCGTGGTCGTTCCCGGCGCGCTCTATCGCTCGAACCAGCCAACGGCGCTGCAGGTGGCCGATTATGCCGAGCGTTACGGCATCAAGACCATCGTCAACCTGCGTGGAAGCAGCGAAAACGCCACCTGGTATAAAAACGAGGTCGCCACGGCCCGCGATCTCGGCATCCGGCATATCGACTTCAAGATGGTGGCGACCAAACAATTGTCGGTGGAGGAATCGCACCGGCTGGTCGCCCTGTTGCGCGATGCCCCCAAGCCCATTCTCATCCACTGCAAATCCGGCGCGGACCGCACCGGCCTTGCCTCCGTCATATATCTCAACCGGATCGCCGGTGTCGACGAGGACATTGCAGAGCGGCAATTATCGATCCGCTATGGCCATTTCAGCATCCCGTTTTTCTCGCCCACCTATGCGATGGACGAGAATTGGGAAAAGCTCGAAAAAGTCTTCGGCCTCTCGGGCTGATCACCCGCCATCCGGCCACGACGTGCCGTTTCAGGCCGAAACACTCTTCGGCCGGGCGATATCATTGACCCCTTCGGCATCCGGCGCATGGCCGTAGCTCATCTTGCGCATCTGCTCGATGACCCTGGCCATTTCATCATCGGGAAGCACCGGCGGCTCGCCCAGCGTCAATGCCTGCACATACATGCGCGACAGGGTCTCGATCTCGATCGCCAGCCAGAGCGCCCCATCCAATGTCTTGCCGAGCGAAATCTGGCCGTGCTGGCCGAGCAGGCAGGCCAGCCGGTCCTTCAGCGCCACCAGCGCATGATCCGACAGGGCCTGCGTGCCGAACGTGGCATATTCTGCGCAACGCACCGTCGTTCCGCCAGCGACGCCCGTCATGTAGTGAAAACTCGGGATCGTCTTGTGATGGCAGGCAAGGGTCGTCGCGTAGATCGAATGGCAATGCAGCACGACATTGATATCCGGCCGGTTCTTCAGGATATCGCGATGGAAGCGCCATTCCGATGACGGGCGGCGGCCCACATAGCTGCCGTCGAAATCCATCTCCACCAGATCGTCCGGCGTCATCGTGTCATAGGCGAGCGACGACGGCGTAACGAGGAAACCGTTTTGCGTGCGCACGGACAGGTTTCCCGCCGTTCCCTGGTTGATACCGCTGGAATTCATCCGGCGGCAGGTTTCGACCATATCGCGGCGCAGTGTCGCGATATCGGTATGATGCGTGCTCATTGGGAGGACCTTTCGTAAAGCCTGTTGGATTGCGTGGCCTGTGCGGCCAGGACCCGCCAGCGGCGGGCATAGGACGCCAGATCGGCGGATGGATGATCGAAAACCGGCGGCTTTTCGAGCGCGATGGCCGCGCGCGCCGGGCGCGTTCCGTGGCTGGCAAGCAGCGCCGTGCCGGAAGCAACGCCATAGGTGTCGAGATTGGAAACCGTGTCGCCCTTTGGACGCAGCGCTGCCACCAGCCCGGCATAAAGTGGATCGCGCAGGAAGCTGCCGTCGAGGATCACCCGCCCGCTGCTTCCCAGCGCATCGAGGCATTCGACGGTCAAAAGTGCCGTGTAAAGAACTGCCAAGGCCTTGCGCTCGGCCGCATCGGCAGGCTGCGGGCCGGCAATATACCCCTTGCCCGCGCTGCCGGGAAACAGGCCATCATCATCGCCAAAGGATGGCAGCGCCATCGTGCCCTGCGCGATCATCCGGCTGACAACAGCGGCATCGGCATTCAGATGATCGCCGTCACCGGCGACATGGCTGAATTCGCGTCCGCCCATGGTCAAGGCGCCACCAACGGGGTTGCCATCGACATCGCTGTTGCAGGTCATGCCGCGATGTTCGTCCAGCCGGGCAAGCGGCGTCTTGCCGCTCAGCGCGACGATCCAGGTGCCGGTAGAAACCACGGTCGCCTCGTTAAACCCGGCCGCCTGGTAGCGGTAGAAATTGGCGCTGCTGTCATGAATGCCCGCCAGAACCTTGATCCCGGGCGGCAGGCCATAGCGCCCGGCAAGCACCGGCCGGATCGTCCCGATCGCCTCCCATGCCCTGGCAAACGGCGGTAAAAGATCCCGCCATCCCTGCGAATGAACGATCGGCGACCAGTGCCGTTCGGCCACATTCCACAGATGTGACTGCGCGCCGAGTACGGTCGCCTCCGATACCGCCACGCCCGAAAGCCGCCAGGCCCAGTATTGCGGCACGCCGAGAAACCAGCGCGCCTGGGAAAAGCCCTCAGGCTGCGCCTGCTGCATCCAGAACATCTGGCGGGCATGATGGGTGGCGCCGTGCATCATCGCGCTGCCCCGGTCGAAAAACGAGCCGGACAGAGGCGCGTACTGCCTACGGATATCCTCCGGCAGCGCCTGCTCGTAGTCGATCATCGGCAAGGCGGTGCCATCGCCCGCATCCGGATCCGGTCCAACGAGAACGCCGCCGGAGCCATGGCCCGACGAGACGAAGGTCGATACCGGATGGCGCCTGGCTAGACCTGCGAGAGTGTCGAACACCCAGCCGCCGAGCGTATGGAGATCATGATGCCGCCACGGCCTGTCGCTGAGCACCGGATTGGGAATGGACAGCGTTTCGAGGATGGCGCCGGATGCGGTGACGGCATTGAGCTTCACATTGGTCTTGCCGACATCGAGAACCGCGACAGTCGCCGCCTGCCCGTCATCCCTTCGATCGTTCCAATGCCCGTCCGCCATGTCCATATCCCGCGCCCGCATGTCCGTGCGGCTGTCCCCGCCAACGCGGGAACAGCCTTGTCATATCGTCAGATCAAGCCGTATTGCCGCGCTTTGTTGCGCAGGAACGGCAGGCCGTTGCCCATCACTTCGGCTTCGTCCTTTGCGACCGGGCGCCAGACCGCAAGCCCGTACGCCACCTGCGGCGGCATGTTGATGAAGCTTTCCATCGCCAGGCCACCCTTGAAGCCGATGGCGGCGAGCGCTGCATAAATCTCGTCCCACGGCACGTTGCCATAGCCCGGCGTTCCCCGGTCGCTTTCGGAGAGGTGGATATATTTGATGTGATCGCGGGCATCGAGAATGCCGTTGGCAGCGCCCTTTTCCTCGATGTTCATGTGATAGGTATCGAGATGCACGAAGACATTGTCGGCACCGACGCGCTCGATCATGTCGACGGCCTGCTTGCCCGTGTTGATCAGATGGTTCTCGTAGCGATTGACCGCCTCGACGCCGAGCTCGATGCCACGGCTTTTGGCATGTTTGGCCGCCGCCTGCAGCGCCCGCGCAATATTGTCATATTCCTTTTCGGTCGGCGGAACGCCGGTGCGCTCGCCGATGCCGCCGAAGATGACGCCGGACAAGGCTTCGGCCCCCATATCCGCCGTCTTGTCGATCGCGACCTTCAGATGCGCGACCGCCTCCTCCGGATGCACCGAGGCCCAGGCATGTTCCGGTAGGCCGAGCGAGCAGACCGAGCGCAGCTTGTGTTTCTCAAGCAGCTTGCGGCTATGTTCGGCATCGACGGCCGGCGCATCAAGAAGTGCGATCTCGATGAAATCCATCTCGTATTTGACGGCGGCGGCAATCGCTTTTTCCGCCCCTGCATGATCCCATTTCATGGTCCACATGCTGGTATGAACACCAAAACCTTGCATGGTCTTATCCTTTTTTTCGCTTGAGAGATTTGAAGTGGCCTGCGGCAAACCGCAGGATCATCACCGTGATGAGCAGGATGCCCCAGACGGCCGTGGCCAGATGCTGGTTGGCGCCCATGATATTGAGGCCCGAGGACAGGAGCTGCAGCACCACCAGCGCCACGGCCACCGGGATGACCCGGCCAAAACCACCGAACGGATTGACCCCGCCCAGGAAACAGGCAAGCACCGTGATCAGGAGATAGGATTCACCGTGGCCGACGCGCACGGAGTTGAAGCGGGCCAGCATGATGATGCCGGCAATCGCGCACATCGCCCCCGAAAGCGCATAGACCAGCACCAGCACCTTGCGCGTATTGACGCCGGAATAGCGCGCCGCCTCGATATTCGAGCCGATCATATAGGTGTTGAAGCCAAGCTTCATCCGCGTCAGGAGCAGATGCCAGATCAGCACACAGCCGATGAAGACGAGAAGCGGGATCGGAAAGCCGAGAATGCTGCCATGGCCAAGCGGCTGCAGGAATGCCGGAAACCCAGAGACATCGCCGCCGCGCGTCAAAAACTCGCCAAGCCCGCGCAGGAAGATCATCATCGATAGCGAGACCAGGATCGGATGGGCGCGGGTATAGGCAATCACTAGCCCCATCACCAGGCCGCTGAGCGCGCCGACACCGATCCCGAGCACGGAGCCGAGGAAGAACGCGAATGGGCCGGCATCGGCACCGCCATTCTGCTGCAGCACCCAGGCAACCGTCAGCCCGGCAATATTGGCGGTGAAGGTGATCGCAAGGTTCAGACCGCCGGTCAGAACCGGCAAAAGCATGGCAAGGGTCAAGAGCCCGAGTTCCGGCAGCTGGAAGGCGACGGAGCCGAAGGTCGCCCGGCTGAAGAATTGCGGCGAGGCAAGGCTGAAGACCACGATAACGGCGATCAGCGCAAAACCCGGCCCGGCCATATCCGGCCCCAGCGCCGTCCTGATGCGGTTGAGGATTGCGGTCATTTGCGGCCCTCCTCCTGGCGCATGAACGGCAGCAGTTTTTCGATGCTGGTATTGGACAGGGTGATGGCGACGAGAATGATGGCGCCGACGATCATCTTGAAGGCATAGGGCGAGACCCCCGCCAGGTTGAGCCCGTTCTGGGTGATCGAGATCAAAAGCACGCCGAGCACGCAGCCGAGAACCGATCCCTTGCCGCCGCCAAGCCGCGCACCGCCGAGCACCACTGCGGCCAGCACATCCAATTCGCGGCCGTAGAGGGCATTCGGAACCACTTCCTGCGCATAATGCGCCTGGATCAGCCCGCCGATCCCGGCCATCAGCCCAAGCCACCCGAACGCGATGAACTGCATGGCGCCGATATTGATGCCGAACCTTCGGGCCCCTTCTGGATTGTCGCCGAAGGCATAGAGCTGCCGTCCGGTCGTGGTGCGGGTGATGAACACCCAGGTGGCCACCACGCAGATCAGCATGACCAGCACCGGCAAGGTGATCTCGATCCAGCTGCCATCGGCCATCTCATGCTCGAACAGCACGACGCGCGACGTCAGCCAGTCCGGCAGGTTGTAGATCGACACCCCGCGGGTGAAGAACATCAACAGCCCGAAATAGATATTGAAGGTGGCGATGGTGGCGACGATCGAGATGATCCGGAACCTTTGGATCAAAAAGGCGTTGATGGCGCCCAAAAGCACGCCAAGCGCCCCGGCGATCAAAAGTCCGCTGATCCAGCCGCCGCCGCCCATCCAGCCGAGCATGAGGGCCGCGACATACTGGACGACCGATGCCGCCACCGCGAACGAGATGTCGATGCCGCCGGCAATCAGCACAACCAGCAGGCCGACGGCGAAGATAATGTTGACGGAACTGGTATTGATGAGATCGAACGCATTGCCGAGCGAAAAGAACCGGTCTGTCGCAAGCGACAGGAACAGGCTGATGATGGCGATGACGGCAAGCAGCGCAAATTCCGTCGCATGGGATTGAACGGTTTTACGCATAGACGGCCGCCTCGATTTCGGCGAGCGAGCACTGCGCCGGCATGAACTGGTTGACGATCCGCCCCTGCGCCATGTGCAGCACGCGGTCGGCATTGAAATAGACCTCCGGCACCTCGTCGGAGATCAGGATGATCGCAAGACCGGTCTCGGCGAGCTTCGCGACGATATCGAAGATGCCGGCCCGCGCGCCCACATCGACGCCGACGGTCGGTGCATCGAGGATCAGCAGTTTCGGATCGGTGGCCAGCCATTTGGCAATGGCGATGCGCTGCTGGTTGCCGCCGGACAAGGTGGAGATCGCATCGCCCTGCTGCCCGATCTTGACGCCGAGATCAGTGACCCACTGCGCCACCAGATCGCGCTTGCGGCTGTCGGACAACAGCCCGCTGGATGTGATCTTGCCGAGGGAAGAGATCACCAGATTGTCGGCGATCGATTGCGGCTGGATCAGCCCGAGCGACAGCCGGTCTTCTGAGAGATAGGCGATCCCCGCCGCAATCGCATCGCGGTTGGACGAAAAATGCACCGGCTTGCCGTCCAGCCTGACGGTGCCGGATCGCGGTTTCAGCATGCCGAACAGCGACAAGGCCAGTTCCGTGCGCCCGGCTCCCAGCAACCCGGTAATCCCCAGCGTTTCGCCGCGCCGCACCGTGAAGGAAATGTCCTCGAACTCGCCGGGCCTCGACAGCCCATCGACCTCCAGCACCACCGGATTGTCGCCGGCATTGCGGGCGCGCACGGTCTGGTCGAAGGTCTTGCCGGTCATCAGTTCCGTAATACGCGACTGGGTCATGCCCTCGGTTGAATAGGCGCCGACCAGCGCGCCATCGCGCAGCACCGTCAGCCGGCTGGAAATCTCCAACACCTCCGCCAGCCGGTGGCTGACGAAGACAACGGCGACGCCGGAGGCAGAGAGGGTGCGCACGATATCGAGGAGATGGTCGGTTTCCGACTGCGTCAAGGAGGCCGTCGGCTCGTCCATGAACACCAGCTTTGCCTCGCCGACCAGAGCGCGCGCGATCGCCACGATCTGGCGCTGGGCAATGGCGTAGTCCTTCAGCGGCCGGTCGACATCCAGCGTCACGCCGAGCCGCGCCAGCGCCTTGACCGCTTTTTCGCGCATGCTGTTATAATTGACGAAACGCGGCCAGCGGCCGAGCAGCGTCTGGAAGGAAATGTTTTCCGCAACCGTCATTTCCGGAAAAAGTGCCAGATCCTGCCAGATCACCTGGATGCCGGAATTCTGCGCCGTCACCGGCGACATATGCGCATAGGTCTGCCCGTCGAACGTGATCTCCGTGCCATCCTGCGGACGGTAGACGCCGGTGATGATCTTGATCAGCGTGCTCTTGCCCGAGCCGTTTTCCCCCGCCAGGCAATGCACCTCGCCCGGCAGGACGTCGAAGCTGACATCCTTGAGCGCCTTGACGCCGCCGAACGTCATGTTGATGTTGCGCAGGGACAGAAGCGGCTTTTGGCCACTCTCAGCGCTTTCGCGTCCACTCATCGGTTCAACCTGTGAAAATGCGGGATAGTTCGAAACGTCCGGGCACCGCCGGACCGGCCGAAGCCAGCCCAGCAGCCCGGGAGAACGTGTTTTGGGACGTTACAGGCCCATGCCTGCCAGCTCGTCCACGGTATCCTTGTTGATCGGCAGGAGCTGATCGACAATGATGTCGTTTCCGGCCGGCTTGATCACGCCGAGACCCGGAATGTCGTCCCCGTCCTTGACGCTTTCGCCCTTGATCAGGCGATCGGCCATGGTGACGAAGACTTCGCCGGCCTGTTTCGGATTCCACATGAAGCCGCCGGAAATCGCACCCGACTTGATCAGCTTCTGACCCTGGCCGGGTGAGAACGGCCCAAGCACGAAGATTTCACCGGTCTTGCGGCGCTCTTCGACGGCACGGCCGGCCCCGATCGGACCCTGGCTGCCAAAGGCAAGGAAGCCCTTGAGGTCGGGATGGGCGGAGATCAGGTCAAGCGCCGTCGAGCGGCTCTTGTCGACGTCCTCGGCCACGCCGTAGCGTTCGCCGACCAGTTTCATGTCGGGATAATTGGCTTTCAGATAGGCGACGGCCGCATCGGCCCAGGCATTGTGCAGGGGAACGGTGAGCGAGCCGACGAACACGGCATATTCGCCCTTGCCGCCCATCTTCTCGGCGAGCAGTTTGGCATGCGCTTCGCCGAAACCGGTGGACGAGGCCAGCTCGAAATTCCAGTCGGCACCCTTCTGGCTTGGCGATTCATGCGTGATGACGAAAATGCCGGCGGCCTTGGCCTTGGCAAGAACCGGCTCCAGCACCTTTGCATCGTTCGGCACGACGCCGATGACCTTGACCCCTTGCGCGATCAGATCCTCGATGGCGCGCACCTGTAAAGCAGGGTCAGCGCTGGTCGGGCCGACCATGAAGGCATCGAGGCCAAGCTTGGCGCCCTGCTCCTTGATGCCGGCATCCATCGCGTTGAACCACGGGATACCGCCGATCTTCACGACGACGCCCACCTTGTCGGCTGCCATGGCCGCAAACGAGACGCCAAGCGACAGCGATGCAGCAAGCGCTGCAATCATAAACTTTTTCATGCTCTCCTCCTCCAAAACGTTTCCGCGCAGGCAACAGGACCAGGCCATGACAATGGCGGTCGCAGTCATTTCACCTCAGGTTGGCGCTGGAAATCGCATCCTCCACGTGACCGCCTCCTCAAGCGGACCCCGACATGCACAATCGATATTTCTTTTTTGCACAATCGATGGTGCAAATAATATGTTTTGGATTTAAACTTTCGTCAAGAGGAAATTGCCACTAAGGAAAAGAAGGGAGGATGGGATGAAGCACCAGGGAAAAAAGAAGGCGACGATCTACGATCTCTCGGTCCTATCAGGCTGTTCCGCCTCCACCGTCAGCGCCGTGCTGAATGGCACCTGGCGCAAGCGCCGGATCAAGGAAAGCACGGCCGAGCTGATCCAGACCCTTGCCGAAAAGCACCAATATACCGCCAATCTGCAGGCGCGGGGTTTGCGCAATTCCCGCTCCGGCCTGGTCGGCCTGCTTTTGCCCGTGCATGACAACCGCTATTTCTCCTCCATGGCCCAGGCCTTCGAGGCGCAGGTGCGCAGCCACGGCAAATGCCCTGTCGTCGTCAGCGCCTCGCGCGATCCGCAGGAAGAGCTGGCGACCGTCGAAACGCTGATTTCCTATTCGATCGACGAGCTGTTCATCGCCGGCGCCACCGATCCCGATAGCGTCCATGGCCTGTGCGAAGCCGCAGGCATCCGCCATATCAATATCGACCTTCCCGGAACCAAGGCGCCATCCGTCATCAGCGACAACTACCAGGGCGCCCGCCTGCTGACGCAGGCGATCATCAAGCGTTTCGACGATGCCGCCGTGCCTTTGAAGCCGGAAGAGCTGTTCCTGTTCGGCGGGCGCAACGACCATGCCAGCCGCGAACGCATTAAGGGTTTTCGCGATATCAAGACGGAAATGCTGGATGGCGACAGCGATGCCTGCATCCAGCCGACCGGCTATTCGCCGGACATGACGCAAAAGGCCTTCGAGGCCTTCTATGAGCGCGAGGGAAAACTGCCGCGCGGACTGTTCATCAACTCCTCGATCAACTTCGAAGGCCTTTTGCGCTTCATGGCGCAGCACCCGCACGAAACCTTCGCTGATCTTGTCGTCGGCTGCTACGACTACGACCCGTTCGGCTCTTTCCTGCCCTTCCCGGTGATCATGATTCGCCAGGACACCGAAAGCATGCTGGCCAAAGCCTTCGAACTCATCGAAGAACCCCGCCCCGCCGTGAAGATCCACCTCATCCAGCCCGAACTCGTCCACCCCCGCACCGCCCTCAAGGGACCGCTTGATTCCATCCGCGACATCGACGCGTGATGGGTGCGGCAGGCAGATGCATGGCGCCTATTCTGCGGATAACAGATCTTCCGATCAGGCACTCACCTGCGCCTTAAACGCCAAAAAGCCCGCGGACATTTCTGTCTTGCGGGCTTGTTGTGTTTGGTTGCGGGGGCAGGATTTGAACCTGC
>NZ_LMFB01000019.1 GCF_001426685.1 Rhizobium sp. Root483D2 | reverse complement strand
TTCAGAGCGAGTTCGTCGGTCGCCAGCAGCGCCGCCGCCCTCGTTGGTGAGCGGTTTATAGGCCCGCTGACCGTTCTTAGTCAACAGGAATTTTGAAAAAAATGACAGTTTTTTGACAAAGCCTTGCGCCGTAAGGCTTTGCTGCAGTGCGACAATCGGCATAAGCCTTTGGAGAGAACCGAAAACACAATCTCGCCCTCACTTCTTCACAATTGGCGCTCTAAACAGCGTCTCGCAACTGCGTTTCGACGGGTTTTCCAGTCTTTATAGAGCGCCTTGTAAAGAGGTGGCCGTCTGTTTGACCGGACCGTTCTGTTTGACTTGCAGGCATGAAAGATGCACATCTTCGCACAACATACCCGGACCATAATAAGACACGGCGCGTAACCAGGGACCCCGCTCGATTGGCATGATCACGGACAAGACCATGATACGGTCGCTCGGCAACGAGCCGCCGATCCTTGCGGATGGACGCAGGGCTCCCGACCGGCGCGAGATTTCCCTGCGCTGGCTTTCGGGCACGTTTCTGACCGGCATTACCTCCAGCCTCTTGATGGGCGTTGCATTGTTTGCAGCTCTTGATGGCCGCCAGCAGCTCGCCATCCCCGCCGAAGCCTATGCCGCCATGGACCCCTCGGTGCGCGGCTCGCAGCCGACGGCCGCTGCCAAGCGCGGCGACCGGATCTTGAGCCCCAGCATCGTCGCCAAGCCGTCCGACCGCAGCATCATGGAAGTCTCCACCATGACTCACGATGGCGAAAAGGAAGTGGTGCGCCGCCAGCCCTTCGCGCATGTGAAGATGACGCTGGCTGCCAACCACCAGCCGGCCGAAAAATATCCTGCCTTCGATCCGCTGGCGATCTTTTCCAGCGACGAGGCCGATGCGCCGCCGCCGGTGAGCCGCACCGGCACGCTCTACGGCTCGGATGTCGAATCCGAAGTGGCGCTGAAGACGGTGGATTTCCCGCTCAAGGGATCGACGCTCTCCTTCGCACCCTCCATGTCCATGGACGAGGTCGAGGAAAACGTCCGTACCAATGGGTCGGTACTTACCGACGGCAATACCCAGCTTGCCTCGCTGTTTTATGTCGATCCGCGCCGCTTTGCCTCGGATGCCTCCGATCTCGATCTGATCCAGGGTCTCTCAGCCCGGGTGGTCGAGGAGAACATGACCGTTTCGGCCCTGGAAACGATCAACGACCAGACGACCGAATACGCCGACGACGTCATTCCGGTGCGCCGCGCCACACCGATCGCCGCCGTGATGATCAATGCCGGCTATGGCAAGGCCCAGGCCGAGGATCTCGCCGGCTATTTGCGCCCGGCACTGGGCGCGACCGAATTGCAGGACGGCGATGTACTGCGCATCGGCATCATCCAGAAGGGCGAGAATGACGAGGCCAAGGTCGTGCGTGCCACCGTTTATACGCGCGGCGCCCATGTCTTCACCATGGCGCTCGACGACAAGGGCAATTTCGTCAAGGCCTACGAACCGCCGCCGCTGGCAGCCGTGGCAAGCGCGTTTGACGACAACGGAACCCCGGCGATCAACGCCGGCCACGACCTGCCGCGCGTCTATGATGGCGTCTACCGCGCCGCCCTCTCCTACGGCATGAATTCGACGATGATTGCCCAGATCATCAAGCTGCTCGCCAGCAATGTGGATTTCCAGGCGCAGCTGAAACCGACCGACCGTCTGGAGGCGTTCTTCTCCGTTGCCGACGATAGCGGCAAGGCAACCGACGATTCAGAACTGCTCTATGTCAATGCCAAGTTCGGCGACGCCGAGACGCGCTTCTACCGGTTCCAGGACCCCGACGACAATTCGATCGACTATTACAACGAGCAGGGCAAGAGCATCCGCCAGTTCCTGCTGCGCAACCCCGTTCCGAACGGCACGTTCCGCTCCGGTTTCGGCATGCGCCGCCATCCGATCCTCGGCTTTTCGCGCATGCATACCGGTGTTGACTGGGCGGCCCCGCGCGGCACGCCGATCATCGCGGCCGGCAACGGCGTCGTGGAAAAAGCCGGCTGGGATTCCGGCGGCTACGGCAACCAGACGCTGATCCGCCACGCCAATGGCTATGTTTCGTCCTACAATCACCAGAGCGCGATCGCCAAGAATGTCACCGCCGGCTCGAAAGTCGTGCAGGGCCAGGTAATCGGCTGGGTCGGCACGACGGGCCTGTCGACCGGACCGCATCTGCATTACGAACTGATCGTCAACGGCAACCGCGTCGATCCCTTGCGCATCCGCCTGCCCGGCGGCAAGTCGCTCGACGGCCAGGCGCTCGCCCAGTTCGACAAGGAACGCGGCCGCATCGACGAATTGCTGGCAAAGGATGGCAGCACGGATGTGGCGGCGGTGCATTAGGCTGACTGCCTGCTGCAATGCCAACGCTTTCCGGGCCTCTCACAGCCACATCCCCTCCCCCGCCGTTTTGGCGAGACCGTACCCGTTCCGCTTTAAACTTGACCGCGAGAGGCGCCGTCGCCCGTTGCCGCATCGGCAAAACCATCATACAGGGAGAAAAGCCGCTATAATCGCGCTCCATTGATGAAGGCCGGTCAAGAATGAAACGCCATGATCTCGACGACCTCGCCGCCTTTTCCATTGTCGCCGAGGAGCGCAGTTTCACCCGGGCGGCCGCCCGTCTCGGCATTTCGGCCTCCGGCCTCAGCCATATGATGCGGCTCCTGGAAGACCGCCTCGGCGTGCGCCTTTTGGCCCGCACCACCCGCAGCGTCTCGACGACCGATGCCGGCGAGCGGCTGCTGATGACTTTGCGCCCGGCACTCGAGGATATCGGCCGGGGATTGCAGGCGCTGGGGGAATGGCGGGAAAAACCGTCGGGCACGGTGCGGATTACCACGGGCAAGCACGCCGCCTTGTCGCTGGTGGCGCCGATGCTGCCAGGCTTTCACCGCGATTACCCCGATATCAAGGTCGAATTGATCATCTCCGACCGGCTGGACGATATTGTCGCGTCGCGTTTCGATGCGGGCATCCGCTTTGGCGAGCGGATCGACAAGGACATGATCGGCGTGCCGATCGGCCCGCCGTTGCGCGCAGCCATCGTTGCTGCACCCTCCTATTTCGCCAACCGGCCACCGCCTTTGACCTTGAAGGACCTGATCGACCATGATTGCGTCAACTACCACATGTCATCCGCCGGTGCGTCCTATGCCTGGGAATTCGAAGTGGATGGCCGCGACGTCGATGTCCGCGTCAACGGCAGCCTGGTGGTCAACGATCTCGAGATGATGCTGGCAGCGGCCCTGTCGGGCACGGGCCTGGTCTATCTGTTCGAGGATGTCGTCAAGGACCATCTGCGCAACGGCCGGCTGGTCCGGGTGCTCGATGAATTCTGCAAGCCGTTTGCCGGTTATTCCATCTATTATCCGAGCCGGCGGCAAATGCCGCCAGCCCTTGCCGCCTTCGTCGAGGCGCTGCGCGCAAACAATCGCCGGCCGCCGGTTCAGGCGGCCTGAAGCCGCCGGTTCAAGCGGCCTGAACGGCCGGAAGCGATGCCATGTCGATGACGAACCGGTAGCGTACGTCGCCGCGTTCAAGCCGCTCGAACGCCGTGCCGATATCCTGAATTGCGATCATCTCGCATTCCGGCAAGATGTTCTTGCGGGCGCAGAAATCCAGCATTTCCTGGGTCTGTTTCAATCCCCCGCTCGGTGTTCCCGCAATCCTGCGGCGTCCCATCAGAAGACGCAGATTGCTAAAAGCCGGCGTATCCACCAGCGATCCGGCAATGACCAGCGTGCCGTCGGCATCGAGCAGGTCGATATAGGGGCCAAGATCGTGCTCATAAGGCACGGTGTCGATCATCACGTCGAAAGCGTAGGCCGCCGCTGCCATCTGCTCGGAAGACGTGGAAAGGACCACATGATCGGCACCGAGTTCGCGCGCCGTGCCGATCTTGCCTTCGGAGCGGGTGAGTACGGTGACTTCGGCGCCAAGCGCCGAGGCGAACTTGACCGCCAGATGCCCAAGACCGCCCAGCCCGATGACGCCGACCCGGCTGCCCGGCCCCACATTCCAGTTGCGCAGTGGCGAATAGGTGGTAATCCCGGCGCAAAGCAGTGGTCCCGCCCGCGCAAGGTCGAGCCCGTCCGGCACCCGCAGAACGAATTCCTCGCGGGCGACGATATAGTTCGAATAGCCGCCATAGGTAATATCGCCGCTGATCCGGTCCTGGCCGTTATAGGTGACGGTCACGCCGTTGCGGCACATCTGTTCTTCGTTGCGGCGGCACTGGTCGCAGTCCAGGCAACTGTCGACCATCGTGCCGATGGCAACATTGTCGCCCGGCTTGAAACGCGAAACGCCGCTGCCGACCGCAGAAACCCGCCCGACGATCTCATGGCCCGGCACCAGCGGATAGGCGGAAAAACCCCAATCGTTGCGCGCCATGTGCAGATCCGTGTGGCAGACCCCGCAATATAGAATATCGATGCCGACATCACCGGGCCGCAAATTCCGGCGTTCGAACGAAAAGGGCTGCAACGGCACATTCGCATCGGTTGCGGCATATCCAGAGGTTTTCAAAGGCTCATCCTCGCACGGCTGTTGGACGGCGGCCGGGATGGCGCGCCACTGCCGATATAAGCGCCGTGGCCGACGGGAATTAGCCGATAGTTTCCGGATGCGCTTGTGAGCGCAGCTCAGCAATGACCGGGCGAACGCTCTGAACTTGCCTGGAAAACACAGCGATCGCCGAACAGACGCCCGCAAATTGCACGATGGCGCCAAAGGCCTCGAAGAAAGACGGCCATCGTCCCTCAAACGCGAAACCATAGGCAAGGCCGAAGACCGTTTCGGCGACGATAAGCTGGGCGGAAAGGGCAAGCGGCAGCCTGCGGGAAGCGACAACCCAGCACCACGTCGCCAGCCACGAACCGGCAAGCCCCATGATCAAGGCCCATGCCGCAAAGCGATAAAGATCGGCCGCCGGTAAGGTGTTTACCCCTGCCAGCGAGGTAAGAGGGAGAAGGGCAAGGCTTCCCACCGCTGCGCCGATCCCCTGCAAACCCGTCCACTGCAATCCGTCCGGAGCGTCGGCCGACCGCATGACCGCTGCGTTCACCAGCCCGTAGACAATCCATATCGCCAACGCGGCCATGCTTGCCAGAATGCCAAGGCCGATCGATGGCATCCCGGCGGCATTGATGTCCCGCAGCGCTGCGATATTCACGATCGCGACCCCGGCTACCGTCAGCAGAAGAGGAAGGGCAAGCGCCCGCCATGCTACTGAGCGATCGCGCCGATTGCCGATGATGGCGAGGAACACCGGCATGGTTCCGACGATAACTGGCGGGACCGCCGCACCGGCGAGTTGAACCGCAAAGGCGACGCAGACAAAATAGCCGACATAACCCGCTCCGCCTAGAAGCAGGCCGGTGAGCAAACGTAAAGATGCGATGCCGCTCGGGCGAAATCGCCGGTCGAGCATCAACAGAGCGCAAGCCATTCGGAAAACGCCATACCGTGCCACCGTTAAATCCCACGCCGTCAAAGGTTCGACCGCCCGGGGCGCAACGAATGTAAGGCCCCACAATGCGCAGGTGAAAAGGCCCGCAATGATCCCGAACAGCATTTTGATCTCCTGTTTGGGCTATCATTCAAGATCATCCGGCGGTTTTATATGGAAATAAAAGGGGTTGCGGGGTATTCTGCCTTCCATGACGAAAGCAAAACCCCGACCAGACATTCAATTTGGAAAGTCGTCTCTCGACGAGACGGACGCGCGAATTCTCATGGCGCTTGATGCCAATGCACGGTTATCGATGAGCGAACTCGCCCGCACCGTCGGCATGTCGGCACCAAGTGTGTCGGAGCGTGTTCGCAAACTCGAAGCCGCTGGTGTCATCCGCGGCTTCACCATCGATGTCGATACGCGAGCAATTGGTTATCCGATCCGGGCCATGGTGAAAATCAGGCCGCTTCCAGGCAAGCTGCATCTCGTCGAGCGGCTGATTGAGGAGCAGCCGGGATTTGTCGAATGCGACAAGATCACGGGCGACGATCCCTTTCTCGCCCGCCTGGTCGTCAATTCGATCGAACAAATGGACGATGTGCTCGAAGCCCTGTCCGAACACGCTGTCACCAGCACCGCCGTCATCAAGGGAACATCCGTCAAGCGGCGCCTGCCACGGCTTTAGGACATGCCGGGCGGAATGGGTTTCCGAACCGCAATGGCGACTGCCCAAAGCCGCATCCCCCGTCCTCTCCGCCCAAAACCAAAAAGGCCGCCCCAAAGGACGGCCTCTTGTATTCTGCGTTAAGCTGCGGCCTTCTCAGTCCCGTCCCTCAGCTTGAAGTTCAGGCGATCGGAGCCGGCGAAGGCCTTGATCGTTGAACCGTCCGGGAAATTGCCCTGGAGGATCTGCTCGGCGAGCGGGTCCTGGACATATTTCTGCACGGCCCGCTTCAGCGGACGCGCGCCATAGGCCGGATCGTAGCCGCGGTCGGCCAGGAAGGCGCGGGCTTCCTCGTCGAGTTCGAGCGTGATCTTGCGGTCGGCCAGCAGCTGGCGCAGCCGTGCCAGCTGGATATCGACGATCGCCCCCATTTCGCCGCGCTTCAGGCGGTGGAACAGGATGATCTCATCGACCCGGTTGAGGAATTCCGGCCGGAAATGGCTGCGAACCACATCCATCACCTGATCGCGCACCATATCACTGTCATCGTTCTCGCCCAGCTGGGTCAGATATTCCGCCCCGAGATTGGAGGTCATGATGATCATCGTGTTGCGGAAATCCACGGTGCGGCCCTGGCCATCGGTCAGGCGGCCGTCATCGAGAACCTGCAACAGCACGTTGAACACATCCGGATGCGCCTTTTCGATCTCGTCGAACAGCACGACCTGATAGGGCTTGCGCCGCACCGCTTCCGTCAGCGCCCCACCTTCCTCATAGCCGACATAGCCGGGAGGTGCACCGATCAGCCGCGAGACGGAGTGCTTCTCCATGTACTCGGACATATCCATGCGCACCAGCGCCGTATCGTCGTCGAACAGAAAGCGCGCCAAAGCCTTGGTCAGCTCCGTCTTGCCGACGCCGGTTGGCCCTAGGAAGATAAACGAACCGATCGGACGGTTTGGATCCTGCAGGCCTGCGCGCGAACGGCGAACCGCGCGCGACACCGCCTGAACCGCATCCCCCTGGCCGACCACCCATTGCGACAGCTCGTCTTCCATGCGCAACAGCTTGTCACGCTGGCCCTCAAGCATCTTTTCCACCGGAATACCGGTCCAGCGGGAAACGACATGGGCGATGTTATCGGGCGTCACGACCTCCTGAACCATCGGATCGAGTGCCGAGGAATCCTGGCTTTCGGAAACCTCCAGCTCCTTTTCGAGCTTCGGGATCAGCCCATAGGCCAGCTCGCCTGCGCGCTGGAATTCGCCCTTGCGCTGGGCGGCCGCCAGTTCGTTGCGGGCCTCTTCCAGCTGCTTCTTGAGATCGGCAGCCAGGCCCAGCTTCGATTTTTCCGCCTGCCAGCGCGCGGTCAGTGCATCGGCCTGCTCCTCAAACCCGGTCAGGTCCAGTTCCAGCTTTTCCAGCCGGTCCTTCGACGCGCGATCGGTTTCCTTCTTCAAGGCTTCGCGCTCGATCTTCAGCTGCATGATGCGGCGGTCGAGTTCGTCCAGCTCTTCGGGCTTGGAATCCACCTGCATGCGCAGCCGCGAGGCGGCTTCGTCCATCAGGTCGATGGCCTTGTCGGGTAAGAACCGGTCGGTAATATAGCGGTTGGACAGCGTCGCAGCCGCCACAAGCGCCGAATCCGAGATCCGCACCTTGTGATGCTGTTCGTATTTTTCCTTCAATCCGCGCAGGATCGAGATCGTGTCCTCGACATTCGGCTCGTTGACCATCACAGGCTGGAACCGGCGGGCAAGCGCCGCATCCTTTTCCACATGCTTGCGATATTCGTCGAGCGTGGTGGCGCCGACGCAGTGCAACTCACCGCGCGCCAGCGCCGGCTTCAAGAGGTTGGACGCATCCATCGCGCCATCCGCCTTGCCTGCCCCCGCCAGCGTGTGCATCTCGTCGATGAACAGGATGATCTCGCCGGCTTCCGCCTGGACCTCGGAAAGAATGGCCTTCAGCCGCTCTTCGAATTCCCCGCGAAATTTCGCACCGGCAATCAAGGCACCCATGTCGAGCGCCATCAGCTTCTTGTCTTTCAGGCTTTCCGGCACGTCGCCATTGATGATGCGCAAGGCCAGACCTTCGGCGATCGCCGTCTTGCCGACGCCGGGTTCACCGATCAGGACCGGGTTGTTCTTGGTGCGGCGCGACAGGACCTGGATGGTACGGCGAATTTCGTCGTCGCGGCCGATCACCGGGTCGAGCTTGCCGTCGCGGGCGTCCGCCGTCAGATCACGCGCGTATTTCTTCAAGGCGTCAAAGCCTGCTTCCGCATTGGCGCCATCGGCGGTGCGGCCCTTGCGGATGTCGTTGATCACCTGGTTGAGCTTGGATGCGGTCAGCCCGGCCTTCGACAGGATGCCGGATGTGGCAGCCGACGTTTCAATGATCAGCGCCTGCAGCAACCGCTCGACGGTGACGAAACTGTCGCCCGATTTCTTGGCAGCCTCTTCAGCCGTGGTGAACACCTTGGCAAGCGGCTGCGACAGCGAGATCGAGCCATTGCCGCCCGAAACTTTCGGCAGCTTGGCAAGTGCAGCATCATTGGCAAGCTTGGCATCCTTGGCGCTGGCGCCGGCCCGCTCGATCAGCGACGCCGCCATGCCCTGATCGTCATCGAGCAGGACTTTCAGCACATGTTCGGGAACAAATTGCGGATGGCCCTGGGCCAGCGCATAGGTCTGAGCCGATTGCAGAAAACCGCGCACGCGCTCGGAATATTTCTCGATATTCATATGTCTACCTCCGGTAATCGGTCAGCCCAATCCTGGCACTGCCGACAGTTGGAATGAGGCTCCCTGAAAAGGCAAGCCGGTCTTTCGCCGTTCCGCCGCACGATGATACGGCCACGACAACTTGAGTGGAATATGGGTGTGTCAAAATCGAAATTAAAGAGCCCGATCCGGGTCAATTCTCAGTGTCGCGGCGATCCAAACAGGATCTTCTACATTGCAAATAAATTCAACCCGAAAATCAGACATATACTTTCAGGTGCATGAATGTTCATCGATTTGGATTTAAAATTACTTTTTCGGCAGAAAGCACTGCACGATAAATAAACCCTCCAATACTGGAACAAAATCAACAAATACTGGTTGTCGGTTGCGGACAAAATTGTAAGCCGCTTCATATCTCGAAACGAAACAACCGATGTTCTGCGCACGGGCCTTCCGCACGCAATCCATCAACGGAAAAGGTCTCCATTATGGATCGTCGCTCCATTCTTGCAGGGCTCGCCTTCGTTGGCGCAGCGCCTGTTATCCTGTCCCAAACCCGCTCAGCTCTTGCCGCCACGCCGGCAATGCCGGTGACCAGCTTTGCGGATTTGAAAACCTCCGGGCAGTTTTTCTCGACCGTCATCGGCCGGGCGGAAATTTCATTGGCCACGTCACAGATTGCCGTCGAAAAGGCCACCCAGAAGAATGCGCATGAATTTTCCGGCTTCGAACTGGGTGAGGCGATAACGGTCAACATGGTCCTCAAGGATATCGGCGCTGCCGGTCCGGCCATGGACGCCCCTGCCGAAGAAAAAATTGAAGCCCTTAAATCGGCCGCCAAGGGCAATGCGTTCGACAAAGCCTATATCGCTCTGCAACTCGACAACCACGAATATCTCCGCGACCTGTCCGACGCCTATCTCCACAACTCGGCCGGAGCGACCGATCAGGCCGAGTTGCAAGGCCGCCATCTCGCCATGTTGATGAATGCCGTGTTCAAGGAACACGTGGCGATTTGCAAGCGCATTTCAGGCGAGCTCGGCGCTTAAGCCGTCTCTCATTTTTATCTGTTCCATCTGGAGAACACCTATGAAACGTTCAATCCACGTCACCCTCGTTGCTGCGCGCCTTCTCGCAGGCGTCAGCCTCTTTGCCGCATCCGGCGCCTGGGCACAGGAAGAGCCAAAGCCCAACCCGCTTGCCGAAACGCCGGATAGCGGCACCATGAAGCGGGCGGACAAGGAAGACATGGCGCTTGTCCTGAAGAAGATGCAGGACATCGGCATCAAGCCAATCGAGTCACGCAGTGTCGAGGAGGCCCGCAGCCAGCCGACTCCTGCCGATGCAGTCAAGGCCGTCCTGAAAGACAAGGGCAAGACCCCGCCCATGCCCGCTGTAAAAAAAGAGGATATGACCTATCCGGTCACCGGCGGCACGCAGCCGGTCCGCATCTATACGCCGGAAGATGCCGGCTCTGGCCCACTTCCCGTTATCGTCTATTATCATGGCGGCGGCTGGGTCATCGCCAACATCGACACTTATGAATCATCGGCCTTGGCGCTGGCTGTCAAGGCGAAAGCCATTGTCGTCAGCGTCGATTATCGTCATGCCCCGGAAAACAAATTCCCCGCCGCCCATGACGATTCCTTTGCCGCCTACAAATGGGTGCTGGAAAAGGCATCGAGCTTCGGCGGTGATCCGGCCCGTATCGCCGTTGCCGGTGAAAGTGCGGGCGGCAATCTTGCCGCCAATGTCGCTATCATGGCGCGCGATCAAAAGGTGCAACTGCCTGTCCATATGCTGTTGGTCTATCCGGTCACGGGGACCGACATGAACACACCGTCCTATATCGCAAACCAGAATGCCATGCCGCTTTCCAAGGCTGCCATGGGTTGGTTCGTCTCGAAAGTGCTGGCCAAGCCGGAAGATGCGATGGATCCGAAGCTCAATCTGACGACCAAAGCGGATCTCAAGGGCCTTCCCCCGGCAACCGTCATCACAGCCGAAATCGATCCATTGATGTCGGATGGCGTTATGTTGGCCGAAAAGCTGAAGGCGGCAGGCGTCGCAACGACCTACATGAACAACGAAGGCGTCACGCACGAATTCTTTGGAATGGACGCAGTGCTTGACGATGCGCGGCGCGCCCAGGACTTTGCCGCCTCGGATCTGATCAAGGCCTTCGAAAAGAAGTAATGGTCTTGCCAAATTGAACGAAAGCCGAAACGCACAAAACTGAAACGTAAAAACCCGGCCATTTTGAACGGACCGCAGAAAGTTTAGACTTTCGAGGGTGTGTTCAAAGTGGCCGGGTTTTTCAACTTAGTCGTCTAAAAGCCACCTTCCGGCAGCTGTTTAAAGATCATTCCGTCGCAACGGGCTCCAGGGCCGGCGCGTCGCCGCCCTTTTCACCGTCAGTGCCTGCTTCTGCAGCAGCATCGTCACCACCGGCTTCGCCGCGGCGCGGCTGGCGGCGGGGGCGAGGCGCGGTGCGGCGGCGTGTCGGAGCGCGGCCCGTCGGTGCCTCCTCCTCCAGCGAAACCTCGACCGGCGTGCCTTCGATGACCGGCTGCGGGCCGGAACCGTCGATCACCGGCTGCGGCGCGAGATCGGGGCGGGCCTGCTCGGAACGCGGCTGCTCGCTGCGTTCGGGACGCGGCGGGCGCGGACGGTCCTGCCGCTGCTGGCGATCCTGGCGCGGACGCTCCTGATCGGGCTGGCGCTGGCGGTCCTGCTGTTCGGCCTGCGGCTGCTGGCGCTCGCCTTCCGGCTGCTGGCGTTGCTGCCGCTGCTGGCGTTCGGCCTGCTGATGATGGCGCTCTTGCTCGACCTGCTGGTCCTGACCGACGGAATTTTCATCACTGTCGTTCTGGTCCAGATCCTCGTCGCGCTCGTTGCCGTCGCGATCCTGGAATTCGTTGCGCTCGTTATAGTCGCCACGATCGTCGCGCTGGAAACGTTCCTGCATCTGCGCCTGTGCGGCTGCAATGATGCGGTTATAATGTTCGGCGTGCTGCAGATAGTTTTCTGCCACGACACGGTCGCCGGAGCTCTGCGCGTCGCGCGCGAGCGTCGAATATTTCTCGGCGATGTGCTGGGCTGTGCCGCGGATCTTCACGTCCGGGCCGGAACTGTCATAGGTCCGGGTCAGCGGGTTGGAACCCTTCCGGTTATGATTGTTATTGTTGTTACCACCGCCACCATTGTTGTTGCTGCTGGTATTGTTGTTGTTACGCCCACGGCCGCGCTTGTTCTGCTGTCCTGGCCTCATCGTTCACTCACCTGGATTCTCTTGATATTGATGATCTTGTGGCGTCGCGGCTTGCCAGGAATTCCGTCTCAACGGATTCCGCATCAAGCAGACACGCGCCGCGACCCAACCGCCTCATGACGGTACCGTCGCTGGTTAAAGTCAAATTAACAGGTACCCGCACCAGGCACTGTCGAACCCTAGCAACTCTTTTTTGAGAGTAATCCCCGCGGCAAGGTCTGACCGGAACGAATCTCTGATCTTTGACCTTCTGCCCAGTGCGTGAGAGGAACCTAGCCCGCTTCCTGTGCGATTCCAAGCCTTTTCTTCACGGTTTCGAAAAAGAACATCGCAATAACCGCCGGTTTACAGGGGTTACCGCCCGAAAGTGAAGAGGATGGCGCGGTCGTTTCCGCCGAGGTCCTTCACCCGGTCGATCACGCTAAAGCCCTCCTCCTCGAAAATCTGACCGACCACCTGCAACTGGTCGTAGCCGATTTCCACCCCGACAATGCCGTCCTCAGCCAGATGGCGCGCAGCATGAGCGGCAATGGTGCGATAGGCATCCAGGCCATCGGCGCCGCCGTCAAGTGCCAGCGCCGGATCATGATCGCGCACTTCGGGCGCCAGCGATGCCACCACGCTGGTGCGTATATAGGGTGGATTTGACACGATGATGTCGAACTTGCCGGCAATCGTCGAAAACCAGTCGCTTTCGACGCCGGCAAAGCGCTCGCTCAAGCCGTTGCGTTCGGCATTGGCCCTCGCTATTGCAACGGCGCCGGCAGAAAGATCAGACCCGACGCCGGTTGCCTGCGGCACGGCGCTCAGCAGCGCCAGGCAAATCGCCCCCGTGCCGGTGCCAAGATCGATCAGATGGCAGGACCCCTTCTGCTCCACGAACCGCTGAGCTAAGGGAACAAGCCCCTCGACGATCATCTCCGAATCCGGGCGTGGCTCCAGCGTGTCAGGCGACATGCCGAGCGTCAGACCATAGAATTCGCGGCTCCCGAGAATGCGGTGAACCGGCTCGTGGGCTGCCCGCCGCTCGATGGCATCGCGAATGCGCTGCGCATCTTTCGGCGACACGATCTCTTCCCCGCGCGTCATGAAGGCCACGGCCGGCAGGTCGAGCAGGCCGGAAATCAGCACCCGCGCATCGAGCGCCGCCTCGCCGATATGCGCCCGCAGAAACCGCGACCGCGCCTCGGCAAACAGGCTGTCGAGCGTATCGGTCATCCCTTGACCTCGCCCAGCTGCGCCAGCTGATCGGCCTGGTAGTCGGCCAGAAGCGCATCCACCACTTCGTCGATTTCGCCCATCATCATCCGGTCGATCTTGTAGAGCGTCAGGTTGATGCGGTGGTCGGTCACGCGCCCCTGCGGGAAATTGTAGGTGCGGATGCGCTCGGAGCGGTCGCCCGACCCGACCTGGCTCTTGCGCGAGGCCGAGCGTTCGCTGTCGGCCTTCTGCCGCTCCATGTCATAGAGCCGCGACCGCAGCACCTGCATGGCCTTGGCGCGGTTCTGGTGCTGCGATTTCTCCGATGACGTGACGACGATACCGGACGGCATATGGGTGATGCGCACAGCCGAATCCGTCGTGTTGACATGCTGGCCGCCGGCGCCCGATGAGCGCATCGTATCGATCCGGATATCTTCCTGGCGGATCTCGATGTCGATATCCTCGGCCTCCGGCAAAACCGCGACGGTCGCAGCCGAGGTATGGATGCGCCCTTGCGTTTCCGTGTCGGGCACGCGCTGCACCCGGTGCACGCCGGATTCGAATTTCAGCTTGGAAAACACGCCGCGCCCGGTCACGGTCGCAATGATTTCCTTGAAACCCCCAGCATCGCCGTCGCTGGCCGAAAGCACCTCGACCTTCCAGCCCTTGCCCGCAGCATAGCGCTCATACATCCGGAAGAGATCGCCAGCAAACAGTGCCGCTTCCGATCCGCCGGTCCCGGCGCGGATTTCCAGGATCGCACTCTTCTCATCGGCCGCGTCCTTCGGCAGAAGCAGGATCTGCATCTCCTGCTCGAGCTTTTCGATCCGCTCCTCGATGTCGGGCTTCTCCATCTCAGCGAGATCGCGCATCTCGCGGTCGGTATCCCTCGCGGTCAAAAGCGTGTTGACGTCTAAAAGCTCGGCCTGCGCCTTCTCATAGAGCCGGATTTTCGTCACCACCGGCTGCAGCTCGGAATATTCCGACGCCAGCTTCACATAAACATCCGCCGCCGGCCCCTCGGCCATCCGCGCCTCGATCTCGGAAAACCGCCGCTCCAGCTCGCGCATCTTTTCAACAGGTAAGGTTGCCAATGTGTACTCCGTGGGGACAGCTGCTTCGCACGTCCGTCCATTATTCTGTCTGAATTCGTGGAGGCTTACCCCCCTCTGTCACGAATGTGACATCTCCCCCTCAAGGGGGAGATCATTCTTTTCCCTATCTACATCAAAGTCAGGGATGCACAATGCCAGCGGCCAATCTCCCCCCTTGCGGGGGAGATGTCGGCGTCGCCGACAGAGGGGGGTGGGTGCGGCCAACGCGGCCCTACAACGGAACCCCAGTCTGCGCCGCAAACTCCACCAGAAGATCGCGCACCGGCGTGTGGTCGCGCTTGTCGTCCAGCGCCGCGTGCAGCATGGCCGAGAGCTTGTCGATGTCGAGCGCCAGGAGCATCGCCTTGACCGGGCCGACCGCCGTCGGCGACATCGAGACGGAGCGGTAGCCGATGCCGAGCAGCGCCATTGCCGAGAGTGGCTTGCTGGCCATCTCGCCGCACAGCGTCACCGAGGTGTCGTTGCGTTCTCCCGCCCGCACGATATCGCGCAAGATGCGCAGGAACGGGCGGCCGAGCACGTCGAACCGGTCGGAGACCCTTGCATTGCCGCGATCGACCGCCATCGAGAACTGGAACAGGTCGTTGGAGCCGACCGAAACGAAATCCACCTCGTCCATCAGCTCGTCCAGCTGCCACAACAGTGCCGGCACTTCCAGCATGGCGCCGAATTGCAGCTTGCGCGGCAATTGCTCGCCGATCTTCGACTGCCGCTGGATTTCCTTCTGCAGCAGCTCGCGCACCGTGCGCAGCTCGGAGACCTCCGTCACCATCGGTAGCATGATGCGCAGTTCCTGGCCCGCAGACGCGCGCAGCATGGCGCGCAATTGCGTGCGCAGCAGGCCGGGACGGTCAAGCGAAAGGCGGATCGCCCGCCAGCCGAGCGCCGGGTTTTCCTCTTCCGCCGCGCGGAAATAGGGCACGACCTTGTCGCCGCCGATATCGAGCGTACGGAACGTCACCGGCTTGCCCGCCGCCTGCTTCATGACGTTTCGGTAGAACAGCTCCTGCTCTTCCATCTTCGGCATGGTCGAGGCAATCATGAACTGCAGCTCGGTGCGGAACAGGCCGATGCCTTCGGCGCCGGATTCGGCCAGCTGCGGCAGATCGACCAGAAGGCCGGCATTCATCTGCAGCTTGATCCGCTTGCCGTCCAGCGTCACCGGCTCGACGCCGCGCAGCGCCTTGAACTGCTCCTGCTTGCGCGCCCGCAGCCTGACCTTTTCCTCATACGCCCGCTGCAGGTCGGCCATCGGCCGCAAATGCACCTTGGCATCGTCGCCATCGACGATGATGGCGTCGCCATTTTCAGCCAGCGCCACCACGCCCGCCGCCTGGCCCACCACCGAAATACCCATGGCGCGTGCCACGATCACCACATGGCTGGTGACGGCCCCATCTTCGAGCACCAGGCCGCGCACGTTTTCGCGGGGATAGTCGAGCAGTTCGGCTGCCCCCATGGCGCGCGCAACGACGATCGCGTCGTTGGGAAAATCCGTCGCCGACATTTTCGCGCCATAGCCGGTCAGCTGCCTGAGCAGCCGGTTGGCCAGGTCATCGAAATCATGCATGCGCTCGCGCAGGTAAGGATCCGTCAGCCGGATCATCCGCGCCTTGGTTTCGCTCTGCACGCGCTCGACCGCCGCTTCCGCCGTCAGGCCGTTGCGGATCGCCTCTTCGAGCTTTCTGACCCAGCCGCGATCATGCGCAAACATCCGGTAGGCTTCCAGGACCGCGCGGTGTTCGCCTTCCATGGATACGTCGCGGCGCGACAGCATGTCGTCGATCGAGATGCGCAAGCTACCCAAGGCTTCCGCCAGCCGGCCAAGCTCATGGTCGGTATCGTCGTTCAAAAGATTGGTGACGACGATGCGTGGCTCATGCAGCACGACATAGCCGAGGCCGATCCCGTCGTTGAAGCTCGAGCCGTCGATCGTCACCGGCCGCGAAAGGTCGAGTTCCAGCCCCGGACGCGTGAGCTTCTTCAGCTCGCCGGTCGCCACCATCTCGGCCAGCACCATCGCCGTCGTTTCCATCGCCTCGACTTCGTCGTCGCGATAGGTGCGGCTCGCCTTGTTCTGTACGACGAGAACGCCGAGAGAGCGGCCGGTGCGCAGGATCGGCACGCCAAGGAACGAGTGATAGATTTCTTCGCCGGTTTCCGGAAGGTAGGTAAAGGCCGGATGCGCCTGCGCATCGGAAAGATTGAGCGGACGGGCGGATGCCGCGATCGTGCCGACGAGGCCCTGCCCCATCTTCAGCTGCGCCAGATGCACGGCGTCCTTGTTGAGGCCTTCCGTGGCATAGAGCTCAAGCACGCCGTCGGAGCGCAGCACGTAGACCGAACACACTTCTGCGACCATGTTCTGCGCAATCTGGCGAACAATCTGGTCAAGGCGATCCTGCGGCTCGAGCGGTTCCGCCATCAGTTCGCGCAACCGCTTGAGCAGGACGCGTGGACCTGCAGAGAGGTCTCTCATCGCGCAACGTCTCCGAAATAAAAGTCAACAACTGCAGGCGGCAATTTGTTCCGGCACACTGGTGCCAAACCGTCTTCGCCGCCGCCTGTCTTAACTCTTATCCAGACCGTAGACGGAATGCAAAGTGCGAACGGCCAATTCGGCATAAGCACCATCGATCAGGATGGAAATCTTGATTTCCGAGGTGGTGATTGCCTTGATGTTGATGCCTTTTTCGGCAAGTGCGCGGAAAGCGGACGCAGCGACGCCCGCATGGCTGCGCATGCCGATGCCGATGACCGAGACTTTGACCAGGCCTGATTCGTTCTGGATGACGTCGAAGCCGACCTGGGCCTTGGCATCGTTCAAAACCTTCAGCGCCTTATCGACGTCGGTGGAGGGCACCGTAAACGTCATATCGGTCTTGGAACCGTCTTCGGAAATGTTCTGGACGATCATATCGACATTGATATGGGCCTCGGCCAGAGGTCCGAAGATCGCCGCCGAAACGCCTGGCCGGTCGGCCACGCGCCGCAGCGAAATCTGCGCTTCATCCTTGGCATAGGCGATGCCGGTGACGACTTCCTGTTCCAAAATCTCATCCTCATCACAAATCAGCGTACCGGGCGGGTTCAGAAAATCGCCCATGCCCGGCGCGTCGGGGTCTACGAAACTGGAGCGCACGAAGGTGCGAACCTTGAATACCATGGCAAGCTCGACCGAGCGAACCTGCAGGACCTTGGCGCCGAGCGATGCCATTTCCAGCATTTCCTCAAACGCAATCTTCTTCAGCCGCTTGGCCTTCGGCTCGATGCGCGGGTCGGTTGTGTAGACGCCATCGACATCGGTATAGATATCGCAACGGTCGGCCTTGACCGCTGCAGCAATCGCCACCGCCGACGTGTCGGAGCCACCGCGGCCGAGCGTGGCGATCCGGTTGTCGGGTCCAAGGCCCTGGAAGCCGGCAATGACCGCCACCTGGCCCTCGCCAAAGCGGCGGATCAGTTCCGCGCCGTCGATTTCCAGAATGCGCGCCGCACCATGGGCGTTATCGGTCCGGATCGGGATCTGCCAGCCCTGCCAGGAGCGGGCATTGATGCCGATATTCTGCAGCGCAAGCGCCAGGAGACCCGAGGTCACCTGCTCGCCGGAGGCGACCACGGCGTCATATTCGCGCGCATCGTGCATCGGCGAGGCATCGCGCGTCCAGGCAACCAGCTCGTTGGTCTTGCCGGACATGGCCGACACCACCACCGCAACCTCGTGGCCGGCATCGACTTCACGTTTCACATGGCGGGCCACATTCCTGATGCGATCCATATCCGCGACGGACGTGCCGCCGAATTTCATCACGATGCGTGCCATGTGCCTCTACCGGTCGAAAATTGCGTCGCGCGCGGGCGCGATTTTTAAAAGTTGCGGTCTCTTAGCGAAATTGGGGGCGGCGTGCAATGGCGGCGCATGGCGCTTTTGGGCCGCAGTCAGGGCGTCATGGAACGATCCACGGCCAGGCGGGTTATTCCAGCTTAGAAACAAGCATTGCCACCCACCGGTGGAACACGCATTGCACAGCATGGAGACCAGATATGAACCTTCCCCAGAACACGATCATTGCCGTAGCCGATGGCGAAAAACTGAGCCTGTTTCAAAACGAGGGCGATGCGGCCAATGTGAAGCTGAAGGCAATGCCTGCGGAAGATATCGACGCCTCGAAAATCTCCTCCGGCGGCCGCCATTCCAGCAGCGCCGCCAACCCGGATGACAGCCAGCAGGAAGAAGACGGCTTCGGCAACGGCGTCGCCAGCATGCTGAACAAGCAGGTGCTCGACGGCAAGATCAAGAGCCTGGTTATTATCGCCGCACCCCGCACCCTCGGCGAGATGCGCAAGAGCTACCACAAGTCGCTCTCCGACATCCTGATCGGTGAGCTGGACAAGGACCTGACGGGCCACTCGATCCAGGATATCGAAAAGGCGCTCGCAGCAGCCTGAGGCTCTATCAGGACCTCCGATTTAACCCGAACGGCCCGCCATCACCGGCGGGCCTTTTGCGTGTATGCAACCGCCTGTCACATACCTGTCATCAAACCCTGCTCCTGTGCCCGCGACCAACGGGGATGTGACCAATGATCGACCAACTCGACCGCATCAAGGCGGAAATTGCCGACAGCTTCGACGAGGAGCTGGAAATGCAGATGGAAGAAGACCGGCTGGACGAGCTGGTTGCAGAGGGCATGTCGGGGCCTGCCGAACCGTCGCTGGAACGCAAGATCTATTTTCGCGAACTGTTCCGGCTGCAGCACGAACTGGTGCGCCTGCAGGACTGGGTGCAATACAAGAAACTCAAGGTCGTCGTCCTGTTCGAAGGCCGCGACAGCGCCGGCAAGGGCGGCGCCATCAAGCGCGTCACCCAGCGGCTCAATCCGCGCGTCTGCCGCGTCGTTGCCCTGCCCGCACCGACCGAGCGCGAGAAAAACCAATGGTATTTCCAGCGCTACGTCTCGCAGCTGCCGACTGCAGGCGAAATGGTGCTGTTCGACCGCTCCTGGTACAACCGCGCCGGCGTCGAGCGCGTCATGGGCTTCTGCACGCCCGAAGAGCTCGATGAGTTCTTCCGCACTGTCCCGGAATTCGAACGCATGCTGGTGCGCTCCGGCATTATCCTGATCAAATACTGGTTCTCGATCACCAACGAGGAACAGGAATTCCGCTTCCAGATGCGCATCCATGATCCATTGAAACAGTGGAAGCTGTCGCCGATGGACATGGAAAGCCGCATCCACTGGGAGGACTACACCAAGGCCAAGGAAGAGATGCTGGCGAAAACTCATATCGAGGAAGCCCCGTGGTGGGTCGTCCAGGCGGTCGACAAGAAGAAGGCCCGGCTTAACTGCATCGCCCATCTGCTGGCGCAGATTCCGTACGAGGATGTACCGAAACCCGAACTCGTCCTGCCCGAACGCGTCCGCCACGACGACTACACCCGCCACCCGGTCCCGCCGGAAATGTATGTGCCGGAAGTGTATTGACCGGAGCCGGAAGCCAGCGTTTGGGGTAAAGCCCCTCATCCGCCCCATCGGGCACCTCTCCCCGTAAACGGGGAGAAGGAACTTGCGGCAAGCCCGGTCTCCCTCTTCCCGCAAGCCGCAAACTCCGTCGTCCCCTCTCCCCGCAAGCGGGGAGAGGGCTAGGGTGAGGGGCGCCCCCGCAACGGTCAGTCACACCCCCGCCACGATCACTCCGCCGCATTCCGCGCCACCACAGCCAGATAGGCCGCCCGCAGCTCCGCAAACACCGAGCGCTCAGGCGCCGGCGCGCCCAGATGCAGGCTGCGCAATTCCACCATGAAATCGGTCCACATCGCCGGTCCGCCCTCTTCCAGCAACTCGGCGCGGATCGAGAGTTCCTCGGATGCCCGCGTATGCCGCCTGCCCCAGGCGCCCATCTGCGCCAGAAGCGGCACCAGCTGGATCGACGGTTCGGTCAGGCTGTAAATGCCCTTCTGCTTGTGGCTGGGATCGTCGCGGCGCGACAGCAGTCCGCTCTCGGTCAGCCGCTTCAGCCGGTCGGCGAGGATATTGGAGGCGATCCCCTCTTCCGAATGGGTGAGAAGGTCACGAAAATGCCGCCGGTTGCCAAACATCAGGTCGCGAATGACAATCAGGCTCCAGCGGTCGCCAAGCATTTCCAGGGTCAGATTGATCGGGCATCCTGATCGCTGCAAATTGTCCACGGCATGTCCTTCGCTAAACCGCTTGCAATATAGGATCAGTTATCGTACAAAACAACCAGTTGCATATTGAAATCAGTTTGGGAGGATATGATGACACCGCAGCTCTTTGCCCACCCGTTTTCATCCTACTGCCAGAAGGTTCTGGTGGCGATCTATGAAAACGGCACCGCGTTCGACTACCGGATGCTCGCGCCTGAAGAACCCGCCACGATCGAGGAATGGCAGTCGATCTGGCCGATCAAGCGGTTTCCGGTGCTGAAGGACGGTGAAAACGCTGTCATGGAAGCGACCATCATCATCGAATATCTGATGCTGGCCTATCCCGGCAGCGTCCGCCTGATCCCCGAAGAGCCAAAGGCCGCGCTGCGCACCCGGATGATGGACCGCTTCTTCGACAATTACGTCATGACCCCGATGCAGAAAGTCGTGTTCAACCAGATCCGCCCGGAAACCGATCGCGACCCCTATGGCGTCACCGAGGCAAAGGCGATGCTTGACGATGCCTATGGCTGGCTCGACGGCGTCGTGGCGAAAAGCGAATGGGCGGCAGGCGATACGTTCAGCCTCGCCGACTGCGCCGCCTGCCCCTCGCTCTTCTACGCCGACTGGGTGCATCCGATCGCCGAAACCTTCCCAAATGTCCGCGCCTACCGCACCCGCCTCCTCGCCCGCCCCTCCTTCGCCCGCGCCATCGAAGAAGCCCGCCCCTACCGCTCCTTCTTCCCCCTCGGCGCACCTGACAGGGATTGAGAGTACGCTCTTCGCTACAGCACGGCGAAGAGCGCTACCTCAAAGGCCGGACGATTTTCCGGATCTCTGAAGAGAATTCCAAAGCCTGCTGGGCGTAAAATCGTAACCCAGCCGCAGCCAGTGCATGACATCGAACGGGTGCGCGACAATGAGGTCGGCGGCCTCATACCTGAGAGCCTGAAGGGTTCGCCGGCCGGAAGACGCCGTGACGACCACTTGCGTATCGATGACATCAGCATCCTTGGTCATAAAATCTTTCAAATTGTCCGTCACGAGAATGTCGGCATTGGCACCGAAGGCCGTGGCCAACACGCCCGCATCCTCCGCATCGGACATCGCGAAACGCTCCTCCCCTGCCAATATGAGATAGGGATCGAGCGCATCCGGGCCGTATTTCATGATGTCGATAATCGAACTGCAATACCCGCTGACGCGTTCCGCTGGAAATTGGTGGCGGAGAAGAACCGTTTCGAGCGTCTCGATCATCTCGAAAGAGATGACGAGCTGCGCCCTGTCCGTCATGCCCCATTGATGCCGGGCGAGCATGGATACCAGGGTTTGGTTTGCGCTTCCCGTATGACCACGGTCATACGCCATGATGTTGCCCACGAAGATGTTGACATCGAGCAACACACGGACCGCACGATCCATGGTTACGTCCGGCGCGCGGCGCGGCTGAGAGCCGTTGCCTCTTCCATCATGTCGATCTCGCTGGAAGCATCCCCTGGACCTCCGAAACGCTGCTCGGATGCAAGATCGGCCGTTGCCTTCTCAAGCCGAACCCGCGCCGCCGCCGCCATCATCTCGCGCCCCAGTCTGTTGATCGTGTCCTGATCGTTTTGCGCGTTCAACTCGAGTAAAAAATCCCGCACGCCCTTGGGAAGCCCGACAAAGACCGTGATGGCGCTCGAAACCGCATTCGATACCGACCGGTTTTCCATCGAAGCCACTCCCTTTAACTTCGTGGCAGTCTTGCTATCGACATTGGCCGAAATTGTGGATGACATCGCAGCCTCCTATAGAAACACAGCGTTTCTATATAGCTCAAACGGTGCCACTGAACAACCTGTACGTTGAGCTGAAAGCCGTGCAGACGGCTCCCGCGAAGGCCACCGCTTTTCCCCATCCCTACCTCCGTAGACAAGGTACCCGGAAGGCGGATGAAGGGCTTACCGCAGTCTCCCCCTTCTCCCCAGCGGGGAGAAGTGCTGAGCGCATGCGAGGCGATGAGGGGGCGGTTCGGCGGGTTCTGTGCGTACCGCCCCCCTCATCCGGCGCTTCGCGCCACCTTCTCCCCGCCGGGGAGAAGAGGGAAGGTCACACCGATCACCCAGCATCCCCAAACCGCATCACCACCTCGAACCCGCCCAATCGGCCCGTAGCGGGAGAGCGCACGTCGAAACCGGCATTCATCTGCTGCAACAACCGCTCGGCGATCGACAGGCCGAGCCCCGAGCCCGGCGATGTCGTCGCTCCGCGGCCGAAACGTTTGCGCACCGCCGCCAGTTCGTCCGGCGGCAGGACTGCAGCGCCGTTGACGATGCGGACCACGCCGCCTGTTTCCAGGCTGATGTGCACCGGCTCGTCCCTATTGCCGTGCAGAAGGGCATTTTCGATCAGGTTTCGCAACACGATCGCAAAGGCATCTTCGCTATAGTGCCCCTCCAGCAAGGCCCCCGGCGCGCGCGAAAGCTGCAGGCGCCTTGCGTCCGGATCGCTGCGCTGGAAATCCGTCACCACCAGTTCCAATACCCGCGCCAGATCGACGGTCACGGTTCCGGCGCCGATGCCGGCTTCGGCGCGTGCCAGCTGCAGCAGTTTTTCGGTCGTGTGGCTGAGATTGGTCAGCGATATCCTGATCTGCTGGGCGCGCCGCTTGCGCGGTCCCTCAAGCTCGGCGATCAGCATCTGCGTCTGCGCCAGGGCGCCGGCGATCGGCGTTCGCAACTCATGTGCGCTGTTGGCTGTAAATTCCCGCTCGGCATCGAAGGCAGCCTGCAGCCGGCTCAAGAGGCGGTTGACGGAGCTGGCGATCGGCCGCAGCTCCCGTGGCAACATGCTGGAAGGCACCGGCGCCAGGTTGCCGCCGTCCTTTTCCTCGATCGCCTCGCGCAGATCATCGACGGGCACGAGCGCCCGGCGCACGATCAGAAAGATCAACAGGATGCTGACCGGGATCAGCACCAGAACCGGCAGGAACAGCGCCATGCTGCCTTCCGTCACCGCCTCGTTGCGATTGTCCATGGCGTCGGCAACCTGCACGAAGGTCATGCCGTCGGCAGAGCTTGCGGTGTAGAAATGAAAGCTGTCATTTTCGAAGAAGCCGCGCTTGAGCGGCACGTCGAAGGGCTCCATCGGCGCATCATGCGAGCGGATGAGGATCTTTCCGGCCGCGTCGCGAACCTGGTAGACCAGATATTCCTCTCCCAGATCCTCGGCTTCGCTTTGAAAATGCCGGGGCGATGGCGGCCCTTCGCGCCTTTGAAGATCGTCCAGCACCAACGGCACCAGCCGCTCGGCCGTTTCCTGCAGCGAGCCGTTGAAGAATTCGCCGAACTCATCCTTCATCACCGCAACGCCAAGACCTGCGGCAATCAACCAGAAAGCCACGATCAAGCCGGTCAGCCACAGGATCAGCCGACTGGTTATGCTGCGCGTGCGGTTTTTCGGCACCGTCACGCCGTCGCCCCGATCTTGTAGCCGACGCCGCGCACGGTCACGACATGGTCACGCCCGAGCTTCTTGCGCAGGCGGCTCACATAGACCTCCACCGTATTGCTCTCGATCTCGGAGCCGAACGCATACAGTGCCTCCTCGATCTGCGCCTTGGAAATGATCGCCCCCGGCCGCGCCAAAAGCGTGTCGAGCACCGCCCATTCGCGTCCGGAAAGGCCAACCTCAACCTCACCGGCAAAAACCCGCCGGTCCACCGGGCTGATCTTCAGCTCGCCATAATGGATCATAGGGGCATTATTGCCGCCGTAGCGGCGGATGACGGCCAGCATGCGGGCAGACAGTTCGCCCAGATCGAACGGCTTGACCAGATAATCGTCGGCACCGCTGTTCAAGCCTTCGATCCGGTCGGAAATCTGGTCATGGGCAGTCAGGATGATCACCGGCGTCGCATTGCCGGCCGCGCGCAATTCCTTCAGGAGCGCAATGCCGCTGCCATCCGGCAGGCGCAGATCGAGCAGGACAAGACCATAGGCCACGGTGCGCAAGGATATGCGCGCATCATCCAGCGTCTTCATCCAATCGACCGCATGATCGGCTGCGGCGATGTGATCGCGCACCGCCTCGCCCAATATTTCATTGTCCTCGACGAGCAGAACACGCAAACCGCCGGTCCCCCTATCGGTCAATTCCACCGGCATTCTTATTTCCTCTTTGGGCTGCGCCGTCAAACGGCTTTGAGGCCACGGCAAATTGCCCCGCCCCCTTGAGAGAGCAGGCCGTATGATCGAAACATCTCGCCAGCCGCTTAGGACGCGGTGTGCATCCGGCGTGCCGCCACGGCATAGCGCACCGCACTGACGATGGGCGCCACAGGATTGACCGTTGCGGCGAGATCGCGATGCTGGCGCAGGGCAGCTGCAAATGTGCGCATATTGGCAGTGCTGACGGAGGTGAAAACGGCCAGAAGACACAGGATCAACACGAGGTTGATCTTGAACTTCTGATAGAAAGGCCGGTGCCTGATCCGCACCAGCACGATCAGCAGCGAGGGCACGACCCCAAACAGCAGCATATGGATGATGAAACCCGCAGTCAGGAAATGGCCGGCTTCGGAGCCAGCCGTCTGGGCCACATTGCGGATCATATCGACGTCGATAATGGTGCCAAACGTATCCATGAAGCGCGCGCTGGCGGCGGCAATGATGATCAGCAGGATGAAAAACGGTTTCGTCAGATATTTCACGGAAACCATGACGCAGAGCGCCGAAAACAGAGAAAAAAGCCCGATGACGAGCAAAAACAGCGCCGTGCTTGGCGCCCCGAGATAGCCGGCCGCCTTCGACCAGAACGTCCTGTTGGTGAGGAAGACGAGATAAAACGCCACGATCAGGCTCAACATCTCGCTACCGATGACCGGGCGCAACACGCGCGGCGTGGCGATTGGTAGGCTATGCACCGGCAAGCAACTCTCCTGCAAAACATCGAAAAGGATGGATCCGGCCGCAGCCCGCCCGCCGGTCCAAAGCCCCAGCCACGGTCCATTGGCCGCGTGCCACGCCGCAGCCGTCTCCATCCCCGGCACATCTGGTCCGCTTTTCTGACAGGAGCCTGAACGCTAGGCCGGGCAGGACGGAGCTTTTGCCGGGAAAACAACAGGCGCGCGCGCATTGGCGCGTTCAGGCTGCTGTCAGAATTCCCAGGCACGTTTCATGTCAACACTGGAGATTGCTATTTGAAAGCGCGTCGAATTCCTCTCGGACCGGTCTATATCGCCACCCTCATCCTGGTGATCGTCCTGATCCCGCTGATCCAGTCTTCCGGATCCCAATCCTCCGCACTGGCACACCGCCTGTCCTCGGCTGCGGCAATGAGCGTGGACAAAGCGAAACTTTAGCGCGCGAAACCAGACGTGCTTGCGGCTGCCTCACAGTCTGGAAACACCTACAAAGGTGGCGCCACCGTTCCACCTCCCCCTTGAGGGGGGAGGTCGCGACGCAGTCGCGGGTGGGGGTGACCCACCACGAACACCATCGTCAATCGGATACGCCGCAAATCACCCCACCCCGGAGCTTCGCTCCGACCCTCCCCCTCAAGGGGAGGGTGAAAGCGAACGCCACAGCCCTTTCTCCCCCTCGGCGGGGGAGAAAGCAAAATCAAGATCTTAGCGCAGCTAAGTCCTAGATTTTGCAGGAGAGGGGGTCAACAGGGCCAACGCTGAGAACTCCCGTCCCCCATCCCGCGACACTGCCAACCCTTGACTTTCATACCCGATCGTCCGACTTCACCAGGGGTAAAGTCCAAGGAGTTCCGATCATGACCGAGCAGGCCCGCAGCACCATCGACCAGAACGAAGTCGACCGGTTTTCCGCCATGGCCGCCGAATGGTGGGATCCGAAGGGCAAGTTCCGGCCATTGCACAAGTTCAATCCGGTCCGTCTCACCTATATCCGCGACCGCGTCTCGGACAATTTCGGCCGCGAGGCCAAGGCGCTGCAGCCGCTGAAGGGCTTGCGCATCCTCGATATCGGCTGCGGCGGCGGTCTTCTGTCCGAGCCGATGGCCCGCATGGGGGCCGATGTGGTCGGCGCCGACGCCTCGGAAAAGAATATCATGATCGCCAGAACCCATGCGGCCGGCAGCGGCGTTGCGGTCGATTACCGCGCTGTCACCGCGGAGGCGCTGGCGCAAGCCGGCGAGACCTTCGATGTCGTACTCAATATGGAAGTGGTCGAGCATGTCGCCGATGTCGAATTCTTCATGAGCACCTGCGCTTCGATGGTGCGTCCCGGCGGCCTGATGTTCGTCGCCACCATCAACCGCACGATGAAAGCGGCAGCGCTCGCTATCTTTGCCGCCGAAAATGTCCTGCGCTGGCTGCCGCGCGGCACCCATCAATATGACAAGCTGGTGCGCCCGGAAGAACTGGAAAAGCCCATTACCGCCAGCGGCATGCAAGTCACCGACCGCACCGGCGTCTTCTTCAACCCACTGTCGAACCAGTGGAACCTGTCGAAGGACATGGACGTCAACTACATGATCGTCGCCAAACGCCCGGCGTAAAGAAAGGCTTCCCTGGACCGCCGTACCGGCTTGTCAGGCGCCGCTCTGCCGCGCCATCCATTCGTCGCGCAGCAGCGCATAGATGAACTCGTCGCCCCAGACGCCCTTGAACTGGTCGTTCTGGATCAGATGCGCCTCGCGCCGCATCCCCAACCGCTCGACCACCCCGACTGACCCTGCATTGGCGGCATCGAGCCTTGCAAAGGCACGGTGGAAGTTGAGTGTTGAAAACGCGAAATCCAGAATGGCCCGCATCGCTTCCGTCGCATACCCCTTGCCCGCAAAGGCCGGATTGAAGATATAGCCGACCTCCACCTGCCGCGCGATCGCGCTTTCAAGCTTCAGCACCACTTCGCCGATGACGGCTGCGTCCTCGCGGCGCTCAACCGCAAACACGGCGGCATCGCCCTTCTTGCGAAGCCGGGGCACACACGCTCTTTCGAATTTTTCGGCAGCTTCGGCGTCATCGAGCGGCTCAGCATACAGATAGCGATAGACCTCCGGCAGGCGGTGATAGGCTTGGAATGCCGCAAAATCGGCGGGCACGAACCGCCGGATGTCCAGGCGTTGCGTGGAAAAGCGAAGATCGGAAAAATCCATCGGTCTTAAAACTCCAGTCTGAACACGGCCCACAGATGGATATCAAGCCGTTGAATTAAAAGAGTGCAGCACTTTTGCCAAGGATCAGCCAAGACCTCAGATACCGGGCCTGTGGCAAAAAGCAAAGACACCATCATCCCCGCCTTGTACCGCCGTGCTAGGCTGTCAAAGATCGGACCAGAAGGACCACATTCTCGCCTCGGCCGTTCAGTTCTTTGACAGCGTTATAAGACCGTCAGCACGGTCAGGCGCGACGATTTCGGTTTTTTTTTCGATCGATCCAAGGCACACTCTGCGAATGACAAAGCTTCTGGAACAGGCGGTATCAGCCGCACGGAATCTCCCTACGGAAATGCAGGACGATATCGCCCGCATGATGCTCAGCTATGCCGGGGATGATGAGCGGGTCATCGAACTGTCGCCGGAAGAGGAGGCTGATCTGATTGAGGCCCAAGCCGAAATGGCGCGGGGAGAATTTGCCACCGAAGCCGAGGTGCAAACCATATTGTCCAAATATCGCCTGTGAAACTACGCTATTCAAAACGAGCGCTCCACCAGATCGACGAGGCGCTGGGTTACCTCGCGAAGCAGTCACCCCAAGGGGCCGCAAAAGTGGCAGCCCGCATGGCGCTCATCCTGACATTGCTGCAACAATATCCCCATACGGGCAGCAAAACAAAAATCTCGGGCGTCCGCCGCGTTTTCCTAACGCCTTATCCCTATTTGATTGACTATTACGCAGGTGCTGACGAAATCGTGGTGCAACGCTTTCGCCACGCCATGCGGCGTCCGTTAAAATAAAAGCCCCGTGCTAGACTTTCAACGTCAGCACATGCGCAAGCAGATCGGCCTGCCCCTTGGCATTCTCCTGCGCAATCCGCCGGACTTTGTTCCGGTCGATCGCATAGGCTTCACCCCCGGCGGTGAAGGGTTCTTTAAAGGTGAAGGCTCTGCCGGACGCGCCGTGATCGTGGAGATATTCCAGCCGCCCGGCGCCGTCCTGCCAGTCGGGCACGCGGTGCCCGTCCACCCACCAGAGCACAAGCGGCGGCCAGCTGGGTTTGATGTTCCAGTTGCGCCCGTTCTTCAACGCGTCGGCGTGAACGCCATGATAGGAAAATGCCATCAACGATTCGATATCGGTCCAGAGCGACAAGGAGGACGGCGCGCTGTCAAAACCGCTACCTTCGATGAAACGCGGAAAAACCTGCTGGCCCCAGCTGCGCGGTCCCGGAACGCCGCGATAGCCGGAGCGGCCGATGAAACCGGATGCCCGCGCGGCAGCCTCGAAATTGGCTGGCTCGCGCAACACGAAACCCTCGACGCGAGGGTCGCCTTCTGGCCCGGCATGCAGGCCGAAATTGTAGATGGCCAGACGAGGTCCGCCCGCCGTCATGTCAGTTCACGTCGTCCGGCAACACCGGCAGGGCGGCAATCTCGATGCCTTCCTCCAGAAGCGCCTTGGCTTCGTCGATCGTCGCCTGCCCGATCAGCCCGCGCTGCTCGGCCTCACCATAATGGATCTTGCGGGCTTCCTCGGGAAACTTTGTCCCGACATCCTCGGCATTGTCGCGGATGGACGTGACCAGTTCGCGGATCTTGGCCACCGCTTCCTTGCGGGCCTGATCCATCATCAGCACCTTGGTCTCGTCCTTCTTGCGGGCCGTCGAAACCGAAGGCGCCATCAGCTCCTTGCCGACCGTGGCAGAGCCGCAGACGGGACAGGACACAAGGCCAAGCTCCGCCTGCCGGTCGAAATCGGCGCCGGAGGAGAACCATCCCTCGAACGAATGGCCGTTGTCGCAGGCAAGCGTGTATTTGATCAAGCGGCCACGTCCCCGGAGGCGCTGAGCGGCACCTCCTCGAGCTGGAACGGCCGGCCGTTCTTGAGGTTAGGAATCTTGCCCCGCGCCGCCGCAACCTGGGTGATGTCGATATCGGCGATCACGATGCCCGCGCCGGTACCGCTGGCCGAGGCCAGAACGCGTCCCCACGGATCGATGATCATCGAATGCCCGAAAGTCTCGCGGCCATCCTCATGCACCCCGGCCTGGGCGGCGGCGATGACGAACATGCCGTTCTCGATCGCTCTCGCGCGCAACAGGATTTCCCAATGCGCCTCGCCGGTCTGGCGGGTGAAGGCTGCCGGCACCGACATGATCTCAGCACCCGCCGCTGCCTGCGCCCGGAACAGCTCGGGGAAGCGAACGTCGTAGCAGATGGCGCAGCCGAGCTTGCCGAACGGTAGACTCACCAGCTTTGCGGTCGCCCCCGGCGTATAGGCGGCACTTTCGCGCCAGCTTTCGCCATTGTCGAGATCGACGTCGAACATGTGGATCTTGTCGTAATGGGTAATCTTTTTGCCATCGGGGCCGAACAGGAAGCCGCGATTGGCCATCTTGCCATCGGCAAGGCCGATCGCCGTTGAGCCGACATGCAGATGGATGCGCAATTCGCCGGCAAGTTTCGATGCTGCGGCCACGATCAGATCGCTGCCCTCGTCACGAAGCGCAGCCTTCATCGCCGCGCGGTCGCGCTGCAGAGCGCCGGTCATTTCCGGCGTCTGCACGTATGTAGCGCCCTGGGCAGCTGCCTCGCGCACGAGCCTTGCCATCGTCCCGGCATTTTCGGCCGGATCGACACCGGAACACATCTGGATCGCTGCGGCCTTGAACGTCATTGAAGCGTCTCCTTACGCCGCAAGCATCGCGTCGAGCTTGCCGGCGCGTTCCAGCGCATGCAGGTCGTCGCAGCCGCCGATATGGGCATTGTTGATGAAGATCTGCGGGAAGGTCGTGCCGCCATTCGACCGCTCGATCATTTTCTGGCGAATTTCCGGAGCATAGGTTGCGTCATGCTCCTCGAACTGCACGCCCTTGGTTTCCAGAAGTTTCTTGGCTGCGGAACAATAGCCGCAGAATTGACGGGTATAAATGACAACCGAAGCCATGAGTTGATCTGCTCCTTCACCGGCCCTGCGCCAGTACACATACCGTGTCATATAAGGCCGGACATGGCTCTTGCAAAGGTCAAAACCGTCACATCGCCTGCCCCCGCCCTCTTCAGCGCCCGGGTCGCCGCCGAAACGGTAGCCCCCGTCGTATAGACGTCATCGACGAGAACGATCCGTTTGCCAAACAGCGCCGCCCGGCCGTCCTCCGTCACCGAGAAAGCGCCCCGCACGTTCTCCGCACGCTGGCTGGCGCCCAGCCCAACCTGTTGCGCGGTGCGCCGGTGGCGGATCAGCACCGTCGCGAGATATGGCTTGCCGGAACTGCGGGCGATGGCCCGGGCAAGCTCGGCCGACTGGTTGAACTTGCGGCCAAACAGCCGGAACGCATGCAGCGGCACCGGGACGATTGCATCGCAAGCCGCAACGGTGCCGTCGCTCGCCCGGATCATCCATTGCGCCATCATCACGGCGAGATCGGTGCGGTCGCGATATTTCAAACCATGGACGAGCGCCTTGGCAATGCCGTCATGGATGGCAGCCGAGCGCAGCCGCTCGAACACCGGCGGATTGGCGATCGCATCGGCCGACAGGATGCCCGCGCCCAGATCATGGGAAAACGGCAGGCCCAGGACCTCGCAATAGGGCCGCTCGATCAACCGCAACGTCGCCCAGCAGGCGGGACAGACGCCGCGATGCTGCCCGGTCAAACGGCCGCAACCGGCGCAAACCGGGGGATAGACGGCATCGACCGCCGCCGCCATCAGACCGCGCAGGCCTCCCCGCAGCCCTTTGGCCAGCCGCCATCCCGGATTTTCTGCCCCATCATCCGCCATGAGGTTGACTTTACGGCGGGCCGGGTTTCATTGCGATCAGATTTTTGAGTGATCAGGACAGCAAAGCCATGGATATCGTTTTCGACCAGACGCTCATCGAGGCCCGCCGCAAGCGCGCCTTTCGCAACGGCGACCCCAAGGCGCAATTCCTGCTGGAGATCGCCGCCCAGGAACTGTCTGAGCGCCTTGATGTCGTGGAGCGCCATTTCGACAAGGCAGTCGAACTGCACGGCTATACCGGCCTCACCGCCCGCTATATCGCAAAAACCGGCAAAGTGACGGATATCGAGCGCATCGAAACCGATCCGGCCTTTGCCGCCCCGGATGAAAAGGTCTCCGCCGCATCGCTGGAAACGGTGCCGCTATCCCCGGAATCGGTCAATCTCATCGTCTCGCCGCTATCGCTGCACCTGACCAACGATACGCCCGGCGTGTTCATCCAGGTGCGCCGTGCGCTCAAACCCGACGGCCTCTTCCTCGCCGCCATTCCCGGCTCCGGCACCTTGCAGGAGCTGCGCGAGGTTCTCCTGGCGGCCGAAAGCGAAATGACCGGCGGCGCCAGCCCGCGCGTCATTCCCTTTGCCGATGTCCGCGATATCGGAGCGCTTTTGCAGCGCGCCGGCTTCAGCCTGCCGGTTGCCGATACCGAAAGCTACACGGTGCGATACGCATCGCTGTTTTCGCTGTTGAAAGATCTGCGGTCGATGGGAATGACCAATCCGCTTTCGGCCCGCAGCCGCAAGCCCCTGACCCGCAGCTTTTTCGTGCGGGCGGCGGAAATCTATGCCGAACGCTTTGCCGATCCGGATGGCCGCATCAGGGCGACCTTCTCGATCATTTATATTTCCGGCTGGGCACCGCACGAAAGCCAGCAGAAACCGCTGAAACCCGGCTCGGCGAAACAACGGCTATCCGACGCGCTGAGCACGCGGGAATTGCCGCTGAAAGATGAACAACAGGAATTCGGCGCTTAAGAGCGCTTCATCTTCGAATGGAGGCGCTCTAAGCCGGCCTGACGCCGAGGATGGCGTTGGTAATCGTCTGGAAGACAGCCAGCAATGAATCGGAGAACGCGGTCAGTCCGATCAGCATGCCAATCGAAATCAGGCTGGCCAGGAGGCCATATTCGATCGCCGTGGCAGCGGACTTGTCGTTGAGAAACCGGTTCAGTATCGTCATGTGCTCCCCAGCCTGTTCTGCGCTTGCCCAACCCGGCGATACCGCCTGAAAAGCACGTCAACGCGCGATATCATTGTTGTCCGGCTGGCAACGAACGCAAGACCGGGTATCCCGGCTCTACGTCATCAGCAGCCGCTTTTGCTTCCGTCACTGTCGATAATGCAGACTGCGCCCGGCATTTCCTGCAGCACGCTGCGGCGCACCGTGTAGCGCTTGGCCGGCGGGCTGCTCGGGATCGAGCCGGTCGTGATATTATCGTAGTCGATCGGCGCGTTGGCCATCACCTTATTGTCCGATTTCGACAGCATCGGCGTCAAAATGAGGGTCAGCGCGATGACGGCGGTCCCGAACAGCAGCGACAGATTAAGCGCACCGGTGCGGCGGCTCTGGGTCGTCACCAGATCCTTGTCCTGAACCGTTCTCCAAAAATCGTCGTCGACCATTGTTTGCCTCTTCGAATATGTGCGTTTTCTTGAAGACGGCTCACCCACCGCTTCACCATGTCGACGCCTATAAAAAACCGGTATCGGCCACGGGAATCATCCCCAAACCAATAGACACCGGCACTTACTCGAAGCTGATTGTGCGGGAGGGTGATAAATGTTCGATTAATAAAATAGAAATTTCCGGGATTAGATCAGAGCAGATCCATTAAGTAGGGGATAAGTGGCTCGTCAGCCGGCGGCATCGGATAGTCGCGCAGGGCCTTGGGACGGACCCATTTCACCGCCTGCCCTTCCCGGCCATAGGCAACGCCCTCATAACGCCGGCAGACATAGAGCGGCATCAGCAGATGAAAATCGTCATAGGTGTGGCTGGCAAAGGTCAAAGGCGCCAGACACGCGACCTTGGTACGCACGCCCAGTTCCTCATCCAGTTCGCGTATCAGCGTTTCCTCCGGCGTCTCGCCGGGCTCGACCTTGCCGCCCGGAAACTCCCAAAGTCCCGCCAGGGACTTGCCCTCGGGCCGTTGTGCCAGAAGGATCCGGCCATCGCTATCGACCAGCGCGCAGGCAGCAACGAGCAGAATTTTCCGGCCGGCACTCTCCATCGTCAAACTCCTTGCCGCCGGTACGCATACCGGTAGACATCCTTGAAGCCGAATTTGCGGTAGAGTTGTATAGCGCCCTCATTGTCGGCTTCGACCGAAAGCCAGGCGGTGCGGGCACCCCGCAGACGCGCCCAGCGCAGCGACGCATTGACGATGGCGCTACCGACGCCCTGACGTCTTACGCTCTCGGCAACCGCCACTTGCAAGATCCCCGCGAGATCATTGTCATGCACGGCGAGCGACACAGCGATCGGTCCCTCGTCCTGCGCCTCGAAGAGAAACAGTCCGCATTCCGGCTTGATGGCGTTGATGATTTCGGCAAGCCCCGCTTTCTCCAGGCTGCTCTCGCCGCAAATCTGCAGACGTGCGTCAACAAAACGGCCGACATCGCGCAACGGCAGGTGCTCGATCGATTCCGTCGTGTCGTTCGGCGGAATATCGGCCATCATGACGATGCTCTCAGAGAAAACCGGCCATTGCTGTTCGTCCATATAGGCAATCAGCGGCGGCGGGGTCAGCGGCGTCTGGCGGACGGTGAGCGGGCGGCCATAATCGGAAAAACGCTTGGCGGCCTTTTGAAGCCGCACCTCGATATCGCGGCTGTCGGACGGATCGAGCGGATTGACCGAATTCAGCCGCTTGGAATCATGTCCCGCCGTCAGACGGATCAGCCAGCTGCCGTCATACTGGACCGAAGCCGCCGGCCAGGCGCGAAAGCCGACAGCCTCCAGACGGCGCACGTTCGGCAGTTCGGCTTTCGAAATCGTATTCTGCACGGCCATCAGCTCCGATAGTCGCCATTGATCTCGATATATTCCTTCGTCAGATCGCAGGTATAGACGGTCGCGCTGCCTGATCCGAGACCGATCTCGACGCGGATAGCGATGTCTTCCTGCTTCATCACCGCAGACGCGGCAGCCTCCGAATAGGTCGGATCGCGCTCGCCATCAACGGCAACGCGGACATCGCCGAACCAGATTGCCAACCGGTCGCGGTCGGCAAGCTCGCCGGATTTTCCGACAGCCATGACCACGCGGCCCCAATTGGCATCCTCGCCGGCCACCGCCGTCTTCACCAGCGGCGAATTGGCGATCGAGAGACCGATGCGCTTGGCGGCAGCATCGCTCTCTGCGCCCTCAACGGTCACGGCAACCATCTTGCGGGCACCTTCGCCATCGCGAACCACCTGCAGCGCCAGATCGCGCAGGAGATCGTTGAGGGCCACACGGAAGCCATCGAGCGCCGGATCGGTTGGGCTGACGATCTTTGCCTGCCCGTCCTTGCCGGCAGCGCCAGTTGCAAACAGCATCAGCGTGTCGGAGGTCGATGTATCGCTATCGACGGTGACGGAGTTGAAGGTCGGGCCTGTGCCCTCGGACAACAGAACCTGCAGGGCTTCCGGCGTGATATCCGCGTCGGTGACGACAAACGACAGCATCGTCGCCATATCGGGCGCGATCATGCCGGCGCCCTTGGCGATACCGTTGATGGTGACGGTAACGCCACCAATTTCGGTGCTGCGGGTGGCAACCTTCGGATAGGTGTCTGTGGTCATGATCGCCTTGGCGGCTTCGAACCAGAAATCGCCTACCGCCTTTTCGGTCATGTCGCTGAGAACGCCAGCAAATTTCGTTGCATCCAGCGGTTCGCCGATGACGCCGGTGGAGGCGAGAAACACCTCACCGGTCGAGCACCCAACCGCCTGCGACGCCGACTGCGCTGTGAGTTCCGTCGCCGCCCTGCCCTTCTTGCCGGTAAAGGCATTGGCATTGCCGGAATTGACGACCACGGCACGGGCAAGGCCGCCGGACAGGTTCTGGCGGCAGAAATCGACGGGAGCGGACGGGCAGCGCGACCGGGTAAAGACACCGGCGACGGCAGCCGGCACGTCGAAGACCATCAGCAGGACATCCGTGCGGTTCTTGTACTTGATGCCGGCGGCGGCTGTCGCCATGCGCACACCGCGCACCGGCGGCATGTCGGCAAAGGATTTGGGGGCAAGCGGGGAAACGGAACCGGACATGATCAACCCTGTTTAGCGATGATGGCCCGGCCTGCGGGCCCACAAACGAAATCCCGAAGAGCCTGACGCCTCCGGGACCTTTGTCGTTCACTTGATATCAGAACGGCGTGACCGGCCGACGACGAACGGTCACGCGTCATCTCGTCAGTTTGCGGTTTCTGCTTCCGCCTTGTTGGCCTCGTCATAGGCCTTCTTCAAAGCCGGATCGGTAATATCGACGCCCGCGTCCTTCTTGGCTGCGGTCAGAAGCTCGATATACTTGTCGCGCATGACGAGCTGCTTGACCTGCGGCTCGACCTGCTCGAACGGCGGCGGTGGCTGCATGCGCTTGTCTTCGAGCAGGATGACATGGAAGCCGAACTGCGTCTTGACCGGCACTTCGGTATACTTGCCCTTTTCGAGCTTGAAGGCCGCTTCGGAGAATTCCGGAACCATGCGGTCCTTGGTGAAATAGCCGAGATCGCCGCCATCAGCCTTGTTCGGATCGGTCGACTTTTCCTTGGCAATGGTCGCAAAGTCCTTGCCGGCATCCAGATCCTTAATGATCGCCTTGGCTTCTTCCTCGGTCTTCACCAGAATATGGCGGGCCTTGGCTTCTTCCTGCGCCGGGATCTTGGCGATTTCCACGTCGTAGCGGGCCTTGACCTCTTCCGGCTTGACGGCATCGACGACGTGCTTCTTGAAGAAGGCGTTGTGCAGCTCGCGGTCGGTCAGATAGGCAAGACGCTTCTTGAAGTCCGCATCGTTCTGCAGGCCTTCCTTGTCCGCATCCTTGGCCAGGAGCTTCACGTCGATCAGGCCGGAAAGGGCTGCGGCGCGCTTCTGGTCGTCCGGCAGCTGGGCAAGCTGCGGATCAAGGCCGGTCAGGGCATAATCGAGCTCGGACTGGTGGATTTCCGTATCGCCAACCTTGGCAATAACCGGATCGGCCGCGTCCTGCGCTGCTGCCGGGCCCTGGGCGGCCATGACAGCAATCAGGGCAACTGCCGCAAGCATTTTGTATTTCAACATCCTCATACCTTCCACGATGGTATCCGAACCGCGGTCACGGCCGGCCTGAAACGTTCCACATCATCAGATTGTGGCCGTTCTGTAGCCTTGGCGTGCCTCAACTCCGTTGACATAATTCGACCCCCCTCTTATCTGTCACGCAACCTCGCGTCCAGAACAGTTCCGGGCGTTTCATAGTATTTCGCGGAAATTGACCGCGTTGGCGACATAGAAGAAAGGACCATTCTTATGGTCAGTCTCGGCGGCCTCGCCCGCAAAATCTTCGGCTCATCGAATGACCGCCGTGTGCGGGGCTACAAAGCTAAGGTCGATGCCATCAACGCCCTGGAAGCTGAAACCAAAGCGCTTTCTGACGAGGCCCTGGCTGCCAAGACCGTTGAGTTCCGCCAGCAACTGGCTGATGGCAAGACGCTGGACGATCTGCTGGTCCCGGCTTTTGCCGTTGCCCGCGAAGGCGCGCGGCGGGCGCTCGGCCTGCGACCTTTTGACGTCCAGCTGATCGGCGGCATCATCCTGCATGAAAAGTCGATCGCGGAAATGAAAACCGGCGAAGGCAAGACCCTTGTCGCCACGCTGCCGGTCTATCTCAACGCGCTTGCCGGCAAGGGCGTTCACGTCGTCACGGTCAACGATTACCTCGCCACCCGCGACTCGGCGACGATGAACCGGATCTATTCGTTTCTCGGCCTGACCACGGGCGTCATCGTCCACGGCCTGACCGACGACCAGCGCCGCGACGCCTATGCCTGCGACGTCACCTACGCGACCAACAATGAACTCGGCTTCGATTACCTGCGCGACAACATGAAGTACGAGCGCAACCAGATGGTCCAGCGCGGACACTTCTTCGCGATCGTCGACGAAGTCGATTCGATCCTCGTCGATGAAGCTCGCACGCCGCTGATCATTTCCGGCCCGCTCGACGACCGCTCGGATCTCTACAACACCATCGACCGGTTCATCCCGCTGCTGTCGCCGGAAGATTACGAGATCGATGAAAAACAGCGCTCGGCCAACTTCTCCGAAGACGGCACGGAAAAGCTCGAAAACCTTTTGCGCGAAGCAAACCTGTTGAAGGGCGAGACGCTCTACGACGTGGAAAATGTCGCGATCGTCCATCACGTCAACAATGCGTTGAAGGCGCACAAGCTTTTCCAGAAGGACAAGGACTATATCGTCCGCAACGACGAGATCGTCATCATCGACGAATTCACCGGCCGCATGATGCCGGGCCGCCGCTATTCGGAAGGCCAGCATCAGGCCTTGGAAGCCAAGGAAAAGGTCACCATCCAGCCGGAAAACCAGACACTGGCCTCGGTGACCTTCCAGAACTATTTCCGCATGTACAACAAGCTCGGCGGCATGACCGGCACGGCTTCGACCGAAGCCGAGGAATTCGGCAATATTTACGGCCTCGAAGTCGTCGAAGTGCCGACCAATCTGCCGATCAAGCGTATCGATGAAGACGACGAAGTCTACCGGACGGTTGAAGAGAAATACAAGGCGATCATCGCCGAGATCAAGGAATCCCAGGACCGCCAGCAGCCGGTTCTGGTCGGCACCACCTCGATCGAAAAGTCCGAGCTTCTGGCAAAGATGCTCAAGGACGCCGGCTTCACCAATTTCCAGGTCCTGAACGCCCGTTACCACGAGCAGGAAGCCTATATCGTTTCGCAGGCCGGCGTGCCCGGCGCGGTGACCATCGCCACCAACATGGCAGGCCGCGGCACTGACATCCAGCTGGGCGGCAACCTGGAAATGCGCATCGAGCGTGAACTCGGCGAGATGGAACATGGCCCCGAGCGCGACGAAAAGGAAGCCGCGATCAAGGTCGAGGTTCAGCGTCTGAAGGACATCGCGCTGGGTGCCGGTGGCCTCTACGTTCTGGCGACCGAACGTCACGAAAGCCGCCGCATCGACAACCAGCTGCGCGGCCGTTCCGGCCGTCAGGGCGACCCCGGCCGCTCGAAATTCTTCCTGTCGCTGCAGGACGACCTGATGCGCATCTTCGGCTCCGACCGCATGGATTCGATGTTGCAGAAGCTTGGTCTCAAGGAAGGCGAAGCGATCGTCCATCCCTGGATCAACAAGGCGCTGGAACGCGCCCAGAAAAAGGTCGAGGCCCGCAACTTCGACACGCGTAAAAACCTTCTGAAATACGACGACGTTCTGAACGACCAGCGCAAGGTCATCTTCGAACAACGCATCGAGATGATGGACGCAACGGATATTTCCGAAACCGTGTCCGACATGCGCCACGAGGTGATCGAGGATATCGTTGCCAAGCGCATTCCGGAAAAAGCCTATGCCGAACAGTGGGATGCCACCGGCCTGAAGACCGACGTGCAGAATTCGCTGAACCTCGACCTGCCGATCGTCGAATGGGCTGCAGAGGAAGGCATCGACGAAAACGATATCCGCGAGCGCATTACCGCTGAAGCCGACAAGGCAGCTGCAGACCGCGCCGAACGCTTTGGCCCGGACATCATGCTCTATGTCGAGCGCTCCGTGGTTCTCCAGACGCTCGATCATCTGTGGCGCGAGCATATCGTCAACCTCGATCACCTGCGCTCGGTCATCGGCTTCCGTGGCTATGCTCAGCGCGACCCGCTGCAGGAATACAAGTCGGAAGCCTTCGAGCTGTTCCAGGCACTGCTGGGCAATCTGCGCCAGGCCGTGACGGCACAACTGATGCGCGTCGAACTCGTTCGTGAAGCCGCCGAAGCGCCGCAGCCGGTTCCGCCGGAAATGGTCGGCCATCACATCGATCCCGACACCGGCGTCGATGACTTCGCCGAAAGCGTCAACCTGAACTTCGTCGAACCGGAAAACCGCAATCCGCAGGACCCGTCCAGCTGGGGCAAGGTTTCCCGCAACGAGCCCTGCCCTTGCGGCTCCGGCAAGAAGTACAAGCATTGCCATGGCGCATTCGAGGCATAAGCTTTGAGAGCTTGATTTTTTAGGTGATATCGCTTAATTCTGGAGTGGCAGACGGGAGTGCAATCCCGTCTGCCTTTGACTTACTTTTGGAAATTTATCCGGACGGCGATTGACCAGCCCGTCCGGGTTTTCCGCATCATAAGCGTGATGCTAAATGGCTTTTGCCACATAGAACACCTCCAGATTCGACAGCAAGGCCGTTGCCACAGCCGGGGAGACCATCTTCCCGGTTGCGCGGGCTGGCTTCGCGCTCGCTGCTTCTGCTATCGAATACAACCGATAATAGCATATGATTTTCTGTTGTCAGCCACCGGCGGCTTTGTAAAACTCCGTGCCGGCGGCTCCCGGTTGCACCCTTTGTTAACGCTGTTCTGTCAAGACTGACATTCTGTTTTGCGTAGTTTCGGGTACTCCATTGTTCATGGCAGCATGTCAAACGGCTGGACGAATTCTGCCGCCCGCATTGAGGGTGCGGCTATCGCCTCTGCTTGAAAAGCTCATTCCCGTGCTGACGAGCAGCGATCCCAAACATCTTGCACAGCGCATGGCGCTTGTCGCCTTCGCCATCCGTGTCGTCAGCGCGGCCATCGCCTTCGTGTCGCAAATCATCCTGGCACGCGTTATGGGCGAGTTCGAATACGGCATCTTCGTTTTCGTCTGGGTGCTGGTGGTTCTGTTCGGAAACCTCTCCTGCCTTGGCTTCCACACCGCCATCATCCGCTTCCTGCCACAGTACCGTGCCCGCGAGGCCCTGGCTGAAATTCGCGGGATGACGACGACGGTGCGCATCTTCGCACTGATGTCGGCGACCGGCGTTGCCGTCATCGGCATCGGCGGCCTCTGGCTGTTCGGCGAACGTATCGAAAGCTATTATCTTGTCCCGCTCTATCTCGGGGTCTTCTCGCTGCCGATGATTGCGCTTGGCGACGTGATGGACGGGACCTCGCGCGCCCATAGCTGGGCGGTTTCGGCCATGAGCCCGACCTATATCATCCGGCCGGTCCTCATCCTCGGCTTCATGATGCTGGCGGTTGCGATCGGCGAGCCGCATACGGCCCGCACCGCGATGATCGCCGCAATGGCGGCCACCTACCTAACCAGCGTCAGCCAGTTCTTCATCCTGACCTGGCGTTTGCGCCGGCGCTACGTCAAGGGCCCAAGCCGTATCGAGTTCGGCATCTGGTTTCGCGTCGCGCTGCCGATCTTTCTGATCGAGGGTTTCGGCTTCATGCTGACCAATTCCGACGTCGTTATCGTCGGACTTTACCTCGATCCGGCAAGTGTCGCGATCTATTTTGCCGCCGCAAAAACCATGGCACTGGTGCATTTCGTGATGTTTTCGGTGAAGGCCGCCGCATCACCACGCTTTTCCGCCGCCATGGCCAATCCCGACCGCCAGCAACTGGCCGTCATCGCCATCGAAAGCGCCAAATGGTCGTTCTGGCCATCGCTCGCCGTCGGCCTGATGGTGCTTGCCTGCGGCTCGTTCCTTCTGTCGCTGTTTGGCCCCGCCTTCGTTTCCGGCTATCCGCTGATGGCCATCCTGTTTGCCGGCATCATGGCAAAGGCGCTGGTTGGCCCGGCCGAAGCCTTTCTAACCATGGCTGGCCGGCAAAAACTGTGCGTCGCGCTCTATGCAGTGGCCCTTGTGTGCAATCTGGCGCTCAACGTCACGATGATCCCGATGTTCGGGCTGACCGGCGCGGCGATCGCCACGGCCGGCGCCATGGTCGTCGAGGCCATCCTCCTTCACGTCGCTGTCCGGCGTACCTTCGGCATCGTTCTCTTTGCCTTTGCCGATCCCCGAACCATCAAAGCAGAGGCACCCCGCCCATGACCGGCAATCCGCATTTTCCAGATGACGCCAACAGCCGGTCGGCCCGTATCCTCGGGGGCCTTGCGCAGCCGGTGCCGGACCAGCCCGTTGCCGACAACACCATTGCCATCGGCCGCCCCGGCCGCCAGCTTTGCTTTTATCCCGCGCGTCAAGGCTATGAACTGCAGGCCGAACTCGATTTCCTCTCCAACCGCGCCATGGAGCCGAACGTCTTCTTCACCGGCCGTTTCCTCGCGCCTGCCATGCCGCGCCTGGAAGACCGTATCATCCGCCTGGCGCTGATCCGCGACAATGACGAACGCCGCAGCCGCATCCGTTTCCTGATGCCGTTTTCGATCGAGAAGCCGGGTTTTTCCATCGGCGCGCCGATCATCCGTGCCTGGTCCAATCCGTTCGGCCCGCTCGGCGTGCCTCTGCTCGACGCGGAAGATGCGGCCGAAACCATCGACAATTTCTACGAGGCGCTCACCTCGCCTGCGGCAAATCTTCCCGGCGTTCTCGTGCTGCCCGATATCCGCCTCAAGGGAAAATTCGCCCAGCTGGCCCGTGCCGTCGCCATCGGCCGCAATCTGCCGCTGACGGTGACCGACACATTCAGCCGGCCGATGCTGGAAAGCCTGCAGGACGGCCAGACCTATCTGCGCCATGCCATCAGCGCTGGCCATCTGCGCGAGTTGCGCCGCCAATGGAAGCTGCTCGAACGGCTCGGCCGCGTCTCCTACAATGTGGCCCGTCAGCCCGCCGATATCCGCGTCCGGATGGAAGAATTTCTGGCGCTGGAGGCGAGCGGCTGGAAAGGCCGCGCCGCAACAGCCATGGTGCTCGACCGCTACCGCGCCGCCTTTGCGCGCGAGGCAATCACCAATCTTGCCGAAGCCGACAGCGTCCGCATCCACACGATCGATCTCGATGGTACGGCGATTGCCTCGATGATCGTCTTCATGATGGCGGGCGAGGCCTATACCTGGAAAACCGCCTATGACGAGCAATATGGCAAATACTCGCCGGGCAAGCTGCTTCTGGCCGAACTGACCGAATGGCATCTCGACGATGCCAATATCATGCGCTCTGACAGCTGTGCCGTTCCCGATCATCCGGTCATGAGCCGCTTCTGGGAGGAGCGCGAGGAGATGGGAACGCTGGTGATTGGCCTCAAACAGAACCGCGACCGCGACGTGCGCCAGGTGGCGGCCCAGCTGCATCTCTACCGCAACACCCGCAACATGGCGCGGCTGCTGCGCGAAAAGATCCGCTCGCTGGCACCCCGCGTCCTGCGCTAAAGCCTCGTACGATCAATGAGACACATCAACCCTCCGCGACCGCCCTGTCGCGCAGGAGGCGGCGGATCACCTTGCCGGACGTGGTGAGCGGCAGGCTGTCGAGAAACTCGATCTCGCGCGGATATTCATGCATCGACAGCCGCGTCTTGACCCAGTCGCGAATATCTGCGGCCAGCTCCGCGCTTGCCACATAATCTGGTCTCAGCACCACATAGGCCTTGACGATCTCGGTGCGCACCGGATTGGGCTTGCCGATCGCAGCAGCCAGCTGCACCGCCGGGTGGCCCGCCAGGCAATCCTCTATCTCGCCTGGGCCGATCCGGTAGCCGGACGAGGTGATGACATCGTCGTCGCGGCCAAAGAAGGTGATATAGCCCTCTTCGTCCTCGATGCCCTGGTCCCCCGTCGTCATCCAGTCGCCGATGAACTTTGCCGCCGTCGCCGCCTCATTGTTCCAATAGCCGAGAAACATCACCGGATCAGGCCTGCGGACAGCAACCTGCCCGACGGTTCCGGCAGGCAGCCTCTTGCCCGTTCCATCGATGATCGCAACCGCATGACCGGGTGCCGGCTTTCCCATCGAGCCCGGTTTGAGCACGCCGAGATTGGCAGCGGACGACAGGACGATATTGCACTCGGTCTGGCCATAGAACTCGTTGACCGGAACGCCGAAGGCGGCACTGGCCTGTTCCCAGGTTTCGCGCCCGAGCGATTCGCCCGCCGAGCCGATCGTGCGCAGATTGAGCCTGTAGAGTGCACGCGGATTGTCCACCGCTTTCATCAAGCGCAACGCCGTCGGCGGGATGAAGGCATTGCGCACCTCCATCTCTTCCAGGATGCGAAACGCCATATGCGGATCGAATTTCTGGCCGGGAGACGACACCACGGGTACGCCGAGAAACAAGGACGGCAGCAGCGCATTCAGGAGCCCGCCGGCCCAGGCCCAGTCGGCCGGCGTCCACATCCGGTCGCCCGGCTGTGGCAGGAAGGCATGGTGGAACTGGAAGCCGGGGACATGGCCGAGCAGGACCCGATGCCCGTGCAGCGCGCCCTTCGGCGGCCCTGTCGTTCCCGACGTGTAGATCATCATCGCCGGATCATCCGGCACCGTATCGGCAGCGGTAAAATCGGCCGCCGGCGTCTGCGCAAGACCGGAAAAGCCGATCGTGTCCTGCCCTTCGCCATCCACCAGAACAACTGTCTTCAAGTCCGGCAGCTCCCTGCGGATCGCTGCAATCTTTTCATAACCGAAACGATTGGTGACAACAGCCACGGCACCCGCATCGCGCAGCCGGTATTCAAGCGCTTCAACACCGAAGAGCAGCGCCAGCGGCAGCGCGATGGCGCCCAGCTTGTAGATGCCCGCATGCGCGATTGCCGTCTCGAAACTTTGCGGCAAAAGGATCGCCACGCGATCTCCGGGCCTGACACCCTGATCCAGAAGCCCTTGCGCAAAAGCGGAGGATTGCGCCGAAAAAGCCCCATAGGTCAAAGACAGATGCGCGCCATTGGGGCTGAAATGCTGCAGGCAGACACGATCCGGATCGCGCTTTGCCCAGGCATCGCTGACAGCCACGCCGATGTTGAATTTGTCCGGAATCTGCCAACGGAAATCGCGGCGGAGATTGTCATAGGTATCGCTGATCGGAAGCATGTGCCCGCCGCAAGAAATGTCGCTGCAGCGCACCTAACACTTCCGGCCAAGGAAATTCAACCAAAGCTCGCTGACCCTTGAGAACCGGTGGCGCGTTCCCGGCACGTCAGGACGCAAAAGCAACTTCGCGGCTATGCCGGTCGTTCAACGCCCCCAGCAATTCGTCCTGCGTCGTGTAGCCCGCAAAGAACAGATCGATGACGGCACCGGCCGCACTGACGCCTTCCTGGCTGCGCAAACGAACGCCACGCTCCGCGCAAAAGGAAAACAACGCGCCGGACAACGCATCGATATCATCAAAAATGGCGCAGGACGCAGCAGACTGGGACATGCTCGGCTCCGGGTTAAAGGCAGAATGTGCCAATGAGGGATTTGATTTGTCCCAGATTGGTCACCGCAGCGGCAATTTGCAACGCCGATGCCACGAGGCGGTTAATCGTCTTCGCAAGGTGTTCTGATTTGGAGCATGCCAAAAGTGATATGGCGAATTCGCGCGCGAAATGGTTGTGTTTCAATTAAGCAACTTACGCGCCGCGCGAAAAGGATTGATACGCGCGACTGAGCGATTCACAATACAACAGCTGTGATTAAAAAGTGAAATGGTGCCCCGTGCCGGAATCGAACCAGCACTCCTCTCGGAACCTGATTTTGAGTCAGGCGCGTCTACCAATTCCGCCAACGGGGCACGGATACCTTTCGGGGTAGCAAAAAGCGTTTACACGAACCGTTTCGGAACGGTCAACCGGGATTTTGAAGATCGGGGGCCGGGAATCACAAAACTGTGCAATTCGCGCTGTAGCAAATCATTTACAGCATGGCCAATCCTGCCTAAAAGGCGGGAACCGAAACTGGAAATCCTTGATGCTTCGACGCCTTTACGACTGGACCATGTCGCTTGCCGCCCGGAAATCCGCCGAAGCGTGGCTCGCGGTCATCGCATTTGTCGAAAGTTCCGTCTTCCTGGTTCCGGCCGATGTTCTCTTCCTGCCGATGGCGCTGGCCAAGCCCGAGCGTGCCTACCGCTATGCGCTGGTGGCAACGATCGCGTCCGTTCTCGGCGGCATTGCCGGCTGGTATATCGGTCATTACGCCTTTGAGGCCCTGGCAAAGCCGATCCTGCATTTCTATGGCAAGCTCGAAGCCTTCGAGGCGATGAAAGCATCGGTCGGCTATGAGACGCTGGTGCTGCTGCTGGTCACATCAGGCCTTGCGCATCTGCCGCCGATCAAGGTTGTGACCATCCTGTCGGGTGCTGCCAATATCAGTCTGGGGCTGTTCATCGTCTCGGCAGTCATTGCCCGCGGCGCCCGCTTCTTCCTTCTCGCCTGGCTTTTGCAGCGCTATGGCGAAGAAATCCGCCATTTCATCGAAAAGCGTCTCGGTCTTCTGGCAGCGGCTTGCGCCGGTGTGCTGATCGCCATGTTCGCCGCCTACCGTTTCCTTGCCTGAGATTTTGCCTGACATTCCGATGGAGCCCGCCGTGAGCGACAGCCAGACCCAGTCCCCCCGCGGCCTTCTGCCGTCTGTCCTTGCCACGCTCGGCATGACCGGCACCGTCGGCGGCGCGCTCGCGTTCGAGCATATCGGCGGCTACATCCCCTGCGCGCTCTGCCTCTTGCAGCGCACGCCCTATTACTGGGGCATTCCGATCGGCCTCGTCGCGATTGCGACGTCCTTCCTGCGTCTTCCGGTCTGGACGACCCGCGCGCTGCTGGTGGTCATCGGCATCCTGATGCTGGTGGGGGCCGGAACCGGCGTCTATCACGCCGGTGTCGAATGGCATTTCTGGGAAGGGCCTGCCACCTGCGCAACATCGGCCTCAGGCGTGTCCGGCAATGTCGGCGACCTGCTCGGCGATCTCGACAGCAAACACGGCCCGTCTTGCACGGATGCAGCCCTGCGCGTGCTCGGTCTGTCCTTTGCCGGATGGAATGTCATTGCCAGCCTGATCCTGGCGGCCATTGCCCTGCGCGGCGCCGCCAAGGCGTAAGCCTTGACGCGGCTGCAAGCGCAGCCGCAGCCGTTACAGATATCCAGCCCGCTCGATCAAGGCTGCAGTTCGACATCCCAGTAGAGATAGTCCATCCAGCTGTCATGCAGATGGTTGGGCGGGAACAGCCGGCCGTTATTGTGCAGGTCCTGCACCGTCGGGTGGAACGGTTTCTGGTGCGGGAACATGCCCGCCTGGCGTGGCATCTTGCCGCCCTTGCGCAGATTGCACGGCGAGCAGGCGGCGACGACATTTTCCCAGGTGGTCTGGCCGCCGCAGCAGCGCGGGATCACATGGTCGAAGGTCAGATCGTCCGGCGAGCCGCAATACTGGCATTCGAAGCGGTCACGCAGGAACACGTTGAACCGCGTGAAGGCCGGATGGCGCGACGGCTGCACGTAGCTTTTCAGGCAGACGACACTGGGCAGGCGCATGGAAAAGCTGGGGGAAGAGACCTGATGATCGTATTCGGCCAGGATATGCACACGGTCTAGGAAAACGGCCTTGATCGCGTCCTGCCAGGACCAGAGCGACAAGGGGTAATAACTCAGCGGCCTATAGTCAGCGTTCAGCACGAGCGCTGGAAGGCCGTGTGGTGAGACTGCAATCGTCAAGCCAGTATACTCCTGCTCGATTCGGCACCTGCACCTTCTATATTAGGCCCGTTGCGTCAGGATTGTGAAGCCAAAAGGAAAAAGGAAACAAAAGATTCGCTTTTTGTCTCAAAGAGGCGCCGGAGTGCCGTCCCGGCGCATTTGCGTGGCATAATAGGCCCAGAACAACCGCGCCGCGACGCTGCGCCAGGGCGCCCAGAGCGCCGTCAGCGAATCAAGTTCACGCACAGACGGGCGCGTCTCCAGCATCAGCGCATGCCCGACCGCGTTTTGCAGCGCGATATCGCCGACCGGAAACACATCGGGATGACCGGCGCAAAACAGAAGATAGACTTCAGCGGTCCAGCGGCCGACGCCCTTGATGGCGGTCATCTCGCGGATCGCGGCGCTGCCCTCGATCGAACAGATTGCCTCCAGGTCTAGCTCGCCGTCCAGAACGGCGCGCGCCACCCGCCGAAGCGTATCGGCCTTGGCGCGCGACAGGCCGACCATACGGCAATCCTCGTCGGACATGGCGGTCACGCTGCGGGCGTCGATCAGACCCACCGCCATCTCCATGCGGTTCCAGATTGCAGCAGCACTGGCTTTCGACACCATTTGCGAAACGATGATATTGGCGATGCCGCGATAGCCGGGATCGGTGCGGCGCAGGGGAACGGGGCCAGCCTTCGACACGACATGCTCCAGCCGCGCATCGAGCATCACCAGACCGCTCAGCCCTGCGGTGATATCCTCATGCGTGCGGATGATCCGCATGTCCATTCCTCCACCCGCCATCCGCCTATGCTTGCCGACGGACAAAACCCGTGGCCGGATGCGCGCTTCCGTGCCAAGACGTAAATATGAACAAACCAGCCTCAAAACAACCGGTCTTCCGCTTTGCACCAAGCCCGAACGGCCAGCTGCATCTCGGCCATGCGCTCTCGGCCATTCTCAACCATGACATGGCGAAAAGGGAGCACGGACGCTTCCTCCTGCGGATCGAGGATATCGATATTGCCCGCTCTACGCCGGAATTCGAAGCCGGGATCATCGCCGATCTCAAATGGATGGGACTTGACTGGGAACAGCCGGTGCGGCGGCAATCGGAGCACCTCGATCTCTACCGCCAGTCGCTCGGCCAGCTGATCGCGCGCGATCTGGTCTATCCGGCTTTCCTGACGCGCGGTGCGATCAAAACGGCGGTCGGTGAATTCGAGACAAGGGGAAAGACGTGGCCACGCGATCCCGACGGCGCGCCGCTCTATCCCGGCGAGGAACGCAGGCTGTCAGACGCTGCCCGCCAGCGCATGCTCGCCGGCGGCAAGCCGCATGCCTGGCGGCTGGACATGGCCAAGGCGATGGCGCAGCTGCAAGAACCGCTGACATGGCAGGAAAGCGGCAGCGGCCCGAAGGACGAAACAGGTTTGATTGCGGCCGATCCGTCCGCCTGGGGCGATGTCGTGCTGTCACGCTCGGATGCGCCATCGAGCTATCATCTGGCGGTGACGCTGGACGATGCGCTGCAAAGGGTGAGCCATGTGGTCAGGGGCAGCGATCTGTTCCATGCCACATCGGTGCACCGGCTGCTGCAAACCCTGCTCGATCTGCCCCAGCCGGTCTATCATCATCACCGGCTGATCCTTGGTCCAGACGGCCGCAAGCTATCGAAAAGCAATCGCGACACCGGCATCGCCGCGTTCCGGGAGGCGGGCAAGACGCCGGATGATATCAGACAGATGCTGCTGCTATAGGACGTTTTCCCTGGGGACCTCGGGCTGCGCGGCTTCCGGATCGGCCTTAACCGCCTCTTCGCGCGGCCCCATGATATGGCGGATGACCATGCGCTTGACCTTGTATTTCATGATCGCCGCGTTGATCTCGGCGCCGAGAATGAAGATGACGCCGACGATATAGAGAAACACCAGCGCGATCATGATCGAGGCGAGACCGGCATAGGTCGAGACGTAATTGGCGAACGTGGACAGGTAGGACGCAAACACATAGGCGCCGACAGACCAGGCGATCAGCGTCAGGATGATGCCCGGCAGCACGTCCATGATCTTGCGCCGCCCGTCCGGCAGCCAGAGATGGCTGACGATGAGGCCGGTGGTCAGCATGATGAAGACGCCAGCAAGGCTCCAGCTGTCGATCATCGACAGCAGGCCGTTAAACCAGGGTAGATAGGTGCCGGCATAGCGGATGGCGAGCGGCACGGCGACCAGCAGCAGGCTGACGATCGCAAGCACCAGGACGCCGGCCAGCACGAAGGCAAGGCTCGCCACACGCGTCTTGTACCAGGCCCGGCTTTCGGCCACCCGGTAGGCGCGGTTGAGCGAGACGCGCAGCGCCTCGACGCCGTTGGAGGCGAAATAGGCGGCGGCGAGAACCGACACGGTCAAAAGTCCGCCGCGCGGCGTGGTCAAGACCCGCACGACTTCATCGGAAATCGGCTTGGCGATCGATTCGGGCCAGGTGTCGAAAATGAAATGCACCGCGGTCGTGGCAAACTGGTCGGCGCCGAGAAAGCTGCCGAGCGCCGTGCCGAAGATCAGGAAGGGAAAGATCGCCAGAAGGGTGGAGAGCGCCACATGGCTCGCCATCGCCCAGCCGTCGTCTTCGCTGAAATGCCAGACGGCATCGAAAACGACCTTCCAGGCTATGCGTACGAAGGCCGGCATTCTCTCTCCAACTGTCTCATCATGCTCCCCGGATTGTCACCCGCTCATGAATATGGGAGACCGGTCGGCAATTTCTACAGGAAACGACCCATTATGATCGACCGTCCCTCGATAATCGTCACCGGCTGCTCCTCCGGCATTGGTGCCTGGTGCGCCCGCGCCCTCCTTAAGGACGGCTGGCGGGTCTTTGCCACCGTCCGCAAGGCGGAGGATCTTGCCGCACTGGAAAATGACGGCATCGAAGCCTTCCTGATGGATTATACCAAACCGGACACCATATCCAAACTTGTCGACGACGTGTTTGCCCGCACCGGCGGCAGGCTGGATGCCCTGTTCAACAATGGCGCCTATGGCCAGGCGGGTGCCGTCGAGGACCTGCCGGTGGAAGCATTGCGGCTGCAGCTGGAAACCAACGTCATCGGCTGGCACGACCTGACCCGGCGGATCATCCCGGCGATGCGGGCACAGGGTCACGGCCGCATCGTGCAATGCTCGTCCATTCTGGGCATTGTCCCGTTCAAGTGGCGGGGGGCGTATAATGCGTCGAAATTTGCGCTGGAAGGCCTGACCTTGACCATGCGCATGGAACTGGAAGGCAGCGGCATCGAAGTGAGCCTGATCGAGCCCGGACCGATCACATCGCGCTTTACCGCCAATGCGATCGTCAATATCGAGCGGTTCATCGACCTCAGGGGGTCTGTCCATGCCGTGGAGTATGAACGGCAGATGCGGCGGCTCAAGGGGGAAAGCGGAGCGGCAAAGGGCAAGCTTGAGCCCGATGCGGTGTATACTGCGCTGAAACGCGCATTGACCGCGAAGAAGCCGAAGCCGCATTACATCGTGACGCAGCCGGCCAAGCAGGGTGCGCTTTTGAAGAAACTGCTGCCGGCCGGGCTGTTCTATCGTTTGATGGGCCGCTTCGGCTGAGCTGAAAGGCAAGGGTTAGTCACATGCATAGTTTTCTCACCGGTCTGACACTGCTCGTCATGGGCCTTGTCGCCATCGTCCTGATCCGCGGTCTGCTCCATATGGCAAAAGGCGGCGACGGCAACACGTCCAACAAGCTGATGCAGGCGCGCGTATTCCTGCAGGCGGTGGCGATCGTCCTGATCATGCTGACCCTGTGGATCACCGGCGGCGGCCGCTGATCGATGGTGAAGCTCAACAAGATCTACACAAAGACCGGCGATGACGGCACCACGGGGCTTGCCACCGGCCCACGCCGCCTGAAAAGCGACCTGCGCGTCGAGGCCTATGGCACGATCGACGAGACCAACTCCTTCATCGGGCTGGCACGCCAGCATACGCAGGAATTGGCCGGGCTCGATGCGATGCTGATGCGCATTCAAAACGACCTGTTCGACCTTGGCGCCGACCTTTCGACGCCCGATACCGGCGAAACGCTGGCCTACGAGCCGCTGCGGATCATCGCAGCGCAGGTGACGCGGCTGGAAGCCGAAATTGACGAACTGAACGGCGACCTCGATCCGTTGCGCTCCTTCGTCCTGCCCGGTGGCAGCGGTGCTGCCGCCACATTGCACATGGCCCGCACGGTAGCGCGCCGCGCCGAACGGCTGATGGTGGACCTTGCCCGCATCGACGGCGAGATCGTCAGCGGCGAAGCGCTCGCCTATGTCAACCGGCTGTCCGATTTCCTCTTCGTTGCCGCCCGCTGGACCAACGGCAAAGGCAAGTCGGACGTGCTTTGGGTTCCGGGGAAAAACAGGTAAGCTCAAAAACAGACAAGCTTGACGCCGATCACCGCTTCGAGGAACCAACGCGCCTATGTTCATACCGCTGCACGACGCGAATTCTCTCAAGCATATCAAGGTCCAATACGTCACGATCGGCGTGATCGTCATCAACACCATCATCTGGTTGCTGACCGGGCCGTTGCTGGCGCCCGAGCAGGTCACCAATGCCGCGACGATGGGCCTGGGCTACATCCCGGCAATCGCCTTCGACAATGCGCATCTGGCGCCGAACCTGGTGCTCGTACCCGATGATGCCACCTATCTGACCTATTCCTTCCTGCATGGCGATTTCTGGCATCTGGCCGGCAACATGCTGTTCCTTTGGGTGTTCGGTGACAATGTCGAGGATGCGCTGGGGCATTTCCGCTTCCTCCTCTTCTATCTCCTCTGCGCGGCCGCCGGGGCGCTGATGCATGGACTGATCAACACGCAATCGCAGGCGCCGCTGATCGGCGCATCCGGGGCCATTTCCGGTGTCGTCGCCGCCTATTTCCTGTTGCATCCGAAGGTGCGCGTCTGGGTGCTGGTGCTGTTTCGCATCCCGCTGCCCCTGCCCGCCTTCATTCCGCTGGCCTTCTGGATCGGCCAGCAGTTTTTCATGGTTCTGATCGACCCGGAAGGCGACGTTTCCTGGGGCGCACATGTCGGCGGCATCATTGCCGGGCTGATCCTGGTGGTCATTTTGCGACGCCGCGACGTGCCCCTGTTCGACCGGACGATCGTGACACCCCGCGCCGTGCGGCATGTTGAAGCAGCCCCGGTCGCCGTGCCGCCGGCTTCCTCCGAGCCGGTGAGAAAGCCCACACAATGGGGCCGGCCAAGCTGAAGTCTTCCCGGCAAATGCTGGTGGTCCGGGATAGCCAATTGAAAACAGGGCGTTAATGGACTTGGGACACGCACAGGGTACTCCGGCCTCCCAGAAGAAGACCGCTTTCTTCGAGTTTATGATTGACGCGCACGTAAACGTCAGTATTTTTCCCGTGGCAATCTTGCGAGCGAGCTATGGGCAAAGATTGTAATTGGAGAAAAAACGCGTATCGATGTCGCCAACCGACAATCAGGCCGCTGCGTTAAAGCGCATTTTCTCGCAAACGTTTCGTAAGGAAGGACATCATGAAAGTTCTGGTCACCGTCAAGCGTGTCGTCGATTACAACGTGAAGATCCGGGTGAAGCCGGATGGATCGGGTGTCGAGCTTGCCAATGTGAAGATGTCGATGAACCCGTTCGACGAGATTTCGGTCGAGGAGGCGCTTCGCCTGAAGGAAGCCGGCAAGGTCGAGGAAGTGGTCGTCGTTTCCGTTGGCCCGGCGAAAGCCGAAGAGACGCTCCGCACGGCTTTGGCCATGGGCGCCGACCGGGCGATCCTGGTCGAGACCGACGATGCGGTCGAACCGCTGGCCGTTGCCAAGATCATCAAGGGCGTGGCGGAAGCCGAACAGCCCGGCCTGATCATCGTCGGCAAGCAGGCGATCGATGACGATTCGAACCAGACCGGCCAGATGCTGTCGGCGCTGCTCGGCTGGGCGCAGGGCACGTTTGCCTCCAAGATCGAGCTTGGCGACGGCAAGGCTGCCGTGACGCGTGAAGTCGATGGCGGATTGCAGACGATCGAGATCAAGCTGCCGGCGGTGGTGACCACCGACCTGCGTTTGAACGAGCCGCGTTATGCCTCGCTGCCCAACATCATGAAGGCCAAGAAGAAGCCGCTCGACAAGAAGAGCCCGGCCGATTTCGGCGTCGAGACCAGCCCGCGCCTGAAGGTCCTGAAGACCGAGGAGCCCTCGGGCCGCAAGGCCGGCATCAAGGTCAAGACCGTTGCCGAACTGGTCGACAAGCTCAAAAACGAAGCCGGCGTCCTCTAAAAGCCCCAGAATAAGGAGACTAACACCATGGCCATTCTTCTTCTGGCTGACCACGACAACGTAACCCTGTCTGACCAGACTGCCAAGGCGCTGACGGCTGCAAGCCAGATCGGCGGCGACGTGCATGTTCTCGTCGCAGGCAAGGGTGCACAGGCTGCAGCCGATGCCGCTGCAAAACTCACCGGCGTTTCCAAGGTTCTGCTGGCCGACAGCGACGACCTTGCCAACAACCTGGCAGAACCGCTCGCAGCCCTGATCGTCTCGCTCGCCGGGTCCTACGACACCATCCTGTCGGCGGCCACCTCGACCGGCAAGAACGTTTTGCCGCGCGTTGCAGCTCTGCTGGATATTGTGCAGATCTCCGAGATCACCGAGGTCGTCTCGGCCGACACGTTCAAGCGGCCTATCTACGCCGGCAATGCCATTCAGACGGTGCAGTCGGGCGAGGCGAAAAAGGTGATCACCGTGCGCACCGCCTCCTTTGCATCGGCTGCGGACGGCGGTTCGGCCCCGGTCGAAACCATTTCGGCTGCCGAAAACCCCGGCCTCTCGACCTTCGTCAAGGACGCGCTATCCTCGTCGGACCGTCCGGAACTGACGTCTGCCAAGATCATCATTTCCGGCGGCCGCGCACTCGGCTCCTCGGACAAGTTCCAGGAAGTCATTCTGCCGGTGGCCGACAAGCTGGGTGCCGCCGTCGGCGCATCGCGCGCTGCTGTTGATGCAGGTTATGCCCCCAACGACTGGCAGGTTGGCCAGACCGGCAAGGTCGTCGCCCCCCAGCTCTATATCGCGGTCGGCATCTCCGGCGCGATCCAGCATCTGGCCGGCATGAAGGACAGTAAAGTCATCGTCGCCATCAACAAGGACGAGGAAGCCCCGATCTTCCAGGTGGCGGATTACGGCCTCGTCGGCGACCTCTTCACCATCCTGCCGGAGCTTGAAAAAGCCCTCTGAGCTTTTTGACGTCGATATCGGCGGCCGCGCAACTGAGCGCGGCCGTTTTTCGTTTTATAAGCAATGCGTTTCCTACATCGCCAATGCCGTCCGCCGCGAATAAAGGCTGGAAAATTGGCTGCGATGCCTTTATCACTGGCATCCGGATATCTCGCCCCGCCGGGCGTTTTGCCTTTTGCACGAACGGAAGCGCAATCGCACTTTCGTTAGGATGATGGAAAATCGGCTCGATGATCAAAAATGTCGGAATTGTTGGCGCTGGACAGATGGGCTGCGGCATTGCCCAGGTATCGGCTTCGGCTGGCTACAAGGTGCATATTTACGACATTTCGGCCGACCGGGTTGAAGCAGGGCTTGCGACCATCAACGGCAATATGGCCCGCCAGGTGTCCTCCGGCAAACTGACGGACGACGAACGCAAGAAGGCGCTGTCGCTGATCAAGGGCTCCGCCGATGTCAACGACCTCTCGCCGATGGATCTGGTGATCGAGGCTGCCACCGAAGACGAAAGCGTCAAGCGCAAGATCTATGGCCATGTCTGTCCAGTTCTAAAGGCCGACGCCATTCTCGCTACCAACACCTCCTCGCTGTCGATCACCCGGCTCGCCTCTGCGACCGACCGGCCGGAACGCTTCATGGGCATCCATTTCATGAACCCGGTTCCGGTGATGAAGCTGGTCGAACTGGTGCGCGGCATCGCCACTGAAGAAGGCACGTTCGCAACCGCCAAGCAATTCGTCGCAACACTCGACAAGACGATCACGGTTGCGGAAGATTTTCCCGCTTTCATCGTCAACCGCATCCTCTTGCCGATGATCAACGAAGCGATCTACACGCTCTATGAAGGCGTCGGCAGCGTCGATGCGATCGATACGGCCATGAAACTCGGCGCCAACCATCCGATGGGCCCGCTGCAGCTTGCCGATTTCATCGGGCTCGATACCTGCCTGTCGATCATGCAGGTGCTGCATGACGGCCTGGCGGATTCGAAATACCGCCCCTGCCCGCTGCTCGTCAAATACGTCGAGGCCGGCTGGCTCGGCCGCAAATCCGGCCGCGGCTTTTACGACTATCGCGGCGAGGTTCCCGTTCCGACGCGGTAAATCAAGCGGCGGGAATGTCGGTCCTGGCAAAAATTGATACCCTTAAAAAGCTTCCGCAATCACCGGTCTATCGAGGAACGCGGGGAATGACCCCACATGGCGTCAATTTCTTCCTTGCCGATCGTTCCGCGATGCGGACCGGCCTGATCTGCAAGATCGGCGGCAATGCGCGCGACGCGATCCGCAAGCGGCTCCTTCTCACGGTCTCCGCATAATCCGCCTTTGAGCACCTGACTAACATCCTCAGTCATCGTGACGTCCCTCTTCAAAATACCGTAACTCAGCTGCCACCAGCCGCCGCCTTCACCAAGGCCTTGGCATCCCCGCTGTCCCAGGCCGCAGGACCGTTCATCGACGAAATCAGGCAGCCCTTGTCGTCCATCAAAAGCGTCACCGGCAGGCCGAAGGCAAGGCCTTCCTTTTTCAACGCATTGAAAACGCCCATCGAGGCATCGCGGTAGTAGCCAAGGTCGTGCACGCCGGTTTCGTTCAGGAATGCGGTCGGCTTTTCATCGCCGCCGATATCGATATTCACAGCCACGACTTCGAATTTGTCGCTGCCGGCCGATTGCTGCAGCGCGTTCAGCGCCGGCATTTCCTCGCGGCATGGCACGCACCATGTCGCCCAGAGATTGAGAAGGACGGTCTTGCCGGTGAAATCGGCGATGGTCAGGTCCTTGCCGTCCTTGCCTTTGAAATTCAGGCCGGGGAGCGGGCGGGGATCACTGGCCGGCGCCATGGCGGCGACCTGGCCCTTGAGGAACGGGGTGATGGCCGCGACCTTGTCTTTTGCCGCCTCGCAGGTCCTGGCACCTGCGGTTTCCACCGCCGCACCATTGCCAGACCCGCTTTCCCTGACGTATACCGCTGCCGCACCGGCGATCAGCCCCCCGAGGGCAGCGATCATAACCAGTCTGGCAGGGGGAAAGCGTTTCTTCCTGTCGTTTACGTGATTTTCCAAAACGGGTCATTCTCCAGGACGGGCATCTTCATGGCTGACGGCACTTCTGAAACCAAAAGCTCCAACCAGATGTGGGGCGGTCGCTTTGCGCAAGGACCAGCGGCGATCATGGAGGAGATAAATGCCTCGATCGGCTTCGACAAGAAGCTTTTCGCCCAGGACATCCGCGGCTCAATGGCGCATGCGACCATGCTGGCGCATCAAGGCATCATTTCGGCAGACGATAAAGACAAGATCGTTCACGGCCTCGACACGATCCTGTCAGAGATCGAGAGCGGCCAGTTCGAATTTTCCCGCCGTCTCGAAGATATCCATATGAACGTGGAGGCGCGCCTCAGCGACCTGATCGGCCCGGCGGCCGGCCGCCTGCACACCGCCCGCTCGCGCAACGACCAGGTGGCGCTCGATTTCCGCCTCTGGGTGAAGGAAGAGCTGCAGAAATGCGAGGGCATGCTGACGGATCTGATCGCCGCCTTCCTCGACCGCGCCGAAGAGCACGCCGAAACCGTCATGCCGGGCTTTACCCATTTGCAGACCGCCCAGCCCGTCACCTTCGGCCATCATTGCATGGCCTATGTCGAAATGTTCGGCCGTGACAGGCAGCGCGTGCGCCATGCGATCGAGCACATGGACGAAAGCCCGATCGGCGCTGCTGCGCTTGCCGGCACCGGCTTTCCGATTGACCGCCACATGACCGCCAAGGCGCTCGGCTTCCGCGAACCCACCCGCAACTCGATCGACACCGTGTCCGACCGCGACTTCGCACTGGAATTTTTGTCGATCTCCTCGATCTGCGCCGTGCATCTGTCGCGGCTGGCCGAAGAGATCGTCATCTGGTCGACGCCGCAATTCGGTTTCGTGCGCCTGTCGGATGCATTTTCCACCGGCTCCTCGATCATGCCGCAGAAGAAAAACCCCGACGCTGCCGAACTTGTGCGCGCCAAGACCGGCCGCATCAACGGCTCGCTGATCGCGCTTTTGACCGTCATGAAAGGCCTGCCGCTCGCCTATTCCAAGGATATGCAGGAAGACAAGGAACAGGTGTTCGATTCGGCCGAAAGCCTGGAACTGGCCATTGCCGCAATGACCGGCATGGTCCGCGACATGACCATCCGTGCGGACCGGATGAAGGCTGCTGCAGGTTCCGGCTATTCCACCGCCACCGACCTCGCCGACTGGCTGGTGCGCGAAGCGGGGCTTCCCTTCCGCGATGCTCATCATGTCACCGGCCGCGCCGTGGCGCTGGCCGAGCAGAAGGCTTGCGAGCTGGCGGAGCTTTCGCTGGAAGACCTGCAGGCGATCCATCCGGATATTACCGGTGACGTCTTCGGCGTCCTGACCGTCGAGGCCTCGGTTGCCAGCCGCACCTCCTTTGGCGGCACCGCTCCCAGTGAAGTGCGCAAGCAGATCGCCTGGTGGCGCAACCGCAACTGATCCAGGAATGAGGGCAAGATTCAGGGTGCACAATGCCCTGAAAAGCCGATATGAGTTTTGACGAATTTGCGCTGAAGGGCTGATTGCCCGGACCGGGAACCATCGATGCTGTCACGAAACACCGCCATTTTGATTGCAGCCCTTGCCATTGCCGGCCTGACGCTGTCGGGCTGCGGCCGCAAGGGCGATCTTGATCGTCCGGGCTCGTCTGCGCCGATCAACACCAAGGCAGCACCGGGCAGCCCTGAAACGAAGGACGAAGCGCCCGGCAAGCCGTTCTTCCTCGATCCCCTCCTGTAACAGAGCACACTCGTGAACCATTTCGAATATCGTGACGGCATTCTGTTTGCGGAAGACGTCTCCGTCATCGACATCGCCAAGGCGGTGGGCACACCCTTCTACTGCTATTCCACCGCAACGCTGGAACGGCACTATTCGGTGTTCTCCAAGGCGTTTTCCGATATCGACGCGATGGTCTGCTATGCCATGAAGGCGAATTCGAACCAGGCCGTGCTGAAGACGCTCGCCCGCCTGGGCGCCGGGGTCGATGTCGTCTCGGGCGGCGAACTGCGCCGGGCGCTTGCAGCCGGTATTCCTGCAAACCGCATCATGTTTTCCGGTGTCGGCAAGACGGCACAGGAAATGGACCTGGCGCTGGACGCCGGTATCTATTGCTTCAACGTCGAATCCGAGCCGGAACTGGAAGTGCTCAATGCTCGCGCCGTGCGCGAAGGCAAGAAGGCGCATGTCTCCTTCCGCATCAACCCGGATGTCGATGCCAAGACCCATGCGAAGATTTCGACCGGCAAGAAGGAAAACAAGTTCGGCATCGCCTATGAACGCGCCCGCGCTGTTTACGCCCATGCGGCGACCCTGCCCGGGATTCAGGCGACCGGCATCGACATGCATATCGGCAGCCAGATCACCGAGCTGCAACCCTTCGCCGATGCCTTCAAGCTCCTGCGCGAACTGGTCGACACGCTGCGCACCGACGGCCACAACATCGATCACGTCGATGTCGGCGGCGGTCTGGGCGTGCCGTACAAGCAGGACAACAGCCCTCCGCCCCTGCCCGACGCCTATGCCACGATCGTCAAGGACCAGCTGCGCGAGCTCGGCTGCAAGATCATCATGGAGCCCGGCCGGCTGATCGTCGGCAATGCCGGCATCATGGTCACGGAAGTCATCTATGTGAAGGATGGCGGCTCAAAGACCTTCGTCATCGTCGATGGCGCCATGAACGACCTGATCCGCCCGACGCTTTATGAGGCCTATCACGAGATCCAGCCGGTGCGCATCTCCGCCGCCAACGCACCGCGCATCAAGGCCGACATTGTCGGTCCCGTTTGCGAGACCGGCGACTATCTGGCGCTCGACCGCGAAATGGCCATGCCGAAGCCGGGAGACCTGATCTCGGTCGGCACCGCCGGCGCCTATGGGGCTGTGCAGGCCGGCACCTACAACAGCCGCCTTCTGGTCCCCGAAGTGCTAGTCAAAGGCGGCCGGTTCCATGTGATTCGTCCCCGCACCACCTATGAGGACCTGATCGGCCTCGATTCGGTTCCCGACTGGCTGGATTGACGACGGTTAAACGGCGGCCAACCGGCCGCTGTTGATGGGCCGCGCACCGCGCGCCAAAATCGATCACGATTGCGTTGCCGCCCTCGTCTTCGCCACAAAGAGTGTTATCCTCCACACGCACGTTTCAAACGTTGAAAGGGAACGGATGACGCAGATCCGGCGGGATAAAGCGACGGCAGCGCCAGGCTTCATGAAAAGTCTTGCGGTCAAACGAACGCTTGCGCGCATCGTTCTCGTTGCCGAGCAGATTGCTCCCCGTGCCCTGCCCCCGATTGCCGTCGTGCTGTTGTTTCTTTCCGCCGCCTGGTTCGGGTTCTTCCGGGTTGTGCCCGGCTGGCTGCATGCGGCATCGCTTTTTGCCTTCGCTGCCGCCTTCGTCATTTTCCTGATCCCACACCTGCGCGTGAAATTGCCCGGCAACACCGATGCGGACCGGATGCTGGAGGAGCGCAACGACCTGCCGCACCAGGCCATCCGCGTTCAGGACGATCAGCCGGCCACCAGCGGCGCCTTCGGCCAGGCTCTGTGGCAGGAACACCAGACGCGCATGGCGCGGATGATCGGTTCGCTGGAAGCCGGACTGCCCAAACCCGATATTGCCCGCACCGACAGCTACGGCCTGCGCGCCGTTCCCGTTCTGATTGCCTGCGTGGCCTTTGCCTATTCCTATTCGAACCGCGCCGGCCTGATCTCCGATGTCTTCCACCCGCCGCAAGACATTGCCGCCGTGCCGGATGTGCGCATCGACGCCTGGGTGACGCCCCCCGCCTATACCGGCCGGGCACCGGTTTTCCTGACAGGCAGCCAAGGCCCGCAAGAGGTTGCCGGAAGCACCGGAGCCTTGCGCATCCCGCAATTCAGCGAGCTGACCGTGCGCATCACCAGTGGCGGTGACGATACGCCGGTGACCTATCTGGAAAACGGTGCAACCCAGCCGCTGCTGATTGCAGCGCAGGCGGCAAAGCCCGGCACGGATGAGAAGGCTGCGGCGGAAACACCGCCAGCTGGACCTGCCAGGCCAAGCAGCAATACGCATATGATGAAGATCACCAAGGATGGCGCGCTGTCCGTTGGTGGCGAACAATGGGCCTTCACGGTTGTTCCCGACAGCGTTCCGGATATTGCCTTCGACGGCATTCCGCGCACGACGGTCAACGCGGCGCTGGAAATCGGCTTTGCTGCCAAGGACGACTACGGCATTCAGGAGGCCTGGGCCGAAATCACGCCGCTCGACACGCCCGCAGCCGACGCGCGGCCGCTATATCCGCGCCCCGAATACCGTCTCGACCTGCCCAAGCGCAACGCGCGCGAGGCCAAGGGCCTGACCAGCCGCAATCTCAGCGAACATCCGCTGTCGGGCAAGCGCGTGCGTGTCACCCTGGTTGCCAAGGATGCGGCCGGTCAGGAAGGCCGCAGCGTGCCGCAGGACATGATCCTGCCCGCGCGTCCTTTCTTCGAGCCTCTGGCCGGTGCCGTCGCCGAAGAGCGCCAGACATTTGCCCTCAACGCCAACGACCTGCCGCGCGCCATCGAACTCAACGACGCCCTGTCGGTGCGGCCTGATGAGACCATCCCCAACCTGACGCATTTCCTCTTGCTGCAATCGGCCGGCAGCCGCATGGCGCTGGCGCGCAATGACGACATGCTGCGCGACGCGGCGGGCTATCTCTGGGAAATCGCCCTTGGCATCGAGGCTGGCGACATGGCGCTGGCCGACAAGCGGCTGCGCGACGCCCAGCAGAATCTCTCCGACGCTCTCGAAAAGGGCGCATCGGATGAAGAGATCGCCAAGCTGATGCAGGAACTGCGCGACGCCATGCAGGCCTATATGGAGGCCTTGGCGAAGCAGGCGGCGAAGAACCCGCAGGTGGCCGCCAATCCGAACCAGAACAATGTGCTGCGTCAGCAGGATCTGGAAAAGATGATGAACCAGATCGAGAACCTCGCCAAATCCGGCGCCAAGGATCAGGCACGCCAGCTGCTGTCGGAAATGCAGCGCATGATGAACAATCTCCAGGCCGGCCGTCCCCAGCAGCAACAGCAGGGCCAGGACAACAGCGAGATGCGCCAGCAGATGGACAAGCTCGGCCAGCTGATGCAGGAGCAACAGCGGCTGATGGACGAGACGTTCAAATACGACCAGGCGCTGCGCGACCGCATGCAGCGCGGCGATCCGCTGGAGGGTCAGGATCAGGAACTGTTCGGCCAGGACATGCCGCAGCAGCCCGGCCAGCAGCCGAACGAACAGGGCCAGCAGCCCGGTCCATTCGACAATATGACGGCCGAAGAGCTGAAGCAGGCGCTGAAAGACATGCAGGCGCAGCAGGACCAGCTGGGCAAACAGCTCGGCGAATTGCAGAAGGGCCTTGAAGGCATGGGCATCAAGCCCGGAAAGGGCTTTGGTGAAGCCGGCCGCGAGATGAAGGGCGCTTCGGGCGCTCTTGGCAACGGCCAGGGCGAACAGGCCGTCGGCAGCCAGGGCCGCGCGTTGCAGGCGCTGCGTGACGGCGCGCAGGACATGATGCAGCAGATGCAAAGCCAGGGGCAAGGCCAGGGCCAGGGCGTGCCGCAATATGGCCAGAACGGCCGCGACCCGCTCGGCCGCCGCCAGCAGAATGCCGGACCGGACTTCGGCGACCAGGTCAAGGTGCCCGACGAAATCGACACCCAGCGCGCCCGAGAAATCCTCGACGAAATCCGCCGCCGGCTGGGCACGAATTCATCGCCGGAGACGGAGCGGCAGTATCTGGAGCGGTTGCTGGATATTCGGTGAGGTGTGATTGGGGCTGGTAGCAGCACTGACCGAGCATGTGGATACGACCCCCCTCTGTCACTCCGTGACATCTCCCCCGCAAGGGGGGAGATCATCATTCCCCTCAGAGGACAATCATCCTTTTCCCTTAAGAACAATGCCCGTCAGGGGCGCAGAACGCCGGCGGCCAATCTCCCCCCTTGCGGGGGAGATGTCACGGAGTGACAGAGGGGGGTACGTCACGGCAAAAATGCTCGACGGGTTGCTTAAGCCGCCAGCGCCACCGCAACAGCCTTGCGAATATCCGGCAACGTAAACGGCTTCGACACGACATCGATGACCTTTCCCGTCAGATTGTCGGCCCGTTCGCGCTGTTCGGCATAGCCGGTCATCAACAATATTTTCAACGCCGGAAATGCGGCGGATGCCTGGTGGGCAAGCTCGATGCCGTCCATGACAGGCATGCGGATATCCGACAGAAGCAGATCGAAATTTGCGCCCTTCAGGCAGGCCAGCCCCTCGGCGCCATCGGCCGCTTCGACGGTCTCATGACCATCCAGTTGCAGGGCGCGGGCAACGAAACGGCGCAGGCCGTCCTCATCTTCGGTAATCAGGATTTTCGCCATCATGGCCTCCGTTTCGTCAACACCTCACTGGCAACCCGCTGCCCTTGATGGCGCTGGTTCCCGGACCCGCAGCACAGACGCTGCGGGGTCAACACCACCAGAGTTTTGTTTGTTTTCCGTAAACGCCGATGCCGCGATCAGCGGCTTTCCACAGACAAGGTCCTATTCGGCATCGCCGGTGACAACGCCGACGAACGGCAGTTCGCGGAAGGCATAGGCGACGTCCATGCCATAGCCGACGACGAAATAATCGGGGCATTCGAAACCGACATAATCGGCCTCCAGATCGGTCGAGCGCTTGACCTTCTTGTCGAGCAGAACAGCGATCGTCACCGATTTTGCGCCGCGCTCCAGCATCAGTTCCTTGGCAAAGCGCAGGGTGCGGCCCGACTCCAGGATATCGTCGATCAGAAGAACATCGCGGCCATGCACATCGCTGTCGATATCCTTGATGATCTTGACGCCCTGCGACACCGTACCCGTTCCATAGCTGGACAGCGTGATGAACTCGACCTCCGGCGCAAGGCCGACGGTGTGCATCGCCCGGATGAGGTCGGCGGCGAAGATGAAGGAGCCCTTGAGAACGGCAATGACCAGAAGATCATTGAGCGGCCCCTTGACGATCTGCTCGGCCATTTCAACGTTGCGCGCCGCAATCACCTCGGCGGAATAGAGCGGATCAATATTTTTTCCACGGACGACGGGCATGTGGGGTGTCTCCAGAACGATAGTGGAGACTGCGCCTCCGGAACCTAGCCGCTTAACACAGTCAGGGCGCCGAATCACCCGGTTGACCGAAGGAAACGGCGACACCGGGCAGTTTTCCACCTGTGTGTAGGAGACGGGTCGAAAACGGACGGCTCTCGCCCGGAGCCAGAACCGTTTCGCTGGCGTCGATACGGGTGGCCGGGCGCCTGTGGCCGTTGGCGATCACATCGACCAGGATTGCCGGCACGGCCTTCGGTGCATCGGAGTGATTTTCGACCGCGCCGTAGACAGAGAGGATCTTCATGCCATTGGCATCGTTGAGCGACGTGGTGACATCGCTGATTGACAATGCCGGCGCCGGCGGAATGGCCGGCTGATACTGCGGCAGGCTGGCAAATAATACGAAGACCGGGGCGCATAGGCAGGTGACCAGGACGGCGAAAGCCTTGGGGGATGCCGTCTGCAGCAGGCGCTCGACATGATTGACCGCCCATCCGCACACCGATGCGACCGACCGCGCACTCCCCGAAGGCTCGGCTGCCGGACGCGCGCGATTATCGTTGAAAACCGGATAGACATGGCGCCGCCCGGGCGACACGACGGTCTCGAACTCTGCGTCAACGATATCGCTGCGTTTGGTCACAGCCCGTGCGGAAGCAGGCCGCCCCCGGCGTTCCGGTGGCAAGAAATCCATGCGGCTGGCAGCGCCGTTGGAGCGGAAAGCGTTCATCGTCTCTCCTTCGCAGCCAGACCGGCTCTCCCCGAATACTCCAAGGTATAGGCAGGCCAGATTCGGGCATTGAAACAAACCTTTCCCAGACGTAAACCTAAATGGTTAATGCTTTGAAAACGGCACTGCCGGACCGGGCCGTTTTCACGCAAAGTTAACCACTGTTTAACCATGTTGGCGCTGTAACAGGCATGCTGCGCCATATGCTGCAACAAGGGCCATCAACCTGCCGCGAAGACGTGGCAGGCTGGATCGAAGAGAAGCTGGACTGACCCGTTGATTCATTTTGAAAATGTCGGATTGCGCTATGGAATGGGCCCGGAAATCCTCCGCGACCTGACCTTCGACATTCCCAAGAAATCGTTCCAGTTCCTGACCGGTCCTTCCGGTGCGGGAAAGACCACGCTTCTGCGGCTGCTGTTTTTATCGCTGCAGCCGACACGCGGCCTCATCCGCATGTTCGACCGCAATATCTCGACCATTCCGCGCGACGAATTCCCGATGCTGCGCCGCCGTGTCGGCATCGTCTTCCAGGACTTCCGCCTGCTCGATCATCTGACAACCTACGAGAATGTCGCCCTGCCGCTGCGGGTGCGCGGCAAGGACGAATCGTCTTACCGGGCCGATGTTCTCGAACTGCTCGGCTGGGTCGGGCTTGGCGAACGCATCAATGTTTTGCCGCCGGTGCTTTCAGGCGGCGAAAAGCAACGCGCGGCGATTGCGCGCGCCCTGATCGACCGCCCGGAAATCCTGCTGGCCGACGAGCCGACGGGCAATGTCGATCCACCGATGGCGCGCCGCCTGCTCAATCTGTTCCTCGAGTTGAACCGGCTCGGCACCGCAGTCGTCATCGCGACGCACGATCTCTCGCTGATGGATCAGGTCGAGGCGCGACGGATGATCTTGTCGCAGGGGCGGCTTGATATCTATGAGTGAGGCGCCCGTCAACAACCGCACCAGCCCGGCTGCGCCGCAGGAGCGCAAGGCGGCGCTGCGTGTCCGCCCGACCGCGCCGATCGTGCCGCCGGGAAATGTCTCCGGCAATGCGCTCGTGCTGGTCATCGCCATCATGGCGTTTTTGGCCTGCCTGACACTTGGCGCCGTCAGCATGGTGCGCTCGACGGCGCAAAGCTGGGAAAGCCAGATTTCCCGCGAGATTACCATCCAGATCAAGCCGGACGAAAAGCTCGATATGGAAAAGGCCCTGGCGGACGCCCGCGATCTTGCCCTCACCTTTGACGGCACCACCAACGGCACCATCGTTGACAAGGCGGCGACCGCGCGCCTGCTGGAGCCCTGGCTTGGAGCCGGCCTTGATCTCGATGACCTGCCGGTGCCGCGCCTCGTGATCATCACCATCGACGAGCAGAACCCGCCGGATTTCGCCGCCATGCGGGCCATGCTGACGGAAACCATTCCACAGGCCTATCTCGACGATCACCGCACCTGGGTCGACCGGCTGGTGGCGATGGCCCATACCACGGCGCTGATCGGCACCGGCGTGCTGGTCCTGGTGTTTTCCGCCATGGTGCTGACGGTGATCTTTGCCACGCGCGGCACGCTCTCGGGCAACCGGCACATTGTAGAGGTTCTGCATTTCGTCGGGGCGGAGGCTGGCTTCGTCGCTTCGGAATTCCAGAAACACTTCTTGAAGATCAGCCTGAAGGGTTCGGGCGCCGGGGGGCTTCTGGCTGCGGCCTGCTTTGCCATTGCCAGCTTCTGGCAATCGCGGTCGCTGGCAACGCCGCAGAGCGACCAGACGACCGCCATGTTCGGCAGCTTCTCCATCGGCTATACCGGCTATCTCGGCATTGCCGCCATCATGATCGTGATTGCGCTGTTGACGACGCTGACGGCCCGTTTCACGGTGATGCGCACGATCTATGAAATCGATCTGATCCGGTCCGATCCGGCACGCATCGACGGCAATCAGACCTGATTGTCATGATTGCGCTGTCCTGCATCCCTCCGTTGCCGCAATCTGCTTCTATGGAAGAATCAGAATCACTCCTGGTCCCAGCGGAGCAGGTGGAACGGCAATGAGCGAAAACGGCGAAACACGGCAGAAGGGAACGTTGGTGCGGCGGCATGTCAGCCTGCGCCGCCGCCTGGTGCGCCTGACATTTTACGTGCTCATCCTGGTTGCCGCCATTGCCGCTGCGGGCTTCCTCTATTTCGCCGATTCGGTCGCCTCTCTGCAGCCGCCGGCCAATCCGAAGGCTGATGCGATCGTGGTTCTGACCGGAGGTTTCCAGCGGATCGACCAGGCGGTTGAACTGCTGCAGATGGGCGCTGGAAAGCGGCTCTTGATCTCGGGCGTTCACCCCGCGACCACCGGCGGCCAGATCCGCCGCAACACCCAGAGTTCGGCCGACCTGTTCAAATGCTGCGTCGATATCGGTCATGATGCGATCGATACGATCGGCAATGCCAACGAGACCGCCAACTGGATTCGCGACAATGGTTATCGCAGCATCCTCGTCGTCACCAACAATTACCATATGCCGCGCAGCCTGCTGGAATTGCGCCGGGCCAATCCGGGCATAGAGTTCATCGCCTATCCCGTCGTCAATTCCGATTTGAAAAGCACCAACTGGCTGGCAAACCCGATGGTGCTGAAGACGATCCTCCTGGAATATCTGAAGCTGACGATTGCGTCGGTGCGCGATGCGCTCGGCGCGCATCCGGCCAGCGGATTGCGCACGGAAACCAGGGATGCCGCCAGCAGCGGCTAGACATCCTGCCCGATCGCGCCACCCAGCTGTTTGCCTTGGCGGAATATTGGTGTAGGCAGCGGGCTAACCTTTTCGCTGCGAAAGCCTGCCCGATGATCATCCTGCGTTCAGTCCTGTTCAACATCGTGTTCTACATCAACCTGATCCTACAGATGGTCGTGATGACGCCGTTCTATTTCCTGGCGCCGCGCAAGACCTCGTGGTTCGTTCCGAAGAACTGGGCGCGCAGCAATCACTGGCTGTTCCGGGTCATCGTCGGCACGACCTTCGAGATCGAGGGATTGGAGAATATCCCCAAGGGCGGCTATATTTTCGCGCCCAAGCACCAGTCGTTCTGGGATGTCTACGCCCTGCTGCCATGGCTGGCGGACCCGTTCTTCATCCTCAAGCGCGAACTCGTATGGATCCCGCTGTTCGGCTGGTATGTCCAGAAGCAGCGCATGGTGCCGGTCGATCGCGGCGCACGCGGCAAGGTGATGGCGGCGGTGATGAAGCGCGCCAAGGACGAACTAGCAACGGGCCGCCAGCTGATCATCTATCCGGAAGGCACCCGCCGTCCGCCGGGCGCCCCGCCGGAATACAAATATGGCATCGCAAGGCTCTACCGCGATCTGGACATGCCGGTGATCCCCGTCGTCATGCATCCCGGCCTGTTCTGGCCGCGCCGCAAGTTCCTGCGCTATCCCGGCCATTTCAAGGTGCGCATCCTGCCGCCGATCGGTCCAGGGCTGGACCCCGACGTGTTTTTGAAAACACTGGTCGATGTCATGGAAAGCGCCAGCGATGCGCTGCTTGTGGAAACCGTCCGGGATAATCCGCAGGTGCCTCTGCCGCCGACAGCGGTGCAGCGGCTGAAGGAGTTGAACGAACTGAACGGGCGCGGCGCTTAGAGCCTCGTACGATCAATGAGGCTCTAAGCATGAGACAGGAGCCTCTCGACGATGGCGGCGACGTCCTCCAGCCAAGGATCGCGAATGCCCATCTCTTTCAGATGGGCGAGCGTATTGACCACATATTCCGGATTGGGTCCTGATTTGCCATGCGATACTGCGACAATAGCGGCGGCATCCTCGGCGCTGAGCGCACCTGCATATTGCACATGGGTGCGGTCGATCGTGTAGGTCAATGCCGCAACCCGGCGGCCATCGGCAAGCAGGATGGGCATGATGCGCTCAAGATAGACATGGGTGACCAGTTCGCGCTCGCGCAGGTAGCTTAAAACATCGTCCTTGTCCTTCGACGCCACCTGGAACGCCATGCCACGGCAGGAGCCGCCATGGTCGAGACCGAGCACGAGGCCCGGCCGTTGCGGCGTTCCCCGGTGCACGAAGGAGCTGACACAGAGCGAGCGCCGGTAGCCGAACGCCCGCGCTGTCATCTTGTCCGCAAAGGCAAAGCCGGGGTTCCACATCAGCGAACCATAGCCAAACACCCAAAAATCGTCCATATCCACTGCCATTCACATCCATGCCATTCCGGCGCCACAAAACGGGGCCAGGAGCGGCGGACAGTCCACTCTGGTGCTTTCCTAGCGCATCTGCCGGGTAATCGGAATCGATTTCCTGCACGGTATCGGAGCGCATGCGGCGGTGGATGGCCAGACCGGCAGACCAGACTTCCCGTGCGGAAGCTTGCGCACGAACGACGGAGCAGACCATGACCGCAGCAGATATCGCCGCCCCCTCCGCCGGTAGCCGGAAAATCAAACGGCTGGCGATCGGCATCGTGCTGTTCCTGATCGTCTATTGCGGCGCATGGTTTGTCGCGGCCAACCAGATCGAGACGCGGCTCGCACATTTTCTGACCGAGAAGAAGGCGAGCGGCGCCTCGGCTGAATGCGACGATATGAACGTACGCGGCTTTCCCTTCCGCATCGGCCTGTTCTGCAACAGCGTCCGCCTCGATGATATCAAACGCGGCGCATCCGCCTCCTTCGGCGCGTTGCGCTCGGCAGCCCAGGTCTACAGGCCGGGCCATGCGATCATCGAACTCGACGGCCCGGCGGAAATCCGCTTCTCCCCCGGCATGACAGTCTCGGCAGACTGGGAACTGATGCATGCCAGCGTGCAGGCGGCGCTCTCCGGCCTTGACCGCACCTCGCTCACCTATGACAAACTGGCGGGAACCGCCATGCTCCCCGCTTTCGAGGATGATGCAGCACCCGGCGACACCCATAAAATCATCTTCAACGCCGGGCATGGCGAAGCCCATTTCCGCCAGAACGGCCCTGATCTCGATGCGGCGCTCAGCGTCGATCAATTCGATCTGAAGCTTGATGCCGGAACAAGCCTGCTGCCGCCCGTCAATGCCAGCGCCGACATGACCTTCGCCGAGCGGGGCATCCTGATGCAGCGGGGCGGCTGGAAGCCGGACGCGCTGCGCGGCAGCAAGGGCGAGATGCGCAACCTGACGCTCGACCTCGGCAATGACATGGTCACGACCGCCTCCGGCCCGTTCAGCGTCAACGATCAGGGCCTGATCTCCGGAGAATTCAGCGTCACCATGAAGAATATCGAGGGCTGGCGCCAGAACCTCGTCAAGGTCTTCACCGACAAGGACGGCACCGTCATGGTCAACAACATCGCCAACATGCTGACCGCGCTTGCCGACGGCAAGAACGAGGCGACCGTGAAGCTCAACGTGCGCGACGGGATTGCATTCCTGGCGTTCTTCCCGATCGGGGAACTGCCGCAGCTGTGATGAGGATTATGCGAACACGCGATCAGTGCGCGTGTTTTGCAAAAAAGAACCCGCCGAAGCGGTCACCCTGATCGCAACTGTTAGCCTAGAAGCAAGGCGATCTTTTCTTTGAAAATCATGAGGGCTGAGAACAGTGCGAGGGCACTGATCGTGGCAGTGACGATAAAGCCTTTGCCTGGAAGATGCGCAACCCGCTCAACAAGCGTCGCGATCTGAATTCGCACGTCACCAAAATCCTTTTGCAAGGAATCGAACTTCGTTTCTATCTTGTCGAAGCGCTTTTCGAGTGCATCCATCCGCTTTTCCATGCCGCCATTATTGCCACCATCGCCACCTGATTTCAACTGGGGCCGTTCGAACGAAGCGACCCATCCCTTGACCTCGCTACCAATCTCGTTCTGGTTTGCACTCTTAGGCATCGCCATCTGGCTCTCCCTTCGATGGGGCTAGATTTGTTACGCCGGTACCAATGCCGTGCATGAGACTTTGCAGAGGTCCGCGGGCTCTATCGAATAACTGGCGCTGCTCCGAGGTCAGTTGCATGGATTCGAACGCCTGCCCCATCGCAAAGACGATGTCGAGGATGGAAATCATGTTCAGATAGACTTCAGCGACATGTTTGATCTCAGCGGGCCGCTCATCTTGACCAAAGGTTTCTCGGATGACTCGTTGAAAATGTTCGCTAGCGGCAACAGAATCGTAGTTTGGTTTAGTGTCACTCACTGCATCACGTCCTTCCAGTGCTCAACGCACTCGACATTCGCGAGGTTGATCAGATCTTCGCCTGCCCATCATGTTCGTCAATACAAACGATGTGAAACGCTCTGGTTCTTATGAAACGGCTCGTTAGCCATCCACTCGCTATCCTCGCAAGTTCGACGCGAAACACGCATAAGTCAAGCGGCAGCGCACGCAAAAACACTCTTCATAATAGAAGAAAAGCTACTTTAACGTGCATTCACGTGCAAGAGCCTTACGAAGCGGAATAAACGTCTTCGAACATTGCCAGACGCCGCAGTAAAGAACCGCCTACTTCTGATCCATCGCATGCCGGCCGAAGTCAGCCATGTCCGTATCCTGGCCCGCCTGGACGATCGAGCGGCGGATGGCGCGGGTGCGGGTGAAGAGGTCGAACAGCTTGTCGCCGTCGCCCCAGCGGATCGCCCGTTGCAGATAGGCAAGGTCCTCGGAAAAGCGCGACAGCATTTCGAGGATAGCATCCTTGTTGTGCAGGCAGACGTCGCGCCACATGGTCGGGTCTGATGCTGCAAGACGGGTGAAGTCGCGGAAACCGGAAGCGGAATATTTGATCACTTCGGATTCGGTCACCGCTTCCAGATCATCCGCCGTGCCGACAATGTTGTAGGCAATGATATGCGGAAGATGCGAGACGATCGCCAGAACCTTGTCGTGATGCTCGGGGTCCATGTCATCGACCATCGACCCCAGCGTTTCCCAGAACGTCCGCAGCTTGGCCTTGGCGGTTTCGTCGGTATCCGGCAGCGGCGTCAGGATGCACCAGCGGCCCTTGAACAGGCCGATGAAGCCGGCATCCGGGCCGGAATATTCGGTACCCGCAATCGGATGCCCGGGGATGAAATGCACGCCCTGCGGCATATGCGGCGCCATCTGGGCGATGACAGAGCCTTTGGTCGAGCCGACATCGGTGACGATGGCGCCCGGCTTGAGGTTCGGCGCGATCTCGGCAGCGACAGCGCCGGAAGCACCGACCGGCACCGAGACGATGACCAGATCTGCATCCTTCACCGCATCGGCCGCCGATGTCGTGTAGCGGTCGCCCAGGTTCAGCTGCTCTGCCCGCTTCAGCGTCGCGTCGCTGCGCGTCGAGACCACGACGGTACCGGCGAGGCCCTTGTCCTTGATCTCGCGGGCGATCGACGAGCCGATCAGGCCGATGCCGATCAGCGCGATGGTTTCGAATTGCTGTGCCATCACACCCGGCCCATAAATTCGGTGAGTGCGGCAATCACACCCTCATTGGCCTCGGCCGAGCCGACGGTCATGCGCAGCGCATTGGGAAGCCCATAGCCGCGCACCGCGCGCAGGATGAAGCCACGGCTAGTCAGGAATTCATCGGCCTCCGGCGCACGCTTGCCGTCGAGATCGGGGAAATGGATCAGCACGAAATTGGTGACCGACGGCGTCACGCGCAAACCGAGCGCCGAGAGCGCATCGGTCAGCTTGCCGAGCCAGAGCTGATTGTGCTCGACGGCGGTTGCGGCGAAAGCCTGATCGCGGATCGCAGCGGCACCGGCGGCAATGGCCGGCGCATTCATGTTGAAGGGTCCGCGCACCCGGTTCAGCGCATCGATGATGGCAAGCGGCGCATACATCCAGCCGATCCTGAGCGCTGCAAGCCCATGGATTTTCGAAAACGTGCGGGTCATCACCACGTTCCGGTTGGACGACACCAGCTCGAGGCCCGCCTCATAATCATTGCGGCGGACATATTCGGCATAGGCAGCGTCGAGAACCAGGATGACGTTCTTCGGCAGGCCGGCCTGCAGGCGGCGCACTTCGTCGACCGGAACATAGGTGCCCGTCGGGTTGCCGGGATTGGCAAGAAAGACCATTTTGGTGTTCGGCGTGACCGCAGCAAGAATGGCATCGACAGTGACCTGGCAATCGGTTTCCTTCACGGTGACCGGCGTCGCGCCGGCCCCCATGATCTGGATCTTGTAAACCAGGAAGCCATGCTCGGTGATGATCGCCTCATCGCCGGGCGCCAGATAGACGTGGCAGAGCAGGCCGAGCAGTTCATCGGACCCGTTGCCGCACATCAGGTTGGCGATGTTGAGGCCATAGACGGAGGCGATCGCCTCGCGCAATTCGATCGCCTGGCCGTCCGGATAGATTTCAAGCTTGGCCGCAGCCTTCTGGAAGGCCTCGATCGCCTTCGGGCTTGGCCCCAACGGGGTCTCGTTCGAAGACAGCTTATAGACCTTGGCGACACCCGGCGCATGCTCCTTGCCCGGCACGTAAGCGGCAATATCAAGGATACCGGGACGTGGCGTGGGGCTCTGGATGTCTGCGCTCATGGGATCAGCTTTCGGCAACAGGGAAATGACGCTCAGCCAATACCGGTGCAGCGGGTTTTTGTCGAGTGCGATGCTTGGCTCGCGCCTGTGACTTACCCCCCTCTGTCGGCGACGCCGACATCTCCCCCTCAAGGGGGGAGATTAGCCGCCAGCTCTGTCGCCATAAGGGAAAGGAATAATCTCCCCCCTTGAGGGGGAGATGTCACCCCCGGGTCTTGCCTTCGGCAAGCCCGAGGACCGGCTCCGTGACAGAGGGGGACGAGCGGGCTCCGTGGCCAAAATGGACCTACCCAACATCCCGCGTCGTCGGAACGCCCTGTGGCGCGAGCACCGGCACGAAGACACGGCGCGAGGCGCGGGCGGCGACCGGAAGGCCTTGGTAGAGCCGCTTTTGCGCCTCGACGATGATGACGCCGGAAAACACCGGCCAGAGCGAGCGGCCGATGCGCTCGAATGCCTGGCGCATCTTCAGGATCAGTTTCAGTTTCGACGGCGGGAAAAACAGGGCATCGGCGGAGGCGCCGGGGGTGAAATTGGTTTCGCGCAGCAATGCGGTGAGCTGTCCGCGCGAATAGGGCCTACCTGACCCGAACGGCGTGTGCTCCATGCGCGCCCAGACGCCACGGCGATTCGGCACGACGATGACCAGCCGTCCGCCCGGCGCCAGAATGCGCCAGAGCTCCTTCATCGTTTCGCGTGGATTTTCCGCAAATTCCAGCGAATGCACCATCAGCACCCGGTCGATCGACGAATCAGGCAGCGGCAATTCCTCGTCGAAGATCAACGCCGTCGAGGACAGCTCTGCCACCGGCCAGTTTACCGCGCCCTGCCCCGCCGGCATGAAGGCAAAGGTCCGCTCCGTATCGGCGCGGAAACGATCGAGATAGGGAACGGCATATCCGAGCCCCACCAACCGCTCTTCCGGCAACCGCGCCCAGACGGACGACAGCGCCATGCCGATCGATTGTTCGGCAAAGCGCCCGAGGCGGGAATGATAGAACTGGCGAAGGTCGACGATATCTGCGTGCATGACATGCATGTTAGACTGGAACAGGTGGACTTCAAGGCGCGGCTCACTACATTCGCCATAACGCCCCGCCCCTCCGCAGGAATTCTCTCATGGCCAAACTCGACATCGAACTGTTCCCATGCCGCTCCGACAATTTCGGCGTGCTGATCCACGATCCGGAAACGGGCGCCACCGCCTCGATCGATGCGCCGGAGGAACAGCCGATCCTCGACGCCTTGAAACGCCGGGGCTGGACGCTGACGCATATTCTCACCACCCATCATCATACCGACCATGTGGACGCCAACCTGGCGCTGAAGACGCGTTATGAGGCGACGATCATCGGCCCGGAAAACGAAGCCAAGAAAATTCCCGGCATCGACATGACCATTGGCGACGGTGGTGACTTCGAATTTGCCGGCCACAAAGTTCATGTTTTCGAAACGCCGGGGCACACGGCCGGGCATATCTGTTTCTATTTTCCAGACGACAAGCTGCTGTTTTCCGCTGATACGCTGTTTGCGCTCGGCTGCGGCCGTCTGTTCGAAGGTACACCGGCGCAGATGTGGGCCTCGCTACAAAAACTGATGGCGCTGCCGGACGATACGGTGGTCTATTTCGGCCATGAATATACGCTGTCCAACGCCCGCTTTGCCGTCACCGTCGATCCGGACAATGCGGCGCTGAAATCGCGGGCGGCCGAGATCGAGGCGTTGCGCGCCAAGGGCGCCTTCACCGCGCCGACGACACTGGGACTGGAAAAGACAACCAACCCCTTCCTGCGGCCGCATGACGCGGCCATAAGGGCACATCTGCATATGGACAACGCATCGGACGCTGAGGTCTTTGCCGAAATCCGCAAGCGCAAGGACAATTTCTGATGGACGTCCAACTGCCGCTCTCGGCGAAAGCCATTATCGAAACGTTGAACATGCAGCGCCATCCGGAAGGCGGCTGGTATATCCAGACCTTCAAGGACACAGCAGGCGGCCCGCGAGGATACTCGACGGCCATCTATTATCTCCTGGAGCGCGGCGAACGCTCGCACTGGCACCGGGTCCGCGATGCGGTCGAGGTCTGGCACTTCTATGCCGGTGCGCCCCTGGCGCTCAGCATCGCTGAGGATGGCAAGCCTGCCACGACCATCAAGCTCGGCTCGAATATCCTGATCGGCGAACTGCCGCAGGCCGTGGTGCCGGCGAACGGCTGGCAATCGGCAACTTCGCTTGGTGCCTGGACGCTGGTGGGCTGCACCGTTTCACCGGGCTTTGATTTCTCGGCCTTTGAAATGGCCCCGCCCGGCTGGCAGCCGTCTGCGCTCTAAGTCTACGCGGCGGGCTGCGCGGCGCGCGACCGGTCCCGGAAAATGATATCCTTGGCCGCCAGCACCGCGCCGCCCGTGACGAACAGGCAGGCGAGCGCAATGCGCCACGACGGCTCGGCAAAACCGAAGGCGATCAGCACCAGCGTGGACAGAACCGGTGCCGCATAGCTGGCAACACCGAGGATCTGGATATTGCCGTTCTTGACGCCGTAATCCCAGGCATAGAAGGCAGCCCCGACCGGCAAGAGGCCAAGACCCACAACCGCAATCCATTGCGTGGCGCTTTCCGGCCAGACCGTGGTTTCGAGCCCAAGATGGCACAGGAACGACAGCGCCGCAGTTGCCAGGCAAAAGCCGGTGACGACATCGGTCGAAACCGCCTCGAACCGCCGCGTCAGCAGCGAATATCCCGACCAGGTGAAGGCGCAGGCCAAAGCCGCGCTATAGCCCATCACATAGGCATCATCGAACTGGACGCCGTTGCGCGCCACGATCAGGATCGTGCCGGCCAGACCGCAGACGGCGCCCGCGACATGATACCAGCGCAGCCGCTCGCCCGGCAAAAGCGCCGAACCGACGACGATCAGCAGCGGCCACAGATAGGCTATCAGCCCGGCCTCAACAGCCGGCGCATTCCGAAGCGCCGTGAAATAGAGGAAATGGTAGCCGAACAGTCCGGCAATGCCGACGATCCAGACCTGTGCCGGCTGCCTGAGAAGCTTGAGCCGCGCGGGCTTCAGCGCCAGGACGGCGAGGCCTGGAATACTGCCGATCGAAAAGCAGATGGCCGAGAGCTGGAAAGGCGGCATCGTGCCGGAGGCGGCGGTAAACAGCGCCAGCAGCGACCACATCAGGATCGCCGAAAAGCCGATCAGCGTTGCCTTGACCTTCATGCCTGTGCCCCCCGGCGCAAATGGAAATGTCAGCTTCCGAACCGCGTGGCCCAGATGGTGACCGGGCCGTAGCTGGTGGGGATGCGGACGTAGACCGGAGCATATACATTCACCGCTTCAGCCTTGGCAAACCAGATTTCCATGGTTTCCAGCTTGCGCAGGTAATCGACGTCGTCGCGGCCCTTGCGGAAGCCGGATTTCGGCACGAACTTGATACCGCAGACGATGACATCGCCCGAAAAACCCTCCGTCTTGAAGGGCTTTGTGCCCTTGGGCGAGAGCTTCAGGTCCATGCGCGATTCGCCGTCAAAGACCGGCACGCTTTTCGGGCAGACCCGCGTATCGGCCGGAAAGATCAGGCCGGAGAGCGGATCGACGACATTGCGCATATCGGCCTTGGTCACCGGCACCCAGTTTTTCGGGATCTTGCGCGGCGGTTTCATCGAGGCGGATACCACATCGCCATCACGGAACTGGACATCGATCGCCCGGCCCTTCTTACCGCTCTGATAGCGCACCCGGTATTCGGAAGCACTCAGCTGGTCACGGCCGATGACGCCAGATACCGAGGTTTCACCCGAGGTCTTTGCAAAAATATCGGCAAGCCCTGCCGAGTTCATCGTGCCGGAAATGGTGTAGCGCTTGTCGTTCAATGCCGTATGGAACGAGGCCTTGGCAATCGGTAGGCCGGCAAGCGAGATGCTGTAATCCGTATTATGCGTGATATCGGCGGCAAAAGCCGTACCTGTGGAAAACGTTGCCGTTGCAAACGCCAGAAGCGCCGAGACACCGATGCGCCAGTTCATTCCTCAGCCCTTCCAATTGGTCATGCGACAACAGCCGATACGGTGTGTTTACGGCATTTCTGCGCCGCAAACCCCGCTTTTGCCACAAGCCTTAACGCATGGACCAATAAAGTAGAATTGCCCGCCGCAAAGATGTATAGGGACGAGGAGAATCCAAACCGTACGGCATCTCCGGCTTGAAAGACCCTGCGTTTCTCAAGAGTTTTTCCCGGAAAACGAAGGTTTGGCTTGACGCCGCGGCTCTGTCTGACTATAGAACCGCAACTTTCCAATCATGGCCAACGGAATGCGGCCTGGGCATATGGCCCGCCAACGCATGGACCGAAGGCGAAAAGAAAAATAGGTGCATCATGTCCCGTAGTTGCGAATTGACCGGCAAGGGCGTCCAGTCGGGCAACAATGTGAGCCACGCAAACAACAAGACCAAGCGCAAGTTCCTTCCGAACCTGTGCCAGGTTACGTTGATTTCCGACGTGCTCGGCCAGCGTTACCGTCTGCGCGTTTCGGCCGCAGCTTTGCGTTCGGTTGAACACCGCGGTGGTCTCGACGCATTCCTGATCAAGGCTGACGAAGTCGAGCTGTCGATGCGCGCTCGCCTGCTGCGCCGCCAGATCGTCAAGAAGACGGCTGAAGCCGTCGCTGTCGCCGCTTAACCGGCACACTTGATTACACAGATGAGAAGGCTTGCTAGGGCAACCGGCGAGCCTTTTTCTCGTGTCCTATAGACTGTAAACCGTCTGCGCTTGCCGGCCCAAAAGCATGGCAAAGAGCGGGCTCCGATCGCTCCAACTGGTGGCATACCCCAGGATAAAAAAATGCTTAAAAACCGCACGTTTCTCACCTATGTCGCGCTGATGACCCTCGTGGTCGTGGCCTCCAATTTCCTGGTCCAGTATCCCCTGCCCGGCTCGATTGCCGGCATGCAATTGGGTGATCTGCTCACCTGGGGCGCCTTCAGCTATCCGATCGCCTTTCTCGTCACCGACCTTACCAACCGCCAGTTCGGACCACGCACTGCCCGCAAGGTGGTGATTGCCGGCTTTGCCGTCGCCATCGTCCTGTCGGTGCTGGTCGCCACACCGCGCATCGCGATCGCCTCGGGTTCGGCCTTCCTGTTCGGCCAGCTTCTGGATATTTCGGTGTTCAACAGGCTGCGGGCGCAGAGCTGGTGGCGCGCGCCGCTGATCGGGTCGCTGTTCGGCTCTTTCCTCGATACCGCGATCTTCTTCTCCTTCGCCTTTGCCGCCGTCTTCGTGGTCTTTGGCCCGAACGATCCCTTCGCGCTCGAAAGCGCGCCGATCCTCGGCGTCATGACCGCAGAAGCACCGCGCTGGATCTCCTGGGCGCTCGGCGACCTCAGCGTCAAGATCATCGTCGGCCTGGTCATGCTGTTGCCCTATGGCGCATTGATGAACGTGATCAAGCCGATGCCGGGTGCGAAGGCCAACGCCTGAGACGGATACCCGATGAAAGCAATGCAGCCCGCATCACTCCCATGATGCGGGTTTTTTCTTGCCTGTTTTTCTATTCGGTCAACCGGAATTCCAGCATCAGGTTGCGCTCGAGGATCGAGTGATTGTCGTCAGGCACGAGGATGAGGCGGGTGTCGCCGGGCTCGACGATCACGTCGAGGCCTTCCATATTGTCGATCTGATAGCCCATGTCGGCATTCAAAAGAATGTCGCCATCGACCACTGCGCCCGGCTTGATAGCGTCACCCTTGATGCGGCGGATCTGCATGCCGATGCCCTCGGCAAAGCTGAAGCGACGCTCCAGAATGAGGAGGTCGCCATTGGGCAGGAACGCGCCGTCGGTCACGGCAAACGCCCCCTTGCGGACGACACCGAAAATGCCTTTGCGTGGACCGTCAAGCACGGCAGCCAGAAGGTTTCCGTTCGCGTCGAAACTCAGCTCCGACACCACGGTGACGCCGCCTGCAAGCGGACTGTCCTTCGGAGAGACGGCGATGGTTTCCAGACCGCGATTGCCACGCAGCGACGTGACCGGAATGAGAAGCGGCAGGGTCGCCAAAGGCCCGGACTGGGCAAAGCCCGGATCCGGATAGACATCGACGCGGTGCAACCCCTCATAGCTCGCCAGAACCTCACCGTTTCGCAGGGCGACGCCCTCGCAATCCATCCGCTCCTTGACCTGCTCCGAGCGGCCGTTGGCGTCGATCATCGAGGTGACGGTGAGATCGCTCGTGCCGGAGAGCTTGCCCTCCTGGTCGCGCCGGATTTCACCTTCGACCCAATGGCCGGTATCCATGATCGCGAGGAAGGACTTCCGGTCCGGACGAAAGCGGATCGACGAAATCGCGCCGAGCAGCGCGTTCGACGACGACATTTCGATGCCGCCGATAAATTCCAGCTTGCCGAACCGTTTCTGATCCGAGCCGATCTTGAAATTCTCGATCTGCCGGCTTTTCACCGGAACGGTTTCGGACGGTGCGAGCGGCGCCGCAACCGAGGGCGTAGCGGCCAGGAACAGGGAAAGGGCGGCGGCCTGGATCAGTGTCGCTTTCAAAAGACGTCCTTCTGGCAGGCCGGCAGGAAGCACAAAACGGCTCCGGAAAATTCACCATGCAATATGCAGAAAAGACCGGAGCCATAGTCGTGCCCCGGCCGGCAAGACAATCAGCTCGCACGCCGCCGTGGCGCAGCAGCCCGGCGCCGGGAGCTCTCGTCGTCGAACAGCGACGCCAGCTGCTCGGTCATCGCACCTGCCAACTCGTCGGCATCGACGATGGTCACGGCCTTGCGATAATAGCGCGTCACGTCGTGGCCGATACCGATCGCCAGCAATTCGACTGGTGAGCGCGTCTCGATCTGATCGATGACAGCGCGCAGGTGCCGTTCGAGATAGTTGCCCGGATTGACCGACAGGGTGGAATCATCAACCGGCGCACCATCCGAGATCATCATCAGGATGCGGCGCTGCTCGGAACGGCCAAGCAGGCGGTTATGTGCCCAGATCAGCGCTTCGCCGTCGATATTTTCCTTCAGCAAACCCTCGCGCATCATCAGGCCGAGATTGCGGCGCGCGCGGCGCCAAGGGGCGTCGGCGGACTTGTAGATGATGTGGCGCAGATCGTTGAGACGTCCCGGCATCTGCGGCTTGCCGCTGGCCAGCCATTTTTCACGCGACTGTCCGCCCTTCCAGGCCTTGGTCGTGAAGCCGAGGATTTCGACCTTGACGCCGCAGCGCTCCAGCGTGCGGGCCAGGATATCCGCGCAGGTCGCCGCAACCGTGATCGGCCGTCCGCGCATCGAGCCGGAATTGTCGATCAGCAGCGTGACGACCGTATCGCGGAAATTGGTATCCTTCTCGCGCTTGAAGGAGAGCGGCTGCATCGGGTCGATGATCATGCGCGTCAGCCGCGCCGAATCGAGATAGCCCTCTTCCAGGTCGAATTCCCAGGACCGGTTCTGCTGCGCCATCAGGCGGCGCTGCAACCGGTTGGCCAGACGGCCGACCGCGCCCTGCAAATGCGCCAGCTGCTTGTCGAGGAAGGCGCGCAGGCGGTCGAGTTCGGCTTCGTCGCAAAGCTCTTCGGCCGTGGTCGTCTCGTCGAATTCCTCGGCAAAGACGCCGTAATCGACCTTATCGTTGAAATCGTCGAACGGATGGCTCGGCCGCTTGACCTCGCCGGGCGTTTCGCTGTCGTCCTCGCCATCGTCCGACATCTCCTCTTCGGAGATTTCGGCACCGTCCATCTCGCCGTCGTCCATCTGCTCGTCGGCAGATTCGTTTTCGTCGGCTGGAGCGGCGTCGGAGCCGGCATCGTCGTCGGAGCTGTTTTCATCCTGCTCCTGGCTGCGCGGCTGGTCCTCGTCGGTCTGGCTTTCCTGATCGTCCGGCTCGACATCGTCGTCGCCGTATTTCTCGGCCATCTCCATCGAGGTCAGCATATTGCGCACGACGCGGGCAAAGGCCTGCTGATCGTTCACAGCCGCAGACAATTCCTTCATGTCGCCGGCGGCTTTTTCCTCGATGAAATCGCGCCAGAGATCAAGCACCTTGCCGGCGGAGGCAGGCGGCTTCTGGCCGGTCAGCTTTTCGCGCACGATCAGGGCAACCGCCTCTTCGATCGGCGCATCCGCCTGGCGGTCGATATTGCCGAAATTGGCCCGGGCGTATTTCTCGTCCAGCATCGATGTCAGATTGCTGGCAACGCCGGTCATGCGCAGCGACCCGATCGCCTCGACGCGCGCCTGCTCGACGGCATCGAAAATGCCGCGTGCGTCGGCACCCTGCGGCGCCATGGTGGCGTGGATGCGGGCATCATGGCAGGCCTTGCGCAGCGCCATGGAATCGCCGAGCCCGCGGGTCACCGCAAGTTCCTGGCGCGTCGGCCGCTTGGAGATTTCCGGCAGCCGCACGCGTTCGCCCGAAAGGCCCGGACGCTCGTTGGCAAACACGACCTCGACCTCCGAATCGCCGGCAATCGAGCGGATACAACCGGTCAGTGCGCGGCGGAACGGTTCCACATCCACGACGCCGGCCGGCCTTGCTTTCGAATTGTCGCCCCGGCCTGCCATCGATCAGGCCGTGGCTTCGAGCACGATATTGGCAGCGCTTTCCTTCAGCTCGACACCGAAGGCGCGCTGATAGTGTTCGGCCACCAGCGCCCGCTCAAGCTCGTCGCACTTGTTGAGGAAGGTGACGCGGAACGCAAAGGCGATATCGCCGAAGATATGCGCGTTTTCAGCCCAGGTGATGACGGTACGCGGGCTCATCACGGTCGACAGGTCGCCGTTGATGAAGGCTGCACGGGTGAGATCGGCAACGCGGACCATCTTGGAAACCGTGTCACGGCCGCGATCCTTGGTGAAGCCCTTGACCTTGGCGGCAACGATATCGACCTCGTTGTCATGCGGCAGATAGTTCAGCGTGGTGACGATCGACCAGCGGTCCATCTGCGCCTGGTTGATCTGCTGCGTGCCGTGATAGAGGCCGGTCGTATCGCCGAGGCCCACGGTGTTGGCCGTCGAAAACAGGCGGAAAGCCGGGTGCGGCCTGATGACGCGGCTCTGGTCGAGCAGCGTCAGGCGGCCCGATGATTCGAGCACGCGCTGAATGACGAACATCACGTCCGGGCGGCCGGCATCATATTCGTCGAAGACGAGCGCGACATTGTGCTGGTAGGCCCAGGGCAGGATGCCGTCCTTGAATTCGGTGACCTGCATGCCGTCCTTGACGACGATCGCGTCCTTGCCGACGAGATCGATACGGCTGACATGGCTGTCTAGGTTGACGCGCACGCAGGGCCAGTTGAGACGGGCCGCGACCTGCTCGATATGGGTCGATTTGCCGGTGCCGTGATAACCGGACACCATCACGCGGCGGTTATGGGCAAAGCCGGCCAGGATGGCGAGCGTCGTCTCGCGGTCGAACAAATAGTCGGGATCGAGATCCGGCACATAGGCATCGCCCTTCGAATAGGCCGGCACGCGCAGATCGGTATCGATACGGAAAACGTCACGGACGGAAACCGTCGTATCGGGGAGATTGGAAATATCGAGGTCTACCTTGCTCATCATGTCTCCAGCACGGTAAAGCCCCTACGATCAATTTGCGGGGGCGCTCCCGTCTATGCCTTTATAAATGTGTGACCGTAATAAAACGGGTTCCTAGCAGAAGCCAGCCTGTTTTAACAATTGATATGCCTGGATCACGGCGCGAAAACGCTCTTCCGATCCCCTGTCTCCGCCATTTGCATCGGGGTGATGCTTTTTTACAAGCTCTTTATACGCCGACTTCACATCTGCCGCAGTTGCATTGGCATGCAGACCCAGCGTTTCGAAGGCCTTGGCCTCCAATGTCTTCAGCTTGCGCAGCCGCGGCTCCTGCCGGTTGGCGCGGGCCCGCGCCTGATCGACAAAGCCGAAGGGATCGCGCATGCGGGCCTGCGCACCGGCCGACCCCGACCGTTGCTGCGACTGCTGCGGCGCATTCTTGGCGTTCTTGTTGACGCCCACCGTCCAGGTCGGGCGGTGGCCGGTGATGGCTTCCTTCTGGTAGCGCGCGATCTCGCTGTCGGACAGGCCGGAAAAATAATTGTAGCCCTTGTTGTATTCCTTGACGTGTTCGAAGCAGAACATGAAAAACTCGTTCTCTGCATTGCGGCCCACCGGCGCGCGATGGACGGCGTTCTCCTCGCACCCGTCCCACTGGCACTTCGGAGCCATCGGCTCGGGCTTCTGGGTCGCCCTGCGGCGCGTCCGGATCCCATCAAAGTATTTTGAATCAAGTTTCATGGCGCTAATTATGGGGCGTGGCGGACGCCACAACAAGAATTGACAAACGGGAATGTTGCAGGCTTTGTGAAGCCATTTTGCACCGCGCACAGCGCAATCCCGGACGGGCCGCTCGTTTACGATCGATGCCAGCCGAAAAGCCAGAGAATCGGGGCTAAAACATGTCGCTTCAAAGCCGCATCGAAACAAAACTCAACACGGCTTTTTCGCCCGAACGGCTGATCGTTGTCAACGAAAGCCACCTGCATGCCGGTCATCATCCGGACATCGACGGCACCGGCGAAACCCATATGCGGGTGCGCATCGTCTCCAGCGCGTTCATCGGCATGAGCCGCATCGCCCGCCACCGCGCCATCAACGAGGTTTTGCAGCCCGAGATCGACGCCGGATTGCATGCGCTGGCGCTGGAACCGGCTGTTCCAGGCGAAGCCACCCGCTGGTGAGCGGCATCGGCAGCCACAAGGGCTGACCGTTTCAAAACCTGCCTGAATTACTCGACGCTTTCGGTCTTGACCGGCAGCGGAGGCAGGGTCGGGTCATCGGCTGGCCGGATTCTGAGCCGCGTGATCCGGTTCTTCACCCGCTTCATGACGATGAAGCGCTTGCCGTAGAAGGTAAACGCCTGCCGCTCCTCCGGGATCGTCCGGGATTCGTGGATGACAAGCCCGGCAACCGTGGTCGCCTCCTCGTCCGGCAGGGTCCAGTCGAGTGCGCGGTTGAGATCGCGGATCGGCACGCTGCCATCCACGACGATCGAGCCGTCGGCTTCCTGGCGCACGCCCTGGATTTCGATATCGTGTTCGTCGGAAATATCGCCGACGATTTCCTCCAGAATATCCTCCAGCGTCACCAGCCCCTGCACCTCGCCATATTCATCGACGACGATGGCGAAATGCACCTTGCGGCGCAGGAAGGCGTTGAGCTGTTCCTTCAGATTGGTGGTTTCCGGCACGAACCACGGCTTTTGCGCGATGCGGACGATATCCAGATTTTCCGGCTCGACATCCGGTTCCGCCAGCGCCCGCAACAGGTCCTTGGCATGCACGACCCCGATGATGTTGTCGGTCGATCCGCGCCAGACCGGCATGCGGGTATAGGGACTTTCGAGCACCGCGCGAACCGCCACTTCCGGCGCATCATCGGCATTGATGCCGCGCATCGAGGTGCGGTGGATCATGATGTCGGAAATTTCCAGCTCGCCCAGATCGAGAACGCCGCCGAGCCGGTCGCGGTCGGCCTTGATGACCGAGCCTTCCCGGTGCAGGAAATCGACCGCACCGCGCAATTCCTCATGCGCCGTCAGCATCGGCATTTCCGAAGACAGATTGATGCCGAACAGGCCGAGAATGCGGCGCACGATCCAGTTGACCAGGCTCGAAACCGGGCCGACCACCAGAACGATGACATTGACCGTGCGTGCCACGCCAAGCGCAAACCGGTCCGGCGATGCGATCGCCCAGCTTTTCGGCAGCACCTCGGCAAAGATGACCAGAATGATCGTCATGGCGAGCGTCGCATAGGCCACGCCGGACGCGCCGAAGAAATGCAGGAACAGACTGGTGGCGATCGATGACGACAGGATATTGGCAAGGTTGTTGCCGATCAGAAGCGCGCCGATCAGCCGGTCGCGGCGTTCGATCAGGCGGTTGACCATGCCGGCCCGCTCATCGCCATTGGCCTCCAGCGTGTGCATCCTTGAGCGCGATGCCGCAGTCAGCGCCGTTTCCGAGCCGGAGAAAAAAGCCGACAGCACGATCATCACGAGAATGATCAGAATGCCCGGACCGTAGTCGGTCAGGAAGAGCGTGAAGGCTTCGTTGCTCATCCCGGATGCTTTTCCTTGAGAAACGCGGTCACTTCCGATCCCGGAACGTCATCGGCGACAAAGGACTGGCCGATGCCGCGCGTCAGGATGAAGGTGAGCTTGCCGCCACTGACCTTCTTGTCCTGGGCAATCGCGTTCATCAGCGTCTCCACGGGCGGCAAAGTGCCGGGAATTTCATCCATGCGGGTCGGCAGGCCCACCGCCCGCAGATGCGCTTCGACGCGCCTGGCGTCATCGGGGCTTGCAAGGTTCATGCGCGCCGAGAACTGATGGGCCAGCACCATGCCGATCGCCACCCCCTCGCCGTGCACGAGACGCGCGCCATCATACTGCGTCGCCGCCTCCAGCGCATGGCCGAATGTGTGCCCGAGATTGAGCAGCGCCCGCTGGCCGTTTTCGCGTTCGTCGGCAGCAACCACATCGGCCTTGGCCTGGCAGCTGATGGCGATCGCCTCGATACGGACGTCGCCGCCGGCAAAGACGGCCTGCCAGTTGTTTTCCAGCCAGGCAAAGAAGTCCGGCTTGTCGATCAGGCCATATTTGGCGACCTCGGCATAGCCTGCCTTGAATTCGCGCGGGCTGAGCGTATCCAGCACATCCGTATCGGCCAGAACCAGATCCGGCTGATGGAACACGCCGATCAGGTTCTTGCCGTGCGGCGAGTTGATGCCGGTCTTGCCGCCGACGGACGAATCCACCTGGGCCAGAAGCGACGTCGGGATCTGGATGAAGCGCGATCCGCGCCGGGCGATACCGGCGGCAAAGCCGGTGAGATCGCCGATGACGCCGCCGCCAAGGGCGATAACGGCATCGTTGCGCTCGATGCGGGCCCCAAGGATCGCCTCGCAGACCGGGATCAGATGTTCGAAGCTCTTGGTCTTTTCGCCGGCCGGCAAAACCAGCGACACGGCGGTGATGCCCTTTACTTTCAGGCTTTCCATCAACGGCTCGAGATAGAGCGGTGCGACATGCTCGTCGGTGATCACGGCCATGCGCCGGCCCTTCAGGCGCCCGGCGATCTCGTCTGCGGCCGTTGCAATGAGGCCGGGACCGATGAGGATATCATAGGACCGGTCGCCGAGATTGACGCGGACGGTTTTGCGGGCGGCAGATAAACGGGTCGTGGTCATGGCTTCACTTCTTCGGGAGACTGGCGAGAGCGGCAAGAACCTCTTCCACCATCACCTCTTTCTTGACATCGCGCGACAGCACCGTCAGGTCCGCCTCAGCATAGATTGGATAGCGGGCGTGCATGAGGTTTTCCAGCGTCTGCTTGGGGTTTTCGGTTTTGAGGAGCGGACGGCTGTCACGCTTGTTGACCCGCTCCCACAGCACCTCAAGCTCGGCATTCAGCCAGACAGAGAGACCCTGGCGCTTGATATGCTTGCGGGTGCGCTCGTTGATATAGGCGCCACCGCCGGTGGAAACGACGCGCGGGCCGGTCTTGAGCAACCGCTTGATGACGCGGGTCTCCAATGCGCGGAACTCGTCTTCGCCATAGGCCGCGAAGAGTTCCGTGATCGTCATGCGCGAAACACGCTCGATTTCATGATCGGAATCGACGAAGGGAATTCCGAGCGCCGAGGCCGTAATCCGGCCGACCGCCGATTTTCCAGCCCCCATCAGACCGACGAAGACGAGGTTTCGTCGCCCGAGCGCGGCCTTCGCCCGCTCGACCAGCGCTTCGGAAACCGGTTCAATCACGTCGCTCATGCAGTTTTAATTTCCCCGTTCCGCTCCGGTATCGACAAAACAGCTGGAAGCGTCAAGACTTCACGGCATACAAGGTCACGGGAATCCCGCGCGATACAGCGGTTCTTGCACTTGCAAACAGGCATGGTCATATAGACCCCTGACGTCAGAGCCTCGCATGATCAATGAGGCGCATGCTGTTGCCTCATTGATCATACGAGGCTCTAGGAGTTGAAAATGCCCACCCTGTTCCGGTTCCTGTTCATCTGCGCCCTGATCGGCGGCGTGATCTATGGAACGATGGTGGCGCTGGTGACATTCGTCAATCCGGTCGAGCGCGACGTCACCATCCGCATTCCCTCCGAGCGGATCAACAAGCCGCAATGATCGATCTTTCCGCCGCCCATATGGAATCCTTCCTGGAGATGATGAGCGCCGAACGGGGTGCTGCCAACAACACGTTGATCTCCTATGAGCGCGATCTCGAAGACGCCTATTCCTTCTTAAAGCAGCGCGGCGTCAAGCCGACGGATGCAGCTTCCGATGACCTGCGCGCCTATCTCTCGCATCTGGCGCAGCAGGGCTTCAAGGCCTCCTCGCAGGCCCGCAGGCTCTCGGCACTGCGGCAGTTCTACAAGTTTCTCTATGCCGAAGGCCTGCGCACGGACGATCCGACCGGCGTTCTCGACGCGCCGAAGAAAGGCCGTTCGCTGCCCAAGGTGCTCAGCATCGACGACGTGTCCAAGCTGATCGGTCAGGCGGAAGCGGAAGCGGCAAAAAGCGGCGGCGATACGGTTGCGCGGCTGCGCATGCATGCGCTGATCGAACTGCTCTATGCCACCGGTATGCGCGTCAGCGAGCTCGTATCGCTACCGGCCTCCGTGCTTGCCCAGAACGGCCGTTTTCTCGTCGTTCGCGGCAAGGGCAACAAGGAGCGCATGGTGCCGCTGTCGCATTCGGCGATCCGCGCGATGCAGGCCTATGGCACGGCGATGGCCAGCGACAATGCCGCGCAGAAAACGCCGCCGCCGGAAAGCCCGTGGCTCTTTCCCTCCTCCGGCAAGGCGGGTTACCTGCCGCGGCAGGTTTTTGCCCGCGACTTGAAGGATCTCGCCGCCCGCGCCGGCATCCGCGTTGCGGCGATCTCGCCGCATGTGCTGCGCCATGCCTTTGCCAGCCATCTGCTTGCCAATGGCGCCGACCTTCGCGCCGTGCAGGAACTTCTCGGACATTCGGACATTTCAACGACACAAATCTATACCCATGTGCTGGAAGAACGGCTGCATCAGCTGGTCCAAAACCATCACCCTCTTGCCAAACACGCGAAAAAACAGGATTAGGAGCGCCAGAACACTTGGCCGGGACGGCTGAAACGTCATACCCGTAGCCACTGGCGCAATATGATCGGAAACGCATCACATGCACAATTATCTCGATTTCGAAAAACCAATCTCCGATCTCGAAGGCAAGATTCACGAGCTGAAGAAGATTGCCAGCGAGGACGAGAGCATCGACACGGCCGACGAGGTCGAGCGTCTGGAAGTCCGCGCCCGCGAGGCGATGGCCGAAATCTATTCCAAGCTGAACCCCTGGCAGAAGACGCAGGTCGCGCGCCATCCGCAGCGCCCGCATTTCCAGGAATATGCCGCCAACCTCTTCACCGAATTCACGCCGCTGGCCGGCGATCGCAAGTTTGCCAATGACGAGGCGATCCAGGCAGGTCTCGCGCGCTTCCGCGGCACCCCTGTCGCCGTCATCGGCCAGGAAAAGGGCAACGACACCAAGTCGCGCATCAAGCACAATTTCGGCAGCGCCCGGCCGGAAGGCTACCGCAAGGCGATCCGCGTCATGGAGATGGCCGACCGTTTCGGCCTGCCGCTGATCACCCTGATCGATACGGCCGGCGCCTATCCGGGCATTGGCGCCGAAGAACGCGGCCAGGCCGAGGCCATCGCCCGCTCGACCGAAATGTGCCTGAACATGCGGGTTCCGATCGTCTCCGTGGTCATCGGCGAAGGTGGTTCCGGCGGCGCGATCGCGATCGCCACCGGCAGCCGCGTCTACATGCTGGAGCACTCGATCTACAGCGTCATCTCGCCGGAAGGGGCCGCCTCCATCCTCTGGCGCGACAGTACGCGTGCCAAGGAAGCGGCAACCAACATGAAGATCACGGCCGAAGACCTGAAGTCGCTCGGCATCATCGACGGCATCATCACCGAGCCAGTCGGCGGCGCGCATCGCGATCCCAACGCCGTGATCGAGAAGACCGGCACCGTCATCGCCGATGCGCTGAAGGAGCTTTCGGGCCGCACCGGCGACGAATTGCGCTCTGACCGCCGCCAGAAATACCTGGCGATCGGCCGCCAGCTCTAAGCAAATTTGCTGGCTTTGGGAGGATCGGCGTGGCAAATCTGTGCGCGGTCCAACCTTGGCCATATTCTGGGCGTCTGGAACGGTTGAGCAGGGCGGTTTTGTAAGGTTAATATTTTGTGAAGTAAAAGGGCATATTGATTCCCTGTGGACCGCCTGCACGGAAAGCCACGTTCGACAGTTTTCTTGATGGACCTTTGCCGATGCGTTTGACACATCTTGTTGCCACCGCTGCCATCGCTGCGCTCCTTTCGAGCTGCACCGCCAATGAGGCGATGGACACCGTCGATGTCGACCTCAAGAAGGTCTCCAGCAAGGTCAACTACCAGCTCTCCGGCAAGATCGTCCAGAAGATGCAGGCAATGAGCATGGCGAAGGATTCGCCGATCATGCTGCGCATCTTCAAGGAGGAAGGCGTTCTCGAAGTCTGGAAGGCCAATGCCTCCAACCGCTACGAGATGCTGCGCCAGTACAAGATCTGCGCCTGGTCGGGCAAGCTCGGCCCGAAGGTAAAGGAAGGCGACCGCCAGGCGCCGGAAGGGTTCTACCCGATCTCGCCCGGCCAGATGAATCCGAATTCCAGCTATTATCTGGCCATCAATACCGGCTTTCCCAACCGCTTCGACCAGGCCAACGGCCGTTTCGGCACCAATCTGATGATCCACGGCGCCTGTTCTTCGTCGGGTTGCTATTCGATGACCGACGAGCAGATGCAGGAAATCTTTGCGCTGTCGCGCGATGCCTACAAGGGCGGCCAGCAGGCGATCCAACTGCAGGCCCTGCCCTTCCGCATGACGGCCGAGAACATGGCGCGGCACAAAAACAGCCCGAACATCGACTTCTGGAACATGCTGAAGCCCGGCTACGACCAGTTCGAGATCACCAAACGGCCGCCGGAAGTGAATATCTGCGAGAAGAAATACGTCTTCAACCAGCAGACCGACGGCAAATTCTCGCCGACCGGCCAATGCCCGGCCATGTCGACCCCGGCAACCATGCAGGGCGCGCTCGCCAGCTATAACAAGAAATACAACGACGACTACGCCAAGGCGACCAAGAAGCTCGACGGCATGGTCTGGTATGAGCCGAGCGAAGCCGAGCGCAAGGCGATCGTCGCCAAGCAGCGCGTCGGCAAGGAACTGGCCTATGCCCCGACCGGTACCTCGCTGGACGCCGGCAAGCTTATGAAGGTCGCCGACCTCGAAAAGCAGGAAGCCCGCCGGGCCGAGCTGGAAGAGGTCAAGAAGGCGATCGAAATCCAGAAGGCCGAGCTGGACAAGTCCACCAAGAACGGCAAAAACGTGCCGGTGCCTGCGGAAAATCCGTTGCCCAAACCAGTGCAGCAGGCCGCCGTCGAACAGCCGGGCGCTGCGCGCAAAGGCTTCTGGGGCAGCCTGTTTTCCAAGAGCGGCGCCGATGCGCAGCAGCTCGAGCCGGCAGCCGCAGCGCCTATCAACGCGGCTCAAGAACAGCAGCCGGCTGGCCAGAAGCAGGCCGTGCAGCAAGCCGCAGCAACGGCAACGCCCCAGCCTGTTACGACCGCAACGGTGAAGAAGCCCGCCGATGCCGCAGCCGCCCAGACAGCGGCCGCCACCGACGCGGCACCGGTCGCCGAACAGGCAGTGGCCGAACAGCAGCCGAAGAAGCGGCCATTCTGGAAACTCTGGGGCAATTGATGCCCGACGGCCTGATCTATGACCTCAAGGGGCTGAAATGCCCCTTGCCGGTCTTGCGAACACGCAAGCGCATGCTTTCCCTTGCTCCCGGCACGCTGATCACGGTCGAGACCACCGACCCGCTTGCCATCATCGACATTCCGCATTTCTGCAACGAGGACGGCCATAGCCTGGAGCAATCCGAGGCGCTGTCCGGCGGCCACCGTTTCGTCATCCGCAAGAAGGCTTGACGTCCAAGGTCAAACTTGACGGCGAGAGACCTGTTCTGTCCCGCCGGGCACATTCTGCCGTAAAGACGGCCAAGCAGTCCTCTCCATCACAACTTCTCTAGATTTCTCAAAAAAATTCCGGAACGATGTCGATCGAGCCGGGCGTCGTTCGTCGTATGGTCAGGAAGGCCATTCCGGCTTCCAATAATCAAGGGAGAACACAATGCGTGTGATGGTGATCGTCAAGGCATCGAAGGATAGCGAAGCAGGCGTCATGCCGACGACCGAGCTTCTGGAAGCCATGGGCAAATATAACGAGGAGCTGGTCAATGCCGGCATCATGATGGCCGGCGAAGGGCTGCATCCCTCCGTCAAGGGCAAGCGGATCGCCTTCGACGGCCCGTCACGCACCGTCATCGATGGGCCCTTTGCCGAAACCCGCGAACTGATCGCCGGTTTCTGGCTGTGGGAAGTCAAGGACATGGCGCAGGCCGTCGAATGGGCCAAGCGCTGCCCCAACCCGATGCCCGGCCCAAGCGAGCTGGAAATCCGCCAAGTGTTCGAGGCAGCCGATTTCGGCGAGGCGTTCACGCCGGAACTGGCCGAACAGGAAGAACGCCTGCGCGAAAAGGCAGCCAAGCGCTGATTTCGGCCGGGCCGCGTCAGACTACCGCTGGCTTGACGCGGCCTTTCCCGCTCGTTTAATCCATAAGTATGGCGGCAAACGAAACGCATCAGGCAATCGAGACAGTGTTCCGGATCGAACAGGCCCGCCTGATCGGCGGCCTGGCGCGGATGGTGCGGGATGTCGGGCTGGCGGAAGAACTGGCGCAGGACGCTCTGGTGACCGCGCTCTCGGATTGGCCAGTAAACGGCGTTCCGAAAAATCCGGGAGCCTGGCTGATGGCGGCCGCCAAGCGCCGCGCCATTGATGGTTTGCGCCGCAAGACGATGCTGGCGCGCAAACATGCCGAAATCGGCCGCGACCTCGAAGATGAGCGTGATACCAGCGTCGAGGATATCGAAGCGGCGCTGGACGACGATCTCGGCGACGAGCTGCTGGGTCTCCTCTTTGCTGCCTGCCATCCCGTGCTTTCGACAGAGGCGCGGGCAGCGCTGACCCTGCGGCTGATCGGCGGTTTGACGACCGATGAAATTGCCCGCGCCTTTCTCTCCAACGAAACCACCATCGCCCAGCGGATCGTGAGAGCCAAGAAGACGATCGGCAATGCCGGCCTCACCTTTGCGGTGCCGCGCGGCGCAGAGCGCGCAGAACGGCTCGCATCCGTTCTGGAAGTGATCTACCTGATCTTCAACGAGGGCTATGCCGCCACCGCAGGCGAAGACCTGATCCGCCCGGCGCTCTGCGCGGAGGCCCAACGTCTCGGCCGCATCCTCGCCGGCCTCATGCCGGACGAGCCGGAAGTGCTCGGCCTCTTGTCGCTGATGGAAATCCAGGCCTCCCGTCTCAATGCCCGCGTGGCACCGGACGGCGCGCCGATCCTGTTGACCGAGCAAAACCGTGCCCACTGGGACCAGCTCCTGATCCGGCGCGGGCTTGCAGCCCTCAAGCGTGTGGAAGCGCTCGGCGGCGCACATGGTCCCTATGCCCTGCAGGCGGCTCTGGCCGCCTGTCACGCCCGGGCGCGCAAGGCGGAAGACACGGACTGGCATAAAATTGCCGGGCTTTACGACACGCTGCGCGACGTCATGCCGTCGCCGGTGGTCGATCTCAACCGGGCCGTCGCCCATAGCATGGCATTTGGGCCGGAAGCCGGGCTCGCGCGCCTTGACGAGATCGATCCGGCAGCGGGACTGCAAAACTACGTCCCCCTGCCCGCCGCAAGAGGGGATTTCCTGTACCGGGCCGGACGCCTGGCGGACGCCAAGGCCGAATTCGAGCGCGCGGCAAGCCTCACCCGTAACAGCAGCGAAAAGGCGTTCTTTCTTGCAAGGGCCGCTGCCTGCGGCAATTAGAGCCTCATACGATCAATATTGAGTACGAGGCTCTAATCCACCGGACCATCATCCGCGGTCAGGTTGTGATCGGCCCATTCGCTTTTCGCAATCTCGCTGCCAACCGCAAAGGCAAACGAGACGACCTGCTTGAGGTCCGGCGTCACTTCGCAGGTGAACCCGATCTTGTACCAGCGGCTCTTGCTGCGAAACGCCCCGCCATCCGCCTTGAGCTTTTGCCCCGACAGCTCCGTATCTGCCATCGCATAGGCGACCAGAAAATCCGGCTTTAACGTCGGCTTCCAGAGATGCACCTGTTCCATTGCCTCGATATTGCAGAGCTGGACGATACGCTCGGAGGATGCAAGCTGACCCATCGCCTTCCGCGCCTTGGCACTGCGCGGATCGGCTAGAACCTTTGCCGACTGCAGGTTCTTTGCCTGAACCATCGCATCCACCTGCGGGCGCGGCTGGTCTGTCGACAGTTTCTCAAATGCCGGAACCGGAGTTTCTCTTTGTGGCGCATTGACCGCATCACTCGTGGGTCGCGGTTGGGATTGGGATTGCGGCGCCGGCTGGGATTGCACCTCGGCAGCCGCCGGGCTGCTCGCTGCCTCGAACTGCTGCTGCGTCAGCACATCGACGCTGACGCTCTCTTGCGATGACGGTGCCTGGCGGCGCGGCGTCACGGCGAAAAGCAGGGCGAGCCCGATCAGGAGATGGAAGCCGAGGGAAGCGCTGACACTCCAGCCGCCGGGACGGCTGGCAGGATGGGCTGGCGCCCGCATGTTGCCGATACCGTCGCCCAGCTCCGGAAACATGCAAGGCCCTCGCCGTTGCGTTACAGTCTGAGCCCTGGAACCGCCAGCGGATTGTCCTCGAGCGCCTGCCGGTCGGGCCGGTCGATGCGCGGCTTGCCGGTAAAGGCATCGAAGAGATCGCGCACGAAGGCTTCCGGCAGGTCCTTGGTGATCAGCACCATGCGGGTGCGCCGGTCGGCCGGATCGGGCCATGCGGCCATGCGCTGCGGCGCATGGAACACGGTCTGCACGCCATGCAGGATCAGCGGCCGGTCGGGATTGTCGGTCATCGAGACGATCGCCTTCATCCGCAGCAGCTTTTCGCCATGGGCCGAGCGCAGGAGATCGACGAACATTTCGAGCGCCATCGGCTCGATCGGCCGGTCGTGGACAAGACTGAAAGACCGGATATCCGCCCCATGCCGGTTCTCATCATGATGATGATGGTGGTGGTCATGACCACAATTGTCGTGGCCGCAATGACCATGTTCATGATCGTGTTCGTGGTCGTGTTCGTGGTCGTGATGATGATCGTGGTCCGCCGCCGCCTCGTCCTGCAGCCAGCGGCCGACATCGGCGATCTTGGTGGCGGGATCGTAGAGCCCGCAATGGAAGAGTTCAGCCTTGCCCGCTTCCGGCAGATCGCCATCGATCATCGGTGCGCGCGGATTGAGGGCCCGCAGCCGCGCCTTTAGCGCATTCACCACATCCGGCGTCGCCAGCGATATCTTGCTGATCACCAGCCGGTCCGCCATCGCCACCTGCTTGACCGCCTCTTCGTGATGATCAAGCGTGGAAAGGCCGTTGGCGGCATCGACGACGGTAACGACGCCATCGAGCCGGTAGCTCTGGGCGATGACAGGATTGCCCATCACCGACTGCAAGACCGGCGCCGGATCGGCAAGTCCGGTGGTTTCGATGACCACGCGCTTCAGCGGCTTGATCTTGCCGGTCTGCATCCGGTCCATCAGATCAGCCAGCGTATCGACCAGTTCGCCGCGCACCGTGCAGCAGAGGCAGCCATCCGACAGTTCGATGATCCCGTCGCTCGATGCCTCGACCAGAAGGTGATCGAGAGACACATCGCCGAACTCGTTGATGATGACGGCGGTATCGGTGAGGTCGGGATCCTTGAGGAGCCGGTTGAGAAGGGACGTCTTTCCCGCACCGAGAAAACCGGTGAGGATCGACACCGGCACGGCGTTTGAAACAAGGCTCATGGCTTATCCGATCAGCAGGCGAAAGCTTTAGAAAACGGGGCGGGGAACCGGGACCGGCACATTGGCGACATCGCCCTGGCCTGCCTCCATCTGCCCCTTGGTCTTGACATCGTCCACCTTCTCGAGGCCCGGGATCAGCCCGGCGGCGACAAGGTTCAGCGGGCGGTTGATCTCGTGAATATAGGGCGACAGCAGCTTCTGTCGTCCACCTTCATCCCGGTTTTCCGAACGCACCTTGGCAGCCTTCGGGTTGCAGATTTCCTTGCTGACATCGGCAACCATGTCACGCGTCTCGCCATAGGGCGCAATCTGGCCAAGGCCGGGCTTGCCGGCATTGCTTGAGGTAAGCCCCAGCTGCAGCAACCGCGCGGATTCATCCGCCCGGCCGCCAAGGCTGTCAGCGCCCAGAACGACGGACACGACGGCACGGCCATTGCGCGTGGCGGAGGAAACCTGATTGAAGCCCGAGGCGCAGATGAAACCGGTCTTCATGCCGTCGGCACCATCGAAACGGCCGATCAGCATGTTGAAGTTGGGATAGTTTTTCTTGCCCGTGGTGAAGCCTTCATAGGCAAAGTACGGCGCATATTGCGGAAACTCGCGCTTGATCGTGATCGCCAGAACGGCGAGATCGCGGGCCGTGGTGTACTGACCGGCACCGGGCAATCCGTTCGGATTGACAAAATGCGACGAGGTCATGCCGATACGCTTGGCTTCGGCATTCATCTGGTTGACAAAAGCGGGCTCGGACCCGGCAACGGTCTCGCCAATCGCAACGGCAATGTCGTTGGCCGATTTGATCAGCATCATCTTCAGCGCGCTGTCGAGCGTCACGGCCTGGCCGGGCTTGTAGAACATCTTGCTCGGCGGCTCGCCGGCGGCGTTCTTGCTCATGATAACCGGTGTTTCCAGCGTCAGCTGCCCGGATTTCAGCGCCCGAAAGGTGGTATACGCCGTCATCAGCTTGGTCAGCGAGGCCGGATACCATTTCTGGTAGATTTCCCGTTGCTCGTAAACCTTCAGCGAACTGACATCGACAACCAGCTGCGGATTGGCCACGCTCGGCAGTGTGGCCGACAGCAGCGAGGCGCAGGCGCCTGTCAGGACTGCGAATAGCTTCAACGCGCCACTCTTGCGAATTCCAGTTGTCTGCACATCAAACCTCGAAATTTCGGGAATTGCCTCGTATCGTCCGGCTATTTAACCTATATGGCGAGGAGATGGCAAAGACCATTCTTTTGCGCCGATGCCAAATATCCCGTATCCCATGCCCGCAATGGACCCACAGGAAACCAAAATGCCTATTCTCAACCGCGCAGCAGAACTCCAGACCGAAGTCACGGAATGGCGCCGCCACCTCCACACGAAGCCGGAACTGCTGTTTGCCGTCGAAAATACGGCAGCTTTTGTTGAAAACAAATTGAAAGAATTCGGCGTTGACGAAATCGTGACCGGGATCGGCCGCACCGGCGTCGTCGGCTTGATCAAGGGCAATCTCGGCGAAGGCCGCACCATCGGCATGCGCGCCGACATGGATGCCCTGCCGATGACCGAAACCAGCGGCAAGCCCTGGGCTTCGACAACATCCGGCAAGATGCACGCCTGCGGCCATGACGGCCACACCGCCATGCTTCTCGGCGCTGCAAAATATCTGGCCGAAACCCGCAATTTCAAAGGCGCGGTCGCCGTAATCTTCCAGCCGGCCGAAGAAGGCGGCGCCGGCGGCCATGAAATGGTCAAGGACGGCATGATGGAGCGTTTCGCCATCGAGGAAGTCTACGGCATGCACAATATGCCGGGCATGCCGGTCGGCCAGTTCGGCAGCCGCGTCGGCCCGATTATGGCCTCCACCGACGAATTCACCATCACCATCGATGGCCGCGGCGGCCATGCCGCCCAGCCGCACCGCACGATCGACCCGATCGTCATCGGTTCGCAGATCGTGAACGCACTGCAGACGATTGCCTCGCGCTCGGTCGATCCCCTGTCCTCCGTGGTCGTTTCGGTGACGAAGTTCAATGCCGGGTTCGCCCACAATATCATTCCCGAACAGGCCAAGCTCGGCGGCACGGTCCGCACGCTGATGCCGGAAGTGCGCGATCTCGCCGAACAGCGCATCAAGCAGATTTCCGAAAGCCTCGGCACCGCCTATGGCGCCAAGATCCAGGTCTCCTACGCCCGCAACTATCCCGTCACGGTCAACCATCGCCAGGAAACCGCCCATGCCCTTTCGGCAGCGCAAAATATTGCCGGCGAAAGCCAGGTCTTTGGCGATCTCGATCCGATGATGGGCGGCGAGGATTTTTCCTACATGCTGCTCGCCCGTCCCGGCGCCTTCATCTTCATCGGCAATGGCGACACGGCCGGCCTGCACAATCCGGGCTACGACTTCAACGACGAGGCGATCCCGCATGGCATCTCCTATTGGGTGAAACTCGCCGAAATGCGGCTGGCGGCGTAAGCCGTCACTGAACGGGTGGGACATCCGATGCATGAGATAGACAAAATCGACCGGCGGATTCTCAACATCCTGCAGGCGGACGGCCGGATCACCAATCTGGAACTGGCCGACCGCATCGGCCTTTCGCCGACGGCCACCAGCGAGCGGCTGCGCCGCTTGCTGAAGGAAGGCTATGTCTCGGGCTTCGGTGCGCGGCTCGATCCGCACAAGCTGGGCTTTGGCCTTCTCGTCTTCATCGAGGTCATGCTCGACAAGACGACGCCCGAAGTCTTCGACAAGTTTGCGGTTGCGGTCAAACAGGCGCCGTCGGTGCTCGAATGCCATATGGTGGCCGGCGGTTTCGACTATCTCGTCAAGACCCGCTTTGAGGACATGAACGCCTATCGCAACTTCCTCGGCCAGGTGCTCTGGACGCTCCCGGGCGTCAAGGAGACGCGCACCTATGCGGTCATGGAAGAGATCAAGAACGACGGGCCGCTGCCGCTCGCCTGAACCCCCGATCACCACAATTTTGGTTCTTTTCAAACGGCACCAATTGCGCATAGGCTAAAATGCGCTCGATCATCGAGCCATTTTTTTGAGGGGACCCATGAAAAAGATCATTTTCGCCGCAGCACTTTTGCTTGCGGCTGCTTCCACCGCGCATGCGCAAACCGTCAATGCCGGCAAATATACCGTCGAAGGCACCAATCTCGACGGATCCAGCTATTCCGGCACGGCTGAAATCACGCTGGCCAGCGAAACCACCTGCGTCATCGAATGGGAGACCGCCGGCGTCAAATCGACCGGCGTATGCATGCTGAACGGCGATGCGTTCGCGGCCGCTTACGTTCTGGACGATGCCATGGGGCTGATCGTCTACCAGGTAAAGGGCGATGGCATACTGAACGGCGCCTGGACGATTACCGGCAAGGATGGCTCCGGCACCGAAGTCCTGACCGAAGTCAAATAGCCCTTTGATGCTCAATCGATACTAAAAAGGCCGGCAAGGAGAACCCGCCGGCCTTTTCTTGTCAAAGCTTTACAGCGTCGCCATGTCGATGACGAAGCGGTAGCGCACGTCGCTCTTCAGAACGCGCTCATAGGCCTCGTTGACCTGATCCATGCGGATCAGTTCGATTTCCGAGACGATATTGTGCTCGCCGCAGAAATCGAGCATTTCCTGGGTTTCCTTGATCGAACCGATCATCGAGCCGGCAATGCTGCGGCGCGAGGGAACGAGCGAGAAGGCATGGACCGGCACCGGCTTTTCCGGAATCCCCAAGAGCACCAGCGTACCATCGACCTTGAGCAGGCCAAGATAGGCATTCCAGTCGATCTCGGCCGAGACCGTGCACAGGATGAGGTCGAACGTTCCCGCCAGCGTCTCGAAGGTTTTTGCGTCGGAGGTTGCATAATAGTGGTCGGCACCCAGCTTCAGGCCGTCCTCCTGCTTCGACAGGGACTGGCTGAGAACGGTGACATCGGCCCCCATCGCATGCGCAAGCTTGACGCCCATATGGCCAAGACCGCCCATGCCGACGACTGCGATCTTCTTGCCGGGGCCAGCACCCCAATTGCGCAGCGGCGAATAAAGCGTGATGCCGGCGCAGAGCAGCGGTGCCGTTGCTTCGAAGGGCAGGTTTTCCGGGATCGAAAGGACATAGCCCTCCTTGACGACGATATGATCGGAATAGCCGCCCTGGGTTGGCGTCTTGCCGTCGGCTTCCACGCCGTTATAGGTGACGACGAGACCGGGCATATACTGTTCCAGATCGAGATCGCGGCTGGCGCATGTGGTGCAGCTATCGACGAAGCAGCCAACGCCGACCCGGTCGCCGACCTTGAACTTGGAGACCTTGGAGCCGACCGCTGTGACGATACCGGCGATCTCGTGGCCGGGAACCATCGGAAATGCCGAATTGCCCCACTCGTTACGGGCTTGGTGAATATCCGAATGGCAGATGCCAGAATATTTGATGCTGATGACGACGTCGTCCTCGCGGGGTTCGCGCCGTTCGAATGTGAAGGGCTGCAGCGGCTTCGACGCATCCGTCGCAGCATATCCTCGTGCCAGGGCCATGGGTCACTCCTTATATCTGATGAAAGCGGGGATCGTGATCGAAGCATAGATTGCCTCTCCCCGGAAGCATAGTTGCAGATCATGCGCGACGAACGATAGAGCAATCCTGCAAGATTATTGTACGATCCTGCAAAACATGCCTCCGGGGTTTTGCGGATAATTGGAAAACCACTAACTTACGGTTTGCGAGACGAAATCTAAATAGCTGGAAAGACGTTCGATTATGACAGCTTCACGAACCCCGCGCAGTCAGGAACTGATTGATCTTATTGCCCGTTTCGCCAAGGAAGATGGCGATCATGCAACGGCCATTCCCGGCGTCAGCGTGCACCGGCGCTCAGACACCGGCACGAAAGCCTGCGGCGCCTATCGGCCCAGCCTGGCGCTGATCGCCCAGGGCGCAAAACAGGTCATGCTTGGCGACGACACCTACCGCTATAACGGCGCCGACTATCTCCTGACCTCCATCGACCTGCCGGTCACCACGCAGATCGTCGAGGCATCTCAGCAAAAACCCTATCTGAGCGTGACATTCGGCATCGACACCACACGCATTGCCGGATTGCTGGACCGGGCGGGCGTGCAAACCGGCGCGCCGGCGCCGGCAGCACGCGGCATGACCGTAAGTTCGGTAACGCCGGATCTTGAAGACGCCGCCATCCGCCTGCTGCGGCTTTTGGACCGGCCGGACGACATTCCCGTTCTTTTGCCGCTGATCGAACAGGAGATTATCTACCGCCTCCTGACCGGTCCGCACAGCGCCAGACTGCGACAGATGGCCGTCACAGAAAGCCAGTCTCACCAGATCGGCCGCGCCTGCGTCTGGCTGAAGGAACACTATGCGCTGCCGCTGAAGATCGAAGACCTGGCCAGCCGCGTCAGCATGAGCGTCTCTTCCCTGCACCACCATTTCAAGGCGATCACGGCCATGAGCCCGATGCAATATCAAAAACAGCTGCGGCTGCAGGAAGCCCGACGGCTGATGCTGGAGGATATGTTGGACGCTGGCTCCGCCGGCCACCAGGTCGGTTATGAGAGCCAATCGCAGTTCAGCCGCGAATATGCCCGCCAGTTCGGCGAACCGCCGCTGCGCGACGTCGGCCGCGTCCGCCGCAGCCTGATGGACCGCCTGACCGGCGGCATGGAAGTCATGAGCGAGGGGTGAGGTCCCCGCGCATGATTGTCGTTTGAGAGGAGGCCGGCTCGGGCAAGCGCTAGAACGTCGATACCAAGGTATCGAGAATGGCAATCGGCTCCGAACTCATGAAAAATCTTGGGATTCTGATCGCGTAATCCTGCCATCTGATGAGGTTATCCCGGCCTGCGACTGTGACCTGCTGATGCATCTGCCTGACCCGCAACCACCGCAACACAGCGACATCGTTGGAACTGTGCGCCGCAATCTTGACCACGGCGATCGCGGCATCCACCGCTTCCGTCAGCCGGTTGGCAGCCATGAGATAATCCCGTTTCACCCGGTGAAGTTCGAGGCTCTTGGGAAGCAAGGCAATGCCATCGTCTAAAGCCGCAATCGCTCCGGGTATATTACGAACCCGCTTATTGAGATGTGCGAGATGAAGAATATCGGCAACGTTGCGAGGCGCAAGCGAGACCACGCGGCCGGCAGCCTCGACCGCATCGTAATGGCGCGACAGAGCATCCAGGCAGTCCCGGCGGCGCCGCAGCGCAAGCAGGCTCGCATTTTCATCGATCGAGGAATCGAGATGATCAAGGGCCCCGGCATAGTTCCGCATCGATATCAGGTGACCGGAAACATGCAGATGGTCGGATGCAGAGCCGAAACCCGAGTTCAGAATGAACAGGCCGTCGGCATAGGCCTGCTCGAAGCGCTCCATTTTCTCCAGTGCATTGCGCCGCGTTCTTAATAAACCGATACTCTGCGGAGATAGCTCAAGCCCGGCATCGGCAGCCGCAACCGCCTCTTCCAGCCTGCCAAGCCGCACCAGAAGGCTGGCCATCCGATGAAACAGGGATGCCGACCCGCCCCGGGTACCGATCATCGTTTCGGTCAGCTTGAGAGCACCGTCCAGATTGCCAGAGGCAATCATCAGGGCGCCCTTGTGATAGAGAAAATCCGACTGCTCTCCTCCGATCTGCAGCGCGGCCTGCGACAGGCGCAAGGCCCGGTCCAGCCGTTTGCGCGTCAGGTTCCATTTCGACATCTCGTTCAGAATGGTCGCGGAGCGGCGCTTGACGGCCCTCGATACCAGCCGGCCTGGCATGGCATGGCCCTGCAGCGCGCCCGCAACAAAGGATTTGAGATGCCCGGCTTCCGACATGGCCCGCGCGGAGGGATGGCCGGAAAAGGCAAATTCCGTATAGAGGCCGTCCGGGAAGGCCGGACGCACCTCCTTGTCGATATAGGTGAGATCAGCCTTCACCCGTGGATCAAAAACTACGTAAGGGCGGATGCCGGGGTTCGAAACAGCCGATAAAGCCAGGTCATGGTTGGGCCAGGAATTTCTAAAGCGCGCGTATTCGGGCAGAAAAAACCGCGGATCGATGGAATTGCGCGGCGAAATGGCGATTGGTTGCGCATGGATGATGGAGGCAAAATACAACGCCGCATACCCCCCCATGCTGGCGCCATATGTAAAGCAATGTTTCGCCCTGCCGCAAAACGGCATGACGACATCGGCAAAATCCTGAAGGCTCAGATCCCGATACCAATTGTCAGCGCGTTTCTTGACGGCGATAACAAAACAGCCGTTCTTTTCCAGAAACGCTTGGCCAAAACCAGGCAGAGATGGATCATTGTCACCGAAAGAGGAAAATGTGACGACCAAGCTCTGGGCAGAATGAGAAATATTCCCCGCTTCAATGACGGTGATCTCATTATCGAATAAAATAGTCCCCATTTAAAACCTGCCACGATCTTCATCTATATCGGCATGAAAACTACAAAATTTGCAAAGTAAAGTCGGTTTATCCCGCCTTACTGCCGAGCCAAGTAATCTTGGCTGGGGTTTATTTTGTGCGCATGGTAAAGGCTTAGCCATCTCCCTTCGGTAGTTCTGCTAAAAGAGCGATCTCTAGTCAACTTAATATTGTAGAATGTGCACAAGCGTCCTTATCGGCTGTCAACCCGGCAATCGGCACAGACCGACTTCAACACTCAGCTAAAAAGAACCAAGGCAAGAGCGCAAGCACTCACATTCGCGGCCAGAATGACGTTAGACTGCAATCATATTTTGTGCCGTAATCATGAAGGCAGGCTTCGCCCGTTTCCAGGCAATCAAAATCAGGACATTTCAAAAATAACTGATTTTATAAGTCGTTGGTAGCGGGAGAGGGACTCGAACCCCCGACACGCGGATTATGATTCCGCTGCTCTAACCACCTGAGCTACCCCGCCATCAGACTGTGACTTGGGCGCTTGGCCGCTGTCGTCGCCGTCAGTGGGCGGCTTATAAGGTGCGGTTCATGCCGGTGTCAAGCCGAGCGGTTTCAAAAAACCGGAAGTTTTTCAACGGATGGGGAACAAGCGGCGGATGACAGACGTGATCGGCCATCCCCTGCCCTTAATCAGGCTGCAACCACGCTTTGCAGCAGATCTTTCAGCGCGGCTTCAGCGGCCGCTTCGCGCTCGGAACGCAGGATGAAGCCACCGCCATAGACACGGGCGTCTTCGCCGATGCCGGAATAGAGCGCGCAGGCCTGGCCGGGGGCAACGCCCGCCTCGCCTTCGAGAAGCTCGACCGAGATCCCGCCTGCATCGGCACGCAGGATGGCCGGTGCCGGCTGGCGGGTGGAGCGGACCTTGGCAAAACAGGCGAAACCATCGGCCGCCACATCGAAAATATCGCCGTCGCCCAGCCAGTTGATATCGCGCAGATAAACCTTACGGGTTTCCAGCGCTTCCTTCGGGCCGACGATGACGCGGCGCGAGCGGGCGTCGAGATGCACCACGTAGAGCGGCTCGCCGGTGGCGACGCCGATGCCGCGGCGCTGACCGATCGTGTAGTGCAGGATGCCATCATGGCTGCCGAGCACGCGGCCGTCCAAATGGACGATATCGCCCGCCAGCGACGCGTTCGGCTTCAGCTTGTTGATAATATCGGCATATTTGCCCTGCGGCACGAAACAGATGTCCTGACTGTCCGCCTTCTTGGCGACGACGAGGCCCATGTCCTCGGCGAGCTGCCTCGTTTCCGCCTTGGTGAGATTGCCGAGCGGAAAACGCAGATAGTCGATCTGTTCCTGCGTGGTGGCAAACAGGAAATAGCTCTGGTCGCGGTCGGCATCCGTCGGGCGAAACAGCGCGCGGCGGCCGGGCGCATCTAGCTGCGGATTGGCCTTGGAGCGGATATAATGGCCGGTCGCCAGCGCATCAGCGCCGAGATCGCGCGCCGTTGCCAGGAGATCGGCAAACTTGACGGTCTGGTTACAGGCAACGCAAGGGATCGGCGTTTCGCCGGCCACATAGCTCTCGGCAAAAGGATTGATCACCGTTTCGCGAAACCGCTGTTCGTAATCCAGCACATAATGCGGAATGCCCAGAACATCGCAGACGCGGCGGGCGTCATCGATATCCTGGCCGGCACAGCAGGAGCCGGCGCGGTGGACGGCAGCGCCGTGATCGTAGAGCTGCAGCGTGATGCCCAGAACGTCATAGCCTTGCCGTTTCAGGATGCCGGCCACAACGGAACTATCAACGCCGCCGGACATGGCAACGACGACACGTGTATCTTCGGGCTTGCGATCAAAATCGAGACTGTTCACGGCATCCAATCCGGCATTCCGGTCCATCGGCGGGTTTTCGGCATTTTCGCGCGACCATACCCTGTTTCCTGCACGCGGCCAACGCCGCAGCAATGCGATTGCCGGCAAAGACCGGCCGTCGCGCAAGCCGCTATATAGAAAGTCCTGCGGAATTGAACAAGGGCGGCGGCGTGCCGCCGCTCAGATCAGCTTCATGCGCATGGCGCGGGCGATCGCCTGCATGCGGTTGACGGAATCGAGCTTGCGGGTCGCCGTCTTGAAATAGCTGGAGACCGTATAGGCGGAAATGCCAAGGATGATGGCGATCTCGTCACTGCTCTTGCCGGCGGCTGCCCAGCGCAGACATTCGATTTCACGCATAGACAGCTTGTCACGCGCCGACGCGCCGACTTCGAAGGTGCGCTCGAGGGTCTCGAACAGTTGCAGCAATGTGAGATAGAGATCGGCGGTCTCGGCTCTGTCCGGCTCGCCGCGCGCGCCGCTGAGAAGAGCGGCAAAGGCCTCGCCATGGGTGGAGTGCAGCGTCACGGCAAAGGTATTGCCCATCGCCTGCGCGCAAAACAGCGCATCGACCGTGTCGCGCGCCGCCGTCCCTTGAGCGTTGAGCAACGATCGTGTGGCGCCGAACACCGGCAATTTCGTGTGCCGCAGCCGCTCGATCAGCACGCTGACCTGGAAAACGGCAGCACTGTCATAGTCGCGCACTAGTTCCGACGGCCAGTTGCTCAAGACGAGACGTTCGGCAAAGCGCTGCTGCTCGCCAAAGGGCACACGCGCGATCATGAAATGGCTGAAACCGAATTGCACCGTGCACTGGCGCATCAGCTGGAGCACTTCATACTCCGTCTGGACTGCAGAACTGTTCATGCCCGAAAGGAAATCAGCATAAGCCTCGCTTCGCAAGGTCAGCTTGTCAGGGTCTCTCATATTTTTAATCACCAACCTGCCGGCCACCGGTGCCGGCTCTCCAAAAATCCCATTCCGGAATTTTTCAAGCAGCAGCACGATTAGTCGAAACACCGACAAAAGCCCCGAGAGGCCCTGAGGGACACAATCGAAGCGAAAAGACCAGCATTTTGAAATAAGTGGCGTATCGCGAGCATTCGAAAGCAATAATATATTGCTTATGCTCAATTACTGGCCTCAACTAGCAAAAATTTTAGGCAAATTGAACAGTTATATTTGCATAGCTCCTATGCGGACTTTGGAAATTCGATCAAAATATTTGAAAGAGGATACTAAAGAAGCAGGGGCAAGTAGAGCCAACAGGATCAGACGTTTGCTTTTACGATCCGCAATTGGTCGAAGAGCGCTCTGGAAGTCTCTAAAATTATTAGCAAATTGTTACCACCCGCTTAGGCAAATGTTAAATGTGGCAGGGTAAGTTGAGCCTATATGGTCTTGAGTATGTGTAGAGAGTCCAATGACCGAAATGATACGACCCCGCGTGAAATATGTCATCGGACCCGATGGCAGCCCCTTGACGATTGCTGATCTTCCTCCGGCCAACACGCGCCGTTGGGTTATCCGCAGAAAGGCAGAAGTCGTCGCCGCCGTGCGTGGCGGACTGCTGAGCCTGGAAGAAGCCTGTGAACGCTATACCTTGACCGTTGAAGAATTCCTGTCCTGGCAGTCCTCGATCAGCGACCATGGCCTTGCCGGCCTGCGAACGACCCGCATCCAGCAATATCGCCACTAGCCAGACCCTTCATTTCAAAACGTTAAGCGGCCGCATTCAGTGCGGCCGCAGCCACATTTGCAGCAACCCCGTCATGACAGCGGATCCGGCATAGAACCACAGGCCCGGCTGGGTGAAAGCCTCGGCCATTCCGCTGGTCTTGGCCGCAAAGATCACGATCGCCACCAGCATCACATCCATCATCTACCATTTGCTAAGGATCGGCAAAAGCCGGGCAACCAGTCCGCCCGCAGCCCTGCCGTCCGCAGCCGCCGTTGCCTCGAACGCGATCCCGACAAGCTTTGCCAGCGGGAAAACGACGGAAAACAGCGTCACGACAATGGCCAGCATGACATTGCCATCGTCGAAGAGCGAAGACACGATGCCAAGAAGCGACGGCGTTTCGTTGAAAAAGACCAGCTTTTCGAACCGGACAAGCGGCAGAACGAGCCCCAGAGCGAGAAAAAACGCTGATAGAACAAGCAAAAGCGGTGTGATCAGGCGCATGTTTCCTATCTTCTGTTGAACCGGCAGGATTACATAACACCTTTAGGGATGCTGAACAGCGCGGCCAGCGGACATGGAATGCTGGAATACCCGGCCTTTGCATGTGCAGCAATGAACCAGGCTTGAAACAAAATCAGTCCGGGCGCGGCCGAAAAACAGGAGAGATGTGATGGATATTGTCAACGAAGAAACCGGCTCGCATGGCCGTTACAGCACGCAGGTCGATGGTCATACGGCTGAAATGACCTATTCCCGGTCATCGCCGCATCTGATCATCATCGATCATACCGCCGTTCCCGATGCGTTGCGCGGCAAAGGTGTCGGCCAGGCGCTCGCAGCCCACGCCATCGATGAGGCGCGAAATGGCGGATGGAAGATCATTCCGCTCTGCCCCTTCATGCGCGCCCAGGCGCAACGCCACGCCGATTGGCAAGATGTGATCCAGGCATAGGGGCCGGGATCCATGTGCCAAAAAGCAAAAGGCCCTTCTCACGGACTTAAGATAAGTCCGTGAGAAGGGCCTCTAGGCCTCAAGCAAAAATCTCAAGCGCGCCTTAGGCGCGCATGCGAGCGCCGCTGTCGCGTTCTTCAAGCGCCGCGGCCTTGGCGAACTCCGCCTGAACCTCTTCCAGCGCCAGCTCGGCCGCATCCTGCTGCACCTTCAGTTCCCGAACGGAGACCTGGAGGTTGTCTGCCCGCTGTCTGGCAGCCTTGGCAAACGTCGGATAGGCGAAGTGGGTGGGATCGGTGATCCCGGACTTCTTTTCCTCGAACGTGATCTGGTTTTCCAATTCCTTGGTCATCCGCTCAAATTCGGACATCATCAGCTGCAACTGGCTCAACTGACGCTGCTTCTCCTTCACCTGAAATTCCTTCAGGCGAACAAGGCTCTCACGTGACTTCATACGCAATACTCCCGTGATGCGAGACCCCGGTTACTGGATTTGACCCGTTCAACCGACCTTACGGTGTCGGAAACAAAAAAAATTACAGCGATCTTAACAAAATCCTACCGCTGGTAACCTTTCGTTTACGGGCATCGTTAATCATAGGGACGATCATTTAAGGGTCAGTAAATGCCGGACACGAAATTTGAGGTTCGGCATAGATTGAGTCAGATGAGTCAGATAGCCGATTTCCTTAATGTTGTGCGTTAAGGATATTATTCTAGATTCACATGCAAAATCAGAGGACTGCAAAAAATATTTAACATTTTCGATACACCTTGCCAGAGTGAATCAGAATTTGTTAACCATTTACTGGCAGCCTCCAAATCAGGCAACGACTGGATCCGTATCGCGTAAGGGGGCCACAACGACCTTTCGGCGGCGGAAAAGGGGACAATTATGCGGGTTCTACTCATCGAAGACGACAGCGCGACAGCGCAGAGCATCGAACTGATGCTCAAGTCGGAAAGTTTTAACGTTTACACCACCGATCTTGGTGAAGAGGGTGTCGATCTCGGCAAGCTGTATGATTACGACATCATTCTGCTTGATCTGAACCTGCCGGACATGTCCGGTTACGAGGTTTTGAGAACATTGCGTCTGTCCAAGGTTAAGACACCTATTCTGATCCTCTCCGGCATGGCCGGCATCGAGGACAAGGTCCGGGGCCTCGGCTTCGGTGCAGACGACTACATGACCAAGCCTTTCCACAAGGATGAACTGGTCGCTCGCATCCATGCGATCGTGCGCCGTTCCAAGGGTCATGCACAGTCGGTCATCTCGACCGGCGAACTGATCGTCAACCTGGATGCAAAGACTGTCGAAGTTGGCGGCCAGCGCGTTCACCTGACGGGCAAGGAATACCAGATGCTGGAGCTGCTTTCGCTCCGCAAGGGCACCACCCTCACCAAGGAAATGTTCCTCAACCACCTTTATGGCGGTATGGACGAGCCGGAACTGAAGATCATCGACGTCTTCATCTGCAAGCTGCGCAAGAAGCTCGCAAATGCCGCCGGTGGAGCAAACTATATCGAAACCGTCTGGGGCCGTGGCTATGTGCTGCGCGAGCCGGAAGGCGAATTCGCAGAAAGCGCCTGATATCACCGGCCATTTTCGCCGGCGGTGTTTTGCATCCCGCATAATGCAGGGACGCCACGGCTGATAGTGCCGGAATTTTCGAAAAAGCCCGCCGATGATGGCGGGCTTTTTCGTTTAAGGGGTTTCCATCCCGCCGCACTGTGTCTTTACGGCAGCCGCATGAAAAAGCCGCTGCCTGGGAGGCAACGGCTCATGTGAAACCAAACTGGATGAAGGGATCGACGATCAGGCGGCGACCGACAGGCTGCCGAACACACTGGTCAGGATCTTGCGGTCGAAGGGCTTGAGCAGAAAATCGTCAGCACCGGCGCGCTTGCCCGCCATCATCTTCTTCAGATCCGCCTCGACCACGCAATAGTAGATGCGCACGGTCTTGCCCTCGGGCAGAGTGCGGATATTGGCGATCAGTTCCAGCGCGCCATCGAGACCCGCATCGACGATGATGATGTTGGGCAGCTCCGCTTCGCAGCGCACCAGCGCTTCCAGACCGTTGGCGGCTTCGGAAACGAGGAAGTTCAGGCCGGAGAGGATGCGCTTCCCGACCTTGCGTACGACGTCCGAATCATCGGCAATCATCAAGCGTTGCATCTCAAGCTCCTCTTTGCGCTACGGCGGGATTTTAACCCCTATCAACAACCGTATGCCGCTTTGGCAAAGAATCAGTTACCGCAGGAACGAAAAGGCCAATTATCTTTCAGCTTCAGGCTGCAGCCATCTTTGCGGAAAATACGATTTCCTCAGGCGTCGAATTGACCTCGATCTCCATGCCGGCCTCGTCGGCAAGCAGCACCGTGTAATAGGGCTGGATCGTATGGGCATCGACGGCTTCCTCGAGCGTTCCCGAAAGAAGCTCGACCAGCTTCGGCGGCACCCGCATCATCCGGCCCTTGCAGATCAGCTTGAAGGCCGCGTCATATTCCGGATTGTCCAGGATGACATCGATCGAACCGCCGCGCGGAATGGCGCCGTAAGCGATCAGAAAGAGATTGAGCAGCAGCTTGACCCGGTTCTTGGCGATGATGACGCGCGGGCCCGTCCAGGTGACCTCCGTCTTCTTCTCAACCGAGGCAAAATCCTTGGCAGCCTTTTCCGCTTCACCCGTATCGATGGAGGCGCCGACCGAGCCGGACGCGCCAAAGGCCAGCCGGGCGAATTTCAGCCGGACCGAAGCATTCAGCGCGCTGGTGCGGATCAGGTCCATGGCATCGGCATCCGCCCCGCCCTCGTCGAGCAGTTCCAGGCCGTTGTTGATGGCGCCGACTGGCGAGATGATGTCGTGGCAGACACGGCTGCACAGAAGCGCTGCGAGATCGGGACCGGTCAAGGTCAGGTTCGGGTTCTTTCCCATGGTCGTATCCTCACTAGCCTTCGAGCGGCTGACAACGGGATCAGGCGGCCCTCCGCGATCCCTTTACCCCCTATCTAGCCCGCGAAGATTGCGCGGGCATAGTCTGAAGGCGAAGATCATAAAGACACCACATTTGGTAAACCGATTGTTAAGATCATCGGTTCAAATTGCTGACAATCAGCCCGATCCCCATGACAGACCCGTCCTGGGCGGGACAGCAGCCCGCGCATGACGCCGCGGGTCCTCCTGAGCTTACGGAGAAAGCCATGCAGCGGATCGTCAATGCCGTGAAATTCCCACTCTTGCACTTGTTGGCCGCAATGATGGCTGTCCTCAGCCTGACGCCGGCGGCGCTTGCGCAGCAAAGCAATGGCGAGCAATACACGATGCAGGAAATCGTCGATGCCGGCCATGGCTTCTTCGGCTCCACCTCCGGCGGGCTTGCCAAGGTGGTCGAGAACGCATTTTCCAAATACGGCCTGCCGAACGGCTATATTCTCGGCCAGGAAGGCTCCGGCGCATTCGTGGCTGGCCTGACCTATGGCGAAGGCGACCTCTACACCAAGAATGCCGGCCAGCATAACGTCTTCTGGCAGGGCCCATCGCTTGGTCTCGACTGGGGTGGCCAGGGCAGCCGCACGATGATGCTGGTCTACAATCTGCCGGCCGTTCCCTCGCTCTACAAGCGCTTCGGCGGTGTTTCCGGCTCGGCCTATGTGGTCGCCGGCGTCGGCATGACGGTGCTTAGCGATGAGAATATCGTCCTGGTTCCTATCCGCACCGGCCTCGGCGCCCGCCTCGGCATCAATGTTGGCTATCTGAAGCTCACCTCGCAGCCGACCTGGAACCCTTTCTAAGGTCAAAAGAGCCATAATTTTTCAAACCGTCTTGCCAGTCGCTGCGGTGACTGGGGACAAATGCGCGTTCGCGAACACTTGAAGTGATATCCACCTTCGTCTTTAGTGCGAATGAAACGAAAACCATGGATGATAGCGTGTCGCCGCGTGTTCTGAACTGAAATGGCCAGCCCGTGATTGAATTCGCACTCCTGTTTGCCCTGGGTTTTCTCACCGCAGCCATTCTTGGCCTTTTGGCGGCACCGGTCGTTCACCGGCGCATCGTCCGCTTTGCCGAGGAACGGATGACGGCAACCATGCCGCTGTCACCGCAGGAGGTGCGCGCCCAGAAGGACGCGGCCCGTGCCGGCTACGCGGCCGAAAATGCCAGGACCAGCCAGATGCTGAAACGCGAGCGCGACAAGAACGTCGTGCTTCTGCTGCAAAACGGCTCTACACTGAAGGAAACCCAGCGCCTTGCCGGTGAAAATGCCGACCTTCATGCACAACTGGCCGACATGAACGTGGAGGCCGCCGACCTGCGCTCAGCGGCCCGTCAGCTTGAGCAGAATATCGAGCGGCTGAAGGGCACACTTGCCGATGTCGAGCGCGATAATGTCAAAAAGAACATCGACATCACGACCCTGACCCGGCAGGTGGAACACCTCACAGGCGATATGGACAGCCTGAAGATCGATGTTGCCGCCCATGATGCGGAGGCCGAAAACCTGAAAAGCCGCATTGCCGGCCTAAAGGACGAGCGCGAGATCATGCGCAACGATCTGAAAGCGGAAAGCACCAAGGCGCGGGAACTGGAAGTCCGGCTGGCGCGCGACGTGACCCGCCTGAAGCAGTTCGAGGCGAAACTCACCCGGGAAATAGCCGCCAATGCAGACAAGGACAGTTTTCTGGAACGCCGTGGTAGCGAAATCGAACGCCTGAAATTGAAGGTCAAGGATGCCGGCACCGATCTGCGCGAAGCCTCAAAGGCGCTGCGCGCTGCAGGCCTGACCATGCCCGTGCGCCGGGACAAGAAACCGGCAGACATCAATGCGGCACCAGAGGGCAGTCTGACTGCCGCAACCCAGGACACCGCCGATGAACCAACAGCTCTGTCTCAGACAGCCCCGATCGATCTGACCGTGCCGGCCGAATATGCCCGCAACCGCGCCGCAGCCCTCGCCGAACAGCTGATCAGCTCGACGTCGGCTGCCCATGACGACGCCCTGCGCGAGGACATCGCCGATATCGCTGCCACCATGGTGGCTTTGACGGCGGCCAAGGAAGGCGAGGACTCGCCGATACCGGGCCTCTTGTCTACAGCAGCCACCGGGCCTGACGGTCCGGATAAAAGCCTTGCTGCCCGCGCCCGCAGCATGCTGCCGCCGGAGCAGCCGTAGATATCAGATAAAACCGTTGATCATCGCCACCTGATGCAACGCGATGCCTGTGGCGGTGGCGACGTTGAGGCTATCGAGGCCTGGGCGCTGGCGGATACGGGCGGTCTGGATCGACGCCATGACACTTTCGGGCAGCCCCTCGCCTTCTGTACCAACCAGCAGCACGGTGCGCGGCGATGGTGGAATGTCGTGCAGATCGGTTTTTCCACGCGGCGACAGGCCCCAGATCGCAAAGCCTTGCGCCTGCAGGCGCCCGATCAGCGCACTCACCGGCCCCTCTCGGACAAAAGGAACGCTCAAGACCGAGCCGACCGAGACCCGGATCGCCTTGCGGTACATCGGATCGCAGCTGGTTTCATCCATCAGGATGGCATCGGCACCGAAAGCGGCCGCGTTGCGGAACATCGAACCCATATTGTCATGATTGGAAATTCCGCAGGCCGCAAGAACGAGGCTCCTGGGCGCAAGGTCAGCGACGAGCGCATCGAGACCAGGGGCCGTTTGACGCCTGCCAAGCGCCAGCACGCCCCTATGCATGTTGAACCCGGCAATCGCATCGAATACCGCAGCATTGGCGACATAGACCGGAATATCCGCCGGGAATTCGGCAAGGATAGAACCGAGGCCGGCGATACGGTTTTCCAGGAGCAGGATCGCTTCAGCCTCGATGCCGCGCCCGGCGCGATGTGCGGCCGCCAGCATGCGCAGGACAACCGTGCCCTCGGCGATGAAACGGCCATGCCTGCCTGTCAAGTCGCGCTCCTTGATCGAAACGAAGCCTGCAATGCGGGGATCGGCCGGATCATCGATGCGCAGCGGGATCAAGATTAGGCCTTCTCAATTGGTCTTGACGGAGACATCCGCAACGATGCGGCCGGCGGCGATATCAAAGACGATTGCCTTGCGTTCTCCCCCGGCAACAGCGCCATAAAACAGGATCTGGCCACCCGACAGGGCGACATCGGACACTTCGAACCCGGCAGGCAGCGCGGCGATTGCGGTGACCGGCGCCTCGCCCGGCACGGAAACGGCGGCACTTTGCGTCACATCGGCCTTGCCCGGACGCGTAAGCTTATAGACAATCGCTGCCAGCACGACCATAAGCATCACCAACATGATACCACCTGAGACCAGCTGCAGCTTGACCATCTTGCGGCGCACGTTCTCCATCACCGGATCGAGCGGCTTGTCTTCCTGTTCGACGGGTTTCTGATTGGACATGGGTGGCCTACCTTGCGGAATGGAACGAGAATGAACGACCCCTTTAAACAAGCCCCGGCGATTAGGAAAGTCCTCACGTCAAATGAGGACGCAGCCGGCCGCATGGATGCCTATCTGACCGAAGCACTCGGCGGCGAGTTTTCGCGCAACCGTATCAAGAGCCTGATCGAACAGGGCGAAGTCTCCGTCAACGGCAAGACGGTGAAGGAAGCCAAGAAGAAGGTTGCGCCCGGCGACGTCTTCGAGATCGGATTGCCCGAAGCGGAAGACCCGGAACCGAAGGGCGAGGATATCCCGCTGGATGTGCTCTATGAGGACGACGATCTGATCGTGCTCGTCAAGCCGCCCGGCCTCGTCGTTCATCCCGGCGCTGGCAATTGGACCGGCACGCTGGTCAACGCGCTGATCCATCATTGCGGCGCCAGCCTGTCGGGCATCGGCGGCGTCAAGCGCCCCGGCATCGTCCACCGGCTGGACAAGGACACAAGCGGCGTCATGGTCGTCGCCAAGAACGATATCGCCCACCGCCACCTCTCCGACCAGTTTGCCGACCATGGCCGCACCGGACCGCTGGAGCGCGCCTATATGGCCATCGTCTGGGGCCGCCCGCGCGGCCTGAAGGGCACGATCGACGCACCGCTCGGCCGCGCCGGCGACCGCGTCAAGCGTGCGGTCAAGCAGGAAGGCTCAGACGACGCCCGCGAGGCGATCACCCATTACGAGGTGATGGAGCGCTACCACGAGAAACCCGACGCGACGGCGCTTGCGGCGATGATCAAGTGCAATCTCGAAACTGGCCGCACCCACCAGATCCGCGTGCACATGGCCCATATCGGCCATCCGCTGATCGGCGATCCCGATTATGGCGCGGCCTTCAAGACCAAGGCCAATCTGTTGCCGGATGAGGCGAAGGCGATCGTCAACCGTTTCCCGCGCCAGGCGCTGCACGCTTTCATGCTGGCCTTTGAACATCCAACGAGCGGCGAAACCATGCATTTCGAGTCGCCGGTGCCGGACGACATGAAGGAACTGGTGGACGCGCTGCGCGGCTGAGAGACTGAGAAGCTGACTGGACATCTTGGCGGTACGCCCCTTCGAGGCATGAACACTCTGGAAACCGGTGCGCCCATGAGCCGTTTGCGGCCACGACGATTTGCAATACCGCGATGGTCTGCCCCCACGGCGAACCGAAACCGGCGATGATGGAGTGAAGGCTTGACAGTCATCCTGCCCGGATTTGATGACGGACGGTTTTCTCACACCGGCATGCATCCTTTCCGGCTCTCACGCGTTTTGGCAGGACCATAAAAGGAGAGCCCCGATGGTTGATGTCACACAGATCAGAGAGCATGCCGAAGTAATCAGCGCCGACGGTCTTCATGTCGGAACGGTCGATCGCGTCGAAGGCGATCGCATCAAGCTGACCAAGAAAGACAGCGGCTCCGGCCATGAAGGCCACCACCATTTCATCGCGCTGGAACTCGTCGCAAGCGTCGATGAAAACCGCGTCCGCCTCAGTGCGAATGGCGATGTGGCCGTCATGTTTGAGGAAGAACAGGACAACTCCCCCATCCATTGAGTGCCCCATGCATTGCGCAAAGGATATCGGAGCCCCGTTCCCGGCGGGGCTCTCGTCTTTTTTCAGGACCGTTCGCAGGACGAAAGCAGATGTCCGGTCATGGCCTTTTCCCGGGCCAGCAGTTTCCCCATGGAATTGACCGCTTCCTGCATTTTCAAATGAGCGTCGTCACTATCGCCCCCAGCATTCCGGATGCTGGCTTTCGCACGCTCGAACGACAGATTGAACTTTGCTGAATAGTGATCATAGACCTGCCTGTCCTTATCCTCCGCATGCGCATCGCTCAGCAGTTGGAACAGCGCACCACACAGGAAAGGCCGTTGATCATGGATATAGACGGCTTTTACGGTCTGGTCCTGCGCTGACGCTGTTGCCGCAGATGAAACGGCTATACCAGCAACCGCTAGGATCTTGAGCATTGTCCATCCTCTCTTTGCCGACCCTCGCCGTGACGATCGCCAGAGGTATTTCAGCACAAATTAGATCAAATGCAATCTAAAATTGATCACGTAAAAAATACACGCAAAATCAGGGACCACGCCGCCGCGTTCAGCCTTTCAGCAGATGTCGCGGCATGGAGGATTTTTGCAGGAAAAGTGCCAGTTTCAGGCTTGATATTTCAGGGACGGACACGATTTACGTGTCGTAACCCGACTGGAGCATGCGCTTCTCTGGCTTCACATCTCTGTGAAACCGGAGTTCTTGAATCATGCTTTCGCCGCGCTTATCTATGAGGATGTGGGGTCGGATAGACCCACATGCCCGGCCTGCCAAGAGGAGGCCGGAACGCGAAAGGGGGTGCATCATGGCCCGCAGTACGTTACCGTCGATTACCGCCGGAGAAGGCGGTCTCAACCGTTATCTCGATGAAATCCGCAAATTTCCCATGCTTGAACCGCAGGAAGAGTACATGCTCGCCAAGCGGTACCAGGAGCATGACGACCGCAAGGCCGCCCATCAGCTCGTCACCAGCCATCTGCGCCTCGTGGCGAAGATTGCCATGGGTTACCGTGGCTATGGCCTGCCGATCGGTGAAGTCGTTTCCGAAGGCAATGTCGGCCTCATGCAGGCGGTCAAGAAATTCGATCCGGAACGCGGCTTCCGTCTGGCCACCTACGCGATGTGGTGGATCAAGGCTTCGATCCAGGAATATATCCTGCGCTCGTGGTCGCTGGTGAAGATGGGCACGACCGCCAACCAGAAGCGGCTGTTCTTCAACCTGCGCCGCCTGAAGGGCAAGATCCAGGCTCTTGACGAGGGTGATCTGAAACCCGACCAGGTCGCGCACATTGCCACGACCCTGAAGGTCTCGGAAGCCGAGGTCATTTCGATGAACCAGCGGCTCTCCGGCGACGCATCGCTGAACGCGCCGATCAAGGCTGGCGAAGGCGAATCCGGCCAGTGGCAGGATTGGCTGGTCGATGACCACGACAATCAGGAAGACATCCTGATCGAACAGGACGAACTGGAAAACCGCCGCAGCCTTCTGTCGAGCGCCATGAACGTGCTGAACGACCGCGAACGCCGCATCTTCGAGGCCCGCCGCCTGACTGAAGATCCGGTCACGCTTGAGGACCTGTCGACCGAGTTCGACATCAGCCGCGAGCGTGTCCGCCAGATCGAGGTCCGCGCCTTCGAAAAGGTCCAGGACGCCGTCCGCAAGGCGGCGCAGGATCGTCAGAATGCGCTTCGGGTCGTAGAAGACGCCTGATCGCGGCATTACCTGAACCGATAAAAAACCCGGCTGGATCGCTCCAGCCGGGTTTCTTTTTGTGCTTTTGACAGAGCTAAACCAAAGATTACTGACCCGCCGGGTTAGGCGTCGCAGCCAGGCTCCAGGCCTGCATCGCCTTCGTAAACGCCTCTGTGCCGGCGGCTCCCTTTTCCAGGGTCAGCAGCGCACGGCGGCCGTTGCGGTAGGTCAGCGGAATATCCATCCAGCCGCGTGTGCGCAAAAGCTCGGTATTCGTCGCAACGGCTTCCGGGAAGTCGTTGAGCGCGATCATGTGGAAATCCTCGGTGATCTTGGCCGGAACCGCAATCAGCGCATCGCCACGATCCTGCTCGTTGCGCTTCATCGAAACACGCTGCACGCTATCGATGCTGCCGCCTTCGAAATTTTCCGGCAGCGAGAAGACGAATTCGATCACATGGCTGGCCGGCAGCGAGGAGTCGGCATTGCGCTTGATTGTCATCAGGGCCGTCAGGCCGCGCTCGGGCACATTGATCTGCGCCTGAACGACCGGCTCCGGCTTGGCATCGCCCCCCGGGGACTCTTCCTTGACCGACCAGGCAACATTGCCCTCGATCGCAGTCGGGGCCGACTGGCCGAGCCGCTCCTCATAGAGGAACATTTTCTGGGCACCGGCCGGAACCTGCTGCGTCGCAGGATTGGCGGCCGGCTGCTGGCCCGGCACCGGCTGGGCAGGCTGCGTCCCGTCCGTCGTCTGGGCGGCAGGGGTCGTTTGCGCCGCCTGCGCTGTGTCGACGGGCTTGCCCGCCTCTGTCTGCGCCGCGACCGATTTGCCTTCCTCAGTGGCGCTGGCGCCAGTGGCAACCACAGCCGGGCCCGGATCGATCTCGGTGCCATCCTGCTGCAGGCGCTGCGTGAACTTGCCGCTGCCTTCAACAGCTGCGACCTCGGTATTGGCCGGCGTCTGCGTCTGGTTGTTGGTTTCCGGCGTGCTCAGATCCCTGGCGCCCTCTTCGGGTGCTGTGGTTTCCGGCGTGCTCTGGCCCGGAATATTGGCGGTGATCGATGCCAGCGTGCTCGAGACCCAGGAATTCACCGTGGTCTGGTTTTGCCAATAGGCATAACCGCCACCGCCCAGGATCAAAAGGAGCACGGCGGCAAGCCCGATGGCCTTGCCGTTCAAACGCGAGCGTTTCGGCTCGACGCGGTAGGAAACAGGCCGTGACGGCACTTCGACATTTTCGTCTGTGGCAGCCGGCGCCCTGCCCGTCTGCGACGAAGCTGCCGCACCAGCCGCTGCCGCCGTGCCGCCATGGGTTAGGAGCTCGTCAAGATCGTTCCAGCTGTCATTGGCAGCGGCGCGTTGCTCGGGCTCAGCAGCAGGCGTCTTTTCGACCGGCCAGGACCAATCGGCAATGGCCGGTTCCGACGTCTCTGCAGGGGCCGCTGCGGGCGCTTGCGTGAAGGGATCCTTGTCGTCCCAGGCCCAAGCATCAGGCTCGCCCGGAGCCTGCTCTTTAGCGCCGATTTCCTCGTTCAGCAGCGTTACGGTTTCAACCGGCTCGTATGTTGTAAGATCGGGAATGTCATCGGCAGCAGGGGCAGCTTCGGCAGCCTCCGTCCAGACCGGTTCGCTATGGGCGGTCGCCGGGACAGGATCGTTCCATTCCGGCAATTCCCACTCGGTGGACGCCGCAGGCATGGGTTTTTCTTCGACCGGCTCTGCAAGCGGTTCGGCCGCTGGCTCGGCAACGTCTTGCGGCTCCGGCTCTGCCGCATTGTCGGGAACGTAAACCGTTTCCTCGACCGCGCCATCGTGCTCCTCCGGCGCATATTCGGCCGCAACCGGATGGTCCGGCTCATACGGCGTAACCGGGCGGGGCTCTTCGGCCTCAACCGCATGCTCGCGCTGGAACTCGGGCTCCCGCTCGGGCTCGGGAATATGGTCTTCTACGGGAGCCGGGTCATAAACGGGTTCCACAACCGGTTCAGGCGCCACATAAGCATCTTCCACCGGCGGCTCGACGGCATCCACCGGCTCAGCGGCCGCAACGGGCTCTTCGACGGGTTCAATGGCCGGCGGCGGCTCGGCGGCGAAGGCCGGGCGTTCGTCCTCGACGGGCGGGGCTTCCTGCTCATATGGCTCTTCCGCAGGTGCGGCGGCATGATCCCCGGCCTCGGCAGCTTCTTCAACGACCGAATCATCGTACGCCTCTTCAAGGGGCGCAAGCGCTTCGGCGTGATCGTCCTCGACCTCGCTGATCGCCGCCTCGAGCTTGACCATCTGGCGTTCGATCATCTCGTCGGAAGGACGAGGCTTCATGCTTTCGAGCTGACGGCGGACGGCGCCACGGGCCTTGTCATAGACCTTGGCCCGCATTTCGGGAACATTGTCCGACAGACCATCGACGGTCCTTCGAATAACTGCAACAAAATCCGCCATCAGAACTTTCTCATACCATCGGCGTGTTTACGCCAAATTCTTCCCTGGTCGTCAACGTCAGACTAGTCCTCAAACGGGTCCGTCACAAGTATGGTGTCGTCACGCTCCGGACTGGTGGACAGAAGAGCGACCGGCGCACCGATCAACTCCTCGACCTGACGCACATATTTGATGGCCTGGGCGGGAAGCTGGGCCCAGCTGCGGGCACCGACGGTCGATTCTTTCCAGCCTTCCAGCGTGATGTAAACGGGCTTCGCCTGGGCCTGCTGCGCCTGGCTTGCCGGCAGGTGATCGATCTCGGCACCGTCCAGCGTATAGCCGACGCAGATCTTCAATTCATCAAGGCCGTCGAGCACATCGAGCTTGGTAAGCGCGATGCCGGTAATGCCGTTGGTGGCAACCGACTGGCGCACCAGGGCCGCATCGAACCAGCCACAACGGCGCTTGCGCCCGGTGACCGTGCCGAACTCATGGCCTTTTTCGCCAAGGAACTGGCCGATTTCGTCATGCAGCTCCGTCGGGAACGGGCCTTCGCCGACGCGGGTCGTGTAGGCCTTGGTGATGCCGAGGATATAGCCGAGCGCACCAGGACCCATGCCCGAGCCCGCAGCGGCCTGACCGGCGACCGTGTTGGACGAGGTGACGAAGGGATAGGTGCCGTGATCGATATCGAGCAGCGTGCCCTGCGCGCCTTCGAACAGGATGCGCGCACCCTTGCGGCGCTGGCGGTCGAGCAACAGCCAGACGGTTTCCATGAACGGCAGCACGCGGGCAGCGATCGAGGAAAGCTCGCTCATGATGGCCTCATGGCTCACTTCGGCTTCGCCAAGACCACGGCGCAGCGCATTGTGGTGGGTGAGCAAGCGGTCGACCTTGGCCGGCAACGTATCGAGATCGGCAAGATCCATGACGCGGATGGCGCGACGGCCGACCTTGTCTTCATAGGCCGGGCCGATGCCGCGGCGCGTCGTGCCGATCTTGGTGCCGCTGTTGGACGCGGCATCCTCGCGGATGCCGTCGAGCTCGCGGTGCAGCGACAGGATCAGCGTGGCATTATCGGCGATGCGCAGGTTTTCTGGCGTGATGGACACGCCCTGCTTGTCCAGCTTTTCGATTTCGGCCAAGAGCGCATGCGGGTCGATGACCACGCCATTGCCAATGACGGCGAGCTTACCCGGACGCACGACGCCGGAGGGCAAGAGCGACAGCTTGTAGCTGGTGCCATCGATCACAAGGGTATGGCCGGCATTGTGCCCGCCCTGAAAGCGCACAACGATGTCGGCACGCTCGGAGAGCCAATCGACAATCTTGCCCTTGCCTTCATCACCCCATTGCGATCCGACCACCACGACATTCGTCATTTCAGATTTCCTGTTTCCTTGGCGCCAGTCATGCGCTGTCTTCAAACCCGCGCATCTATACTGTTTTGTTTTTTGGAAAGCGACCCTGTTTAACCGGGGATTCGGGGTTTTTGCATGGTAAAGACCGCATTTGACCCTGAGATTCTGCGTCTGTGCACTGTTTCACAAAACAGGATTGTCCCCGCATAGGGGGAAAACGCACCGGACCGGTCCGGTTATCACAGGGCTTGCGCACCCCATTGCTTGTCCGCAATACCACGCGCAATGGCCGCCCGCCCGCCCATGGTCCATAATGTGGACTTGCCTTCCTCGCCCGTATGGATTCAATGCAAAGGGAAACTCTGCGCCGGCAAAGGCCGGTCCTGGAGCACCGGACGTCTACCGTCATCACGACCGCCGTCATGCTTTGCTTAGGGAATACCGTGCCCGTCAATCTGCAAGCCTATATCATTTTGTGCATCACCACCCTGATCTGGGGCGGGAATACGGTGGCAGGGAAAATGGCCGTCGGCCATGTCAGCCCGATGATGCTGACAGGCCTGCGCTGGGTGATCGCCTGCACCGTGCTCCTGATTTTCGCAGCCCCGCAGGTGCGCCGCGACTTCCCGGTCATCCGCAGGAACTGGCTGCTCCTGCTCGGCTACGGCACCGTTGGCTTCACCGCCTTCAATGCCTTTCTCTATTCCGCCCTGCAATATACCAGCGCGATCAATGCCGTCATCGAACAGGCCGGCATTCCGATGGTGATCTTCGTGATGAACTATGTGCTGTTTCGCACCGCATTTTCGCTGGCGCAGATCGCCGGTTTCACGCTGACACTGGGCGGCGTGGCGCTGACCGCATCGCATGGCGATCTCACCACGCTGCTCTCGCTCGATCTCAACCAGGGCGACGCCATGATGATGGCGGCGGTGCTCGTCTATGCCGGCTATACCGTGGCGCTGCGCTTCAAGCCGGAAATCCACTGGAAAAGCCTGATTGCGATCTCCGCCCTGGGGGCGCTGATCAGCTCCATTCCGCTGGTGATCTGGGAGTTTTCCACCGGCCGGATGATCTGGCCGGATATGCAGGGGTGGGTCATCGTCGCCTATGCCGGCCTCCTTCCCTCGCTCGTCTCGCAAATCCTATACGTGCGCGGCGTCGAACTGATCGGTCCCAACCGGGCCGGCCTGTTCATCAACACGATCCCGATCTTCGGCACGCTGCTATCGATCACCCTGATCGGCGAGGCGCTGCAGACATTTCATATTGCCGCCATGGCACTCGTTCTCGTCGGGATCGCCGTGGCCGAGCGCGGCCGTCCGCGGCCTGCGCAAACACCCTAGCGAAAATTCTCACCGGCAAGCGTTCGCTCCATATAGACCGCCTCGCCACCATAGCTGGAAAGTTTTGCGCCGAGCGCCTCTTCCATCCGCACGCCAAAACCCTGCCGCTCCCAGAAACCTTGTGATCCATTGACGGAGACAAGTGCCATGGTTCCATAGCCATCCCGGCGCGCCGCCACCGCCAGCAATTTTGCCACCCTTGCGCCCGCACCTGAGCCACGCGTACCCGGCAATAAAGCCAGATCGTGAAGATACCAGATATCCGCATCTGCCGGGATCGCCTCAAGCCTTGTATCGATCGGCGGTGGCGAGAGGCGGCGCCAAGGGTGGCTGAGCACATATCCGCAAATCTCGCCGCGTTTTTCCAGGACGAAACATCCGGCCGGGCACAAGTCCAGGCGCTCGAACAGAACCGCGCGGGCCTCGGGGAAATCGGCATGCACGATGCGCTGGATCGCGTCGATCGCCTCGATATCGGCAGGGCTGGCCGGGCGCCAATGGGCGGAGCGGTCTGTTGCGTTCATGGCATTCACTTTCATCAAACGGCAAACGCGCCGGAGGGTATCCGGCGCGTTCAAATGTCGGCCCTTAAAGGCCATTCCGCATAAGCGGCTTAATCGACGTTGAAGACCAGCGGCTTGGCGGCCCGGATGGCCGGGTTGGCGCGCAGCTTGTCGAGAACGTCTTCCGACACGGCACCATCGACATAAAGCAGCGCGATGGCATCGGCGCCGGCATTGTGGCGGCCGAGCTGGAAGTTGGCGATATTGACGCCGGCATCACCCAGCGTCATGCCGATGAAGCCGATCATGCCGGGAACGTCGGTATTGGTGATGTAGACCATGTGGTTGCCGACATCGGCGTCCAGATTGATATCCTTGATCTGGATGAAGCGCGGCTTGCCATCCGAAAACACCGTACCGGCCACCGAGCGCGTCTGGTTGTCGGTCGTGACCGTCAGCTTGATATAACCGTCGAAAACCCCCGACTTGTCACGCTTGACCTCGGACAGGATGATGCCCTTTTCCTTGATCATAACAGGCGCCGAAACCATGTTGACGTCGGACACCTGACTGCGGATGAGACCGGCAAGCGCCGCACTCGTCAGCGCCTTGGTGTTCATTCCGGCGGTCGATCCATCATAAAGGATCTCGATTTCCTTGATGGCGCTTTCCGTCACCTGGCCGACAAAGGCGCCGAGCACGTCTGCGAGCCGGATGAAGGGCTTCAGAAGCGGCGCTTCCTCAGCCGTGATCGAGGGCATGTTGATGGCATTGGAAACGGCACCCTTGACCAGGTAATCCGACATCTGCTCGGCCACCTGCAGCGCGACATTCTCCTGGGCTTCCGTGGTGGAAGCGCCCAGATGCGGCGTGCAGACGACGTTCGGCAGGCCAAACAGCGGGCTTTCCGTTGCGGGCTCGACTTCAAACACGTCAAAACCGGCGCCGGCGACATGACCAGACTTGATGGCATCGGCAAGCGCCTGCTCATCGACCAGACCGCCGCGTGCGCAATTGATGATGCGAACGCCGGGCTTGGTCTTTGCCAGCGCTTCGCGGTTGAGGATGCCGCGCGTCTTGTCGGTCATCGGCACATGCAGGGTGATGAAATCGGCCTGGGCGAGCAGCTCGTCCAGCTCGACCTTGGTCACGCCCATTTCCTCGGCGCGTTCCTTCGACAGGAAGGGATCGTAGGCCAGAACATGCATCTTCAAGCCGATGGCGCGGGCGCAGACGATGCCGCCGATATTGCCGGCACCGATGACGCCGAGCGTCTTGCCGGTGATTTCGACGCCCATGAACTTGGACTTTTCCCACTTGCCGGCCTGGGTCGATGTATCGGCCTGCGGCAGCTGGCGGGCCACGGCAAACATCAGCGCGATCGCATGTTCTGCCGTGGTGATCGAATTGCCGAACGGCGTGTTCATGACGATAATACCGCGGCGCGAGGCGGCCGGGATATCGACATTGTCGACGCCGATACCGGCGCGGCCGATGACCTTGAGGTTGGTCGCGGCAGCGATCAGCTTTTCCGTCGCCTTGGTGGCGGAGCGGATGGCAAGGCCATCATAATTGCCGATGATTGCGGCAAGCTTTTCCTTGTCCTTGCCGAGCTGCGGCTGGAAATCGACATCGACGCCGCGATCGCGGAAGATCTGGACGGCAGTTTCCGACAGTTCATCGGATACGAGTACGCGAGGTGCCATGGGAGGCCTCCATTGGTTTCGTCAAAAGGGAATGGGGATGGACGGCCGCGCCCTGTTGGCGCGGCCTAAAGCCGGTTAGGCCGCTGCCTGAGACAGCGTCGCCTTCTGGGTCGCAAACGCCCAGTCGAACCAGGGCATCAGCGCCTTGATATCCGAGGTCTCGATCGTCGCACCGGCCCAGATCCGGAAACCGGAGGGCGCATCGCGATAGGCGCCGATATCATGGGCGACACCCTGCTTTTCCAGCAGCGCGACCATGCCCTTGGCAAAGGCATCCTGGCCGGCAGCGTCAAGAGCCGCAATGTCCTTGTCGACGATCTTCAGGCAGACCGACGTATTGGACTGCGTTGCCGGATCGACCGCCAGATTGGCGATCCAGTCCGTCTTCTCGACAAAGTCATGAATGGCCTGCGCGTTGGCATCGGCACGCGCGATCAGGGCGTTCAGGCCCCCGAGCGACTTTGCCCAGGTGAGCGCATCGATATAATCCTCGACGCAAAGCATCGACGGCGTGTTGATCGTCTCGCCCTGGAAAATGCCTTCGATGATCTTGCCGCCCTTGGTCATGCGGAAGATCTTCGGCAGCGGCCAGGCAGGCTCATAGCTTTCCAGCCGTTCGACGGCACGCGGCGACAGGATGAGGATGCCATGCGCGCCCTCGCCGCCCAGAACCTTCTGCCAGGAGAAGGTGACGACATCGAGCTTGGCGAAATCGATGTCCTGTGCAAATGCAGCAGACGTCGCATCGCAGATGGTCAGGCCCTTGCGGTCAGCCGGAATGAAATCGGCATTGGCAACCCGCACGCCGGATGTTGTACCGTTCCAGGTGAAGACGACATCGCGGTCGAAATCGACCTGAGAGAAATCGACAAGCTTGCCGTAATCGGCAACAAACTTGCGGGTATCGGGGAGCTTCAGTTCCTTGACGACGTCGGAGACCCAGCCGGAGCCGAAGCTTTCCCAGGCGACCATATCGACGCCACGCGGGCCGAGCAGCGACCAGAGCGCCATTTCGACGGCGCCGGTGTCGGAGGCAGGCACGATACCGATACGGTAATCCGCCGGAACCTGCAGAATTTCACGGGTGAGATCGATCGCCTGCTTCAGCTTGCTCTTGCCAACCTTGGCACGGTGCGAGCGCCCGAGGGCCGCATCAGAGAGCGCATCAAGCGACCAACCGGGGCGCTTGGAGCAGGGACCAGAAGAAAAATGGGTGTTTGCCGGACGCAATTCCGGTGTCGCAGGGGTCGTCATCAAAGCTATCCTTCCAGATAGAAAGCACCTCGTTAGGGAGGCGTGGCCTGCCGCCGTGGATATTGCGGACAGGCCCGGAAGTCAAGAATGATGTGTCGTTTCCGGAAAGATTTTTGACGCTGCAAGCATTGCCGGAGCAACGGCTATTTTGGCTACCAAAGAGACATGCGCAGACCGGCGCGGATTTCGTGGCGGCCGAGGCCGTCGTCGAGGCCGTCAATATCGCTGCCGTTGAACAGGTCGCCATCGGTGATCTGCGAGTAGCGGTAGCCGACATCGAGTTTCAGCCGCTCGGTCATGTTGTAGGACACGCCGGCCATCAGCGCATAGGTCAGGCGCCAGCTGCTTTCGCCGTCGAAGGTCTGGTTGACGGCGGCAGCACCGGAGCAGGCTGCAGCTCCCGGGACGCAGCTTGTGCGCAGGGCAACGTCGTTCCAGCGCAGTTGCGTGACACCGAGACCGGCGCCGACATAGGGCGTCAGGCCAGCGACCGTCGCCAGATCGACATAGCCATTGGCCATCAGACCAATCGCCTTGTAGTCAGCATTAAGGCCGCCGCCGCAGGATGTGCCGAGCGCCTCGCCGGCGCAAGGGATGTTTGCCCGGCCACGTCCACTGACATCGCCCTCGAAATATTCTCCGGTCAAATCGGCCCGGAACATGTCGTTGAACTGATATCCGACGCCGACAGTGCCGGAAAAGGGCTGGTCGAAATCATTGTCGAAAGATGCGGTATTGGTCGTGCCGGTTCCGGCATCGAACAGTCGCAGCGATGGGTCGCCACCGCGCGTCCATCCGGCGTAACCCAGATCGCCGCGCAGGTAAAAACCCTGGCCGACTGTATCTGTGGTCGAAATGCTAACCTCGGGCGCGTCCAGAAAATCGGCAGCCATCACCTGCCCGCCGGCAAACAGCAGGATCAGTGCAGATGCATTGAGGAGAGTGTGCCGCAACTTCATTGTACCGTCCTTGGAAATTGGTAACAGCGGCAGAACCCGCCGCCCGCGTTCATATGCTCTGATCATCGCATCCAGCGGTTAACCTCAGGTTAAGCATGCTTCTTAACCAAACGGATCCATCAAAAAACGAAAAGGCCACCCGGAAACCGGACGGCCTTTGGTGACGGATCGCGCGATGCGCTTACTTGTAGACGATCGGCTCGGCCGGCGGCACATAGGCCTCCGCGCAACCGCCGAAGGAATAGCGCAGACCGGCGCGGGCTTCATGCAGATAGATGCCCTCGTCGCGACCTGGACCGCTATTGGCGTTATAGCCGAACATATCGCCGGCGAGGACATGGCGGAAACGGTAGCCGACATCGGCCTTCAGGTTGCAGGTCAGATCGATCGCTGTACCGGCCATCAGGCCGTAGGTGAAGCGCCACTTGCTGCGGCCGTCATGTTCGAAGCTCGGATCGCAATTGCCCGGGTTGCCGGTTTCGCAGCTGGTATTGCGCAGCTTGTCCCACCTGACCTGCGTACCGCCGATGCCGGCGCCGACGTAGGGCGTGAATGAGCCATAGGTGCCGATATCGACATAGGCGTTGGCCATCAGGCTCCAGGCTGCGATTGCCGAAACATCGCGCGAGGTGCAGGACACGGCAACACCGCAGCTGCCGGACGTCGAGCCATCGAAATCGGCCTTGCCGAGATAGTCGAGCGTGAGGTCGGTGCGCAGATAATGGTTGATCTGGTAACCGACACCGACGCCTGCGGTCCAGCTGTCATCGAGATCGGCATCGTCGAAATCGCGAACAAAGCGGCCGGGACCCTGGTAGAAATTGGCGCCGCGAAGCTTGGTGAAGGCATAACCGACATCACCGCGCAGATACCATCCGCTGGCTTCCGCCAGCTGTACCGGCTCGGAAACGGGCTGCTCGATCGGCGGCTCATAAAAATCCGCGGCGAAGGTTGCGGTGCTGCCGAGCATAGCTGCAACAACGCCAATCAAAATAGTCTTCATGGCCACACTCCAATACTTCTTGCTGCCTGGTCAGCCGAAAGACCGGCTTCCAACAAATTGTGTTGATGTTGATCATGAATAGGAAAGGTTAAGGTCTGATTAACTACAAAAATTTACCGTAACTGTTAAGAAATTGCATGCTGCAGAAAGCAACATCATCGGCTTTTTAAACAACGCACAAAAAAGACCGGGCAAAACCCGGTCTCTTCAAGTCTTATTAGAGAAGTGCGCTCAGGCGACGTCGCGCGCGCCGCCGATGACGCTGACCAGTTCATCGACAATGCGCTCGACCTGCGCCCGGTCGTCGCCCTCGGCCATGACGCGGATCAGCGGTTCGGTGCCGGACGGACGGATCAGCAGGCGGCCGTTTTTGGCCAGTTCGGATTCCGCATCGGCAATGGCCTTGCGAACGGTGGCGTTTTCAAGCGGCATGCCGGCCGATACCCGGACATTCTTCAAGACCTGCGGCACGGGATCGAAGCGGTTGCAGACCTCGCTGACCGTCTTGCCCTGGCGCTTGACGCAGGCAAGGATCTGAAGCGCAGCAACCAGACCGTCACCGGTCGTGCCGAAATCGGAAAGCACCAGATGACCGGACTGCTCGCCGCCGACATTGAAGCCGTGCTGGCGCATGTGTTCGACCACATACCGGTCACCAACCTTGGTGCGATGCAGATCCAGCCCACGGCCGTTAAGATAACGCTCGAGCCCGAGATTGGACATGACGGTCGCAACGATACCGTTGCCCTTGAGCACGCCGTCGTCGGCCCAGCTATTGGCGATCACCGCCATCAGCTGATCGCCATCGATCACAGTGCCGTTTTCATCGACGATCAGCACCCGGTCGGCATCGCCATCCAGCGCAATGCCAATATCGGCCCGGACCTCATGCACCTTGCGCGACAAGGCTGCTGGATGTGTGGAGCCACAGTCGAGATTGATATTCATGCCGTTCGGCTCGTTGCCGATGGTCACGACATCGGCGCCCAGTTCCCAAAGAGCGAGAGGGGCGACCTTGTAGGCGGCACCATTGGCGCAGTCGATGGCAACCCGCAAGCCCTGCAGCGTCACATCGCGCGGCAAGGTGCGCTTGGCGTGTTCGATATAGCGGTAGATGTCGCCCTCGACGCGCTTGGCCCGGCCGATTTCCTGCGACTTGGCAAGCTGTGCCGTCATATCCTTGTCGAGCAGGTCTTCGATCTGCCCCTCGATCTCGTCGGAGAGTTTGTAGCCATCCGGGCCGAACAGCTTGATGCCATTGTCCTCGAACGGATTGTGCGAAGCCGAGATCATCACGCCGACATCGGCGCGCAGCGACCGCGTCAGCATCGCAACGCCGGGGGTCGGGATCGGTCCGAGCAGGAAGACATCGAGCCCGGCCGCAGTAAAGCCGGCCACCATCGCGTTTTCCAGCATATAACCGGACAGGCGCGTGTCCTTGCCGATCACCACCCGGTGACGATGGGCGCCATTGCGGAAAATGGTGCCGACGGCGATACCGACCCGCATGGCGAGATCAGGCGTCATCGGAAAGACATTGGACTGCCCGCGGATGCCATCCGTGCCGAAATATCTGCGCTTCATAAGAACTCCAATTTTCATCAGGGGTGCCGGCGCCCACCCAGAGCGCGCTTCCGGCGACATCGCCTTTGATTTAACCTCAAGCCCAAAAGGTCATTGCAACAAAACCGTCGCCGGGGGCCTCGCAAGAGACCGCTTTCCCACAGCGCCCAGGTTTTCAGTTATGCCTGCAGTTGCGCCAGAATCCGACGCATCCTTTTGGGCGACCTTGCTACGTCATGCCATAAATCTTCTGCGGCAGCATCCCGTTCTATCATCAGAATTCATTACAGCGCGTTACCAACACGGAGCCATCAGGGACAAAGAAAAACCGCCGCGCATGACGGCGCGGCGGTCCAATTTCGTTTTTTGGCTAGGTGCCGATTATTGCGGCTGCGGTTCGAACCCGCCTTCGGCCTCGTCACCCTTGCCAACAGAACCGTCTTTTTTGGTTCCGGCAGACGGGACGGCCGAGCCGCGATGCGGTGTCGAATCGTCGCCGAGATCACGCGCCGGCTTTTCGCCGCGGATCAACGCCTTGATCTCGTCGCCGGTCAGCGTTTCATATTCGAGCAGGCCTTCAGCGATCGCAACGAACTCGCTGTGCATGTCGGTAATGATGCGCTTGGCTTCGAGATAGGCTTCGTCGATCAGGCGGCGGATCTCGTTGTCGATCTTCTGGGACGTTGCCTCGGACACGTTCTTCGACTGCGACACGGAATGGCCAAGGAAGACTTCCTGCTGGTTTTCGCCATAGGCAACCTGGCCGAGCTGATCGGAAAAGCCCCACTGCGTCACCATCGCCCGGGCAAGCTTGGTTGCCTGCTCGATATCGGAGGACGCGCCGGACGTGATGTTTTCCTTGCCGAAGGTGATTTCCTCGGCAACGCGGCCGCCCATCATGATGGCTAGGCGCGATACCATCCACTTGTAGCTCATCGAATAGCGGTCGCCTTCGGGAAGCTGCATGACCATGCCGAGCGCACGGCCGCGCGGAATGATCGTCGCCTTGTGCAGCGGATCGGCCACCGGAACCTTCAGCGCCATGATCGCATGGCCGGCCTCGTGATAGGCGGTCAGCTTCTTCTCAGCCTCGGTCATGGCGGACGAGCGGCGCTCCGCGCCCATCATGATCTTGTCCTTGGCGTCCTCGAATTCCTGCATGGTGACGACGCGCTTGTTGCGGCGCGCGGCCATCAGGGCGCTTTCGTTGACCAGGTTCATCAGGTCGGCACCGGAGAAACCGGGGGTACCACGGGCCAGAACCTTGAGATCGACATTCGGGGCCAGCGGAACGTTGCGAACGTGCACCTTGAGGATGCGTTCGCGGCCGTTGATATCCGGGTTCGGCACCACGACCTGGCGGTCGAAACGGCCCGGACGCAGAAGGGCCGGGTCGAGAACGTCGGGACGGTTGGTCGCAGCGATCAGGATGATGCCTTCATTGGCCTCAAAGCCGTCCATCTCGACCAGCAACTGGTTGAGCGTCTGCTCGCGTTCGTCGTTACCGCCGCCAAGACCGGCGCCACGATGGCGGCCGACGGCGTCGATCTCGTCGATGAAGATGATGCAAGGGGCATTCTTCTTGGCCTGCTCGAACATGTCGCGGACACGGCTTGCGCCGACGCCGACGAACATTTCAACGAAGTCCGAACCGGAAATCGTGAAGAACGGCACGTTGGCTTCGCCGGCAACCGAGCGGGCAAGCAGGGTCTTACCGGTGCCGGGAGGGCCGACGAGCAGCACGCCGCGCGGGATACGGCCACCAAGGCGCTGGAACTTCTGCGGGTCGCGCAGGAATTCAACGATTTCTTCCAGATCCTGCTTGGCCTCATCTACGCCTGCAACGTCGTCAAACGTCACGCGGCCGTGCGCTTCGGTCAAAAGCTTGGCCTTGGACTTGCCGAAACCCATCGCACCGCGCGAACCACCCTGCATCTGGCGCATGAAGAACAGCCAGACACCGAGGATGAGGAGCATCGGCAGCAAGGTGCCGACATAGCTGAGGAAGCCGGAAGAGCCGTCGGTTTCGGGGCGAACCGTCACGGTGACATTCTTGGCTTCCATGCGCTCGGTCAAAGCCGTATCGATCGCAGGCGCATAGGTCTGGAAGGTGGCGCCGCTCTCGGCATAGGAGCCGATGACCTTGTTGCCGGTGATCACCACTTCCTTGACGCGACTTCCGTCAACATCTTTCAGGAACTGGGAAAAGGGCACATCCTTCGAACCCGTCCGCTCGGTCGGCTGCTGGAACATGCTGAACAGCGCGATCAAAAGCAGGGCAATGATTGCCCACAATGCAAAATTTCTGAAATTAGGGTTCATCGAACTCCCCGGAACCTCTGTCGCAACCCGCAATGATTTGTGGCTGCATTCTTGCGCCTAACATAGGGTTGCGTAACCGCCTTGCCAAGGCAAACTCAAGACGAACCTGACTTTTCCGTCAAAACCCCAACTTTTCCGTCAAACATCATGAACGGGAGGAGCAGGATAGCCATCACGGCCAAAGAGGGCGGCGATACTATTGGCCATCATCAGGTCGAAACACGGCAAAAAGGTGTCGTAGAGGCCGAGATGGGCTTGCACCAAGGGCGTTGGCGGCACTACGGCCTGCACATCGGTGAGATCGGCGAACGCCGCAACCGCACCGAAGCTGATCGCGGATTTGACGGCGCGCTTGGTCACCGGTTCGGGCAGGCCTGCGGCAATCAGTCTCGCGCACAACGCACCCGTTTCGCCGCCAGCATGGACGGCAACCCGGTCGCGACCGGTATTTTCGACGAAAAAGCGGCCATCCCACAGCGCGCGTTCGCCGGGGTGAAGCTCGAGATGCGGCAGCCCCCTTGCCTCGCGATAGAGATAGAGCCCCGATTTGCGATTATCGAACACCACCCGCCCCGCCGTCATCCGTCCGCCCCCAGGCGATTTCAAAAAGGCAGCCAGCCGCCCAGCCGTTTCCCGGCCGGGAAGATGCGCACGGCCACCGACCACGGACGCGAGCGACAGAAGCGCACGCGCGCAGTCTGGGTCGTCCATCCTGGCCGAGAGTGCCGGATCTACGCGTGCCACCAGCCCTTCGAACCCTTGGACATGCCGGGACAACAGCTTCGCCGCACGCTCGCTTGAGGCAAGCCGGGCTCGACCGGCCGCAAGGATATCCGCAGGCGACGAGCCGCTCCCGGCTAAGGCATGGCGCATGCGCACACGCTCGAACTGCCGGTTGTCGTTGCTCGGGTCATCGAACCACCCCTCGCCTTTCGCGGTCAGAAAGGCGCGGATCTCCGTCCGGTGCAGATCAAGAAAAGGCCGCAAAACCCAGGCCCGGCGTTCGACAAGAACGCTGGCCGCCATTCCGGCGAGACCAGGCGCGCCGGGCTCCGACCGTGTCTGCCGCATGGCAATCGTTTCGACCTGATCGTCGGCGGTGTGGGCTGTGACGATGCAAATCGCGCCAATCTCCTGCGCGGCATCGGCAAGCAAGCAATAGCGCGCTGCCCGCGCTGCCGCCTGAATACCGGTCACAGGCTTGTCGCCGTGCCAGCGGCGAACGCTGTGCGCGATCCCTCTTTGCGCGCAAAATGCTGCCACCGCGTTTGCTTCCGCAGCGGATTCGGGCCGCAGCGCATGATCGACAGTGCAGGCCGACAGGGAAAAGGCGGAGAAGCCACCGAGCGTGATTGCTTCATGCAACGCAAGCAGCAGGCCTTTTGAATCGCTGCCGCCGGAAACGGCAGCGAGGATCATGCCGGGGGTCTTGAAGCTGGAGAGAAATTGTTGTGCCGCCTTAAAAGCGGCGTGCGGCGCGGCGCGGTCCGCCTCAGCAGGCAAGACGGCCCTGTTCCCTGGTCACCTTGGCCTTCACGGCCTGTGACGCTTTCGGGTAGCGTTTGTTGACCTCGCGCAGCGTGGCGCAGGCTGTGTCCTTGTTGTCGAGGGCCGCCAGCGACATGCCGAGCTTCAAGAGCATCTCCGGAGCCTTGGGCGATTTGCTGTAGGCTTGGTGCGCATTCAGGAATGTCTTGGCGGAATCGTTGAACTTGCCTTGGGAATATTGTGCTTCGCCCATCCAGAAGCTCGCATCCGCGGCTTTTTCGCCCTTCGGGAACGCTTCGAGATAGCTGCGGAATTCGTTTTCGGCCTGGCTGTAATCGCCGGTCAGCACATGGCCATAGGCCGACTGATAGAGATCGCCGGGATTGTCGAGTGCTGCCGTCTGCTGCTGGGTGTCCGGCGTCTGGTTGAGCCCCTGATCCGTGCCGGGAAGCGAGGATTCAAGGCTCGACGTATCCTGGTTTGCCGCAACGGGATTGCCGTTTTCGTCAAAGATGATCTGGCCAAGCGTCGCCGACGGCGCGCCCGCATTGCCACCGGCAACGGTACCCGATCCCAAACCTGTGTTGGGATCGGTTGCTGTTGCCTGATCGGTGGCTGCCGGCGCAGTCGCGGCAGCCTGATCGGTGGTGCGTGGTGTTTCCAGCTGGCTCTTCTTGGTGGAGCCCGACTTGCCGCCTTCCAGTTCCTGGAAACGAAATTCGTTATCCTCCTGGAATTTGCGGATCTGCTCCTGCATCTGCAGAAGCTGGTAACTCATCTCTTCGATACGCCCGTTGAGCGAGCGGATCTGTTCCTCGAGCTGCCCGATGCGTCCAACCTCACTCGACTGGACCTTGAGCAGCGGCGCGTTCCCCGGCAACTGGGTTTCGCCGTGAATTGCGCGGTTAAACAGCGCGGAAAGCGGCATGGCGGTGACTGTCTGTCCAAAGCCCGCAAAGGCAGTCAGGCCGATCAATCCCGCCACGACAAAATGTTTCATGTCATGTGTCCTGTTTATCTATCCACTCTCACCCGAACCGGTTCAAATCGGTCGATGGATGATTTCCGCACAGTTTTCCAATTGGCCTCAAAAAGCAACGGAGTTCGGTCAAAGTGTGACAAAAAAGAAAGAGCAGCCCGAATGTCCAAGCTTTCTGCCGCGCGTCGATTGAAACCACCACGCTGACGAAAGTCCTCTTGCCAAATCCAAAAACTGAATTCAATATGCAACCAGTTTCATTTCGCAATCTGGAGGCAGGATATGGCAGTTTTGACGATCAGGCGCGGCGAGGTGGAGATTGCCACCGAAGCATTCGGCCATCCCACCGACCCCGCCCTGCTTTTGATCATGGGGGCGATGGCCTCGATGCTGTGGTGGCCGGAGGAGTTCTGCGAGCAACTTGCCGCACGCGGACATTTCGTCATCCGCTATGATAATCGCGATACGGGCCTGTCCACGACCTATCCGCTTGGAGAGCCCGGTTATACGCTTTCAGACATGGCGCAGGATGCCGTTGCAATTCTCGACGGTTACAGGATCAAAACCGCAGATATCATCGGCATGTCGATGGGCGGCTTCATCGCGCAACGCGTTGCACTGTCCTATCCCGCCCGCGTCCGGACGCTCACAATCATAAGTTCGAGCCCGCTTGGCATTGACGGCTTGCCAGGTTTCACCGATGCGTATAGCGCACACGCGGCCACGGCCGAGACGCTTGACTGGACCGACCGCGAAAGCGTCACCGGTTTCATGATGCGCGATGTCCGCATGATAGCAAGCACCGCCCATCCGCATGACGAAGCGGCAGCACTTCAGCTGATCGAGCACGACATGGACCGGGCCCCTTCGTTTGTTAACGCGACCAACCACTTCCTGGTGGAAGGCGGCGACGATGAAAAGCAACTGGCCGCAGCAGACCTGCATGTTCCCCTCCTCGTCATTCATGGAACCTCGGACCCGATCTTTCCGCTCGCCCATGGCGAGGCTTTGGCAAACGCCGTCGCGGGCGCGAAACTGGAGCGGATCGAGGGTGGCGGGCACGAGCTACACAGGAACGACTGGCCGCAGATCATCGGCGCCATCGCGGCGCATGGCGCAGCCGCATAACGAAAAAAGGGCCGCGTGAAAAACACGCGGCCCTTTGCAATTGAGATCGTCCGGCTGTCGGCAATTACATGCCGGCGCCACCGAGAACCGTGACGGCGCGGCGGTTCTGCGACCAGCAGGAAATGTCGTCGCAGACAGCGACCGGCTTTTCCTTGCCGTAGGAGATCGTGCGGATCTTCGAGGCCGAGATACCACGCGAGGAGAGATATTCCTTGGTCGAAGCCGCACGGCGTGCGCCGAGCGCCAGGTTGTATTCGCGGGTGCCGCGTTCGTCGGCATGACCTTCGACCGTGATGGCGTAGTTCGGGTACTTGGCTAGCCACTGAGCCTGGCGATCGAGCGTTGCCTGGGCATCTGCACGGATCGAGGTGGAGTCCGTATCGAAGAAGATGCGGTCGCCGACATTGACGGTGAAGTCCTGGGCCGAGCCCGGGGTCGCTGCGGAGTTGGCACCAAGGCCAAGATCGCCGGCGCTGTTCATCGGCTTCTTGGCGCAGGCGGCGAGAGCCAGGCTGGCAAAGAGAGCGATCATGATCGGGTTGCGGGCGAGGGATTGCATGCGGCCTGCGGCCTGGGCGTGAATGCGGCTCATGGGCCGGTCTCCTTGGATGGTCGGAATTCAGGGTTGCCAGACTGTAACCGGAAGCGGTTAATCCCATTTCAACGAATATGGTTAACAGTTTGTCAAAATAGGCTTGTGGGCTTGCTAGATCAGTCCTTTGCGGCGAGAAAGCGGCAAATTTGCCATATTCCCCGCCGCACCGTCACAATGCATTGAGAAGGCTATTCCAGAAGCGGCGACCAGGCCGGGTCGGAGGCGAAGCCCTTGGTCTGAACCAGCTGCTCGTTATAGCCGGTCAGATCGATCGAATAGAGCTGCGGGCCACCGGCACCGGCATTCTGGCGGAAGAACATCAGGACGCGGCCATTCGGGGCCCAGGTCGGACCTTCATTGTGGAAGCCGGTCGTCAGGATGCGTTCGCCCGAACCATCCGGCTTCATCACGCCGATCGAGAACTTGCCGCCCGACTGCTTGGTGAAAGCGATCAGATCCCCACGTGGCGACCACACTGGCGTGGAATAGGAGCCGTCGCCAAACGAGATGCGGTTCTGTCCGCCGCCACCGGCGCTCATGACATAAAGCTGCTGACGGCCGCCCCGGTCGCTTTCGAACACGATCTGGCTGCCATCCGGCGAATAGGACGGCGAGGTATCGATCGCTGCCGTCGAGGTCAGCCGCGTCGTGGTGCGCGAGCGCAGGTCCATCGTGTAAATGTTGGCGTTGCCGTCCTGCTGCAGGCTCATGATGACCCGCTGGCCATCCGGCGAGAAGCGCGGCGCAAAGGTCATGCCGGGGAAATTGCCGACCACTTCGCGCTGTCCGGTTTCAAGCTGCAGCAGATAGACGCGCGGCTCGTTGCCTTCAAACGACATGTAGGTGATTTCCTGCTTGTTCGGCGAAAAACGCGGCGTCAGCACGATGTCATTGGAATTGGTGATGCCGCGCGCATTTGCGCCATCCTGGTCCATAATGGCCAGCTGCCGCTTGCGTGCCGTCTTCGGACCGCTTTCGGCGACATAGACGATACGTGTATCGAAATAGCCCTTTTCACCGGTGATCTGCTCATAGATCGCATCGGCGATGATATGAGCGACACGGCGCCAGTTTTCCGGCTGGGTGAAGAACTGCTGGCCTGCCATCTGCTGGCCGGCAAAGCTGTCCCACAGGCGGAACTCGGCCTTCAGGCGGCCATCACCTTCCTGGGTGACGCGGCCGGTGACCAGAGCCTGCGCGTTGATCACCTTCCAGTCCTCAAAACGCGGAGCCGCATCCGGATTGGTGATCTTTTCGATGAAGGCCGTCTTGGCGATCGGCGCAAACAGGCCGGAGCGCTTCAGGTCGGCGGCCACCACGTCGGAAATCTTCTGGCCCAGTTCACCCTGCAGAAAGTCAGTGACGGCGATTGGCAAAGGCTCGACATTGCCCTTGTTGATATTGATTTCCACGCGCGCATGAGCGGGTGCGACCACAAGGGTGACCATCGTCGCCAGCGCGATTAGAAAACGGAAGGGGTTGCGTTTCAACATTGTAACGGAGCCTTTCAGCCATTCATTCGTGTGATGTTCTAAAGCATGGCGCTAGGATCGAAATTAACGACCACTTCGCTCCAGGAATCGTATTTGTCGGCAGGCAGGTTATCGAACGGCGCAGACTTCATGATCGCCCGCCGCACGCTGCCCTCGAAGGTGCGCCGCGCCGCATCCGTGCCGCCGGATGCAACCACTTCAGGCCGCCCGACGATGCCGCCATTCTTGTCGAGCTGCATCGTCACCGTGATCGTCAGACCTTCGGCGCCGGAAATACCTGCAACGACGGACCAGTTGTTTTCGATCCGGCCCCGCAGCGCGTCCATTTCGCTGGCGGACAGCGTATTGCCGGTGGTTTTCGTGGTGCCGAGCGAAGCCGTTTCGGTAGAGCGTTTCTTGCCGCCGCCGGACGAATCCTGCTTGTTGAGAAGCGCTGCCACCTGATCGGCGTCGAAGTCCGACTTCATGGCCGTCGATGTCTTCTTCTTTTCGGTCTTGTTTTCTTCGTTCTTGCGATCGGGCGTCTTGGCCGTCTGCGCCGGCTGTTCCACCTTCGGCTTGGTCATCGGCGTCGGAACCTTATCCGGCAGCGCTTCCGCATCCGGATTTTCCGCAGGCTTTTCCTCAGCGGGCGTCTCGGCCGGCTTAGGGTCCGGCTGAACCTCCTGCTTTGGCTCCGGCAAGGCGGCCACTTCGGTCGCAGGCTCGGATGCCGGCTTTTCTTCCGTCACCTCCGGCGTGTCTTCCTTCACCGGTTCCGGTGTCGGCAGCGGCTTTTCCTCAGCCTTGATCGCGCCGGTCGATTCCTTCTCGATCGGCTTGGATTCCGGTTTGGGCGGTGTTTTCAGATCGACGCTGTTATCGCCGACATTTTCACCATCGTTGATTTCGGCCGGCTTTTTCGTCGGAATGGGAGAAGGCTTTTCGGATTTCGGAGCCGTTTTGTCTCCCATCTGCAGCTGGGTCAGCTCTTCGACAGACACCATATCGACCGGAATGGACTCCATGCTGGAGACCTCGAACGATTTGGGGCTGCCAAGCGACACCAGCGCCCAGGTCAGAACCAGGCCATGCAGCACAGCGGATGTGATGAGACTGCTCTTCATCGTTAGCGCTCTACTGGCCCTTCTGCGGCTGGGTGACGAGACCGATATTCTTGAAACCGGCTTCCTGGATACGCGCCATCACGTCGGCGATCACGCCGTAAGGTGCGGTCGCATCGCCACGCACGAAGATGCGCTCGCTATAGCCCGTCGTGGCAATCGCCTCGAGCTTGGCCGCGACCTCTTCGACGGGGATCGGCGTTTCCTGCAGGAAGACCTGGCCGTCGGTCTTCACCGAAATCGTGATCGGCTGGGTTTCGGCATTCAGGGCCTTTGCCTGCGTTTCCGGCAGGTCGATCGGCACGCCGACCGTCATCATCGGGGCGGCAACCATGAAGATGATCAGGAGAACCAGCATGACGTCGACGAACGGCGTCACGTTGATCTCGCTCATGACGCCCTTGCCGCCGCGGCCACTCCGGCCGCCACGGCGTCGGCCGCCACCCTTCGATCCACCTGCTGCTGACATACCCATGGTCTATCTCCGTCTTCGTGCCGCTCAGGCTTTTGACACTGCGGCCGTCACTGCGCCGCTTGACGCGGCTGCAGCTTTTCATCGATCTGGCGCGAAAGAATGGCCGAGAATTCGTCGGCGAACCCTTCCATGCGAGCGGTCAGCTTGCCGGCATCGGCGGAGAATTTGTTGTAGGCGATAACCGCCGGGATAGCGGCAAGAAGTCCGATTGCGGTGGCCAAAAGCGCCTCGGCAATACCGGGAGCCACGACCGCAAGGTTGGTCGATTTAGAACCCGCGATCGCCTGAAACGACGTCATGATACCGACAACGGTCCCGAACAGGCCGACGAACGGGCCGGCCGAACCAATTGTAGCGAGCGACCCAAGCCGCGATTCCAGCGCTTCTGCCTCACGCGACAGCGTCACGTCCATGGCGCGGTCGATACGCATCTGCAGGCCGATCGGCGAGCGGGCGCCGCGCTCGAAGGACTTCTTCCATTCGCGCATGGCCGAGACGAAGATCGCTCCCATGCCCGAGGTCGTGCGGTCGGACAATGTCCGGTAAAGCTCTTCCAGCGACTGACCGGACCAGAACACCTGTTCAAAGGCATCCAGCTGGCGGCGCACCTTGCCGAATTTCAGCGACTTGTCGACAACGATCGCCCAGGTCCAGATCGAGGCGCCAATCAGTCCCAGCATGACGAGCTTCACCACGAAGCCCGCCTCCATGAATAGCGACCACAGCGTTACGTCTGTCGTTGCCGCAGCCAATCCAACCTGTTCCATAGTCTCAAATCCCCGAATCCAAACGCCCGGCAAGAGCAGTCTCATGCTCACAGCCAGGGTGCTCAAACGTCATTGTTGCAAAATTGACCCGGCAGCCGCCGATAACCAGCGTCATGCCGATCTTTAAGCTTCCTGTCTGCCTTCTTGCGTTCAATCTTGGTGAAAGGATGACGTGCACTGCACAAAACCCTAATATCGGCATTAAGACATCATTATGGTTAAGAGAGTCTTACTATACTGCACTGCGGTGACATCTTGGCGAAGACTTGGCTCCGGGGCACGCGCAGCCGGAACATTCCCTACCCTGCCGCGTTAGATGGCCATGAGCACCATCACGCCCAAAAAACCGTCCAAGCGCTCCCCGCCGGCGCATTTCGATCATCGCGATCGTCTCATCCTTGCGCTGTATGCGCAGCTAAAGGCGGAGCGCGAGACGCGCGAGGCTTTGGAATGGGCGATCGAGAACAGTGCGATCTCGCCGGAAGTCTTGCAGGCCATGGTCTCCGACCCCGTTCCGGTGATTACCAGCGAAGATGTAGCAGCCCTTGAACGCCTTTTGGCGCGCGACACGGATGCAAAGAATATTCCGCACTGAACAGAGTACGGACTGACCCGTCTAAGTGAAAAGGTGGACACATGGTATCGCGTGCATTGTGGAAAGGGCAGCTTCGCCTTTCCCTGGTTTCCATCCCCGTCGAAGTCTTCAGCGCCACCAAGACCGGCGCACGCTTCGCCTTCCGCCAAATCCATGAGCCCTCTGGCAAGCCTGTTCACTATGACAAAGTGGTCGATGGCATCGGACCGGTCGACACCGACGAGATCGTCAAGGGCTATGAATATGAGAGCGGCAAATATGTGCTGCTTGAACCCGAGGAAATCGATGCTGTCAAACTCGAGACCAAGAAGACGCTAGAACTCGTACAGTTCGTCGATGCCTCCGAAATTTCACCGATCTACTATGACAAGCCCTATTACGTCGTTCCCTCCGACGATCTGGCCGAGGACGCCTATCGGGTGGTGCGCGATGCGCTGCGTAAATCCGGCAAGGTGGGGCTTGGACAGCTGACGCTGCGCGGGCGCGAATATATCGCCGCCATCAAGCCCTGCGGCGACGGCCTTCTCCTGGAGACGCTGCACTATGCCGACGAACTGCGCAAGGCCGATCCGATGTTTCACGGCCTGTCCGGCAAGACCTCCGACGACGACCTGCTTGAGGTCGCAACCGCATTGATCAACAAGAAGACGGCTCCCTTCGATGCCACGACCTTCAAGGACAACTATTCGACCGCGCTGAAGGATCTTGTTCAACGGAAGCTCAAGGGCAAGAAGGCGAAGATCGAGGTCGATGACGAGGAAGACACCGGCAAACGCGGCGATAACGTCGTCGATCTGATGTCGGCATTGAAGAAGAGCCTTGAGGGCGGCGGCGAGAAGGCTTCGGGCACCAAGGCCGCACCCAAGAAAGCGCCCTCTAAGAAAGCCGCTACCCCTAAGAAAAAATCCGCCTGAGGCACCGCCATGGCCGAGCATCACGATCAGCTGTCCGAATATAACCGCAAGCGCGACTTCTCAAAAACTGCGGAGCCGAAAGGCGCGGCAAAAACGGCCAAGGCTGGCAAGCTTTTCCTGGTGCAGAAGCACGATGCCACCCGGTTGCACTATGATTTCCGGCTGGAATGGAAAGGTGTTTTGAAAAGCTGGGCGGTGACGCGGGGGCCAAGCATCAACCCCGAAGACAAGCGGCTTGCCGTGCGCACCGAAGATCATCCCATGGCTTATGGCGATTTCGAGGGGACGATCCCGAAAAAGCAATATGGCGGCGGAACGGTGATGCTGTGGGATACCGGCTGGTGGGAGCCGGACAATGATCCCGACGAGGGCCTGAAGGAAGGCAAACTGAAATTCCACATCCACGGTCAGCGCATGCATGGTGGCTGGACGCTGGTGCGGATGAAGCCGCGCAATGGCGAAAAGCGCGAAAACTGGCTGCTGATAAAGGAGCATGACGAGGACACCGGCGAGGACGGCGAAAGCATTCTGACCGAAAACCTGACCAGCGTGAAAACCGGACGTTCGATGGAGGAGATCGCCTCCGGTGAGGGCGAAAAGAAGGCCCATATCTGGGAATCGGACAAAAGTGCCGCCGCAAACGTCAAGGCAGGCGCGATTGCCGAGGAAAAACCCGAGCCTCAAGGCGAGCGGAAACGCTCCGGCAAAGCGCCCGCCTTCGTCAAGCCGCAACTTGCAACCCTCACCGCCGACGCACCGGCCGGAGACGACTGGCTGAATGAAGCCAAGTTCGACGGCTACCGTCTGCTGGTCTCCATCGGCAAACAAGGCGTCACCTGCTTCACGCGCACGGGCCTCGACTGGACCGAAAAATTTCCGGACATTGCCAACGGTTTTGCGCAACTGGATTGCGACACGGCCTTGATCGATGGAGAAGCAGTCGCCGCCTCGCAGGAAGGCTCGAAATTCTCCGCCCTGCAGAAGGCGATCAAGATAGGAGGCGAAACCCGGTTTTATGGTTTTGACCTGCTGCACCTGAATGGCGAGGATTTGCGCAAGGCGCCGCTGATCGAACGCAAAGAGGCACTGAAAGCGCTTCTTGATACTCTGGGTACAAGCCGGGCGATCCAGTATAGCGAGCATGTGCGCGGCAATGGCGAAAAGGTTTTTCAGGCCATGTGCAAGGCGGGCCAGGAAGGCATCATCGCCAAGAGGGCCGATGCTCCCTACCGCGAAGGACGCGTGGGCAGCTGGCTGAAGATCAAATGCACGAAACGGCAGGAATTCGTCATCGGTGGCTATTCGCCGTCCGACAAACGCGGCCGCGCCTTCGCCTCGCTTCTGGTTGGCGCCTATGAAGGCGATAAGTTCGTCTATCAGGGCCGCGTCGGCACCGGCTTCGATGAAGATACCATGGCGGATCTCGCCAGCCGTTTCTCCAAGCTCAAGCGCAAGACGTCGCCCTTTGGTACAGTGCCGAACGAAATCGCCCGTGATGCGGTCTGGCTGACGCCGGATCTTGTCGCCGAGGTGGATTTCGCCGAATTTACCGATGACGGTCATATCCGTCATGGGGCCTTTCAGGGCCTGCGCGAGGACAAGGAGGCTTCTGCCGTGACGCCAGAGACGAAGAAACCAGCACCCCCGTCCAAGCCTGTGCAGACCCAAACCGAGGCGAAGACCGAGCCGGCAGCGGAGAAGAAGCGCCCCACGCGCAGGCAAAAGGATGCCGACGGCGATGTGCTCGGCATCCGCATCACCCATGCCGACCGGCTGCTGTTTTCCGATCCGGATATCACCAAGATCGACCTTGCGCGGTACTACGGCGTGATTGCCGATCGCATGTTGCCCTTCGCCGCCAATCATCCCGCCTCGATCCTGCGCTGCCCGCAGGGGCCGGATCATCAGTGTTTCTACCAGAAACATGCCGGCGACGGCTTTCCCGACGAGATCCATCAGGTCCCGATCGAGGAGTCGGACGGGGATATGGCCAATTATCTCTACGTCAATGACGCCAAAGGCCTGGTCGCCGCCGTGCAGATGGGCACGATCGAGCTGCATATCTGGGGATCGACCATCGACAAGCTCGACGCCGCCGACCGGCTCGTCTTCGACCTCGACCCCGATCCGAGCGTCACGTTCGAAACCGTGAAGCAGGCGGCGGTGTCGCTTAAAAGCGCGCTGGAAGAGATTCGCTTGAAGTCGGTGGCCATGGTTTCCGGCGGCAAGGGCATCCATGTCATCGTGCCGCTATCCCGCCGCGCCCCGTGGGCTGATGCCAAAGCCTTCGCCAAGGGCCTTTCAGCCAAGATCGCCGATAATGATCCCGATCACTACATTGCCACCATGTCGAAGGCCAAGCGCAAGGGCCGCATCTTCATCGACTGGCTGCGTAACGAGCGCGGTTCCACTGCGGTTGCCCCCTATTCGGTGCGCGCCCGCGCCAACGGCCCGGTCGCCACGCCCGTCAGCTGGGACGAACTGGACGAACTTGAAGCTGCGAACGGCTTTCACATCCCCGATATTCTGGAGCGACTGGAAAGCGGCAAAGACCCCTGGACAGAAGCCAAGGACTGGAAACAGAGCCTAACCAAGGCCATGCTGAAGGCTGTTGACGCCGACGGCTGACGTCAGCTTTCCCCAAGAAACCTCTTGCCGAGCGCCTCCGGCAACCGGCGCGGACGGCCCTGCCCGTTGATGACGGCGATGATCACCTTGGCTGCGATCAACAGCGTGCCCTCCCGGCGGATTTCCTGGGCGAGCACCATTTTGGCGCCTCCCGCCTTTTCTGTTGCCGTGGTGATCGTCAGGATATCGTCCATGCGCGCGGGCTGCTTGAAATCGATCTCCATCCGGTGGACGACGAAGACCAAGCCTTCGCTGTCTCCCTCGATTGCCAGAGTCGCCTGCTCGACACCCAGAAGCCTAAGGTAATCCGTGCGCGACCGCTCCATGAAATGCAGGTACCGGGCGTGATAGACGACGCCGGAAAAGTCGGTGTCCTCGTAATAGACACGCTGCAGCAACCGGTGTCCGGCATCCGTCAGCTCGCCGGAAAGTGCAATCAAAGTCATCCGCAGCCTCGCAAAATTATTCTTTTTTCTGTGCAGGAACCAAACGGGTTTTGCAAGCATTGCAGGTTTGTCACAATGTTCTCCTATCACCGGCGCATGATTTCGATCCCACAGGAGATTGGCGCATGAAAATTGCAGTCCTTGGCGGTGACGGCTTTGTCGGTTGGCCGACAGCCCTGCATTTGTCCGATGCCGGACATGACATCCACATTCTCGACAACCTGTCCCGCCGCTGGATCGATACCGAGCTTGGGGTCCAGTCGTTAACCCCCATGGACAGCATTCAGGAACGCACTCGCATCTGGCATGCGCAGACCGGAAGGCGTATTCATTTTCACCTGATCGATCTCGCCCGCGACTATGAGCTCTTGAAAAACTGGCTTGCGGAAAACCGCCCGGATGCCGTCATCCATTTCGCCGAGCAGCGGGCCGCACCCTATTCGATGAAGAGCGACCGTCACAAGAATTACACTGTCAACAACAACGTCAATGCCACCCATAACCTGTTGAACGCCATGGTCGAGATCGGCCTCGATGCGCATCTGGTCCATCTTGGTACCATGGGCGTCTATGGATATTCCACCGTTGGCGCGGCGATCCCGGAAGGCTATCTTCCGGTGGGCATCGAGACCGAAAGCGGGGAAACGGCTAAGCAGGATATCCTCTACCCCGCCAATCCCGGCTCGATCTACCACATGACCAAATGTCTCGATCAGCTGCTGTTCCAGTTCTACGCCAAAAATGACGCGTTGCGGATCACCGACCTGCACCAGGGCATCGTCTGGGGCACCCATACCGAACAGACCCGCCGCCATGAACAGCTGATCAACCGCTTCGATTATGACGGCGACTATGGCACCGTGCTCAATCGCTTCCTCATTCAGGCGGCGATCGGATATCCGCTGACCGTGCACGGTACCGGCGGCCAGACGCGCGCTTTCATTCACATCCAGGATTCGGTCCGTTGCATCGAGCTGGCGCTGAAAAACCCGCCGCAGCGCGGCGCCCGCGTCGAGATCTTTAACCAGATGACCGAAACACACCGGGTCCGCGATCTCGCCGAAATGATTGCCGGCCTTACCGGTTCCGAGATTGCCTGGCTGCCCAATCCGCGCAAGGAAGCGGCTGAAAACGATCTGGTCGTGCGCAACGAAAAATTCCGCCAGCTTGGCCACAACCCGATCACGCTGCAGGACGGCCTGCTTGCGGAAATCGTCGATGTCGGCAAGAAATACGCCTACCGCGTCGATCGCAGCCGTGTGCCGGCCGTATCCGCCTGGACCAAGGACATCGCCGCCAAGATCAATCATGATCCGGAAGGAAGAAGGCTGAAATCGGTTTCATGACGCAGCCAGGAACTGCTTCCAACGGCATCGCGCCTTCCGGCTCCGCCGGATCGCGGTACGCCTTCGTGACGCTGGTGACGAATGCGGATTATGCGATGGGCGCAACCGCACTTGCCCGTTCGATCAGACGAACCGGGACGCAAGCCGACATCGTCGTTCTGCACACGGGCGGCGTTCCAGAGCATGCGCTGGCGCCGCTCGCGCAATTCGGGTGCCGTTTCGCCGCAACCGAGTTGCTGCCACTCTCTGACGCCTTCAACGCGCGGCATGCCCGCAGGGCGCTGCACAGCGCAGCCCCTTTTACCAAGGGTCGCAAACCTGACTTTCATTCGCCACTCGACAATTTCTGCAAGCTGAGACTGTGGCAGCTGACCGAATACGAGCGCTGCATCTTCATCGATGCCGATGCGCTGGTCTTGAAAAACATCGACCGCTATTTCGGCTATCCGGAATTTTCAGCGGCACCCAACGTCTATGAAAGCCTTGCTGATTTTCACCGGCTGAATTCCGGGGTTTTCGTCGCAACACCCAGCCTTCAAACATTCGAAAACATGCTGGCAAAGCTCGACACACGCGATGCCTTCTGGCCACGCACCGACCAGACATTTTTACAGAATTTTTTCACAGATTGGCATGGCCTGCCTGTCACGATGAACATGCTGCAATATGTCTGGTTCAACATGCCGGCGCTCTGGGATTGGCCATCGATCGGCGTGCTGCATTACCAATATGAAAAACCCTGGGAAAAGGATCATTCCAAAGCCGAAAGACTGCGACCGCTGATCAATCTCTGGCATGCTTTCCTGACCGGCGACGCTATCCCGGAGATTGCCGCATTGCCAAACCCGGACGCGCCCAATCCGGACATATTAGGCCCGAAGTGACATCAGGAAGCTCATGACACGCGTTCTCGTTTCCGGCGGCACCGGCTATGCCGGCCGCTTCATTGTCGAGCACCTGCTGGCCAATGGCTATAAAGTCACCGTCGGCGGCCGCACCGCGCCGGAGCCTGGTTTCTTCTCAAAGGATGTCGCCTTCGTGCCCCTGCGGCTCGATCCCGATGCTGACCAGATCGAGGCGTTCGATCACGTCTATTATTTCGTCCATGCCGCCTTCGATCACCTTCCCGGACACTACCGGGGCGGTGAAGGCGACGATCCGCAAGAGTTCCGCCGCGCCAATCTCGACGGCACGGTGCGGCTTTTTGAGACTGCCCGCGATGCCGGCGTGCGCCGCTGCGTTTTCCTCTCCAGCCGCGCCGCCTACGGACCGCAACCACCCGGAACGGTTCTGAAAGAGGATATGCACGGCAAGCCAGACACGCTTTATGGCGAGCTCAAGCTGCAGGCCGAGCGCAGCCTCCTGTCCCTTTGCGGCCACGGCTTCGTTACCGCAAGCCTGCGCGCAACCGGCATCTATGGCCCCGCAGGCGCCGGACAGCGGCAGAAATGGGCGGGACTTTTCGAGGACTATCTTGCCGGCAAGCCTGTTCCGGTCCGGGCCAGCACCGAAGTCCACGGCGACGACGTCGCCCGCGCCGTGCGGCTGATGCTGGAAACAGACACCGTGCAGATCAACGGCGAAACCTTCAACGTCTCCGATCTCTCGACCGACACCCATGAAATCCTGTCCATCCTCCAGCACCTCACGCACTGTCCGCATCCTCTGCCGCCCACCGGCGACAAGGCGGCGTTAAATCCGATGGGCACCCGCAAGATTGAGGCACTGGGCTGGAAGCCGGGCGGCCTGGAGCTGCTTCGGGAAACGATAGGGCAGTTGGTTTAGCTCTGGTCTAGCCCAACAGATCCCAGCCCACGCCGTGATCTACCGGTCAGGATGACCGTCATCCCAGATGATATGGACCGGCGACGGCGGCAGGTCCCCGATCTGGTCGGCGATGAAATAGGGCGGAATATCGAGCGCCGTCAGCGCTGCTCTGGTCGCCTTAACCCACTTGAATTCAAGATCGCTCGTGCCATCCCGCAGGCGATGAACGATCTCGCTTCGATGAAAGGGAAAATGTTCCGGGATTTCCATTTCGTAGTAGAAACCGATCTCATGATAGTCCCGGTCCTCGTAGCGGAAGAAGTTTTCTACCGTCCAGAGCATGCGGCCAACGCGGACCTCGACGCCCAGTTCCTCGATCATCTCGCGCTTCAGCGTTTCCACCGATGTCTCGCCGATCTCCGCCCGCCCACCCGGGAACGTCCAGAAATCCTCGTGCACTGCCCGATGCACCAGAACATGACCATCGCGAAACCCAAGCTCGGCGATGCGGAAATTGAACCGCTTTCCCTGCGGCCCATCCATCCGGATCATCTTGCGTTTGGGCATGGACTATCCGAGTTCGACAATAACGATTTCCGGCGGGGAGCCGAAGCGGACTGGCATGATCGAGCAGCCGAGCCCGCCCGAAACGATCAGATTGCGGCCGTCTTCCACCACATGGCCGTAGGCGTAACGGTTGCGGAAGCGCGATGGTACGACAGGCGAATAGCCGAACAGACGGATCTGCCCGCCATGCGTGTGCCCCGACAGAGTCACGGCCACCCTGTCCGGCACCTCTGGAAAAACATCCGGCTCATGCGCCATCAGGATAACCGGCGCCTCGTCTGTGACCTGCGCCAAGGTTCCCGGCAGATCGTCAAGGCCGATGCGCGGTCCGATCTGATCGGCAAGGCCCGCCAGCCAAAACCCTTGGCCATCCTTTTCAAAACGGGTCGCCCGGTTCTCGTAGACAGGCACGTTGATCGAGGCCAGCGCCTTATGCACGATCGTCGGCCCCGCGCCCGCGATCATCGCATCGGGGTCGTCGATCCAATCATGGTTGCCCATCACCGCGTGAACGCCAAGAGGCGCTGCAAGGCGGGCAAGCTCGTCCGCCCATTCGTTCGACGTGACCCGGTGACCTCCCATCCGCATTCCCGACAGAAAATCGCCCAACAGGAGGATCATGTCGCCATTCAGCGCATTCGCCTGCGCACAGATATCGCCGATCCGGCGGGGAGACATAAACGGTCTGCAGGCATGGATATCAGCCAGGATCACCAGCCGCAGCTTCAGCCCGGCCGGCCAATTCTCCGGCATCAGATGGTAGCGAACGATGCGCGGCCGGCCCACAGGTTCTATCCCCACGGCATAGGCACCGGACGCCACGCCCGACAACAACAGCGCGCCGAGCGTTCGGACAAAGCCGCGCCGCGTCAACACTCAATCACCCTCTTGGAACAGACGGAACTGGGTGGCTTCCAGATCCTTCGGCACCTGCAGTCCAAGGTGTTTCCAGGCGTTTGCAGTTAAAATGCGCCCGCGCGGCGTGCGCTGGATGAAACCCTGCTGGATCATATAGGGCTCGATAATATCCTCGATCGCATCGCGCGGCTCCGATAGCCCTGCGGCAATCGTCTCGATCCCGACCGGGCCGCCGCCGAAATTGAGCGCGATCATCGTGAGGTAGCGCTTGTCGAGCTGATCAAGGCCCATATTATCCACCAGAAGCCGCGTCAGCGCCTCATCGGCAATCTGCTTGGTGACGGCTTCGGCCTTTGCCACCTCCGCGAAATCCCGCACCCGGCGTAAAAGCCGCCCGGCAATCCGCGGCGTGCCGCGCGCACGGCGGGCAATTTCGCGCGCGCCGTCATCGGTGATGCCAAGCCCCATCAACCGGGCGCCACGGCGAACGATCGATTCCAGTTCCTCCACCGTATAAAAATTCAGCCGCACCGGAATGCCGAAGCGATCACGCAACGGCGTCGTCAAAAGCCCGAGCCGTGTGGTGGCCGCAACCAGCGTGAATTTCGACAGGTCAATCTTTACGGACCGCGCTGCCGGTCCTTCGCCGATGATCAGATCCAGCTGGAAATCCTCCATAGCCGGATAGAGAATTTCTTCCACGGCCGGGTTCAACCGGTGGATTTCATCGATGAACAGCACGTCGCGGTCTTCGAGATTGGTCAAAAGTGCCGCAAGATCCCCGGCCTTGGCGATCACCGGGCCGGATGTCGACCGGAAATTGACACCGAGTTCCTTGGCCATGATCTGCGCAAGCGTGGTCTTGCCCAGGCCGGGCGGACCAACGAACAGCACATGATCCAGCGCCTCGCCCCGGTTCTTTGCCGCCTCGATGAACACTTTCAGATTGGCACGCGCCTCCGCCTGACCAGTAAACTCGTCCAGCGATTGCGGCCGCAATGTCGTATCGAGGTCCTCGCCGCGCTTTTCCGGTGTGATCAAACGTGCGGCATCGGTCATGCGAGAAGTTCCATTCCGGGTATTTTCCCTGCGGCCTTTTTGTCAAAGGTCTTGATAGACACACAGCCCACGTCGAGCGATCGGCAGGCAATCAAAGCATCTGCAAAATCCGCATTGCTACTCTCTACCAGCCTCAGAGCCTGAACGACCATGCTGTGATGCTCTACAGCCAAACCACGTGTGTGTAAAAGCTTGCCAATCGCAGTTGCAACATCCGCTTTCTGAAAGCCGTATTGCGATCTTAGAGCCCAATCCAGCTCCAGCAAACTGATCAAAGATAAGAACGCCGAGTGTTCACGGCCAAGCCCGGCGCCGAAGATCAAAGCGGCACGTCGCTGGGCTGGATCATCATCCAAAATGAGGCGCAGAACGACATTCGTATCAAGACCATAGGTCTTCATGCTGCAACATCCGGCGCCGCGTCACCCTTCAAGTCCGTTACACTTGCGCCCGCAGCCTTAAGGACTGCCTGGTCGATTTCGTCCAGCGTGGCGTGCCCGTTTGGCGCCTTGCCCAGAAGCCCTGCCAAATCATTGAAATTGACATTCTTCGGCGTGACGACAATCTGCCCATCGATCAAGCTGTAAATCAACTGATCCCCAGGCCGCAGATCCAGGACCTCCCGCATTTCCTTTGGGATAGTCACTTGGCCCTTGGCAGAAATAATCAATTCCCACTGCATCGACACATCCTTCGGAAGAACTGGAATTTAGCCGACACTAACAGATTTGTCGGAATTTTCAAAATTCCTCCGCGTTACCGCGCCAGTTCCTTCAACCCCAAGCGTATCAGCTTCGCACTATCCAGCCCCTCGCCGCCATTCTTCAACGCCGCCACGACCGCATTGGCAGCCTGGTCGCGCGAGTAGCCGAGATTGCTGAGCGCCGACACCGCATCCGACACCGGCGCAGAGGCGACGCCTTCACCCAATTCCTGTTTCAATCCGATATTGGCGCCCGCCTCACCTGCAAAGGCCGGTGCCTTGTTTTTGAGTTCGGTGACGATGCGCACGGCAACCTTGGGGCCAACTCCCGGTGCGCGCGAGACGGCTGTCTTGTCCTGCAATGCGATGGCATTGGCCAGTTCGCCCGGCGTCAACACGGAGAGAACGGCAAGCGCCACCTTGGAGCCAACACCCTGCACGCTCTGCAGCAACCGGAACCATTCCCGCTCCAGCGCCGACAGAAAGCCGAACAGCCGCAACTGGTCTTCGCGGACATAGGTTTCGATGAACAGCACGACGGCCTCACCGGACGACCCGATCTTCGACAGTGTCCTTGACGAGCAATGGGCGACATAGCCGACCCCGTGCACATCCACCACGACATGGTCGTCACCGATCTCGTCGATCGTTCCCTTGAGCTTGCCGATCATGGCGCGAAATCTTTCATAGGTCTGGCCTTCATAGGTCTGGCCGTCATGGGTGAGTTTCCGGCGTGATCAGTTCGACGGAGGGGAAATAAGCCCGATAGCCTTTTGGATCCCGTGTCAAAATGCTATGCCCGCGAATAGCCGCATGCGCGCCGATGAGAAAATCCGGCAGCACACGCTCACGCCCGCCGCCGGCTGACCTGTAACGGCGAAACGCTACGCCTGCTGCAAAAGCGGCACTCCACGGCAGGTTTTCGCGAATATAATCCGCCTCGGGCAAGAGATAATCTACATCCTCCATGCGCTCGTAGCGGACGGAGAATTCCGAATAAATCACCGGGTTGATCACGACGGATCCCCGTTTTGCAGCTGCAAAAACCTGCGTCTTAGACCAGATGTGCCAGTTCGGATCCCGAACAGCAATGTCAACCAGGACATTCGTATCGACAATGGTCGCCATCAGATTACCGGTCCCGCGTCATTTTCATGAGCTCGGCCGCATCGATTTCCTGATCTCCCGTCCCCTCGAGAACTTGCAAGGACTTTAGGAACCGCTCCAAGCGTAACCGTTCTTCAAGCTCCTGCTTTCCGTCTTTCGGAACGATTGTAAGCTTGCCGCCCTCCATTGCGAAAATGACCTCGCTGTTGGGCGCGATACCAGCCAGTTCCCTCAAATCACGCGGTATGGTTACCTGCCCTTTTGATGTGACACGCATTGTCCAATCTCCTTTAAGTAAGAAATATCCTTACCAAAAGAACAAGTCAAGAACAAACTACCCCGCCAGTGCCGCCATGCGCATCCGGGCACCGCCGCGATTATGCGCGTGGCAGATCGCGATCGCCAAGGCGTCGGCGGCGTCATTGCCTTTGAATTCGGCCTTTGGCATCAGGATCTTCAGCATCATATGAATCTGCTGCTTTTCGCCATGGCCAACGCCGATCACCGCTTTTTTCACCGCATTCGGTGCATATTCGGCCACTTGCAGACCGGCTCGGGAGGGAACCAGCATGGCGATGCCGCGTGCCTGACCGAGCTTTAGCGTTGCCACCGCGTCCTTGTTGACAAAGGTCTGCTCGACGGCGGCCTCGTCAGGCTTGTGCGTGTGGATGACATCGACCAGACCGTCGTGCAACTGACAAAGCCGCGAGGCCAGGTCCATATCGCCATCCGAAGTGACGGTGCCGGACGCGACGAAGCGCAGGGAGTTGCCGAGCGTATCGATGATGCCCCAGCCGGTGCGGCGCAGGCCTGGATCGATGCCGATGATACGAATCGTGTTGTGCATGGTCGGAAGCTTAATACTCATGCGGGGACGCTGCCAGCAAAATGTGAACAAACCAAAAACATCCGTTATGATTTGACGTCGCCGGTTCAATCACGTTTCATTGCCAGGCTTGGATTTACGGAATTCGATCTTACATAGGCTTCTATCAGTTCCATTCATCGAAGGCTTTTCCCATGGTGCCCTTTTCGATCCTCGACCTTTCCCCAATCACGCAAGGGTCGACCACCTCCCAAGCCCTGCAGAATTCCCGCCGCCTGGCGCAGGAAGCCGAAGCCTGCGGCTACAAGCGTTTCTGGCTGGCTGAGCATCACGGCATGAAGGGGATCGCCAGCGCTGCGACCGCGATCGTCATTTCGCATGTGGCGGCCGGCACCAAGACAATTCGTGTCGGCTCCGGCGGCATCATGCTGCCCAACCATTCGCCGCTGGTGATCGCCGAACAGTTCGGAACGCTTGCAGCGCTCTATCCCGGCCGCGTCGATCTCGGCCTTGGCCGCGCGCCGGGAACCGATATGCGCACAGCATCTGCACTTCGCCGCAACATGGAGGCGAGCGCCAACAATTTCCCCAATGATGTCGTTGAGTTGCAGGCCTTGCTCGGCCCCATCAAGGACGGACAGGACCTGATTGCAGTGCCCGGCGCCGACAGCAATGTGCCGATCTGGCTGCTCGGCTCCAGCCATTTCAGCGCCCATCTCGCCGGCATGCTCGGACTGCCCTTCGCCTTTGCCTCGCATTTCGCCCCGGACATGCTGTTGTCGGCACTGGAAATCTACCGCGAGCGTTTCGAGCCGTCGCAATATCTCGATCAACCCTATGCCATGGTCGGCATCATGGGCGTCGCTGCCGATACGGATAAAGAGGCCAGTCACCTCTTCACCTCGATGCAGCAATCCTTCGTCGCTCTACGGCGCAATGCCCGCGGCCAGTTTCCGCCGCCGGTGGAAACGATGGATGGCCTGTGGAGTGACAACGAACAGATCTTCGTGGATCACGCCATGACCTATGCGGTCGTCGGCGGGCCGGAGACCATCAAGACGAAGCTCGACCGGTTTATCGACCAGACGGATGCCGACGAGGTGATCGTTTCCATGCCTATTTTCGACATGGATGCCCGGCTGAAATCAGTGCGTTTGTTTGCGGATGCCCAGCAACGGCTGGCCAATGCGGCATAAAAAATAACCCCGGAAGACATTCCGGGGTCGCTATCACCTTAGTCTGAGATCAGGCCGAAACCTTGAAATCGAAATGCTTGCGCACCGTTTCAAGGATTTCCCAGGTGCCCTTGAAATCCGCCTCGACGACAAAGGCATCGCCCGCAGAAACCGTAACGGGCGTGCCGCCATCCGGCGTGATGATGATCTTGCCGGCGATCATGTGCACGAATTCATAGGCCGTGTAGGTGGCGTGATAGGTGCCGGGCGTTGCTTCCCAATAACCTGAGACCATCGAGCCATCCGAAGACGTGTGCAGCGCCCAGGTCTTCATCGACGGCGTGCCGGACACGACAACCCAGCCATCCAATGTTGCCGGATCGCCGTCGGCGGGCGCGGGTGCCGCAAGTTTCGTCACTGTCTGCATATCAACATCCTCTCGAAAAGAGGCGAGCTTAGAGCGCTTCTGCCGGAACTGGCTGGCCAATTCCGACAGGCGATGACGCTGACCGGGGCAATTTAAGCCGAAAGCTTGGCCATCACTTCGTCGGACACTTCGAAGTTGGTGTAGACGTTCTGCACGTCGTCATCATCTTCAAGCGTGTCGATCAGTTTCATCAGCGACTGGGCGCGCTCTTCATCGACAGGCACAGTATTCTGGGCCTTCCAGATCGCCTTGACGGTATCGGCTTCGCCAAGCGTTGCTTCCAGCGCCTTGGAGACATCGCCGATATCCTCAAAGCCGCAGATGATGAAGTGACCATCCTCGTCAGTCGTCACGTCCTCGGCACCGGCTTCGATTGCCGCTTCCATCACCGTGTCGGCATCGCCGGCCGACAGCTTGTAGGAAATTTCGCCGACGCGATCGAACGAGAAAGAGACAGAGCCGGTTTCACCCAGCGCGCCGCCGGCCTTGGTAAAGGTCGAGCGGACATTCGACGCCGTGCGGTTGCGGTTGTCGGTCAGGGCCTCGACAATGACGGCGACGCCGCCCGGGCCATACCCTTCATAGCGGACTTCTTCATAGTTCTCGCCGTCGGCACCAGAGCCCTTCTTGATGGCGCGCTCGATATTGTCCTTCGGCATCGACTGTGCCTTGGCGTTCTGGATCGCCAGGCGCAGGCGCGCGTTCATGGTCGGGTCGGGCAGGCCGCCCTTGACCGCAACGGTGATTTCACGTGCAAGCTTGGAGAACATTTTCGACCGCACGGCATCCTGACGGCCCTTGCGGTGCATGATGTTTTTAAACTGTGAATGGCCGGCCATGGCGCCCTCTTCTCATGCTAGTCATGTTTGGAATTGGGCGCCTTATAGTTTCATTGGCGCTTTGCGTCCAGAAGGGCCGGCTTTTTTTCAGTTGGCGGCCAGCCGCTTGCGGCTGAGAAAGAACGAATGGCCATCGTTTCGTTCGCAGGACAGGCCGGTCCGCGTCGAAAGACACGAAAAAGGTCCGGCGGACCAGGTCTGACCATAGTCGAGCACCTGGCCCGCTGAACAGCAGCTCGGGTCCCCGACATCATGGGCAAGACGGGCAGCGCCCTTGCGGGATAAACTGGCACGGACATAACGCGGCTCGACGCGGTCGCAGGCAAGCTCCGGCCCGCCATCCGCAGGCTGATAGACATCAGTGCCGCCTTCGGGCGTATAGATGCAGCCAATATTGCCGGACGGCAGCACGAATTCTTCCTGGCGGCCGACTGTTTTCGTCTCTGGTACGGTGACCGGCGTCTTGCCGCCTTCTGCAGCAGGAAGCCGCGGCGGCGGAGCACCTTGTGCCAGAACCGTAGATATCATCGAGAAAACGGCAAGAAGGCAGGCAACGAGACATTTCATTCCAGGAATCCCAAAGACTATAAGCCTTGCAGGATATAAATCAGCGGCTTCTTTGGCAAGGAACGCATCGACACGGTGACGCTCGCCTGCGTGGCAAAGCTTTTGTCGAAACCATCGCCGAACATCTGCAGGAAACGGGTGACCGGAGGCCCACGCTGGTGCATGGGCAGGATCAGCGAGGACCGCAGCCGCGACACGACCCGGCTCATGCTGTCGGCACCCATCGTCAGCCCGCCATCCACCGGCACCATCAGCACATCGAGACGGCCGATCTCGGCATAATCCGTGTCGTCAAGTTCATGATGCAGATGGCCGAGATGACCGATGCACAGACCTGCGACCTCGAAGATGAAGATCGAATTGCCGTCCGGCTCCATCACCGTGCCGCCCGAGCGGATATCCGTCGTCACATTGCGGATATAGGCATCACCGGCAATGGCGTCGTGATCTGCCGGTTGCCCGTTATCGCCCCAGCCATGCAACACCTGCTTGATCGCCGGATCCGGCGTCAGCGTATAGTGGTTGGGATTAGCCTTGTTCATGGTGACGACATCGGGCAGCTTCGGCGTTGCCAACCAGCCGCTATAATCGGTGGCGATCGACACTCCCCCTGGCGTATCGATGAGAAACGTCGAATGCCCGACATAGGTAATCGTCACCTGTTCATTGGCGGCCGCCTGGACGCCAAAAGCGGCTGGCGGCTTAAAACTGGCAAAAGTGACATCGGGAAGAGACTGGGCGATCGCCTGGCATTGGCTGACCGGCGGGCGGGCGCTCTGCGCATGCGCAGGCATCGGCCATAGGGCGTGCAGAAGAACGATGGCTGCAAAGGCAAGCAGGATCAGTCGCGGCATCATGCACCTCTTCAAGCCAAGGTTGGCATGGCTTGAGAGGATAAACAGGCAAGACGCAACGTCCAGCCCGGATCGCCGGACCGCCACTCACGATTGCGTCATCGCAGCCGAAAGTTTTGATCAGATTTTTGCCTGTTTCAAGATCTCATTGACGCGCGCCTGCCAGCCCTTGCCCGTCGCCTTGAACTTGGCAATGACATCCGGATCGAGCCGCAGCGACACCTGCTGCTTGCGCGCTTCAACGACAGGGCGGCCGCGCGAACGGCGGATGCTTTCGGCAAATTCGGGGAAAACCTCTGCGAAAGGGCGCGCACGCAACAGTTCTTCCTCGGTCGCTTCCGGATTATCCGGATCGCTGGCGATCTGTCTTTGAATTTCTGCCTCTTCTTCATCCGTCAGCGGCGGGATGTGCGGCTTGTGAACGTTCATGAGCCAACCTTTCCTTTCGGCTTGCCAGCCGATGCGAGATGATCGAAATGCCCTGCGTACCAAGTGTTATAAAAACAACGGCGATAACGCCGGACCGCATGACGCCGATGGCCATCAATCTCCCCTTCTTGACCGGAACGATCGTGGCACTTGCAAAAAAATCTGGCGTCAGGTCTACAAAATCAAACCCATGCTTCTCTAAATTCAGTCTTCTCTTATTCTCATCATAGACGATTTTCATAATTTTTGTATCACATTTATTGACCGTGACATTATGAAAGCGGCTTGGAAAACGCTACCCCCAGAATGCCGGGATCGTTTCGGCAAGCCGGGGTCCAATTCTCAGCGGCGCGATATTCTCGGCCAGACCGGTGCGGTCGGAAATTTCGACGCCGACGCCGCAAAGGGTGGCCGGACCGGAGGCGGCCTCGAAACGGCCCTTCGGCATCTTGGAGATGAAGCGGTTCAGCGGCTCTTCCTTTTCCATGCCGAGCGACGAATCGTAATCGCCGCACATGCCGGCGTCCGACATATAGGCCGTGCCGCCATTGAGGATCTGCGCGTCGGCGGTCGGTACATGCGTGTGCGTTCCGACGACGAAGCTGGCGCGGCCATCGACGAAATGGCCGAAACACTGTTTTTCGCTCGTCGCTTCCGCATGGAAGTCGAAGATGATCGCGTCAGCCTGTTCCTTCAGCGGGCAGGCGGCCAGAATGCTTTCCGCCGCCTTGAAGGGGTCGTCGAGTTCCGGATGCATGAAGACGCGGCCCATGACATTGGCGACAAGCACGCGGGCGCCGTTGCGGGCGAAAAAGAGATTGGAGCCGCGCCCCGGCGTGCCGGCCGGATAATTGGCGGGCCGCAGAAACTGGTCGTGCCGCTGGCAAAAGGACACGGCTTCTTTCTGGTCCCAGACATGGTTGCCGGTGGTCACCACATCGGCACCGGCATTGATGGTCTCCAGAAATATATCTTCGGTGATGCCGAAACCGCCGGCGGCATTCTCGCCGTTGACAACGACGAAATCGAGTTTCAGGTCGCTGATCAGGCCGGGAAGTTTCTCCCAGACCGCCGTCCGGCCAGTCTTGCCAACCATGTCACCCAGAAACAGAAGTCTCATATTCGCTTATTCCTAGCCCGAAGTTCCGGAGCCCGCTTTCGGTCAGCAGGGCATCCAGCGCCACATCATGCGGCTCTGCCGGCACTGATGCCACTTCCTGGCAGTCAAATGCAATCCCGATCAACCTTGGCGTACGGCCTTTCAGGCGCAAACGCTCGATGGCGCGGTCGTAATATCCCGCTCCATAGCCGATCCTGTGGCCCGTCCTGTCGAAGGCAGACAGGGGTACCAGCATGATATCCGGATCGAGAACCGGCGCATCCTCAGCCGGCCCGGTGGTGCCGAACCCCGTCTCGACGATAGGCGCGTCCGGCACCAGTTCGCGAAAGACGATCGTCTGCCTGTCGATGATGGCAGGAAGGCAAAGCCGGGCGCCGCGTTCTTCCAGCCGCGCCATCAGCGGCCGGATATCAACCTCGGAGCGGATCGGCCAGAAGCCGGAAATCACCTGACCCGGCAAAAATTCGATCGCATCACCGGCATGGTCGAGCATTTTCAGGCTTGCCGCGATGCGCGCCTTAGGCGCCATCGAATCGCGCACCGCCAGGCGTTCCAGACGCAGCGCAGCTTTCAGTTCCCTCGGTGTCATCGCCGTGCTCTCCCGGTCTGCCAATGTTCCTATCTAGTCCATCAACAGGTGCCAGGGAAACTGCGCAACCGGCATTTACTGCCGCATTTTGCCCCACAACCGCGCAGTTTTCCCAAACTGGCACGATGTTAGAGGTCTGTTCATCATGCAAGCCGGTTCCACTTTCGCCTCCCGTTTTCGACGTGCAAGAGAGGGCGGCAATCAACATCAGACAGACAGTTCGGTGCCCGCTTCCGGCGATGCGGGGAACTGTTCAGCTTTTAGACGGAGCCGGATATGTCCATGAAGGACAAGATGCTGCAGGAACTCGATCCCTTGGAATTGCGCTGCCTGTCTCTGGCCGCGCGCGGGCGCACCCGGGACGATATCAGCCGGGAAACCGATATCTGCCGCAAGAAAATCGAACAGGCCTTCGCGTCTGCGATGGAGAAACTGCAGGCAGGCAATGTCGCAGAGGCGATTTTCCGCGCAGCCCGGATGGATCTGATCTCATAACATCCAGAAGCGGTGCCGCCCGGCACCATCAGCCGCATCACGGCCCGCATCCGCTCCATCCAAGCCGATATCATCGAACAGATGCGCGTTTTTGCGTGCCGATATCTCGATGAAGGCCTGCCGAGCCAAGCGCCTTTGCCGCCATCGTGCAAGCATGTTCCAAATCCCTCTGCTCAATCTGGCGGACCACCGCCGTCTTCTGTAATCGTGCTTCATGACCAGACGCTCCCGCGTGCTCCCATGGAGTATCGGACGTCGATTGACATCAATCCAACGAATTGCGAACATGCCTGCCATTAGAAAATATGATGGCGGGTGCGATGTTTCCTCCTCTCGAAAGCGATCTCCTGCGCACCTTCGTTGCCGTGGCCGAAAGCGGCAATTTCACCAAAGCGGGGGAGACGGTCGGCCGGACGCAATCGGCTGTCAGCATGCAGATCAAGAAGCTTGAGGATATTCTGGGCGAGAGCCTGTTCGAGCGCGGGTCGCGCGGCGTGAACATGACAGGCCACGGCATCAGGCTGCTGGACAATGCCCGGCGCATCGTCACGATGCTGGACGACACGGCCGCTTCGATCCGGCTTCCGGCACTCGATGGCTCCGTCAGGATCGGCATTTCGGAGGAATATATCAACTCGACCTTGCCGAAAGCGCTGGGCGCCTTCGCCGCCGTTCATCCGGGCGTCGAGGTGACCGTGCAGCAGGGCGTCTCGATGTCCAATCTTGCAGCGCTTGATGCCGGTGAAATCGATATCGCTGTGGTCTTCGAGCCGGGCGGCCCGACGCGCAATGAGGTGCTGATGGTCGATCCGACCGTCTGGGTGACCTCAGACCACCATGGCGCGCATATGCGCCAACCTCTGCCGATCGCCACCTATACCTATCTGAAAAACGGATGGTGCGACGAACTGGCGCTTCGCAGCCTGACAAAACGCGGCATCGAAAGCCGCGTCGCCTATATCAGCCGCACCAGCAGCGGCCTGATCGCCGCCGTCACCTCGGGCCTTTCCATCGCCCCCCTCACCCGCTCCAGCATCCCCGCCGGCTGCCGCGAACTGACGGCCGCCGATGGCTACGATGTCATCGACTTTTCAAACGTCGTGATGAAGACCAGACCGCGCGGCAACAAACGGATCGTCGAAAGCATGTCCCACGCCATCCGCGAGGCCTTCCGGCCGGCAGCGCAGGGATAAAATTTCTGAGAAGAAAAAAGGTGCGATCCACACGACCGATGGACTTTTTACGATCCTGGGTGCCTACAAACGTAGGTGGGCGCCATGTGACCTAGCCCACGGGCCAGGTCAGGGACAGCTCCCTTTGGATCGAGTATGGCCCCAGGGATTGTGGTGTCCTGTCGGGAGGCGCAGACCGCAACGTCAATATAGAGTGCATTCGAGGCTTGCGCCAGTGGCACGCGCTGAACTTGTTGAAATTCAGTGCGGCGCAGGCGTGGCCTTGCCGCTGAGCTTGGCGGCGATCTCGTGGATCTGGGTTGTCACTTCCGCAAGCGCCGTGGCGAGCACATCCTCGTTCTTCTGCTGGTCCGAGAGCGTGGCGACGCGGCCCTGTTTCAGCGCGTCGGTCTCCGCTTGGATATTTTTCAGCTTGCGGTTCACTTCGCTGAGTTCATCCATCACCATGATGCCGGCCATCACAGTCAGGCGCAGATCGCCGATCTCGCCGAACTGGGTCTTCAGGTGGCTGACATATTGATCGAAGCGGGTGGCCAGTTCGGTCAGATGATCTTCCTGGCCCTCCTCGCATGCCATGCGATAGGCCTTGCCGTCGATCATCACCGTTACTTGCGCCATACGTCACCTGACCCGCAGGCGGACCACGCCTTAGCGGTCCAGCACTGCCCTTATCGTTTCCATGGCCGTCACCAGACGGCGCGAGACTTCGCGGTTGACTTCCTCAAGCCGGTTGGCCCGGAATTGCGACTGGTCGAGTTCCTGGGCGAGCCGTGAGCGGTCGGTGTTGACACGCCGCACCTCGCCTTCAATCTCGCCAAGGTCGCGCTCCCGGTCGAACCGTCCATCAATGGCATTCTCGAGGCTGCTCACTGCGCTGCGCAGCTCGTCGATCGCCGCCTTGACTGTCTTTCCTGCCGCCATCACGCTTTCCTGATACGCACCAGGCCGCGTCGAATCGCCGCCCGGAGCCTGTATTTCAAGCCAATCACACTAATAAACCCATTCGGCAAGTCTCCACAACGCCAACGGCTTGCAAGGACTGCGTAACCTGTGGATCACGAATTTTAAATCGATTAGTATCAGTGAACCCCGTTTGCGCGGAGCGAACGGGAAACACGCGCAAAAAGTGCCTTCAAGCCCGGCCAAAAAGCCCGTATTTGTTGACTCCGTCGAAGCAGGTGCTATGTGTCACCCGCTTCTCATACGGTCTTTGGAGGATAGAGACCGTCCCCTGTCCACCGAACTCAAGCGGAACAGACAATGATCTCTCGCGAAAATCACGACCGGATGGCAAATGCAATCCGATTCCTCTCCATGGATGCCGTCGAAAAGGCCAATTCCGGCCATCCCGGCCTGCCCATGGGCGCTGCCGACGTGGCAACGGTGCTATTCTCCCGTTACCTGAAATTCGATCCGAAGGCGCCGCTCTGGGCAGACCGCGATCGTTTCGTCCTGTCGGCCGGCCATGGCTCGATGCTGCTCTACTCGCTGCTCTATCTGACGGGCTACGAGGACATGACCATCGAGGACATCAAGCAGTTCCGCCAGCTCGGCTCCAAGACCGCCGGCCATCCGGAATTCGGTCATGCCTCGGGCATCGAAACCACCACCGGCCCGCTCGGCCAGGGCATTGCCAATGCCGTCGGCATGGCGATCGCCGAGCGCAAGCTGGAAGAGGAGTTCGGCAGCGACCTGCAGAACCACCACACCTATGTATTGTGCGGCGACGGCTGCCTGATGGAGGGCATCAGCCACGAAGCCATCGCGCTCGCCGGCCATCTCAAGCTGAGCAAGCTGGTACTGTTCTGGGACGATAACAACATCACCATCGACGGTGCCGTCTCCCTGTCGGACTCGACCGACCAGATCGCCCGCTTCCAGGCCGTGCACTGGAACACGATCCGCGTTGATGGCCATGACCCTGACCAGATCGCCGCCGCGATCGAGGAAGCCCACAAGTCCGACCGCCCGACCTTCATCGCCTGCAAGACGGTGATCGGTTTCGGCGCTCCCAACAAGCAAGGCACCCACAAGGTCCATGGCTCGCCGCTGGGCGCTGAGGAAATTGCAGCCACCCGCAAGGCCCTGAACTGGGAATCAGAAGCCTTCACCGTCCCGGCAGACGTTCTCGACGCCTGGCGCACCGCCGGTGGCCGCTCGGCTGACGCACACAAGGCCTGGGACGGCCGCCTGGCTGCGACTGAAGCGACGAAGAAGTCCGAGTTCACCCGCCGCTTTGCCGGAACCCTTCCGGGCGATCTCGATGCCGCCATCGACAGCTACAAGAAGAAGCTGGCCGATACTCCGCCGACGGTTGCCACCCGCAAGGCGTCCGAAGACGCGCTCGAAGTCATCAACGGCATCGTGCCGGAAATGCTCGGCGGCTCGGCCGACCTGACGCCGTCCAACAACACCAAGACCAGCCAGATGAAGTCGATCACCCCGACCGATTTCTCCGGCCGTTACATGCACTGGGGCATCCGCGAACACGGCATGGCCGCCGCCATGAACGGGATTTCGCTGCACGGCGGCCTGATCCCCTATTCCGGCGGCTTCATGATCTTCTCGGACTATTGCCGTCCGTCGATCCGTCTGGCTGCTCTTATGGGCATCCGCGTCATCCACGTTCTGACGCATGATTCCATCGGCGTCGGCGAAGATGGCCCGACGCATGAGCCGGTCGAGCACATGGCAGCCTTGCGTGCTATCCCCAATCTCCTGATGTTCCGCCCGGCAGACGCTGTCGAAACAGCCGAATGCTGGCAGCAGGCGCTGAAGGAACAGCACCGTCCGTCCGGGCTGGCGCTGACCCGCCAGAATCTCGCGCCGTCGCGCCTCACATACTCGGCCGAAAACCTCTCGGCCAAGGGTGCCTATGAGCTGATCGCCGCTGACAATGCCAAGGTCTCGATCTTTGCATCCGGCTCGGAAGTCGAACTGGCCGTCAAGGCGGCTGGCGAACTCAACGGCAAGGGCATTGCGACCCGCGTCGTTTCGGTTCCCTGCTTCGAACTGTTCCAGGAACAGCCGGACGATTACCGCAAGGCCGTCATCGGCGATGCGCCGGTCAAGATCGCCGCAGAAGCCGCAGTCCGCCAGGGCTGGGATTACTTCATCGGCAATGATGGCGATTTCGTCGGCATGCACTCGTTCGGCGCTTCCGGCCCGGCCAAGGACCTGTTCAAGCATTTCGGCATCACATCGGACGCCATCGTTGCGGCGGCCGAAAAGAAGCTGGCCTGATTTTCCCCTTCGGAGCGCGTTCCCAACGCGCTCCGTTTTTCCACATCGACACCTTAAGACAGGGAGAGACCTGAAATGACTGTAAAAGTTGCCATCAACGGCTTTGGCCGCATCGGCCGCAACGTCCTTCGCGCCATCGTCGAATCCGGCCGCACCGACATTGAAGTCGTTGCCATCAACGATCTCGGCCCTGTCGAGACCAATGCCCATCTGCTGCGCTACGATTCGATCCACGGCAAGTTCCCGGCCACGGTTCAGGTCGAAGGCGACACGATCATCGTCGCCGGCGGCAAGCCGATCAAGGTGACCGCGATCAAGGATCCGGCAACCCTGCCGCATGCCGCCATGGGCGTTGATATCGCTCTGGAATGCACCGGCATCTTCACGTCGCGCGACAAGGCTGCCCTGCACCTGCAGGCCGGTGCCAAGCGCGTCATCGTTTCGGCGCCTGCTGACGGTGCCGATCTCACCGTCGTCTTCGGCGTCAACCACACCGAGCTGACCAAGGAACACCTAGTCATCTCCAACGCATCCTGCACGACCAACTGCCTGGTTCCGGTCGTCAAGACCCTGGACGACGTCGTCGGCATCGATCATGGCTTCATGACCACGATCCATTCCTACACCGGCGACCAGCCGACGCTCGACACGATGCACAAGGACCTGTACCGCGCCCGCGCTGCCGCTTTGTCGATGATCCCGACCTCGACCGGCGCTGCCAAGGCCGTCGGCCTCGTGCTGCCGCACCTCAAGGGCAAGCTTGACGGCACCTCGATCCGCGTTCCGACCCCGAACGTTTCCGTCGTCGACTTCAAATTCGTCGCCAAGCGCGACACGACAGTTGCCGAAATCAACGGTGCGATCAAGGCAGCCTCCGACGGCGCGCTGAAGGGCATCCTCGGCTATACCGACGAGCCGCTGGTCTCGCGCGACTTCAACCATGACAGCCATTCCTCGATCTTCGCCAACGACCAGACCAAGGTTCTGGAAGGCAAGTTCGTCCGCATCCTGTCCTGGTACGACAATGAATGGGGCTTCTCCAACCGCATGGCCGACACGGCCGTTGCAATGGCAAAGCTGATCTAAAGCGGCGTACCCGGCCGTGCCTGCATGGCCAGCCATGCTTGGCAAAGGCCGGGTAAAACTGCCGCGCAGAGATGGAGACTTCCATGTTTCGGCACCCTTCCCTCAAGACGGTACGCTGGCGTCCGCTCGAAGGGGAAGGGCTCGAACATCTGACGATCGGGCCTCTTCATGCGGGTATCCGCGCCTCCAGCGTCCTGATCGGCGAACGTGGCGGCCGCCCCTATGGCGTCCGCTACACTATCGACTGCGATGCGGCCTGGACCGTGATGTCCTTCAGCATCGAGACGACCGATGGCCGGCAGCTCGCCATGACATCCGACGGCAAGGGACACTGGCGTGATGCTGGGGGCACCCCTCTCCCAGCCTTTGACGGATGTATCGATATCGATCTGGCCGGAACGCCCTTTACCAATACTTTGCCGATCCGCCGCCTTGGCCTGAAGCCTGAGGACGGCACCGCTAAACTCACCATGCTCTTTGTGCCCTTCGATACGTTCGAGCCCTTTCCCGATGGCCAGAACTATACATGCCTCGAAGACGGCCGCCTGTATCGATACGAGGCCGAGGACCGTTCCTTCACCGCCGAACTGCCGGTGGACGAAGACGGGCTGGTGATGGATTATCCCACCCTTTTCAAAAGACTTTGACCGGAGACCCTCCATGACTTTCAAGACCCTCGACGACCTCACCGATATCGCCGGAAAGCGCGTGCTTGTGCGCGTCGATCTCAATGTTCCGGTCAAGGACGGCCAGGTCACCGATGCGACCCGCATCGAACGCATCATCCCGACCATCCGCGAACTCTCCGAAAAAGGCGCCAAGGTCATTCTTCTCGCCCATTTCGGCCGCCCAAAGGGCGAGCCGGTCTCCGACATGTCGCTGTCGCTGATCGCGCCTGCCGTCGAAGACATCCTCGACCAGCGCGTCCATTTCGCTGCCGATAGCATCGGCGAGAAGGCCTCATCGGCCATTGCCGGCATGAACGACGGCGACGTCCTGCTTCTTGAAAACACCCGCTTCCACAAGGGCGAGGAAAAGAACGACACCGAGTTCACCAAGGCGCTGGCCGCCAATGGCGACATCTATGTCAATGATGCCTTTTCCGCCGCCCATCGTGCCCATTCCTCGACCGAGGGTCTGGCCCGGCTGCTGCCCGCCTATGCCGGCCGCACCATGCAGGCCGAACTGGAAGCGCTGGAAAAGGGCCTCGGCAATCCGAAGCGCCCGGTCGTTGCCATCGTAGGCGGTGCCAAGGTCTCCACCAAGATCGACCTGCTGATGAACCTGGTGAAAAAAGTCGATGCCCTCGTCATTGGCGGTGGCATGGCCAATACGTTCATCGCCGCCCGCGGCACCAATGTCGGCAAGTCGCTGTGCGAGCACGATCTCGCCGATACCGCCAAGCAGATCATGATCGAAGCGGCGACGGCCGGTTGCGCCATCGTTCTGCCGGTGGACGGCGTCGTTGCCCGCGAATTCAAGGCGGGCGCCGACAACGAAGTGGTTGATATCGAAGCAATCCCGGCCGATGCCATGGTGCTCGATGTCGGCCCGAAATCGATCGCCGCCGTCAACGAATGGGTGAGCAAGGCCGAAACGCTGGTCTGGAACGGCCCGCTCGGCGCGTTTGAGATCGCCCCCTTCGACAAGGCCACCGTTGCCGTTGCCAAACACGCGGCGTCCCGCACCAAGAGCGGCGCGCTCGTTTCCGTTGCCGGTGGCGGCGATACGGTTTCGGCGATGAACCATGCCGGTGTGGCCGATGACCTGACCTATGTCTCGACCGCCGGCGGCGCGTTCCTCGAATGGATGGAAGGCAAGCCCCTTCCGGGCGTCGATATCCTGCACCAGCAGAAGTAGGCGCAAGCGCTCACCGCACGCCAAATGTAGATCAAGCCCCCGGCTGCACGCTGGGGGTTTTTTCGTTGCAACGCACGCGAATTTGGATGCACTGCAAAAATAATCCCAATCTTTCAAACGATTAAATTTATTTTAATCGTTTTAAACAATTTAACTTCCGTTTTCCTTGCAGTATTCTTCTGCTATCCGCGATCCATCAGGATAATCAGGAGAACGCATATGAGCGAAAGACTGGAAGATATTGCAGCAGCCATGGTCGCCACCGGCAAGGGTCTGCTGGCAGCCGACGAATCCACGGCAACGATCGGCAAGCGCTTCGAGACGATCGGCCTGACCTCGACCGAAACGTCGCGCCGCGACTACCGCGAGATGCTGTTTCGCGCCGACGACGCGATGAAGGCCTATATTTCCGGCGTCATCCTCTATGAGGAAACCCTGTTTCAAAAGGCAGCCGACGGCACGCCGCTCGTCGATATCATCCGCGCAGCCGGTGCCGTACCCGGCATCAAGGTCGATACCGGTGCCAAGCCGATGGCAAAATTTCCGGGCGAGACGATCACCGAAGGCCTTGATGGCCTCGCTGCCCGCCTGAAGACCTATTATGACGCCGGTGCCCGCTTTGCCAAGTGGCGCGGCGTGATCTCGGTCTCCGACGTGCTGCCAAGCTTTGGCGCCATCAAGGCCAATGCCCAGGCGCTCGCCCGCTACGCCGCCCTTTGCCAGGAAGCCGGCATCGTGCCGATCGTCGAGCCGGAAGTGCTGATGGATGGCGCACCGGGCACCCACTCGATCGAACGCTCGCAGGAGGTCATGGAAGAGACGCTGCGCATCGTGTTCGAGGAACTGAACGACGCCCGCGTCAGCCTTGAAGGCATGATCCTGAAGCCGAGCATGGTCATCGACGGCAAGAAGGCGCGCAATGCTTCCGTCGCCGAAGTTGCCGAGCGCACGGTCCGGGTCCTGAAGCGCACCGTGCCGTCGGCCGTTCCGGGCATCGCCTTCCTTTCCGGCGGCCAGTCCACCGAAGAGGCAACGGCGCATCTCTCCGCCATGAATGCCGGATACGACCTGCCCTGGGGCCTGACCTTCTCCTATGGCCGTGCGCTGCAGACCGAGGCGCTCAATGCCTGGGGCGGCAAGCCGGAAAATGTCGCCGCCGGCCAGCGCGCCTTTGGCCACCGCGCCGAAATGTGCAGCCTTGCCGCCAAGGGTGGCTGGAAGAAAGAACTCGAAAAAGCCGCGTAACCTCAGAACGTTACGGAGGGGAACAAGCCCGGCCCGCGCAAGCAGGCCGGGCTTTTTTCATTGCGCCGAAGCCTCACCGGTTTTCGATTGTCAGGGTGACAAGAACTCTGTTCGCTTGGCCAGAACCAGGCGCTATTTCTGACAGACGGATCAGCCTTTCGAAGGGAGTTCATCATGAACAGCGTTGCCTATGTCACCGTCGATGTCTTCACCAGGCAACGGTTTTCCGGCAATCAGCTGGCCGTCATCCCCGATGCACGCGGGCTGACAAGCGCGCAGATGCAGGATATCGCCGCAGAATTCCGCTATTCCGAAGTGACCTTCGTTCTGCCGCCGCAAGATCCCGTGAACACGGCGCAGGTGCGCATCTTCACGCCGACGATGGAGATCCCGTTTGCCGGTCATCCCAATGTCGGCACGGCGTTTGTCCTCGGCCGCCAGCGCGAAATATTTGGCAAGGCTGCAGGCGACGTGCTTCGGTTCGAGGAAAAAGCGGGCATCGTCGAGGCTGAATTGAAACAGGACACACATGGTCAGGTGATTGGCGCGGCCATCTCTGCTCCGGAGCCACTGTCGCTCGGACCGCAGATCGATGTGGAAACCATTGCGCGCTGTGCCTCGATCGAGGCTAAGCAGATAGTGCTGACCACCCACGCCCCCATGATCGCCTCCGTTGGCCTGCCTTTCGCCATTGCCGAACTGGCCGATCTCGGCACGCTCGGCAAGGCCTGCCCGAACACGGCGGCGTTTGCCGAGGCTGGAAGGCGGTACGCGCCGGACGATGATCAGTTTGCCCTGTTCGTCTATGTGCGCCAGCCGGATAATCCATGGGCTCTGCGTGCCCGGATGTTCGCGCCGCTCGACAATGTCATCGAAGACCCGGCAACCGGTAGCGCGTCTGGTGCGCTCGGTGCATTATTGACTTCGCTGTTGCCGGAGAGCGGCGCCCATCTCGAAATCACCATCGAGCAGGGCGTCGAGATGGGACGCCGCAGCGTAATCGGCGTGACGACGGAAAAATCGGAGGGTCAGGTGCGAAGCATACGGATTGCCGGACAATGTGCCGCCGTCATGACAGGAACCATCCTGCTTTAGAGCATCGCGCAAAATTACAAGCGGTGTCAGAGCGCCTGCGGTGCGGCTTGCTGCATCGCCTTTTCGAGATCGCTGCGATCGAAGGGCTTTTGCAGCACCCGGACCTTTTCGAACCCTTCCGCAAGCCCTGCCGCGCCATAGCCGCTGGCAAAGAGGAAGCCTATTCCGCGCTGACGCAGGATTTCGGCGATCGGGAAGGAGTGCTTTCCGGCGAGATTAATATCAAGAACCGCAAAATCGATATCCGCCGTCTGCGCCATCTGCAGCCCCGGCTCCAGCCGCATGGCGGGGCCGACCACATCAAACCCGAGTTCCGTCAGATAATCTTCCACAAGCATGGCGACGAGGGCTTCATCCTCGACCAGGAGAACGCGTTTTTTCGCCTGGCTAGCCACCCGCAGCATTCTCCTCGATAGATTTCAGCGTGGTGTCCAGCGTGAAGATCAAACCCTCGGCGCCGTAATCGATACGCGCCGCGCCCCCAAGCTCCATCGGCAGCACCCGCAGGATCAGGCGCGAGCCGAACCCCTTGCGGTCCGATACCGGCGCAGACGGTCCGCCGATCTCGCGCCAGGTGAGCGTGAACGCACCGTCGCCGTGCCCTCTGCTCACCGACCAGTCGATCGCGACAATTCCTGTGTCGGTCGAAAGCGAGCCATATTTGAAGGCGTTCGTCGCCAGTTCGTGCAGCGCAAGCGCGATCGACAGCGCTGCTCTCGGTCCAAGCCGGACATGCGGGCCGTTGATCCGGAAGCGATCCCGTGCCGGCCCTTCAAACGCTTCGATCGATGAGGTCACCATCACCAAAAGGTCCGCACCGTCCCAGTTCTCGTCCGTGAGAATATTATGCGCGGCGGACAATGCCAGGATGCGGGCACTGATCGCACTGCTGGCCTCTTCCATCGTATGCGTTCCGCGCAGGGTCTGCATGACGATCGACTGCACGGATGCCAGCGTGTTCTTCACCCGGTGATTGAGCTCGTTGACCAGCAATTTCTGATGGTTTTCCGCCCGCACCCGCTGCGTCACATCCGATCCCTGGACGAAGATGTTTGTCACCTTGCCATCATCATCCTTGATCGGCTGATAGACGAAGTCGAGATAGCGCTCCTCGACCGCTTCGCCTGACCTTTGCAGAAAGACCCTTTCGGAAAATCGGCTTATCGCCTGACCTGTCTCAAACACCGTGTCCAGCAATTCTATAAAACCCTGGCCCATGATTTCCGGCAGGGCGTCATCGACTGCCTTTCCAAGCACTTCACGATTGCCGATCAGCCGCCGGTATTCGGGATTGACCAGTTCGAACCGGTGTTCGGACCCTTGCAGCATTGCCATGAAGGAGGGCGCCTGCTCGAACAATTGCTGCAGCCGCTCATGTTCGGCGGCATTTCGCCGGTCGGCCAGCACGCGTTCGGTGGTCTCGACCACAATGGCGATGACACCCGCCGGGCGGCCGTGTTCGTCGAGAACCGGCGAATAATCCAGGTCCATCCAGACCTGCTCCGGAACGCCCTTGCGATGCAGCGTCAGTTCCTGATCGCGATAGGCAAGCGTGCCACCGGCCAGGCCGACCTTCATGACATTATCGTTGAAATCGGCGACCTCCGCCCAGCCCTCGCGGACATTCGAACCGAGCAGTTGCGGATGGCGGCCGCCGGCAAAGATGGAATAGGCGTCATTATAGATCATCACGCCTTCCTGTCCCCAGAGCATGACGATCGGTACAGGCGACTGCAACAGGAGCGACGTTGCCGTCTTCAGACAGCCGGGCCATTCTGCAGCCGGACCAAGCGGCGTTGCACCCCAGTCCAGCGCGCGGATGAGGCCACCCATCTCGCCCCCATCTCCCAGAAACTCGAATTCGTCTTTATCATTTCGAGTTTCATTCAGTCCGAGGCTCATGGCCCAAGCCCTTTCACGGCAACTGCAACGCAGTTCAAATTATCAATTGTTTCCACAAGGAACGGGATTTAATGCACTATTTTAAAACGGCAAGGCTGATGGCGGCGGGTTTGGCGCAAAGTTTTTCAGGGCCGGATCAGCACCGTGATCATCATCACCGCGATTGCAAACACGGCGATCTTCCAGAAATCACGGCGCTGGCGCAGGCCAGGCAGGTTGAGTGGCTTCAACACCTGGATGAGCATCGCCAAAAGCAGAAGAACCGTTAACGCTTTCGACATTGTTTTCTCATTTGTTGAAAAGAGCTTAGGCACGTTTACGGCCCGTCACACCCGCGTCACTTTTGCGCGCGATCTGGGTTAGAGCGTCTTTTGCGGTCTCACTCAATGAAAAATTCCGGCTGGCAATTGTGGCGGCATCGCCCTACCCTTAGCCGCAGCCCGGAACCAGCGGATTTCACATGCGAAAAAACCTTCTTCCTGTCGCCGCACTCCTGCTTGGAACGCTGTTTCTCTTCCTTGGAAACGGCCTGCACAGTCTGCTTTTGCCGGTGCGCGGCACGACCGAAGGCTATTCGACGACGCTGCTCGGCCTGCTCGGCACCTCCTGGGCCAGCGGCTTCGTTCTCGGCTGCCTGCTTGCCCCGACGATCGTCAAGCGCGCCGGCCATGTGCGCGCCTTCAGCGGCTTTGCAGCCCTTCTCGCCATCATCGCTCTTCTGACCGGGCTGCTAGTGGATCCGATCTGGTGGGTGGTGCTGCGCGCCTTCACCGGCTTTTCCACGGCGGGCACATCGATGATCATCGAAAGCTGGCTGAACGAGCGCGCCACCAATGAAAGCCGTGGCGCGATCTTCTCGCTCTATATCGCCATCACGCTGATGGGCGTCGTCGGTGGCCAGCTGATGATCCCGTTCGGCGATACCGGCACGACGACATTCTTCATGATCTGCGGCATCGTCTATTGCCTGGCCATGCTGCCGACGCTGCTTTCGACCGCAGCCTCACCGCAGCCGTTGAAACAGGTGAGCCTGGACCTGCGCGGCCTCTACCGCAATTCGCCGATCTCCTTCCTCGGCATCCTGCTTGTGGGCATCGCCAATGGTGCCTATGGCACGCTCGGCGCCGTCTTCGGCCGCCAGGTGGGACTGACCGACAGCAATGTCGCGCTGATGATGAGTACGACGATCTTTGCCGGCGCGGTCATGCAGTTCCCGGCCGGCCGGCTTTCAGACATGATCGACCGCCGCTATGTTCTGGCGGCGCTCGCTGCCGTCGCCGCCGTCGCCGGCATGCTGATCTTCCTGATCGAGCCGACCCATGTGATCATGCTGATCACCCTTGTCGGCATCTACGGCGCAACCGCCAATGCGCTCTATCCGATCGCCGTTTCGCATGCCAACGACTTTGCGACGCCGGAGGATTTCGTCAAGATTTCCGGCGGACTGCTTTTGCTCTACGGCATCGGCACGATCATCGGCCCGACCATCGGCGGCCCGATCATGACCGTGACCGGCCCCTACGGCCTGTTCATGATCACGGCTTGCGCCCATGTGCTGATCACCGCTTACGCGATCTTCCGCAGCCGCATGCGCGCTGCCGTGCCGGCGTCCGAACGTGATGCCTATTCGACGATCAATCCCGGCACGTTGACAACGCCGGAGAGCCTGCAGCTTTCGCCGCGGGCCGCCCCCTTCGAGGAAGAACTGGATGGCCAGGAGCCGGAAAGGAAGACCCAATGAGCCTGTTTGATGACGACCGCCCGAAGAAACAGCCGGCCCACGAAATCGGCGCGGACCTGACATTGATTTCAGCCGACGAGCTTTCGCAACGCATCGGCCTGCTGCAACAGGAGATCGCGCGGCTGGAAGCCGAGCGGGACAGAAAGTCTGCCAGCAAATCGGCGGCCGAAAGCTTTTTCCGTTAATAGTTTTCCATTTTGGGAAAGAACGGACGGGCCTCAGAACGCGGCCGTATTTTGCCCTGATTCCGTCCGTTGAAAGACTTCATTAAGCATTATGAGGTATTACTGGGATATCCGGATCGCTCTGGACTCAGACATTTCACCCTCGGCGAATGGTCTGATTTTTCTCCCTGTTTTACCTTGAGAGCCGCTTTTGCGGCTCTTTTTTTGTCTTTTTTTCCACAATTGGCAGAGAATTGTGGAGATTAACCCTTTCTTAAGAATAGGCTTGCGCGGAATGCGCTATGGGATCATGTTCAAACTATCAAATGGATGGCAGGAAACTTTTTGTTAACCCGTCCGTTACCTGAACAAGTCGATGCGTTTAACCAGGGAATCAAACCATGTCCGAACGGGGATTGAATACTGTGAGCTTCGCGGGGCACGCTGCGTCGTCGGCGCAGTTCAAGGTGCTCTACGCAGAAGGCATGGGCCTGGTTGAAGAAACGGCAAGCTATCTCGACGGCCCCGGCCGTAGCGCATCAAAGGTTCTGCCACGCATGGCATCGGTCCTGTATGCGGCAGAATCGATGCGCCTCACTACCCGCCTGATGCAGATGGCATCCTGGCTGTTGCTGCAGCGCGCAGTCAACAATGGCGAGATGAACCGCGAACAGGTTCTTTCGGAAAAGAACAAGGTTCGCCTCGATAGCTTCAACGTCGATCGCACCGCGCCGGGCTGGAATGACCTGCCGGAGGGTTTCCGCGATCTGATCGACCGCTCGCTGCGCCTGCAGAACCGCGTTGCCCTGCTCGACCGCGAAATCTATCGCCCGGCGGAAGCCCAGAATTTCCTTCCCGACAACCAGAACGGCGTCAAGGCCCAGCTCAATCTGCTGCAGACGGCTTTCGGCACCAACTGATCCAAGAGTGCCAACGCATCCAGAACGTCAAACCCGGCCCCTGCGCCGGGTTTTTTGTGTCTGCCGATCGTTGCGATCGATATTGAGTTAGACAGTCCCTTTCAAACGGCGGATCAATGTGCGGCTACGGCGGAGGGCCGTGAGTGCTGCGCCGATCGCCACGATCCAGAGCGCCACTATCAGCATCGCATTGTGCCCATCCCAGAGCGGCTCTAGAATTGAGATGGCCGCAGCCGCCGTGATGGTGGCCATGCGATGCTGCTTGGCCATCGGGCCTGAGAAATCACTTGGCTGTCCCGTGGCACGGCCAAGTTCGCGCACATAGGCTGTAAGAACTGCAAAGCCCCCTGCGGCCCAGCCAAGACCCGGCATGCCGATGCCATAGCCGGCGCCGGCAAAGATCAGGAGATCGGCAACGCGGTCCGGGAACTCGTTCCAGAACGGCCCATCCGGCGCACCCTTGCCGCCTTCCACCGCGACCATGCCGTCAAACAGGTTGCACAGCAGCCGGAGCTGGCAACACAGGATCGCCACGATGAGGAAGACGATACGGGACCCGCCCGTACCTTGACCCGCCAGCACGAACGCGCCTCCGGCAAGCGCCGCCGCCGCCATGCTTGCCTGCGAAATCTGGTTGGGCGTGATCGCGCGTGCCGCCAGCCACCGCGCGATGGCGCCGGCCCATCGGGTATTGCGGCTTGCCAGCGGCCGCCGGTCGCCTTTATCCGTCATGATCGCTCCCTTTTCGTCTCGACAGTGAATAATTGTAGATCGATGCGTAGCTGGTGGAGACCAGAAGCGGCACGGCGATGGTGCTGGCGATTTCAGGCGTGCCGATCAGCGCATGCAGCGCCGTCAGCAGGCTTGCAGACCCAAGGCATGCGATCACCGGCGGCGCCCACAATCCCGCCGCGCCGGTAAACCGTCTGGACAGCGCGTCGATCACGGATTTCAAGAACAGCGTCAGGCAAGCCGACAGCGCGCCCTGCAGAAGCCCCGAATAGAGCGGCTGCGGCATGGCATGGTCGCGATTGGCAAACATCGCCCAGCCGCCCATCGCCAGGAAGGCGAACAGCATATGCACCAAGCCGCTGCCTGCCCATCGCTTGAGCGTTGCCCTCACGACAGCGACCACCAGTAGCGCACGATGTGAAAGAAGATCGGCGCGGAAAAGACGACGGAGTCCAGCCGGTCGATCAGCCCGCCATGGCCCTCGATCAGATTGCCCCAGTCTTTCACGCCGCGATCGCGCTTGACCGCCGACAGGACCAGCCCGCCGAAAAAGCCCATGATGGTGATGATGAAGGCAAGCACCCCTGCCTGGAATGGCGTAAACGGTGTGATCCACCAGAGCGAGGCGCCGATCAGCGTGGCGCTGATGACGCCGCCCACAAACCCCTCGACGGTCTTTGACGGCGACAGGTTCGGGGCGATCTTGGTGCGGCCGAACAGCTTTCCCCAGACATATTGCAGCACATCGCTCAACTGCACGACGATTACCAGAAAGGCGATCAGAAGCACATTGCGCCCCTCATAACCGGGGATGGTCAAGGTCAGCAGCGCCGGCACATGCGAGGCGCAGAAAACGCAGATCATCAACGCCCATTGGACTTCGGCGATGCGGATCAGGAACCGCTCGGTATCGCCCCGCAGCACCGAAATGATCGGCATCAGCAGGAAGGCATAGACCGGAATGAAGATGGCGAAGATGCCGTATTCCTCCGCCCAGAGCAGGTAATACTGGATCGGCAGCACGATGAAGAAAGCCGAAGCGAGCGCCCAGTGATCAGCGCGCCTTGTATTGATCAGCGTGACGAATTCCCGCAAGGCAGCAAAAGAGCAGAAGGCAAAGAGAATAAGGACGCCGGCCCGGCCTGCGATGAAGGCAATGCCGATCAGGATGACCATCACCCACCAAGCCTTGATGCGGGCGTTGAGGTTTTCGACCGCAGCATTCGGCCCGTTGGCGGCAAAGCGCCGCTGCAGGACATAGCCGATTACGGACGCAAAGATCAGCACGCCGAAAATACCGAAAACCAGGGTGAGAAGGTCGGAGCTTGCCGCCGTATTCATTCGCCGCTTCCCAATGGTTTTGGAGCCAGGGCCAGAAGGGCCGCCTGCATGCGCTCGAGAAAGGCATCCTTGCCCTCATTGGGCGCGATGCGCAGCGCGTCGCCGAACGTGACGGTGCAAATCAGCGGTATCGGCACGATCTCGCCCTTCGGCATGACCCGGTTGAGATTGTTGATCCAGACCGGCACCAGATCGACATCCGGGCGTGCTGAAACCAGATGAAAAAGGCCGCTCTTGAATGGCAGGAGCCGCGCATCTGTCTGGTTGCGCGTGCCCTCCGGAAAGAGGATGAGCGACGAACCGTCATCGATCGCCGTGGTCATCAGGGCAATCGGGTCCTGCGTCCGCTTCTCCTGCTCGCGCTCGATCAGCACGGCGTTGAAGACATCGCGGCCGATGAAGGTGCTGACCTTCGATTTCAGCCAATACTCAGCGCCAGCCACGGGTCTCGCCTGTTTTCGCAAGCGCGGCGGCAAGACCGCCCAGACCAGCACAAAATCGCCATGGCTGGAGTGATTGGCAAAATAGACGCTAGGCCGCGACGGCAATCCATGCTCCGGCCAGATGGCCCGGACCGCAGTGATCGCGCGGGCAAACAGAACGAAGGCCGCCGCAGCGAACTCCGCAATCATGATCTTCATGCTTATCCCACCCCCGTCAACTCTGTGACGCCGGTTGGAACCTTAGCGGCGGCTGAAGCGCGAGGGAAGCCGCCATGAAAGCTTCTGGCGCGTTATCCTATGCTGGCGGCAGTCTGTCGAATTTCGGCAGATCCGGATCAAGATGATCCCAGGCATAACCGCTCTTATGGTAAGTCACCGCTTGCGATTCATACCGGCTGGGATCGTCGAGGCTGGCGGCATGAATGGTGAAAAGATCAGGCATGGCCGCAAAGGTCAGATAAACCGGCGCGCCGCAGCTGAGGCAAAAGGCATGCCGCTTGATGCCGCCTCTGTCACCTGTAACCTCCCTGACCAGCTGGCGCTCACGCCGCCTTGCGAAAGACGCCCGGCTCGGAACCAGCAGCAAAGGGTAACCCTTCATCAGCCCATCCGGTGATGCCGCCGATCATGATCTTCACCGGCCGTCCAAGCCGCGCGAGCTTTAGCGCAGCCTGGTCCGCCCCGTTGCAATGCGGGCCGGCACAATAGGCAACGAACAGCGTATCTTCCGGCCATTCCGACATGCGCTCACGCGTCATTTCGCGGTGTGGCAGGTGAAGCGCGCCCGGAACATGGCGGCGTGCGTAAGCATCAGGCGAACCGACGACGTGCAGAAGAACAAAGTCCTCATCGCCAGAGGCCAGAGCAGATGCGACATCGGCGCAATCGGTCTCCACCGAAAGACGCTTCAAGAAATGATCAATAACGGCATCGGACGATGCGGCGGGATAGTCAGTGACATAACTCATTTCGGCCTCCGTTGTGATGACGTGGAATTCCTAGACCACATCCGCACACAGTTGCAGATGGCATTATCGCCATATATGATCAATATCATGCCAAATACGCTTCAGGCCTCCCCCACCTGCAATCCCCTCGTTGTCGCCATCGCCTATGATGGCCTGTGCACGTTCGAGTTCGGCGTTGCAGTCGAGGTTTTCGGCCTTTCGCGGCCGGAGATGGGCCCAGACTGGTACCGCTTTGCCGTTGCCGGGATCGACGACGGCGAAATGCGCGCGACAGGCGGCGTCCGGTTTATGGTCGATGGCGGGCTGGAGCTTCTATCAAAAGCCGATACGATCATCGTGCCGGGTTGGCGGGGCGTCGAAACGGCGGTGCCCGCTGCTCTGTGCGACGCGCTGAATAAAGCACACGATCGCGGCGCCCGGATTCTTTCAATATGCTCGGGCGTCTTCGTTCTCGCCGCTGCGGGGCTTCTCTCCGGAAAACGGGCAACGACGCATTGGCGCTACACGGAAATCTTGAAGCAGCGATATCCGGAAATTCTGGTCACACCCGATGTGCTGTATGTCGATGAAGGCAACGTCCTGACATCAGCAGGCAGTGCCGCTGGTCTGGATCTCTGCCTGCATCTGATACGCCGCGACTTCGGCACGGCAGCCGCCAACACAGTCGCGCGCCGGCTCGGCGTGCCGCCCCACCGCGACGGCGGACAGGCCCAGTTCATTGCGCAGGCAGTTCCAAAGCCCCATGAGAGCAGCCGGCTCGGACCGCTGCTGGATCATATGCGTGCGCATCTGGGCGGCGACCACTCGCTCGAAGCCCTGGCCATGCGGGCCGGCATGAGCACGCGCACCTTTCTGCGGCGCTTTGAAGCCGCCACAGGCCTGACGCCGGCGCGGTGGCTGCTCGCCGAGCGCCTGTCGCGCGCCCGTGACCTGCTGGAGACTTCGCAAGCATCTATCGAGAAAGTGGCCGAGATTGCCGGCTTTGGAACGACTGCAACATTGCGCCATCACTTCCGCAAGCACCTGTCCACGACACCCGCCGCTTACAAGGAGACGTTCGGCAAGGCGCAGTAAGCGCGAAAGACCTCGAAATCCACAACGCAAAAAAGCCCGGACAAACCGGGCTCTCTCGAGATCGTCTTCCAGCAGGAAAGTCTTAGAGGCCGAGGCCTTCGAAGCGCTTCTTGAACTTGGAAACGCGGCCGCCGCGGTCCAGCATCTGCTGGTTGCCGCCGGTCCATGCCGGATGCGACTTCGGGTCGATTTCGAGGTTCATGGTCTGGCCTTCCGAACCCCAGGTCGAGCGGGTTTCGTAGGACGTGCCGTCTGTCATGACGACTTTGATCATGTGGTAAGCGGGATGGATATCAGCCTTCATAACAATCTTCCTGCAAGTTCCAGGGTCCAATTGTCGCAAGCCCTTTGCGGGCCATTGCGGCATGGGGACCGAACACGTAAATGAAGCCGCAGACCACGAGAGGAACCACGGCTTCCCAATTTGATGCCGTGCCTATACATGATGGTCATGAGGATAACAAGTACCGCCGGAGCAGACTCGTGCGAGTTTTGCAGCTTCTTCCGGTATTGGAGGTCATGTGTCGAATGAGGTCGTTCAACCGGCGGGACGAAAGTCCGTCCGCCCGCTGGTCAAGCTGCTGCCCTATATCCAGCGCTATCGCAATCTCGTCATAGGCGCCGGCATTTCGCTGGTCGCCGCCGCCGTAACCACGCTGACGCTGCCGATGGCGGTGCGCCGGATGATCGACCACGGCTTCTCCAATTCCGATTCCGGCTTCATCAATACCTACTTCTCGATGCTGATGATCCTGGCGGTCATTCTGGCGCTGGCCAGTGCGGCCCGCTACTATTTCGTCATCACGCTCGGCGAGCGGATCGTCTCGGATTTGCGCCGCGATGTGTTCGACCATATTACCCGGCTTTCCCCCTCCTTCTTCGACGTCAACCAGTCCGGCGAGATCGTCTCGCGGCTGACGGCCGATACGACGCAGATCAAGTCCGCCGTCGGTGCAACGGCGTCCGTGGCGTTGCGCAACATCATCCTGTGTCTCGGGGCCATCGGCATGATGGTCTATACCAGCCCCAAACTGTCGAGCCTTGTGATCGCGGCCATCCCGGTCATCGTCTTCCCGCTGGTCGGGTTCGGCCGCTCGGTGCGCCGCCGGTCGCGCGAGGCGCAGGATACGCTGGCCGCCGCCTCGGCCTATGCCGGCGAGGCGATTTCGTCCGCCCGCACGGTCCAGGCCTTCAATGGCGAAGCCGCCGCGCAAGCGCGGTATGGCCGCGCTGTCGAAAGCGCCTATGAAGCCGCCCGCGCCGCCATCAAGGCCCGCTCGATCCTCACAGCCTTTGCCATCACCATGATTTTCGGCAGCGTCGTTGCCGTCCTGTGGTTCGGCGCACAGGACGTCCTGTCGGGCACGCTTTCGGCCGGCACGCTCGGCCAGTTCCTGCTCTATTCGGTCTTTGCCGCAGGCAGCCTCGGTGCGCTCTCGGAAGTCTGGGGCGAACTGTCCCAGGCCGCAGGTGCCGCCGAGCGCCTGAGCGAACTCCTGGCAGAACAGCCCGAGATCACCGCGCCTGCCCATCCGCTTCCAATGCCGGAACCGGCGGAAGGGGCTGTGGCCTTCGAGGACGTGCATTTCGCCTATCCGTCACGGCCGGGCTACAAGAGCGTCAAGGGCCTGAGCTTTGCCGTCAAGCCGGGCGAAACGGTTGCGATCGTCGGCCCCTCGGGTGCCGGCAAGAGCACGGTCTTTTCGCTGCTTTTGCGCTTTTATGATCCGGTCAAGGGCGCAATCAGCGTCGATGGCGCCGATATCCGCGCTGTCGATCCGGACATGCTGCGCCGCCGCATCGCCATCGTCCCGCAGGACGTGACGATCTTTGCCGCCTCCATCCATGACAATATCGCCTTCGGCCTGCCATCGGCGTCCCGCGAAATGGTCAAGGCAGCCGCCATTGCCGCCCAGGCCGATGAATTCATCGCCAGGCTCGATCATGGCTATGATACAGAGGTCGGCGAACGCGGCATCACCCTGTCCGGCGGCCAGCGGCAACGCATCGCCATTGCCCGCGCCATCCTCAAGGACGCACCTGTCCTGCTCCTCGATGAAGCCACCTCCGCGCTCGACGCAGAGAGCGAAACGCTGGTGCAGAAGGCGCTGGATGGCCTGATGCGCGAGCGCACCACGCTGGTCATCGCGCACCGTCTCGCGACCGTGCTTAAGGCCGACCGCATCCTGGTCATGGATCAGGGCCGGATCGTCGAGGAAGGCACGCACGCTTCCCTCGTGCGTCAGGGCGGACTTTATGCCAAACTCGCCCGGCTGCAGTTCGACTATGACGCTCCAGAGGCAGGCAAGATCGTGACGCTCGGCTAACGCGCTTAACGGTTAATCTTTTACTCAGGGTTGCTCTTCTGGTGCATCGCGTTATGGTTGGAGGCAGAAACGGCGTGAGCCGTTTTGGACAACCAACGCCCCCTGGGAGGAGATTTGAATGGCATTATCACTGTTGAAACGGCGCACTGCCCTGGCTCTTGCGATGGTGGCGGCATCGGCGCTTGCGCTGGGCACGGCAGCCCAGGCGCAGGAATTTCCCGACCGCACGATCACCCTCGTGGTACCGTTTGCGGCCGGTGGCTCGACCGACGTCGTCTCCCGTATCATCGGCCAGAAGATGTCGGAGGATCTCGGCCAGCAGATCGTCGTGGAAAACATCGCCGGTGCCGGTGGCAATCTCGGCGCCGACCGTGTCGCACGGGCAGATCCGGATGGCTACACCATCCTGATGGGAACAGTTGCGACGCACGCACTCAACCCTTTGATCCTGAAGACCAAGCCCTATGATCCGGAAAAGGATTTCTCCCCGGTTTCGCTGCTGGTGCTGGTCCCCAACGTGCTCGTCGTCAACCCGGAACTACCGGCAAAGAATGTCGCGGAACTGGTGGCCCTGCTGAAGGCGGCGCCGGATCAATATTCCTACGCATCTTCCGGCAACGGCACGCCGCTGCATCTTTCCGGCGAACTCTTCAAGAAACTGGCCGGCGTCAGCATGCAGCACGTGCCCTACAAGGGATCCGGCCCGGCGCTGAACGATGTCATCGGCAATCAGGTGCCGATCATGTTCGACAACCTTCCCTCGTCTTCCGGCCATATCAAGTCCGGAACCTTGCGGGCGCTGGGCGTGACCACCAAGGAGCGCGCGGCATCCTTCCCGGATGTGCCGACCATCGCGGAAACCATTCCTGGCTATGAGACCTATACCTGGAATGCGCTCTTTGCCCCGGCAGGCACGCCGAAAGAGGTTGTCGACCGTCTCAATGCTGCAGCCAAGAAGGCGCTTGCCGACCCGGCTGTCGCCGAGCGAATGAAAGAATTCAGCGCCACCATCGTCGCCTCGACGCCGGAGGAACTCGGCACCCATGTGACGGCGGAACTGGCCAAATGGGGCCCGATCGTCAAGGACGCCAACGTCCAGCTCGATTGATCATAAGCAGCTCCCCGGTCAATCCGGGGAGCATTTTCTCTGTGTTCACGCTCCGGCGCTGCGCCCGGCAACCCGTCCTGAAAACAGGCATCCCCCCAGAAACGTGCCTTCCAGCGCATTGTAACCATGCATGCCGCCGCCGCCGAAACCGGCGACTTCGCCGGCCGCATAAAGCCCCGGCACCGGCGCTCCCGACAATTCCAGCACCCGGCCGTTCAAATCGGTCTGCAAGCCGCCCAGCGTCTTGCGCGTCAGGATATTCAACCTGACCGCAATCAGCGGCCCGGCCTTCGGATCGAGCAGCCGGTGCGGCTTGGCCGTCCGCATCAGCCGGTCGCCAAGATAATTGCGCGCACCCCGGATGGCGGTCACCTGCGCGTCCTTGGAAAAGGCATTGCCGATCTCCCGGTCGCGCGCCTCGATCTGCCCGCGCAGATGGTCCAGCGACAGGCGTCCCTCACCGCTCAAGGCATTCATCGCCTCGACCAGATCGTCCAGCCGGTCGCGCACGATGAAATCCTCGCCCTTGTCCATGAACGCCTGCACGGGACCGGGCGGATTTTTACCCAGGCGCTTCAGCAGCAGCGGAATATCCTTGTTGGTCAGATCCGGGTTCTGTTCGGAGCCGGATAGCGCGAATTCCTTCTTGATGATCGCCTTGGTGAGGATGAACCAGCTATAGTCTGCCCCGCTTTTGCGGATCGCCGTCAACGTGCCAAGCGTATCAAAGCCTGGCATGGCCGGTGCCGCAAAGCGGTTGCCGTCGGCATCGCACCAGAACGAGGATGGCCCCGGCAGGATGCGGATACCATGGTTGGTCCAGACCGGATCGAAATTCCTCAACCCCTCGGTATAGTGCCACATGCGGTCCTTGTTGATCACCGAGCCGCGCGCATGCTCTGCGATCTCGATCATCCGCCCATCGACATAATCAGGCACGCCGCTGACCATGAACTTCGGCGGTGGTCCCAGACGATCGGCCGGCCATTGGCGGCGCACCATATCGTGATTGCCGCCGATACCGCCGGAGGAAACGACAACCGCGCCGGCCTCAAACCAGAACTCATCGACCACCTCGCGCGAACTGCGCTGACCGCGCGGCACGCCGTCATTTTTAAGAACCGAGCCGCGTGCACCGGTTACCGCGCCATTGGTCATGATCAATTCATCGACCTGATGGCGGAACCGGAAGCGGATGCGGCCCCTGGCCTCCAGCGCCCGCGCCCGGGCGATAAACGGCGCCAGCACACCCGGCCCTGTCCCCCAGGTTACATGAAAGCGCGGCACGGAATTTCCATGACCGTCGGCCAGGCCGCCGCCACGTTCCGCCCAGCCAACCACCGGAAACCAGCGCATGCCCTGGCTGTGCAGCCAGGCGCGTTTTTCGCCTGCGGCAAAATCGAGATAGGCTTCCGCCCAGCGGCGCGGCCAGAAATCCTCGGGGCGATCGAACTGCGCAGAACCCATCCAGTCCTGGCGGGCAAGATCAAGCGTGTCGCGGATCCGCATGCGCCGCTGCTCGGGGCTGTCGATGAACAGAAGACCGCCAAGCGACCAGAAGGCCTGGCCCCCAAGATTTTGCTCGCCTTCCTGGTCAAGCACGATGACCCGCAGGCCGCGATCGGCCGCTTCGACGGCTGTTACCAGACCCGCAAGCCCCGCGCCGATCACCAGAACATCACAATCCATCGGCATCCTCCGCAATTCCACCTGCGCAGATATTACGCACACGTAAACGTCAGAGCAACGGCGGCAGGACTGGAAAATCGCAAGGGCGGCGGCCGCCGCACCAAACGGCGGCGGCGCCCGTTATTTCTCGGTGAGCTTCAGCTCGATGCGGCGGTTCTGCGAGCGCGCCTCCGGCGTATCGCCCTCGGCAATCGGCTGAAACTCGCCAAAGCCGGCGGCAACCAGACGGTTGGCCGGAACGCCCCTGGAAATCAGGAATTTCACCACCGACGTGGCGCGGGCCGACGAAAGCTCCCAGTTATCGACATAGCGGCCCGTGCCCGAGAGCGGCACATTGTCGGTATGGCCATCGACGCGCAGCACCCAGTTGATCTCGGAGGGAATTTCCTTGGCCAGATCAAGCACCGCCGAGGCGAGCTTGTCCATCTCCTCCTGCCCCGCCGGGTTCAGCTCATTGCCACCGGACGGAAACAGCACTTCCGACTGGAACACGAAACGGTCGCCGACAATGCGGATATTCTCGCGGTCGGAGAGGATTTCACGCAGACGGCCGAAAAAGTCGGAGCGATAGCGGTTGAGTTCCTGCACGCGCTGCGCCAGGGCCACGTTCAGGCGGCGGCCGAGATCGGCAATCTTCGTCTGCGACGCGTTGTCCTTGGCCTCGGACGCCTGAAGCGCGCCCTCGATGGCGGCGATCTGGCTGCGCAATGCGGCGATCTGCTGGTTGAGCAGATCGATCTGGCTCATGGCCCGCGTGCTGACCTGCCTTTCCGCATCAAGCTTGCCCGTGAGGTCGCCGATCTGCTGGTTGGCGCTGTCGGAGCTACCCGCCCCCTGCTCAAGCAGGGCCTGCAGCCGCGAGCGCTCTCCCTCGGAGGTCGCAAGCGAAGCCTGCAGATTGGCCAGCGAATCCTCAAGATCCTGCTTGCCGCCTGTTTCCAGCGCCAGAAGCTGGGTCAGTTCGTTGATCTGGCTGTTCAGCCGGTTGAGCACATCATCCTTGCCGCTGATTTCGCGGCTGAGCAGAAACTGCCCGAGCACGAAGACGCAGAGCAGGAACATGATCGAGAGCAACAATGTCGACAGGGCATCGACAAAGCCCGGCCAGTAATCGACCGTCCTCTGGCTGCGGCCCTTGCGCGCCAGCGCCATCAGTCATTCCCTCCGGTGTCTTCGACGCGGGCAAGCCTTGCTGGCGTTTTGTCCGGATGTGCCGGGACCTTGTCCTGGCCGATCCGTGCCGAAAGCTTGTCGAGCGTCTTGCGCATCGACTTTGCCTCTTCCTGCTGGGCCTCGATCCAGTCGCGCAGCATCTGCTGCTCGCCGCGCATGTTTTTCACCAGGCCCTGAATGCCTTCCGCGAGGCTTGCCATCGCAGCCGTCGTGCGCTGGTTCATGCCGCCGTCCTGGTTGAGCCGGGCCAGCTGTTCCGTCAGCTGACGCAATTCCTCGGGCGCGGCCGCACCGGGCTTGCCGGTGACGGCAATCTGATCGGAACTAACATCGGTCACCGATGACAGCCAGTTTTCAAGTTCGGTGTAGAAACGGTTCTGCGCGCGGCCGGCCTGCAGGTCGAGGAAGCCGAGGATCAGCGAACCCGAGAGACCGAACAGCGATGTGGAAAACGCCGTACCCATGCCCGTCAGCGGTGCGGACAGGCCGGTCTTCAAAGCGGCAAGGACATCCTCTGTGCTTCCCGTTCCGGCATCCAGCGACTGGATGACGGTATTGATCGAGCCGATCGTGCCGAGAAGGCCCCAGAACGTGCCAAGCAGGCCAAGAAAGACCAGAAGGCCGATCAGGTATCGCGAGGTGTCGCGTGATTCGTCGAGACGGGTGGCAATCGAATCAAGAATGGACCGCAGCGCCGTCGTCGAGATCGACATGGAATGACGCTGGCCGATCAGCGCCCGCATCGGCGCCAGCAGCACCGGATCGCGCCCGACCTTCTCGGCGCTGCCGGCAGCGCGGAAGGAATTGAACCAGCGGACTTCCGGCCGCAGGCTGAACACATGGTTGAAAACCAGGAGGACGCCAATCAGCAGAACGCCGAAAATCAGCCCGTTCAGGCCCGGATTGCTTAGAAATGCCGCCTGTGCCTGGCGAAACAGGATGGCAGCCACAAAGCCGACGATGATCAGGAAGATCACCATGGTCCAGAAAAAGACCATCGGGCTCGACAGCTTGTTGGGATTATACCCCTCGTTCAAACCTCCGCCGGCATCCCATCCCGACAGTTCCAATTTCGCCATGGGGTTCTACTCTCCGGTTTGCCAGTGCTGCGGCCGTGCCTGCCAAACAGGTAGGGCGACGCTGGGCGGAGACTAGAGGAACTTTGCGCCAAATTGAAGGGGAAACAACGGGCAACTTCAACAGGATGAAACAGCCGCCCGTTCACACCGCCGCGGGCTTACTTGCCCGGAATGGGGCGATGCAGCACATCATGCAGCGCCTTGCGGATATATTCGTTGCCCGCAACGATGGAACCATCGTCCATCGGCTTGTTGCCGCCGTCAATATCGGCGACCCAGCCGCCGGCTTCACGAATGAGAAGAATTCCGGCTGCCAGATCCCACGGCATCAGGCCGCGTTCCCAGAAGCCATCAAACCGGCCGGCAGCCACATAGGCGAGATCAAGCGACGCCGCGCCCATGCGCCGGACACCGGCGACTTCGCCCATCACATGGCGCAGTTCGACCAGGTAGGTGCCATGATTGGCAACGCCCAGATGCGGTGTTCCGGTGCCGATGACGGCATCGGACAGGTTCTTGCGGGCAGCAACGCGCAGACGGCGGTCGTTGAGGAAGGCTCCACCGCCACGCTCGGCCGTATAGAGCTCATCGGTCGCCGGATTGAGAATGACGGCAGCAACGACTTCACCCTGACGCTCAAGCGCCACCGAAATCGCAAAATGCGGAATGCCGTGCAGGAAATTGGTCGTACCATCGAGGGGATCGACGATCCAGCGATGCGCACCATCGGTGCCGGCGATCTCTTCGCTTTCCTCGCCAAGGAAGCCATAGGTCGGGCGGGCCTTCAAAAGCTCCTCGCGCAGCACCTTTTCCGCCTTGCGGTCGGCCTGCGAAACATAGTCGCCCGGTCCCTTCAGCGAAACCTGCAGGTTCTGCACTTCGCCGAAATCGCGCGCCAGGGACTTGCCGGCCTTGAATGCGGCCTGAACCATGACATTGAGAAGAGCTGAGCGTGCCATTTTGGCTTTCCTTCGAAACAGAAAACCGGCCGCAGGAACGGCCGGAGAAATTCAGATATGCCGCTGCGGATCAGTCCGCGCGGCGGAGATAGGTAATTTCATTGGTATCGACCAGAATGCGCTCTCCAGTCTCGACGAACGGCGGAACCATGACGCGAACGCCATTTTCCATGATCGCCGGCTTGTAGGAGGACGCAGCCGTCTGCCCCTTCACCACCGGATCCGCTTCCGCGATCGTCAGAACCACCTGGTCGGGCAGCGAGATCCCGATCGGCTTCTCGTCGTAGAGCTTGACCGTCACCATCATGCCGTCCTGCAGGAAGGTGGCGCGATCGCCGACGAAATCCTTCTGCAATTCCAGCTGTTCATAGCTCTCATTGTCCATGAACACCAGCGCGTCGCCCTGTTCATAGAGAAACTGGAAGTCTTTCAGTTCCAGGCTGACCAGTTCAACGGTTTCCGACGAGCGAAAACGCTCGTTGAGCTTGGTGCCATCGATCAGGTTCTTCAGTTCAACCTGATTGAAAGCCCCACCCTTGCCGGGCTTGACGGTGTTGCACTTCACAGCAGCCCATAGACCGCCATTGTGCTCGACCACGCTGCCGGGGCGAATTTCGTTGCCGTTGATTTTCATGGGGAGCATTCCCTAAAGAACCGAGAGCCGCCCCTACGGCCAGCCAATCCGGCGCTTCAAGACCACAAAACCCCCGAAAGTTCAAGTCTTGCCGCAGAAACTCTGCTTACGAAGAGCGGTATTTGTTGGCAGCGCTGATCGCCGCTTTCTGCTCTTCATCCGTAATACCCAGATAGAAATCCTCAAGCGACGGGTCCTTCAGCCCGGCCCGGCGCGACAGGATATACCATTTCGCAGCCTCGATCGGATCGGGCCGCGTGCCGATCGCATTGATATAGAGATGCGACAGCTTGTTCTGCGCCACGACATTGCCGCCGGCGGCAGCCCGCGACATCCACTTGAAGCCTTCTTCCAGATTGCGCTCGCCGCCAATGCCATCGACCATCCAGATAGCAAGATCGAGCTGCGCGGTATCATAACCTGCTGTTGCGGCTCTCAGCAGCCAGTCGCGCGCCTTCGCCCGCTTGCTGTCATCGATGCCATCGACATTCAGATAGATCTGCGACAGGGCGTATTGCGCATCCGCAATCCCCTGCTCTGCCGACTTTTCATAATAGGGAAGTGCAGCCTTCAGGCCCTTTTCGCCCGGCATGTCGGCGACCAGCAATTGACCGTAGTTGAACTGCGCCGAAGAATTGCCGAGATCGGCAGCCTTCTTCATCAGCTCTTCCGACCTTTTCTTGTCACGCGCGACATCGCGGCCTTCCATCAGGAGCAGCGCATATTTGAACATTGCCGCCGGATCACCGGAATTGGCGGCCTGGCCATACCAGAACGCCGCATCTTTTCTGTTGCGGGCGACCCCGAGCCCCTGCGAGAAGATTTCCGCAACCAGCGTCTGCGCTGCCGCATCCCCAAGTTGGGCACGCGGCAAGGCCAGTTCCATCGCCGTCAGATAATAGCCGCGCTGAAACGCTCCATAGGCATCGTCGGCCTTGCCTGCAAACGGCTTTTCCTGCGGCAAGGCCGGCAGTTCGGCACCCATCCGCTCCAGAACATTGACGCCAGTCGAGGGCTCCAGCTTCTTGGCATCGGCCTTTTTCGCCTCGTCATCAGCCTTCTTTGCCGCTTCGGGAGATTGGAAGGCCGGAATTTCGCCCTCCGGAAGTGCCGCACCGTTGAACGGCGTGATGCGGCCGCGCTTCTCAACCACGCCTTCATCGTCCTGGACGACAGCCGGTGCGCCACCGTTGACACCCGGTGCGGCATCGCTGACGCCCGGCAGCGCATCGTCGGCATGAAGGCCGGATGGCACAACCAGAAACGCCGCCCCTAGCAAAAGGAGATGAATGCGGCGCAGCGATGGGAAAGGACGGATCAACATGTAAATGTCTTAAGCTTCAAACCGTGGCGCTTTTTCGTCCAGAAGCGCATTGACGCTCGCAACGATCGCAGGCGCCTGTTCCGGCTCCGCAAACACCGCGAGACGCAGGGCGACGAACTCGGCTCCGCTCTCGGCAACGGTCAGCACCGATTCCGGATCGGTACCACCCATGACGATGCAGGGAATTTCGATCATCGAGGCCCACCACTCGGCCAGCGCCACGTTCTTCGGATGCGCTTCCGGCTTGATATCGCCATCGACCTTGCCAAAAAACACATAATCCGGGCGGATTTCACCCATCTCCAGCGCATGATGACGATCGGTGGCATTGCCGCCGCCGACGATCAGCTTGGGGGAAAATTTTTCCATCGCCTCCGAAAGGTCGGCCGCGTTGCCGGTTACATGCAGGCCATCGGCCTTGGCCCGGCCCGCAACCCGCGTATCGCCCGCAACCAGGGCCGCAGCCCCCGCGCCCTGGATCAGCGGCACCAGGATTTCGGCATGTTTCTGGAAGGTCTGATCGTCCAGCCCGTATTGCGGCACGATCACCGAGGCCACATCGCCGCCGCGCAGCGCACCGCTTAGAATTTTCGCGCGGCTGTCCACATCGGCGATATCCGGCACGATCAGGACCAGGCGGCAGCGATTGTCTGTATTGCTCATAATGTCTCTTGTTCCGGTGAAATGCGCGGCCGCGCATCACACCTACTCGATTTCGATCTGCAAAAGCGATAGACCCTAGCGGCAAAAGGATCAACCGATACCCATGCTTCCCGATTTTGAATTCTATGCCATCGCCATTCCGGCGGTCCTGCTCGTCGGCTTTGCCAAAGGCGGCATGGGCGAAGCGCTTTCTCTGATGGGCGTGCCGCTTCTATCGCTCGCGGTCTCGCCGGTGCAGGCGGCAGCCCTGCTTTTGCCAATCCTGATCGCCATGGATCTGGTGGCGCTCTGGACATGGCGAAAGCATGGCGACATGACGACGCTGAAGATCCTGTTGCCCGGCGCCCTCATCGGCATTGCCATCGGCTGGGCCACGGCGGCTTACGTCCCGCGCGATGCGCTGAGATTGATCATCGGCGCGATCACCGTTCTCTTCGTGCTGCGCTACGTCTATAATCTCTGGCGTGCGCGCCAGGGCGTCGTCACACCCGCCAAGCCGCAGCGGCCGGTTCAGGCAACATTCTTCGGCGGCCTTGCCGGCTACGGCAGCTTCGTCGCCCATGCCGGCGGCCCGCCCTTCCAGATCTACACATTGCCGCTAAAACTGCCGCCGCGCGAATATACCGGCACGATCGTGCGGTTCTTCGCCATCCTCAACGCCGTCAAGCTCATTCCCTATTTCGCGCTCGGACAGCTCGATCTCAGCAATCTGACCACATCCCTGACGCTGTTTCCGCTTGCAATGCTGGCAACCCTGGCCGGGGCCTGGGTGGTCCGGCGCATGCAGCCGCAGGTGTTTTATCCGTTCATGTATACGATGGCGTTCCTGGCCGGGTCGAAGCTTGTCTATGACGGAATTATCGCGCTGGCTGCAGGATCATGATTATCCGGCGCCGGATCGCTCCTCAAAATGATCAAAAATGCGCGCTAAAATTGCACAAATGATGTAAAATTCCATACTGCACTGCACAATTCCGCTTGCCGGACGCTGCGAATTCTCCTAGCTTTCGCCCATGTCCAACGCTGATCCTTTCGATGCGATCTCTGACCCGAACCGGCGGTATCTGCTGGAGGAATTGCGGCGCGCGCCGCGCACGGTCAATGAACTTGCCGAGGGATTGCCAATCAGCCGTCCTGCCGTATCGCAGCATCTGAAGGCCTTGCTGGATTCAAATCTGGTCTCCGTCTCCGCCAGCGGCACGAAACGGATTTATGCGATCAACAAACCGGGCTTTGACCGGGTCAATCTCTGGCTGGATCAGTTTTGGTCATGAAGGATTTGAGGCCCAGGACGTTCAGAGGGCCAGACATCGGGAGACTAAAACCTGCGGAGTTTTGGCGAACGTCATGTCCGCGCCAGCCAACTCCGCTTATCGACAACGCCTTGAACCCGGCCTTCAAAATTCGCTTTGGCTATCCGGTGGTCAATAGATGCGCTGGAACAAAAGTCTCCCGATGAATGAGATTGTCTTAGCTTATCAGTGAGTTGAAGAGCGAATCTTCTCGATTTCGTCCTTCAAGCGCAGCTTGCGGCGCTTAATGTCAGCAATGTGCTGATCCTGGACAGACGGCTGGGTCAGGGCCGAGTGGAGCTCCTGCTCCAAAACACCATGTTTTTTCTCAAGCGTTGCAAGATGAGCCTCAATTGTCATGTGGCAGTCCCTTCCTTTTGCTTGCACCCGATCGGTAAATGCCGGGTTTCCACGTATTAACCGAGATAGTGTGCCATGCTATTTTTCATTTGTCGAAGGCGAATTCATGGCGAAGGATAACTTCCCGTTACCAACAATTCTGTGCTAGAGCGACGCTCGATTTATGGGGAACATTGCATGCCAGATCAGGATCAGGCCGAACTCAGACTGAGCGTAGCGCGGCTGAGGCAGGAACATGAAGACTATGATGTTGCGATCAACGCTATGATCCAGACGGGCTGCGATGCCCTGCGCATCCAGCGGATGAAGAAGAAGAAACTGGTCATCAAGGACAAGATCACCAAGATCGAAGACATGATCATTCCCGATATCATCGCCTGAACCCGTGCGTGTCCGGATAAGGACATGCTGAGAACGCTCCGGCCGGACCTTCGGCCTTGAACCAAGCGGAACGAACAACGTGACGAAAGCAGCAACCCCGCCCGTCGCCATCATCATGGGCAGCCAGTCCGACTGGGAAACCATGAAGAATGCCGCCGACACGCTCGACGCCCTCGATATCGCCTATGACGCCCGTATCGTTTCGGCACATCGCACGGTCGATAGGCTGATCAATTTTGCCAGGGGCGCGCGCGACGAGGGTTTCAAGGTGATCATTGCTGGTGCAGGCGGTGCGGCCCATCTGCCCGGCATGACGGCTGCGATGACGGCCCTTCCGGTATTCGGCGTTCCTGTCCAATCCAAGGCCCTTTCCGGTCAGGACAGCCTTCTCTCCATCGTCCAGATGCCGGCCGGCATTCCCGTCGGCACATTGGCAATCGGCCGCGCTGGCGCCATCAATGCCGCCCTTCTTGCTGCCGCCGTTCTGGCGCTGAGTGACCCCGACCTTGCCGACCGGCTGGACGACTGGCGCGAACAGCAAAGTGCGGCGGTCGCCGAATATCCCGTGGACCAGGCATGAGAACGATCGGCATCATCGGCGGCGGCCAGCTCGGCCGCATGCTGGCCATGGCGGCAGCCCGGCTGAATTTCCGCACCGTCATTCTGGAGCCGCAGATCGACTGTCCGGCAGCACAGGTCGCCAATAGCCAGATCGTCGCCGCCTATGATGACGCAGCCGCTCTGGAACGGCTTGCCGGCGAATGTGACGTCGTCACCTACGAGTTCGAAAACGTTCCCGTCGATGCCGCCGAGCGTTTGTCGCTAACCCTCCCCGTCTATCCGCCGCCACGGGCGCTTGAGGTGTCGCAGGACCGGGTGAGCGAAAAGCAGTTTCTCAACGGCTGCGGCATTGAGACCGCACGCTTCCACCCGATCGGCAGCCAGGACGATCTGGAACGGGCACTCGCCGACTTCTCGGGCCAGGGTGTTCTGAAAACCCGCCGCCTCGGCTATGACGGCAAGGGCCAGCGCGTGTTTCGCAGCGCAGCCGACGACCCCGCCGGTGCATTCCTTGCCCTTGGCGGCGTTCCCGCCATTCTCGAAAGCTTCGTGCCGTTCGAACGCGAAATCTCCATCATCGCCGCGCGCGGCACCGACGGCACCATCGCCTGCTACGATCCGGCCGAAAACATCCATCGCCAGGGCATTCTCCACACCTCGACCGTTCCGGCCGGGATCAATGACGCAACGGCCGAGGCTGCCCGTCTGGCCGCCACGGCAGTGCTGACGGCGCTTGGTTATGTCGGCGTCATCGGCGTCGAGTTTTTCGTGCTTGCGGACGGCACGCTGATCGCCAACGAGATCGCTCCGCGCGTCCACAATTCCGGCCACTGGACGGAGGCGGCCTGCGTGGTCTCGCAGTTCGAGCAGCATATCCGCGCCGTCACTGGACTGGCCCTGTCGGACGGTGCCCGCCATTCCGATTGCGTGATGCAGAACCTGATCGGCGACGATATCGGCGACCTGCCGGCATGGCTTGCAAAGCCCAACACGCTGGTTCACCTCTATGGCAAGACGGAAGCGCGGCCGGGGCGCAAAATGGGGCATGTCACCTGGCTTGCCTGAGGGTTTAACCCACAGAAAAGCCGCCAAACGCTGCGAAAACAGGCTCTCTGCGGTTGACACGTTTACGATGCCGGGTTATTTGCCTGCCACCCTAAGAGCGCGCTCGGCCTTAACGGTCTGCAAGCGCGCTTTTGATTGTTAAAGACCGGCGAATTCAATTCGCCGAAACTGCGGATCAGAAAAATGAAGATCAAAAATTCGCTTAAGTCGCTGAAGGCCCGTCACCGCGAAAACCGTCTGGTTCGCCGCAAGGGTCGCGTCTACATCATCAACAAGCTGAACCCGCGCTTCAAGGCCCGTCAGGGCTGATCCATCGTGCGCGCCGGAAGTCTGTGCTTTCGGAACGGCAACGCATGGATCGAGTGCGCTCGCGGACGCTTGCTTGCAACACAGCAGGCTTCCCAAACGGTTCATCGGTTTGATGTCTCAAATTTGATTTGATCTTCGGCCATGGCAGGCTACCTTATCTGCCATGGTTAAACTCATGTCTTCATCTTTGATTCTCGCTGGCTTGCTGGCCGCATCTGCCGCCGGCACCCTGCCCGCCCTCGCCGCTGACGCGGCTCAGGCCTCGGTCACGTCTGAATTGACGACGCCCAAGCAGCGGATCGACACACTCTTTACCGAACTGAAGCGGGAACGCGATCAGGACAAGGCACGCGAGATTTCCAACCGGATCCGTGTGGAGTGGCAGGAATCCGGCAGCGCCACCACCAATCTCCTGATGCAATGGGCTGCCAAGGCTGTCGAAACAAACAAGCAGGCCGCAGCGCTCGATATTCTCGACCAGGTCATCGCCCTGTCGCCAAGCTATGTCGAAGGCTGGAACCAGCGGGCAACGCTGCATTACCAGATGGGCAACTACCGCAAGTCCATGTCCGACATCAACCGCGTGCTGGCGATCGAGCCTCGCCATTTCGGCGCGCTTGCCGGCATGGCCGCCATCCTCACATCATCCGGACAGGATGAACTGGCGCTGCGCGCCTGGGAACAGTTCCTCGATATCTATCCCGCCGACCGCAAGGCGCAGGAACAGCTTGGCACGCTTGAAGAAAAACTTGCCGGCAACCGCACATAATTCCGCCTTCCACGCGAAACCGCAGCGCCCTCATCTTCGTATCGGACGATAACCGAGCCATCCGGCCGATCGGCCTGCGCGAAGAAGAGTGATTGATGAAGTTTGTTTTCAGGAAAGTCATGCTGGTCTTTGCATCCCTGTTTCTCGCCGTCCTCGTCACAGGGTTTGGTTTCAGCGCCTACCAGGCATCCGCCTTCGAGCGCGACAATCCCAATAGCGGCGAGCGGATCGATGTCGGCGGCTACAAGATGAACAGCGTCTACGTGCCCCGCCCGAAGAACGCCGATCTTCCCACCCTGGTCTTCATCCATGGCGCAAGCGCCAACCTGCGCGACCCGATGGTCGCCTTCAGGAGCAAGCTCGAAGGCCGCGCCGATATGCTCTTTCTCGACCGTCCCGGATTGGGCTTTTCCGATCGCGGCGGCCCGCAAAATGCCTATCCCGACGGTCAGGCCGATGCGATCGCCGCCCTGATGAAAAAACGCGGCATCAAGAAAGCCATCATCATCAGCCATTCCTTCGGCGGCGCCATCGCGGCTACCTTCGCATTGAACCACAAGGACATGGTGGCAGGCCTCCTGTTTTTATCCCCCGCCACGCATCCCTGGCCGGGCGGCATCGAATGGTATTACGGCATCACCAAAACGCCGGTGCTCGGCTGGCTGTTTGCCACTCTGGTGGCGCCGCCGATCGGCCTTGTCTCGATCGACAAGGCAACCAAATACGTCTTTGCGCCCAATCCGCGCCCCGACAGCTATATCGAAAACACCGCCGCCTATCTGGCGATCAGACCGGCCGCCTTTCGCAACAACGCCATCGATATCGCCAATCTGCTGGAATACGTGAAGCGGGTCGCGCCGCGTTACAAGGAAATCAAGGCCCCGACCGTGATCATCACCGGCGATGCCGACCGCGTCGTCCTGCCGGAGATCCACTCGCGCCAACTGCACGAGGCCATCACGGGATCGACCTTGCTGCGTATTCACAATCTCGGCCACAAGCCGGATTACATCGTCACCGACCTGGCAATTTCAGCCATCGAATCGCTGGCGGGCAAGAAGCGTGACCTCAATGCGCTGGCGGCCAAGGCGCAGGCCCGTATCACCGTCGTCGACTAGCGCAATGGAACACCTTGCCGCCAGCCCCATGCAAGCTGGCGATTGCACGTTGCGGCCTCAATCCGGAGGCCATTCATGCAAGTTGGCAGCATTGCCACCACCTATCCCTTCCGCACCACGACAGCGGCGGGAACTGCGCCGGGTGGAGTGGCTAGCGATCCACAAAGCCTGCGGGACCGCGCACTCGACTTCTTGAAAACCACCGCCGAAGCGGATGCAGACAGCATCAAGGCACGCGCCAAGCAAAGACTTGAGGACGCCAAGACCCGGCTGGACTATCTGCGCCGCTGGAATTTCGATCCGGAAGTGCTGGCCCGGCAGGCTGGCCACCTGGCCCGCGAAGTGGGCGCGGCAGCCAAGGATTTTGCTGCGGCAGTGCACGCCGGATCAAACACCGGTGCAGCAGCGTCCGGCCCCACAGAGGCGCAAACAACGCTTGCCGGGCAAACCGATGCGCAAATAGCCGATACGGCCGGCAGCGGCGAAGATGAAACGTCTTTTGCCCAGAAGGCCTATCAGGACATGATGGCGGACGGCACCGATCAAAAGACCCTCTCCGCCGATGACCGCAGGACGCTTGAGGAATTCAAGGCCGTGGCGCAGGAGATCAAGGCGCTGCTCGAAGAGGCGCTGCGCCGTCTGCGCGCGCAAAAGAATGCCGACCAGAATACCATTACAGACGCACAGACATCCGGCGAAAGCCTGACCCAGGCAATCCAGGGCGTGAAGAGCGCGCTCGGCAGCGGCTCTCCCGCCGGGGTCACGGCCGCGATCCCCATCAGCATCACCATCTGACCGGATAGGCCGCGAAACAAAAAACCGCCGGATCGCTCCGGCGGTTTTTTTCATGAATACGGGACAAACGTCAGACGCCGCTCAGGCCATCCGAGCCGATATAGGCGATCCGCAGCATGTTGGTGGCGCCCGGTGTTCCCAGCGGCACGCCGGCCGAGATGATGACCCGGTCGCCGGGTTTGCCGAAGCCTTCGGAAGCAACGATTCGGCACGCGCGGTTGACCATGTCGTCGAGATCGGTCGCATCGGAGGTGACCACGCAATGCAGGCCCCAGACGACGGAGAGACGGCGGGCCGTCTGGATGACCGGGGAAAGCGCCAGGATCGGAACCTGCGGACGCTCACGCGCGGTGCGCAGGCCCGTGGTGCCCGACGACGTGTAACAGACGATGGCCGAAAGCTTGAGCGTCTCGGCGATCTGGTGGGCAGCCAGCGAAATCGCGTCGGCACCGGTAGCCTCAGGCGGCGTGCGCTGCGCGTAGATGATGCCGGGATAATGCGGATCGGTTTCGATCTTGCTGGCAATCGACGCCATCGTCGCAACCGCTTCCACCGGATAGTCACCCGAAGCGGATTCGGCTGACAGCATGATCGCGTCAGCGCCTTCGAACACGGCGGTCGCAACGTCGGACACTTCGGCGCGGGTCGGCACCGGCGCCGAAATCATCGATTCCAGCATCTGCGTGGCGACCACGACCGGCTTGCCGGCGCGGCGGGAGGCGCGGATCAACTGCTTCTGCAAGCCAGGAACGGCCTCGAGCGGCATTTCCACGCCCAGGTCGCCACGGGCAACCATCAGCGCATCGGAAAGCTCGATGATCTCGTCGATACGCTCGATCGCCTGCGGCTTTTCGATCTTCGACATCAGGCCGACACGGCCGCGCGAGATCTTGCGCACTTCGGACAGGTCTTCCGGACGCTGAATGAACGACAGCGCGACCCAATCGACATCTTCCGTTTCGAGAACCGCATCAAGATCGGCACGGTCCTTTTCGGTCAACGCACCGACGCTCAGCAGCGTATCGGGAAGGCTTACGCCCTTGCGGTCGGAAATCTTGGTGCCGGCGATCACCGTGCAGACGATGCTCTTGCCATCGGACGCATCGGCGCGCAGATGCAGCTTGCCGTCGTCAATCAGCAGGCGGTGACCGGCCTTGACCGATTCAAGGATTTCCGGGTGCGGCAGGAAGACGCGCGTCGCATCGCCGGGCTCGTCCTTGTTGTCGAGGGTGAAGGTCTGGCCGGGAACCAGATCGACCTTGCCGGCGGCGAATTTGCCGACGCGCAGCTTCGGGCCCTGAAGGTCGGCGAGAATGCCGATCGGGCGGCCGCAGCGCGCCTCGACATTGCGGATGCGCTTGATCAGCGTGCGCATCATGTCGTGGCTGGCATGGCTCATGTTGATCCGGAAAAGATCAGCCCCCGCCTCGTGCAGCTTCTGGATCATCTCTTCTTCGCCCGATGCCGGTCCGAGCGTTGCGAGGATTTTGACTTTTCTATTCCGCTTCATCAGTTGTGGCTTTCTTGAGTCCCTGGGGTATCGGACAACTGAACCATCCAGCTTCCCTGACGCCCCGTGTCGTATTCCTTGAAGCCCATCCGCTGAAAACCGCGTGCGAAACAGTCCTGCACGCCGGTCACCTTGAACTCGTTTTCGGCGACGCACATGTTGACGTCACCGGTCCAGCGTCCACCGCGCGCCGCATCTTCAGCATAGAGGTAATAATATCGTGATTGGAGTTCGCCCTCGATCAGGGTCGCGCATGTCGTCGCCGGAACCTGCCACCACCCTTCGGTGATCCAGCCCTCCTTGGCGCGATAGCCGATGGCCACGCCGACCAGATTCTGGGTACCATTGCAGACACGGAATTCGGCGTGCGCTTCACTTGCGATCAGGGCCGGCGAAAACGCGGTCAGAACGAAGAGGAGAACAGCGCTTAAAGACCAGCTCCGCAGATTCAGCCTGGAGAAAGGATATCTGGACACGGTTTCCAATGGGTCTCCGTTGCGATTTGTCGAGGGACTTTCTTGCGACGGTGGGGCCCGAATGTCAACGCGGGTCTAATCGATTACATTCGGGTTTTTATTGTCGGAAAGATCGTAAAATAGCCATTACCTTGCGATTGCTGCCACAGCATGCCATCAAATTCCGTCAAGAGTGAAATGAGTTGATACTGTATGCCGGAAACATCGTCTTTCGAGGTCATTCCAGGAAACAATCAAGCCGGGCTGGTTCTGCTCGCCGATCATGCGACCAACCGCCTGCCCGCAGAATATGGCGGGCTCGGACTTCCTGAAAATGCCTTTGCCCGTCACATCGCCTATGATATCGGCGTCGAGCCGCTGGTGCGCAGGCTCGCCATGCGGCTTGGCGTTCCCGCCGTGCTCAGCTGTTTTTCAAGGCTGCTGATTGATCCGAACCGGGGCGAAGACGATCCGACGCTGATTATGAAGATTTCCGATGGCGCCATCATTCCCGGAAACCACCCGATCACAGCGCAGGAATGGGAAACCCGCCTCAACCGGTTCCACCGCCCCTATCATCGCGCCGTCTCGCAAACCATCGCCGATGTCGGCGCAGCCAGCGGCAAGGCGCCGCTGGTGATCTCGCTTCATTCCTATACACCGGCCTGGAAGGGCGTGCCCCGCCCTTGGCATACAGCCGTTCTCTGGGACAGCGACCCGCGCGCGGTCACGCCGCTGATCGAGGCGCTGGAGGTTTCCGGCGATATCCTTGTCGGCGACAACGAGCCCTATGACGGCGCGCTGCGCGGCGATACGATGTTTCGCCATTGCATGGAAACCGGCCTTGCCCACGCCCTGATCGAAGTGCGCCAGGACCTGATCGGTGACGATAGCGGCGTTGCCGAATGGGATGCCCGGCTCGGACCAATCCTTGCAAATTTGAATGCCCGCCCCGAATTGCACGAAATCAGGCGCTATCCGTCGCGGACCGGACCCTATGCGTTCTGACAGTGGAAAGAGACCGACCATGAGCGACCTGACACCGCAACAACAGCTTGAATTCGAAGCCGCCGCTTTCCGCCGCCTGGTGTCACACCTGCGCGAACGCGGCGACGTGCAGAATATCGACCTGATGAACCTCGCCGGCTTTTGCCGCAACTGCCTGTCCAACTGGTACCGCGACGCCGCCAATGCCGCAGGCGTCGAGATGGACAAGGAAGCCTCCCGCGAGATCGTCTATGGCATGCCTTACGAGGCGTGGCGGGCGCTGAACCAGAAGGAAGCGACCGGCGAACAGACGGCCGCCTTTGAGGCCAGCAAGCCCAAGGAGTAACGCCTGGTACGCGTGGCCCGTCCGAAAATCAGCGCGATGTTGCGCAATGTCACTTGACCTCGACCGCACTTCGCGGCAGGTCACACCCTCACAAATTCAGTCCCACCCTCATTGATATCCCCCAACAAGGAGAACACCATGTCGGATGCCCACGGCGTCGCACGCGACCAGCTTCGTTCGTTCATCGAGCGCATCGAGCGGCTGGAAGAAGAAAAGAAGACCATCGCCGACGACATCAAGGATGTGTATGGCGAAGCAAAGGGCACCGGCTTCGACACGAAGATTCTGAAAAAGGTCATCGCGATCCGCAAGCAGGACAAGGACGAGCGCATGGAACAGGAAGCCATCCTCGACACCTATCTCGCAGCCCTCGGCATGATCGAAGCCCCGGACGCAGAATAACGCCCTGCATGACGGATGAGGCCGGGCGAGCAATTGGCCGGTATCTGTTCGCCATCAAAAAAGGCCGGTCACAAGACCGGCCTTTTTCAATTCAAGACATGCGACCTGCCTCAGGCAGCCGCTTCGCTGCCCTTGCCGCGGCGCGGCAGCTTCCAGCCTGGACGAATGAAATGGCAGGTATAGCCGTTGGGAATCCGCTCCAGATAATCCTGATGCTCAGGCTCGGCTTCCCAGAAAGCGCCCGCAGGTTCGACTTCCGTCACCACCTTTCCCGGCCAGAGACCGGAGGCATCGACATCGGCGATGGTTTCCAGCGCAACCTGCTTTTGCGCGTCGCTGGTATGGTAGATGGCTGAGCGGTAGCTTGGGCCTCTGTCATTGCCTTGGCGGTTGGCTGTCGACGGATCATGGATCTGGAAGAAGAATTCCAGGAGCTCGCGATAGCTGATCTTTGCGGGATCGAAGGCAATTTCGATCGCCTCGGCATGGTTGCCATGGTTGCGATAGGTCGCATTTTCGACGTCGCCGCCGGTATAACCGACCCGCGTCGACAGGACGCCGTCATAACGGCGGATGAGGTCCTGCATGCCCCAGAAGCAGCCACCAGCCAATACTGCGTGTTCGGTCGTCATCGGATATCCTCCACCTGTGCGAGATAATCACCATAACCTTCCGCTTCCATCTTGTCGCGCGGGACAAAACGCAGCGAAGCCGAATTGATGCAATAGCGCAAACCACCGCGATCGCGCGGGCCATCATTGAAGACGTGCCCGAGATGACTGTCGCCATGGGCCGATCGAACCTCGATCCTGGTCATGCCATGCGATGCATCGTGTAACTCGGCAACATGGGCCGGCTCGATCGGCTTGGTAAAGCTCGGCCAGCCGCAGCCGGATTCGTACTTGTCGGAGGACGCAAACAGCGGCTCTCCCGAAACGATATCGACATAGACGCCCGGCTTTTTATTGTCGTTATATTGCCCCGTACCTGGCCGTTCCGTGCCGTTTTCCTGCGTGACGCGGTACTGTTCCGCAGTCAATTTCGCAATCGCTTCCGGGGTCTTGCTGTAGTTCGGCATTCGCATACTCCTTATCCGCTTCAAACGGGATCATCTCTTTCCAGCCGTACAACGCATGCGCAGCACGCAACGCAGAAAACAACAGCGATCAATAAACGCGCGGGCAAACGAAAGAGATGACGGGAATATAGGGAGGCGAAAGCGCTTTTGCCACGCCTCAAGGTCAGGGAAACAGCCGGCAATCCGCGCCGCAGTCGCACATTTGCGTGATGCGGCATGTCGATACGGTGCGTATCAGAATACAAAAAAGCCCGCCATCGCCAGCGGGCTCGCTCTGTTTTCAACCACCATCTCAGTTGGTGCTGAACTTCTTCACTTCCAGGAAGTTGACGGCCGAGCCGCTAAAACGGGCCGTGTCAGCCGTCACGGCTTCGTTCGAGAAGCCGGCCGAATAGACCGTCGTCGGGGATGCGCGCAACGACTTGCTGACAAAGCGCGGTGCCTTGACCGGCTTGGAAAGCGTTGCCATGCGGCCATTGCTCAGCGCCCAGGAGGAAATGATCTGCTGGGTCAGCTTCGGCTCGGTGCGCACGGAAGAGCGGGTCGCAGCGTCGGCTTCCTGCTTCTTCGGGCGCTTGCCCTTGGCTGGCGCTTCGGCATTGGGGTCGAATGCATTGTCAAACACGGCGCCGCGCGCGGCAGCAGACGGTTGCGGCACAAACGCGGCCATCTCGACCGGCTGTTCCTTCTGCGTCGGCGTCGCCAAGGCAACCCGTGTCTGAACAACCGGTGTTTGGGCAACCGGTGTCTGGGCAACCCGCGTCTGCGCCTCGGCTACGGCTTCCACGGGCTTTTGCGCCAAAGCAACGGCCTGCGGCTGTACCCGCTCGGCAAAGGAGGGAACGGCGACATTGGCGTCAGCCACGGCCATCAGCGCTTCTTCGCCGGCAGGACGCGAACCGGGAACCGGGACAAAACCGAGCGCTGCAACATCTTCAGGCAGAACCGCCGCATTCGGATCGGTCGAAGCCATCAGCGTGTCGGTTCCGGCGTCGCCGTTTGATCCACGTTTGCCCAGCATCTGCGGCACCGGAATCTTGTAGGTGGTCAGGTCGGCATATTCGCTTTGTGGCGTCTCGGCCGGCGCCGGCAGGGCGGCAGCCCAGGCCTCCTGCGCTGTTTCCTTGGCGGGCGCAACCAGCGCCGTCTGAATGCCGGCATCGGCATCCCTAAAGGCTGGCCTTACGCCGGGAACGGGAGCTGCAATCTTCTGCTGCTGCTCGGCGGCCGCAGCAACGGAATTATCGACGCCAGGCAGGGGCTGTTCTGCGGCAGCAACCTGCGTGACCTTCGCCTTGGCAGCCGGCTGCTCGTCAGAGCCTTCCGCGTCAGCAGCGCTGGCGATTGCATTGGGTTCTTCATCCTCGTCGCCGCCAGCACCGAAGAGCATGGCAAACAGAGTGCCTTTGCGCTTGGTGGTGTCCTTGTCGCCCGCACCCTTGGTGCCGCCACCGGCCACTTCGAACGCGCTGGCACCCACACGGCGCTTGTAGTCCGCAACGGCCAGTTCATAGCCCGGCAACGGCTTGCCGTCGGCCGGCACGTGCAGGGTCTTGCCGTCCGGGAACAGCCGGACCAGTTCGTTGCGGGTCATGCGCGGCCAGGCGCGAACGCCGCCGACATCCATGTGCACGAACGGCGAGCCGGATGTCGGATAAAAGCCGACGCCGCCGACCTGGAACTTCATGCCGATTTCGCGAAGGGTCTTCAGCTTGACGTCGGGCAGGTAGAAATCCATCGCCTTGCCGAGCATATGCTGGCTTTTCTTGGCAACGCCCTTGGAGCGCGACCGCAGCATGCCGTTGGTGGCCGGCGAACGGTAGGCGGAGACGACGTGGATATAATCGCGCGATCCGCTCTTCTGGTAGACTTCCCAGACGAGGTCGAGAAGATGGGGATCCATCTTCGTCGGCTCATTGCGGCGCCAGTCGCGCAGGAAGCGGTTGATCTCCTGCAGGCCCTTGGCATCGTAGCGGCCATTGCGCTTGAAGGTGATCGACGCTTTTTCCTGGGTGTGGATGAAATAGAGCTTGAGCGTGCGCGTCTGGCCTGCTGCCTCAACGGGCGGCGCAAAGCCAGGCGTGACCATGGACGCTGTGATCAGAAGCGATGCGAGAACACGCGGCACCTTACGGGCAACCGCGGCGCAAAAGCGGGCTATCACGGAGCCGTTAGGCTTCTTGAATCCGAACAAATTTTGCAAACTCAATCCCCGTCCGAAGGACAATACGTCCCGTGGCTGATCAGATGACTGTCAATTGCGGTGACAGCATGGCAAATATGCCACAGTCATCGCTTATCCTTATAATATAGTGAATGGTTCACTAACAAGGTCTAAACGACAACATCCAAATGCGACGGAACGTTAGGGATTGTTATCCCTCGTTTTACGCGGCCTCGCTGAACGGATCGTCCGGGTTGATGCCGTAATCCTTTAGTTTACGATACAATGTCGAGCGCCCGATGCCAAGCTTGCGCGCCACCTGGCTCATCTGACCCCGGTAGAATTTCAGCGCAAACCGAATCAGTTCCTCTTCCACATCGGCAAGCTTTCGCACATTTCCGCCGTCATCGACGCTGGCAATCGCGTTTTCAGAGTGCTGATCCGGCGCAGCACTGCGCGGATCGGCCTTCTCGGCAGCGCTGAAATGCGGATAGACCGGCGGCAGATAATTGGCGTCCGCAACCGTGCCCTTGGCAGGCCCCGTCTCCTCCCAGGTGAAGCCCGACTTTTCGGCAACGACATAGCCGGGGATCTGTGTGGCGATCTGCGGGAAGTCCTTGACCGTCAGTTCGCTCCCCTCTGCCAGAACGACCGCCCGGAAGATGGCATTTTCCAGCTGGCGGATATTGCCCGGCCAGTCATAGGCCGTCAGAAGCGCCATTGCGCCGCTGGAAACCGAAAGCGGCGATGCCAGCCGCTGCTCCAGCGCGAAACGCTCGACGAAGGTGCGCACGAGAACCGGAATATCCTCCTTGCGCTTGCGCAGCGCCGGCATGGCGATCGGAAACACGTTCAGCCGGTAATAGAGATCCTCGCGGAAGCGGCCCTCGCGGACTTCGTTGATAAGGTCCTTGTTGGTGGCCGAGATCAGCCGGACATTGACCTTTTGCGGGTGGCGGGCGCCGATCGTTTCGATCTCGCCCTGCTGCACGGCGCGCAGCAGCTTCACCTGAACTTCAAGCGGCAGGTCGCCGATCTCATCCAGGAACAGCGTGCCGCCATCGGCATCGGCAAACTTGCCGGAATGTTTTTCAGTGGCGCCGGTAAACGCACCCTTTTCATGGCCGAAGAGAATGCTCTCCACCAGATTGTGCGGGATGGCACCACAATTGACTGTGATAAACGGTTTGCTGGCGCGCTCGCTGGCATGCTGGATGGCCCGGGCGACCATTTCCTTGCCGACGCCGGATTCGCCTTCGAGAACGATCGGGATATTGGACTGCGCCGCGCGGCGCGCCAGGTCGAGCACCCGGATCATTGCAGGACTTGCCGAGACGATATCGTCGAACCCGACGGTGCCGCTGCGCGACCGTTTTGGCGCGCGCCCACTCTTGCCCTCGCGGTGATCCATCTTCAAGGCATTGGTAATGGCAACGGAGAGCCGCTCGGGCGAGACCGGCTTGACCACGAAATCGAAGGCGCCGGCCTGCATGGCGAGAACCACCGTCTCAATGCCGCCCTGCCCCGTCTGCACGATTACGGGCGTATCGATGCCGCGCTCGGCGATGGCCTCGAGAAAACCATGGCCGTTCATTTCCGGCATCATCAGATCGAGAAGGATAACGCTGATCAGCCCGCGCTTGCGCTCCAGCAGTTCCAGACCGCTGCGTCCATTATCGGCGAGATGGGCGATGTGACCGAGCCGCTCGATCATGTTCGTCAGCAGCCGGCGCTGGACCGGATCGTCATCGATGACGAGAATTTGGGATGTCATGAAGGCCTCCTGCTTTCCGCGTAGAACGCGATCGCCACGTCATGTGCCGTATCGTGAGAAACATTCCTGTCAGAAAGGCCTGAAAATCCTCTTTTGAGAAATGCTTGCATTTTATCCATTGCCGACGTTAGGTCATGGACCCATATCCGACCTCTGCTTCGCCGCCCGAAACCGGGCCGGCATCGACAAAAAGAGTGACCGCCCATGCCTCATTTCTCTGCCTTCCAGACATCGTCACGCATCGCCCTTTCCGCCTCGTCCGGTGGCGCGAATGCGGTGGAATTGGGCGATCTGCCCACCTGGAAACTGGAGGATCTCTACCCCTCGGCAAGCTCTGCGGAATATCTCGGCGACCTGGAAAAGGCGGACACGCTCGCCAAGGCCTTCGAGGCCAAATGGAAGGGCAAGCTGTCGGATGCAGCAGCGCTTAAAGGAGACGCGGGCATCGGCGCGGCCGTGCGCGAATATGAAGTGCTCGAAGATCTGATGGGCAAGATCGGCTCCTTCGCCGGCCTCACCTATTTTTCCGACACGTCCAATCCGGCCAACGGCAAGCTCTATGGCGATGCCCAGGCCAAGCTCACGGATATGGCGAGCCATCTCCTATTCTTTGCGCTGGAACTCAACCGCATCGACGACACCGTCATCGACAGGGCGCTCGAAACCGACATGCTTGCAGCCCATTACAAGCCGTGGCTCGTCGATCTGCGTATGGACAAGCCCTACCAGCTGGATGACAAGATCGAGCAGCTCTTCCTCGAAAAATCGATGACCGGCGCCAGCGCCTTCAACCGGCTGTTCGATGAAACCATGGCGGCGCTGACCTTTAAGGTCGATGGCGAGACGCTGCCGCTCGAAGTGACGCTGAGCATGCTGCAGGAAGCCGATCCGGAAATCCGCAAGAAGGCGGCAGCTGCCCTGGCCAAGACCTTCAAGGACAATATCCGCACCTTCACGCTGATCACCAACACGCTCGCGAAAGACAAGGACATCTCCGATCGCTGGCGCGGCTTTACCGATATCGCCGACAGCCGCCACCTGGCCAACCGCGTCGAGCGCGACGTGGTCGATGCGCTGGCTGCAGCCGTCAAGGATGCCTATCCGCGGCTGTCGCACCGCTATTATGCGATGAAGGCCAAGTGGCTTGGCATGGAACAGATGGAATTCTGGGACCGCAACGCGCCGCTGCCGGAAACGCCGGCGACGCTGATCCCGTGGAGCGAAGCCAAGGAAACGGTTCTATCCGCCTATGCGGGCTTCCAGCCGGAAATGGCCGATATCGCCCGGCGCTTTTTCGATGGCGGCTGGATCGATGCGCCGGTGCGCCCCGGCAAGGCGCCGGGCGCCTTTGCACATCCGACGGTGCCGTCCGCGCATCCTTATGTGCTGGTCAATTATATGGGCAAGCCGCGCGACGTGATGACGCTCGCCCATGAGCTCGGCCATGGCGTGCATCAGGTTCTGGCCGGCGGCCAGGGCGCGCTGATGGCCTCGACGCCGCTGACCCTGGCTGAAACCGCCTCCGTCTTCGGCGAAATGCTGACCTTCCGGGCCCTGCTCGACAAGACGAAGGACAAGCGGGAACGCAAGGCCATGCTTGCCCAGAAGGTCGAGGACATGATCAACACGGTCGTGCGCCAGATCGCCTTTTACGAATTCGAGCGCAAGGTGCACACCGCCCGCAAGAATGGCGAGCTGACTGCCGACGATATCGGCCAGCTATGGCTGTCGGTTCAGGAAGAAAGCCTCGGTCCGGCCATCCGGATTTCCGAGGGCTACGAGACCTACTGGGCCTATATCCCCCACTTCATCCATTCGCCCTTCTACGTCTATGCCTATGCCTTCGGCGATTGCCTGGTCAACTCGCTCTACGCCGTCTACCAGAAGGCCGAAACCGGCTTTCAGCAGAAATATTTCGAGCTCCTGAAGGCGGGTGGCACCAAGCATCACTCCGAGCTTCTCGCCCCCTTCGGCCTCGACGCCACCGATCCGTCGTTCTGGGCACAGGGCCTGTCGATGCTGGAAGGGCTGATCGACGAGTTGGAAGTGCTTGATAGACAGGCATAGACTTGAGCAGGAACGGACGATGACAGCGAGCTTTGCGGATGCCCGTATGGATTCCCGGGTCAAGCCCGGGGTTGGCGATCCGTGGGCTCGGCTGGCTGCAAAGTTACTTCCACTCTGCGGCCGGCAAACCCATGTCCGCCGTCACCCCCGTTCTCTGTCATCCTCGGGCTCGATCCGAGGATCCACGCGGACACAAGCGTGAGCCGCATGACCGACACCGGCCCCTATGTCCTGTTCCGGGACGACAGCGAAGACAGGACGACCGTCTTTGCCGAGCCGCTGCGCGTCATCACCGCCCACACGAAGGCGCAGTTCTGGGCCGGCCTGAAGGATATGGAAGCCGCCCACGGGCAAGGCAAATGGCTGGCCGGTTTCATGAGCTATGAAGCGGGTCACCTCTTTGAAGAAAAGCTTACCCCCTTCGCGCAGGAAAACCGTCGCACGCCGCTGATGGCGTTCGGCGTGTTCGATGGCCCGGCCGACGGCCATGCACTGGCAGAGCCCCAGCGCCGCATTGAGAACGAGCCTTTTATCACCGAGCCCCGCGCAAGCTGGAATTTTGAGACCTATAAGCAGCGTTTCGACCGGCTGCACCAGCATCTGCGGCAGGGCGATTGTTACCAGGCGAACCTGACCATGCAGGTCAACGCCCGCTGGAACGGCGATCCGCTGGCTGCCTTCTGGTCGTTGATCGAGCGGCAGCCGGTCAAATATGGCGCGCTGGTTTCGCTGGGTGGCCCCACCCTTCTGTCGCGCTCGCCCGAACTGTTCTTCCGGGTGGATCAGGACGGCTGGATCGAGACGCACCCGATGAAAGGCACGGCCCGGCGCGGCGCAACGCCTGCGGAAGACCAGGACCTGATCCGCGAAATGCGGGAGGATCCGAAATCCCAGGCCGAAAACCGGATGATCGTCGATCTCCTGCGCAACGACATTTCCCGCATCACGGAGGTTGGCACGCTCGATGTGTCCAAACTCTTCGATATCGAAACCTATCCGACCGTGCACCAGATGGTCAGCCATGTCCGGGCAAAATTGCTGCCCGATATCGGCATCACCCAGATTTTCGAGGCGCTTTTCCCCTGCGGTTCCGTCACCGGCGCGCCCAAAATGCGGGCGATGGACATTCTCCATGATCTCGAAGACGGGCCGCGCGATGCCTATTGCGGCTCGATCGGCTTCATCGCGCCTGACGGGACAATGCGCTTCAACGTCGCCATCCGCACGCTGTCACTCTTTCCGGAAGGCGAAGCCATTTTCAATGTCGGCGGCGGCATCGTCTTTGATTCCACCGCCGAAGCCGAATATGAGGAATGCCTGCTCAAAGCCCGCTTCGCCGTCGGCGATACCTGGATCGACCGATGAGCGATTTTTCGCTGATCGAAACGATGCGATGGGAGCCTGAAACCGGCATCATCCGCCTGCGGCTGCATCTGGCCCGGTTGACACGTTCGGCGGGACGGCTGGGGTTTATAGGCGCGGATCGGGCAGCGGAAAAGCTGGCAGAGGTGCTGGGGGAGACGCCTACCGCGCGCTCCCTCTTCTCCCCAGCGGGGAGAAGTGCCGAGCAAAGCGAGGCGATGAGGGGGCCGTCCGGCACATTCAGCGCCAGCCGCTCCCCCGCATCCGGCCCTTCGGGCCACCTTCTCCCCACAGGGGAGGAGGAAGAGCAGCGGCCGGGGCCCCTTCGCGTCCGCCTGACCCTCAGCCCCGCCGGCGAAATCGCCATCACCACCGCGCCGTTCGCGCCACTGCCGCCCGATACAATCTGGCGCGTCGCAATCGCCGCAGCCCGGCTCGATTCCAACAACAGGCTTTTGCGCCACAAGACCACAAGTCGCGAAATTTACGAGGCGGCGCGCGCCGAATATCCGGCCTCCGATGCCGATGAGGTGCTGTTGCTCAATGAGAAGGGCGAACCCTGCGAGGGCACGATCACCTCGATCTTTCTCGAGGACGGCTCGGGGATGCTCAAAACGCCGCCGGTCGCCTGCGGTCTTTTGGCGGGCGTGCTGCGCACAGAGCTGATCTGCGCCCGGCGCGCCCGCGTCCAGCGCCTGACCCTGGCCGATCTGAAGACCGGCACACTCTATATGGGCAATTCGCTGCGCGGTCTGATCCGCGCCAAACACCTGATGAAGGACTGATCATGTTCATCCTGTCACTGACCTATACGGCCCGGCTGTCCGAAGTCGACCGCCATATCGAACCCCATATGGACTGGGTGAAAGACGGCTATGACAGAGGCATTTTCCTCGCATCCGGACGCAAGAACCCGCGCACCGGCGGGGTGATTTTCGCACGCGGCACACGGGCCGACATCGAGGCGATCGTGGCGGCGGACCCGTTTACCATCCATGGCGTCGCAGATACCGAGATCACCGAGGTCACAGTGACCCGGACGGCTGACGGCCTTGAAGGACTGGCAGAGTAGAGATCAGCGGGCGCCAACCGCCATGCGGTCGCGGCCGGAATGCTTGGCATCGTAAAGGGCGGCATCGGCGCGCGAATAGATTTCCTTTGCAGTCTCGCCCGGCCGCAGGGCGGCAATGCCGGCCGAGCAGGTATAGGAAAACAGCGGGGCCGACAAAAGCGGACGCGCCGTGCGCACCGTCTCCAGCACCTGGTCGATGATCCACTCCCCCTCGGCAAGCGTTGTCTGCGGAAAGATCAGCATGAACTCCTCGCCGCCGATGCGGCCGAAACAATCATGGCGCCGCACGACCGGATGGACCCGGCGGGCAAAGTCGAGCAGGATCTCGTCGCCGGTCTGGTGGCCATAGAGATCGTTGATGCCCTTGAAAAAGTCGATATCGAGAATGGAAATGCAGCCACTGACGGGTCCGCCCGCCGGCTGGCTGCGGATCATCGCCTCCAGCTGCGCCATCATGTAACGGCGGTTGGAGATGCCGGTGAGTTCGTCGGTTTGCGATGCCTTCAAAGCAAAATCGCGATCCTGCCGTAATGTCCTTTCGTCGGCGCGCAGATGGGTGATGTCATTGGCGATGCACAGCATCCAGCCGCTGCGATCGACGCTTTCGGTCATCCAGAGCCACCGGCCATCGACCAGATCGGTCTCGAATGCGCGGAACGGCATCTTGCCGCGCCGCGACTGCGCCGAGACGACCCAGGCTTCGAAATCCGGCACGCTAATGACGGTGCCCCGGCCAAGCGCATGATTGCGCCGCATCAAATCCGCCCAGAGCGGCGTCTCCGCCTCATCGAGCGCGAAAGCCGCGCGAAAAGCCCGGTTGGCGTAGCGCAGGCGATCCCGCTGATCGTAAAGCGCGATGAAAACCGCAGTCTCATCCCGCAAGGACGCCAGTCTCGCCTGTAAGTCATCCATCGCATTGATTCCGTATCACCGCATTCATGATACCAGCCATAGCGGTCAGCACGCCAGAATAATGCCGATTGTGCGAATTCCCCGCAGCCGGAGATTGTTATGCTCAATGAAATATATGCCCGCGTCTCAAAATGGAACATAAAGATCAGAATAATATGACGGCGGACGGGGTGTCAGGCCACGCGAAAAACCGGCCCGCAAACATCAAAAACCCCGCCGGTTTGCATCTGGCGGGGCTTCTACAGAGATGGCGATTGACGCCGGGGATTACTCGGCTGCGGCGGCCGGTTTCAAAACGCCGCGGCGGATTTGGTCGGCCTCGATCGATTCGAACAGAGCGCGAAAATTGCCTTCGCCAAAACCTTCGTCACCCTTTCGCTGGATGAATTCGAAGAAGATCGGCCCGATCACCGTCTTTGAGAAGATTTGCAGCAGGATGCGGGTCATGCCGCCATCCACCACGCCCTCGCCGTCGATCAGGATACCGTGCTTCTTCATCTTCTCGATCGGCTCGTCATGCCCATTTACCCGGTCATGCGACAGGTCGTAATAGGTTTCCGGCGGTCCAGGCATGAACTTCAGGTCATTGGCAGCCAGCCTGTCGGTCGCCTCGTATATGCCATCAGTACCAACGGCGATATGCTGGATGCCTTCGCCCTTGTATTTGCGCAGGTATTCCTCGATCTGGCTCGTATCGTCCTTGGACTCGTTCAGCGGGATGCGGATCTTGCCGCAGGCGGACGTGATCGCCCGGCTTGTGAGGCCCGTGATGCGCCCGTCGATATTGAAGAAATGGATCTGCTTGAAGCCGAACAGTTCGCGGTAGAAATCCCACCACGTATCCATGTTGCCGCGATAGACATTATGGGTGAGGTGATCGAGATAATAAAAGCCGACGCCCTCAGGCTTCGGATCGCGCGCGCCCAGCCACTCGAATTCCGCCTCATAGGGCGAACCCTCGCTGCCATAGGTGTCGATGAAATAGAGCAGCGAACCGCCAATGCCGACGATAGCGGGAACGTCGAGCGCCTTGTCCTTGCCGGTATAGGGCATGGCACCTTTGGAAACGGCATGATCGAACGCATGTTTCGCATCCGAAACACGCCAGGCCATGGATGGCGCGCAGGGACCGTGATCCTCCACGAAGCGCATGGCATGGCTGCCGGGCTCGGCATTCAAGATGTAGTTGATATCGCCCTGGCGCCACACGCTGATATCCTTGCTGCGATGCTTGGCAACGCAGGAATAGCCCATGCGGGTGAAAAGCTCGCGCAGCTTTTCGGGCTCCGGATGGGCGAATTCGACAAACTCGAAACCATCGGTACCGGCCGGGTTGTCAACAGTAATGCCGGTCGGCGGCGTGTCATGCGGGAAGGGGCCCATCGTTCTCTCCTCTGAACGTCAGAATTTGGGCCATGATGACGGAGATTCCGTGCATTGTGCTTGCATTCTTGCGCAGTCAGGCGAAATCTATGCATGGTTCATGCGAAATATTGAGGATTTGCGCACAGATGGAACAGCTCGACGGATATGACCTGAAGATCCTTTCGCAATTGCAGAGTGATGGCCGGCTGACCAACAACGAACTCTCCGAAAGGATTGCCTTATCGCCCTCGCAATGCTCGCGGCGGCGGGCGCGGCTAGAGACCGAAGGGTTCATCCAGACCTACCGGGCCATGCTGGACCGCGGCCGGCTGGGGCTGGACCTTCTGATCGTCATTGCCGTGACGCTGGCCACCCATAACCGCGACAATGCCAAGCGTTTTGCAGCCCTGATCGCCGATCTGCCGGAGGTGCTGGAATGTTACGCGCTGACCGGCGAGATGGATTATCACCTCAAGGTCGTGACACCCGATCTTGCCGGCCTTGCCCATTTCGTCAACGACGTGCTGTTGCCGCATGACAGCGTGCAGCATGTGAAAACGTCGATCGTGCTGGCAACGTTGAAGGATTTCGAGGGGCTTCCAGTGCGCCAGCGCGCAAAATCCTAACGCGGTCTCTTCGGCATGGCTTTTTCAACGGCGGTGACCCCGGAGGACAGGGCCTGCAAACCATCCTGGCCCAACAGGTGTGAGAGTTCGGCCGAATAATCACGCGCCAGCCGCGTCAGGTCCCGGTAGGCCCTGATGCCGGCGGGCGTCAGTTCCAGATGCTCGGCACGGCGATCGTCCTCGTCCCGCGTCCGCTTCAGCCAGCGGCGATCCTCCAGCGCAAACACGGCGCGGCTGACCTTCGTCTTGTGCATGGTGGAATGGGCCCCCACCTCCGTCGCCGTCATCCGGCCGGAGCTTCCAAGTGCCGCCCCCAACGCTGCCAATGTGCGCCATTCGGGCCGCGTCAGCCCGTATTCGGCCTTGTAAGCCGCAGCAAAGCGCAAAGCGACGAACTCCGCCGCACGATTGAGGCGGAACGGCAGGAACTGCTCGAGATCGAAATCGGCGATGACATTCTCGGGGTTCATCGGTTCCTTCATGGCTTCCTTGATAGTTACAAAATTGACAGTTACGTTTGTAACCATATCCACGAAGGAGGATCAAGCGATGCTGGAAAAAACCCGGACGGCGGCGGCCGATGCGCAGGTCAACAGCCCGCAATATATGCCCGGCTTCGGCAATGACTTCGAAACGGAATCTCTTCCCGGCGCCCTGCCCCAAGGCCAGAACAGCCCGCAGAAATGCAATTACGGCCTGTATGCCGAACAGCTTTCCGGTTCCCCCTTCACCGCACCGCGCGGCACCAATGAACGCTCCTGGCTCTACCGCATCCGCCCGAGCGTGCGCCACACGCGCCGTTTCTCCAATGCCAGCTACCCTTTCTGGAAATCGGCGCCCTGTCTCGACGATCACTCCCTGCCGCTTGGACAATTGCGCTGGAGCCCGATCCCGGAACCGGCGGAAACGCTCAATTTCCTTTCCGGCATCCGCACCATGACTGCCGCCGGCGACGTCATGACCCAGGTCGGCATGGCCGCCCATGCCTATATCTTCAACGATGACATGATCGACGACTATTTCTTCGACGCCGATGGCGAACTTTTGATCGTACCGCAACTCGGCGCCATCCGCGTCTTCACCGAAATGGGGATCATGGATGTCGAACCGTCGGAGATCTGCCTCGTCCCGCGCGGCATGATGTTCAAGGTCTCGCGGCTTGGCGAAGGCTCAGTCTGGCGGGGATATATCTGCGAGAATTACGGCGCCAAATTCACCCTGCCGGATCGCGGCCCGATCGGCGCCAACTGCCTTGCCAATCCGCGCGATTTCAAGACACCGGTGGCCGCCTACGAGGACAAGGAAACGCCCTGCCGGGTGCATGTGAAATGGTGCGGGAAGTTCTACGTTACCGAGATCGGCCATTCGCCGCTCGATGTCATCGCCTGGCACGGCAATTACGCACCCTTCAAATATGATCTGCGGACGTTTTCGCCGGTCGGCGCCATCCTGTTCGATCATCCCGACCCGTCGATCTTCACGGTGCTGACGGCCCCGACGGAGGAGGCCGGCACCGCCAATGTCGATTTCGTCATCTTCCCACCGCGCTGGCTGGTGGCCGAACATACGTTCCGCCCGCCCTGGTACCACCGCAACATCATGAGCGAATTCATGGGCCTGATCCATGGCCAATATGACGCCAAGGAAGAGGGCTTCGTGCCCGGCGGCATGAGCCTGCACAATATGATGCTGCCACACGGACCAGACGCACCCGGCTTCGAGAAAGCTTCCAACAGCGAACTGAAGCCCGTGAAGCTCGACCATACCATGGCCTTCATGTTCGAGACCCGCTACCCGCAGCAACTCACCCGCTACGCCGCCGAACTGGAAACGCTGCAGGACGACTATCTCGAATGCTGGGACGGCCTGGAGCGGAAATTCGACGGCACGCCCGGGATCCGGTGAAGCCCAACGACAAAGGCCCCTCTTCCGCCCTGTCGGGCACCTTCTCCCCGCAGGCCGGGAGAAGGGACAAGCGGCAAGCTCCATCGTCCCCTCTCCCCGCCTGCGGGGAGAGGGCTAGGGTGAGGGGCAAGGCCGCAATTTAATATTGAGGGACAAGGCGGCGCATAGATAAAGAACGGAAACCAGCATGAAGCTTGCCACACTCAAGGACTCCACCCGCGATGGCCGCCTGGTCGTCGTGTCCCGGGATTTGACCCGTTGTTCCGAAGTCGGCCATATCGCCCGCACGCTGCAGGCGGCGCTGGACGACTGGGCCCATGCCGGCCCGCGCCTTGGCGAGGTCGCGGACGGTCTGGAAACCGGCGCACAGCCTTCGCAGCGCTTCCATGAACACGAGGCCGCCTCTCCCCTGCCGCGTGCCTATCAGTGGGCGGATGGCTCGGCCTATGTCAATCACGTCGAACTGGTGCGCAAGGCCCGCAACGCCGAAATGCCCGCCTCCTTCTGGACCGAGCCCTTGATGTATCAGGGCGGCTCCGACGCGTTTCTTTCCCCCCGCGATCCGATCGTGATGGCGGACGAGGCCTATGGGATCGACATGGAGGCAGAGATAGCCGTCATCACCGATGACGTGCCGATGGGCGCAACACCCGAGGCTGCCAGGGCCGCGATCCGCCTGATCATGCTGGTCAACGATGTCTCCCTACGCGGCCTCATCCCGGCCGAACTCGCCAAGGGTTTCGGCTTCTTCCAGTCGAAGCCCTCCTCTGCATTTTCACCTGTTGCGGTCACGCCGGAAGACCTGGGCGACGCCTGGGATGGAGGCAAGCTGCACCTTCCACTTCTCGTCGATCTCAACGGAAACCCCTTCGGCCGCGCCAATGCCGGTATCGACATGACCTTCGATTTTGGTGAACTGGTTGCCCATGCGGCCAAAACCCGGCCGCTTTGCGCCGGAACCATCATCGGCTCGGGCACCGTTTCCAACAAGCTCGACGGCGGACCGGGCAAACCTGTTTCACAAGGTGGCGCTGGCTATTCCTGCATCGCCGAAATCCGCACCATCGAGACCATCGAGACAGGCGCGCCCATCACGCCGTTCCTGCATTTCGGCGACACCGTGCGGATCGAAATGAAAGACAAGACCAGGCATTCGATCTTCGGCACGATCGAGCAGACCGTGGCGAAATATCAACCCGGCGCGAGGCAATCCTGATGACCTCTCCGGTTCTCTTCGACTACTGGCGCTCTTCCGCCAGCTACCGGGTACGGATTGCGCTCAACATGCTGGATATTCCCTACAGCTCCGTACCGGTCGATCTGTTGAGCGGACAGCACAAGCAGCCGGAGCATCTCGCCCGCAATCCGCAGGGTCTGGTTCCAGCCCTTGAGATCGATGGCCATATGCTGACGCAGTCGCTTGCCATCATTGAATATCTGGCGGAAACGCGGCCGGACACGCCCTTCCTGCCCGCCGATCCGCTGGGCCGCCACCGCGTCCGCGCCCTCTCCTACGCCATTGCCATGGACATTCATCCCACCTGCAATCTCGGCATCGTCGCCCATGTCATGCAGCAGGCGAGCGATCCGGAGGCGGCGCGCGCGGCCTGGATGCGCAAGTTCATCGGTGAAGGTCTCACCGCCTTCGAACGCCTTCTCGATCACCCGGCAACCGGCACCTTCTGTCATGGTGACAGGCCGGGCATGGCCGATCTCTGCCTCGTGCCGCAGCTCTACAATGCCCGGCGCTGGAATGTCGATCTAGCGGACTGCGCACGCACGGTGGCCATTGCCGAGCGATGTGCCGCGCTGCCCGCCTTTGCAGCGGCCCATCCGGATCAGGCCGCGCCTCAATAGGAAAATGCCGGTCAGGCTGCTTTCCGCCGGAAGCTGTTCTTGGCATAACGGCCATCCCGGCAATCAGACGCAGGCTTCGCCATGGAACAGAACTTTCTCATCGACGGCGCGGCCAACGCGGCGATAACAATCCTTCTCGCCCATGGCGCCGGTGCCCCGATGGATTCCGCATCGATGAATGCAGCCACGGCGGCCCTTGTCGCCGAAGGATTTCGCGTCGTCCGCTTCGAGTTCGGCTACATGGCTGCCCGCCGCAGTTCCGGCGCACGCAAACCGCCGCCAAAAGCAGAAAAGCTGATCCCCAAATATCTGGCAGCCATTGCCGCACTCGGTGCAACCGGGCCTTTGATCATCGGCGGCAAGTCGATGGGCGGCCGCGTTGCCAGCATGGTGGCCGATGACCTTTTGTCGCGGGGAGAGATCGCCGGCCTGCTCTGCCTCGGCTATCCCTTTCATCCGCCGGGCAAGCCTGAAAGCCTGCGCACGCAGCATCTGGCGGAGCTGAAAACGCCCACGCTCATCTGCCAGGGAACCCGCGACGAATTCGGAACGCGCGAGGAAGTTGCAAGCTACGCACTCTCCGGCAACATCCGCATTCTCTGGCTGGAAGACGGCGATCACGACCTGAAACCGCGCAAGACGATCTCCGGCTTCTCGGCCGCCGACCACCTGAAGACGATGGCCGGAACTGTGAAGCACTGGTCTCAGCAAATAACGAAGACGGATTGAGAACCGCCTCTCCCGCCATCCACAAACCTGTCATCGGCCGCATGCTACAAACCGGCCGAGTTGCCGTGTCACCCTTTATTGTGACAGAAATCTATGCTCTAGGGCCTTTCAAGTGAAAGACAGGCATTATATGCCGTTCACACCAGACGAACCCGTCCGCAGGAGACAAAACGAAATGGCAGAAACAACCTACCCGATTCACGGCGAAATCACCGGCCCGATCGTCATGATCGGCTTTGGCTCCATCGGCCGCGGCACCCTGCCCCTGATCGAGCGCCACTTTAAGTTCGACAAGAGCCGGATGGTTGTCATCGACCCGCGCGAAGACGCAGGCGACATGGAAATCCTTGCCAAGCATGGCGTCCGCCACATCAAGGAATATGTCACCAAGGACAACTACAAGGACCTCTTGAAGCCGCTTCTCACCGAAGGCGGCGGCCAGGGCTTCTGCGTCAACCTGTCGGTCGATACCGGCTCGGTCGACCTGATGAAACTCTGCCGCAAGCTCGACGTGCTTTATATCGACACGGTTATCGAGCCTTGGCTGGGCTTCTATTTCGACAAGAACATGAAGAACTCCGAGCGCACCAACTATGCGCTGCGCGAAACCCTGCGCAAGGAAAAGGCCAAGAACCCAGGCGGCGCGACAGCCGTATCCACCTGCGGCGCCAACCCGGGCATGGTCTCCTGGTTCGTCAAGCAGGCTCTGGTTAACCTTGCCAACGATCTCGACATCAAGTTCGACGAGCCCGACCAGCATGACCGCGAAGGCTGGGCCAAGCTGATGAAGAAGACCGGCGTCAAGGGCATTCATATTGCCGAGCGCGATACGCAGCTGACCAAGAACCCGAAGCCGCTCAACGTCTTCTGGAACACTTGGTCGGTCGAAGGCTTCATTTCCGAAGGCCTGCAGCCTGCCGAACTCGGCTGGGGCACGCACGAAAACTGGATGCCGAAGAACGCCAAGAAGCACAAGAAGGGCTGCCAGGCGGCCATCTATCTGGAACAGCCGGGCGCCAACACCCGCGTCCGCACCTGGTGCCCGACGCCGGGCCCGCAATATGGCTTCCTCGTCACCCACAACGAGTCGATCTCGATCGCCGACTATTTCACGGTGAAGGATAAGGACGGCGACGTGACGTTCCGCCCGACCTGCCATTACGCCTATCATCCGGCCAATGACGCCGTCCTGTCGCTGCATGAAATGTTCGGCAATGGCGGCAATGCACAGCCGGTCCACCACGTTCTCGACGAGCATGAGCTGGTCGATGGCATCGACGAACTCGGCGTGCTGCTCTATGGCCACGACAAGAACGCCTACTGGTTCGGTTCGCGCCTGTCGCTGGAAGAAACCCGCCGCATCGCGCCGTATCAGAACGCGACCGGCCTGCAGGTAACCTCGGCCGTTCTCTCGGGCATGGTCTGGGCGCTGGAAAACCCGAATGCCGGCATCGTCGAAGCCGACGAGGTCGACTACAAGCGTTGCCTCGAAGTGCAGACACCGTATCTCGGCCCGGTTGAAGGCCATTATACCGACTGGACCCCGCTCGACGGCCGTCCGGGCCTGTTCCCGGAAGATCTCGACACCAAGGATCCCTGGCAGTTCAAGAACATCCTCGTTCGCTGAACTGACTGATAAGGCTTGAATATTGAACGCCCGGGGAACGATCTCCGGGCGTTTTCGTTATGGACCGAATAATACCTGCCGTGCTCATGCCGCACTCTTGCATTCAACTCCTGATCACGGCATGGTTTTTTCAATCGATAGACAGCTTACCGCGCAGCCTCCGGGAGACCCTTATGAAGCCGATCGCCATCCTGACAGTTCTGTCCGCCGTAGCTCTGGCCTCCTGCCAGGGGACGCGCGAAGTGCGGGAACTGCCGCAGAGCCGCCAGATGGCGCCCGTTGGCGTCCAGGGCGCCTGGGTTGATCCCAACGGGGTCGTCTCCACCTTTGCAGGCGGAACCTTCAGCACGCGCACGACCGACACGAACCAGGAAATCGCATCCGGCACCTATACCAATCTTTCGCCACAACTGGTTGAGATCAACATGTATTCGGTGCTGCGAAAGACCCAGTCCAAGGTCAATTGCGCCATGGTGACGACCTCGCAGCTCAACTGCACCACCGATTCCGGCGCGCAGTTCTCGCTGTCGCGCAAGGCCTGAGCTAACGCGTTTTTGCGATGTCGACTATCAAAACCCTTCGGGCCTCACGCCCGGAGGGTTTTTCTTTTTATCTGTCACCTCTAGCAACCTTCGATTTTAACCTTGCTGCAATGCAACAAAGGGATAAGGCGATTTAGGGCTTGAAGTCGGTAAGGCCAAGTGAAACCATCCGCTCCGACCCAACTGTCACAGCCGTGCTCTACGATACCGACCACAAACGCCAGAACAGGAGACATTCCCTTGATCAGACAATTGCGAACCGGGCTGCTGACAGCCTCCATCCTTGCACTTTCATCCGGGGCCGCCTTCGCCGATTATGAATTGAACATTTTGCATATCAACGATTTCCATTCGCGCATCGAATCGATCAACAAATACGATTCCACCTGCTCGGCCGAGGAAGAGGGCAAGAATGAATGCTTCGGCGGCGTCGCCCGCCTGAAGACGGCCATCGACCAGAAGCGCCAGGAATTGACCGGCAAGAACGTGCTGCTGCTCAACGGCGGCGACAATTTCCAGGGCTCGCTGTTCTACACGACCTACAAGGGCGCGGCTGAAGCGGAATTCCTCAACCTGATGAAGTTCGATGCCTTGACCGTCGGCAATCACGAATTCGACGATGGTGAAGACGGCCTGGCCACGTTCCTCGACAAGGTCACCTTCCCGGTCATCTCCTCGAATGTCCTGGCCGGCTACAAGTCCAAGCTGGTTGATCGCATCAAGCCTTCCGTGGTGCTGGATGTCGGCGGCCAGAAGATCGGCATTGTCGGCGCGGTCACCAATGACACGACCGAAATCTCCTCGCCGGGCGAAAATGTTCTGATCGGCATCGACGTCGATACGATCTCCGCCGCCGTGCAGGACCTGAAGAAACAGGGCGTCAACAAGATCATCGCGCTCACCCATATCGGCTATCCGCGCGAGCTTGCGGTGATTGCGAAAATCCCCGATATCGACGTGGTCGTCGGCGGCCATTCGCACAGCCTCCTGTCCAACACCGACGCAAAGGCCGAAGGTCCGTATCCGTCGCTGGCCGACAATCCCGGCGGCTACAAGGTGCCGGTCGTGCAGGCCGGTTCCTACAGCAAATATCTCGGCGATCTCGTCGTCACCTTCGATGATAATGGCGTCGTCAAGTCCGCCAAGGGCGATCCGATCCTGATCGATTCCAAATTCAAGCCCGACGAGGCCGTCGTGGCCCGCGTCAAGGAAATGGCAAAGCCGATCGACGAGCTGAAGGCCAAGATCATTGGCAAGACGGAAGCTGCGATCGACGGCAGCCGCGATTCCTGCCGCACCAAGGAATGCGAAATGGGCGACCTGGTGGCCGATGCCATGCTCGACCGCGTCAAGGGTCAGGGCGTGACCATCGCCATCACCAATGGTGGCGGCTTGCGCGCCTCCATCGATGCCGGTGATGTCTCGATGGGCGAAGCCATCGCCGTCCTTCCGTTCCAGAACACGGTTGCCACCTTGCAGATCAAGGGCGCCGACATCAGCGCCGCACTGGAAAACGGCCTGAGCCAGATCGAGCAATTCGGCGGCCGCTTCCCGCAGGTGGCCGGCATGAAATTCTCCTTCGACAAATCCCGCCCCGTCGGCAGCCGTCTCTCCGTCGTCGAGGTCAAGGAAGGCGAAGCCTATGTGCCGCTTGATGCGGGCAAGACCTACAATGTCGTCACCAACAATTTCATGCGCAATGGCGGCGACGGTTACAGCGTCTTCAAGACCAAGGGAGAAAATGCCTATGACTACGGTCCAGGACTTGAGACGGTTCTTGCCGACTACCTGACGGCCAACAATCCCTACAAACCGACGACCGACGGCCGCATCACAGAAATCGCTGCAGCGACCCCAGCCGAGCCTTCGACGCAAACCAGCACCGACCCGGCCGTGACCACCGATGCAAAGCCTGCAACAGCGGAAACCGCGACACCGGAAACCAAGCCGGCAACGCCAGCGGCGGCCGAAACCAAGCATGTCATCGTCAGGGGCGATACGCTCTGGGATCTGGCCAAGGCCGTCTACGGCAATGGCGAATTGTGGAAGACCATTGCCAGCGCCAACGGCAACCCGGCCCCACGGCATCTGGAAATCGGCAAGGAGCTGACGATCCCTGCCAAGTGAGAAAACAGGTAAGACAATATGTCTCTTGCCAATCGGCCGGTCCGGGGTTCCCCGGGCCGGTTTTTCTTTTTAAGAACGGCATGAACCGCAGACGCCGCTTACCGTATAAGAGACGCCGCCCCGATAATGCAGGATATGCCATGACCGCCGCCATTCAGACGACCGTACCGAACCATCCCCCCGTCAAGTTCGGCAAGGTGGGTGTGCTGCTGGTCAATCTCGGCACGCCGGATGGCACCGACAAAGTGTCGATGCGCCGGTATCTCAAGGAATTCCTGATGGACCGGCGGGTGATCGAATGGTCGCCGTTCTTCTGGTATCCGATCCTGTTCGGCATCGTGCTCAACACCCGGCCGGCCAAGGTCGGCAAGGCCTATGAGACGATCTGGAACAAGGATCTGAACGAGAGCTACCTGCGCACCTATACCCGCAACCAGGCCGAGATCATGGCCCGGTCCTTTGCAGACCTGCCCAATATCCGCGTCGATTGGGCCATGCGCTACGGCCAGCCGTCGATCCGCTCGAAGATGGACGAACTGCAGAAGGACGGCTGCGAAAAGATCCTCGTCTTCCCGCTCTATCCGCAATATGCGGCCGCAACGACCGCAACCGTCAACGACGAGGCCTTCAAGGCGCTGTTGAAGATGCGCTGGCAGCCGGCGCTGCGCACCGTTGCGCCCTATCATGACGACCCGGTCTATATCGAGGCGCTGGCCAATTCGATCACCCAGCATCTTGCCACGCTCGACTGGGAGCCGGAGGTGGTGCTGACCTCCTTCCATGGCATCCCGAAATCCTATTTCATGAAGGGCGATCCCTATCATTGCCAGTGCTACAAGACCGCGCGGCTGGTGCGCGAAAAGCTTGGCTGGTCGAAGGAGAAACTGCAGGTCACCTTCCAGTCCCGCTTCGGGCCGGAAGAATGGCTGCAGCCCTATACCGACAAGACGGTGGAAAAGCTCGGCCAGGACGGCGTCAAGCGCATTGCCGTCATCAATCCCGGCTTCGTGTCCGATTGTCTCGAGACCCTGGAAGAAATCGCCGTGGAAGCAGCCGAAACCTTCCACCATGCCGGCGGCGAGAAATTCACCCACATTCCCTGCCTGAACGACAGTGAGGGCGGCATGACCGTGCTCGAACATGTGGTGCGCCGCGAATTGATGGGCTGGGCCTAAACCCCGCGCCTGTTGCCCCACAGGAGCACATGCAACTGCGGCAGCACACGGGCGGCAAACCAGCGATCCTGCGTCACTGTTTCGACCAGCCAGCGCATGCGGTCTGCGATCCCGTCCATGTCGATGCCGGCATCGACCTCGCCGCCGTCAGGCGGCGTGTGGTTGCCGGGCTGCAGATAGACCGGCAAATGCGGGTGGCGCGCCGCCACGCCTCGGGCATAGGCATAGTCGGCCGCGTCGAAGACGACGATCTTCAGCACCGTTTGCGGCCGCGCGCCGGCGGCCTCAAGACAGTTTGCCAGCTGTGCCCAGTCCGTCGCCATGCCGCTGGATGGCGGCTTGGGGCTGAGCACCAGAACGTCGAGATCGGCAAACCAGTCCTTCGAGACGGACCCTTGGGTTTCCAGCGCGAAGCGGTAGCCATCCCGGTGCCCGAGTCGGATCAGCTCCGCCAGTGGCTGGATCGCCGGATTTCCACCCGACAACGAGACGGTAAGCGGCACGCCGCCTGACAGCCGCTTCACCTCTTCCCACACCGCCTGCGGCGTCATCGGCGTCCAATCGTCACGATAACGGCTGTCGACGGCATGCAGACTATCGCACCAGGAACAGCGGTAATCACAGCCGCCCGTGCGCACGAAAACGGTCGGCAGGCCGATCAGGACGCCCTCGCCCTGGATCGTCGGGCCGAACATTTCCGAAACGCGAATGGTGCCGGTTCCTGAGGTCCCCGTCACGGCCGGTATTCCGCCCAGGTCTTGGGCGTCTCACTGACTTTCACCGAGGCCGTTTCCGGCAGATGCGCCTTGCACCAATCATAGAAATGCCGCGCCAGGCATTCCGCCGTCACCCGGTCATGGCCCAACACATCGTTGAGATGCCGGTGATCGAAGGTTTCGTCGATATAGCGCTTGAGCGGCGAGAGTTCGTGATAGTCGCGCACGAAGCCGTGTTCGTTCAACTCTTCGGCTGCAAGCTCCACTACGACGATGTAATTATGCCCATGCAGCCGCGCGCATTGATGATCTGCAGGCAGGCTGGTGAGCTGATGCGAGGCGGAGAAATGGAATTCCTTGCTGATGCGGAACATCACTTTACCTCCGCAGAAACAAAGCCGCCGGTCGCCGAGAGCCAAAAATCCGCATCGTCATAACCGGTCGGATCGGCAATGGCTGCCAGGTGAAAGGCCTCGCGCCGCTCGACGCAGGTTCCGCATCGCCCGCAATGCCGCATCCCGCCCTTGTAGCAGGACCAGGTCTCTTCAAACGGTGTGCCGTGCCTCGCACCATCCGTGACGATATCGGCCTTCGAACCATTCACATAAGGCGCATGCAGCGTGACGTCGGCATAACCCTGCGTCGCGTGGTTCTGCATGGCCTGGAACGCATCGATGAAACCGGGGCGGCAATCGGGGTAGATGAAATGATCGCCGCCATGCACGGCGGTTGCCACCGCATCCGCCTTCTGCGCGGCGGCAACTCCGAAGGCGATCGCCAGCATGATGGCGTTGCAGTTGGGCACAACCGTCGCCTTCATGGTGTCCTCGGCATAATGGCCGTCGGGAACGGCGATATCATCGGTGAGCGCCGACCCCGTCAGATGCGCGCCGATCGCGCGGATATCGATGATATGATGCGGCACGTTCAAACGCACGGCACAGGCGGCGGCAAAATCCAGCTCCTTTTTGTGGCGCTGGCCATAGTCGAAGGAGAGAAGCGCTAAAAGCGTATTTTCGGCTGCCACCTTGTGGGCAAGCGAAACGGAATCCAATCCGCCGGAGCAGATCACGATGGTTTTCATAGTTTAGTCCTTGTTTTGACCGGGTAGGCTGCGACCGGTAAGCGAATGGGCGCTCTTTAAGGCAAACAACCCGTCTTGTGAATGGGGAAATCCGCTGGCTTCTTGCCGCTGGTTGCGTAAAGTGCGGCGAAACAAACATTTAAGGGAGAAACCGGATGCCTTTGGCCGGACTGGACATCGTCGTCATCGCCTTCGTGGTACTCGTCATCCTCGTGCTGTTTGCCGGCATCAAGACGGTGCCGCAGGGGTTTCGCTACACGGTGGAACGTTTCGGCCGCTATACCAGAACGCTTGAGCCCGGCCTCAACATCATCATCCCGTTCATCGACAAGATCGGCGCCCGGATGAACGTCATGGAACAGGTGCTCGACGTCCCCACCCAGGAAGTCATCACCCGCGACAATGCCAGCTGCGCTGCCGATGCCGTCGCCTTCTATCAGGTGCTGAACGCCGCCGAGGCCGCCTATCAGGTTTCCGATCTGCAGAGCGCCATCCTCAACCTGACGATGACGAATATCCGCTCAGTCATGGGCTCGATGGACCTCGACGAACTCCTGTCCAACCGCGAAATCATCAACGACAAGCTGCTGCATGTGGTCGACGAAGCCGTCGGCCCCTGGGGCATCAAGGTGACCCGCGTCGAGATCAAGGACATCCAGCCGCCGAAGGATCTCGTCGATGCCATGGCGCGCCAGATGAAGGCCGAGCGCGAAAAGCGCGCCCAGGTCCTGGAAGCCGAAGGCTCGCGCAACGCCCAGATCCTGCGCGCCGAAGGTGCCAAGCAATCGGCCATCCTGCAGGCCGAAGGCCAGCGCGAAGCCGCCTTCCGCGATGCCGAAGCGCGCGAGCGCCTGGCCGAGGCCGAAGCCAAAGCCACCAAAATGGTCTCCGAGGCTATTGCCGCCGGCGACGTGCAGGCGATCAACTACTTCGTCGCCCAGAAATATACCGAAGCCATGGCTGCGATCGGCACCGCGCCCAATTCGAAGATCGTGCTGATGCCGATGGAAGCCTCCTCGCTGATCGGCTCGCTCGGCGGCATCGGCGCGATTGCCCGCGAAGTCTTCGGCAATGGCGGCGGTGACGCACCCTCACCCACGCGCCAGCCCTTGCCGCGCACGGTTCCAGTCCGCAATCCGTTCGACACGGCCAAGCGGGAAGGCTGACCGATGATCGAGCGCGTCATCCTCGAACTTGGCCCCTGGAGCTGGTGGGTGCTGGGCCTCGTTCTTCTCGCCGCCGAAGTCGTGGCGCCCGGCGTCTTTCTCGTCTGGATCGGCATTGCGGCCATCATCACCGGCGCTCTCTCGCTTTTGTTCTGGGACGCCGGTTTCTGGGTCTGGCAGGCACAGCTGGTATTCTTCGCGGTCCTGTCCGTCGCAGCCGCCCTCATCGGCCGCCGGCTGCTCGCCCGCTCGGGCGATACGTCGGACGAGCCGCTGCTCAATCAGCGCGGCGCGAGCCTGATCGGCCGCACCGCCGTGCTGGAACAGCCGATCGCCGAGGGACGCGGCCGCATCCGGCTTGACGACACCACCTGGACCGTCAACGGTCCGGACCTGCCTGCGGGCACCCGCGTCAAGGTCATCGGCAGCAATGGCGGCCGGTTGACCGTCGAAAGCGCCTGAAAATAAAGCCGAATGCCATTTCGGAAAGGAATAGTTAACCACATCCGTTTACGGTTGCTCAACACTGGTAAACGGATTTCCGGGCATTCGGCAGATGACGCCTTTCTATCCACGCACGAAGAGGACGACCCTCGCGCGCCCGGCGGCCACTGCGGCCTGGCTGATGGCGAGCTGCGCCCTGTTTCTGCCAAACGCCGTTTCCGCCCAGGCTCTGCTTCCCGGCGCAAATGCCACCGCAGCAACCGGTACCACTACACAGATCCCCACAGCGGCTGCATCCCCCGGGGTAGAGCCTGCCGATACCGACGCAATCACCACAAACTCCATTAACACAGACGCTGGCGAACCGTTGCTCAACGACCCCACGGTCGATGAGGATATGGCCCGCACCAACCTGCGCGAAAACACCGTCGATGGCCTCAGAGCCCAGCTCGATATCGACCGTAACGATGCGCAGGGCATCCGGTTTGGCAGTTTCGTGCTGAAACCGACGCTCGGCCAGACCTATAATTTTGAAAGCAACAAGACCGGCAGTTCCAAGGAGAACCGCAGCTATCTCGAGACCGGCCTGAAGGGCACGCTCACCTCCGACTGGTCCCGCCATCAGCTGACGGTCACAGGCGAAGGCACCTGGCAGCGCAATGTCTCCGGCACCGGGGAAACGGAACCGACCGCCGATATCGAGGCAGCACTTCGGCTCGATCTTTCCGAACAGACGACCGCGACGCTGAAGGCCGGCTATCATTTCGAGCGCGAGGATTCGACCGATCCGAACGCGATCACCAATGCAAGCGTCCAGTCCGGCATCGACCAATATACACTGGGTGCCGGTATCGAGCGCGATTTCGGCATCCTGCGCGGCTCGGCCAAGATCGATTTCGACCGCTACGTCTACGGCGACGCCGAGCTCAACAATGGCGGTTCGCTGTCGCTGAAGGACCGAAACCGCAATGCGGGTGCCGTCACCGTGCGTGTCGGCTACGAGCTTTCGCCGGCCCTCATTCCATTCATCGAGGCATCGGCCGGAAAATCGATTTACGACCTGCGCAGGGACACGCTGGGGTTCGAACGTTCGTACAACAGTTACGGCGCCCGCGCCGGTGTCGAGGCTGATCTGGGTGAAAAGCTGAATGGCGAGATCGCGCTCGGCTATCAGACCTACCGTTTCGACGATAACCGGCTCGACGACCTGAGGGGCTTCACGGTCGATGGCACGATCAACTGGTCGCCACAGCGTGGCACCGATGTGGCCTATGGTATTTCCACCGGCCTGGAACCATCGACGACCGCCGGCGAAAGCGGCGCCATGGTCTATACGCTGAGCAGCCGGGTGACCCACGAGTTGCGCAGCGCTCTCGTGGCACGGCTTTCCAATAGCCTGACCCTGCGCAATTTCCCCAGCGGCAGTTCGCAGGACGAAAAAGTCTGGGCTGCAGGTGCAGGCCTCACCTGGGACCTCAACCGCTATCTGGCCCTCACCGGCGATGTCAGCTACGAGCGCACGACACGCGAAACCGGCCCGTCCACCAATGTCGCCCGCGTCGGCGTCGGGCTGACCCTGCGCCGCTGATCCAAAAACAAAAAAGCCCGCCGGCCATTCAGCCAGCGGGCATTGTCATCTCTTGAAAATCGTTTATTTCAGGCCTTGCAGCAAAGCCTTCAAAGGCGCTTCCACGCCCGGACGGATATCGCCGCGCGCCAGCGCGAAGGCGACGTTTGCCAGGATGAAACCTTCCTTCATGCCGCAGTCATAGGTGTTGCCGCGGAAATGGTACCCGGCAAAATCCTGGCTCTGGGCAAGCTTCAGCATGCCGTCGGTCAGCTGGATCTCGTTGCCCGCGCCGCGCTCTTGAGTGGCGAGGATGGAGAAGATTTCCGGCTGCAGGATGTAACGGCCGTTGATGAAGAAATTCGACGGTGCGGTGCCCTGCGGCGGCTTTTCGACCATCTTGGTGATCTTGAAGCCATCGCCAACCTTGTCGCCCGCGCCGACGATGCCGTATTTATGGGTCTGATCGGGGGCGCATTCTTCAACCGCGATAACGTTTCCGCCGCTCTGCTCGTAAAGCTCGACCATGCCTTTCAGGCAGCCCTTTTCGGCCTGCATGATCATGTCGGGCAGGAGCAGCGCAAAAGGCTCGTCGCCGACCAGTTCGCGGGCACACCAGACGGCGTGGCCAAGCCCGAGCGGCGATTGCTGGCGGGTAAAGCTGGTGCTGCCCGCAACCGGCAGGATGCTTTCCAGAAGCGTCAGCTCCGCCGTCTTGTTGCGCTCGCGCAGGGTCTGTTCCAGCTCGACCTGGATGTCGAAATAGTCCTCGATTACGTGCTTGCTGCGGCCCGTAACGAAGATCAGGTGTTCGATCCCCGCATTCAACGCCTCATCCACGACATACTGGATCACCGGCCTATCGACGACGGTCAGCATCTCCTTCGGGACGGCTTTGGTCGCCGGTAGGAATCGGGTCCCGAGGCCAGCGACGGGGAACACGGCTTTACGAACTTTACGCTTGTCAGTCATTGACATCTCCAGGATCACAGCAGCGGGATTTAAATCGGTTGGGGCATGTATCAATAGGCAATAAATGTAAAATTGCTATTTTTTTGCAAAGGAAGACCTTACCAACCATTCATGGTAAAGAATTTGTTGACTTCATTTTCGTAAGATTTCGGTTCTGGCGGTTGCCTCCTGGGCTGAACGGCCTGAAAATGGAACCACATGCATCTACCCATGCATGAAGCTGGCTCTAAGACTGTAAATTTGCGCACCGCCGGTCACCCCTGATCGCAGCAGAGCGCCGACCAACGGAAACGACAGCTGATGACAAAGACCCGACACACCCTCCTTCGCTGTGCTGCCGCCGCATTCATGACAGCCGCAGCCCTGTTTTCCCCGGCAACGGCCTCGGCTGACGCGGGTTTCGAGACCTGGATCAACAGCTTCTATGCCACCGCTTCCCAGAGCGGCATCACCAAGGCAACCTACCGAAAGGCCTTTGCCGGTGTGAAAACGCCCGATCCGGACGTGCTTCAGAAGGCTGCCTATCAGCCCGAGTTCAAGCACAAGATCTGGGAATATATCGACAGCCGCGTTAATCCCTATACCCGCAAGGTCGGACAGGAAATGTCGGCCAAGCACGCCCGCACGCTTGCAGCCCTCGAGCGCCATTTCGGCGTCGACAGGAACGTGCTCCTGGCCATCTGGTCGATGGAATCCAATTATGGCGCCGTGCTGGAAAAGGACGATCGCCTGCATTACGTGCCGCGCGCGCTCGCCACGCTTGCCTATGCCGACCCCAAACGGTCGAAATATGCCAAGACGCAGCTGATCGCCGCGTTGAAGATCCTGCAAAACGGCGATGTGACGCCGCGCGAGCTGAACGGCTCCTGGGCCGGTGCCATGGGCCATACGCAGTTCATTCCGACAAGCTACCTGCTCTACGCCGTTGATGCCGACGGCAATGGCCACAAGGACATCTGGAACTCGATACCGGACGCACTCGCGACCGCAGCCAACCTGTTGAAGAAGAACGGCTGGCAATCGGGCCAGACCTGGGGTTACGAAGTATCGCCGCCGCGCAACGGCAGCCAGTATGCCGGCCAGACAAAGACGGTTTCCCAATGGGCAGCACTTGGCTTCACCCGGCCGAACGGCAAGGATTTCCGCAACGGCGACACGCGTGCCGAACTGAAAATGCCCGGCGGTCCCGGCAGCCCCGGCTTCCTGATGACCAAAAACTTCTTCGTCATCAAGCGCTACAATGCCTCGGATTCCTACGCGCTCGGCGTTGGCCTTCTGGCCGATGAGATCGCCGGCTATGGCGGCATGCAGCAGGCCTGGAGCCGCCCGGACGGTTCGCTCGATATCAAGCAGAAGTTCGAGCTGCAGTCGCGGCTGAAGGAACTCGGCTATTACGACGGCGAAGTCGATGGCAATTTCGGCTCCGGCTCCAAGGCCGCCATCCAGGCCTTCCAGAACCGCAACGGCTTGTCTCCCGATGGCGAGCCGACCCAGCACCTGTTGAAGGCGCTGCGCAAATAGTTCGGATCGCGAACGCCCGCAATTGTGGCGCAATCCGGATGCATCGTTCATGCAACGCCTTGTCGAAAGAGAGGCGTTGCATCTTTGCGTAGAGACATTTTTGAACGCCGGCCGAAACCTCGGCCGGAAACAGTGCGGAACAGGTGCATGAGCGGCAGACATAGCAGCAACGGCCTTTACCGGCTGTTCAACGGCCTGATCGTCGTCGCGATCAGCCTGTCTGCGCTTGTCATGGAGCCGCCGCGCCAGGCGCAGGCACAAGAGCGCCGCACCATTCTCGACATGCTGTTCGGCTTTGGCCGCAGGCAGGCGCCACCGCCTGTCTATGACGACGAGCCAATCTACGAGCCCCGGCAGAGACAGCAGCAGCAGCAACAACAGCTGCAGCCGCAGCAACGCCCGAAGATCAGAAAGACGCAGCAGAAGCCCAAGCCCGTCCCCGCCGAGCCCGCCCCGGTCGTCGTCGAGAAACTGGAGACGGCCAAGAAGGTGCTCGTCGTCGGCGACTTCGTTGCCGGCAGTCTTGGCGATGGGCTGAAGACCGCCTTTGAAACGACACCGGGGATCGTCATTGAAACCCGCAGCAACGGTTCCTCAGGCCTCGTGCGCGAGGACTATTTCAACTGGCCCGAAAACCTGCCCGCCTATATCGCGGAGACGAAACCGGCGTTGATCATCATCAGCCTCGGCGCCAACGAGCGCCAGCAGATGTCGATCGGCAGCGACAAGGAAAAATTCCGCACCGACCGCTGGCTGGCCGAATATGCGCGCCGCACCGCAGACTTCGCAGCCCTTGCCCGCAAGGACAAGACACCCTTGCTCTGGGTTGGCATGCCGCCGTTCCAATCGACATCGATGACCGCCGATATGGTGACGCTCAACGGCATCTTCCGGACGGAAGCCGAAAAGGCCGGCGGCACATTCGTCGATATCTGGGATGGGTTCGTCGATGAGGAGGGCAAATTCGTCATGACGGGATCCGATATCAACGGCCAGCAGGTCCGCCTGCGTGGATCGGACGGTATCAACCTCACCAAGGCCGGCAAGCGCAAGCTCGCCTTCTATGTCGAAAAGGATATCCGCAAGCTCTTAGGCGACGCCGCCGCCTCGACACAGGATATTCCCGGTGCCGATGGCATGAAGGACCTGGTCGTTGCTGCCCCCACGGCCAACGAGGATATCATCCAGACGCAGCCGATCGGCCTTGACGATCCCGATCTCGACGGCAGCGCCACTCTGCTGGGTGGCGGCGCGGTGATGACCAGCAACGGCAAGAGCCCGCGCGACCGTCTCGTTGAAAAGGGCGAAGTCGCCGAAGCACCAGCCGGCCGGGTGGACGATTTCCGCCTGTCGAAACCGGAAGCCGTGATCAGCAATCCGGTTTTCAGGAACTGACCCTCAAGATTAAACCCTGTCCTCTTTCCGCCAAGAGGACAGGGTCTTCGGCAGCTCGCATCTTGCGAATAAAGCTGTCAATCGAGATCAGGCAGCCGCAAACGGTACGGCGATGAAGGTCTTTTGATCACCGCGTTCGATGAGCAACAGCACCGACTTGCGCCCCGACTTCACGGCAGCGGCGATCGCCGTCTTCACGTCGCTGGCGCCGAGCACGGCCTTGTCATTGACCGAAACAATGACATCGCCCGTTTGGATACCGGCCGCAGCGGCCGGCTTATCGGGATTGACCTTGGCGACGACGGCACCGGTAACATTGTCGGGCAGGCTCAGTTCCTGGCGCACATCCGGTGTCAGATCGGCAAGGGCCACGCCGATGCTCGGCCCAGTCTGCATCTTGCCCTCATCCTTTGCTGCGGACGCCTGCTTCTGATCGCCATCATTGCCGCCGACGGTGACGCTGAGGTCGACCTTGCGGCCGTCGCGCCACACGGTCATGGCTTCCTTTGCGCCCGGCGAGAGATCGGCCACCAGCCGCGACAGATCGCGCGGCGACTTCACCGCCTCGCCGCCAACAGTCATGACGATGTCGCCGGTCTTCACGCCCGAATGCGCTGCAGGTGTGCCCGCATTGACGGCGGCGACCAGAGCGCCTTCCGCCTTGGCGAGACCAACGGCATCAGCGACATCCGCCGTCACCGGCTGGATCTGGACGCCGAGATAGCCATGGTCGATCGAGCCGCTCTTTTCCAGCTTGGCGACGACCTTTTGCGCCTGGTCGGAGGGAATGGCGAAACCGACACCGACGCTGCCGCCGTTCGGCGAGTAGATCGCGGTATTGATCCCAACGACATTGCCTGAATGATCCACAAGCGGGCCACCGGAATTGCCGTGATTGATCGGCGCGTCGATCTGGATGAAATCATCATAGGGACCGCTGTGCAGATCGCGGCCACGGGCCGACACGATCCCGGCGGTGACCGTCGTGCCGATGCCGAAGGGATTGCCGATTGCCAGGATCTGGTCGCCCAGCTTCAACGCGTCGGAATCACCCCAGGCGATGGTGGCGAGCGGCTTGCCGGCCGTGATCTTCAAAACGGCGAGATCGGACTTCGGATCAGCGCCCAAAAGCTTTGCCGGCAGTTCCGTGCCGTCGTCCAGCGTGACCTTGATGTCGATGGCATTGTCGATCACATGGTTGTTGGTGACGATGATCCCATCGCTGCTGACGATGAAGCCGGAGCCGAGCGCCATTCCGCGTTCGCCGCCTTGATGTTGCGGTGCCTGCTTGGGCATCGGAATGCCTTGCTGCTCGAAGAACTGGCGGAACTGCTCGTCCATTGGCGATTGGTCGCCGCTATCGCTGACATCGGTTGCCTTCATCGTGGTGGTGATTGTCACGACGGCCGGCTTGTCGGCGGAGACGACATCGGCGAAGGAGCCGCTGGAAACCTGCGGCACGGTAGCGGATGCGGATGCGGATGCCGCCATCGCAGACGTGGAGGGCAGGGTGAAGGGGAACGCTGCCGCGCCGGCCAGAATGGCGGCTCCGACCAGCGCTGCGGCACGGTGAGTGCGGAGAATATTGGGCATGACAAAGGGTCCCTTACAGATGTTTGGGTGCGGCGTCATGGTTCCCTGCGCGGGAACGCGGCGTCGGGTGATCGGCAGCGTTCCTTCCGGGACTTTGTTCAGAAATATTGCCGATGATAGGGTCAATACTGAGCAATCCAGGAATACGCTTGAGATGGATATTATAACGGCCGCGAATATTTACAAATTAAAGGTTTATTACCGTTTCATTGCACCAAGTTAATGTTGCACAAGATACCGCCGCCATACGTCAAACCAAATACGGGCGGCGGCACTTTGCGGCAAAACGGCAAACGCCGCGCACCAGCCCGGCACGCGGCGTTTTCATTTGGTTTTGCTTCGGCAAAGACGCTAGCCGATTAACGCGGCAGGACGGTCGAGCCCATCAGTGTTTCGTCGATCGCGCGCGCCGCCTGGCGGCCCTCGCGGATCGCCCAGACGACCAGCGACTGGCCACGGCGCACGTCGCCGGCTGCCCAGACCTTATCGACCGATGTCCGGTAGTCCTTCTCGTTGGCGGTGACGAAGGAGCCGCCGCGCTTGTCCTTACCGATCACGAGCTTCTCGCCCATGTTCTTCAGCACGCTGTCGGTGCCCGGGCCGCTAAAGCCGATGGCGATGAGGGCGAGATCAGCCTTGATGACGAATTCCGTGCCGGCGATCGGCTTGCGGCGCTCGTCCACCTGACAGCACTTGACGCCGGTCAGCACGCCGTCTTCGCCGACGAATTCGAGCGTCGCCACCTGGAATTCGCGCACGGCGCCTTCGGCCTGCGAAGAGGATGTGCGCATCTTGGTCGCCCAGAACGGCCAGACGGAAAGCTTGTCTTCCTTTTCCGGCGGCTGCGGGCGGATGTCGAGCTGGGTAACCTTCACGGCGCCCTGGCGGAATGCGGTGCCGACGCAGTCGGACGCGGTATCGCCACCGCCGACGACGACGATATGCTTGCCGCCTGCCAGGATCGAATCCGATGGCCAGCCGACGCTGTCGATATTTTCGCGGCCGACACGGCGGTTCTGCTGCACAAGATACGGCATGGCATCATGCACGCCGGTGAACTCGACGCCCGGAATACCGGCATCGCGCGGGGTTTCCGAACCGCCGCAATAGAGCACGGCGTCGTGCTCTTCGATCAGGCTATCGACGGTGCGATCAACACCGACATTGACGCCGCAATGGAAGGTGACCCCTTCGCCGCGCATCTGATCAACACGGCGGTCGATGAAGTTCTTCTCCATCTTGAAGTCCGGGATGCCGTATCGCAGCAGGCCGCCGGGCTTGCTCTCGCGCTCGAACACATGGACCTCGTGACCGGCGCGGGCGAGCTGCTGGGCCGCCGCCATGCCGGCAGGACCAGACCCGATGATCGCAACCTTCTTGCCGGTCTTGGTGACGGCCGGCTGCGGCACGATATAGCCCATTTCATAGGCTTTGTCGGCAATCGCCTGCTCGACGGTCTTGATTGTCACCGGTGCGTCTTCCAGGTTCAGCGTGCAGGCTTCCTCGCACGGCGCCGGGCAGATGCGGCCGGTAAATTCCGGAAAATTGTTGGTCGAGTGCAGGTTTCGGATCGCCTCGTCCCAGTTGCCGTTATAAACGAGATCGTTCCAGTCGGGGATCTGGTTGTGCACCGGGCAGCCGGTCGGGCCATGGCAATAGGGGATGCCACAGTCCATGCAGCGCGCGGCCTGTTTCTGCACTTCCGGGTCCGACATCGGGATTGTGAATTCGCGGAAATGCCGGATGCGGTCCGACGCCGGCTGATACTTCGCCAGCTGCCGGTCGATTTCCATGAAGCCTGTGACCTTGCCCATTTACTCGTCCCTTATTTCACAGTGGGGGCCACGTGGGACCCCAATACCAGTAAGCGAAACCCACGGTCGCGCCCAATACGATGAATTCCCACCCTGCTGCACCGTTCACCACATAGACTGCCAACGGAATGGCGGCTGCGATGGAGACTGAAATCAGCTTGTGAATGGCAGCAGAGAAACGCATGTCCCAAACCGTTCTGTTGCCAGTTTATTCGTCCGGCTCAACAACCGTTGGCCACATCCCATCCTTCCACACGATGAAAGGATTAAACCTTTCCCACATCGCTTCACGCGCAGCTTCTTCGCCCGGATGGATCAATATGACGCCGTCCCTGTCTTGAATGAGGACGATCTCCTCCCCTTCGAGGAAGAAATCATCCGGAATGGCAACAAGGCGCCGATTATCTTCTCTGATGATCCTGCTTCTATGTTCTCTTGTAGTTGGCGACATCGGTGCCTCCATCACAGGTTGGATTCCCATAACACAAGGCGGCGACTTCAATTACTCCGCCGCGATGCCCATCCGCATGCGCTCCATTTCCTCAAGCGCACGGCGGTATTCGACCGGCATGACCTTGCGGAATTTCGGCCGGAACTCGACCCAATGGTCGAGGATTTCCTTGGCGCGCGGCGAGCCCGTGTAGTGCAGATGATTGGAGATCAGCTGGTAGAGCCGCTCGTCGTCATGGCGTGTCATGTCGCCGGCGACATCGACCATGCCCTTGTGCATGAGGTCGCCGCCGTGATGATGCAGCTTCTCCAGCATATCGTCCTCTTCCGGAACCGGCTCGAGTTCGACCATCGCCATATTGCAGCGCTTGGGGAAATCGTCGCTCTCATCCAGCACATAGGCGACACCGCCCGACATCCCAGCTGCAAAGTTGCGGCCGGTCTCGCCGAGAACCACGACCACACCGCCGGTCATGTATTCGCAGCCATGGTCGCCCACGCCCTCGACAACCGCGATGGCGCCGGAGTTGCGCACGGCGAAGCGTTCGCCGGCGACGCCGTTGAAATAGCACTCGCCCGAGATCGCGCCGTACAGCACCGTGTTCCCAACGATGATCGACTTGGCCGCGACGATCCTGGAATTTTCCGGCGGACGCACGACGATGCGGCCACCTGAAAGACCCTTGCCGACATAGTCGTTGCCATCGCCGATCAGCTCGAACGTGATGCCGTTCGCCAGGAACGCGCCGAACGACTGTCCCGCCGTGCCGGTCAGCTTCACCGTGATCGTGTCGTCCTTCAGTCCCTTGTGACGGTAACGCTTGGCAACTTCACCGGACAGCATCGCACCGGCCGAGCGATCGACATTCTTGATATCGACCTCGATGGTGACGGGCGTCTTTGATTCCAGCGCCGGCTGTGCTTCTGCAATCAGCCTGCGGTCGAGAATGTCGTGGATCGGATGGTTCTGCCGCTCCGTCCAATAGGTCTTTTCCTTCGGCGCATCCACCTTGTGGAAGATGCGGGAGAAGTCGAGCCCATTGGCCTTCCAGTGCGAGATCATCGCATCCTTTTCAAGCAGTTCGGAAAGGCCGATGACCTCGTCGAACTTGGCAAAACCGAGCGATGCGAGAATTTCGCGTACTTCCTCTGCGACGAAGAAGAAGTAGTTGACCACATGCTCGGGCGCACCCTTGAAGCGCTTGCGCAGGACCGGGTCCTGTGTCGCCACGCCAACCGGACAGGTGTTGAGATGGCATTTGCGCATCATGATGCAGCCGGCGGCAATCAGCGGCGCGGTGGAGAAGCCGAACTCGTCGGCGCCCAGGAGCGCGCCGATGATCACGTCGCGGCCGGTCTTCAGGCCGCCATCGACCTGCAGCGCGATACGCGACCGAAGGCCGTTCAGCACCAGCGTCTGATGGGTTTCGGCAAGGCCGATTTCCCAGGGGCTGCCGGCATGCTTCAGCGATGTCAGCGGCGACGCGCCGGTGCCGCCGTCATAGCCGGAGACGGTGATATGATCGGCGCGCGCCTTGGCGACACCGGCCGCAACCGTGCCGACGCCGACTTCCGAGACCAGCTTGACGGAGATATCCGCTTCCGGGTTGACGTTCTTCAGGTCGTAGATCAGCTGCGCCAGATCTTCGATCGAATAGATGTCATGGTGCGGCGGCGGCGAAATCAGGCCGACGCCCGGTGTCGAATGCCGTGTCTTGGCAACGGTCGCATCGACCTTATGGCCGGGCAGCTGGCCGCCCTCGCCGGGCTTGGCACCCTGCGCCACCTTGATCTGCAGCATGTCGGCATTGACCAGATATTCGGTCGTGACGCCGAAACGGCCGGACGCGATCTGCTTGATCGCCGAGCGTTCCGGATTGCGCGAGCCATTATAAAGCGGCAGGTAACGGTCGGCTTCTTCGCCGCCCTCGCCGGTGTTCGACTTGCCGCCGATGCTGTTCATGGCAATCGCCAGCGTCGTATGGGCTTCGCGCGAGATCGAACCGAACGACATGGCGCCGGTGGAAAACCGCTTGACGATATCGGCGGCCGGCTCGACCGCCTCGATCGGGATCGGCTTGCGGCCGGTCGCTTCCGCGCCCTTGATTGAAAACAGGCCGCGAATGGTGTTCATCCGCAAGGCTGCGCCATTCACCATCTCGGCAAATTCGCGGTAGCGATCTTCTGCATTGCCGCGCACGGCATGCTGCAGCGAGGCGACAGCGTCCGGCGACCAGGCATGGCCTTCGCCGCGCATGCGGTAGGCATATTCGCCGCCGATATCGAGCGTGCTCTTCAACAGCGGATCAGCGCCGAAGGCGGCCTGATGGCGATTGAAGGTTTCCTTGGCGATTTCTTCCAGGCCGATGCCTTCAATCTGCGTTGCCGTGCCGAAGAAATACCGGTCGATCAGTTCGGAGTTCAAACCGATCGCATCGAAGATCTGGCCGCCGCAATAGGACTGGTAGGTCGAGATGCCCATCTTGGACATGACCTTGAGTATACCCTTGCCGACCGCCTTGATGTAGCGGTAGACGACTTCGCTGCCATCGACTTCCTTCGGAAATTCGCCACGCTTGTGCATGTCGGTCAGCGTATCGAACGCGAGATAAGGGTTGATCGCCTCGGCGCCATAGCCTGCCAGCAGGCAGAAATGGTGCACTTCGCGCGGCTCACCGGTCTCCACCACGAGACCGACCGAGGTGCGAAGCCCCTTGCGGATCAGGTGATGGTGGACGGCGGCGGTCGCCAGCAGTGCCGGGATCGCGATGCGGTCCGGGCCGATCTGCCGGTCGGACAGCACGATGATGTTGTAGCCACCCTTGACGGCGGCTTCGGCGCGCTCGCACAGCCGGTCGAGAATTTCCGGCATGCCTTCCGCACCACGCGCGATATCATAGGTGAAATCGAGCGTCTTGGTGTCGAAACGGTCTTCCGTGTGGCCGATCGAGCGGATCTTTTCCAGATCGCCATTGGTCAGGATCGGCTGGCGCACTTCCAGCCGCTTGGCATGCGCCATGCCGGCATGATCGAGCAGGTTCGGGCGCGGGCCGATGAACGAGACCAGGCTCATCACCAGCTCTTCGCGGATCGGATCGATCGGCGGGTTGGTGACCTGCGCGAAGTTCTGCTTGAAATAGGTATAAAGCAGCTTGGTCTTGTCCGACATTGCCGAAATCGGCGTATCGGTACCCATCGAGCCGATGGCTTCCTGGCCGGTCGTGGCCATCGGCGACATCAGGATCTTGGTGTCTTCCTGGGTATAGCCGAACGCCTGCTGGCGATCGAGCAGCGACACGTCGCGGCGCAGCGCCCGGGGTTCGACCGGCTTCAGGTCCTCGAGAATGAGCTGGGTGTTGTCCAGCCACTGGCGGTAGGGATGCTGGTTGGCAAGGTTCGACTTCAGCTCCTCGTCGGAGATGATGCGGCCTTCCTCCATATCGATCAGCAGCATCTTGCCCGGCTGCAGGCGCCACTTCTTGACGATGCTCTCTTCCTTGACCGGCAGGGTGCCGGCCTCGGACGCGAGGATGACGCGGTCGTCGTCAGTGACCAGATAACGTGCCGGGCGCAGGCCGTTGCGGTCGAGCGTCGCGCCGATCTGCTTGCCATCGGTAAAGCAGACGGCGGCCGGGCCATCCCACGGCTCCATCAGAGCGGCATGATATTCGTAGAATGCCTTGCGCTCGGGCGCCATCAGCTGGTTGCCGGCCCAGGCCTCCGGGATCAGCATCATGACCGCATGCGACAGCGGATACCCGCCCTGCACCAGGAATTCGAGCGCGTTATCGAAACAGGCTGTATCCGACTGCCCCTCATAGGAGATCGGCCACAGCTTGGAAATATCGCCGCCGAACAGCGGCGAGGATACCGAAGCCTGCCGTGCGGCCATCCAGTTGACGTTGGCGCGCAGCGTGTTGATCTCGCCGTTATGGGCGACCATGCGGTAGGGATGCGCCAGCTTCCACGACGGAAAGGTGTTGGTCGAGAAGCGCTGGTGCACAAGGGCGACAGCCGATTCGAAGCGGGGATCGGCCAGATCCTTGAAATAGGCGGCCACCTGATAGGCCAGAAACATGCCCTTGTAGACAATGGTCTTGGTCGACAGCGACACCGGATAGAAGCCGGTCTCGGCGCCTTTGAAGGCATCGTAGATGCGGTTTGAGATCACCTTGCGCAGCGTAAACAGGCGGCGTTCAAATTCGGCATTGGTCGCGGCATCGCGGCCGGCCCCGATGAACACCTGCACATGATGCGGCTCGGTCGCAGCAATATGCTCGGCCTTGGACAAAGAGGCGTTATCGACCGGCACTTCACGGAAGCCGAGCAGCGTCTGGCCCTCTTCCGCAACGACCTCGGTGATCACCTGCTTAAAATGGGCGATCTGCGCCTCGTCCTGTGGCATGAACAGGTATCCGACGGCGTATTCACCAGCCTTCGGCAGCGTAACGCCCTGCAGCGCCATTTCCTCGCGGAAGAAGCGGTCGGGAATCTGAACCAGAATGCCGGCACCATCACCCATCAAAGGATCGGCGCCGACAGCGCCGCGATGCGTCAGGTTTTCCAGGATGAACAGGCCATCCTTGACGATCTGGTGGGACTTCTGGCCCTTCATATGGGCGACGAAACCGACGCCGCAGGCATCATGTTCGTTGCGCGGGTCGTAAAGACCCTGTTTTTTCGGCAGGCCCGGAAATGCGGTATGCGTCTCAACCGTCGCGGTTTCGCGCGCAATGTTGAGCCCAGTTACGGTGGATGGCGTAAGGTCCGTCATCGTCTTCCCTCCTGTTAACCCGGCATGGCCGGATATTTCCGCAGTCCAGGCAGGCTTTTGCGGGCAAGAGTCCCGTTCAGGCCGGCACCGGCATTATCGTTGCATGATCCTGATCCGGTCGCAAATGAAGCATTGACTGCATCCGGCACAGAGTGCTCGCGACCATCGCGATTGTCCCGCCGGCCCGGATCAGATAACGTCCGGCGCGGTCTACAATCGTCAGCTGGAAGCCGCATCAGGCGGGCGTTCCGGCGTCCTTCCGGTCTTGAGACCGAAATAGGACAGTCATACTGTCCTATTTCATAGGCTCTATGCCAGAAAGCACCCTCCTCCGCAAGACCACTCATGCAAAATATTCAGACCTATTTTGCCGAACATTGCGGTTAATTTCACGTTTTTGTAATTTTCTTTCGTCAACTCCATATTTTCTTCAATTTGGTTTCAAACTGGTCTGATATTGTCCTTATCTCGCCTCTCCTGGATTGATTGCCGCAACGGCATCCGTATGGTCTCGCCTGACCAACCAATTCGGGGAGCGTTTCTCCGGCATAGCAGGATCGCATCATGATTTTCTCCTCCGACAACTGGGCAGGCGCCCATCCCGTGATCGCCGAAAGCCTCGTCAAGGCTGCCGGTGGCTTTGCATCGGCCTATGGCACCAGCGATCTCGACAAGAAGGTCGAAAAGACGCTGTCTGAAGTGTTCGAGCGCGACGTAGCCGTGTTCTTCGTCGCAACCGGCACGGCCGCCAACTCACTTGCCCTGGCCAGCACCAATCGCCCAGGCGGTCACGTTCTGTGCCACCGCGAAGCGCATGTGAATGCCGACGAATGCGGCGCGCCCGAATTCTTCTCGCATGGCGCCAAGCTTGCGCCGGTCGATGGCCCCCACGGCAAGATGGATCCGGCCCGGCTGGAAAAGGAAATCCAGCGCACACGCGGCGGCGGCGTCCATGGCGGCCAGCCGATGGCAATCACCATGACGCAGGCGACGGAAGCCGGCACCGTCTATAGCCTTGCCGAAATCGACACGATCGCCGCCATCGCCAAGGCGGCCAAGCTGCCCTTGCATATGGACGGCGCCCGTTTTGCCAATGCACTGGTGACGCTTGATACGACACCGGCCGAAATGACCTGGAAACGCGGCATCGACCTTCTCTCCTTTGGCGGTACCAAAAATGGTTGCTGGTGCGCCGAGGCGCTGATCATGTTCGATACGTCGAAGGCCGAGGAAATGGGCTATCTGCGCAAACGCTCCGCCCAGCTGTTTTCGAAATCCCGCTTCATCGCCGCCCAGTTCGACGCCTATCTGGAAGGCGGCCTCTGGCTCGATCTCGCCCGCCACGCCAACGGCATGGCAACCCGGCTGGCCGAGGGTATTGCGGGCTCAAACAGCACGCGGCTTGCCTGGCCAAGCGGCTCCAACGAACTGTTCGTTGTGCTTAAAACGGAAACCGCTGCCAAGCTGCAGGCCGATGGTGCCGTGTTTTATGATTGGCCAGTGCCGCATGCGCTGGCGGATACCGTCGCTGGCGACGAGGGCCTCTACCGCCTGGTCACCAGCTTTGCGACGACGCCCGATGATGTCGATCAGTTCCTGAAGGCGCTCTGATCAGAGCGACGGTTTGCCTGCCGGGGACGCCGCCTGCAGCCCGCCGACCGTCGCCAGGATTTCACCGGACAGAGCTTTCACCAGTGCCCTGTCCGCGCCGCGCCGCGCCACCAGCACGAATTCCACATCCTCAAGCCGCGGCAACCTGTCCGACGTGATTTCCCGCAATCCGGCCGGGGCCATGCTGCGCGGCTGCACCAGAACGCCCATTCCGGCACGGGCGGCGGCCGTCAGGCCGCTAAGGCTGCCGCAGGTGCAGACGATGCGCCACGGCACGCCTGCCCGCTCCAGTGCTTCGAGTGCAACGCTGCGGGTAATGCTTGGCGGCGGAAAGGCGATCAGCGGCAGCACGTCACCCCGCATCACCCGCTCCGGATCGCGCGCCAGCCAGACCAGCGGCTCGCGATAGACCAGCTGGCCGCGCGCATCGCCGATCCGGCGCTTGGCGAGCACCAGATCGAGAGCGCCCTCATCCTGCATCTGATAAAGCGTACCGCTGAGCGCAACGGTCAGTTCAAGATCGACGGAGGCATGCGCCCGGGTAAAATCTTCCAGCACGGCCGGAAGCCGGCTCATGACGAAATCTTCCGAGACGCCAAGATGCAGGCGGCCATGCAGACTGCGCTCGGCAAACAGCGATTTCACCTGCCCGTCCAGCGACAGCATGGCGCGCGCCGGTCCCAAAAGCGCCTCGCCATCGGCCGTCAGCGACACACGATGCGTATCGCGCTCCACCAGCTTTCGCCCGAGATCAGCTTCCAGCCTGCGGATATGCTGGCTGACCGTCGATTGCCCGAGCCCCAGCCGCTCTGCGGCAAGCGTAAAGCTCGCCATCTGCTCGACGGCAAGAAAACTGCGCAGCTGAGCCAGATCCAGCATCGGTCATCCTGATTTGTGATAATCGTTATTACTTGCATTCGATATCATAATGACAATGATGCCGCCAATCACCTTTTCACTGTCTGGACGATCGATATGCGCCGTTTCCTGCCCGATACCTTCACCCTCCTTTTGGTCTGCACGGTCATCCTGGCATCGCTGCTGCCGATTTCCGGCGAGCCGGCGGACTGGTTCGGTCTTGCCACCAAGATTGCTATCGGGCTGCTGTTCTTCCTGCACGGTGCGCGGCTGTCGCGCGATGTCGTGGTGGCCGGCCTGCTGCATTGGCGGCTGCATATCGTCATCCTGGCCTCGACCTTCGTGCTCTTTCCGTTGCTCGGCCTTGCCATCGGCTTCCTGCCGCCGACCCTCCTGCCACCGGCGCTCTATACCGGCATCCTCTTTCTCTGTGTGCTGCCCTCGACCGTACAGTCGTCGATTGCCTTCACGTCGATGGCAGGCGGCAATGTACCCGCCGCCATCTGTGCCGCCTCGGCCTCCAATATTTTCGGGATGTTCCTGACGCCGCTTCTGGTCGGCCTGTTGTTTACAGCCGGCGGCCATGGCGGCTTCTCGTTCGATGCGCTCGAACAGATCCTGTTGCAGCTGCTGGCGCCGTTCATTCTCGGCCAGATCCTGCAGCCGTGGATCGGCAATTTCATCCGCGCCCGCAAGACGCTGCTGATGCCGGTCGATCGCGGCTCGATCCTGATGGTCGTCTATCTCGCCTTCAGCGAAGCGGTCACCGAAAACATCTGGAGCACGTTCTCCATCCGTGACATCGCTGTCGTCATCGTCCTCGACATCCTGCTTCTCGCCGTCGTGCTGATCGTCACCATGTACGGCAGCCGCCTGATGGGCTTTTCCAAGCAGGACGAGATCGCCATCACCTTCTGCGGCTCGAAAAAGAGCCTTGCCAGCGGCGTACCGATGGCCAACGTCATCTTCGCCGGCCAGGGCATCGGCAGTATCGTCCTGCCTTTGATGCTGTTTCACCAGATCCAGCTGATGGCCTGCGCGGTGATTGCCCAGAAATATGCCGAACGCAACCGCCGCCTGGCCGTTGCCGCCGCAAATGCAGCCGTCGCTGCGGCTCAGGCTGAGGTTTCGGCTCCGGCTCCGGTTGCACAATAAAGGCGTCGAGAGCGCTTTGGAACAAAAAAGCCGCCTGCAACACGCGGCTGCAAACGGCTCCCGAATATCCGCAGTGCCCCGAAAAGCACTGCGTTTTTTCTTCAGATCAACGGTTTAGTTGGTGGCGCCGGTGACCTGCGTCGCTTCGATCTGCTTCGGCGCCGACTGCGCGGCAACGATATCGATGCGGCGCGGCTTGGCGGCTTCCGGGATCTCGCGCAGGAGATCGATGTGAAGCAGGCCGTTCTTCAGCGAAGCGGACTGGATTTCCACATGGTCGGCGAGCTGGAAGCGGCGTTCAAACGCGCGCTTGGCAATGCCGCGATAGAGGAACTGGTTGTCGGTCGCCTTTTCTTCGCTCTTCTCACCTTTGACGGTCAGCGTGTGTTCGCGGGCTTCGATCGAAAGTTCGCTTTCGTCAAACCCGGCAACAGCCATGGTGATCCGGTAGGTGCTCTCGCCGGTCCGCTCGATATTGTAGGGCGGATAGGTCTGCGACTGGTCCGGCTGGCCGAGACTGTCGAGCATGGTGAAGAGACGGTCGAAACCGACGGTGGAACGGTAAAGGGGGGAAAAATCAACGTGACGCATGATGTCCTCTTGTGAGCAACGGGTGTGCGATCTTGGCTCTGTCATCCCTGCAAGTGGCAATGGCAGAACCGGTGAACGGGCCCGGTTTCGGCGCCCGTGAGGATGAGATGGGAATTGTTTTTGCGGCCTTCAAGCCCCCCGTTGCACAACTAAGAACGCGCATCTCATGACCCACGCCGCCGATAAACGCAGGATGAACGGCCGGTTCGAGCTGCGTTCAGCTTTCATGCTTTAAAACCGAACCATCGGAAGACGAGGCAGGCAGCCAAGGTGAACGTCCCTTCTCCCAAAGCTCCCTGTCCTCTACCAGCCGACTGTCTCTGGCCGGGAACGGTATAAGTCCCCCACCGTTTCCGGCCCTTTTTCCAGATGGCCAACATTTTTGACCGTGCGGATCGCTTCCCCACTGCTTTGCCTGCACCGTTCCTTAATCGATATTGATCAAAATAGGCGATCATAAATCCGGTGCATTGCAGGCGCATTCTTCTGCAGCCGGCGCACTGGTGTGTTGCCACTGCACCCTGAAAGACCCGCCGGACACGGACCTGCCATGACGTCAATGCTTCATTCCACCCCGGACAATCCGATCCCCGGCAATCATACCGTCGGGTTCTTCGAAGGCGTGGGCAACCGCAAGCTCCGTTATGCGATCTTCAAGTCCGATACGCCGGTCGCCAAGGGCACCGTCGTGCTGCTGCAGGGACGCAATGAATCGATCGAGAAATATGCCGAGACGATCGGCGAGCTCACCGCGCGTGGCCTGTGGGTCGCAACCTTCGACTGGCGCGGCCAGGCGGGCTCCGAGCGGCTCTTGAAAAACAGGCGCCGTGGTCACGTCAGGCGCTTTGCCGATTACGAGAGCGATCTCTCGACCTTCCTTGAAAAGATCGTGCTTCCCGATACCCGCCTGCCCTTCTTCATGCTGGCCCATTCGATGGGCGCACTGGTCGCCCTGGCGCAGGCGCCGCTGCTTGCCAGCCGCATCGACCGGCTGGCGATCGCCGCCCCCTTCATGGCGCTCGGCGGCCAAAAGGTCGGCCACGGCATGGTCAGCCTCCTGGCCAGCGCTTTCACGCTCTTTGGTCTCGGCTCCCTGCCCTTGATGCGCGACAAGGGTTCGCGGCCCTTTCCGGAAAATCTTTTAACCTCGGATGCACGGCGCTTTGCCCGCAACAAGGCATTGACGGACGCCCATCCGGAACTTGCGCTTGGACCGCCCACCGCCCGCTGGCTGCATGAGACATTCAAGGCGATCAAGCGCGTGTCCGCCCGCGAACATCTGACTCAGATCCGCGTGCCGACCATCGTGCTGGCGCCGACGCAGGACAGGCTGGTGCCGCATCTGGCGGTGGAGACCCTTGCCCGCAATTTTCGCGCCGGCCACATGATCCCGATCGACGGCGCCCGGCACGAACTCCTGCAGGAATCAGACCATTATCGCGCCCAGGCGATCGCCGCCATCGAGGCCTTCATCCCCGGCAGCACGGCGGACACGGCGCTCGCCGATAGCGAGGACCTGTCGGCCTGACATCCGTTGGGCTCTCAGCCCTTCAGGATGGCCAGCGCCTGTGTGTGGATTTCGGCACTGCCAGCAGCAATCACCTCGCCGCCCATTTCCGCCGGGCCGCCATTCCAGTCGGTGATGATGCCGCCGGCCTGTTCGATCAGCGGAATGATCCCGCCGACATCATAGGGCTTCAGGCCGCATTCGATGACGAGGTCGATATGACCGGCTGCCAGCAGCGCGAAAGCGTAGCAATCGCAGCCGTAGCGGGCGAGCTGCACCTTGTCCTGCACCGCCTCGAAGCGGGTCTTGATATCGCCGGTATAAAGATGCGGCGAGGTGGTGAAGAGGATGGCTTGGCTGAGATCGGCGCAAGCGCGTGTCGAGACCACCTTGTCTTCGCCCGGCCCGCGATAATGAGTGTTCTTGCCATCGGCGAAATAGCGCTCGCCGGTAAACGGCTGGTCCATCAGCCCCATCACCGCCTCGCCCTTGTGATAGAGGCCGATCAGCGTGCCCCAGACCGGCAGGCCAGAGATGAACGCGCGAGTCCCGTCGATCGGATCGATCACCCAGACATAATCCCGGTCGAGCCCGATATTGCCGAATTCCTCGCCCAGAATGCCATGCTCGGGAAAATGCGCCTCGATCAGCGCGCGGATTGCCGTTTCGGCCGCCCGGTCGCCCTCGGTAACCGGGTCGAAACCGGCAGCCTCCTTGTTGGCGACACTGATGCCGGTGCGGAAACGCGGCAGGGTCTGCGCCTTGGCAGCATCGGCAAGGCGATCGAAAAATTCACGGTCCGGCAGCATGAAACCTCACGAAAATAGGGGAATGGAAGGCTGAATCTGCTTATGGCACATTTTTTTGAAAAAGAAGCCTTTGGCAGGAAAATCGGAAAAAATCGCGCCGATCAGCAGATGTGACGGCAGTCTTGTGACGGTTTTACGAAGAACCGGCCTGAAAAATCAATAAACAGCGCGAAACCGGCCAATTTACAGCAATACCACATCCCAGGGTTTTGGCGCACTGCACCAATTGTGGCCAAATCTAGCTTGACAATTGTGCGCTGCAATATTAAATTTTCCCTACAGTCACTTGTGGCTGTAAATACCCTCCTTGGGTGTTTCCTCCCTAGACTTAGCCGCGCCACAAGCGCGGTTTTTTTTGTCTTGATGTCAGGGAAAGAATGTCCTGGAAAAGACGGCTATTCGGCAGCGAGCGGCGTCCCGGCCGCCGATGTACTTGGCGCATAACTTTCAACATGCGCCGCAAGTCCGCTGAGAAACATGCCGATCGCGTCTGCCAGCATCGGAAAATCCCGCTTCTTCTGCAGCGTCGTTTCATCGACATAGAGACCACGATTGATCTCGATCTGCAGCGCATGCAGCCCGCGCGCCGGCCGGCCGTAATGTTCGGTGATGAAGCCGCCGGCATAGGGCTTGTTGCGGGCGACGGAAAAGCCGAGATCCTCCAGGAGCGAGACCGCAGTCCGCGACAGATCGGCCGAGGCACTGGTGCCATAGCGGTCGCCGATAATGAAGTCGGGCCGTTGGCCCGTCCCGGCCAGCCGGATATTGCCCGGCATCGAATGGCAGTCGATCAGGACCGCCAGTCCGAACTGCACATGTGTGCGGGCAATCAGCCGCCGCAGGCAGGCATGATAGGGTTTGTAGATGGTCTCGATCCGTTCCAGCGCTTCGGAAACGGGAAAGCGGCCGCGGTAGATTTCCATGTTTTCAGCGACCAGCCGCGGCACTGTGCCAAGACCGCCCGCCACCCGCATCGAGCTGATATTGGCATGCGGCGGCAAGGGACCGTCGAACATACGCGGATCGAGCTCATAAGGTTCGCGGTTGACGTCAAGAAAGGCACGCGGGAAATGCGCCATTAACAAGGGGGCGCCGAGATCGGTGACGCAATGGAACAGTTCATCGACGAAATGATCTTCGGAGCGGCGGATCGACAGGTGGTCCAGGCGGGATTTTTTCAGGAAGGATGAACTGTAGACCCTGCCGCTATGGGGCGAATTGAAGACAAAGGGAATGCGCTGCATTTCCGGCTCGCGAACTTCGAACTGTTCGGTTTCGCTGACGTTCTGCGTCATCGCAGCCCTTTTTTACCATGTCACAATCTTGATGCTTCGTGTATGTTGCCAGCAGGCGGCAATCATGTCCATAGTCGTTTCCTGCCGGTGAGCGGGGCTTGACCTTCAGTCTTCACCGGATATTTACTCAACTGCGGTTTCATGACGTCACCGCAATTCCCGACATCGACACGTAAGGTGCAACGGCTTTAATCCATGAGTCCAAAAATCCTCCTCGCCGAAGACGATAACGACATGCGCCGGTTCCTGGTGAAAGCCCTGGAAAAGGCCGGTTACAAGGTATTGTCGTTCGACAATGGCGCCAGCGCCTATGACCGGCTGCGCGAAGAGCCGTTTTCGCTTCTTCTGACCGATATCGTCATGCCCGAAATGGACGGCATCGAGCTTGCCCGCCGGGCGACCGAACTCGATCCCGACCTCAAGGTCATGTTCATCACCGGCTTTGCCGCAGTGGCGCTGAACCCCGATTCGAAAGCTCCGAAGGACGCAAAGGTCCTGTCCAAGCCCTTCCATCTGCGTGATCTTGTGGACGAAGTGAACAAGATGCTGGCCGCTTAAGGCTGTGCCGCAGGGGCCGCAAAACTTCCTGTCAAAAAGCCGAAAAAAGCCTATTGACGCCCCAGGAGGTTTATGGTCTATGCGCCGACATCGGATGGGCGTGTAGCTCAGCGGGAGAGCACTACGTTGACATCGTAGGGGTCACAGGTTCAATCCCTGTCACGCCCACCATCCAGTTTCTAAAGGCCTTTCGGGAAACCGGAAGGCCTTTTTCGTTGTTGTTTCAGCCTGGATGACCGCCCGCAGCAGCTCCCGGAATGAACCGGTTGACTTTGCCATCCGCCACCGGGATCATGAACCGCCGTCAAAGACAGACCTCACACCAAAACCAAGGACGAGTTCGCCTGTGAAGGAACCGCGCTACGAGCTGCGCCAGGAACGGAATGGCACCTGGACCGTGATGGACGTGATCACGCATCTGCCGGCCGCATCGGACGGCCGTGATCTTGCAGGCCTAGATCGCGACGATGCGCGCGACATCATGGAGGCGCTTAATCGCGATCATCTTGCAGGGCGCAAAAGCCCGCTTCTCTAGATTGCAAAATCCCCTCCCCGTTACCGGAGAGGAGATTATACAATGGTTTACGTGATGAAATTGCCGGGTTTGCAAAGTGTCCAGCCCCGGCAATAAAGAGTGAAAACCGGCCGTCCGCATCCCCCAAACAAGGTAGGTGGTGACCGTTATTCTTCGAAATCAATCAGTTGCGCCGGAATTCGGGCTGCGATCGGGGCTCAGCGACGTCAGTCCGGCCAAATTTGCAATTTTGGGCGATATGATCGCAAAGCAATCCATTCAAACGTGCGGGGCAAGCCCGTTTGAAAGACTGCCGCCCTCCAAAAAACACGAAATATTGTTACGAAATTCGTGACGCGGGCGCAGTTTTGCGATAGGAACCGCTGAAATTGTGGTCCCTGAACCCTATATCTGCCGTTCACCCAGACAAGCTCAAGGAAGACGTCCATGCCTGCCTATCGCTCCCGCACCACCACCCACGGCCGCAACATGGCCGGCGCTCGCGGCCTTTGGCGTGCGACGGGCATGAAGGACGGCGATTTCGGCAAGCCGATTATTGCGGTGGTGAACTCGTTCACCCAGTTCGTGCCGGGCCATGTGCATCTGAAAGACCTCGGCCAGCTGGTGGCCCGCGAGATCGAAGCCAATGGCGGCGTCGCCAAGGAATTCAACACGATCGCCGTCGATGACGGTATCGCCATGGGCCATGATGGCATGCTCTACTCGCTGCCGTCGCGCGAGATCATCGCCGACAGCGTCGAATATATGGTCAATGCCCATTGCGCCGATGCGATGGTCTGCATTTCCAATTGCGACAAGATCACCCCCGGCATGCTGATGGCCTCGCTGCGCCTCAACATCCCGACCATCTTCGTTTCCGGCGGCCCGATGGAAGCCGGCAAGGTTCTGCTGTCCGACGGCAAGATCCATGCGCTCGATCTGGTCGATGCCATGGTGGCCGCCGCCGACGACAGCATGTCGGACGAGGACGTCAAGACCATCGAGCGCTCGGCCTGCCCGACCTGCGGCTCCTGCTCCGGCATGTTCACCGCCAATTCGATGAACTGTCTGACGGAAGCCCTTGGCCTGTCGCTGCCCGGCAACGGCTCGACGCTGGCGACCCATTCCGATCGTGAAAAGCTGTTTCTCGAAGCCGGCCGCCGCATCGTCGGTCTCGCCAAGCGCTACTACGAACAGGATGACGAAACGGCATTGCCGCGCACCATCGCGTCCAGGGGCGCATTTGAAAATGCCATGGCGCTCGATATCGCCATGGGCGGTTCGACCAACACCGTTCTGCACATTCTTGCCGCCGCCCATGAAGGCGAAATCGATTTCAACCTGGATGACATCGACCGGCTGTCGCGCAAGGTTCCGTGCCTCTCCAAGGTCGCGCCCGCCAAGTCTGACGTGCATATGGAAGACGTGCACCGGGCCGGCGGCATCATGGCGATCCTGGGCGAGCTCAACCGCGCAGGCCTCTTGAATGCCGACCTGCCGACCGTGCATGCCAAGACGCTACGCGATGCCCTGTCGCAATGGGATATTTCCGTCACCGACAATCCGACAGCACTTGAACTGTTCAGTGCCGCACCCGGCGGCGTGCCGACGCAGGTTGCCTTCAGCCAGAGCGCACGCTGGAAGGAACTCGACCTCGACCGCGAAAAGGGCGTCATCCGCGATGCCCAGCACCCGTTCTCCAAGGACGGCGGCTTGGCCGTGCTCAAGGGCAATATCGCCATCAACGGCTGCATCGTGAAGACAGCCGGCGTAGATGAATCGATCCTGAAATTCTCCGGCCCCGCCCGCGTCTTCGAAAGCCAAGATTCCTCGGTCAAGGCGATCCTTGCCAATGAGGTCAAAGCCGGCGATGTCGTTGTTATCCGCTATGAAGGTCCCAAGGGCGGCCCGGGCATGCAGGAAATGCTTTATCCGACCAGCTACCTGAAATCGAAGGGACTGGGCAAGGCCTGCGCCCTGATCACCGACGGCCGCTTTTCCGGCGGCACGTCCGGCCTCTCCATCGGCCACGTCTCGCCGGAAGCTGCCAATGGCGGCCTGATCGGCATCGTGCGCGAAGGCGACATGATCGATATCGACATCCCCAACCGGACGATCTCGCTGCGTGTCGATGACGCCGAAATCGCTGCGCGCCGCGCCGAACAGGACGCCAAGGGCTGGAAGCCGGTCGAGCTGCGCAAGCGCAAGGTCACCACGGCGCTGAAAGCCTACGCCGCCTTCGCCACCTCGGCCGACCGTGGCGCCGTTCGCGATCTCGGCGATCTCGGCTAAAAGCAGCCGTACGCATCTTTCACCGATCGACACCCCTGAATCCCAGTGGATTCAGGGGTGTTTCTTTTTCAACTGCAAAAACTCTTGCGCACAACGCTCTGAACTGAACGCCGCCCTTTGGTGCAATTCTTTGCAGAGCCGCCATTCGGCCGTCATTCGGATATAGGCAAATGCCGCAAACGCGCCCACACTTCCGTGTGCAAGCCCCATCCCAAAGCCCACCATTCCGAGCAGACCCATGCAAGCCGAACAGACGATCCTGAAAATCTCCATTGCCGTGACGATTCTGATCGCCTGTTCCGGCATTGCATTCGGCATCGTCACCGGCTCCTTCTCGATCGCCTTCGACGGGGTCTACTCGCTCGCCGATGCCAGCATGAGCACGCTCGCTTTGGTGGTCGCCAGGCTGATTGCCAGCGATGCGGACCCGGCCCGTGGCAAGGGCAAGCTGCGGGCGCGGTTTTCGCTCGGCTTCTGGCATCTCGAGCCGATCGTGCTCGGGCTGAACGGCGTCCTGTTGATGAGCGTTGCCGTCTACGCGCTGATCAACGCGATCATCAGCATTCTCTCCGGCGGCCATGCGCTCGAATTCGATTATGCGATCCTCTATGCGGCCATCACGCTTGCGGCCTGCCTGACCATGGCCGCCGTCGTCCGCAGGAAAAACGCCACGATCCGCTCCGGATTTCTAACCCTGGATGCCACCGCCTGGCTGATGTCCGCCGGTATCACGGCCGCCCTGTTGATCGCCTTTATCGGCGGCTTTTTCGTCGACGGCACGCAGCTTGCCTGGATCGCGCCCTATATTGACCCGGCCGTTCTGGCGCTGGTCTCCGTCGTCATCATTCCGATGCCGGTCGGCACGGTGCGCCAGGCGCTGTCCGATATCCTGCTGATGACACCGGCGCCCTTGCGGGCAAGGATCGACGAAGTGGCGGAAGAGGTGGTGCAGGAACAGGCCTTCCTGTCCCACCGCGCCTATGTCGCCCGCATCGGCCGGTTGATGCAGGTGGAGCTTTATTTCATCGTGCCACCGGGCATGCCCGCCCGCACGATCGAGGAATGGGACCAGCTGCGCGACGATATCGGCGCCCGCATCGGCAGCGAAGGCCCCAATCGCTGGCTGACAATCGCTTTCACCGCCGACACGGAATGGGCGGAATAGCCGTTTTCCCGCGAAGTTCCCGGTGCTGCCGGTTATTTGCGTGCGGAAACTATCAGGAACATCGGCCGCTCGCGTTCGTCTGCCCATTCCGGATGGGCGGCCACCTGTTCAAGCGACGGCCCCCATTCCTCGACATGCTGCAATGTGAAACCGGCGCCGATCAGCATATTGATCAGCGTGCCCAGCGTCCGGTGCTGCTTGACGACGCCCTTGGCAAGCCAGTCCGTCGTGCGCGGACCTTCGTCGAGATAACCGTTGACCGGCCATGTCGTCCGCCCATCGGCATCCTTGGACCAGCCGGGATGGGCCGGCGCCATGTAGATCGGGTGTTCGGTCGAAAACACCAGCTGGCCGTCGGGCGCAAGGGCCGCATGGACGCGGCGAAGCAGCGCTTGAAGATCCTTGAGGTAATGAAAGGCAAGCGAACTGTAGACGAGGTCAACCGACGCCTGCGGCAACTCCAGCACCTCGAGATCGGCCTTCTCATAGACGATCGCCGGATTTGAGGTCGCCCGTGCCCGCGCCAGCATGTTGTCCGACACATCGAAGCCAACCACGCTTGCAGCACCCTCATCCCAGGCAAACCGGCAGAACCAGCCGAACCCACAGCCGAGATCGGCAATCCGCTTGCCCTTCAGGTCCGGCAGCAACGCCCGGATCGACGCCCATTCAGCAGCCCCGTCGAGCCCCTCGACCGACCGGCCGAGCTGGCTATAGCCTTCAAAAAATTCCGGATTGTCGTAGACATTCTGCGTCATGGTTCACCACCGTCTTTGCCGCCGCAGCGCTTATAGCGGCGTTTTTCCTCGTCCTGTCAGCCCTTTGTGGCAGGAATTGTGCGGTCTGGAATGAATTTGCATGGAAATGAGAGGGGGGCGGAGCGACGGGTGGTGAACTCCAGCTCCCCCCAACGGGTATCAGTTTGCCGCCTGTGGCTCCATATAGGCCAGTTCCCACACATGGCCGTCCGGGTCCTGGAAGCTGCAGCCATACATGAAGCCGTAATCCATCACCGGCCGCCATTCCTTGCCGCCGAGCGACAGCGCCTTGGCCAGCGTCTCGTCCACTTCCTGGCGGCTTGCGGCAGACAGCGCTGTCAGCACTTCCGTCGCCTTGCTGGTATCGCTGATCTCATCGATGATGAAGTCCTTGAAACGCGCTTCCTGCAAGAGCATGACGAAGATGTTTTCCTCGACGATCATGCACAGCGTATCGTCGCTGGAAAAATCCGGATTGAAGCCGAAGCCGAGGCCGGCAAAAAACGCCTTCGACCTCGAGATATCCTTGACCGGCAGGTTGACGAAAATCATTCTCATGGACAGTCTCCTCCTTGGTTAACACATGGTCCGCTTCCAGAAGCGGACCGGAATTCGTCATCAGGCAAGCGCCAGAAGGTCGGAACGCAACCGGTCCGGCCGCCCCTCGCCCAGCGCATCATCGACATCGGCATGGGTGCGCTTCCAGATTGGCACCGCCGTCGAGAGCAGCGCATGACCTGCCGGCGTCAGCTTCATCCGCCGCAGCCGGCGATCCCTGTCATCGCTCATCGTAACGAGCAGCCCGCGCTTTTCCAGTGGCTTCAGCGCCGCCGTCAGCGTGGTGCGATCCATCGCCAGAAGATTGGCAACCGGGCCCATTCCCGGCGGGTCCGGCCGATTGAGCGACATCAGCAGGGAAAATTGCCCATTGGTCAGATCGAGCGGCCGCAATGCCTCGTCGAATTTCCGCGCCAAAGCCCGCGCCGCGCGCTGCACATGAAGGCACAGGCATGTGTCGCGAACATGAAGGGTGGTTTCGAAGGGAATCACGATGGGCTTTGACATGGGCTAATAATGTTGATATCAACCTATTTAGTCAAGCGGAACGAAACGCGATTTTCTGAGGAGGAATGAACGATGTTGAGCAATCCGGTTGTATCCAGAGACGAATGGCTTGAAGCGCGCAGGGCCCTGCTCGTTACCGAAAAGGAAGAAACCAAGCTACGCGACAAGATCCGCGCCGCCCGGCAGAACATGCCCTGGGTGAAGGTCGACAAGGCCTATATGTTCGAGACGCCGCAGGGGCAAAAGACACTTGCCGACCTGTTCGACGGCCGCAGCCAGCTGATGATCTATCATTTCATGTTCGGCCCGGACTGGGAGGCCGGCTGCCCCGGCTGTTCTTTCCTGTCCGATCATATCGATGGCACGCTTGCCCATCTCAACAATCACGACGTCACCTATGTGACCGTCTCGCGCGCACCGCTCGACAAGATCGAAGCCTATAAGAAGCGCATGGGCTGGAAATTCCCCTGGGTCTCGTCCTTCGGCAGCGATTTCAATTTCGACTACCATGTCTCCCTCACCAAGGAAGAGCTGGAAAGCGGCAAGGTCTTTTACAATTTCCGCGAAACATCCGGCGACGACGCCCATGACGAGCTGCCTGGCATGAGCGCCTTCATCCGCGACGAGGCCGGCAATATCTACCACACCTATTCCGACTATGCCCGCGGCGGCGAAGAAATCCTGACGACGCTGATGATCCTCGACCGGGCGCCCAAGGGCCGCAATGAAACATCGACACTGAGCTTCGTGAAGCGTCATGACGAATATGACGCAGAGGCAAAGCCCCATTCCTGCTGTGCCTGACCTGACTGACCCGGAAATCGCCCTTGGGAGAGGAGAAGACGCGATGAAGGCAGATCTTGTGGACGAACACCGCTGGCTCCAGCAGCTGACGGGACGATGGCGCCTGACGTTCAATCCTTCCCAGGAAAGCGGCGATATGGATGGCGGCGCCAGCTGGGAGGAGACCGCCCGCTTGCTGGGCGATGCCTGGATCGTTGCCGAGGCCACCGGCACGATGCCGGACGGCAGCGCGGCAACGAATATCCTGGCGCTCGGCTACGATCCGGCAAGGAAACTTTAAGTTGGATCGTTCATCAGTTCCGTCATGACAAACCTCTGGATTTACGAGGGAAAGCTCGATGAAACCGGAAAGGTGCTGACGCTCGACTGCGAAGGCCCCGATTTCGGCAATCCCGGCCAAACCGCCCGCTACCAGGACATCATCACCATCAGGGACGCGGATAGCCGCAATTTCTCGTCCCGCATCCGCCGTGCCGACGGCACGTGGAAATCCGTCATGTCCTGCGACTACAACCGCATTTGAACAATCCAGCGATCCCGGCCAGACGGCCATAAACTTGAGGAGGAGAATTGCAATGAAAAAAGGACATGGCGCATTCGTCTGGTACGAACTGATGACCACCGATACCAAGGCTGCCGAAACCTTCTATGATGACGTGGTCGGCTGGACCTCGGCCGATTCCGGCATGCCCGATGCGGATTATACGCTGTTCAAGACCAACGGCTTGCGGGTTGCCGGCCTGATGACATTGCCGCAGAGCGCCCGGGACATGAACGTTCCACCGGCCTGGCTCGGCTATATCGGCGTCGATGATGTCGATGCTTCAGCGGAAAAACTCGTCAAGCTCGGCGGCACCGTGCACCGGCAGCCGGACGATATCCCAGGCGTTGGCCGCTTCGCCGTTGTTGCCGACCCGCATGGTGCCGTGTTTGCCCTGTTCAGCACGAGTGACGGCGAAATGCCGGATATCAAGCAGATGGACCCCGGCAGCATCGGCTGGCATGAGCTGATGGCCGGCGATATTGCCGTCGAGCTTCCGTTCTATCAGGAAATGTTCGGCTGGCAGAAGGATGATGGCCTCGATATGGGCGACATGGGCATTTACCAGCTCTTTTCCCATGACGGCGCCCAGATTGGCGGCATGATGAACAAGCTGGCCGCCATCCCGGCACCACCCTATTGGGGGTTCTACTTCAACGTCGATGCTCTCGATGCAGCCATCGACCGCTCCAACGCCAAGGGCGGCAAGGTCGTCAACGGCCCGATGGAAGTCCCCGGCGGCGCTTGGGTGGTCAATTGCGTCGATCCGCAGGGCGCCCATTTCAATCTCGTGGCGATGAAACGCTGATCCATTCGACGGGCACCGGCGCAATACGCCGGTGCCACCTTATGAGGAACTCCCGGAGGTCCCATGACGCTGGACGCAATCGAGGTCATCACCCTGTTCGTCGATGATATCGATGAAGCCATGTCATTTTATCAGCGGGCGTTTAATCCCAAGGTTCTATTTGAAGACGACGTCTCCGCCGTGTTGAATTTCTCCGGCCTGCTGGTCAATTTGCTGATATCGAGCGAAGCACCGGAGCTGGTGACACCTTTGCCTGTGGCTGCATCATCCTCCGGCTCGCGTATGTTGTTGACGATCAAGGTTGATGACACCGACGCCGTCTGCGCCGAACTCAACCGCCTCGGGATCACGCTGCTCAACGGCCCGATCGACCGTCCCTGGGGCCGCCGCACCGCAGCCTTCGCCGATCCTTCCGGCCATGTCTGGGAGATTGCGGCAGACATCAAGTAACCGGCAGGGCATTCCCCGGTGTTTTACCCAAGATGGACACCAGCATCACCTGCAAACGGGTTATTTCTGCAACTCCTAAAATATGGTAGATATCGCCCAGTCGAGGGCAAGGACCATGTCCAATTCGCTACTGGAAGCACTGAGCGCTGCAGAACTTCACTGTCCGGTGATCACTGCCGGTGATCCGGACTATGATCGCTACCGCCATGTCTGGAACGGCATCGCCGACCGCCTGCCGCGCGCGATCGTGCGCCCTCAGGATGTCGAGGATGTTCAAAAAGCCGTGCGGGCGGCGGCGGCCTCCGGAGCCTTACTTGCCGTGCGCGGCGGCGGCCATAGCCTGCCTGGTCTCTCCACTTGCAATGACGGGCTGGTGCTCGACCTCTCCCTGATCCGTCCCATCGTTATCGACAACCAGGCCCAGACCGTCGATGTCGGCGGCGGCGCTTTGCTCGGCGATCTCGATCGCGCAACGGTGCCACGGGGTTACATCGTGCCCGCAGGCGTGATTTCCCACACCGGCATTGCCGGACTGACGCTGGGCGGCGGCATGGGCTGGGCGAGCCGCAAGTATGGCCTGACGATCGACAGCCTGCTGGGTGCCGAAATCGTGCTCGCCAGCGGCGATATCACCTGGACCAGCCCAACCTGGAACCCGGAACTCTTCTGGGCCATTCGCGGCGGCGGCGGAAATTTCGGCGTTATCACCCGCTTCCGGTTCCAGTTGCATCCGTTCGACGGAATTGTCGCTGGCCAATGGAACTACCCGTTCAGCCGTGCCCGCCAGGTCCTTCCGGCTTTGCGCGATCTGCTGCGGCAACAATCCAGGGATCTGACCGTGTCTTTCACTGCATCGCAATCGGGGATCGCCGTCACGGCTGTTTGGTTCGGTGATACCGCATACGCGCCAGCAACATTGTTACCGTTCGGAACCTTGGCTCACGGTGCCGGTGGCGGCCTGGAAAACCTGTCCTATCTCACGCTGCAAAGCCGCAACGACGCAGCCTATGCCTGGTCGCGCCGTTATTATGCCAAAGGCGGTTTCTGGTCCGAAATCAGCGATCAGGCCATCGGGCACATCGTCGATGCGATCGCGCATGCGCCGGCGCCGGATTGCGAAATCTACGTCCTTCAGCTCGGCGGCGCGATCAGTGACGTGCCGGACGAGGCAACCGCCTATACCGGGCGCAACGCCGGCTTTTACTGGCTGTGCGAACCCATCTGGGACGATAGCACCGGCGATGACGGATGTATCGAATGGGGCCGCAGGAACGGCCGTCTGCTGTCCGATGGCTCGATCCCCGGAAATTACGTCAACGAGCAGGGCGACACCGGCTCGCACATCGCCCGCGATGCCTATGGCCATGAGAAATACCAGCGCCTTGCCCGCCTCAAGGCCCGCCTCGATCCGGCCAATCTGTTCCGCCTCAACCAGAACATCGAACCGCAGGAATAGGCCCAAGTCAGCTATGCAATGCTCTTCCTGCGGGGAAATGAATCTTCCCGCCGGGAATTGCGCCTTGCAATCTCTCTTCGCATTGCACAAAATCCCCTCAATGGCGGCAGAGACACGCCATCAAGGGGATAAAAATTCGCATGGCGATCAAAGCAAGCATCTATCACCTGACGCATTACAAGTATGACAAGCCCGTACGGCTCGGTCCCCAGATCATCCGGTTGAAGCCGGCGGCCCATTCCAAGACCAAGGTGATCAGCCACTCTTTGAAAGTCACGCCGGAAAATCACTTCGTCACGCTGCAGCAGGACCCCTACGGCAACTACCTCTCGCGCTACGTCTTTCCCGACCCGCTTACCGAGTTCAAGATCGAAGTCGATCTCGTCGCCGATATGACCGTCTACAATCCCTTCGACTTTTTCATCGAGGAAGACGCCGAGACTTTTCCCTTCTCTTACCCTGAAGACATCCGCGACGACCTGAAGATCTACATGCAGCCGGAGCCGATGAGCCCGGCGCTGGAAGCCTATATCAACGGCATTGATCTGACCCCAACGCGCACGATCGATTTCATCGTCGGCCTCAATGCCCGTCTGCAGCAGAAGGTCAACTACATCATCCGCATGGAACCCGGCGTCCAGACGCCGGAAGAGACGCTGCAGCTGGCGCTCGGCTCCTGCCGCGATTCCAGCTGGCTGCTGGTGCAGATCCTGCGCAATCTCGGGCTCGCCGCCCGCTTCGTCTCCGGTTATCTGATCCAGCTCGCCCCCGATCTGAAAGCGCTCGACGGTCCCTCGGGTACCGAGGTCGATTTCACCGACCTGCATGCCTGGTGCGAAGTCTATATCCCCGGCGCCGGCTGGGTCGGGCTTGATCCGACCTCTGGCCTGCTGACAGGCGAAAGCCATATCCCGCTGGCAGCCACCCCCCATTACCGCAATGCCGCACCCATCTCCGGCGGCCTTTACGGCGATGCCAACACCACGTTCGACTTCGCCATGACCGTCAGCCGCGTGGCGGAGCATCCGCGCATCACCAAGCCATTTTCCGAGGAAAGCTGGCAGGCGCTGAATGCGCTCGGCGAGCACGTTGACACGGTGCTGAACGGCGCCGATGTGCGCCTTACCATGGGCGGCGAGCCGACCTTCGTTTCCATCGACGATTTCGAATCGGAGGAATGGAACACCGGCGCCGTCGGCCCGACCAAGCGCGACAAGGCCGACGAGCTGATCCGGCGCCTGCGCGAACGCTTCGCCCCCGGAGGCTTCCTCCATTACGGCCAGGGCAAGTGGTATCCCGGCGAAAGCCTGCCGCGCTGGACCTTCTCGCTTTACTGGCGCAAGGACGGCAAGCCGATCTGGCATGACCCGGACCTGATCGCCGCCGAAGGCAAGGATACCAATGTCACCGCCAAGGAAGCCGAAGCCCTGATCACCGGCATCGCGGCAGCCCTTGAGATCGAACAGGAAATGGTCATCCCCGCCTTCGAGGATCCGGCCGAATGGATCATCAAGGAAGGCAGCCTGCCGGAAAATGTCGATCCCGACAATTCCAAGCTTGAAAGCCCGGAAGAACGGGCCCGTATCGCCAAGGTTTTCGCCAGAGGTCTCACCACCCCGACCGGCTATATCCTGCCCGTCCAGGCCTGGAACTCCAAGGCGGAGGGACAGAAATGGATCTCCGAGAAATGGCGCACCCGCCGTGGCAAGATTTTCCTGATCCCCGGTGATTCGCCGATCGGCTTCCGCATGCCGCTCGGCACCCTGCCCTATGTGCCGCCATCGCAATATCCCTATATCCACGAGGCCGATCCCTCGATCCCGCGCGATCCGCTGCCCGATTACGGCGCGCCGGCACGGGCGCTGGCCGAGGCCTCGCGCAAGGCCGCAGCCGAAGCGCGGCAAAAGCGTGTCGAGCAGGTGCTGGAAGCGGCCAATGCCGATATTCGCGGCGCCGTGCGCACCGCCATGAGCGTCGAGCCGCGCGATGGCCGCCTCTGTGTGTTCATGCCACCGGTCGAGCGCATCGAGGACTATCTCGACCTGGTCGCGGCGGCCGAAAAAGCCGCCGCCGATCTCGGTCTGCCCATCCATATCGAAGGCTATTCGCCGCCGCAGGACGAGCGCATCAACGTCATGCGCGTCGCACCAGATCCCGGCGTCATCGAAGTCAACATCCATCCGGCCTCCAACTGGGCCGATTGCGTCGCCATCACCACGGCGATCTACGAGGAGGCCCGTCTCACCCGCCTTGGCGCCGACAAGTTCATGATCGACGGCCGCCACACCGGCACCGGCGGCGGCAACCATGTCGTTGTCGGCGGCAACAATCCCAACAACAGCCCCTTCCTGCGCCGGCCGGATTTGCTGAAAAGCCTGATCCTGCACTGGCAGCGCCATCCATCGATGTCCTACCTGTTTTCCGGCATGTTCATCGGCCCGACCAGCCAGGCGCCGCGTGTCGATGAGGCCCGGCACGACACGCTGTACGAGCTGGAAATTGCCATGGCGCAGGTGCCCTTGCCCGGCATGGCGCAGCAACCTTTGCCCTGGATGGTCGATCGCCTGTTCCGCAATCTTTTGACCGATGTCACCGGCAACACGCACCGCTCGGAAATCTGCATCGACAAGCTGTTCTCTCCGGACGGCCCGACCGGCCGTCTCGGCCTCGTCGAATTCCGCGGCTTCGAAATGCCGCCCAATGCGCGCATGAGCCTTGCCCAGCAACTGATGGTTCGGGCGCTGATCGCCCGCTACTGGCAAAACCCGGCCGAAGGCAAGCTGGTGCGCTGGGGCACGACCCTGCATGACCGCTTCATGCTGCCGCATTATGTCTGGCAGGATTTCCTCGACGTGCTCAATGACTTGCGCGCCAACGGCTTCAATATCCGGCCGGAATGGTTCGAAGCCCAGCTCGAATTCCGCTTCCCCTTCTGCGGCGAGGTCGAATACGAGGGCGCCAAGCTTGAGCTGCGCCAGGCGCTGGAGCCCTGGCATGTGATGGGTGAGGAAGGCGCTCCCGGCGGCACCGTGCGCTATGTGGACAGCTCTGTCGAACGGCTGCAGGTCAAGCTCGAAACCGCCAATCCCGAACGCTACACCGTGGCCTGCAACGGCCGGGCACTGCCGCTGACCAAGACCGGCTTCAATGGCGTTGCGGTTGCGGGCGTCCGCTACAAGGCCTGGCAGCCCTCGTCGGGTTTGCACCCCAATTTGCCGGTTAACACGCCGCTTACATTCGATATTTATGATACATGGTCGAAGCGTTCGATCGGCGGCTGCATCTATCATGTTGCCCATCCGGGCGGGCGCAGTTACGACACTTTCCCGGTGAACGGCAATGAAGCGGAAGCGCGAAGGCTCGCCCGTTTCGAACCGTGGGGGCACACGGCCGGCGCCTATGCGCTTCAGCCGGAAGCCCCGTCGGCAGAATTTCCCCTGACGCTCGATTTGCGGCGTCCGGCAGGCATGTAGGACCTTGATGTCAAAGAAGCAGACGGCCCAAGCGACACGGCGCGAAGACCGGATCGGCAACGATCCGGTCTTCGGCTATCGTGCGCTGCCCGGCATTGCCGATGAAATGCTCGACACGCAGGGCAATGTCCGGCCAGTCTGGCAGCATTTTCTAGCCTCTATCGGCCGTATGGACGAGACCGAACTCTCCAATCGCTTCGCCCGCGCCGACCGTTATCTGCGCGATGCCGGCGTGTTCTACCGGGCCTATGGCACCAAGGAAAATTCGGAACGCAACTGGCCGCTCTCCCACGTCCCCGTCCTGATCGACGACACCGAATGGCAGGCGGTCTCGAAAGGGCTCGTCCAGCGCGCCGAACTCCTGGAACGGATCGCTGCCGATATCTATGGCCCGAACCGGCTTGTTGCCGAAGGCTTCCTGCCGCCGTCGCTGGTGGCGTCCAATCCAGAATTCCTGCGCCCGATGGTCGGCGTGCTTCCGGCCGACGGGCATTTCCTGCATTTCTGTTCCTTCGAGATCGGCCGTGGCCCGGATGGCAATTGGTGGGTGCTGTCGGACCGCACCGAGGCGCCGTCGGGTGCAGGGTTTGCGCTCGAAAACCGCGTCGCCACCACCCGCGCCTTTTCCGATCTCTATGCCGAAACCCATGTCCATCGCCTCGCCGGCTTCTTCGGTGCCTTCCGCGACGAACTGCAATCGCGCAAGAAACATCCGGACGACCGCATCGCCGTTCTGACACCGGGTGTTGCCAACGAAACCTATTTCGAGCACGCCTATATCGCCCGCTATCTCGGCTTCATGCTGCTTGAGGGCGAAGACCTGACCGTGATCGACGGCCGCGTGATGGTGCGCACCGTGGCCGGTTTGAAACCCGTTGGCGTGCTGTGGCGCCGCCTGGATGCCGCCTTTGCCGATCCGCTGGAATTGAACCAGAGTTCGCATATCGGCACGCCCGGGATCGTGGAGGCGCTGCGTTCGGGCTCGGTCTCGATCGTGAATTCGCTCGGCTCGGGCATTCTGGAGACCCGCGCCTTCCTCGCCTTCATGCCGACCATCTGCCGCCGTCTGCTTGGGCAAGACCCCGTCCTGCCCAGCATCGCCACCTGGTGGTGCGGCCAGCAGCCGGAACGCGATCAGGTGGCTGGCAATATCGAAAAAATGGTCATCGGCCCGGCCTATTCCACCCGGCCGTTCTTCGATGATAACGGCCAGTCCGTTCTCGGCTCGTCGCTGCGCGATACCGCAAAGACATCCGTTGCGGAATGGCTGCAGACGGACGGCCCGAAACTCGTCGGACAGGAAGTCGTCACCCTGTCCACCACACCCGCCTGGATCAACGGCAAGCTGACGCCGCGGCCGATGAGCCTGCGCGTCTATGTGGCGCGCACCCGCGATGGCTGGCAGGTCATGCCGGGCGGTTTTGCCCGCATCGGCTCCGGCGCCGATGCCGCCGCGATCGCCATGCAGGCGGGCGGTTCGGCGGCCGATGTCTGGATCGTCAGCCAAAAGCCCGTCGAACAGATGACGCTGCTGCCGGCCGAGGAAAGCTTCATCCGCATCATGCCCGGCAGCCTGCCGAGCCGGGCGGCCGACAACCTGTTCTGGCTCGGCCGCTATATCGAGCGCGCCGAAGGGGCCCTGCGCATCCTGCGCGCCTGGCACGGGCGCTTTGCCGAAACAGCCGATACCGAAATGCCGCTGTTGAAGGATATTACCGACTATCTGGCCGGGCTGGATATCGACACCAAGCAGCCGGTGCCCGACAGCCTGATGGCCAATCTCAACAGCGCGCTTTTTTCCGCCAGCAATATCCGCGACCGCTTCTCCGCCGATGGCTGGCTGGCGCTCAACGATCTCGCCAAGACCGCCCGCAAGTTCCAGTCCACCGTTCAGGCCGGCGACGACGCCACCCATGCGATGACCATCCTGTTGCGGAAGCTCGCGGGCTTTGCCGGTCTGGTGCACGAAAACATGTACCGCTTCACCGGCTGGCGCTTCCTGTCGATCGGCCGCTATCTCGAGCGCGGCCTGCACATGACCCGGCTGCTCGGCCACATGTCCGGCGAGGACGCGCCCGATGGGGCCTATGACATGCTGCTCGAAATCGGCGACAGCGTCATGACCCATCGCCGCCGCTACAATGTCAACACCGCAGCCCTGACCGTCACCGACCTGCTGGTGCTCGACCCGCTCAACCCGCGCTCGATCCTCTACCAGCTGAACGAGATCAAGACGGAGGTCGAGCAACTGCCGAATGCTTTCGTCAACGGCCAGATGTCGCCGTTCTACCGCGAAGCCATGAAGCTCCACGCTGGTCTCGCCGTCATGACACCCGAGGCGATGACCTCCGAGGTCTATAACAATCTGGAACAGGAACTCGGCCGCTTCTCCGACATCCTCGCGCAAACCTATCTCGGATAGGATATGACAAACCCCATGCGCGCAAACTGAGAGTTTCATGCTCTACGACATCAACCTGCAGATCACCTATACCTACGAAGTTCCGGTTTCGGGCGGACGGCATGTGGTGCGCGTGCTGCCCTTGTCGCGTCCCGACCGCCAGAGGCTGGTGGCCGGAACCGTGACCTGCACGCCGGCCCCCGAAGAGCGCCGCGACAGCGTCGATTTCTTCGCCAATCCCTCGACCTCGATCCTGTTTCGCAAGCAGCATGAAAAGCTGGTGATCCGCATGCAGGCCCGCGTCCAGCTGGATCAGCAGCCGCTCGCTGCCGATTTTTCACCCGATCTCAGCCGTTTTCCCATAGAGATCGCCAATGTCTGGTCGCTCGACGCCAATTCGCCGCATCATTTCCTTGGCGCCAGCCCGCGCCTTCCCGAAGATGCCGCGATCTCGGCCTATGCCCGTGAGATCGCCAAGCCCGGCATGACCATCCGCCAGATCGCCACCGCCATCTGCGCCAAGATCCACACGGATTTTGTCTACGATCCCAAGGCGACCACCGTCGATACCACCCCGCGCGAGGCCTTCAAGCTGAAGCGCGGCGTCTGCCAGGATTTCACCCATGTGATGATCACGGCGCTGCGCAGCCTCGGCATCCCCGCCGGCTATGTCAGCGGCTTCCTCAGAACCATTCCGCCTGCGGGCAAGGAGCGTCTTGAAGGCGCCGACGCCATGCATGCCTGGGTGCGCGTCTGGTGCGGATCGGCCACCGGCTGGCTCGAACTCGATCCGACCAACAATATTTTCGCCGGCCTCGACCATATTGTCGTCGGCCACGGCCGCGACTACAGCGACGTCGCCCCCGTCATCGGTGTGCTGAAAAGCTACGGATCCCACAAGACCGAACAGGCCGTGGACGTCATTCCGCTGCAGTGACCCGAAACGGTAACGGCCACAGTCCCCTTTTCGCACACTCCAAAGAGCCCTGACCGCCTGCATTTGAGGGGCAATTACAATTGTATTTAATTGCAACCTAGAGGTTGAACGGGATCGTAACACTTAACGGTTAAAAGGCTTTTCATGGAAAATTGAACAGGCCAGGTAGATAAAGTGACCAAGCGAAACCGTATCCTTCAATTATGCTTCAATCTCGCCCGCGACAAGGCTGGCAACTTCGCAATACTGACCGCTATTATCCTGCCGGTTTTGCTTGTTGCGGGCGGATCTGCGGTTGACTACAGCGTTGCCGTTTCAGAGCGTTCCAAATTGCAAGGTATTGCCGATGCGGCAGTTTTGGCAGCCGGTGGGGTTTTTGACGGCAGCAATTTCCCGGATGCAAAAAAGGCTGCTGAGGCATTTGTCGAAGCGCACACGACCAGTGCGCTTGATGAGGACATCGAGGTGGAAAAGACACTCGCTGTGTCCCGTTTTAAGATCAGCGCGCTGGAAAACACACTCACTGTGGAGATGAACAAACCGGTGCCGACGAGCCTGCTGAAGCTGGCATCGATGAACGAGATCAATGTCAGCGTCACCGCATCTGCCCTGTCTCCGATGAAACCACAAAAAATGACTTTGAATCCGACAACGGTGCAAGGCTGGTACTACAAGAAGGTCTCGATCCTCGTTATGCGCAAGGGCGCCACCAAGGAAGAGGTCGTCGGCACGGTGACGTATCAGCCGACAACCCAGAAAGACGGTGGCTCGGGCACCTTCGTGGCAAACCCGAAGGGGGTTATCGACCTCGGCTCCTACACCAACCTCGCGCTGCGTATGGATATCAAGAATGACGGTTGCGATATTGGAAAGAAAGCAACGGTCAGCAATAGCAAGGTGACCTGCACGGATGACACCGGCAAGTCCTATCGGACCTATAATTCTGCTCTGCGCACCGATGACCCAGCCACGAGCAACCATCTGTTCGTTGATGGTAAGCAGGTTCCCCTCGGGGTGACGGCATCACTGGAAAAATACTTCGGCTGCACGAAGACTCAAAATCATGCCTGGGAAGACGGCGGTGGCTGGGAGCGGCAGGACTTTTTCTACACCGTGACAGCCACCTGCGCACCCGACGGAACCTATGTCCGCCTGACAAAATAACCGCCTTTACCCCTATGATTTCATAGCCCGTTCCGGCATTCCGGAGCGGGCTTTTCCGCGTTGCCTTTAAAATCGCAAGCCGTTTCGAACACGGCATCATCTACAATTTTCATCTTATTGAAAACGCTATTGCAAGCGCTTCGTATCGGTGCATAAATCGCTCATATGCCCCGTTGGTGTTCGCCTCCGGTCTCCCAAACCGCACGCAAAGGGTAAGTTTTTTCCATGATTGATCGTTTGTCCAACGAAAAAATTCCAAGTGCCGCACCCCGCGCTTCCAGCGCGCAAGTTCTCGCCCAGGAGATCATCGAGCGCCTCACCTACCGTATCGGCAAGGACCCGAAGGTCGCCAAGCCGCATGACTGGCTGACCGCCGCAATTCTGGTGGTGCGCGACCGTATTACCGACAACTGGATGGAATCGACGCGCAAGACCTATGCCACCGATGCCAAGCGCGTCTATTATATGTCGCTGGAATTCCTGATCGGCCGACTGATGCGCGATGCCGTCACCAATATCGGGCTGATGGATGAATTGCGCGAGGCGCTTGCCTCGTTCGGCGTCGATATCGACGTCATTGCAGCGCTTGAGCCGGACGCAGCCCTTGGCAATGGCGGCCTTGGCCGCCTGGCCGCCTGTTTCATGGAAAGCATGGCCACCGTCGATATCCCCGCCTATGGCTACGGTATCCGCTATGTGCACGGCCTGTTCCGCCAGCAGATGGCCGATGGCTGGCAGGTGGAGCTGCCGGAAACCTGGCTCGCGCACGGCAATCCATGGGAATTCGAGCGCCGCGAAAGCTCCTACGAAATCGGCTTCGGCGGTTCTGTCGAAACCGTCAATGTCGATGAGGAGGTTACCCGCTACGTCTGGAAACCGGCCGAACGCGTCATCGCGACTGCCTGCGATACCCCGGTCGTCGGCTGGCGTGCCAAGCGCGTCAACACACTGCGTCTGTGGACCGCCCATCCGATCGACCCGATCCTGCTCGATGCCTTCAATGCCGGCGACCACATCGGCGCGCTCAGAGAAAGCAACAAGGCCGAAAGCCTTGCCCGCGTGCTCTATCCGGCGGATGCGACGCCCGCCGGACAGGAACTGCGGCTGCGCCAGGAATTCTTCTTCTCGTCAGCCTCGCTGCAGGACATCCTACGCCGTCACCTGCAGCAATATCCGGATTTCACATCGCTTCCAGACAAGGTGGCGATCCAGCTGAACGATACCCATCCGGCCGTCTCCGTCGCCGAACTCGTGCGCCTGTTGACCGATGTTCACGGCATGGATTTCGAAACCGCCTGGGATATTGCCCGCCACACCTTCTCCTATACCAACCACACGCTGCTGCCCGAAGCGCTGGAAACCTGGCCGGTGCCGCTGTTCGAGCGGCTTTTGCCGCGCCATATGCAGATCGTCTACGCCATCAACGCCAAGATCCTGCTCGAGGCCCGCAAGCAGAAGACCCATACGGACCAGGAGGTCCGCAATATCTCGCTGATCGACGAAAGCGGCGACCGCCGCGTGCGCATGGGCAATCTCGCCTTTGTCGGCTCCCACTCGATCAACGGCGTCTCCGCCCTCCATACCGAGCTGATGAAGGAAACGGTGTTTGCAGACCTGCACCGGCTCTATCCGGCACGGATCAACAACAAGACCAACGGCATCACCCCGCGCCGCTGGCTGATGCAGTGTAATCCTGAGCTTGTGACGCTGATCCGCGATGCGATCGGCGACGAGTTCATGGACAATACCGAGGCTCTGCAAGCGCTCGACCCCTTCGCCGACAAGCCGGATTTCCAGGAAAAATTCGCGGCGATCAAGCGCGCCAACAAGGTCAAGCTTGCGCAGCTGGTTCAGAGCCGCATGGGCATCCGCATCGATCCCTCGGCAATGTTCGACATCCAGATCAAGCGTATTCACGAATATAAGCGCCAGCTCCTCAACATCATCGAGGCGATCTCGCTCTACGACCAGATCCGCTCGCATCCGGAGCTGGATTGGGTCCCGCGGGTCAAGCTGTTTGCGGGCAAGGCAGCGCCGAGCTATCACAACGCCAAGCTGATCATCAAACTCGCCAATGATGTGGCGCGCGTCATCAACAACGACCCTGCGGTGCGCGGCCTTTTGAAGATCGTCTTCATCCCCAATTACAACGTCTCGCTTGCCGAGATCATGGTGCCTGCCGCCGACCTGTCGGAGCAGATTTCGACTGCCGGCATGGAAGCGTCTGGAACCGGGAACATGAAGTTCGCGTTGAATGGTGCGCTGACCATTGGAACGCTTGACGGCGCCAATGTCGAAATGCGTGACTGGGTCGGTGAGGAGAACATCAAGATCTTCGGGATGACGGCAGACGAAGTGACCAAGGTGCGCGCGGAAGGCCATAATCCCCGCGCCATCATCGAGCAATCGCGCGAGCTGTCACAGGCCCTGTTTGCGATCTCGTCCGGTGTCTTTTCCCCCGATGATCGTAACCGTTTTACCGGCCTGATCGACGGCATCTACAATCACGACTGGTTCATGGTGGCGGCCGATTTCGACGCCTATACCAAGGCACAGCGTGAGGTGGACGCTATCTGGACGGATACGGGCAGCTGGTATTCCAAGACCATTCGCAACACCGCGCGCATGGGCTGGTTTTCCTCTGACCGCACAATCCGGCAATATGCCGGGGAAATTTGGAGAGCTGGATGACATTAGTGCCAAAAGACGCCACGCCTACCGCTTCGCCAGCCAGTCTGTCGGCGGAAGAGATTGCGGCGATCCTCGCTGGCACTCATAACAACCCATTCGCCGCCCTCGGGGTGCACCCGGCGGGCAAGGCGTTTGTCGCCCGCTGTTTCATTCCCGGTGCCGAAACGGTGACCGCAGAAACCTTAGCTGGCAAGGAGATCGGCACGCTGGAACGGCGTGACGAGGCCGGCTTCTTCGAGGGCGCCATCGCCGTCAAGAAGGCTCAGCCGGTCCGTTACCGCGCCCGCAATAGCGGTGGCGAATGGACCGTCACCGACCCCTATAGCTTTGGTCCGGTGCTCGGCCCCATGGATGATTATTACATCCGTGAGGGCTCGCATCTGCGGCTGTTCGACAAGATGGGGGCGCATCCGCTCAAGCATGATGGCGCAGAGGGCTTTCATTTCGCCGTCTGGGCTCCGAATGCAAAGCGCGTCTCCGTCGTCGGCGATTTCAACGAGTGGGATGGCCGCCGCCATGTGATGCGGTTGCGCCAGGATACCGGCATCTGGGAAATCTTCATTCCGGATGTGCCGTCAGGCGCGATCTACAAATACGAGATCGTCGGCAAGAACGGCGAACTTTTGCCCCTGAAGGCCGATCCGTTCGCCCGCCGCTCGGAACTGCGCCCGAACAACGCGTCGGTGACCACGGGTGAGATCGAACAGGTCTGGCAGGACGAGGCGCACCGGGCGCATTGGGCTGATGTCGATGCGAGGCGCCAGCCGATTTCGATCTACGAGGTTCACGCCGCCTCCTGGCAGCGCCGCGACAATGGCGACATGCTGACCTGGGACGAAATGGCCGAACGCCTTATCCCTTACTGCGTCGACATGGGCTTCACCCATATCGAATTCCTGCCGGTGACCGAATATCCCTACGATCCGTCCTGGGGTTACCAGACCACCGGCCTCTATTCGCCGACCGCCCGTTTCGGCGAGCCGGAAGGTTTTGCCCGCTTCGTCAACGGCGCCCACAAGGTCGGTCTCGGCGTCATCCTGGATTGGGTGCCGGCGCATTTCCCGACCGACGCCCATGGCCTGCGCTGGTTCGACGGCACGGCGCTTTACGAACATGAGGATCCGCGTCAGGGCTATCACCCCGACTGGAACACCGCGATCTACAATTTCGGCCGCGCCGAAGTGTTTTCCTATCTGGTCAACAACGCGCTCTACTGGGCGGAGAAATTCCATCTCGACGGTCTGCGCGTCGATGCGGTCGCCTCGATGCTCTATCTCGACTATTCGCGCAAGCATGGTGAATGGGTGCCGAACGAATATGGCGGCAACGAAAACCTCGATACGGTCCGCTTCCTGCAGACCATGAACACGGAGGTCTACGGCAGCCATCCCGGCATCATCACCATTGCCGAGGAATCCACCTCCTGGCCGAAGGTCTCGGCACCGGTTCATGCCGGCGGCCTGGGCTTCGGGTTCAAGTGGAACATGGGCTTCATGCACGACACGCTGCAATATCTGCAGCGCGAGCCCATCCACCGCAAACACCATCACAACGACCTGACCTTCGGTCTGCTCTATGCGTTTAGCGAAAATTTCGTGCTGCCGCTCTCCCATGACGAAGTGGTGCACGGCAAGGGCTCGCTGATTGCCAAGATGGCCGGCGACGACTGGCAGAAATTCGCCAATCTCCGGGCCTATTACGGTTTCATGTGGGGTTATCCCGGCAAGAAGCTGTTGTTCATGGGGCAGGAATTTGCCCAATGGCAGGAATGGGCCGAAGACCGCTCGCTCGACTGGAACCTGCTCGAATATCCCTTGCACGAAGGCATGCGCAGGCTGGTGCGCGACCTCAACGGCACCTATCGCAACAAGGCCGCGTTGCATGCGCGCGACTGCGAGGGCGAAGGTTTCGAATGGCTGATTGCCGACGACCGCGAGAATTCGGTCTTTGCCTGGCTGCGCAAGGCGCCTGGAGAAAAGACCATCGCCGTGATCAGCAATTTTACCCCGGTCTACCGGGAAAACTATACGATACCGCTGCCGGTGGAGGGGCGGTGGAAGGAAATTCTCAACAGCGATGCCGAGATCTATGGCGGCAGCGGCAAGGGCAACGGAGGAGCCGTTCAGGCAACGAAAAACAGTGCAGGCGTCATTACCGCCACCATCACCCTGCCGCCTTTGGCGACACTGATGCTGGAACAGGATTAGTTCATGGCAAGGCGGGCTCCCAAGACCCGCCATGGCCATGGGCCAGAATAATATTTGGAGAGGACACAGTTCCAGGAGCGGTCAAACCGCCCGGGAACCATACTATCGGGAGGAAATTCAATGGAAAAACGCACCCAGCCCCTCGCCCGTGATGCAATGGCCTATGTCCTTGCCGGCGGCCGCGGAAGCCGCCTGAAGGAACTGACCGATCGCCGCGCCAAGCCCGCGGTCTATTTCGGCGGCAAGGCCCGCATTATCGATTTCGCGCTCTCCAACGCGCTGAATTCCGGTATCCGCCGCATCGGCGTCGCAACCCAGTACAAGGCGCATTCGCTGATCCGCCATCTGCAACGCGGCTGGAACTTCCTGCGCCCGGAGCGGAACGAAAGCTTCGATATCCTGCCGGCCTCGCAGCGCGTCTCCGAGACGCAATGGTATGAAGGTACCGCCGACGCCGTCTACCAGAATATCGATATTATCGAGGATCACGGCGTCGAATACATGGTCATCCTGGCCGGCGACCATGTCTACAAGATGGACTACGAACTCATGCTGCAACAGCATGTGGACTCCGGTGCCGACGTGACCATCGGCTGCCTCGAAGTGCCGCGCATGGAGGCCACCGGCTTCGGCGTCATGCATGTCGATGAAAAGGACCAGATCATCGCCTTCGTCGAAAAGCCGGCCGACCCGCCGGGCATTCCCGGCAATCCGGAGATGGCTCTGGCCTCGATGGGCATCTATGTCTTCCACACCAAGTTCCTGATGGACGTGCTGCGCCGGGATGCCGCCGATCCGTCGTCCTCGCGCGACTTCGGCAAGGACATCATCCCCTACATCGTCCAGCACGGCAAAGCCGTCGCCCACCGGTTCAACGAGTCCTGCGTCCGCTCGGATTTCGAGCGCGAAGCCTATTGGCGCGATGTCGGTACGATCGATGCCTATTGGCAGGCCAATATCGACCTCACCCATGTCACGCCGGAGCTCGACATTTACGACGGCACCTGGCCGATCTGGACCTTCGCCGAGATCAAGCCGCCGGCAAAATTCGTCCATGATGACGAAAACCGCCGGGGGTCCGCCACATCCTCGCTGGTATCGGGCGACTGCATCATTTCCGGTGCCTCGCTCAACCGTTCCATGCTGTTTACCGGCGTGCGGGTCAATTCCTTCTCCCGTCTCGACGGCGCGGTCATCCTGCCCAACGTCAAGATCGGCCGGCATGCCCAACTCAGCAATGTCGTCATCGACAGCCGTGTCGTCATCCCGGAAGGCCTCGTCGTCGGCGACGATCCGGAATTCGACGCCAAGCGCTTCCGCCGCTCGGAAAACGGCATCTGCCTGATCACCCAGGCGATGATCGACAAGCTGGATATGTGAGCATGGAAGTTCTGTCCGTCGCATCGGAAGTGTTTCCGCTGATCAAGACAGGGGGTCTCGCCGATGTGGCGGGCGCCCTGCCGGCGGCGATGAAACCGCATGGCGTGCGTATGCGCACGTTGATGCCCGGCTATCCGGTGGTGATGCAAAAGATCAAGGAGCCGCAGAAGATCGGCGGCTTCGACAATCTGTTCGGCAGTCCCGCCTCGATTCTCGCCGTGGACCATGACGGCCTCGATCTTCTTGTGCTGGATGCGCCTGAATTGTTTGATCGCGACGGCGGGCCCTATGTCGATCAGACCGGACGCGACTATACCGATAATTTCCGCCGGTTCGCAGCCCTGTCGTTGACTGCGGCAGAGATTGCGGGTGGCCTGTTGCCAAGCTGGAAGCCGGACCTTGTGCATGTGCATGACTGGCAGGCGGCGCTGACGCCCGTCTACATGCGTTTTGGCCCGGCCTCTGCGACGCCCGTGGTGCTGACCATCCACAATATCGCTTTCCAGGGGCAATTCGGCCCCGATGTCTTCGTCGAGCTGGCACTGCCGCCGGAAGCCTTTTCGATGCGCTATGTCGAATATTTCGGCGATGTCGGCTTCCTGAAGGGCGGCCTGCAAACGGCCGATGCCATCACCACCGTCAGCCCGTCCTATGCCCAGGAAATCCTGACCCCCGAATTCGGCATGGGTTTCGAAGGCCTCTTGGCCTCCCGCCTTTCCAGCCTCTCCGGCATCGTCAACGGTATCGATACCGATGTCTGGGACCCGCAGAGCGACAAGAACATTGCGGAGACCTATGGCCCCGCCTCGCTGAAAAAACGCGAGGCCAACCGCAAGGCGCTGTCGGCACAATTCGGTTTCGACAATGCCCCCGGCCCGATCTTCTGCGTCGTCAGCCGCCTCACCTGGCAAAAGGGCATGGATGTGCTTGCCGAAGTCATCGACGATATCGTCGATAATGGCGGCAAGCTCGCGGTGCTCGGGTCCGGCGATCCGGCGCTCGAAGCGGCCTTCATTACCGCTGCGGCCCGCCATCCCGGCCGGGTCGGCATGGTGATCGGCTATAACGAGCCGCTGTCGCATCTGATGCAGGCAGGCGCCGACGCCATCCTCATCCCCTCGCGCTTTGAGCCCTGCGGCCTCACCCAGCTCTACGGCCTGCGCTATGGCTGCGTGCCGATCGTTGCCCATACCGGCGGTCTTGCCGATACGATCATCGATGCCAACGAGGCAGCACTTGCCGCGAAGGTGGCAACCGGCTTCCAATTCTCGCCCGTTTCTGCTGCAAGTCTGCGCCAGGCGCTGCGGCGTGCCTTTACCGCCTACCGGCAACCGAAAGTCTGGGCTCGTCTCCAGGCCCAGGGTATGAAATCAGACGTGTCCTGGAATATGAGCGCGCATCGTTATGCCGATCTCTATTCCAGTCTTCTTGCGAAAGGCTAAGACCATGATCAGAACCGTTCAGACCACGCCCTATTTGGACCAGAAGCCCGGAACCTCCGGCCTGCGCAAGAAGGTGCCGGTCTTCCAGCAGAAAAACTACGCCGAAAACTTCATCCAGTCGATCTTCAACAGCCTCGACGGGTTCAAGGGCGACACGCTGGTCATCGGCGGCGACGGCCGCTACTACAATCGCGAAGTCATCCAGATCGCCATCAAGATGGCCGCTGCCAACGGTTTCGGCCGCGTCCTCGTTGGCCGTGGCGGTATCCTCTCGACCCCGGCCGCTTCCAACGTCATCCGCAAATACAAGGCTTTCGGCGGTATCGTCTTGTCGGCCAGCCACAATCCCGGCGGCCCGACCGAGGATTTCGGCATCAAGTACAATATCGGCAATGGCGGCCCGGCCCCTGAAAAGGTCACCGACGCCATCTATTCCGGCACCCGCACGATCGAGACCTACAAGATCGCCGAGGTCGCCGACATCAATCTCGATACCGAAGGCAGCCAGAATGTCGCGGGCATGGAAGTGGTCGTCATCGACCCCGTCTCCGACTATGCCGAACTGATGGAAAAACTGTTCGATTTCCCGGCGATCCGCAACATGATCGGCGGCGGCTTCCGCATCCTGTTCGATGCCATGAGCGCCGTCACCGGACCCTACGCCAAGGAAATCCTCGAAAACCGGCTCGGCGCCGCCAAGGGCTCGGTGCTCAACTTTATCCCGCTTCCCGATTTCGGCGGCCACCATCCGGACCCGAACCTTGTGCACGCCCGCGCACTCTACGAGGAAATGATGAGCGAGGATGCGCCGGACTTCGGTGCCGCCTCCGACGGCGACGGCGATCGGAACCTGATCATCGGTAAAGGCATCTTCATCACGCCCTCCGACAGCCTTGCCATGCTCGCCGCCAATGCAAGTCTGGCTCCCGGCTATTCGAAGGGGCTGGCCGGTATCGCCCGCTCGATGCCGACAAGCGCTGCCGCCGACCGCGTTGCCGAAAAGCTGGGCATTGGTATCTACGAGACGCCGACCGGCTGGAAATTCTTCGGCAACCTGATGGATGCCGGCCTCGTCACCATCTGCGGCGAGGAAAGTGCCGGCACCGGCTCCAACCACGTGCGCGAAAAGGACGGTCTCTGGGCGGTGCTGCTCTGGCTCAACATCCTCGCCGTGCGCATGGAAAGCGTTGAGGACATCGCCCGCCAGCATTGGACGACCTACGGCCGCAACTACTATTGCCGCCACGACTACGAAGAGGTCGATTCGGATGCCGCCAACGGCCTGATGACAGCGCTACGCGACCAGCTTTCCACCCTGCCGGGCAAAAGCTTCGGCAAGCTGAAGGTCACAACGGCCGACGATTTTTCCTATAACGATCCGATCGACAAGTCGGTCTCCAACAACCAGGGCATCCGCATCCTGTTCGAAGGCGGCTCGCGCGTCGTCTTCCGCCTGTCCGGCACCGGCACCTCGGGCGCAACGTTGCGCGTCTATATCGAACGCTACGAGCCCGACGCCTCCAAGCACGACACCGAGACCCAGGAAGCACTCGCCGACCTGATCGCAGTCGCCGACGAGATCGCCGGCATCAAGGCCCGCACCGGCCGCACCGAACCGTCCGTCATTACCTGATGGGACGCTCTAAGAGAGACGGAAAATTCCCGCCCCTTGGGGACGTCCAGCGCGTATCGGGAAGACACCCTCTGACATGTCGGCCATCTCCCACTAGGGGAGAGACTCTGCCGTAACCCTTATTTTAATCCACAGGGACTGGCGGCAGGCGAAGCCCCTCCCCCTTGTGGGGAGGGGTTCTTCCATCCCAAAAAACTTTGACTCACTGGCATGCCTCACTTAACCCACCCGCAAGGAACCGCGACAATGACCGACAACGATCTCGTCGCCCTCTACAAGGCCGGGAAATTCAAGGAAGCGCTCGCCGCCGCCATCGGCGAAAACGGCAAGTCCAAATCCACCCCAACCCGCCTCGTCATGGACAAGCAGGCCGGTAAGCTGCGCTGCTACCGTGGCAACAAGCGCGTCGAGAAAGACGCAAATGGCGAATGGCAGCTGGTCAAGCTTTTAGGGTAAACCAGCCTGTCGTTACGCCACCGGCCGGCCGCGTGCCACTTCCAGAACCTGAAACCAGTCCTGCAGGTCAAATGCGATTTCGCCTGCGCGCGAAAGGGCGCGCACCCGCTCCGGATCGGTCGAGCCGATAATCGGCAGCGGCTTTGACGGCAGGCGCAGCAGCCAGGCCAGCGCGACCGTACCGGCCCCGGGTACGCCATATTTCTCGGCAAGGCGGGTCAGGAGCTCGACGAGTTTAGGGTTACCTTTCTCCTTGTCGAACAGGCGCCCGCCCCCCAGCGGCGACCACGCCATCGGCGCAATCCCCAGACGCTGGCAATCGTCCAGCGTTCCGTCGGTCAGAGGCTGCGTATGGCTGACCGAAAGCTCGATCTGGTTTGCCACCAGCGGAATGTTGAGCTTCGACTGCAAAAGGGCAATCTGCGACGGCGTATAGTTGGACACGCCGACAGCACGCGTCTTGCCCTCCGCCACCAGCGCCTCAAGAACCCCGGCCACCTCGCCCGCATCCAGCAGCGGATCGGGCCGGTGCAAAAGAAGGAGATCGACATGATCGGTCTTCAGGTTGCTGAGCGAGTTTTCCAGCGAGCGGCGGATATGCTCCGCCGTGCTGTTATAATGCTTGACCCGATGCTCCGGCCGCGCTGCGCTGGTCAGCGCGATACCGCATTTGGTCACCAGCTCGATCCGGTTGCGCAAGTCGGGCCGCGTCGCCAGCATCTCGCCAAACAGCGCCTCCACACGGTAGCCGCCATAGATATCCGCATGATCGATCGTGGTGATCCCGGCATCCAGGCAAGTATCGACCGTGCGCGCAATCGAGGCGATCCCGCTCGTCTCCGGATTGTCGGCAATACGAAACGCCCCCCAGACCAACCTTGAAAATTCCGGTCCGTCACGATGCAGCTTGATACGGGATGACATGATAGGGCACTCGCTTGGCAATATGGAAATGAGGATGGCCCATCTATAGAGCCCTGACAAAACCCGCACAACGGCTGGGCTGAAACATCATGACAGACGTGTCGTAGGGCCGCAGAAGAGACGGCATCNCCCTCTTCTCCCCAGCGGGGAGAAGGTGGCCCGCAGGGCCGGATGAGGGGGGCGAAGCCACCTCAAACAAAGGAACCCGAAAGTTCTGACGCTCAGAGAACGCAGCTTAAACCGCCCCGCTCATGCCGGACCGCCCCCTCATCCGCCCTTCGGGCACCTTCTCCCCGCTGGGGAGAAGGGGAGTGCCACCTCCCCCTCAAGGGGAGGGTGAAACATAGCGCTTGCAACATTCGCCAAAGCAGCGACAAATCACTGTCAAACCAAGCCGGTACAAACCCCTTCGCCCCGCGTCATCCCAAGGTGATCCCCGATGCCGAACCCGCCCGTTTCCTCCCTCGGCGCCACACTCACCGGCGGCAGCACGACGTTTTTGGTCCGCTCAAGCACGGCGTCCGGCATCGACCTCTGCCTTTATGACGAAACCGGTGATCGCGAGTTGCGCCGGCTGCCGATGCAGCGTGGCGAAGACGATCTATATAGCCTCACCCTTGCCGACGCCCCTGCGGGAACCCGCTACGGTTTTCGCGCATCGGGAAACTACGACCCGGATAATGGCCTCTGGTTCGATCCCGCCAAGCTTCTGGTCGATCCCTATGCCCGCGAACTCGACCGGCCCTTCCATTACGATCCCCGCCTGTCGGCCTTTGGCGACGACACCGCCGATCTGGTGCCGAAGGCAATCGTGACCGCGCCACAGAGCGCGCCGCAGCAGGCGCCGGTGTTTGAAACCGGCGGCCTGATCTACGAAGTTGCCGTGCGCCCCTTCACCATGCTGCACCCGGACGTGCCGGAACATCAGCGCGGCACCGTTGCAGCGCTCGCCCATCCCGCCGTCATCGCCCATCTGCAGCGGATCGGCGTCTCGGCCATCGAGCTGATGCCGGTGACGGCCTGGATCGACGAGCGCCATTTGCCGCCGCTCAAGCTGACCAATGGCTGGGGCTATAACCCCATCGCCCTCATGGCGCTCGATCCGCGCCTGGTGCCGGGCGGCATGACCGAATTGCGCGAAACCGTTGCAGCCCTTCATGCCGCAGGCATCGGCACCATTCTCGACCTGGTCTTCAACCATTCCGGCGAAAGCGACCGTTTTGGCGCGACGCTCTCCATGCGCGGCCTCGACAACCATGTCTACTATCGCCACGCCATGGACCGGCCGGGAGACCTGATCAACGACACCGGCTGCGGCAACACCATTGCCTGCGATCATCCGATGGTGCGAACGCTGATCCTCGACAGCCTGCGCCATTTCGTTCTGTCCGCCGGCATCGACGGTTTCCGCTTCGATCTCGGCTCGATCCTTGGCCGCGACATGAATGGCTTCAGCAGCGATGCCGCACTTTTGACCGAAATGCGCACCGATCCGGTCCTCAAGGACCGCGTGCTGATCGCCGAGCCCTGGGATATCGGCCCCGGCGGCTACCAGCTCGGCAATTTTCCGGCCCCGTTCCTCGAATGGAACGACCGCGCCCGCGACGACCTGCGCCGCACCTGGCGCGGCGATAGCCATACGATCGGCGATCTGGCGACGGCCCTTGCCGGTTCGTCCAATATCTTTTCCCGCAATCACGGCGAACAGACCCGCAGCGTCAATTTCATCGCCGCCCATGACGGCTTCACGCTGTTGGATCTCGTTTCCTATGCCGGCAAGCACAATGAAGCCAATGGCGAGGACAATCGCGACGGCCATAACGACAATCACTCCTGGAACAACGGCGTGGAAGGCGCAACGAACGATCCGGAGGTTCTCGCCTTCCGCCGCCGCGACGTCATGGCGCTGCTATCGACCCTGTTTGCCACGCGCGGCGCCATCATGCTGACGGCAGGCGACGAAGGCGGCCGCAGCCAGCGCGGCAACAACAATGCCTATTGCCAGGACAATGCCATCACCTGGATCGACTGGACGACACTGGACGACACGCTGATTGCGCACACGGCCACGCTTGCGCAGATCCGCGCCCGCTTCGATGTCTTTCATGATACCGCTTTCTTCAGCGGAAACGGCGATGTCGAGTGGCTGCGGTTCGATGGCCAGCCGATGACGACGGTCGACTGGGAAAGCGCTGTGACCGATCACCTGGTCATGCTGCTTTCAACCGGTGACGCCGTGCAAGGCAGGCGCACCCGGCTTGCCATCGCCGTCAACCGCAGCCATGCCCCGCATGCGATCCAGCTCCCGGTCCGGCCGGGGTCGGACTGGCAGAGCCTTCTGCCGTTGGCCAATGCCGGCATCGGCCGGGTGGCGGCGCGAAGTGTCGGGTTCCACGTCGAGATTTTATGAGCATGACGGCTCCCCCCGATTGCCGTTTTTCGCATGAGCGGCATATAGAGAAACGGGGGATGTTTTTGATCGGAAAAGAGAATGCCGCAGGAAATTTCGCTATCTGACGTCAAGAACCTGGTGGGCACCGAGGTCGGTACCTCCGACTGGATCACCGTCTCGCAAGAGACCATCGACAAATTTGCAGGCGCCACCGACGACCACCAGTTCATCCATACCGACCCGGTTCGCGCCGCCGCCGAAACCCCCTTCGGCGGCACGATCGCCCATGGTTTCCTGTCGCTCTCGCTGCTCTCGGCGATGAACTACAATTGCCTGCCGCGCATCCGCGAACAGACGATGGGCATCAACTATGGTTTCGACAAGGTGCGCTTCATGACGCCGGTGAAAAGCGGCGCCAGGGTACGCGGCCACTTCACCATGGCCGAAGCCCGCTTCCGCGGCGCGGGCATGCTGATGGTCACCTACGAGGTCACCGTCGATATCGAAGACGAACGCAAACCGGCCCTCACCGCCACTTGGTTGACGATCATCCAGTTCGACCCGAAGGACCGGCCGGAGGATGCGTGATGCAGAGGGTCGCATGGTTCCTCTCCGGTCTCCGGCAAGGCTATCCGGTCTCCAGTCGGGTGACTGCGTATGAAATGAGGGAGCCTGAGAGGGACTTCCCCCTTCTCCCCAGCGGGGAGAAGTGCCGAGCGCATGCGAGGCGATGAGGGGGTGTTTCCGCGAGTTCGGGGCGAACCGCCCCCTCATCCGGCCCTGCGGGCCACCTTCTCCCCGCTGGGGAGAAGAGGGAGGATGCCGGTCCTACCGAGTGTATCGGCCAGACCAGAGGCTGATCAGCGCGGCGTAAACGCCGTCAGTTCCCCGCATCCTCCGCGGCTTCAGCAAGCAGCGTCGAGACATAAGGCGCAAACGACCGCCAGCATTCGACCCGGAATGTGTCCTCGGCAGTGCGCAGAAGCACGATTTCGGCCTTGGCCAGGACCGTACGCGAGCAGGCGCCGACCGGGAAGGCTGTGAGCGACAGGTCCTGCGGGCAGCCGCAATTGATTGCCACTACGGCACCACGGCCCTTGACGATGACAGCCGTGTTGCGATGGGAAATATCCGTTGCCGAATGCAGCACGTTGCTTGAAGTGACAGCCGCCATCAGGTCGGCCCCGTTCTCGTCGATGACGAGCCATTCGTCCGGCCCGAGCCAGAGCGCATGGCGGCCATTCGACGATGCCGAGGTCTTGGCCTTGACCGGCAGCGGCAGTCCGAGCGCACCGGAGAGTGCGGAGACGGCATCGGGCTTTGCCCGCAGAGAAATCCGGGTTGCCGGTGCTGCCACCGAAAGCGCGGCAGCACCAGAGCCGCCATGAAAGCCTGCAAGCGGCAGGGTGCGGGATGCCACATTGGCCCCAATCAGATCAGCCATTGATGCGGCCTCCTTCCTTGTCAAAGAACACCATGTCGCTCACTTCGACGGCGATCGTCTTGTCGGGCATCGGCACATAGAGCGTCTGGCCGATCTTCGCCTTGCCGCCGGCAACCAGCGCCAGTGCGATCGAACGGCCGCAATTTTCCGACCAGTAGGCCGAGGTCACATGCCCGATCATCGTCATCGGCAGCGGCTGGTTGGGATCGGCAACGATCTGCGCGCCTTCTTCCAGCACGACGTTGGGATCCTTGGTCAAAAGTCCGACAAGCTGCTTGCGGCCATCGGCGACCAGGTCGGGGCGGCGCAGGCCGCGGATGCCGACGAAATCCGTCTTCTTCTTGCCGACGGCCCAGCCGAGCGACGCATCGTCCGGCGTCACGGTGCCATCGGTGTCCTGGCCGACGATGATGTAGCCCTTTTCGGCGCGCAGGATATGCATCGCCTCGGTCCCGTAGGCACAGGCGCCGAGCGCTTGCGCACGTTCATAGATCGCAGCCCAGACGGCCGGGCCGAAATCGGCGGGGACGTTGACCTCGAAGCCGGTTTCGCCGGTGAACGACATGCGAAACAGCCGTGTCGGCACGCCGCAGATTTTGCCTTCGCGAACGCTCATGTGCGGGAAGGCTTCGTTCGACAGGTCGATCTCCTCCACCAGCGGCGCGATGATCTCGCGGGCCTTGGGTCCCTGAACTGCGATGACAGCCCACTGCTCCGTGGCAGAGGTCAGCCAGACGTTCAGATGCGGAAACTCAGTCTGCAGATAATCTTCCATATGGTTCATGACACGGGCAGCGCCGCCCGTCGTCGTCGTCACATGGAAGCGATCTTCCGCCATACGCCCGATAACGCCGTCGTCATAGACGAAACCGTCTTCGCGCAGCATGATGCCGTAGCGGCAGCGGCCGGGCTTCAGCGTATCCCAGCTGTTGGTATAGATGAGATTGAGGAACTGCGCCGCATCCGGGCCGACCACCTCGATCTTGCCGAGCGTCGAGGCATCGAAGATGCCGGCAACGTCGCGCACGGTCTTGCACTCGCGGTTGACGGCCTGATGCATGTCCTCGCCGGCGCGCGGATAATACCAGGCGCGCTTCCACTGGCCGACATCCTCAAACACCGCGCCTTCAGCTTCTTCCAGCGCATGCATCGGTGTCTTGCGGGTCGGATCGAACAGTTCGCCGCGCGAATGGTTGATCAGCGTCCCGAATGTCACCGGCGTATACGGCGCACGGAAGGTGGTGAGGCCGACCTTGGGGATTTCGCGGCCAAGCGTTTCGGCGGCGATGGCAAGGCCATGAATGTTGGAAAGCTTGCCCTGGTCAGTTGCCATGCCATTGGTGGTGAAGCGCTTGATATGCTCGATCGAATGCATGCCTTCGCGCACGGCAAGACGGATATCCTTGGCGCAGACATCGTTCTGGAAGTCGATGAAGGCCTTGACCGTCGTGTCAGGCCCCGCACCTTCGGCCGCACCCGCCATGCCGCCGGTCCAGGCAAAGGCGTTTACGCCCTGAAGCTCCAGCTTGTCTGCGGCGGTAAAGCCCGATGCGTTCGACATCAGTTCGCCGGCGGCCAGCGATTCCTCGATGGTGGCCTGCAGGTCGTTGGTGCCATTGCAGGCGCCGACGGAAAGGCAATCCTGCGCATAGGTGCCGGGCAGGAAGCGCTGGCTTTCGAAGTCGTAGGCAACCTTGCCGCGCGACTGCGAGAACATGTGCACCGACGGCGTCCATCCGGCCGAGACGAGCAGCGCATCGACGGCGATCTTGCGGGCTGAGCCGCCGCCATTGCGGGCAACCGACATGGACGAAACCCGAAGCTTGCCGCCGGTATCGACGACGCCGTGGCCGGTGAGGACCTCGATGCCGAGCGCCCGGGCTTCTGCAAGCACGGCTTCGCCCGGCTGCTCGCGGCTATCGACGATGGCAGCGATGGTGATGCCGGCACGCTTCAGGTCGAAGGCGGCCTCGTAGGCTGAATCGTTGGCGGTGTAGACGCCCACCTTCTTACCCACGGCGACGCCGAAATGGTTGAGGAAGGTGCGCGCGGCCGAGGCCAGCATGATGCCGGGGCGGTCGTTATTGGCAAACACCATATGCCGTTCGATCGCGCCGGTGGCGATGATGACGCGCTTGGCGCGGACCTGCCAGAGGCGCTCGCGCGGCAGCCTCTTGTCGGGCTTTGCCAGATGCTCCGTCACGCGCTCGTTGAGGCCGACGAAATTCTGGGCGTAGTAGCCGAAGGCCGTCGTGCGCGGCAGGACGGTGACATTGTCCATCTTCGCCAGGTTGGCAGCGGTCGCCTGTGCCCAGGTGAAACCATCCAGCCCGTCAATGGTGACGCTCTTGTCGTAATGCAGCGCGCCGCCGACTTCCGGCTGTTCGTCGCAGATGATGACGCGGGCCCCGGTCTTGGCAGCGGCGAGCGCTGCCGAAAGACCGGCAACGCCGGCGCCGATCACCAGCACGTCGCAATGAGCGTAGCGGCTGGCATAATGATCGGTATCGTCCTCGGTCGGCGAAACGCCGAGACCGGCGGCCGCGCGGATCTGCGGCTCGTAGACATGCTTCCAGGCCTGCTTCGGCCACATGAAGGTCTTGTAGTAGAAGCCGGCGGCAAAGAAGGGGGCCAGGATATTGTTGACCGCGCCGACATCGAAGGCGAGCGACGGCCAGCGGTTCTGCGAAATCACCTTCATGCCGTCGAAGACATCCTGCACCGTGGCGCGCACGTTCGGCTGCTTTCGGGCAGCGTCCCGCTCGACGCCGATCAGGGCGTTCGGCTCTTCCGCACCCGCCGACACGATGCCGCGCGGCCGGTGATACTTGAACGAGCGGCCGACGAGATGCACACCATTGGCCAGGAGCGCGGACGCGACCGTGTCGCCCTCAAGGGCTGCATAGCTCTTGCCATCGAAGAAGAAACGGGCGGTTTTTGCAGGGGTGAGACGGCCTGCACCGGGGATACGATTGGCGCCGCTCATTTAGCATCCGACTCCGTGGCTTCATAGGTTTCGACTGTGACTTCGGTTGCCGGGCGCAGCGTGCCAAGATCGGGTCTCGGCAAGCCGGCCTTGTAGGTCGTCAGGAACTTGTCGCTGACGGTATCGCGGGCCGCATTGAAGAACCGGCCACAGCCGTTGAGGTGGCGCCAGCGCTCAAAGGTGAGGCCCTTGACGTTGTCGCGCAGGAAGAAGAACGCCTCGAAATCCTCGTCGGTCATATCGGTCATATCGGTCGGACGCGCGATATGCGCGTCGCCGGCCTGGCGGAATTCGAGCTCGGAACGCTCTTCCTCACAATAGGGGCAGTAGATCAAAAGCATGGGAGACTCCCTGCCGGTTGGGCATGGCGGAACGACGGAACAAGGTGCGTATCGAGTTTGCGGAGGCTTACCCCCCTCTGCCCCTCTCGGGGCATCTCCCCCTCAAGGGGGGAGATCAGCCGCTGACTTTTACGCCTGTAAGGAAAAAGAACGATCTCCCCCCTTGAGGGGGAGATGTCACGAAGTGACAGAGGGGGGTAACCGCGAGCACTGAACATCAACACACCCATCAATGCGCAACGGCGGCAGCGGCCGCTTCGTCGATCAGGCGGCCTGAGCGGAAGCGTTCCAGCGTGAACGGCGCGTTGATCTTGTGCGGCGCGTCGTTGGCAATAGTGTGGGCAAAGACATTGGCCGAGCCCGGCGTCGCCTTGAAGCCGCCGGTTCCCCAGCCACAGTTGACATAGAGACCGGAAACCGGGGTCTTGGCGAGGATCGGCGAGCGATCCGGCGTCACATCGACGATACCGCCCCAGGAGCGCATCATCTTCATCCGGCGGAAAATGGGAAACAGCTCGCAGATCGCATCCAGCGTATGGGTGATGATCTGCAGGCCGCCGGTCTGGGAATAGGAGGAATACTGGTCGGTCCCGGCGCCGATGACGAGTTCGCCCTTGTCGGACTGCGAGATATAGGCGTGCACGGTGTTGGACATGACAACGCAGGGGAAGATCGGCTTGACCGGCTCGGACACCAAGGCCTGCAGCGGATAGCTGACCAGCGGCATGCGCACGCCGGCCATTTCCATCAGAACCGAGGTGTGACCGGCGGCGACGACGCCGACCTTCTTGGCATTGATCTGGCCGCGATTGGTATCGACACCGGCAACGGAGCCGTCCGGGTTGCGGCGGATACCGGTGACTTCACAGTTCTGGATAATATGAACACCGCGATCGGCGGCCGCGCGGGCATAGCCCCAGGCAACGGCGTCGTGACGGGCCGTGCCGCCGCGGCGCTGCAGGGCGGCGCCATTGATCGGATAGCGGGCGTTGCGGGAAATATCGAGCGGCGGGCAGAATTCCTGCGCCTGCTCCGGCGTCAGCCATTCATTGTCGATGCCGTTGAGGCGGTTGGCATGGATATGCCGCTTGAACACCTGCTGGTCGTGAATGTTGTGCGACAGCATCATCACGCCGCGCGCCGAATACATGACGTTGTAGTTGAGATCCTGGCTGAGCCCATCCCAGAGCTTCAGAGCGTGATCATAGATCCCCGCGCTTTCGTCATAAAGATAGTTGGAGCGGATGATGGTGGTGTTGCGGCCGGTATTGCCGCCGCCGAGCCAGCCTTTTTCCAGCACCGCGATATTGGTGATGCCGTGTTCCTTGGCAAGATAATAGGCCGTGCCCAGACCATGACCGCCGGCGCCGATGATGATGACATCATACTCTTTGCGCGGCTCGGGCGAGGTCCATTGCGCCTCCCATCCCCTGTGGCCGCGCATCGCTTCGCGAGCGACAGCAAAAACCGAATATTTGCGCATCCGCTTTCACACTCCGTAGTCCTGCCGAAAGGCCGGTGAATTTCTTAAGGTCGAACCTAGAAATCGCAAATCCCGGACTTCCGCAACGTTTCTTTTGCGACGCGAGACGGCGCTTGTCGCACGACTTGCGACATGCCGCATCCCCGCTGCAATATAAGGCGGTGCACATATGGGAAAGCGCGCCGCACCTGCTGACGCGCACCCTCGCCGCATCGCAATTCCCGCACCCCATGCCGCAAAGCCACGGTTTTCCGGCAGTTTCAGCGAGGGAAAGCAACTGCAAGCTGGACTTTGGGCGAGCGATCTGGTATCCGCTCACCCAATCGTAAAGCTTCCGGGCTCCGCGAACATTATTTTTTTGCCTCGTTGACCTGACTTCATGAGGCGATCACTCCAAACTGAAGGAACGGGATTCACGTGCAGGTACTAGTCCGCGACAACAATGTCGATCAAGCGCTTCGCGCACTCAAGAAGAAGATGCAGCGCGAAGGCATTTTCCGCGAAATGAAGATGCGTGAGGCCTACGAAAAGCCATCCCAGAAGCGCGCCCGCGAAAAGGCTGAAGGCGTTCGCCGCATCCGCAAGCTGGCCCGCAAGCGTCTGCAGCGCGAAAGCGGCATCGTGACCGCCCGCCCTTCGGCGGCTGCAGCACGCTGATCAAGCATTTACGGCGCATTTGACGCGTAAATCGGGCGGGGGCGATATCATCGCCACCGCTCTTTCTATTTCTTCAGTCGCACCGGAAATAATTCCGCGTACGGGCGACCAGCGCGCAGAGCGTGCTACACTGTCTTCGGACACACGGAACGCCCATCATGATGGTGCCACCCATTATGGTGTAAGAGCGTCCCGGACTTTGAAACTGTGCATGCTGGCCCGATCCGCCGCTACAGGCCCGGGACATGCCGAGACGCTTCGCTTAATCGAGGAAATCAATCTTGACATCGACTGCCAGGACTGCGGATTTTTCCGACCATACCGGCCATGCCGGGCGCTCCCATCGTCGCGGCTTCGCTCTCGCCTCCCTATTGGCGGTGGCCGGCGCTTTGGCGCTTTCAGGCTGCACCACCGCCGAGACGTCGAACGACATGATGCGTGTCGAGCGGGCACAGGGCAGCGAGGAGAACATCGCTTCGCTCTCCGCCGTGATTTCCGCCAATCCGAGCGATCCGGAAGGCTACAATGTGCGTGGGTCGGCCTATGGCCGCGCCGGCGAATTCCGCCGGGCGCTTGCCGATTTCAACAAGGCGATTGAACTCAACCCGCAATTCTACCAGGCCTATGCCAACCGGGCGCTTGTCGAACGCAATATGGGCGACCAGTCGTCAGCACAATCCGACTATAACCGGGCGCTGCAGCTGAACCCTCGTTACGACGTCGCTTTCATCGGCCGCGGCAATCTTTATCGCCAGGCCGGGCAGCTGGATCAGGCTTTCGCCGATTTCAACAAGGCCATCGAACTCGACACGACAGATCCCCGCGCCTATCACAATCGCGGTTTGATCTATCAGGCCCGCAAGCAGCATGCCCAGGCGATCGAGGATTTCTCGACCGCGATCTCGCTTTCGCCCAGCGCGCCCGAGCCTTACAACGGCCGCGGGATTTCCTATGTCGCCACCAACGACGACGATAACGCGTTTGCGGATTTCAACACGGCCATCAATCTGAACGGCAAGATCGCCGAATCCTGGGCCAACCAGGCGCTGGTCTATGAGCGCCGTGGCGACAAGGCAAAGGCCGCAAAATCCTACGGCCATGCGCTGTCGCTGGATCCCAAATACGAACCAGCCCGCGCCGGCCTGGCGCGCGTGAAAGCCACCGGGTAAAAGTGAGCCTTTACCGATAAGCGACATATCAACCCGCTGCCACCGCAGCGGGTTTTTTATTGCTTGTCCTTCGTACTGGAGGGAACCAACTTCTCTGCGATCCGTTGTTGGCTCACCATCTGCGCATTGCCCTTATGAACCCCGCACGCGCGAAGAATTAAACGCTCCCTCTGAGCAAAAACGGCAATGAGAGGGTAGAACAGGAGCAAGAACCATGTTGAAACGCACAATCATCGCCGCAACTGCACTGGCCGCCGTCTGGGTCGCACCAGTGGCTGCCGCAGATTATGTGACCCTGGGCCGGCTGGTGTGTGGCTCGGACGGTAACGTCGGCATGATCATCACCTCCGAGAAGCTGCTGAGATGCACTTACACCTCGGCGGCTGGCGGACCGGCAGCGGTTTATGACGGCAAGATCGAGAAATTCGGCATCGATCTCGGCCAGACCGGCAAGAGCGTGATGATCTGGGATGTGCTCGCCAAGACCGGCGTCAGCGATGCCAACTTTCCGCTGAGCGGAGCCTATTATGGCGTTGGAGCCGATGCGAGCTTTGCAGCCGGTGCGGGCGCCAAGATCCTTGGTGGCGGCATCGACAAGGCGTTCATGTTGCAGCCCGTCAACGTTCAGGTTCAGGAAGGCCTGAATATTGCTATCGGCGTCGAGAAGATGACGCTCGCTCCGGCAGCCATCTGATCCGGATATTTTGACCTCCAGTCACAAAAATGCCCGCCACACCGGCGGGCATTTTTGCGTTCAGCTTTGAAGAATACCGTCAGTGGTTCATCGCCTTGACGATATCGTCGGTCATCTTCTTGGCATCCCCAAGCAGCATCATCGTGCCGTCCTTATAGAACAGCGTATTGTCGATACCGGCATAGCCGGAGCCGAGCGAGCGCTTGACGAACAGGCAGGTCTTGGCCTTATCGACGTCGAGGATCGGCATGCCATAGATCGGCGAGGTCTTGTCGTCGCGTGCCGCCGGGTTGGTGACGTCGTTGGCGCCGATGACATAGGCTACGTCTGCCTGCGCGAATTCCGAGTTGATGTCTTCGAGCTCGAACACTTCATCATAGGGCACATTGGCTTCCGCCAAGAGCACGTTCATATGGCCAGGCATACGGCCTGCGACCGGATGGATGGCATATTTCACTTCGACGCCATTCTTTTTCAGTGCATCCGCCAGTTCGCGCACGGCGTGCTGGGCCTGCGCCACCGCCATGCCGTAACCCGGCACGATGATCACCTTCGACGCATTGGCCATCAAGAAGGCGGCATCATCGGCCGAGCCTTGCTTGACGGTGCGGACAACGCCGTCATCGCTGGCAGCGGCTGCCGTATCGCCACCGAAACCGCCGAGAATGACCGAAATGAAGGAACGGTTCATGCCCTTGCACATGATGTAGGACAGGATCGCGCCCGACGAGCCGACCAGAGCGCCGGTGATGATCAGCGCCAAATTTCCAAGTGTGAAGCCGATGCCGGCAGCGGCCCAGCCGGAATAGGAATTCAGCATGGAAACGACCACCGGCATGTCGGCGCCGCCGATCGGCACGATCAAGAGCACGCCGAGCACCAGCGAGAGAACAACGATCGCCCAGAAATCGAAATGGCTTTCCGACGCCGCAAGCCCGACGATGAAGAAGATGATCAACAGCAGAAGAACCGTGTTGATGACATGGCGGAACGGCAGCATGATCGGCTTGCCGGACATGCGGCCATCGAGCTTCAGAAACGCGATGATCGAGCCGGTAAAGGTGATGGCGCCGATGGCGACACCAAGCGCCATTTCGACCAGCGCCTGGGCATGGATCCCGCCGATCTCACCGATGCCGAAAGAGGACGGCGTATACAGTGCCGAGGCTGCGACGAGCACGGCGGCAAGACCGACCAGCGAATGGAAGCCGGCAACAAGCTGCGGCATCGACGTCATCGGGATCGAGCGGGCGATATAGGCACCCGCACCGCCACCAATGGCAAGACCGAGCACGATCAGCACCAGACCGCCGAACGACGGCGTGGCCAGCAGAAGCGTGGTGACGATGGCGATGCCCATGCCGACCATGCCGAGAATATTGCCCCGGCGCGAGGTGGTCGGATGCGACAGGCCGCGCAGCGCCATGATGAACAGGACACCGGAAACCAGATAGAGGAAGGCTGCGATATTGGCACTCATGACGGCAGCCTCACTTCTCTTTTTTCTTGTACATGGCCAGCATGCGCTGGGTCACCAGGAAGCCGCCGAAAATATTGACCGAGGCAAGGATCAGCGCCACGAAGCCGAAGCCGGTGGCAAGGCCGGAGGCAGAAATGCCGACGGCAAGCAGTGCACCGACGACGATAACCGAAGAAATCGCGTTGGTGACCGCCATCAGCGGCGTGTGCAGAGCCGGCGTCACCGACCACACCACGTAATAGCCGACGAAGATCGATAGAACGAAGATCGCCAGCTGAAACACGAACGGATCGATCGCGCCGCCACTCAACCCGTGGACGACATGACCGGTGGCATCCGGCACATATTCGGCGGCGGTGCGCACCGCTTCGACCGCCCGGTCGAGCTCGCCGATCGCCTTGTCGAGCATCTCATTGGCCATACCATTTCTCCCTGAGGCAGCCGCGCTTCTCCCCGAAGCACGCACGCTGCCCTCTCCAGTATTTTAAGAGCTTGCGGCAACCACGACCGGCGCTGCGGCGAAATTCGGATGCACCACGGCACCGCCATGCGTCAGCATCGTCGCCTTGACCAGTTCGTCCCCGGCATTGAGCGCCAGCGCCTTGGTTTCCTTGGAAACCATGGTCTCGAGGAACGTCACGAGGTTCTTGGCGTAGAGTGCGGACGCGGACGCGGCGATACGGCCGGGCATATTGGTGTAGCCGACGACCTTGACGCCCTCGACCTCGACCACCTGATCTGCAACCGCACCCTCGACATTGCCGCCGCGCTCGACGGCCAGATCGACGGCGATCGAGCCGGGCTTCATCGCTTTGAGCATATCGCGGGTGATGAGCCGGGGCGCCGGGCGGCCGGGGATCAGCGCGGTGGTGATGACGATATCCTGCTTGGCCAGATGCTCGGCGGTCAGCGCCGCCTGCTTGGCCTTGTATTCCGCCGACATTTCCTTGGCATAGCCGCCAGCGGTTTCGGCCGCCTTGAATTCCTCGTCCTCGACGGCCACGAACTTGGCGCCGAGCGAGGCGACCTGTTCCTTGGAAGCAGGGCGGACGTCGGTGGCGGAGACAACGGCACCCAGACGCCGCGCCGTGGCAATCGCCTGCAGGCCGGCAACGCCAGCGCCCATGACGAAGACCTTTGCCGCAGGGACAGTGCCCGCCGCCGTCATCATCATCGGCATCGCCCGGTCATATTCGGAGGCTGCCTCGATCACGGCCTGATAGCCGGCAAGATTGGCCTGGGAGGAGAGCACGTCCATGGACTGGGCACGGGTGATGCGCGGCATCAGCTCCATCGCAAATGCCGAAACGCCCGCCTTGGCCATCTCGGCCAATGCCTGATCGTTGCCATAGGGATCCATGATCGCCAGCACGATGGCGCCGGACTTGTAGCCGGCGACTTCTGCCGAAGACGGACGCCGCACCTTCAGCACCACATCGGCGCGGGCAGCATCGCCGGCAGAGCCGATCGCCGCACCGGCTTTTTCGAATTCGCTGTCTGGAATACGCGACAGAGTGCCGGCACCGGCCTGAACCACGACATCGAAGCCGAGGGTCTTGAGCTTCTTCACACTCTCAGGCGACGCCGCGATACGGCCCTCACCCGGAAATGTTTCCAACGGTATGAATACGGTCTCTGCCACAGGTTCCTCCCTGAAACGGGCGGGAACATGGCAGGCCGCGATTTCCACTATCCCGTACACTCGATAATCACGCCTTGAGCCACCCTTTGGCGGCCTGCGCGCATGTCTTTTCCGGCCCGGCGAACACCGGGCCATGCAAAAGCCGGCACCTCACTCCCAAGTGCCGCTTCCGTCAGAAGTTTGGAAAGCCGGTCAGCGCAGCAGCACGAAACCGGCGATATTGAGGAGAACGAAAAGAACGAAGGCGGTGAAGAAGCCGGCGCTGGTGAAGAAACCGGCAGCCATGGCGATCAGCAGCGCAACGCAGAAGATCGTGACAATTTTCGTCGCCTCGAGGAAGAAATTATAGGTCTTCTCGTGTTCGGCATAATCCATCGGTGCGCCCAGTTCGGCCGGTCCGGAGTGATGTTCAGCCATTGTCATATCTCCCTGAAATTCAGCTGCGCCCTGGTTCGCCTTTGGCGGCAAGCGCGGCATCCCGTCTCTCTTCCATTCCATGCGCATTCAAAGGGCCCGAGAGCATCGATCGCGCATAGGTGGCCTTACACAAAGCCACGGTCAAACGCAACGAAAACTGCAGCTGCAACCTGCGGCATAACGGTGTGGCGGAGGGCAGTTGCGGCACTTCAAGCCTGGTCAGCCCGGATTGCGCGCACGGCTCTGCATCGTCAGCGCCAGCCGCGCGGTGGGCAGCACCGTCAGCGGCGCATACTGCGCCTCCCGGTCATCCCCGAACATCATGCGCCGCTCGAACGCTTCCGAATCGAAAAACGGAAACCGCGTATAGAGCCAGGGCCGGATTTCGCGGACGCGGGCAGCAAGCAGCGTCAGGTCGATCTTGTAGTCGCCGCAGTTCTTTTGCGGTGACACGATCGTGTCGGCATCGAAGATGCGCTTGTAGAAGGCGGCATGCTGCGGCTTGACCAGCGACAGACACCGGTCGACATCGAAATGCTCGGAGGCCATAGTGGCGACCCGCAGGGTCAGATAGGGGATCGCCGGCATTTCCTTGAGGATCTCCGGATCGGCGGCAAGCCGGACCGGATCGATCAGGGACAGGCCGGCATCCAGAAAACTGTCGATCTCCGCGCCAAAGACCGAACCGGACGAGCTGACCCGGTGCTCGGGCGTCACATGATGCACGCGCACCGTGCTGATCAGGCGCTCCTCGAAATAGATCCCGAAAACATAGGCGTGACTGTCGAAATCGATGTCATCGATCAGCATCGTGCCGGACAAGGGCAGGATGTCGGCCATCTTGTAGGCCTTGAAACGGATGCGGGCGACATCTTCCATGTCCTCGCCCGTCTCGACCCGGCGATATTCCACATGGTCCAACAGTTCGAGCAACCGCTCTGAAAATCTGTTCTGCTCCGCTTTCATCTCGTCAAATGCCCCTGTTGAAGGGGCATTCATCGGCTAAACGGAGGCACCTCACAATATCTTAATGGTTTATTAAGCATAAACCATTTGTTAAGGTTAACAGATAGTTAACGCTAAATTACCGTTGAGTTTTTTGATGGCGTAACAGCGTGAAACAGGCGCAACTCCGGTGTCCCGGAATGGCAGCACGGTCGGATTGAAAGCAAGAAGTTTTCAGCCGGGACGCCTAAGCGGTCCGCCGGCTGCGCCGTTTCGATACGGAAAGCTTTTTCAGCAACGTGTCCGACAGGCTTTCGATCGCAAGCGACGGCATGGGCGCGGCAAACACATATCCTTGGATCAGGTCGGCACATTTATACTGATTGATCAGCGCCAGCTGGTCGCTGGTCTCAACCCCCTCGATGACGATTTTCAACCCGAGCTCGCGCGACAGGTTGACCATGCCGCGCAGAAGCTTGAAGCGGCGGGCATCCTCGCGGATGTTGCGCACGAAGGAGCGGTCGATCTTGATGATATCGAGCGGCAGCGCATCGAGATAGCTGAGGCTGGAATATCCCGTTCCGAAATCGTCGATGGCGATGGTAATGCCGCGCGCGCGCAGTTCCTGCAGGATCGTCTGCACCTTGGCCGCCTCTTCCATCAGGCAGCTTTCCGTCACTTCCAGATGCAGCCGGGACGGATCGAGCCCCGTCTCGGACAGGATATCCGTGACGATCGGGATGATCTCGCCATTGCGAAGATCCAGAACCGAGAGATTGACGGAAACGGCGATATGACTTGGCCATTGCAGGCAATCCAGACAGGCTTGGCGCAGCATGAATTTGGTGATGCTGGAAACCACACCGATTTCCTCGGCCACCTGGATAAACACATCCGGCGCAACCGGGCCACGCTCGGGATGGGTCCAACGCGCCAGCGCCTCGCAGCATTCGATGCGCGAGCCGTCGGCGATGAACATCGGCTGATAGGCTACCGACAGCCCGCCCATCTCGATTGCCTCGCGCAGATCGGTCTTCAGCTTCTGCCTGTCGAGATAGTTTGCATCCATCTCCGCTTCGAATGCGGTGCAGCTGCCCTTGTCGCGGCTCTTGCTTTCAAACAGCGCGAGATCGGCCTTAATCTGCATGTCTTCCAGCCGGAAATCGCAATTATCGGCAATCACGTAGCCGGCGCTCATCGAGATATTGAAGGTAAAGCCGCTGGCAAGATAAGCTCCGCGCATCTGGGCGTGCACCGCCCGCATGCGCTCTTCCAGCACACGCCGGTTGCTGTCGCTGGAAAAGAACAGAACGAATTCGTCGCCCATCAGGCGCGCCGCAATCGCCTTGTTCCCCGTCACCTTCTTCAGCCGCTCGGAGATCGCGCACAACAATCTGTCGCCGACGATATGGCCGCGCATATCGTTGACATGCTTGAACTCGGCGACATTCAGAATCATGAAGCCGGCCAGACCATTGCGGTTTTTATCGACGAGCGCGTTGCTGACCAGTTCGCCGAAATAATCGCGATTGGGCAGGCCGGTGAGCGTGTCGAACCGCGCCATCTGCAGGATCTTCTTTTCCGCCCGCACCCGCGCCGTCACGTCCTCAAAAATCAGCACGACGCCGCCATTGTCGCGGCGGCTTGCGGAAAACTCCAGAAACAGGTCGTCTGAAAACGGGATGAGCGCGCGCGACTGCATGCCCTGCACCAGCTGGTCCAGCTGCTTCAGCACCTGCTTTGCCTGATCCTGCTCTAAAAATGTATGGCGCACGCCATAGCGCAAGACGGCATCGAGATGGCAGTCCTTGAGGCGTTCGCGCTCGCCGAGATTGAGAAGCTCACAGGCCCGCCGGTTGGCGACCAGAATGCGGTTGTCTGCGTCCAGCATGAACAGGCCATGCGGCATATTGTTAAGCGCGAGATCGAACCGGCTGGCGATCGTCGATATCTCGCGCGCGGCCAGAACATTCTTGTGCAGAGTTTCGCGCACACCGCGCGCCATCGACCAGGTGGTGAGGATGAACGGCACGATCAGAACGGCAAGCAGCGCCATGAATACGTCCATCAGGCCGAGCAGACCGAGGATGATCGGGCCGCAGGCCGACAGGGACATGACGACGACCGCACGGGCCGAACCATAGTTTCGCCCGACCAGCGACACCATGGTGGCGAGCGTAACAGAAATGCAGGCGAGTTCGGCAAAGGGATCGCGGGTAGCAAGAATGGCATAGCCGCAGGCTATTCCCAGCGTCAGCGTCGCGCAGACACCACCGGCATTATAGCGGTTTTCCCAGCGGCGGATGCCTTCAAAGCTCAGCGAGGCCAGATCTTCCCGGTCAAACCGGCGCATGCCGACACCCCGGACGAGCCAGATCAGCACAATGGCGACCGTGCAGCCGAGGAAAAAAGGATCGTGGGTTTTTGCAAAGACAAGCAGGAATGTTACGACATGCGACAGCATGCCGATCAACAATGTCTGTCGATAATCGTAGAGTGAGCTTACGAACGAAAGATACACATCGGTCGGAAGAGCGCTCTGTTCATTTGACTTCATGAACCCCCTGCTCCGGTTTGGCGAAGTGTTATTCCCGAGGGTTTAACGAAAGATTTCGCGCGGTTACCGGAAAAAATCACTGCATGTATTAGGTATATCGGTTCAAACACGCTGACTTTGACGGATTTCAACCCAGTATTGTAGCCATCTTTAAGGAGTAAAGCCTTTCTGCAACCGGACATGGTTTCACGCTGCAAACCGGTTTTTACCCGCGCCGGCACAAGGCTTTTTTCCAGTAATTTTGCCCGGCGATTTATCTGATGGAATGGTTACTCCAATTCTAAGACAAAGGGCCATATCTTGCCAGTTGCTGGCAAGAGGTTTGCGTATCCTGCCGCTTCGACCGGAATTGACTTCCGTTGGCCGTCAGGGCAATGGCTTGATCATGTGATAAGAGGCTTTGCTTTCAGCGATGCTGACGGGCCGCAAATGGAGACCCAGCAGTGCCAAAACCGGTTGTAGCCATACCCGCTGACTTCAGGACATTCGACGGCAATGTCTGGCATGCCACGCCGCATCAATATGTTCGTGCCGCCGTCGAAGGCTCTGGCGTGATGACATTCCTTGTTCCGGCCCTTGAGAATGGCAATGATGCGGATGAAATCCTCGACCGGGTGGATGGCGTGCTGGTCAGCGGATCGCGCACGAATGTTCACCCCTCGCTCTATGGTCAGGAGGCGACGGAGGCTGATGGCCCGTTCGATCCGGGCCGCGACGCCACAAGCTTGCCGCTGATCCGGCGTGCGCTGGAACGCGGCGTGCCGGTGCTTGCCATCTGCCGTGGCATTCAGGAACTGAACGTTGCGCTGGGTGGCACGCTGGCAAGCGAGATCCAGGACATGCCCGGCATTTCCGATCACCGCAAGCCCGATGTACCGGATCTCGATATCGCCTACGGCATCCGCCAGAATGTCCTCGTCAAGGAAGGCAGCTGCCTCGCCTCCATTCTCGGCGCAGGCTCGGTGCAGGTCAATTCGCTGCACCGGCAGGCAATCTCGACGGCAGCCCCCCGGTTGGCCGTCGAGGCCGTCGCCGAAGACGGCACTGTCGAGGCCGTATCGGTCATCGACGCCAAGGCGTTTGCTGTCGGCGTGCAATGGCATCCGGAATACTGGGTTGGGAAGGACACACCGTCCTCGACCTTGTTTGAGGCATTCGGCGATGCGGTTCGCGCCTATGCGGCGGCCAAGACGAAGGGTTGACGGCTTTACGCCGTCTTCCGCTTGAACGGCGTTTCCGGGACCGGCGTCAATGCTGCACCGGTCTCAAACCAGGCAACCAGATTGTCCACTACCAGATCGGCCATGGCATCGCGCGTCGCCTGCGAGGCCGAGGCGACATGCGGCAGAAGTGAGACATTCGGCAGAGAAAGAAGAGCCTCGGGAACGTGGGGTTCATTCTCAAAGACATCGAGACCGGCGGCAGCAATAACGCCGCGCTGCAGGGCATCGATCAGCGCCTCCTCATCCACGGTCGTGCCGCGTCCGACATTGATCAATACACCCTGCGGCCCCAGGGCTTGCAACACCTCGGCATTGACGGTCCTGCGGGTGCTCTCGGTACCGGGCACGATGACGATGATCGTATCAACCGCTTCCGCCATGCTCTTCAACGTCGTGTAGTGTGTATAGGCCAGCCCCTCGCGCGGCGTGCGGGCATGATAGGCAATGGAGACACCGAAGGCTTCCAGCCGCTTGGCAATCGCCAGTCCGATCCGGCCGAGGCCATAGAGACCGACGGTGCGGCCGCGCAATGTCAACGGCGTGAGAACAAACGCGCCCTCCTTGACCCAGCGTCCCTGACGCAGCCACTGTTCGGCAACCGGGAAACACCGGACCGTATTGAGCAGCAGGCCAATAGCGGTATCGGCGACCTCTTCCGTCAGCACATCCGGCGTGTTGGTCACCATGACACCACGCTCTGCCGCATGCACAGCATCCACGCCATCATAGCCGACGCCGAAATTGGCGATGATTTCCAGCTTGGGAAATGCATCGACGAATTCGGCTGGAATTTTACCCTGGACTGCGATGCCGGCAACGCTGGACGAAAGCTCGGCCGTGACGAGCGCTGGATCGGTGGCGGCGATGAAAACGGGCTCGAAATGGTCAGGCAAACGGTCGAGCACGCGCTGGTTCATTTTTCCGGGCACGAGAATACGCTGGCGGACATCGGACATGTTTTGCTCCTTGCGGAATTGGATAAACTTACTCTGTGGGATTGGGCCGGAGCGGACCGGTCGATTGACGGATCCGCATTTCCGGCTTGATCAGGTGGATACCATCCGGCTCATGGCTGCCATTCAGCTTGTCGAGCAGCGCGCGGGCCGCACTGCGGCCGACATCCGACTGACCGTTCCAGACGGTGGTGAGCGCCGGCGTTGCGATCGAGGCTTCCTCCAGATCGTCATAGCCGGTCACCGAAACATCGCGGCCGGGCACAAGGCCAGCGCGGGCAATGCCGTTCATCATGCCGATGGCGACCAGATCGTTCCAGCAGACGACGGCTGTGGGTTTCTGCGGCAAGGAGAGCAGATGCACCGCCGCCTCGAAGCCGCCCTGCATCGAGCGGGGGCCGGGAATGCGCAGGTCCGGATCGACGTCGATATTGGCCTTGCGCAGCGCATTGACGTAGCCCTGATAGCGGTCGCGGCCGGTCGAGGTCTGGTCGGTGCCGCCGACCATGGCGATAACGCGGTGGCCAAGGCTGATCAGGTGATTGGTGGCAAGCGAGATGCCATAGGCATCGTCACCACGGAAAATCGGCACGTCCACGCCCTCGATCGAGCGGGCGATCAGGATGGCCGGCATGCCATTGTCCTCCGCCAGCTGAATATCTTCCGGCGGCGTACCGATCGCCGGCGACATGATGACGCCGTCGCCGCCGAGCTGCAGCAGCGTCTCGATGAAGGCGCGCTGCTTTTCGACGGAATCATAATGGTTGGAGAGAATGAACGTCTGCCGGTCGCGGTCGAGTTCAGCCTCGATGGCTTTCAGGATTTCGCCGTAGAACGGGTTCATGATGTCGTGCACGACGACGCCGATAATGCCGGAGCGGGAGGTACGAAGGCTGGCGGCGCGGCGATTGTAGATATAGCCGAGCGCGCGGGCCTGCTCCTTGATCTTGTCGCGGGTCATGGCAGCCACGAGCGGGCTATCGCGCAATGCCAGTGAAACGGTTGCCGTGGACACACCCAGCGTTTCCGCAATGGTGGAGAGCTTGATCTTCTGCGCCACGTTTCCCCCTCAGCTATCCCGGCTCAATACCGCTATTTTTAAATCCTCTTTAAACTGTTTAAATTGCCGCCGCAATCGCCAATTAAGGCAGGAAGAGAGGGAGCTATTCTGCGACCACTGTTCCCTGAAGATTGCCATCGACAGCACGCAGCAGCTTCATCAGGGTCTTGATCTGCTTCTCGGTGAGGCCCTTCGTTGCCATGTCCTCAGAGGTCTTGCCGGCCTCTGTAATGGTCTGCAGCCGGTCGCGCCCGAGCGTCGTCAGATAGACTTTGGTCAGCCTTGCATCCTCATCATCGGCCCGCCGCTCCAGGAAACCCTGGGCTTCCATGCGGCCGACGGTACGGGTCATGGTCGGCGCCTTGACGCCGAGTTTCATCGCCAAAACCCCGGCGGTCAGCCCATCGGTTTCGGCCAAAGCCAGCATCACCCCATCCTGTCCCGCATAGAGCCCGCTTTCAACCAGGTTGCGCGACAGCACCGTGCGCATTGAACGTGCCGCCTGGACCAGCACCGAGGCGAGGTCCTGCGCGTGGACTTCGACGTCGTGATGCTTTTTCTTGGCTCCCTTGGCTTTCTTTTCGGCCTTGCTCTTCTTTCCCATCGGTCCTCCACCAAATTTCTTGCACGGCCATCCGTCACCTGTATGACTCGAATGACAGCCATACCGCAAGTACAACCGAAAGGCTCTCAGGAGCATGACAGTCCCCGCACCGCGTTGGAAAGACAATGTTTCCGATCTCGCGCCCGCAGCGCGAAAGGACTGGATCGCCGTCCTGCCGCTCGGCGCCCACGAACAGCACGGGTCGCACCTGCCGTTTGAAACCGATACGCTGATTGCTGAAGGACTGGTCGAGCGGGTCATCGCCCGCCTGCCTCCCGCCCTGCCCGTCACATTCCTGCCCGCCGAACCCACCGGCTATTCGATCGAACATGCGGATACGCCAGGCACGCGTTCGCTGACCTATGATGAAGCGGTAAAACGCTGGATCGGCATGGCGCAAGACCTCCACGAAAAGGGCATCCGCAAATTCGTCATGCTCAACGCCCACGGCGGTAATTCACCGCTGATGACCATTGTCGCGACGGAAGCGCGGATACGGTTCGGCATGCTGGCGGTGGCCACCAGCTGGACCCGCTTCGGTCAACCGGACGGCTGGATCCGCGCGGAAGACAAGGCAATCGACATTCACGGCGGCGATATCGAGACATCGGTGATGCTGGCCATGTACCCGGACAAGGTGGATATGGCGAAAGCGCAGTGCTTTACGTCACGCCAGTCCGACTTTACTCGCCGTTTCAAACATCTGCGCGCCTATGGTCCACATGCCTTCGGCTGGAAGATGCCGGACCTCAACGAACAGGGCGCCGCCGGTGACGCATCGGCTGCGACAGCGACGCGTGGCGAGCAGCTGATTGCGCACGCGGTGTCTGGGATCATCGAACTGTTGGAGGATGTGGCAGCTTTCGATCTTTCCATCCTGCGCTGAGCTGGGAACATCGCCGGTACGCATAAAAACAGCGGGAACATAGCCCTCGCATTTGCGCTGGCGCTCTCCATCTCCTATATCAGCGTTAACCCCATGCCCGATGGCATCCCGATTTTTCCGAGGCTCCCATGACCGAAGCAACCACAGCTGCCGCCAAGCCCATTCCCGTTACCGTGCTCACCGGCTATCTCGGTGCCGGCAAGACGACGCTCCTGAACCGCATTCTGACGGAGGCCCATGGCAAGAAATATGCCGTCATCGTCAACGAATTCGGCGAGATCGGCATCGACAATGACCTGATCGTCGAATCCGACGAGGAAATCTACGAGATGAACAACGGCTGCGTCTGCTGCACCGTGCGCGGCGACCTGATCCGCGTTGTGGAAGGCCTGATGCGCCGTCCGGGCCGCTTCGATGCCATTATCGTCGAAACCACCGGTCTTGCCGATCCGGTGCCTGTCGCACAAACCTTTTTCATGGACGACGATGTGCGCGCCAAGACCGAACTCGACGCCGTTGTGGCTCTGGTCGATGCCAAGCATCTGCCGCTGCGCCTGAAGGACAGCCGCGAAGCCGAAGACCAGATCGCCTTTGCCGATGTCGTGCTGCTCAACAAGACCGATCTCGTCACGCCGGAAGAACTGGCAAAGATCGAAGCCACCGTGCGCGCCATCAACCCTTCGGCCCGTATTCACCGCACGGAGCGCTCCAATATCGACCTGACCAAGGTTCTCGACCAGGGCGCATTCAGCCTGGAACGGGCCTTGGAAAACGAGCCGCATTTCCTCGACCATGATGATCACCACCACGACCATACCTGCGGTCCGGATTGCGGCCACGACCATCACCACCATGATCATCATGATCACGACCACCACGACCATGATCATCACGGCCATGACCACCATCATCACGATCACGCCCCCTCGCCGATCCACGACGTGACGGTACAGTCGGTGTCTCTGCGCGGCGGCGAAATGAACCCGGACCGCTTCTTCCCCTGGATCCAGAAGATCACCCAGACGGAAGGCCCAAACATTTTGCGCCTGAAGGGGATCATCGCCTTCAAGGACGACGCAGAGCGTTACGTTGTCCAGGGTGTGCACATGATCATCGAAGGTGATCACCAGCGTGCCTGGAAGGACGGCGAAAAGCATGAGAGCCGTCTCGTCTTTATCGGCCGCGAACTCGACCGCGAAAAGCTTGAACGCACGTTCAAGGCTTGCGAAGCCGTTCCCGCCGAGGCCGCAGCTCACTGATGCCGACAGTTGCTCCTCTCGACCTTCAAGGTCACGTCGCCGGCGTGGCCTTTCTCGGCGACATCCCGTTCTTTGCCGAATCCTCCGGGCTCATCCATAGCCTCGATCACGGCCACAAAACCGTCGAGGCGCATGAGGGCCTGCTCTCCTCCATCCGCGATGACGCGACCGATACGCTTTTGACCGGCGGCGAAGACGGCAAGGTGCTGCGCATCAAGGCAGACGGCACGGTGAGCGAAATCGCCCATGTGCCGCGCAAGTGGATATCGCAGGTCGCAGCCGGACCGCAGGGTGCGGTTGGCTATGCCTATGGCAAGACGGCGCATGTGCGGCTGGCGGACGGGACCGTCAAGGATTTCACCGAGGAGCGCACAGTCGAGGGCATCGCCTTTGCGCCGAAAGGCCTGCGCATTGCGCTTGCCCGCTATAATGGCGTCTCGCTGCATTGGGTGGCGATCCCGGGTCAGCCGGTCGATCTCGAATGGAAGGGCGCCCATACCGGCGTGAGCTTCTCCCCCGACGGCCGCTTCGTCGTCACCTCGATGCAGGAAAACGCGCTGCATGGCTGGAAGCTGGATACCAAGCCCGGTGCCGAAACCCGGCACATGCGCATGACCGGCTATCCGGCCAAGATCAAATCCATTTCATGGTCCGCCAAGGGCAAATGGCTGGCATCCTCCGGCGCACCGGCCGCCATCGTCTGGCCCTTCCAGGCCAAGGATGGCCCGATGGGCAAGGCGCCGCTCGAACTCGGCACCCGCGCCAATATCATGGTCACGCAGGTGTGCTGCCACCCGGTCGAGGAGATCGCGGCGATCGGCTATGCCGATGGCATGATCATGGTGGTGCGCTTCACCGACAGCAAGGAAGTGCTGCTGCGCCGCCCCGGCAAGGGTGCCATTACCGCCATGGCCTGGAACAAAAACGGCCGCCAGCTTGCCTTCGGCTCGGAAGCGGGAGATTGCGGCGTGGTCGATATCGCCGGGTGACAAAAAAGCACGTTTTCGCTCTACGTGAACTCGGGCTCGCGGACATGCCAATGGCCGCGCGCATTCATCGCGAGACGTTCAATGCCAGTTTTCCGTGGATCGGGGCCCTGCACACACCCTCTGAAGACCTTGCCTACTGGTCCGAGCATCTGTTCAAGACGAGCAGAATCTGGGGCGCGCTGAGTGACGGCAACCTTATCGGCGTCATCTCGTTAAGCGAAACCTGGATCGAACAACTCTATGTCCGTCCAGGCTTCCAGCATGCCGGTGTCGGCTCGGCGCTTCTTGACGTTGCACAACATGCCGCGCAGTCCTTGCATCTCTGGACATTTCAGCGGAACGACGACGCACGTCGTTTCTATGAAAAACTCGGTTTCGTCCTAGTCAAAATGACGGACGGTTCGGAGAACGAGGAAAGGGAACCGGACGTGCTCTATCGATGGGACAAATCCGGCATATCGCGATGATGGTGCAAGCCCTGCCAGCCTACGCGCTCTTCACCACGCCAATTCCACCTGCGGCCGGCCGTTCGAGGTTTTCTCGACCGTTCGTCCGGTTTCGTCGATGGTGCAGTGGACGCGTTTGCGGAAAGCCGAGAAGCTGTCGAACGTGACGACGTCCACCGGCTCGTCGAAATCGAGCGTGAGGCGGTAGCGGCCGGGTTGGGCGGTCACGGCCTGGACGCCGAGAATTGTCGCCTCAAAGGGCTGGCCGAGATAATGGCCTTTGACCCGCGACCCGAGCATCCACGGATTGAGGGGCGGCCGGTTGCCGATCATGGCATGCAGCGTGTTCCAGTCGCGAAACCCGTATTGCGCGGCAAGAAGCTCCAGCGATTTCGAATGGGTGATGTCCTGGCCGCCGGTGGCAAGACCGGCGCGCAGCCGTTTTGCCTGGTCTTTCAGGGCATCGAGTGAGGGAAGCGGGATCGATCCACGCATCGTTCAGTCTCCAACATGGAGCGTGCAATCATCCGGAGGGGGTCCGCCTTGCCACCGTTCGCACGCCACAGAGATGGACGACCGAAGAGGAATTATAAGAGACTTCACCAAAAGCACGAAGCTCGCGGACGGCCGGGGCTCTCACCCGTTGGCGAGCGTTTACCGCAGCAGAACCTGTCTGTCAAACCACGGTCATCAGCCGGGGCGCACCGTTGCTGCAGCCTCGTTGGCAAGAATGATGTCGGCCATCAGCTGGTGCAGGCTATCGCGATAACCAGTGCGGGCGGATGGCGCGTCTTCCTCGGAGGTCATGGCGACGGTAAGCCCAAGCGACGGCACGATATAGAGCATCTGGCCGCCATAACCCCAGGCATAGCGAACGTCGCGGCCCGCCATATTGCGCAGGAACCAGCCATAGCCGTAACTGTCGCCGGTAAACTGCGAATTGGTCCTGTGCTGCCAGGATTGCGCAACCCAGTCCGCAGGCACGATCTGAACCCCTTCCGGCGTCTTGCCGCCATTGCGGTAGAGTTCGCCAAAAGCCAGAAGCGACCGCGTGCTCATCGCCATCTGATTGCCACCGAGATAGATGCCCTGCGGGTCTCGGTCCCAGGCGGTGATGGAAAAGCCCTTCAGCGGCTCGAACCACCGGCGCGCCAGAGCCAGCGTCGATTGCCCGGAGGTACGTGTCAAAATGGCAGACAAAAGATGCGTAGAGCCTGTCGAGTAAAGCATGGGTCCGCCGGGATCGGCAGCAAACGGCAGGGAAAGCGCGCTGCGCACCCAGTTGCGGCTTGAAACCCAGCGGCCGTAATTGGGACCGGACGTCCGCCCAAGCCCCGCCTGCATGGAAAGAAGATTTCCGATGGTCACCTGCTGCAGGCGCGGATCAGGGTTCTCAGGCAGATCCCGCGACAAAATCGGCGCAATCTTCTGATCGACGCCCTCCAGTTCGCCTTTGGCAATAGCGATACCGACGAGCGCGGACATGATCGATTTGGAGGCCGATTTGATATTGGTGGGCTCTCGCGGCGTATGCCCGCCATAACCGCGTTCGGCGATGATGCCGCCATCACGCGAGACGACCACCGATTTTAGCGATGACAATTGCGCGGCGCGATCGAGAATGGCGCTCACCGCAGCCGTTTGTGCGGCAACGGGAAGAGCGGCGTTGTCCTGCGCCAGGACAGAGCCGCTGGAGAAAACAAGGGCGAGGCAAAGAAGGGTCCGGATCAACATGCCGGTATGCTGGCTGCGGAAGACGGCGAATTCCAGAAGGAAATCCCGATTTTCCCGAATGTCACGCGAAGTTGACGGGCATGTTACCGCACGGCAGGCGTCAGCATGCCGGCAGGAAAAATGGCATCGCGCTTTTACAGCGCGATGCCATGGCCATTTCAAGCTGCGCGGCGAAGGCGCGGCATGGCGAGCTTGCGGCCGCTGGCGACCAGCATGCCGGCCGCACCGTCCAGCCAGCCGTCTTTCAGCTCGATGGCCAGAAACCGGTTGCGCTCGAACGGGCCAGGCATGACGAGATGCTGTGCCTTGGCGGCAAAAAAGCCGAAACGCTCGTAATAGGGTGCGTCGCCAACCAAAAGGATGGCGCCGTGACCACGGCTCTTGGCCTCGCCGATCGCCGCCCGCATCAGGGCGCCGCCGATACCCTTGCCCTCATGGGCGGCATCGACCGCCAGGGGGCCAAGCAGCAGCGCGTCAACGGGCGTGCCGTCGCGGCTGACGCCGGCTTCGACGTTCCACAGGCGCACGGTGCCGATGACATGGCCATCCGGATCGCGGGCGACCAGAGCCAGGCCTTCGGCCGGCACACGGCCGCGGCGCAGCGTCTCGGACGACTTGCGGCGGCGGTTCGGGCCCATGGCCTGGTCAAGCAGATTTTCGCGTGCGACAACGTCGCCCGGATTTTCAGCGTCGATGGTGAAGGCATTCTGCGCAAAAAAGGCGCGGACAGAATCAAGAACAGCGGCCATCTTGGCCTCCCGTACTCAAAACCGATTCAAACGGTATCGAAAACAAATTGTGAATTTGCTGCTCCGGTTTGACCCGGAGCAGACTGTTTAGCTGACGCCAATCAGATGACGTAGGACTTCAGCGGATCGAAACCGTTGAAAGCCACGGCCGAATAGGTCGTCGTGTAGGCGCCCGTGCCCTCGATCAGAACTTCGTCTCCGATCGAAAGCGTGATCGGCAGCGGATACATGTTCTTCTCGTACATCACGTCAGCCGAATCGCAGGTCGGACCGGCCAGCACGCAAGGCTCCATCGCGTCAGCGTCATGGACGGTGCGGATCGGGTAACGGATCGCTTCATCCATGGTTTCGGCGAGACCGCCGAACTTGCCGATGTCGAGGAACACCCAGCGGTGGTTGTCATTGTCCGACTTCTTCGAGATCAGGACGACTTCCGCCTTGATCACGCCGGCATTGCCGACCATGCCGCGGCCCGGCTCGATGATGGTTTCCGGGATGTTGTTGCCGAAGTGCTTGCGCAGCGACGAAAAGATCGCCTTGCCATAGGCTTCCGCCGACGGCACGTCGCGCAGGTACTTGGTCGGAAAACCACCGCCCATATTGACCATCTTCAGCTGGATGCCCTGCTTAGCAAGCTGCACGAAAACGCGCTTGGCATCGGCGAGTGCCGAATCCCAAGCATCGACCTTGGTCATCTGCGAACCGACATGGAACGAGACGCCGTGGGAGACGAGGCCCAGCTGATGCGCATAGACGAGAACGTCGACAGCCATCTGCGGGACGCAGCCGAACTTGCGCGACAAGGGCCATTCGGCACCTTCGCCATCGGTCAGGACGCGGCAGAACACGCGGGCGCCGGGAGCGGCACGGGAGATCTTTTCGACTTCCTCATGGCTATCGACAGCAAACAGCGAAACGCCGAGCGCATGCGCCTTGGCAATGTCGCGTTCCTTCTTGATCGTGTTGCCGAAGGAGATGCGCGAAGCGGTCGCACCGGCATCGAGCGCCATTTCGATTTCGGCGACGCCCGCGCAATCGAAGTTGGAGCCCAGGGAGGCGAGCAGGCGCAGGATTTCCGGCGACGGGTTTGCCTTGACGGCGTAATAGATCGAGCTATCCGGCAGAGCGTGACGGAAAGCCTTGAAATTGTCGCGCACGACATCGAGGTCGACCACAAGGCAAGGACCTTCGGGACGTCGGGTGTTCAGGAAATCGATGATACGTGCAGTCGTCATGGTTCTATCCTCAATCAGATACGCTCCACAAAGATGTGGAGGACAAAGGACATACGCGAACATGCCCTGGAACCAGCCGGTGGAGACCCCGGATCCAGACATGCGCACGATGCGCGAATGATGGAACAACGCCCCGCCAAGAGCTTTGATCCGCTTTGTCTGCCATTGATTGGAAGGATGACCCTACCGCACTTCCGGCAATGAAGGTGTGCCTCTTCAGTAACCCCCGCTGATGGAAAGCAGGGAGAGAACAAAAAGGCCCGCACCGTCGTTGCTTCAGATGTCCTCGCATTTTCCGGTTGGCCGGAGGAGCGACTGGAGGGGTTAATTCCAGGTACCTTACCGATTTCCTCACCAAATTCGAGGGTCGGCGGACACCCATGGGCACGTGCGACTTTGGGCTGAAGCGGAGATAAGAAAAAACATTGTCGTAATCAAGACTTTTTTCGAATTGGCCGATGATTTTTTCTGCGCAGCGCCAACCGTTAATATGTTCAGATTTGCTGAACAATCCGAGCGAACCCGTCGCGAAAACCAACGCCTTGTTTTAAGATCGTTTTTGGGAAACGCGCTTTGGTGTTCCGCAGAACGCGAAACGTTAACGGCTGCAACGGTCCTTCGCCTTTGCGCAATGCCGGTCTATCGTCGCAGTGGCCAAGAAAAAGCGAATCACGAACAGGGCGGCAGCCCAAACAGGCAGGAACAGCAGCCCGATGGATACACTGACCCGCATTCGCGCCTTCATCGATGTCGTCGATGCCGAGGGATTTTCCGCAGCCGCGCGGCGCGTCGGGCGCTCGAAAGCGCTTCTGTCGAAATATGTGCGCGAGCTTGAGGACGAACTCGGCGCCCTTCTGCTCAACCGCACGACCCGGCAGTTTTCGCTCACCGAGGCCGGTCATACCTATTACCGTACGGCATCGGAAATCCTGAAAGAGATCGACAACCTCGCCGACCTGGTTCGCGCCAGCAATTCCGACCTCAAGGGCCGCCTGCGCATTTCAGCACCCCGCACCTTCGTCGATGCGGAAATCGGCCAGTCGCTGATCGATTTCGGCAAGGCGCATCCGGAACTGTCGCTGGAAATCATCTCCGACGACCGTTTCGTCGATCTGGTCGAAGAAGGTTTCGACGTGGCAATCCGAATCACCAAGCTGGAGGATTCGACGCTGATTGCCCGCAAGCTCGATGATTTTCAGGTTCTCTACTGCGCGACACCGGCATTCCTTGAAGAGTTTGGACCCATCAGCCACCCGTCCGAACTGTCGCGGCACGCCTGCATCATCGACACCAACGGCCGGTCCTACAGCAACTGGCGCTTTATGGAGCCGGATGGCACCGGGTTCAGCGTGCCGGTTGGCGGGCCGATCGAGGTCAACAGCCCGCTTGCTGCTGTACGCGCGGCGGAATCCGGCATGGGCATTGCCAGCGTTCCCGATTTCATCGCGAGGCCGAAGGTCACCGCAGGCATATTGGTCTCCATGTTCGAAGATTATATCCCGAAGGATCGCGGCATCTACGCGATCTACCCGCACCGGCGCTATCTACCGACCAAGGTGCGCACCTTCGTTGATTTCCTGCACCAGTGGTTTCGCAAGAATGCGGAAAATTGACACGGTCCCATTGGGCGAAAAGTCCCAATTCCGTCCCATTTGACATACATTGCTCGCGTATTGGCGTTGCGCCCGAAACAGCCAAAGGAATCACGATAGAATGAAGCGATTGCCCCTGATCCTGACGGCAGCGGCCGTGTTTGCGCCTGGTGCCGCACTCGCGCATCCGCATATCTTCGCCGAGGCCCGCCTGGAGATTGTCGCCGACGGGACGAACCAGATCACCGAATTGCGCAATGTCTGGCGCTTTGACGAGCTGTTTTCCGCCAGCGTCGTGATGGATTTCGACAAGAATTCCAATGCGCAGCTCGATCCCGACGAATTGCAGGAGGTTGGCCAGACCGTGCTCGATTCCCTGCAGGAATACAATTATTACACGACGATCACCGACAATGGCAAAACCATCAAGGTCAACAAGCCCAACGAAATCACTGCGGATTACAAGGACGGCCAGTTGCTCTTGATGTTCGCCGTCAAGCCTGCCGAGCCGATCCCGCTCAAGGGCAATATGTCGTTCGGCGTGTATGATCCCACTATGTATACGGCGATGGATTTTCCGACGGACAGCGATCTCGTTGCGGTCGGCGACCAGCTGAATGCCTGCGAGCACAAGGTGGTACGCCCCGACCCGGATGAAGTGCTTGCCCAGAACCAGGCCAGCCTGACCGACGCCTTCTTCAACGACCCGACCGGAACCGACATGTCGAAGATGTTTGCCACACGAATCGAGTTCAAATGCTGATGGGGCGCGGTCCTGCCCGCCTGATCGGCCTCGCGCTGATTGTCACGGCCGCCGGTATCAGCGTCGCCCATGCGCAATCGCCACTCGGCATCGGCACCGCAGAGCCATCCTTCAACACCAGCGGTATCTTCGGCGGCTTTTTCGCCTGGATTAACATGGAGCAGCAACGCTTCTACCACACGCTGACCGAAGCGATCAAAGCCATGCGCGACGACCCGTGGCATCTCTGGTCGCTGATCGGGCTGTCCTTTGCCTATGGCGTCTTCCATGCCGCAGGCCCCGGCCACGGCAAGGCGGTCATCTCCTCCTACATGATCGCCAACGAGACCGAGCTGAAGCGTGGCGTGCTTTTATCGTTCCTGTCATCGATGATGCAGGGCGGCGTCGCCATCCTGCTCGTGGGTGCCGCCTATCTCGTCCTGCGCGGTTCCTCGATCTCGATGACCCAGGCGACGCATTTTCTGGAAGTGGCGAGCTACGCGCTGATCGCAGCCTTCGGCGGCTGGCTGCTGTTTCGCAAGCTGCGCGGCATGCGGGCGCGGCGCCTGGCGCCTGCCGTTGCACACGACCACGGACACGCGCATAACCACGCACATCATAACCACGATCATTCCCACGGCCATAGTCACGCTCACGGCGAGGTCTGCGACACTTGCGGCCACGCGCACGCGCCTGATCCGTCGACGCTGAAAGGCGACCGGTTTGCGCTGCGTGAAGCCTGGTCGGCGATCATTGCCGTGGGTTTGCGGCCCTGCTCGGGTGCACTGATCGTGCTGAGCTTCGCGCTGCTGAACGGGCTCTATCTGGGTGGCGTGCTTTCGGTCTTTGCCATGTCGATCGGCACCGCCATCACTGTCTCGGTGCTGGCGACGCTCGCGGTTACCGCCAAGGACCTCGCCGTGCGCTACGCATCCAGCGGCTCATCGGCCATGCGCATCAGCAATGGCATCGAAATTTCCGGCGCGTTGCTGGTGCTGACGCTCGGCATCGTCCTGCTTGGCGCTTCGCTGCAGGGCTGACCTTTATAGTCCGCGGCCGCGCTGGTAGCGGGCGCGCAGCCAGAAGATCAGGAAGAAGGCGAGCACGAACAGCGCGCCGAAGGCCGCCGCAAGCCAAGGTGAATAGGTACCGATCCAAAGCATGATATTCGGCAGGATGAAGAAGCCCGCGCCGACGACGAGCAGGATGACTGCCGCTGCGACTGCCGGCGAACGGTCTTTCTTTTCCGGAATGGTCATGCGGTCTCCTTTTGCGAAAGCTCGGTGCGGATATCTTCCAGCTTGCGCTTCTGCGTGCCATCACCGGCAAAATTCTCCGGCGACAGCCAGGCTTCGAAAGCCGCATTCAGCACAGGCCATTCGCCGTCGATGATCGAAAACCATGCGGTATCGCGATTGGCGCGCTTGGACAACATGTGCTGGCGGAAAACGCCTTCAAAGCTGAAGCCGAGACGGTTGGCCGTCTTTTTGCTCGCTTCGTTGCGGTTGTCGCATTTCCACTCGTAGCGCCGGTAGCCAAGGTCATCGAAGACATGCTTGGCCATCAGATAATGCACCTCGGTGGACAGAGGTGAACGGGCCATCGAGAAGGAATGTGCGACACCGCCGACCTCGACCACGCCATTGGCCGGATCCGGCCGCATGTAATTGGCCAGGCCCACCACATCGCCCGTGGTCTTGTCGTAGAATACCTCCGTGACCCAGCCGCCCTTTTGCACGCCCGTCAGCCAGGCATCGAAATCCTCGATGCTGCGAAAGTCGTCCTGTGCGAAATATTGCAGCCGCGCATTGATCTCCAGACCGCCGAAGGCCTGCCAGAGCGCCTCGAGATGCGCTGCGCGATCATAGGGCACGATCCGGACATACCGGCCTTCGAGAGTGACCGGCTTGGGCGCCGGACAGCCAGTCCAATTGGTCAAATCACGCATCTGCACACTCCCCGAGTGACCACACCATCAGCCCTCAAACCGGCACGTCTTACCGCACCGGTCTGTATTAAGGCTTTGACGCTGGCATAGGACAGCTCAGGCATCCGCACAAATGCAAAGTGATGATGGATTGATCACCAAGGCGACTTGATCGGCGGTTGGCCGGTCTGCGGCACCGAGGTTTGTGGCGGGTTTGCCTGAGCCTCGATCACCGGAGTCTTGGCCGAAGAAACCGTCGCCTCGATATGATCGACCAGCGCGTCGGCAAGACCGAGGCGTCCGGCGAGCTGATCGAGATAACCGCGCTCGGCACGGCTGTCGGCATCGATGGCCAGACGGGAGGCAGTATAGAGCTCGACGCGCTCTTCCTCGCTCACGGCGGCAGCGACGATGGCGTCGAGATCGACGGGCTTGCTGAGCTCTTCGTGCAGGAACTGTTCGGCTTCCGAATCAAGGCCGGAGACTTTGACTTTGTCCATGATGCGGGCGCGCTCGGTATCGTCGATATGGCCATCGGCGCGCGCAGCCGCGATCATGGCGCGCACGAGCACCAGAACGAAATCGTTGCGGAGAACCGCAGGCTCCGTGCTGAAGCCGGAATCGGCAGGTGGCGGCAGAAGCTCGGGCTGCGCCTGCTCTTGCGGCTGTACCACCGGCTCCTTGCCGGCCTGGTAATTCTTGTAGGCCTGATAGCCGAGGCCAGCGATGGCAGCCAGACCACCAAGCTTCAGGGCAGAACCCGCGACCTGGCGGCCGGTACCCGTGCCGAGCAGGACAGCGGCGATGGCGCCGGCGGCCAGCGGATTGTCCTTGGCCATCTGCGTCGCCTGTCCAGCGCGATCACGCACCGAGCCACCGGCGCCGGGGATCTGAGAACCCAAAAACTGATCCAGCAATTTCTTTGCGTCAAACATTCGGTCCACTCCCTTGAGGCCGGTTTCGGTCGGATAGAGACATAGGAATGCAACGGGAGGAATACAAATGAAAGACACAAGCAAATGTGCCGCAGTCACGGAATGCGCGACTTAGGGTCAAACCAGCGATGGTTCTGCAGCGACTTGAATCCGGCGCGATATGCGCGAAGGTTGTCCGCGTGGACGACCGAAACCGGCTGGTCCATCAAGTGAACGGCATGGGGATGAAGAAAGGGCGGATTCCAGGCAAAGTGGATATCGCCCCAAAACAGCGTGAAAGGCTGATGCTGCCAATCCTCAACCAACAGGATTTCGCAGATCACACCGTTGAAGCGAAACGCACGCTTGTGGCGGAAGCGTTTTCCGGTGACCTCATCGATATCAGCGCCTTTCGAGGCGAGAAGTGCATCGATCGCGCCGAAATCTGCGCCGCGATAGACAAGATCGATATCGGCATGGTCACGCGGCGGAAAAAGACCGAGCAGTTCCTCCGCCCATCCGCCAAAAAGATCGCATTCCACCCCACTTTCACGCAGGGTGGAAAGAACGCTGCAGACCGTCGCGGAGCCATTGTGCATGGAGGAGACCTCCGCCCGTGTTGGCTGCGAAAGAGGTCAGCCTCTCAGCGCAAACGCCTCTGCGGCCAGCTTGGTGATGCCGGCCCAGTCGCCCTTGGCAACCAGTTCCTTCGGCGCAACCCAGGACCCGCCGACGCAGACGACGTTGGGCAGCGACAGGTAATCCCTCGCATTGGACAGCGAAATGCCGCCGGTCGGGCAAAACAGCGTGCCGGCAAGCGGCGAAGACAGCGACTTCAGATAGGCAGCGCCGCCGGCCTGTTCAGCCGGGAAGAACTTCATCACCTTGTAGCCTTCTTCGCGCAGGCCCATGACTTCGCTGGCGGTTGCGGCACCCGGCAGCAGCGGGATCTCGGAATCATTGGCGGCATCGATCAGTTCCTGCGTCGTGCCGGGGCTGACGATAAACTGCGAGCCTGCCTCGACGGCTGCCTCATATTGGGCTGCGTTGAGGATGGTTCCGGCACCGGCAACGGCGCCTTCCACTTCGTTGGCAACCGCGCGGATGGCTTCCAGAGCGGCCGTCGTGCGCAGGGTAATCTCGATCGCCTTCAAGCCACCGGCCACAAGCGCGCGCGCCAAGGGCACGGCAGTCGCGACGTCATCGATGATCAGCACCGGAACGACCGGCTGCAATTTCAGGACGGAAAGAAGTCTATCGGTTTTCTCGCTCATGCCGGACAGCCCTTTTAAAACGATTGAAGTGAGGTTCGAATACTCTTCCCATCCGCCTTTGTCGATACCAAACGGGACCGGCCGAACCTATTTGGACATGGTGACGCAGGCTTGACAGCGGCGCTGCACCAACCTGCAGCACAGGAAAAAGCGGCCAGAATTGCTTGCTTGTTCAAAGGACACAATCCTGTAGTCTGGGCGCGATTGAAAGCAAAAATGGCAGGCTTATCAATGGCCAAGGAAATTGAACGCAAGTTTCTGGTGGCGTCCGGCAGCTGGCGGGAGGCCGCAGACGGCGGCACGCGTTTTCGGCAGGCCTATATCGTCACCATGGATGACCGGTCCGCCCGCGTACGGCTGATGGATGACCAGCGGGCGAAACTGACGATCAAGATCGGCAGCGGCGCGATGACCCGCGACGAATTCGAATACGAGATCCCCGTGGACGACGCCCGTGACATGATGTCGAAAGCCATCGGCCTCATCATCGAAAAGACCCGCTACAAGGTGCATCATCACGGCTTTGTCTGGGAGGTCGACGTCTATGCCGGCGCGCATGAGGGCCTAGTGGTCGCCGAAGTCGAGCTCGGCGCTGAAGGCGACACGCCAGCCCTGCCCAACTGGCTGGGTGCCGAGGTGACAGGGGACCCGCACTATTCCAACCAGTATCTCTCAACCAGCCCATTGGTATCCAAGGCAGATCATGAGCTATCGTATTCGCCCTTCTGAACATTTCACGGCTGAATTCAAGGCTGTCGGCACCGGGCAACTGACGCTTGCCATCGCCGCCTTGACCGAGCGCCCGCAGGGGCTGGCCGACGCGATCCACGATGCCCGCAAGAAATTCAAGCGGCTGCGCTCGCTTTACCGCCTTGCCGCCGCAGATATCCCGGCCTTCCGGCGTTCGGAAAATACGCGCATCCGCGACATGGCACGGACGCTTTCGACCTCCCGCGATGCCACCGCACTCGTCGAAGTCAGCCGGTACCTGCTGGACCACGCCGAAAACAACGAGGAGCGCGCGGCCCTCAAACGGATCGGCAAGGTTCTGCCCGCCCGGCGCGACGCGCAGGCAGCAGAGGAAAACCCGCTCGAAGACACCGTGGCAGCGGCCATCGCCACCTGCGGCCGGGCGCTGGAGGCACTGTCACGCATCACGTTTCAGGATGGCGGCAAAAAGGGCGCAAAACGCATCGCCAAGGGGTGGCGCAAGGCACTGGAAAAAGCAGCGGCGGCGCGAAAGGCCTGCGCCGATAGGACAGACGCGCATCTGTTTCACGAGTTGCGGAAGCGCAGCCAGGATTACCGCTTCTACCTCAATATGCTGCAACGCCTCTGGCCCTCCGCCATGCATGCAAAGCGGGCCGAAGTCACCAGGGTCGTCGATCTGCTCGGCCATCACAATGATCTTGCGCTGCTTGCCTCACTCGTCGACGAACAGCCGCATCTTCTGGGCAAGAGCGAGGACGTTGCCTATCTCCTCTCCGCCGTCATCACCCGCCAGAAAATCTTGCGGGAGGAAGCCCTGACGGTCGCGGCTTCAGCTTTCCGCGACGACCCAAAAGCAGAAAGCCGCGCGATCAGGCTTCTGTGGCAGGACGCGGTCTGACGCGGCGTTCCCGGCATTGATACTGCCAATCCCTGTCAATATGATCGGGCATGTCCCGCTCCACCCGCCTTCTCGATCTGATCCAGCTTTTGCGCACCTACCGCCGTCCGGTGAGCGGCAGCGCGCTGGCGCAGCGCATGGGCATCAGCATCCGCACGCTCTACCGCGATATCGCCACTCTGCAGGCGCAGGGCGCCGACATCCAGGGCGCACCCGGCTTCGGCTACGTGCTCAAACCCGGTTTCCTGATGCCGCCGATGATGCTCAGCGAAGAGGAAATCGAAGCCTTGGTGCTCGGCGCGCGCTGGGTGGCGGCGCGGGCCGACGACGAACTCAAGGATGCGGCGCAGAACGCCTTGGCCAAGATTGCCGCCGTGCTGCCTGCCGATCTGCGCCACGAACTGGAGACGAATTCGCTGCTCGTCTACAACACGCGCGAACTGAAGATCGGCACCATCGATTTCCCCGCCATCCGCGAAGCCATCCGGCTGGGCATGAAGATCGACATCGACTATGCCGACGTCAACGGCCAGCCGACCACGCGGCGCATCTGGCCCTTTGCCCTGGCCTATTTCGAGGAAACCCGCGTGTTGGCTGCCTGGTGCGAATTGCGCAATGATTTCCGCCATTTCCGCACCGACCGTTTCAGTACGATGACCGTGACCGGCATCCGTATTCCGCGCCGGCGCGACCTGCTTCTGGCGGAATGGCGCCGTGCCCATAACGTCACCCACGATATGTGATCCTGCTGCCATAAATTGACAGCATGCCGGAATAAAAAGTCTCCGAACCCAACCAGAGGAGACTGCCATGAAAACCGATTTTGTTCTGCCTGTCGAAAGCCCGGCCGAGAGCGCCGTTTTCTACATGGCGATGTTTGGTGCGCTGCCGCTAGAACTGTCGCCGAGCTACGCAGTCGTCCTCATGAACGATGCCCTGAGACTGGGCCTCGCGCGCAAGAACAAGCAACCGGCTGCCGTGAACGCCAACGATGCCGAACTGCCGATTTTCGTTGCAGGGCGTGAAGGCGTCGATGCGCTTCATGACGAGTGGCGCAGGAAAGGCGTAACGATTGTGCAGGAACCGGCCGCATCCGACAGTGACTATACGTTCACCTGCACCGATCCGGACGGCCACCGCCTGCGGGTCTTTACGCCGCAAGCCGCCTGATCCGCCTGATCGTCCCGCGACCGGCCGCACACCCGATTGCGTGCGCGGCCGGAAAGCTGTATTTCACGCCGCATGACAGACATGCTTCAAACGCCTCGCCCGTTGGACAGCGGCCAGTTTCTGGTGGCGGCACTTTATCATTTCGCCGCGTTCGCGCGGTTCGCCGATTTTCGCGAACCGCTGCAAGCGGTCTGCGATGACAACGGCGTCAAGGGCACATTGCTGCTTGCGCATGAGGGCATCAACGGCACGATCGCAGGACCCGAAGAGGGCATCCGGACCGTGCTCGCCTTCCTGCGCGCACAGCCGGAATTCGTGGGTCTCGAACACAAGGAAAGCTGGACATCGTCCATGCCGTTCCTGCGCATGAAAGCCCGGCTAAAGAAGGAAATCGTCACCATGGGCGTCGAGAATATCGACCCCAACAAGATCGTCGGCACCTATGTGGCGCCGAAGGACTGGAACGCCCTGATCTCCGATCCGGACACATTGGTGATCGATACCCGCAACGATTACGAAACAGCCATCGGCATGTTTCGCGGCGCTGTTGATCCCAACACCAAGAGTTTTCGCGAATTTCCCGATTGGGTAAAGAACAATGCCGACCTGGCCGCCAAGCCGAAGATCGCCATGTATTGCACCGGCGGCATCCGCTGCGAGAAGGCGACCGCCTTCATGAAGGAGCAAGGCTTTGATGAGGTCTACCACCTGAAGGGCGGCATCCTGAAATATCTCGAGGACATGCCGGAAGAAGAAAGCCTCTGGGACGGCGCCTGCTTCGTCTTCGACGACCGGGTCTCGGTCACGCATGGCCTGAAGGAAGGCGAGCACACGCTTTGCCACGCCTGCCGCCAGCCGCTGACCCCACAGGACCTTCTGTCACCCCATCACGAGCATGGCGTCACCTGCATCCACTGCTATGACAGCCGCACGGAAGAAGACCGCCAGCGCTACCGCCAGCGGCAGCGCCAGATGGACCTGGCAAAGAAGCGCGGCGAGCGGCATCTGGGGAGCTGAATAGGCGCGGGGCAGGAAGTTATTGCGCCCCATGTGGAGGCCGTCACCCGGCCTTATGGTTGCCCTTCGGAAACTGCCCGGCCAGTTCCTTGTACCAGTGACCGCTTGTCTTGATGGTACGGACCTGGGTGTCGTAGTCGACATGGACGATGCCGAAGCGCATCTTGTAGCCCTCCGCCCATTCGAAATTGTCCATCAGGCTCCAGGCGAAGTAACCCTTCATCGGATAGCCTTCCTTGATCAGATCGGCCGTGACGGCCAGATGAGCGGCGATGTAGTCGAGGCGCGGCTGGTCATCGACCACGCCGTCTTCGACGCCCATATTGTAGGCGGCACCATTTTCGGTGATGTAGCAGTCCGGCAAGGTGTAGCGGTCGTTGACCGTGCGGATGAGATCACCGAGCGCCTGCGGAAAGATCTCCCAGCCGATATCTGTCTTGATGTCGCTGACCGGCCTGGCACTGACCGTTGCCGGAAATTCCGCGCTCGCATCCGGATCATCGGAAACGCGCATCGGCGTATAATAGTTGATGCCCCACCAGTCGGTCTTCTGGCTGATCGTCGCCATGTCGCCATCCTCGATGGCGGGCATGCGCTCACCGAGCGCCGAGAGAAAGTTTTCAGGATATGCACCCTTGAAGATCGGCCCGAAGAAGACGCCATTGTGGAAATCGAAGGCCCGCTCGGCGGCCGCCTTGTCCTTAGCGCTGTCGCTGCCGGGATAGACCTGCATCGGGTTGATGACGATGCCGACCGGCAGGTCCGGCTTCAGGTCGCGAATCGTGGAAACGCCAAGGCCGTGGGCGAGATTGGTAAAATGCAGCGCATGCAGTGCCGCATCCATGTTGCGCTCGCCCGGCGCGTGGATGCCATAGAGATGGCTGAGCCAGACCGAGCACCACGGCTCGTTGAAAGTCGCCACCGCATCCAGCCGGTCACCCAGCGGGCAATGACCGTTTTGGCATAACGCTGGTAGGCATAGGCGGTCGTGCGCGCTGTCCAGCCGCCATCGCCCATCAGCGCCAGCGGCAGATCCCAATGGTAGAGCGTGGCAAACGCCTTGATGCCGCGGGCTTTCAGCCCATCGACGAGACGGTCGTAGAAATCCAGCCCCTTTTCGTTGACCGGCCCGGTGCCCTCCGGGATGATGCGCGGCCAGGCGATCGAGAAACGATACGCCTCGACGCCGAGGCTCTTGATGAGATCGAGGTCTTCGTCCAGCCGGTTATAATGATCGCAGGCGATATCACCATTATGGCCCTGATAGACCCGGCCCGGCATGTTGGAAAACGCATCCCAGATCGACGGCTTGCGGCCGTCGGCCTTGGTCGCACCTTCGATCTGGAAGGAGGCGGTCGCGACGCCGAAAATGAAATCGCCGGGAAAGCGGTCTGCCAGGGTTTTGGGATCGATCATGACATTCTCCGCGTAGGCACCGTCAACTGCAACGTTGCAGTAAAAACGCTTCGCGAAGAAGTCAACCTCGAACCTGTTAGGGCTGGCAGGTTTCACGCCCGGCAAGGATAGGGTATTCAGGCTTCGGGAAAAAGAATGGCCTCATAGTCCTGAACACCGTTCAGAATGTGCAGGATGTCCACCCTGTCCTCATTGACTGTGTAAAAAATCAGGTAGCCCCGATAGGGACGCCGTCTGACACCTGCCTCAGCATAACGCGGCACGAGCGGAAACGCCAGGGGAGATTGCGCCAGCCGTTCGCAACGATCAATCAGCTCCCGAACAAAGGTTGCGGCCCGGCGCGGATTGCCGTGAGAAATATAATCGGCGATTTGCTCAAGGTCCGCCTCGGCAGCGGCGGTGAAAACGACGATCACGAATCGCTGTCTTTCGCCTCGCCTTCATATTTGGCCAGCAGGCGCTCAAGCACATCCTTGGCGGGTTTCACCCGGCCAGCTTTCACATCGGCAAGCCCTTGAGCAATCGACTGGTCGAGTGCCGCCAGTCTTTTCTCGCGATCCTCGATCAGACGGACGCCTTCCCGCAGCACCTCGCTGCGCGAATTGTAGCGCCCGTTTTTCACCAGATCGGTCACATAGTCTTCCAGATGTTGCCCGAGGTTTGCGCTGCTCGCCATGCTCGTTCCTTTGTGTCCGCTGGCAGAAGACAATAACAGTTAGCATAGCAGCATGCGCAAACCGGATAAAGACCGCGAAGACGCCTAAACCTTGATCCAGGCCCCATTCCGCTTCGACGACTGCACGCAGGCATCGACGAACACCATACCCTTCATGCCGTCATCGATTGTCGGATAGGTGACGGCCGGATCGACGGCCTCGCCTTTGCGCTTGGCAAAGATGGCGCGGGCGGCCTCCGTGTAGATATTGGCAAAGCCTTCGAGATAGCCTTCCGGATGGCCCGACGGGATGCGGGAGACGCGGGCGGCGGCAGGGCCGGAGCCGGCGCCGTTGCGGGTGATGAGGCGCTTGGGTTCGCCGAACGGCGTGTACCAGAGATAGTTTGGGTCCTTCTGCGTCCATTCCAGGCCGCCCTTGGTGCCATAGACGCGGACCATCAGGCCGTTCTCGTGGCCGGGCGCAACCTGGCTGCACCAGAGCATGCCCTTCGCCCGCTGGCCGTTCTTTGCCTTGAAGCGCATCATCACATGGGCGTTGTCGTCAAGCGCCCGGCCTTCGACGAAACTGTCGAGATCGGCGGCCAGCTCTTCCAGCTCGAGACCGGAAACGAAGGCTCCGAGATTATAGGCATGCGTGCCGATATCGCCGGTGGAACCACCCGCACCGGACTTTGCCGGATCGGTGCGCCATGAGGCCTGTTTCTGGCCGGATTGTTCGATATTCTCCGTCAGCCAATCCTGCGGATATTCCATCTGCACCAGGCGGACAGCGCCGATATCACCATTCTCGATCATCTCACGGGCCTGGCGGACCATCGGATAGCCGGTGTAATTATGCGTCAGCACAAACAGCACATCGCTCTCGTCGGCCAGCTTCTTCAGCTTCCTTGCGTCCGACAGCGTCGAGGTCAAAGGCTTGTCGCAGATCACATGGATACCGCGCTTCAGGAACTCGCGGGCCGCCTCGTAATGCACATGGTTTGGCGTGACGATGGCCACTGCCTCGATGCCGTTTTTCAGCTTGGCCTCGCGGATCGCCATTTCCTTGAAGTCGGAATAGCTGCGCTGCGGATCAAGACCGAGTTCTGCGCCGGAAGCTTTCGCCTTTTCCGGCGTCGATGACAGGGCGCCGGCCACCAGCTCGAACTGATCGTCCAGCCGCGCGGCCATGCGGTGAACCGCGCCGATAAACGCACCCGAACCGCCGCCGACCATGCCGAGACGGATCTTCTTTTCGCGAACCTCAGTGGTTCCTTCGATTGCCATGATGTTCTCCCTTGAATCTTTAGGTTTGCGGAGACGTCCACCTCCCCCTTTAGGGGGGAGGTCGCAGCGAAGCTGCGGGTGGGGGTGACGCTTTGGATCTCGCGGAAATCACCCCATCCCGGCGCTGCGCGCCGACCCTCCCCCTCAAGGGGAGGGTAGAAAATCAAAGCCCCAGCATCCGCCGGTTCGCCGCATCGTCCGTGCCGCTGTCGGCGAAATCGTCGAAGGCTTTTTCGGTGACGCGGATGATGTGGTGCTTGACGAATTCCGCACCTTCGCGCGCGCCGTCTTCCGGATGTTTCAGCGCGCATTCCCATTCGACCACGGCCCAGCCGTCGAAATCATTCGCCGTCAGTTTCGAGAACACCGCGCCGAAATCGACCTGACCATCGCCCGGCGAGCGGAAGCGCCCGGCCCGGTTGACCCAGCCCTGATAACCGCCATAGACGCCCTGGCGCCCGGTCGGATTGAACTCGGCATCCTTGACGTGGAACATCTTGATGCGCTCGTGATAGATGTCGATATTGTCGAGGTAATCCAAGCACTGAAGAATGTAGTGCGAGGGATCGTAGAGCATGTTGGCGCGCGGATGGTTGCCGACACGCTCGAGGAACATCTCGAAGGTGACGCCATCATGCAGGTCTTCGCCAGGATGGATCTCATAGGCGATATCGACGCCGCAATCTTCGGCATGGTCGAGGATCGGTTTCCAGCGGCGGGCCAGTTCGTCAAAAGCGGTTTCCACCAGCCCGGCCGGACGCTGCGGCCATGGATACATGAACGGCCAGGCCAGCGCGCCGGAAAAGGTCGCATGCGCCTTGATGCCGAGATGCTTCGACGCCGTCAGCGCCAGCTTGACCTGCTCGACCGCCCATTCCTGCCGCGCCTTCGGATTGCCGCGCACTTCGGGTGCGGCAAAACCATCGAAGGCTTCGTCATAGACCGGATTGACCGCAACCAGCTGACCCTGAAGATGGGTCGAAAGCTCGGTCACTTCGATGCCGTTCTCGCGCGCCTTGCCGGCAAATTCGTCGCAATAATCTTTGGAGGTGGCTGCCTTTTTCAGGTCGATCAGCTGGCTCGCCCAGGTCGGAACCTGCACGCCGATATAGCCGCAATCGGCAGCCCATTTGGTGATCGAATCCCATGAATTGAAGGGAGCGGCATCGCCGGCGAATTGTCCGAGGAAGAGCGCGGGGCCCTTGATGGTCTTCATGTCAGATTCCTCCCTGATTATCGACCGTAAACGTTTTCGAAGTGTGTCAACACGCCGTTCATCGAGGGCAAGACGCCTCTTGCCGATAACGGCCAGCTGGTGGGACAGCCGCAATTCCAGTGCGCCGGAACCTAATCACGGACGCCGCATGGCGGCAAGAGGTACGTGCCGCAAAACTGAAACCACAGACCTGAAACCAAAGAATTGCGCGGCCTGATCCCATAAAAATGGGCGCCCGTTTTCGCGGGCGCCCGGCAGCTTGCAGAACCGATTAGAATGGTGAATCGGGGAAGTAGAAGTCCTTGGCATTGTCCTTTGTCACGAGCGTCGCATCGATCGTGTAGACGCCGCGAACCGGAACCTGACCGTAGAAATTCGCAACGGTCATTTCGAGTGCGGTACCAACCATTGCCGGCGGATAGAGCACATCGACCGGGATCATCTTGTCGCCGTCCATGACCTTCTTGATCATGTCCTTGGAACCGGCACCGGCCACGACATACTGGATGTCGGTGCGCTTGGCCTGATCGATGGCCTGCAGTACGCCGACAGCCATGTCATCGTCCTGGCACCATACAACGTCGATCTTCGGGTACTTTGTCAGGTAGTCCTGCATGACCTTGAAGGCATCGTCGCGGTTCCAGTTGCCGAACTGGCGGTCGAGAACCTTGACATTGGAGCCTTCGATGCCCTTGTCGAAGCCGTCCTGGCGCTGCTGGTCGATCGGGATCGGCAGGCCGCGGATGATGACGACTTCAGCGTCCGGCGTCGTTGCCTTGATATATTCGCCGGCCGTCTGGCCAAGCGCCGGATTGTTGCCGGCCACATAGAGGTCGCGCACGGTGTTGTCGTTGACCGACGGTGCGCGATCGACGATGGCGACGAACGTGCCCTTGCTCTTGACTTCCTTGATGGCGTTGACGAGCGGATCCGGATCGGACGGCAGGATCACCAGCGCGTCGATACCCTGGGTTTCAAGGTCCTGAACGGCATTGGCTTGGCTTGCCGGATCCGGCGAGGTCTTGACGATGACGTTGAGGCCCGGATGGCTTGCCATCAGAAGCTTGGCGACACGCTCGGCATGAAACACCACGCCCGAGGTCCAGCCATGGTCGGCGGCCGGGATCGAAACGCCGATCGTGACCTTCTTTTCTTCCTGTGCATGGGCCACGCCGGTCAGCGCCATCATGGCGACGGCTGCAGCGCCCAATAATCCCTTACGCATGTTTCTCTCTCCCTAGTGATGCGGGTCTTGCAGTCTTTGAGACCGGGCGACCCCCTGAACCCGGCAGTTTACGATTTCCGAACCAGCGAGCGCTGGACGAGCATCGCAACAATGATGATCGTGCCCTGGATGGCGCCGATCAGATATTCGCTGATGAAATTGGACAGCAGCATGATATTGCCGACCAGTTCCAGGATAAAGGCGCCGCAGATCGTGCCCCAGACCCGGCCGGCGCCACCTTTCAGCGCGGTACCGCCGACGACGACGGCCGTGATGGCCTGGAGTTCCCACAGAATGCCTGTCGTGGCCGAGGTCGAGCCGAGGCGCGGCACATAGAGCAGGACCGCAATCGCCACGCAAAGCCCCTGGATAACGAAGGCGATGGTGCGAACCCGGTTGACCGGAATGCCGGAATAGCGGGCCACATCGGCGTTCGAGCCGACGGCAACTACATGGCGGCCGTAGCGGGTGCGGTAAAGAATGAACGCCGCAACACAGGTCACCGCCAAGATCACCGCGATCGGCACCGGCACACCCAGAATGGAGCCGAAATAGGCCGGACGGTAGATCTCCTGCAGCGCCGGATCCTTCAGCGTGATCGCCCCGCCCTGCGACAGCCAGGTGGTGAGGCCGCGATAGATACCCATCGTGCCGAGCGTCGCGATAAACGGCTCGATGCGGCCGACCGTGGTGATCAGCCCATTGGCAAGGCCGCAAAGCGATCCGGCAACGACGGCAAAGAGCACGGCTGCCGTCAGCATCAGGGCCGGGTCGGCGATAACGCCGGAATTCATGAACAGGATCATCAGGCTGGCGACGAAGGCGACCATGGCCCCGACCGACAGATCAAGATCGCCAGACGAAATGACGAAAGTAGCGCCGATCGCGATGATGGCGATGAAGGCGCTGCGGGTCGCGACATTGGCGAGGTTGTTCAACCCGATGAAATTCGGATTGACGAGCGCGCCGAGGATGAGAAGCAATATCAAGGCGGCAAAGGGTGCGACGGCCCGAAGGTCAATATCCCGCCAGTTCCGGCGCCGCACGTCCCGGGTTTCCTCATTCACGCTCGTGTCCACTCCAACCTCCCGTCCCATTATCCCTGGGGTTTATATTTCAGTGCGCCGCTTGCGCATCAAAGTTCAGGCTGCGGCCTTTTTCTTCAATCCGGCCGCATAGCGCATGATCTCCTGCTCGGAGATTTCATCGCCTTCCAGCATGCCGACGATCCGCCCTTCGCGCATCACCGCAACGCGGGTGCAAAGGCCGATGACCTCGGGCATTTCCGAGGAGACGACGATGATCGAGCGTCCGTCGCGCGCCAGCGCCGAGATGAAATGATAGATCTGCTGCTTGGTGCCGACATCGATGCCGCGGGTGGGCTCATCGATGATGATGATCTCGGGCTCGGTTTCCATCACCTTGGCGAGCAGCAGCTTCTGCTGGTTGCCGCCCGACATGCGCCCGGCCACGACATTGCCGTCACGCACCCTGATATCGAAGCGGCGGCGCGCACGCTCCAGCGCCTGCGCCTCGCTGGCGGGGCTGAGATATCCGAGCTTGCCGTGGTTTTCGAGCGACTGCAGCGTCAGATTGGCAGTCATCCGCGAATTGAGCAACAGACCCTTCGACTTGCGGTCCTTGGTCATATAGGCAAGACCGCGCCGGTTGGCGGCATGCACATCGCCTGACGGAACCGTCTCGCCGCGAATGATCACCTCTCCCGACGCGCGCGACCTCAAACCCGCAATCGCCTCCATCAGCTCCGTGCGGCCTGAGCCGATCATTCCGGAAAAGCCGAGGATTTCGCCCTTGCGAACCTCGAAAGTCGCGTCCTTCACATAACCGGTCGAGAGCGCATCGACGCTCAGCACGACCTCCTCATCGACATTGGGTTCGCGCTTGGCCGGATAGAGCTTGGAAAGCTCGCGACCGACCATCAGCTGGGCAATCGATTCGCCATCGAGGATCGATGTCGGCGAGGTCTTGATCCATTGGCCGTCACGCAGCACCGTCACGCGGTCGGTCAGCTCCATGACCTCGTCGAGCTTGTGCGACACGAAGACAAAGCTCGTGCCCTGGTCACGCAGCTTGCGCACCTGCTTGAACAGGAAATTGGTTTCATCGCGGGACAGAACTGCAGTCGGCTCGTCCATGAAGACGACACGGGCATCTCGGCTGATTGCCTTGGCGATCTCGACCATCTGCTTGTCGGCGATCGACAGCGAACTGATCATCGCGTTTTCGTCCACATGCGACCCGAGCAGATCGAGAACACGCCGCGTTTCAGCCCGCATGAACTTGCGGTCGAGCACGCCGAAACGCGTGACTTCGCGGCCAAGAAACAGGCTCTCGGTGACGGTCAAATGCTCTGCAAGATTGAATTCCTGGTGAATGATGACGATGCCAAGCGCTTCAGCCGCGCCGTTCGGCGGCAGCTTGACCGGCTGTCCATCGAGAATGATTTCGCCGGATGTCGGCTGCTCGAAACCGGAAAGGATCTTGACGAGCGTGGACTTGCCAGCCCCATTCTCCCCCATCAGGGCATGAATTTCGCCGGCACGCAGATCGAAATCGACGCTGAACAGGACCTGCACGCCGTTGAACGACTTGCTGATGCGCCGTGCAGATAGCACGACCGCGCCTTCACTGGCGCCGCTGGTCTGCGAACTCATGAATTCCTCCCTGCGGCTCCCATCCGCTTGAATGCTATGTAAACCTTTACATAGACCATGTAAAGGTTTACATCAGGGCATAACTGAGAAATTCTTCGAGCAGGCTTTGACCTCCGGGTAAGTCTGTGTAGTGTCCCGCCGAGACTAAAATCCAAGGCAGAGCGCAGTGTCGAATTCCACGCCGGCAACTATTGAAGACGTCGCCCGGATCGCGGAAGTGTCGATCGCAACGGTGTCGCGCGCCATCCATATGCCGGAAAAGGTTGCCAATTCGACGCGGTTGAAAGTCAGTCAAGCGATCGCCATTACCGGCTACACGACCAACGCCATGGCGCGCAGCCTCAGGCTCGGCCGTTCCAACATGATTCTCGTCGTGGCGCCGGATATCGGCGACCCGAATTTCTCCAATATTCTCGTCGGCCTGGAAAACGAGGCGCGCTCGCATGGATACGGCGTGCTGATCGGCCATACGCAAAATGACGCCCAGCGCGGGCTGGAATATCTGAAATTCCTCAATTCGAACCAGGCTGCCGGGCTCATCCTGTTTACCGGCATCCTGCCCTTCGGCCATCAGTCGATGACGGCAAGGCTGCCGCCCAGCGTCGGTGTCTTCGAGCCGGTTTTCAATGGCGGCATTCCCTATGTCGGCGTCGATGATACCGAGGGTGCCCGCAAGGTGATCGATCTGCTGATTGCCGAAGGCCATCGCAAGATCGCCTTCATCGGCGATTCCCGCACCCGGCTTGCCTATAGCCGCCGCCGGATCGGTTATGAGGCGGGACTTGACGCGGCAAATGTCAGCGCCGATCAGCGCATTGTCTTTGAAGGCGACGGCACGATCGAAAGCGGCCGGCTGGCGGTCGAGCAGCTGTTCATGCGCGACACGCTGCCGACGGCCTTCATGTGCGTCAACGACCAGACGGCGATCGGCGTGATGATCGGGCTTGGCGCGCGCGGCTACGATATCCCGCGCGATTTTTCCGTGACCGGCTTTGACGATGTGCCGCAGGCAAGCTTCATGTCGCCGGCACTGACCACGATCCGCCAGCCGCGAACGGCGATCGGCAAACACGCGATGGCGCTGTTGCTGGAACTTCTGTCCGACGGCCAGCCGCCGGAAACCGAAATCCTGCTGCGGCCCGACCTCGTCGTGCGCAATTCGGTTGCTGCCCCCTCCCCGAAATGGACGAAGCGTTGAGCCTTGCGGCCTGACGCTCCGTGCCTGAAGTCCGTGAGAGCCTCGTACGATCAATGAGGCTCTTAAGCGTAGCGCCGTTCGTTGCGCTGGCGAACGAGCGTGGGCGCACGCCGCCCGCCCGACACCGTGAACTGATCGGCCAAAGCCTTCAGGTTATTGCTGACGCGCATCAGATTGTGGGTCGCGGCATTGGTCTGTTCGACCATCGCGGCATTCTGCTGGGTCATCTGGTCCATGCCGGTGACGGCCGTGTTGATCTCAGTGATCCCGATTGCCTGTTCCCGTGCAGAGCCTGCAATCGCATCGATATGGCCATTGATATGGGTGACCTGCTCACCGATGGTGCGCAGCGCATCGCCCGTCTGGTTGACCAGCGAAACGCCTCTGAGCACATCCTCGAACGACTTGTCGATCAGCCCCTTGATCTCCTTGGCCGCATCGGCCGATTTCTGCGCGAGTTCGCGCACTTCCTGGGCGACGACTGCAAACCCCTTGCCGGCATCGCCGGCGCGGGCGGCTTCCACCCCGGCATTGAGTGCGAGAAGATTGGTCTGGAACGAGATCTGGTCGATGACACTGATGATCTGCGTGATCCGGCGTGAGGAATCCTCGATCGCGCTCATGGCGCTGACGGCCTGCTCGACCACCGCGCCGGATTTATGCGCTTCTGCGGTGGCATGACCGACGACGCGGCGGGCTTCCTCGGTGCGCTGCGCCGCTTCCTTGGAAATCGTGGTGATTTCTTCCAGCGCTGCAGCCGTCTGTTCGAGCGATGCGGCCTGCTGTTCGGTGCGGCGGGCCATGTCATCAACAGCCGTGACCAGCTCGCCGGCATTGCCGGAGGTTTCGTCGGCGGCGAGAACAATGGAGCTCAAAGCCGTATCGAGCGTACCGAGCGCCGAATTGAAGTTGGTTTTCAGGCCGTCGAACTGTGGGGCAATATCGGCGTTCATCGTGGCGGTCAGATCGCCCTTGGCAAGGCCGGTCAGCGAGCGGTCGAGTGCCGACAGCGCTTCGTCCTGCTGTGCCGAGAGCGTCGTGCGCTCGGCATCACCGATCGCGCGCTGCTCCTGCAGCGCATCGAGGTAGACGGAGATGGCATAGTCCATATCCACGAAGGCCGCCTTCATGATCGCGGTCACTTCAAGCGTGATATCCTTCGCCTTCTTCTTGTAGAGGAAGCCCTCAAGGTGTTTTTCGACAACGGCCTTGATGATCGATTCCATGATCAGCGCGTAACCGCCGATATACCAGCGGGGCTCCAGCCCGAGACGCGCATGCGTCTTGCCGATCGCCGTGACGGCATCGACATATTTATCATCGAAGGCGCCGGAGGCGATCTGGTCCCAGTGGCGAACCTGCCGGGTCTTGGCGCTTTTCACATGCGCTTCGCTGGAAAAGAACTTCGCCGTTTCCGGATGGACGGTCGCCTTCGCGTAGAACGTGTCGAGCGCGCCATCGAGCGAGGCGGAAATGGTTGGCCGTGCCCGCACGAGAGCAGCACGCTCTTCGCCGGCGAGCCCAACGAAATCGAGACGTTCATTGAGGTGTTTGGTCGTGGAAACGGGCGCAGACATATGGGAGCATCCTAAATCGAAACGGGGAAAGGCATGCGCGCTGCGCGATCGGCGTCATGCCGGCAGATGGTCTAAGGCGTAACCGGAGAATTAGGCGGGCATCGTTAACAATGCCTTTAAGAGCGCTCGCTTTTGTCGAAACCAAAGAGGGTTAACAACCTGTTTTTCTGACCTATTTTCTCAAAAATGCGACAAAGTGACCGAGATTGTCCGCCGATTGACGCTACAACCATTCATCGAGCCCAGCCGTTGTTGAGACCGCATGATACGGGACAGGACCTGCCTGGAATTCATCTGAGCTCATGCTCTGCATATGATGCAGCGCAAACCCGCTCGACATTCGAGATCGTGAAAGGGCGCCACCGGCGCCCATTCAATGCTTATGGAATAAACGTCGCGTATCCGCTTAGACGTAGCGGTTGACAACGTTTTCAAGCAGTTCCTGCTTGCCTGATTTCGGCTGCGGGTTGAGATCGGTCTTTTCGACATAGGCCGTGATCTCCTCCAGCGACATGCTGGTCAGGCGCTTCTGGCCTTCGGCCGATTTCCAGCCGGCGTAGCGTGCATCGAGCGGGCCGGACAGCGCCTTGTCCTCGACCATCTTGGCGGCGGCGCGCAGGCCCCGGGCGCAGCAATCCATGCCACCGATATGGCCGATCAGCAGGTCTTCCGGATCGATCGACTGCCGGCGCAGCTTGGAATCGAAATTGGTACCGCCGGTCTTGAAGCCACCACCGGACAGGACCTGATAATAGGCCAGCGCCATTTCCGGAACGTTGTTGGGGAACTGGTCGGTATCCCAGCCGGACTGATAATCGTTGCGGTTCATGTCGATCGAACCGAAAATGCCGAACGCATTGGCCAGAGCCAGCTCGTGCTCGAAGGAATGGCCGGCCAGGATCGCATGCCCCTGCTCGATATTGACCTTCACTTCGTTTTCCAGACCGTAGGTCTTGAGGAAGCCATAGACCGTGGCGACATCGTAATCGTACTGATGCTTGGTCGGTTCCTGCGGCTTCGGCTCGATCAGGATCGCGCCCTTGAAGCCGATCTTGTGCTTGTATTCAACGACCATGTTGACGAACCGGCCGAGCTGGTCGAGTTCCTGTTTCACATTGGTGTTGAGCAGGGTTTCATACCCCTCGCGGCCACCCCAAAGCACATAGTTCTCGCCACCGAGCTTCAACGTTGCATCAAGGCAGGTCTTCACGGTCGCAGCGGCAAAGGCAAAGACGTCCGGATCCGGATTCGTGGCGGCGCCCGACATATAGCGGCGATGCGAAAACAGGTTCGCCGTGCCCCAGAGCAGCTTGACGCCGGTATCGGATTGCTTTTTCGCGAAATAATCGACGATCTCGTTAAGGTTCCTGGTGTTCTCGGCAAAATTCTTGCCTTCCGGACGCACGTCGGCATCATGGAAGCAATAGAAGGGCGTGCCGAGCAACGAGAAGAATTCGAACGCCACATCAGCCTTCAGCTTGGCTGCCTGCATGTTGTCTTCAAACCAGGGCCGCTCGAATGTCTGGCCACCGAAGGGATCGCCGCCCGGCCACACGAACGTATGCCAATAGGCAACCGCAAAACGCAGGTGATCTTCCATGCGCTTGCCCATGACGATTTCATCCGGGTTATAATGCCGGAAGGCCAGCGGATTGGTGCTGTCTGGACCTTCATACTGGATCTTGGCGATATCGCCGAAAAAACCTGTGCTCATATGTGTTTCCTCTCGGTTTACAATTGAATTCTGCAAGGCCTCGCATCCACTCCCGGTGCAAGGCCCAAGGCCATGCTCAGAACATGGCGGACTTGATGGCCGGGTAGAGACGGCGGTAGCGCTGGTAGGCATCCTCGTAGGCGCCGTGCAGGGATGCTTCAGGCTGAATGGTTTCGGCGGTTTGCGGCGCCGTGAAGACGGACAACGGATCAGCCTTTGTCGCGGCCACAAGGCCGAGCCTCGCTGCGCCAAAAGCAGCACCGAAATCGCCATCGGCAGGCACATCGACCTGCAGGTTCAAGGCGGTGGCAATCGATTTCAGCCAATAGCGCGAGCGCGAACCGCCGCCAATCGCCGTTACCCGTGACAGCGTGGTGCCCGCGACACGCAAAGCCTCGAGGCTGTCGCGAAGCGCAAACGAAACGCCCTCAAGCACCGCCTGCGTCAAAACCACCCGGCTGCTCTCATGGGCAAGTCCGGCAAAGACGCCACGGATAGACGCATCATTGTAAGGCGTGCGCTCGCCCGAGAGATAGGGAAGGAAGCTGACCCCGGACGGTGCATTGAGGTTGTCACCGAGTTCGGCGGTGAGGTCTGCAGCGCTCTTGCCGGTGATCTCCGAATGCCAGTTCAGCGCATCGGTTGCCGACAGGATGACGCCCATCTGATGCCAGGTATTGGGCAGCGCGTGGCAGAACGCATGCACGGCACTGGCCGGATTGGGCAGATAGCTGGCATTGGCGGCAAACAGCACGCCTGAGGTCCCAAGCGATACGAAGGCATGGCCTTCGCCGACCGTGCCCATGCCGCAGGCCGAAGCCGCATTGTCGCCTGCCCCGCCAGCAACGACGACGCCCGAGCCCATGCCCCATTTGGCAGCCAGATCCGCTTTCAACGTGCCCCCCTGCTCCGTACCCTCGATCAGGGACGGCATCTGGCTCTCCGTCAACCCGGTCGCATCGAGCAGGCTTTCCGACCAGGCGCGCTTGCCGGTATCAAGCCAAGAGGTACCGGCCGAATCCGACATTTCGGAAATATGTTCGCCAGTCAGCCACAGGCGCAGATAGTCCTTCGGCAGCAGGACCCAATCCACCTTCTCGAAAATTTCGGGCTCGTTTTCCGCCACCCAGGCCAGTTTCGGGGCCGTGAAGCCCGGAAAGACGATGTTTCCGGTCAGCGCCCGAAACTGCGGATCGGCGTCGAGCGCCAAAGCCTGCTTGTGGCTGCGCGTATCGTTCCACAGGATGCAGGGGCGCAGCACCTTGTCATTATCATCCAGAAGCGTCGCGCCGTGCATGTGGCCAGACAGGCCGATGCCCTTGACTGCAGCCAGTTCCTTAGAGTGGGCCGCCTTCAATCCGGCAATGGCCTCTTCCGTTGCGCGGATCCAGTCGGCCGGGTCCTGTTCCGACCAGCCCGGATGCGGCCGCGACACGTCCATGGCCCCGGACGCGGAACCGATGACCCGCTGGCCGCCGTCGATCAGCAATGCCTTCACCCCGGATGTGCCGAGGTCGATGCCGAGATACATGATGGTCTCCCTAGTCTTGCCTGCCCTGTCCGGGCGCCTGGTTACTACCCTGCTCAACGGGCATCTCTATGTTGCTGCCCTGCTCGAAGGGAATCTCTATGTTGCTGCCCTGCTCGAAGGGCAGGTTGTCCTTGATGAAAATATCGAGGCGGATCCGTTCCTGCGCGCCCAGAACCGCAACGCCGTCGGCCTTGGCCTTCAACACGCGGATGGCACTGCGCACCTCATGCCCGGCATCCTGATTGAGGACGGCATCGATCAGTCCGTCTTTCAAGGCTGCGCGGGTATGCTGCGTCAGCTCATGCGCGATGACACAAACTGGAGCGTCATTCCTGCGCTGCTTCAAGGCTGCGATCAGGCCGCGATTGCCGGCGCCAAGGCTATAAATCCCGGCAATGTCCGGGGAGGCGGCAAGCGTTTCTGCGACCAGTCTCTCGACCAAAGCAGGATCGTCCTGCCCTTCGATGACAGGCAGAAGCGCATGTCCGGGAAAGCTTTCCGACATCACGGCGCGGAACCCGTCAAGCCGTTCGCGGTGATCGCGCACCAGCATGGAACCGGCCAGCACCGCGACCGGCCCGGAGCGGCCACCCAGAAAGCGCCCCATCAGACTTGCGGCCGTGCGGCCCGCCGCAATGTTGTCGACACCGGCAAAATGATCACGCTTGGAACCGGCAAGATCGGAAACCAGGGTCACGACGGGGATGTGATCAGCGCAGAGCCGATCAACGGCGGCCACGACATCGGCGGAATCGATCGCCACCACGGCAACGCCTGCCGGGGAAGCCGCACGCGCCACGTCCAGCGCGGCAACCAAGGCTCTCGCATTGAAGGCGGGGACGCAGACGATGGAAATATCCGTGCGCTCGGCAGCGGAGCGCGCCATCGCTAAGCGAACCTGCGCCTCCAGCCCGCGCATGAAGGAATTATCGCCGGATGGCAGGATGAACACGAAGGGATAGATCCGGCTCTTGGCAAGGTTTGCGGCAGCGACGTCGCGGACATAGCCGATCCGCTCGATCGCCTGCTCGACCCGTTCGCGCGTGACGGTGCGCACGCCCGCGCGCTGGTTCAAAACCCGGTCGACGGTTGCAAGGCTGACCCCTGCCGCAGCGGCAATATCGTGAACTGTCGGGCGCATGTTTCCTCCGGCAAAAAGCCTTAGAGGAAAATCTGATGTACGTAAATCAGAAAATTGCAAACGCGACGTGATCGAAGTCTTCCGGTCTCTCGAAGCCGGTCCGGATCAGGACAACCGCTTGCTGAAAGCCTTGAGGAAATTCACGTTCCCGTCTGGTCCCTCAGCCTCAGCAAGGACCATGTCCATATAGCCGTTGGTGATATGAACGGCCGCAAAGCCGCCTTTGAAAGTGGCGGTCGGCTTGAACAGGTCGAGACCCTGCTGATTGTAGATCATCGGCGTGTCATGCTCATGCCCGTGAAACAGGCCAACCACGTTGTAGCCCTTGATCGCGCCGAGCAAGGCCGCGCGCTCGTCCTCGCCCCACCAATGGGCGTGACCCGAGCCATCGTCATCGAAGGTCATCTTGGCCGGATCCCATTTTTCCAGCGAGAAAGGGTCCCAGCCGTAATGCTGGAACAGGACGACCGGCCTGCCGTCGGCCGCCGAATTGGCAAGGTCCTGTTTCAACCAGTCCAGGCCGCTGATCGCACCCTTGTTGGTATCGCCACCAAAACGCTGCAGCTGCACCAGATGCAAACCGCCCCAGTCCCAGGAATAGTTATCGGATTCGATATCGTAATTGCCGACCGCAGCCGGTGGCTTGTAGAACACCGTCTGGCGATGATTGAGCTCGACATAGTCGCGCAGCTCGCGGCGATACCAGTCGAGATGCGGTGGAACGCCATCCTGGTCGAGGTCGTGGTTTCCAAGACCATTGTAAACAGGGAAATGCACCCGGTCCGGTCCGGCACCTTCCTGATAGCGGCTGGAAAATTGCAGCAGCTGATGGCCTTCGCCGGGAACCTTGACCTGCCCGCCGCCATCGTCGGTCATGTCGCCGCCAATGACGAGGCCGAGTGGCGTGGCTATTTTTTTGCCCGCTCCGCCAAGCCCCGTTGCCACGCCGTTAATATGCGCTGGCCACTCGAATTCCGCAATCCGGTTCAAAGCCGCCACATGCCGCAAAAGATTGGCGTCGGTCTTGCCCTCCTGCGCGCAGTTCGGGCTGAGCACGCCGCCGGAGATGAGGCATGTGTGGACATCGGCCGTGAACAGAAATGTTGCATCGATCGCTGGCCACGCTTTGCTTGCAGCCGCTGCCGCATACGGCGCAGCAATCGATGACACGACGCCAAGGCTCAGCAGATTGGCAAGAAAAGACCGCCTTGGAAGCAGAGGAAACGGATGACCAGCCATACAGAAATGCCCTGAAATTTGTCTTCAGGGCATTCTGGCTGATCAAAGCCAAGACGTACAGATGGGATATGCAGCGTCTTTGACGGCTTAGTGCCCGCCGCCGGCGCCCGTTGGGACCGGTTGCGGTTTCTTGATCAGGAAGGCGCAGAAGACCAGGGTACCGAACAGGCCGGTCAGGATCAGGAACACATCGATGAACGACATGACCATCGCCTGCTGGGTGACGATCCCCGACAGTTTCTGAATGGCAATGGTCGCACCATCAAGCCCATGCGAATTGTACTTGGCGATCATGTTGTTCAACTGGTCCATGGCTTCGGGATTGCCCCATTGCACATGTTCCTGCAGGCGGGCGTAATGCTCCTCCTGGCGCTGCGTCAAAATGGTGTTGATCGCCGCAAGTCCAACGGCGCCGCCGAGATTACGCGTCAGGTTGAACAGGCCGGACGCGCCGCGGATACGGGCGGGGGACAAGGTGCCGAGCGCGACGTTGTTGATCGGCACCATGCACATCATCAATCCGAAACCGCGCAATATCTGCGGCAAAAGCAGCTCGTAGAAATCCCAATCCGCCGTCAGCGAGCTCATCAGCCAGGTGCCGGACGCAAAGCTGGCAAAACCGATCGCCATCATCACGCGCGGATCGACCATGGTGGAGAGCCTGCCGGCAATCGGCGCAGTGCAGAACATCGCGAGCCCCGAGACGAACATCGTCTCGCCGATCATCAGCGAATCGTAGCCACGGATCCGGCCGAGATAGAGCGGGTAGATATAGGTGAGGCCGTAGAGCCCGATCCCCATGACAAAGGAGAACAACGAGCCGAACGCAAAGTTTCGATTGGAAAAGGCCCTGAGATCCACGATCGGGAAATCCACCTTGAACGCCCGGTAGAAGAACACCATCGCACCGATCGCCGATGCGATCGCACCGATGAAGATGTATTCGTCGCTGAACCAGTCGTTCTTGTTGCCCTCTTCCAGCACATATTCCAGCGCCCCGAGGAAAACCGCCATCGACAGCAGGCCCCACCAGTCGAATTTCTTGAACAGGCTGAGCTCCGGCTTGTCGAAATCGATGAAATTCCAGGTGACGATGGTGACGATGATGCCGGGGATGATATTGACGAGGAACAGCCAGTGCCAGGAAAAGGCATGGCTGAGATAGCCGCCGACGGTCGGGCCAATGGTCGGGGCGAGCGTTGCGACAAGGCCGATGATCGGCGACACGATGCTGCGCTTGGATGGCGGAAAGATCGTGAAGGCGGCGGCGAATACCGACGGGATCATGCCGCCGCCGATAAAGCCCTGCAGCACCCGGTAGACGATCATCTGGTCGATATTGGTGGCTGTCGCCGCAAGCGCGCTGGCAATCGTAAAGCCTGCAGCCGACACCGAAAACAGCACGCGCGTGGAAACGATGCGGGCCAGCGTCCCGGAAAGCGGGATCATGATGACCTCAGCGATCAGATAGGCGGTCTGCACCCAGGCGACCTCATCGGACCCTGCAGACAAGCCCGCCTGGATTTCGGCCAGCGAGGCCGAGACGATCTGGATGTCGAGGATCGACATGAACATGCCGAAGACCATCGCGAAAAAGGCGATCAGCCGTTTCGGATCCATCTTCTCTTCCGCGTTTGCGGCAGGAAGCGGCATCGTACCCGCTGTTGCAGTGGCAGCCATCGGCATTGCTCCTGGCGTCACCGTGTTCAAGCGAACGGGGCTGCCATCGTGGTCATGAAAACTGATGCATCACGGGTCCCGCACTCTCGTCCCGGAACCATTCTCAACCGGCAAAGCCGCGCCGGAAGCGGCGCGGCGCACGGATCACTTGACCGCAGCGGTATTCTGCTCCGGCGCGGTGCGGGTATCGACATCGACGACGACGCTCAAGCCTGCCCGCAACCGTCCGCTCTCCAGCACGTCCTTCGGGAAGACAATGCGGACAGGAACGCGCTGGATCACCTTGGTGAAGTTGCCCGTGGCATTTTCAGCCGGCAGCAGCGAGAACACCGAACCGGAAGCCGGCGAGATCGACTGCACGGTGCCGACGATCGGCGCCTCGTCGAAGGCATCCACATGGATATTGACCTTCGAGCCCGGCACCATATGGGCGATCTGCGTTTCCTTGAAATTGGCGTCGATATAGAGCTGGTCGGTCGGCACAAGGGCTGCCAAACGCTGACCGGCGGAGACAAGATCGCCATCCTGAATGGCCAGATTGCCGATTACCCCGTCATAAGGCGCCTTGAGCACCGTAAAGCCTAAATCGCGCTGTGCCTTGTCACGGGCAAGCTCAAGCGAGCGGATCGTGCTTTCGGCTTCGGCGCGCTGGGCAACCAGCACGGCGATATTGGCGTTCGCAGTGGCGATCTGCGCATCGCCGCCAATGAGGTTTGCCTTGGCCTGATCGAGCGCAACCGTGGCATCGTCGAGCGAGGCGACCGTGCCGACGGCCTTCGACTGGAGGTCGCTGGCACGCTTCAGCGTGGTTTCGGCACCCCGGACGGTCGCCTCGAGGGCGGTTTTCTGCGCTTCTGCCTGCTGGACGCTGGCCTTGGCACCGGCGATCTGCGCGTCGAAACGCTGCAGCGAAAGCTTTTCGGTATCGATCTGCGCCTGCGCCTGATCGGCGGCAATGCGGTAATCTTCCTTGTCGAGCGTGATCAGCGGATCACCGGCCTTGACGTGCTGGTTGGCAACCACATTGACCTTCTCGATATAGCCGGACACTTTCGGCGAGATCGACGCGATATCGCCTTCGATATAGGCGTCATCTGTCGAGATCATGAAGCGGCCATTGGTCCACCAGTCGTAACCGTACCAGCCGCCAGCGGCCAGAGCAGCGATTGCGATAATGGGAAACACAAGCTTGCGGCGCTTGGGCGCGGGCGTCTCGGCGGCAGCGGCAACCTGCGGGGCTGCCTGCTCTTCGGCGGCAGGCTCCGTCACGGTCTTGGCTTTAGGAGCCTCGATCTGCTCAGCAGGCACCTTGAAGTCGTCGCCGACGGGGCGGACATGGGCGGCACCGGATTTGTTTGAAACTGACATATTGCACTACCAGCCGTGATATGAGAAATTCGAACCGAACCGTTCAGTTCGATTTGACTTAATGCGAAAACGCTCACATATCAAGTCAAATCGAACCGCTCGGTTCGAAAAGTTAACAATGAGACAAAAATGTCCGAAGGTAACGAGCAATTGGCAGACACATCCGACACCCTAGACTGTCCAGGCGAAGCATTTTCTCTCTCCGGCCGCCGTGCCGCCGGCGAAGATCCGGCCAAGCGCGAGCAGATCATCGAGGGCGCGAAACGTGTGTTCATGAGCGTGGGCTTCGACGCCGCCAGCATGAACGACATCACCCGTGAAGCGGGCGTTTCCAAGGGCACGATCTACGTCTACTTCCAGAACAAGGAAGACCTGTTTTCGGCCATGATCGAAAAGGAACGGGCCATTTTCCTGGCAGCTGTCCGCACGGTTCTGGCCGCACACGAGGATGCCGCAACCGGCCTCTACAAGTTCGGCGTCAGTTTCGTTTCGCACATGACCGACGAGAAAGTCATCACCGCGATGCGCACGGTTCTCGGTGTGCGCGATCGGATGCCGGATCTGTGCAAGCGCTTCTTCAAGGGACCGGAAAACCTGCGCTCGGTCCTCCAGGAGTTCTTGGCGCACCAGGTCGATATCGGCAGCCTGACGATCGATGATCTCGATCTGGCGGCCGGCCAGTTCCTCGATCTTTCCAGCGGCGGCTTTTTCAAGCTGCGCCTGTTCGGGACCATGGAAACCGCTCCGCCACCGGAAGAAATCGACCGGGTCATCGGCGGCGCCGTGCGGGTCTTCATGGCCGCCTACGCAACACGGCACGCCGCAACGGCCTGACGCCGGGCGGCTGCGTTGGTCTGGTCACCTCCAGACGGACAAAATTTTGGCTTGAGGCGCCGAGTTAACGGTATCGCGGCCCCTTTGCGCACCCTGCGGCGCTTGCCTTGCCGGTATTTCCGCTTACATAAGAATGATCAATTTTACCCGCGTTGCCACCCGGCGGCGCGGGTTCACGCATATGCACCTTGATAGCGAGGAAGGAACCGCCCCTGATGCAGGATATTTTGCTCCTGATGCAAGATCCGACTGCCTGGATTGCCCTGATCACCCTGATCGTGATGGAAGTCGTTCTTGGCATCGACAACCTCATCTTCATTTCGATCCTGACCAACAAACTCCCCCCGGAAAGCCGCGAGAAGGCCCGCCGCATCGGCATCGGCCTGGCACTGATCATGCGTCTTGCGCTGCTGGGAACCGTCGCCTGGATTGTCCAGCTGACCGAACCTGTGTTCGAACTCTTCGGACATGGCTATTCCTGGAAGGACATGATCCTGATTGCCGGTGGCCTGTTCCTCGTCTGGAAGGCGACCAAGGAAATCCATCACACCGTCGATCCCGTCGATCACGAAGAGGATGTGCTGGCCAAGGCCGGCACCACCACCTTCGCGGCGGCCATCGGCCAGATCCTGGTCCTCGACCTCGTGTTTTCCATCGACAGCATCATCACCGCTGTCGGCATGACCCCGCACCTGCCGATCATGATCGTTTCGGTCATTTTCGCTGTGACTGTCATGCTGGTGGCAGCAGGCCCGCTCGCCCGCTTCATCGAAAAGAACCCGACCATCGTCATGTTGGCACTGGGCTTCCTGCTGATGATCGGCACGACGCTGATCGCCGAAGGCATGGGCTTCCATGTTCCGAAGGGTTACGTCTACGCGGCCATGGCCTTCTCGGCACTGGTTGAGGTGCTCAACATGCTGTCGCGCCGCAAGCGGCAGAAGGACAAGGCCGCCAAGCACTAGTCTTTGCCCGGTCTATCCCCCCATCAAAGGGAGCGCGTCCGGCTGGATGCGCTCCCTTTTTGCTGCCGCAACACGGCAAACAAAAATGCCCCGGAACCAATCTTCCGGGGCATGTTGAATGGAAAAAATTTGAGGATGCAGGGCCGAAGGGGTAAAGAAGCTCGACTGCCGTTTCGTTGGCCGCGAAGAGAAACCGGAAAAATCTCCGCGTTCTCCATCTCCCTCGGGTCCGGTTGACACAGCCCCGCATTCCTCATGAAAGAAACGGGCTAGGTCTTCAATGGTTCCCCATTTCCCGCCTATATTTCGGCAATCGCCTTAAGATTCACCAGCCCTTGCGCAAAATCGCCGCCGATCATCGTGTCCGCGTCGAAGAACAGACTCATGATCTTGGCAATGAGAGGGCTCGGTCCATCCATCGCCCAGGTCACTGTCGTGCCCTGCGTTGCGGGTGAGAGCGTGACGGTCGCGACGTTGCGCAAACGCAGTTTTCCTTGACGTGCCCTTTTGAATATGGTCTCACGCCAGCCATATGGAATTTCCGGTATTTTCCGCCGTTTCAGGCATCGATCGGGCACTTCCTTCCCTTAAAAGCATGCGCCTTTCCATCCGGACGTCTCTTTCTCCGGCGGAAGGCCGAAAGCACGTAAAGCACGGGCCAGGATCATGACAGACAGACCAGTCCGGGTGCGCATCGCACCTTCTCCCACCGGCGAACCCCATGTCGGCACCGCCTATATCGCGTTGTTCAACTATCTCTTCGCGCAGAAAATGGGTGGCGAGTTCATCCTGCGCATCGAAGACACCGACGCGACGCGCTCGACCCCCGAATTCGAGACCAAGGTCCTGGACGCGCTGAAATGGTGCGGCCTGACATGGTCGGAAGGCCCCGATATCGGCGGCCCCTACGGCCCCTACCGCCAGAGCGACCGCAAGGACCTCTACAAGCCCTATGTCGAAAAGATCGTCGAGGCCGGCCACGGTTTCCGCTGTTTCTGCACGCCCGAGCGTCTGACCGAAATGCGCGAGGCCCAGCGCGCCGCCGGCAAGCCGCCGAAATATGACGGTCTCTGCCTGCATATCGCGGCGGAAGAAGTCACGGCCCGCGTCGCCAGCGGCGAACCCCATGTCGTGCGCATGAAAATCCCGGTGGAAGGCTCCTGCAAGTTCGTCGATGGCGTCTATGGCGAAGTCGATATCCCGTGGGATGCGGTCGATATGCAGGTCCTGCTCAAGGCCGACGGCATGCCGACCTATCATATGGCCAATGTCGTCGATGACCATCTGATGAAGATCACCCATGTGGCGCGCGGCGAGGAATGGCTGTCCTCGGTACCCAAGCACATCCTGATCTATCAGTATCTCGGTCTCGAACCGCCGGTGTTCATGCATCTGTCGCTGATGCGCAATGCCGACAAGTCGAAGCTGTCCAAGCGCAAGAACCCGACCTCGATCTCGTACTACACCGCTCTCGGCTACCTGCCGGAAGCGCTGATGAACTTCCTCGGCCTGTTCTTCGTGCAGATCGCCGAAGGCGAGGAAATGCTGACCATGGAACAGCTGGCGGAGAAATTCGACCCGGCCAACCTCTCCAAGGCCGGCGCGATCTTCGATATCCAGAAGCTCGACTGGCTGAATGGCCGCTGGTTGCGCGAAGGATTAAGCGAAGACGAATTCGCCGCCCGCGTGCTCGCCTGGGCTATGGAAAACGACCGCATCAAGCAGGGCCTCAAGCTCTCGCAATCGCGCATTTCCAAGCTTGGCGAACTGCCGGATCTCGCAGGCTTCCTGTTCAAGTCCGATCTTGCCCTTGACGCCTCCTCCTTCGCCAAGGTCAAATCGAGCCCGGAAGAACTGGTCGAAATCTTCAACACGGTGCAGCCGGACCTGGAAAAGATCCTCGAATGGAATGTCGAGGCGATCGAAGCCGAACTGCGGGCCATTGCTGATCGCATGGGCAAGAAGCTCAAGGTCATCGTCGCACCGCTGTTCGTCGCAGTCTCGGGCTCGACCCGCTCGTTGCCGCTGTTCGATTCGATGGCCATCCTCGGCCGCTCGGTCGTGCGTCAGCGCCTGAAGGTCGCAGGCCAGGTTGCGGCCGCGATGGCTGGCAGCGGAAAATAACGTCGAACTCCTCTTCTCCCCAGCGGGGAGAAGTGCCGAGCGAAAGCCAGCGCGATGAGGGGGCGGTAGACTGCGAAGCAAGCGGCTCCCCCCTCATCCGGCCCTGCGGGCCACCTTCTCCCCACTGGGGCGAAGAGGACGAAGCCCCAAAGTGCAGACCCTATAAGAACACAGCCCCTATCGAAGGCGAGCCCCATGACCGACAAGACCGAAACCGCCCTCTCCTCCGACGTCACCGAAGTGCGCGCCCAGAAGCTGAAAATGCTGCGCGAAAAGATCGGTGACGTCTATCCGGCGCATTTCCACCGCACCATCACCAATGCGGAACTCGCCAGCAAATACGAGGGCCTGGAAGCGGATGTGGTCACGGACGATGTCGTCACCGTGGCCGGCCGGGTCTATTCCTCGCGCAATTCCGGCATGTTCATGGACATCCATGACGCCGGCGGCAAGATCCAGATCTTCTCCCACAAGGATACCACACCGGAAGACGCCCGCGCGCTGCTGCCGCTGATCGATATCGGCGACATCATTGGCGTGACCGGCGTTGTCCGCCGCACCAAGCGCGGCGAACTGTCGATCAATGCGCAAGAGATCACCATGCTGACCAAGTCGCTGCTGCCGATGCCGGAAAAGTGGCATGGCCTGTCCGACATCGAGCAGCGCTACCGCAAGCGCCATCTCGACATCATGACGAACGAGGAATCCAAGCTGCGCTTTCAGCAGCGCTCGAAGATCGTCTCGGGCATCCGCCGCTTCATGGAAGACGACGGCTTCATGGAAGTCGAAACGCCGATGCTGCATTCGGTCTATGGCGGCGCCACCGCCGAGCCCTTCAAGACGCATCACAACACGCTGAAGCTCGACATGTACCTGCGCATCGCGCCGGAACTGTTCTTGAAGCGCACGCTGGTTTCGGGCCTTACCGACAAGGTGTTCGAGATCAACCGCAACTTCCGCAACGAAGGCGTCTCCACAAGGCACAATCCTGAATTCACCATGATGGAATGCTATTGGGCCTATGCCGATTACGAGGACATCATGGACCTCGTCGAGCGGCTTTTCACAAAGCTCGCACTGTCGATCCACGGCACCACCGAATTCCTGTTCGGCGACAAGGAAATCTCCTTCAAGGGCCCGTTCAAGCGCGTCCCCATGCCCGACGCCGTCAAGGAAGCGACGGGCCTCGACTTCATCGCCATGACGACCGACGAAGAAGCCCGCACGGCCGCCAAGGCCGCCGGCTTTGCTGTCGAAAAGGATTGGACCTGGGGCGAATGCCTGGCCTTCATCTTTGAAGAAAAGGTCGAAGGCACGCTGATCCAGCCCTCGCACGTCACGCATTTTCCAAAGGACATCTCGCCCTTTGCCAAGGAAGTGCCGGGCGAACCGCGCCTGGTCGAGCGTTTCGAGACCTATTGCAACGCCTGGGAACTGGGCAACGCATTTTCGGAACTCAACGATCCGGAAGAGCAGCGCAAGCGCATGGTCGAGCAGCTGGAACAGGCCCATGCCCGTGGCGAAAAGGACAAGCAGCTGGACGACGAATTCCTCGATGCGATCGACCAGGGCATGCCACCCGCCGGTGGCCTCGGCATCGGCGTCGATCGCCTGATCATGCTGCTCACCAACGCCCCGTCGATCCGCGACATCATCCTCTTCCCGGCCCGCCGCAACAAGGCGGACTGAGACGACACGAAGACCGCGCCATCTTGGAAACAGGATGGCGCGTTCTGATCAGTTCATGGAACTTTTCAGCGTTCTGCGCGTCTATACCGGCAGAATTTGAAAGGACCCCTCCATGCTGAAATGGGCGCTTATTTTCCTGGTCATATCGCTGATCACGGGCTTTCTTGGCTTTTCCGGCGTTTCGGCAGCCACAGCGACGATCGCGCGCGTGCTGTTTGCCATCGCTGTGATTATCTTCCTGATCTTCGTTGTGCTCGCCGTGATCGCTGGCAACGCCATCGTCTGATAAGGGCTGAACGGCAAATCCCGTCAGTGTCCCGCTGGCTCCTCCGTGGAGGTGCCGGCGGGATCTTCTGCATTCGGCTCAGAGACAACGCTCGACGGCTTTTCACCGCCATCGCCTAGAACCATGGCCAGCATGGCCCCGAAGAAACCCTTTTCCTCCAGCTGTGCCGCGCTTTGCTCCGTTGCAGCTGCGGGTTCATGTCCCCGCGCCAGTGCTTCCTCGTCATTGTCTGCAGGCTCGCCATGCGCGGGGGCCGCCTCGCCCCTATCAGCGCTTTCTCCGTGACCGGTGGGAGCCGGTGCCGCACCATGTCCACCGCTTTTCGATCCGGCAGCGCCCGGTTCTGCGGCAGCCGCAGCGGCAACCGGGTCGAAGCAATCCGACTTGTCGTCCATCGCCGTCAGCGTCGTCTTGATGTCATCCGTCGAGAGAAGGACGTCCTGGCCATAGAAGAGACCGGCGCCATTGGCCTTGGCATCGCTGTAGCGGGCGATGAATGGCGTGCTCATTCCCGGCAGTTTGGACGGGTCGGGCGCAAACAGGACTTGGGCACCGATAGCCGCACCACGGCGGTCAGCCCGGTCCAGGGGCCCAGCCGTGTCCAGCACGACGACCTGGTAGAGATCGGCCTGTTCCTGCTTGGCAAGCAGGCCGGTGATGCGCAAGGCGGTGCGGACACGATCAATCCCGGCAGCCGCGTCCGTGCTCACATATTTGCGGATCCAGCGCTGGCCGTTGCGGCGCATCTTCAAGGTTTCGATCGTGGTGCAGGCAAGGCCTGAAAGCGAGGGTTTTGCCGGCCCGGCCATGCCAAGAAACATTTCCTTGCCGGAATAGACGGCAAAGGCGCCGGACGCACCCGACAACACAAGAACGCCGGCAATGAGGAACATCACCTTGCGGGGGAGACGTATCGTCTTGAAGACCGCCTTCACGTCTGCTGCTCCGTCATCAGCCTCAACTCCTGGCCACCACCGCGCATCTCAACGGGGAAAAGGCACAACCTGATTTTTGATTGAGCACCCACCCTAACCGCACCACGTTTCGGAAAGTTTAAGCGGCCACGCCGTTTGTGCCTGGCGATCGGCAGATTTGCCCTGATTCGAGACTTTGCCCGATTTGGAGTTGCAAAATCAGTTGCTCTTGGGCGGTACCCCGCTAAAAGTGGCGCCATATTGGTAGACTGCCCATCAGCGAAAAGAAGACATCATGCATAAGGTAATTTTTGATACGGACCCCGGCGTCGATGATGCGATGGCCCTGCTGTTTCTGCACAACCATCCGGATATTGACCTGATCGGCATCACCTCCGTTTTCGGCAATGCCTCGATCGAAACAACGACACGCAACGCGCTTTATCTGAAGCAGCAATGGGATATTGCAGCTCCTGTCGCCAGGGGACTGGGCGAAACGTTCGATCCGTTGCGGCTCCATGTCGATTGGCCGGCCTTCATTCATGGCGATGACGGCCTTGGCAATATCGGCGTTCCCGAAACGGTCGATCTGGAATGCGATCCGCGTCCGGCCCATCGCTTCATCATCGACACGGTCCGCGCAAATCCGGGCGAAGTGACCATCGTCGCCGTCGGCCGCATGACCAATCTGGCGCTGGCGCTCAGCGACGATCCAGACATCGCAGTTCTGGTCAAGGACGTTGTCATCATGGGCGGCGCTTTCGATATGCGCGGCAATGTCACCCCCGCTGCCGAGGCCAACATCCACGGCGATCCGGAAGCAGCCAATGTGGTGATGACAGCCCCCTGGCCAGTCGTCGTGGTGGGTCTGGACGTGACCGAAAAGACCGTCATGACCCGCGCTAGGCTGGAAGCCATCGTCGCAACGGGTGGGAAGCGGGCAAAGCTGTTGTCGGATATTTCGCAGTTCTACATCGATTTCTATGAACAGCATGTCGATGACGGCATGGTCGTGCACGACAGCTGCGCCTGCGTCTATGTCGTGGCTCCGGAACTCTTCACGCTGCGCAGCGGCGCGATCCGCGTTGTCTGCGGCGGCATTGCCGACGGCCAGACCATCCAGAAGGCCGACGATCACATCTTCCCGCCGAACGACTGGGACGACCTGCCCAGCCAGAACATCTGCATCGGCATCGATGCCGAAGCGGTCCTCGATCTGATCTCAAAGACATTGGGACAAGCCGAGACGGCCTGAGCTTAAAAATTCGCCGCGATAGCTGGCAGTCGCACGATTGCCATCTATCTTCACAGGCATGAAACCGGAAACGCTGCTCTACCCGACGCCCAAGGGTCTCTTTTGCGAGAAGGGCGGCTTCTATATCGATCCCGTCCAGCCCGTCGAACGGGCCTTGATCACCCATGGCCACGCCGACCACGCCCGCGCCGGCCACACGCATGTGATGGCGACGCGCGAGACGCTCGATATCATGCGGATCCGCTATGGCGAGGCATTCTGCACCAGTTCGCAGGAGGCCGTCCTCGGCACGCGCACGGCGATCGGCGATGTCACCGTCAGTTTTCACCCAGCAGGGCATGTGCTCGGCTCGGCGCAGATCGCCGTCGAACAGGGCGGCATGCGCATCGTCGTCTCCGGCGACTACAAAAGGCGGCGGGACCCGACCTGCCTTTCCTTCGAACCTGTGCCCTGCGATGTCTTCATCACCGAAGCAACCTTCGGCCTGCCGGTATTTCACCACCCCGACGATCGCGGCGAGATTGCCAAGCTCCTGACATCCCTGCGGCAATTCCCCGAGCGCGCCCATCTGGTTGGCGCCTATGCGCTGGGCAAGGCGCAACGCGTCATCATGCTCCTGCGCGAAGCGGGCTATCACGAGCCGATCTTCATCCACGGCGCGCTCGCAAGGCTATGCGATTATTATGAAAGCGAAGGCATCGAACTGGGCGATCTGCGGCCCGCCACGATCGACGCGAAAGACAGGCAGTCCTTCGCCGGTGCCGTGGTCGTCGGTCCGCCATCAGCCTTTGCCGACAAATGGGCCAGGCGCTTTCCCGATCCGGTTGCCATTTTCGCTTCCGGCTGGATGCTGGTGCGCCAGCGCGCCAAGCAGCGCGGCGTCGAACTGCCGATCATCATCTCCGATCATTGCGACTGGCCGGAGCTGCTCGACACGATCAACGAGGTCAAGCCCGGTCAAGTCTGGGTCACCCATGGCCGCGAAGAAGCCCTGGTGCGCTGGTGCGAGCTGCAGGGCATTGCCGCCCGGCCGCTGCATCTGGTCGGCTACGACGACGAGGGAGAATAGCCGATGCGCGCCTTCGCCGAACTGCTCGACCGTCTGGTGCTCACCCCGCAGCGCAATGCCAAGATCAAGCTGATGGCGGACTACTTCCGTACAGCCCCCGACCCCGACCGCGGCTATGCGCTGGCCGCCATTGCCGGCACGCTGACGCTCAAGGCCGTGAAACCCAACGTGCTGCGGCAACTCGTTCTGGAGCGCATGGACGAGGTGCTGTTCCGCTATTCCTACGATTATGTCGGCGACCTCGCCGAAACCATCTCGCTGGTCTGGGAACCGGCAGCCACGGACAAACCAGCCGCACTCGACCTGTCTCTCGGTGCCGTCATGCATCAACTGGAGACCGTCGGGCGGGCCAACGTGCACGGGCTGGTGCGCGACCTCCTGGATGACCTGGAAGGATCAAGCCGGTTCGCCTTCCTCAAACTGATCACCGGCGGTTTGCGCATCGGCGTTTCCGCACGGCTGGTGAAACAGGCGCTCGCCGACATGGGCAATGTCGATGTCACGGAGATCGAAACGCTCTGGCACGGCCTGTCGCCACCCTACTTGTCCCTGTTTCAATGGCTCGACGGCAAGGCGGACAAGCCGAAACTCGATATGCCGGCAGTCTTTCACGCGGTGATGCTGGCAACACCGGTCGGCGACAATGATCTGGCTTTGCTCGACCCGAAGGATTTTGCCGCCGAATGGAAATGGGACGGCATCCGCGTTCAACTTGCCAATCTGGCCGGCACGCGGCGGCTGTATTCGCGCAGCGGCGACGACATTTCCGGCGCCTTTCCCGATATTCTCGAGGCTGCGGATTTCGAAGGCATTATTGACGGCGAGCTGCTCGTCGGCGGCACCATGCGGACCAACCGCGCCACGCGGACATTTTCCGATCTGCAGCAGCGGCTGAACCGCAAGACCGTGACGAAAAAGATGCTCGATGACTATCCGGTGTTCATCAGAGGCTACGACCTGTTGTTTTCCGGGGAAAAAGACATGCGCCCGGAAAACTTCCTGACCCGCCGCGCTGCACTCTCTGCCCTCATTGAAACGGCCGCCCCCTCGCATTTCGATCTGTCCCCGCTCGTCTCGTTTTCGAGCTGGGAGGAACTCGACCGCCTGAGGAAGGACCCGCCGGATCCGGTGATCGAAGGCATCATGCTGAAGCGCCTGGATTCGCCCTATACGTCCGGGCGCTCGAAGGGGCCGTGGTTCAAATGGAAGCGCGAGCCCTACAATGTCGATGCGGTGCTGATGTATGCGCAGCGCGGCCACGGCAAGCGCTCAAGCTACTATTCCGACTTCACTTTTGGCGTCTGGATGATGAGCGAGGGCAAGGATGTGCTGGTGCCTGTCGGCAAGGCTTATTTCGGCTTTACCGATGCGGAGCTTGAGGTGCTGGATCGCTACGTGCGCAACAATACGATCGAACGTTTCGGTCCGGTCCGCTCGATCCGGGCAGAGGCCGATCATGGTTTCGTTGTCGAGGTCGCCTTCGAGGGCATCAACCTTTCCAGCCGCCACAAATCCGGCGTCGCGATGCGCTTTCCGCGCATATCGCGGCTGCGCACCGACAAGCTGCCACGCGATGCAGACAGGCTCGAAACCCTGCAGGCGATGATCGGCGCGCCCAGCAATTTGGCAGAGCCTTCGGAACCAATCTAGGCAGCGATTGTTAAATCGGGCATGCAACGAGAGGAGAAAGTCAATGCCCGCAAAATCCCAGGCCCAGCAAAAGGCAGCCGGTGCGGCACTCTCTGCCAAACGCGGTGAAACGAAAAAATCGGAACTCAAGGGCGCCTCCAAGAGCATGGAGAAATCCATGTCGGAGAAAGAGCTGAAGGAGCTCGCGGAAACCGACCGCAAAAACCTGCCGAAGAAGAAAAAGTAATTTTCGACGACCTTCAGAAATCAAAGGGGCTCGGTTTATCGAACCGGCCTCTACTCCCGTTAGCGTCGCTGAACTAAGCGTGCAACGCCCGCAAACGACGGTGAGTCGCAGCCTGGTTCGCCTTTCCCCATTTTAACCTGACCATTTGGTATGCCCGGCACACACAGCGACGGCGACGCGTCACACTGCGGAAACAATTCGACACTCCCCCGACAAACGCCGGACACGTGCACGCGTTAATGGATTGAGATGGATGGCAAATCCCATCCAATCACGTGAAGAAACGGCATCCATCCGTTGTAAATATTTTTTCCGTCAACCCTTGAAATCGTCGTCCACACGTCCAAAGGCGTGGCACTTTGGAAACACCAAAGCTGGGGATAGTTGATTTCGAACACAAGTTTGCAATTGTTCCCTCGCAAGGGACGCGGAAAATGTTAAAGACGAAAAAAGTGAATCGTTTGTTACCGACCCGCTCGGGCCGGATGGGGACCCAGATGAAAATTGCTAAAGTGCTCTTTCCCTTGAGCCTCGTTCTCCTTTCGGGCTGCGTTGTCGGTCCGAATTATCAATCTCCGACTGCAGCTGTGCCGGCGAAGTTTTCGCAAGGGGGCCAGGCCGAAGCAGCCGATGTCACACTGAAGCCCTGGTGGGAAGCTTTCCGCGACAAGAAGCTGAACGGCCTCGTCGCCCAGGGCCTCAGCGAAAACCTTGACGTTCAGCAATCGATCGAACGTATCATCGAAGCCCGCGCCAATGTCATCGTCGCTGCATCCGGCGGCTTGCCGCAGATCAATGCCAGCGGTTCGGCCAGTGTCGCCGGCCAGGATGGTTCCTCCCGGGTCAGGGCCGGCCAAAGCGATCACAGCGAAACCAAAACAATCGGCGGCGGCGGCGATGCGTCCTGGCTGATCGATCTGTTCGGCCAGTATGCCCGCGCCAAGGAATCCGCCAACGCTTCGCTTGATGCCGCCTATGCCGACGTCAACGTTGCCCGCCTCGCCTATCTTTCCGATCTGACCACCTCTTACATCGAGGCGCGCTACAATCAGGAAGCCTATGCACTGCAGCAGAGAAGCCTGGCCTCGCGGCGCGAAACGCTGAAGCTGACGAATGACATCAAGGCAGCGGGCGCAGCCTCCAGCCTCGACGTCGTCCAGGCCGAAGGCCTCGTCAACAGCACGCTGGCTGAACTGCCCGGCTACCAGACCGGCTTCAACCAGGCGGCAAACCATATCGCGACGCTGCTCGGACTGCCGGCAACCACCGTTACGGCGGGCCTGCGCAACGGCGCGTCCCAGCCTTCGCCGCGCTACAACACCAAGATCGGCATCCCGGCCGATCTCGTGCGCAACCGCCCCGATATCCGCAGAGCCGAACGCCTTCTGGCCGCTGCCACGGCCCAGATCGGTGTTGCCGAGGCCCAGCTTTATCCAAGCCTCAGCCTCAGCGGTTCGATCGACGGTTCGCGTATCGTCTCTGCAGTGGCCGGTGGTCTGAGCACGTGGTCCTTCGGCCCGAGCCTGAATATCCCGATCTTCAGCGGCGGACGTTTGAAGGCCAATGTCGATATCGCCAAGTCCGGCGCGCAGCAGCAATATCTCTCCTGGAAGCAGACCGTTCTGAACGGCATCGAGGAAGTCGAGAACGCGCTCGTTGCACTGCGCAACAACTACCAGACCGTGGCAGCTTTGCGGAAGGTCGTGGATTCCTACGAGCAGGCTTTGGGTCTTGCCCGCGAAAGCTACAAGGGCGGCGCCACATCGCTGCTTGACGTTCTGGACGCCGAGCGCTCGCTGGCAACATCGCGTATCGCGCTCGCATCCGGCATTCGCAACCTCGCCAACAACTATGTTGCTCTGAACATCGCCATCGGCGGTGGCGCAGGCATCCAGGCCATCGGACAATAAGAACGGCGCAAGCCTGTCCGCAGGCTCGACGTGAAGACAAACAGAGCGCGGCCGATTTCCATCGGCCGCGCTTTTTTTGACCAAGCCCATTCCCGGCTTTTTTTGCAGGTCACTTGGAAATTATGCGTTTGACAAACTCTCCGTCATCTCAGTGCTTGTCACAGAGATCCAGCCAGCTCAAGTCCTTGACTTGAAAGGTTCTTTTGATCAGGCGGACGATTAGAAGAGATCCGTAGCTGACCGTCTGCCCTGTGATGGAGCCGGGTGAACATGCCAACGGAAAGCTTTCCTGCTCAGCCTACCGGCGGATCCCCAGAGCCCACTTTACCAACCTTTATTACATCACCGAGAAGCATTGACCCCGCTCAATACTGGTCCGGTTTGCACAGCGGCAGACGCACGGTTTGCAGCAGGCCGCCCTCCCGGCGATTGATGATGGTGATCGTGCCGCCATGGTTTTCGATAATTTCCTGCGAAATGGCGAGACCGAGACCGGCGCCGGGCACGAGCTGGCGCCGGGCCTGATCGACGCGAAAGAACGGCTCGAACACCCGGTCGAGCAGATCCTTTGGAATGCCGGGACCGCTGTCGAGGATCCTGAGAACCGCTTCTTCGCCGGAACTGGACAGCGAAACGCGTGCGCCCTGACCATGGGTCGCGGCATTCACCACCAGGTTTCGCAACGCACGCTTGAGGGCAAACGGAGCGCCCTTGACCAGGACAGGGACGATTGCACCATGTTCGACCGGCAGATCCGTCTCCCGGACCTCTGCGGTTACCGAGCGCAAAACCACGTCAAGCGACACCTGTTCCTGCGCCGCCGGGCTGATTTCCTCGCGCACCAGCCGGATGGCGCTGTCAGCGATATGATCGAGTTCATCGAGATCCTTGAGCCAGGACTGCCGGTCATCGCCATCGACGACGAATTCGGCGCGAAGCCGCATGCGGGTCATCGGCGTGCGCATGTCATGGCCTGCGGCCGCAATCATCCGCATGCGGCTGGACACGGCTGCGTTGAGGCGCGTTGCCAGCCGGTTGATGGTCTTGGCGGAGGTGCGAACCTCCATCGGCCCGGTTTCCGGCAATTCGGGAATGATGCCATCCGGCCGTATCTTGGCGATCGTTTCATCCAGGATGCGCAGGGGCCGCATCATCACGTTGCTGACATAGGTGGCAATGCCGGTCATGCCGATCGCGACCAGCGCCAGATAGGCCGCCAGCGGCAGATAGGGAAAAGGGGTGGGATCGGGAAAATCGAGGTATGCCCAGCGCCCGTCATCCAGCCGGATGGCGATATCCCAGCGATGCGGATTGAAGCTCTTCAACACGACGACATCGGCGGTATAACCCTTGCGGCGTCCCTCCGCGCGGATATTCTCCGTCCGCTCCGGATCGATGCGATCCTGCGGCGGCTTGTCCTGAATGACGATATGCAATGTCTGGGCTGCGAGCGGATCGGCGCGCAAGAGAAGCAGCGCAAATTCGGCTTTTTCAGCCAGCACCCGGTCATACATGACTTCAGGCGGTTTGCGCAAAAGCCAGGCGGTGATGACAGCAGCGATCACCAGAACCAGAACCACCGAGATGATCAAAAGTGCCGTGAACCGCGTGCGCAGCGACAGCATCTAGTTGCTCCGCTCGACGGGAACCGCAAGTTGATAGCCCTTGTTGCGCACGGTCTTCAGCATGGCAAATACGCTGGCATCGCCGAGCTTGCGGCGCAGGCGGCTGACCAGAATATCGATCGAGCGGTCAAACGGGTCAGCGGTGCGCCCCTGCGTCAGATCCAAGAGCGAATCACGCGACAGAACACGTCCCGGACGCTGCAGGAAAACCACCAGAAGCTCGAACTCGCCTCCGGTCAGATCGACGGTGCTCCCATCAGGGGCAAGCAAGGTGCGGCTTTCGATATCGGCGACATAATTGGCAAAGACATATTGCCGGCTTCCCGCCGGCTGCGCCTCGGCCCGGCCGCGGCGCAGCACGGCCCGGATACGGGCAGACAGTTCGCGCGGGTTGAACGGCTTTCCGAGATAATCGTCGGCACCGAATTCAAGCCCGATGATGCGGTCGACATCTTCCTTGAGCGCCGTCAGAAGAATGATCGACAGCTGCGGCATCCGCCCGCGCAACGACCGGCACAGATCAAGCCCGGAGCCATCCGGCAGCATGACATCGAGAACAAGAAGATCGATCTTCAGCTCGGCGAGCTTCGCCTCGCATTCGCCCTTGCTGCCAGCCAGACTGATGCGAAAACCCTGACCATCGAGATATTTTCCAAGCAGCCGGCGAATCTCCGGATCGTCATCGACGACAAGAATGTGCGGTATTGTGTCCATGCCGATGTTTATACCAGCAGAACGGAAAAACGCACGCGGCCCATCCACAGCTGCCGGCCGTTTTCGGTGTCGAAATATTTCCCGTCACACCGATCCTACACTTCGTTACAAAAAACGCAGCCCGATGTTTCCAAACACAGTTTGACCGGTGCCGCAACGATCAGCCATCAAACCGCAGTTTTGCGCCACGACCGGCAACGAATTGCCGCAGGCAGGCAATTTTATCGCCGTTGCGGGTTGGCATGGCAGCCGAAAGCAGACATAAAAACAATGTGCTCTTGCACCGTTTCGCGGTGCGCTTCGGGCACCGCCGCAGCGCACGCATGCTGCAGCACTCACGGACCCCTCGCGGTCCTGTCATTTCGGAAAGATTGAGGGAAACGGGCACATAGACACCGCAGCGACATTGCTTCTCATTCTGGTTCTTGCGCCTTTCGCGGGGAGCCTTGCTGCAATCTGCATTCCGGCACACAAGGGCACGGCCAGCGCTTGGCTTTCAGGCTCGATCGCCCTGTTTTGCCTTGCAACATCGGCCGGCCTCTATCCGATCGTCGCCGCAAACAAAGTGCTTCGCTACAATGTCGACTGGCTTCCGGAACTCGGGCTGAACTTCTCGCTGCGCATGGACGGCTTTGCCTGGATGTTTGCAAGCCTGGTCACCGCGATCGGCCTGCTCGTCGTTGTCTACGCCCGTTACTATATGTCGGCCAGCGACCCGGTTCCGCGCTTCTTTGCCCTGTTCCTCGCCTTCATGGGCGCCATGCTCGGCGTGGTACTTTCCGGCAATCTCATTCTGCTGGCGATCTTCTGGGAATTGACCAGCATCATTTCCTTCCTTTTGATCGGTTACTGGCACCACAACGCCAATGCGCGCGATGGCGCCCGCATGGCGCTGACCGTCACCGGCACCGGCGGCCTGTGCATGTTCGTCGGGCTGATGCTGATCGGCCATATCGTCGGCAGCTATGATCTCGATGTCGTGCTTTCGTCCGGCAACCTGATCCGCAACGATCCGCTCTACACGACCGTGCTCATTCTTATCCTGCTCGGAGCCCTCACCAAGAGTGCACAGTTTCCGTTCCACTTCTGGCTGCCGCATGCGATGGCGGCGCCGACGCCGGTTTCGGCCTATCTGCATTCGGCGACCCTCGTCAAAGCCGGCGTCTTCCTGTTGATCCGGCTCTGGCCGGTCATGGCGGGCACCGACCAGTGGTTCTGGATCGTCGGCCTTGCCGGCCTCAGCACGCTGTTGCTCGGCGCCTATTTCGCGATCTTCCAGCAGGACCTGAAGGGGCTGCTCGCCTATTCGACGATCAGCCATCTCGGCCTTATTACCGTGCTTCTGAGCCTCGGCAGTCCCTTGGCTGCGGTCGCCGCGATCTTTCACACCATGAACCACGCCACCTTCAAGGCCTCGCTGTTCATGGCCGCCGGGATCATCGATCATGAAACCGGCACCCGCGACATGCGCAAGCTCAGCGGCCTGTTCAAATACATGCCGATAACGGCGACGCTGGCGATGGTCGCCAGCGCCTCGATGGCCGGCGTACCGCTGTTGAACGGCTTCCTGTCGAAAGAAATGTTCTTTGCCGAGGCGATCGAAACCCATAAATACAATCTGCTCGACACGATCACGCCCTATGTCGCAACGCTCGCCAGCATGTTTGCCGTCACCTATTCGCTGCGTTTCATCTACAGCGTCTTTTTCGGACCGCCGCCAAAGGATCTGCCCACGACGCCGCATGAGCCGCCACACTGGATGCTGGCGCCGATCTATTTCCTGGTATTCTCCTGCCTCGTCGTCGGCGTGATCCCGACCCTGACGATCGGTCCCTTTCTGCACACCGCCGTGCAATCGGTTCTGGGCGAGGCGACGCCGGTCTATAGCCTTGCCGTCTGGCATGGCTGGAACCTGCCGCTGTTCATGAGCCTGATTGCGCTTGTCGGCGGCATCGGGCTGTTCTTCATCATGAGGCCCTATCTTGCCACCAGCATCGAGGGCCCGCCCTTCTTCCGCCGCCTGGAGGGCCAACGCATCTTCGAGCGCGTGCTGGTCACCCTGTCATGGAAATGGGCGCGCTCGATCGAGATGCGCGCCGGCACCCGCCGCCTGCAGCCGCAGATGCGCGTCCTCGTCGCAGTGGCAGTTGTCGCCGGCGCCGCCACGCTTCTGACGCAGGGTTTCAAACCGGCCAATATCGTACTGCGCAACATTGATCCGGCCTTTGCGCTGCTCTGGCTGGTCGGCATGGTCTGTGCCATCGGCGCAGCCTATCAGGCGAAGTTCCACAGGCTTGCAGCACTCGTGCTGCTCGGTGGCGCGGGTCTCGTTACCTGCGTCACCTTCGTGTGGCTTTCAGCACCGGATCTGGCTGTCACGCAATTGCTCGTCGAGATCGTCACGACGGTTCTGATCCTGCTTGGCCTGCGCTGGTTGCCCAAGCGGATCGAAGATCCCGATGATCCGGAAATGATGACCATATCGACGCGCCTGCGCCGCCTGCGCGACCTTGCGACCGCCGTCTTTGCCGGCCTTGGCATGATGCTCGTCTCCTACACGGTGATGAGCCGGGAAATGCCCGAGACCATCTCGAGCTATTTCCTCGAGCGCGCCTATATCGAAGGCGGCGGCACCAATGTCGTCAACGTCATCCTCGTCGATTTCCGCGGCTTCGATACGCTGGGCGAGATCGCCGTCCTGTGCATCGTCGCCTTGACGGTCTTCGCGCTGCTTCTGCGTTTCCGCCCTGCCACCGAAAGCTTGGAAGCACCGGAGCAGCAGCGCGTCCAGAATGCGTTCGACGACGATCACCCCGATCGCAAGAAGGGCGACAGCATTGCCGAATACCTGCTGGTCCCTTCGGTGATCATGCGCTGGATGTTCCCGGTCATCGGCATGCTGGCGGCCTTCCTGTTTTTCCGCGGCCATGATCTTCCGGGCGGCGGCTTTGCAGCTGGGATCGCCATGTCGATCGCCTTCATTCTGCAATATATGGCGGGTGGTACGCGCTGGGTCGAGGAACGACTGCGGATCCATCCGCTGCGCTGGATGGCAATCGGCCTCATCGTCGCCACCGCAACCGGCCTCGGGTCCTGGGTCTTCGGCTATCCGTTCCTGACCTCGTATTCCCAATACGTATCCTTGCCGGTCATCGGTAAAATTCCGCTTGCAAGCGCGATCCTGTTCGATCTCGGCGTCTTCTCGCTGGTGCTCGGCGCCACCGTGCTGATCCTGATCGCGCTCGCCCACCAGTCGGTGCGTGCACCCCGCGCCCAGATCAGGGCGGCGAAATTGGCTGCGAAGGAGAACACATAATGGAACTGGTTCTTTCCGCAGGCATCGGCGTCCTCACCGCTTCCGGCGTCTGGCTTTTGTTCCGGCCGCGCACCTATCAGGTCATTATCGGCCTGTCGCTGCTCTCCTATGCCGTCAATCTCTTCATCTTCGGCATGGGCCGTCTGAGGGTCAATGCGCCGCCGGTGCTTGAGCCGGGTGGCGTTGGCGGACTTTTGACCCATACCGATCCCATTCCCCAGGCCCTGGTGCTTACAGCCATCGTCATCGGTTTTGCCATGACGGCGCTGTTTCTGGTCGTGCTTCTCGCATCCCGCGGCTTTACCGGCACCGACCACGTGGACGGTAGGGAGTAACGCGGCATGAACTGGCTTCATCACCTGATCATCCTGCCGATCATTCTGCCGATCCTCACGGCAGCGGCCCTTATTCCCGTCGATGAACGGAACCGGACGCTGAAAGGGGTGATCGCCTTCACCTCAACCGTGGTGGTTTTCATCATCAGCATCCTGTTGATGCGGATGGCAGCCTCCTCGGGAGAGGGCGAGACCGGGGCCAGCGTCTACCTGCTTGGAAACTGGCCAGCCCCCTTCGGCATCGTTCTGGTACTGGACCGGCTGTCAGCGCTGATGCTGGTGCTGACCGGGCTGCTCGCAATGGCGACGCAGGTGTTTTCGATGGCGAAATGGCATCGGGCCGGTTACCATTTTCATTCGCTGTTCCAGTTGATGCTGGCCGGCCTCAATGGCGCCTTCCTGACCGGCGACCTGTTCAACCTGTTCGTCTTCTTTGAAATGATGCTCGCCGCATCCTACGGACTGCTGCTGCATGGCTCCGGCCCGATGCGCGTCAAGGCAGGCCTGCATTACATCGCCATCAATCTTGCAGCCTCTTCGCTGTTTCTGGTCGGGGTCAGCCTAATCTATGGCGCAACGGGCACGCTGAACATGGCCGATCTTGCCATGCGGATCACCACGATCGGCCCGGAAAGCCGGATGCTCATGGAAGCGGGGGCGGCCATTCTCGGCATTGCCTTCCTCGTCAAGGCCGGCATGTGGCCACTCGGCTTTTGGCTGCCCGCCACCTATTCGGCCGCGACGCCGCCGGTCGCCGCAATCTTCGCCATCCTCACCAAGGTCGGCGTCTACATCCTCCTGCGGCTCTCCATGCTACTGTTTGGCGCAGACGCCGGCGCCTCCCTCGGCTTTGGTCAATCCGTGCTTCTCTATGGCGGTCTGATGACCATCGGCTTCGGCGCGATCGGCGTACTGGCCTCGCAGGCCATGGGCAGGCTTGCCGGCTATTGCGTGCTGGTCTCGTCCGGCACGCTGATGGCGGCGATCGGGCTTGGCAATGGCGCCGTCATCGGCGGCGCCCTGTTTTATCTGGTGAGCTCGACACTGACGATCTGCGCCTTCTTCCTTTTGATCGAGCTGGTGGAGCGCGCTCGCGATGCCGGCGCCGACGTTCTGGCGGTGACCATGGAAGCCTATGGCGATGTCGATGAAAACGAGGCGGAGAAGGAAGGCGGCGTCGCCGTGCCCGGCACCATGGCCGTGCTGGGTCTGTGCTTCTGTGCCTGCGCCATCCTGCTTTCGGGCCTGCCGCCGCTTTCCGGATTTCTAGCAAAATTTGCCATGCTGCACGGATTGTTCAATCCCGGCAGTTTCGGCGATGACGCTCCGGTCTCCGGCGCCGAATGGGCCTATACCGCCCTTCTCATCCTATCCGGCCTTGCGGCCATGATCGCCATGAACCGCGTTGGTATCCGCACGTTCTGGACCTCGATCGAAGGCACCATTCCGCGCGTCTTCCTGATCGAGATCACACCGGTCCTGATGCTTCTGGCGGCTTGCGTCTTCCTGAGCTTCCAGGCAGGCCCTGTGATGCGTTATATGGATGCGACGGCGAAATCGCTGGGCGAACCACAGAACTATATCGGACGCGTGATGTCGGCGCCGCGTGCCAGCCCGGCAGCGGGGGAGTAGGCCATGCGCTACTGGTTCCCCTACCCGCTTCTGTCGCTGGCCCTCCTGATGCTGTGGCTTTTGATCAACCAGTCGGTATCACCCGGCCAGATCATCCTTGGCTCCATGCTCGGCATCGCGTTTGCCTGGGTCATGGTCAACCTGCAGCCCGACAAGACGCGGATGAAGAATTATGGGCGCATCGCGGTTCTCGCCGGGCATGTGGCGCTCGATGTGGTGAGATCGAACCTTGCCGTGATGGGCGTGATCCTGCGCGCCGGAAGGCGGCCGGTCAATTCCGGTTTCGTGGCGATCGATATCAGCCTGCGCGACGAAAATGCCCTGGCACTGCTTGCCTGCATCCTGACGGCGACACCCGGCACCGCCTGGCTCGAATTCGACCGCCAGACCGGCGTGCTGCTTCTCCACGTGCTGGACCTGGAAAACGGTGCTGCCTGGTCGGACCTGATCAAAAAGCGTTACGAAGCCCCGTTGAAGGAGATATTCGAATGACCGAGCTCTTCATCATCTGGTCGATCCTCGCCTCCCAGATCCTGCTTGGACTGGCGATGGGATGTGCGCTGTTTCGCATGGTGCGGGGGCCACGCGCCCAGGACCGTATCCTCGGCCTCGATGCGCTCTATATTACGGCCATGCTTTTGCTTTTGACCTTCGGGATCCGCACGGCCAATTCGATCTATTTCGAAGCGGCATTGATCATCGCCGTGCTCGGCTTCGTCTCGTCGATCGCCTTTGCGAAATTCCTGATGCGCGGCGAGGTGATCGAATGAGCCACCTGACCGACCTTCCGGCCTGGGCGGCGATCCCGGTCTGCATCCTGCTTCTGACCGGCTCCGTCATCACCCTTATCGGCTCGATGGGGCTGATCCGGCTGAAAACCTTCTATGGCCGCCTGCATGCGCCGACACTCGGCGCCAGCGCCGGCACGATCCTGATCTCCGTTGCCTCGATGATCACCTTTGCCGTGCTGCAGAACCGCTGGATCCTGCACGAAGTCCTGATCATCGTCTTCGTCATCCTGACGACGCCGGTGACCTTGATGCTGCTCGGACAATCCGCGCTCTACCGTGACCGGATCGAAGGCCGGAACGACGTGCCGCGCAAGGCCGCCGGCGACCAGCCGGATACGCCGGGCCCGGATACGTCGGGCATGGATATCTGAGGTTTGCTTATAGTCCGTCGCGGCCGCGAAACCGCCGTTGATAGGCGGCGTCGTAAAGGGCACTTTCGCGAAAGTCGGTGGCGCCAAGCGTGCGTCCGACAAAGATCAGTGCCGTGCGCTCGATCGGATCGGCCGCCACCTTCGCCTCGATATCGGCAAGCGTGCCGCGCAGCACCCGCTCATCCGGCCAGGATGCCTTGACGACGATCGCCACCGGGCAATCTGCACCGTAAAGCGGCGTCAGCTCGGAAACCACCTGCGCCAGCGCATGTATCGCCAGATGAATGGCCAGCGTCGCGCCGGTGGCACCGAAACCGGCCAGCGTCTCGGCATTCGGCATCGGCGAGGCCCGGCCGGAAACCCGCGTCAGCACAAGGCTCTGGCCAATGGCGGGGATGGTGAGTTCGCGCCCGAGTGTGGCAGCCGCCGCCGCAAACGCCGGCACACCGGGTGTCATCGTATAGTCGAGCCCGTGTTTTTCCAGCCGGCGGATCTGTTCGGCAACGGCGCTCCAAACCGAAAGATCGCCGGAATGCAGCCGCGCCACATCCTGGCCGGCGGCGGCGGCCGTCACATATTCGGCTTCGATCTCATCCAGCGACATCGGCGCCGTATCGACAATGCGCGCACCGTCCGGGCAATATTGCAGGAGTTCGGGCGAGACGATCGACCCCGCATAGAGGCAAACCGGGCAGCGGGCGATGAGATCGCGGCCGCGAACGGTGATGAGATCAGCGGCGCCCGGGCCTGCTCCGATGAAATGAACGGTCATCTTCTATCCTTCTGAATATCCAAGGTCAGGGTTTGACCCATGACCATTGCGTGACCGGCATGGCCGGACGCCAGCCCGTCATGGCGCCCACCGGCGATGCGCGGGCGATATCGATGCGCAGCAGCGATCCGCCGAGGCGGGCCTGATGGTCCAGAAGCACCGCCTCCATCTGCGTCGTCACCGCATTGGCAACCAACCGGCCACCGCTTTTCAAGGCGGCGATGACCGCAGCCATAACGCCCTCCTCGCTGCCACCGCCACCGATAAAAACCGCATCCGGAGATGGCAACCCGGCAAGGGCCTGGGGCGCTGTTCCATGAACGATTGTCAAACCGGGCACACCGAAATTCACCGCGTTGCGCCCGATGCGCGCGATGCGATCCGGCGAGCCTTCGATGGCAATCGCGCGCATTGCCGGATCGGACAGCATCCACTCGATCCCGATCGATCCGGAACCTGCGCCGACATCCCAAAGCAGTTCGCCGCGCCGGGGCGCAAGTGCTGACAGCGTCAGCGCGCGGACCTCGCGCTTGGTGATCTGGCCATCATGTTCGAAAAGCCCGTCATCAAGGCCGGCGGCGAGCGGCAAGATGCGCGCGTCAGTGTCAACCACAACCTCAACAGAACAGATGTTGAGCGTGTTGATAGCCGCCAGCGAGAAATCCGCAGCGATCTGCGAAGTCACACGCTCCCGAGCACCGCCCAGCGCCTCAAGCACCGTCAACCGCGATTGCCCGAACCCGCTTGAAACAAGCAGCGCCGCAAGCTGAGCCGGACCATGTTCATCGGATGTCAGCGCCAGAATGCGCGATCCCGGCTGCAGATGCGGCCGGATCAGATCGAGCGGACGGCCATGCAGGGACACAATCACCGTATCCTGCAACGCCCAACCGAGGCGGGAGGCTGCCAAGCTGAACGAGGACGGAGCGGGGAAAACCCGCATTTCGGCGCGGGCGATCCGGCGCGACAGCGTCACCCCGGCGCCGAAGAAGAAGGGATCGCCGGATGCGAGCACCACGACGGGCTGTCCGCGCAGCGCAACGACGGCCTCGACGGAACGCTCGAAAGGGCTTAGCCACGGATGGCGCTCGCCGGAGATCAAGGTTGCGGTGAGCTCTAGATGACGGGCGCCACCGAAAACCACCAAAGCAGCGGCGATGCAGCGCTTGGCCTCGTCGCCGAGACCGGCTAAACCGTCTTCACCCAGGCCGATGATCGTCAGCCAGGGCAGATTATTGCTGCCAGAAGAGGCCTGACCGTCACCCATGGGCAAACACCGTATCCTGATCCTTGGCGGCACGACCGAAGCACGGCAGCTGGCAGCCGCGCTGGCTCTCCGCACGGACTGCGACATTCTCCTGTCGCTCGCCGGGCGAACGGCGGAACCCATCGCTCAACCGGTGCCGAGCCGCAGCGGCGGCTTCGGTGGCAGCGACGGGCTTGCCGGTTTTCTGAAGTCTGAAAATTTCGACCTTTTGATCGACGCCACCCATCCCTTTGCGGCGCGCATCTCGCACAATGCGGCGGTTGCGGCAGGCAGCACCGGCATTGCATTTTTTGCGCTTCGCCGCTTCGCCTGGAAACAGCAACCCGGCGATCTCTGGACCTGCATCCGTTCCATTCCGGAGGCGGTTGCGGCGCTTGGCGCGGCGCCAAAACGTGTCTTTCTCGCCATTGGCAGGCAGGAGGTCTTCCATTTCGAACATGCGCCGCAACACCAATATCTGATCCGCAGCGTCGATCCCGTCCTGCCGCAGCTCGGCATACCCGATGCGCGCTACATTCTGGCGACCGGCCCCTTTGAGGAAGCCGCCGAGCGCGCCCTTCTCACCGGCAACCGGATCGACGTCATCGTCGCCAAGAACAGCGGCGGCACGGCCACCTATGGTAAGATCGCAGCCGCCCGTGCGCTGGGTATCGCGGTAATCATGGTCGAGCGCCAGCAACCGGACGATGTCCGCACGGTGGAGACTGTCAAAGACGCGCTCGGCCTTGTCGATCACCTTTTCTCCCCGGCGATGAAACGCGGCGTGTAAACGAGGTCAGGCTTGCCCGGACGTGGGATGATGCGGGTCTCGGGCGAGCCGATGAGCACGCAGGTCGCCATATCCGCCTTCCCGGCATCGGCTTTCGCCAGCGTCATGACCAGCATGCGCTCATCCGGGCGTCCGGCCGCGCGGCCGAAGATCACCGGCGTTTGCGCCGGCAGCACGGTGCGCAGGATATCGAAGGCTTCGCCAAGCTGCCAGGGCCGCGCCTTGCTGATCGGATTGTAGAGCGCGATCACCAGGCCCGCTTGCGCTACCAGCGTCAAACGGCGGGTAATCACATCCCAGGGCTTCAGATTGTCCGACAGCGAAATGGCACAGAAATCATGGCCGAGCGGAGCACCAATGCGGGCGGCAACCGCGAGCATCGCGGTGACACCGGGCACGATGACGAGATCGATCGCGCGCCATTCCTCCGGTCCGTTATCGATTGCCTCGCAGACGGCGGCAGCCATGGCAAAGACGCCGGGATCACCGCCGGAAACGACACAGACATCGGTACCAGCCACGGCGCGCATGATGGCCGCCTGTGCCCGGTCCAGTTCCTCGCGATTGTCGGACGCGATCCGGTTCTGATCCGGGCGCAGGGAAAGCCGGTCGAGATAGGGGCCGTAGCCAAGGAAATCGGTTGATTTCGAGACCGCATCGAGCGCCTCGGGCGTCATCTGCTGCGGACCGCCCGGACCCGTGCCGATCACATACAGCGTGCCGCTCATGATCTGCCGCTCCAGCCGGGAACCAGCACCAGCGAAAAATAGGGCGCGGTATCATCGGCCTTTTCAGCCAGCGGGATCATTGCGGAATTCGCCATCGTGCCGCGCTCGACATAAACCGCCTGGCCAAGCTTGCCGGCTGCCGTCAAAGCCCGCCGGATCTTCGGCAGATTGCGGCCGACCTTCATGATCACGGCGGCCTGCGTATCGGCAAGACGCCGGATCAATTGGTCCTCGCCCATCGTGCCCGGAAGCACGGACAGCACATCGTCGCCCTGCACGATCGGCAGGCCCGCCAGCGACCAGCAGCCGGACATGGCGGTGATCCCCGGAATGACCTCGACTGGGAAACGCCCGGCCAGACGCACGTGCAGATGCATATAGGAGCCGTAGAACATCGGATCGCCTTCGCTGAGGATGGCGACGGTCTTGCCGGCGTTCAGATGTTCGGCAACGGCTGCAGCCGAGGCATCGTAAAAGCCGGTGATCTGGCTCTTGTAGTCGTCGTGATCCTTCTCGATCTCGACGGTCACCGGATAGTAAAGTGGCAATTCGAGGAGACCGGGCTTCAGCAACCCATCGACCACAGCGCGCCCATTGCCGCGCCGCCCTTGCTTGGCGAAATAGGCGAGCACATCGGCGGCTTCCAATGCCTTGATCGCCTTGAGGGTCAGAAGCTCCGGATCGCCGGGGCCTGTTCCGACACCGATCAATCTGCCTTGAGACGGCGCGCTCACAGTCCTGGCCTCGCCAGCGAATTGACCGCAGCAGCCGTCATGGCGCTGCCGCCGAGACGGCCGCGCACGATCGCATAGGGCACGCCGTAGGAGTGCTCCGCCAATGCGTCCTTTGATTCCGCAGCCCCGACGAAGCCGACCGGCATGCCGATAATGGCGGCCGGTTTTGGCGCGCCGTCGCGCAGCAGTTCCAAAAGAAAGAACAGCGCCGTCGGCGCATTGCCGATGGCAACCACGGACCCGGCAAGACGATCGACCCAGAGCTTCAGGGCAGCGGCAGACCGGGTATTGCCGATCTCGCGGGCAATCTCGATGGTCTGCGGTTCGCGCAACGTGCAGACCACATCATTATTGGCGGGCAGGCGGGCACGGGTGATGCCGTGGTAAACCATGAAAGCATCGCAGAAGATCGGCGCACCATTTTTCAGGGCTTGGCGGGCAGCCGGGACGAAGCCCGGCGAAAACTCGAAATATTGCGCAGCATCCACCAGCCCGCAGGCATGCACCATGCGAACGGCCAGATCGGCCTCTTCCTCGGTGAAACGGGAGAGATCGGTTTCGCTGCGAATGATGGCAAACGAGCGCTCGTAGATGGCATCGCCATCCCGGATATAATCGTAATCAGGCATCTCTATCCCTGTTGAACCGCGGCTCTGATCCCATCCGCTCCGAGCCGTGTAAGGCAGGACCGGGCCGATTCGCCACCCTGTTTCCGCTCAGACACCAGCTTGTCGAGATGTGCAAGCGCGGTTCTTATGTTGTTTTCATCGATATAAGCGGTTGGTTGCGCCGATGCGGAGCCATTTACGACAAGCCCATAGCCTGTTGGCGCAGCCGTGATCGTCAAGCCCGAGGCAGACGGCTTGGCACAGCCCTTGGCGCAGCCCGACACATGCACCGTCAACGACCCGTCAAGCAGTGTGGGCGCCGTGTCGGCCAGCATCTGCGCGACGGCTCTCGTATCGATCTGCGCCGAAGCGCAGGCGCCAAGCCCGGCGCAGGCGGCAATATGATTGCGCGGATCGCGCGGGAAAGCCCGCAAACCATGGCCAAGAGCCAGAGCCTGTGCAGCGGCGATCCGGTCCCGCACAATCCCCAGCACCATCAGCGCATGACCGGGCGCCAAGCGGATTTCCGTGGCTCCGACTATGTCCATCGCTTCCAGCAAGGTGCAAAGAGCCCGCGCATGGATTTGGCCGAAGGGCAGGCCGATGCCCAGAATGCAGCATTCATTGCCAAGATCATGAATGCCAGCGGAACTCGGCGCGGCCATCTGGGGCGGGATCCCATCGAGATCGAATGCGCTTGCCCAGCGGGTCGCAACGGCCCCGATAATATCGCGGGCGCGGGCATCCCTGCCGATCGCAGCCAGATTTTTGAGGATGTCCATGGTGGCGGGCACGACGGCCGCGTCTTCCAGCACCGCGATCCGGCTCGCTGTCGCTTCCGTACCGGCAAGCGACAGCAGCCAGAAGACCGCATCGTTGATCCGCACAGCGCGCAACCGGATATCAGCAGTGACCGCCCCCAGATTGAGCTGCCCGCCGCCATCCGCGATTACCGACAGTTTCGGGGCCAGCGCCAGTGGCGGCTGATGCGCAGACACCGCCATGCGCAACCGCTCGGCCATTGAAACTGCATCGGCGATATCCGCCGGGTCGAGCCCCGCCAGAGGTGGCGTCTCGATGGCCAGCCCTTGCGTGATTGCGATGCCGGCATCTTCAATTTTCTGCGACAGGATGGGAACGCTTTGTGCCGTCAGGCCGCGGATCTGCAGGTTGCCGCGCGCCGTGATTTCCAGGATGCCGTTGCCGCAGACTGCAGCGGCATCCGCGATCGCCATCAGTTCACGAAGCGCAAATCCGGGCTTTTCAGGCCGCAGGCGCGCCAAAAGACCGTCGCCGGTCATCATCGGTGCCGACAGGGACGGGCACGCGCCACGGCGCATCGGCGAGCGCTGCGCGGCTTCCATTGGCCCATCGGATGGTGCGGCATGAAACGTCATGACAGGCGCGTGGCCATCTCCAGTCTTTACAAACAATCCAAACGGGCCAGCGAACGCCGGCTGAAAAAGCACTCTACAACACAGACAATCCCGCCGCCATGCCGAGTACCACGTCAAAACGAAGCACCGCTTTGGCCGCTATTCCTCGAAATCGGCGCCCTTTTGCAGAAGGTAGACATCCATGATCCACCCATGCTGTGCCCGCGCCGCAGCCCGTGTCTTGAGGATTTCGTCTTTCACGTCGGCAAGGCGGCCGGACAGGATGATCTCCTGGTCGGTGCCGAGATAGGCGCCCCAATAAATCCGCGCGTCCGGATCCTCGATCTTCATGAACGCTTGTTCGCCATCCAGCATCACGACGGCCGTCTCGTTTCTGTGCGGAAAACTCTCCGCCAGCCGCCGCCCGGTGGTGATCTCCACCGGCTTGCCGACGAGATTGAGCGGTATCCTGTGGCTGGCGGCCAGCGCCTGTATGCTGGTAATGCCGGGAATGACCGCGTAGTCGAACGCAACCGCCGCCAGCGCGCGCACCCGTTCGATGATCCGGATCGTGCTGTCATAGAGCATCGGATCGCCCCAGACGAGAAAGGCGCCGGTCTGGCCTTCAGCGAGTTCCTGAATCAGCAGGCGCTCATAGGCGCTTGCGATGGCGGCGTGCCAGTCATCGACGCTGCGATGATAGGAGCGATCCGCCACATGGCGCACGGGAAGCTCGAATTCCACCACCCGGCTCTTTGGATTGGAGACATAACGCGAGACGATATCGCGGCGGATATCGGCCAGCTGCGCCTTGGCGTCACCCTTGGTGGGGATGAACAGGACGTCCGCCTGATTGAGCGCATTGATCGCCTGCACCGTCATGTGTTCAGGGTTTCCCGCACCTATACCCACGACCAGAACATTTTTCATGCCGTAACCTTTTTCAACATATCGGTGTGTTTGGCGCATGGATGAAACGAGCGCAAGACGGAGGCGTCCCGCTTCAAGATAAGCATCTGGTAAAACACCAAAAATACTTTACCAGGATAATACAACCGCCATGGTCACCGGCCGATATTTGCACTATAAAAGCGATAAATACGTTTACATTAGCGATAAATCATTTACATAGGCGCGCAAATCCCGCTGCCGGCGACACGATATGCCGGTGCAGTTCGCATGCTCCCCAGGACAAAGAATCCCAGGTAATGCGGCCTTAGAGAAATTGTGGCACATTGTGCACACCATTTGAGACGGCGAACGTCTCGCGAGGACCTCAACAGTGATGAATGCATCGAAGACCAAAGTCAGCGCATCCGATCCGGCCGAAGCCCTGTGGAATTGCAAGGCGGGCTTTATCGGCATCTTTGTCGCCAGTGCGCTGGTCAATATCCTGTATCTGACCGGCTCCTTCTTCATGCTGGAAGTCTATGACCGGGTTCTGCCGAGCCGAAGCATCCCGACGCTGATCGCGCTCTGCCTGCTCGCGCTGCTGCTCTATGCCTTCCAGGGCGCCTTCGAGATGGTGCGCGGCCGCATGCTCGTGCGCATTGCAGGCGCTCTCGATGAAGCCATGAGCGCACGGATCTACCGCGCCGTGGTTCAGGCACCGTTGAAGCTGCGCACCCAGGGCGACGGCCTGCAGGCGTTGCGCGATTTCGATCAGGTCCGCTCGTTCCTGTCGGGAACCGGCCCGGCCGCCTTCTTCGATCTACCCTGGCTGCCGTTCTATATCGGCATCTGCTTCCTCTTCCACCCAATGATCGGCATCGTCGCGATCGTCGGCTCGATCATCCTCATCGCCCTGACATTCCTCACCAATCGCGGCACGCAGGGCCCGTCGAAAAAGGCCTCGGAAGCCGGCAACCATCGCAATGCCTTCGCCCAGGCCTCGCAGCGCAATGCCGAAGTCATGCAGGCCATGGGCATGATGGGCCGGATGTCGCAGCTTTGGGAACAGCGCAACAACACCTACCGGGAGCAAAACCGCGAGACGTCCGATGTCGGTAACGGCTATGGCGCCCTGTCCAAGGTGTTCCGCATGGCGCTGCAATCGGCCGTTCTAGCAACAGGCGCCGTTCTCGTCATCGAAGGCATGGCGTCGCCCGGCATCATCATCGCAGGCTCCATCCTGACCGCCCGCGCGCTGGCGCCGGTGGAACTGGCGATCGGCAACTGGCGCGGCTATGTGTCCTGCCGCCAGAGCTGGGCACGCCTCAACGAATTGCTCAAGGCCCTGCCGGAACGCGAAGCGCCGCTGGAACTGCCCGAGCCCAAGGAAAAACTGAGCGCCGAAGGCCTGGCCGGCGGCCCTCCCGGCGCGCAGCGCCTGACATTTGCAGAGGTGAACTTCACCGTGAAGGCCGGCAGTGCGCTCGGCGTCATCGGCCCGAGCGCCTCGGGCAAGTCGTCGCTTGCCCGCGCCCTTATCGGCATCTGGCCGGCATTTCGCGGCTCGGTTCGCCTCGATGGTGCAGCACTCGACCAGTGGGACGCTGACAGGCTCGGCTGTCACATCGGCTATCTGCCGCAGGATGTCGAACTGTTTTCCGGCACCGTGGCGCAGAATATTGCCCGCCTCTCCGACAATCCGTCGCCGGACGCCATCGTCTCTGCGGCCAGGGCCGCCCGCGTCCATGACCTCATCCTCAAACTGCCCAATGGCTACGAGACCGAGATCGGCGATGGCGGGGCAGCGCTGTCTGCCGGCCAGCGCCAGCGCGTAGCCCTTGCCCGCGCCCTCTATGGAGAGCCCTTCCTGATCGTCCTTGACGAACCCAACTCCAATCTGGATGCGGAGGGCGAGCAGGCCCTGAGTGAAGCCATCATGAGCGTGCGGGCCCGCGGCGGCATCGTCGTCGTCATCGCCCATAGGCCAAGCGCGCTCGCGGCAACCGACATGGTGCTCATGATGAACGAAGGGCGGATGCAGGCCTTCGGGCCGAAGGACGAGGTGCTGGCCCAGATTCTGCGCAAGGACAACCGCCAGCCGCAAATTGCAAGCCACGCATCGCTGAAAGTCGTGGGCGAAGGACAGGATTCCGCATCATGACCGGTACAGTCAAACCCATCAGCTCGCACCGGTCGCTGGGCCGGCATATCGCGGCGGTTTCTCTTCTCGGCATCGCCCTCGTCGTTGGCGTTGGCGGCTGGGCGATGACCACGGAATTGTCGAGCGCGATCGTCGCAAGCGGCACCGTCGTGGTCGAGAATAACGTCAAGAAGATCCAGCACCTGACCGGTGGCATCGTCGAAGAGGTGCTGGTCAAGGAAGGCGACAGCGTCAAGGCCGGCCAGATCCTGATCAAGCTCGATGGCACCACCGTGCGCGCCAACCTGTCGATCGTGCAGAACACGCTGGCACAGCTCTATGCCCGCAGGGCTCGCCTTTTGGCAGAACAGCTCGGGTCCAGCGATTTCAGCATTCCGGAAAACCTGAACGAACTGACCTCCGGAACAAGCACTCCGGCGAGCGTCCTGGAACAGAGCGAGCGCAAGCTGTTCGTCAGCCGCAAAAGCGCGCTCGTCGGCATGAAGAGCCAGCTTGCATCCCGCAAGGACCAGCTTGTGGACGAGACCAAGGGCCTGACGGTTCAGCTGGCGGCGATCGAGGACGCGCTGAAACTGATCGGCGAGGAACTGGGCGGCCTCGACAAGCTCTATGGCAAGGGCCTCGTTTCCATGCAGCGCCTGACCGAGCTGAAGCGCGACCGCGCCCAGCTGGAAGGTGATCGCGGGGCGCGTCTTGCGGCCCGTGCGCAGGCGGCCGGAAAATCCAGCGAAATCGACCTGCAAATCCTGCAGCTCGACGAAGACCGCCGCACCGAGATCGCCAAGGAACTGACCGATGTAGAAGGCAAGATCGCCGAATATGAGGATCGCCGCATTGCCGCCATGGATCAGCTGAAGCGTATCGACATTCGTGCGCCCCTCGATGGCCGCATCTATCAGCTGGCGGTGCATACCGTGAACGGTGTCATCAATCCCGGCGAAGTGCTGATGCTTGTCGTTCCCGGCGCCGATGGCCTGACGGTCGAGGCGAAGATCGCCACGCATGATATCGACCAGATCCGCCTCGGCCAGCCGGTGGAAGTCCGCTTCAGCGCCTTCAACCAGCGCACCACGCCGATCGTCGATGCGGAAGTGGTCACCATCGCTCCGGACCTCGTGACCGACCAGCGCACCGGAATGACCTACTATCCGCTGCGCATCAAGCCGAAGGCGGACAGCCTGGCAGGGCTGAAGGGGCTGACCCTTTATCCCGGCATGCCCGCCGAGGTCTTCATCAAGATCGCCGATCGCACGGTGATCTCCTATCTCGCAAAACCGCTGACCGAACAGATCCAGCATACGTTCCGCGAAGACTAAAGTTAAAATAGGCAACACGGCCATGTTCCGCATGGCCGTGTTGCCGGAAAACGCCTGTTTTCAAACAATCAAGGCAGCATCGTCAAAATCGCGTGGCTGCTTGCGGCACAGCCGGTGTATGACCGGTGTCATGACCTCGAAGCGCACCGGCTATATTTTCGTCCTGCTTGCCCTTGTAATCTTTTCGATACAGGACGCGATTTCCAAGCACCTGGGCAGCCTCTACCCGCCGGTCTTCATCACGATGATCCGCTACTGGGCGTTTGCGGCCTTCGCCATCCTGCTGGCATCGCGATCGCGCGGCGGTCTTTCCGTCACGGCCCAAACGAAACGTCCGGTGCTGCAGGTCCTGCGCGGCATGCTGCTGGTCGCCCAGATCGTCATCGTCATCTATTCGTTCTCAAGGGTCGGCCTTGCCCATTCGCAGGCAATCTTTTCCTCCGGTCCGCTTTTCGTGGCGCTGCTCTCCATGCCGCTGCTTGGCGAGCGCGTCGGCTGGCGGCGCTGGACGGCGATCATCGTCGGGTTGCTCGGCGTTTTGCTGATCTTGAAGCCGGATGACAGCAGCTTCGACATCAATTTCCTGATCCCCATCTCTTCGGCGCTGATCTTTGCGATCTATGTTATCTCGACGCGGCTCGTCAGCCGCGATGACAGTGCGATGACCAGCTTCTTTTATACAGGTGTTGCCGGCGCGGTCGCGATCACCCTTGTCGGCCCGTTCTACTGGACGGTGCTGGCGCCACAGGACTGGGCCTGGATGCTGCTGCTTTGCATCACCGGAACCAGCAGCCATTTCTTCCTGATCAAGGCCTATGAACTGCTGGATGCTGCCGAGGTGCAGCCGCTGACCTATTTACAGCTGGTCTTCGCCTCGATCATCGGCGTCTCCATTTTCGGCGAAACGCTGAACCTCAACATGATCTTCGGCTCGGTGATCGTCGTCAGCGCCGGTATCTTCACCGTCTGGCGCGAAAGCATCGTCGCCCGTCGCAACGCCAAGCAACCCGAACCGCCATCCTCCCAGACGCTGACCTAAGCCTGAATTTCCGGATTGGCAGGCAATTCCCAATCGATCGGCTCGCGGCCCTTCGAGACGAGGAAATCATTGGCTTTGGAAAAGGGCTTGGTGCCGAAAAAGCCGTTATGGGCCGACAGTGGCGAGGGATGCGGTGAGCGGATCACTAGATGACGTGACGGATCCACGAAAGCCGCCTTTTTCTGCGCATAGGACCCCCAGAGAATGAAGACGACCGGATGTTGCTGATCGTTGACCGCCCGGATGATCGCATCAGTGAACTTTTCCCAGCCCTTGCCCTGATGGGACGCCGCCATCGCGCGCTCCACCGTCAGCACGCTGTTGAGCAAAAGTACACCTTGCCGCGCCCAATGTTCCAGAAAGCCGTGGCGGGCGGGCAAAATGCCGAGATCGCCATGCAGTTCCTTGTAGATATTCACCAGCGATGGCGGCGAGCGCACGCCGGGCTTGACGCTGAAGGACAGCCCATGCGCCTGCCCCTCGCCATGATAGGGGTCCTGCCCGAGAATGACGACCCGCACCTTGTCGAGCGGCGTCAGATCCAGCGCTCGAAAATACTCCGTCCCCTTCGGAAAGATCTGCTTGCCGCTGTTTTTTTCCTCCAGCAGGAATTTTTTCAAGACGGCCATGTAGGGGCTGGAGAATTCCGCGCTCAAAGCTGCTTTCCAGCTCTCCTCGATCTTCACACTCGATTCCATCACGTTCCCAACCTTGTCCATTCCGTCCACCCTGCGGCGCAGAACTTAACGTCAGCTCCGCCGATGGCAAGCAGCAAGCAACAGGCCGGTGCGAATGAGTTTCAATATATTTTGATTAATATAACGCTGGCCAATCTCACTACGCCGTTATATCTAAAGGAATATCTCGAAACCAAATGGGGCACCGCATGCGCACTGAACGTCGAACCTTGCTGAAATTTCTCGGAACTGCCGCCGTCGCACTCTGGATCGGTGGCGCGTCGCTCGCCCAGCCTGCGCTTGCAGCCGAAAAGGTTACCGTCTTTGCTGCGGCAAGCCTGAAGAACGCGCTCGATGCCGTTGATGCCGAATGGAAGAAGGAAAGCGGCAAGGAAACCACCGTTTCCTACGCTGCAAGCTCGGCACTCGCCAAGCAGATCGAATCCGGCGCACCGGCCGACGTCTTCATCTCCGCCGACCTTGCCTGGATGGATTACGTTTCTGAGAAGAAACTGATCAAGGACGACACCCGCGCCAACCTGCTCGGCAACCGCATCGTTTTGGTCACCGGCAAAAAGGATGCAGGCCCCGTCGATATCAAGCAGGGACTTGATCTGAAGGCATTGCTCGGCGACGAGAAGCTCGCCATGGGCGCCGTTGATTCCGTTCCCGCCGGCAAATACGGCAAGGCCGCACTGGAAAAGCTCGGTATCTGGTCGTCCGTCGAAAAGAACGTCGCCGGCGCTGAAAACGTCCGGGCTGCGCTTCTGCTCGTCTCCAAGGGTGAAGCGCCCTATGGCATCGTCTATCAGACGGATGCCGCTGCCGACAAGGATGTGACCATTGCCGGCACTTTCCCGGAAGACAGCCATCCGCCGATCGTCTACCCGATCGCCATCACCGCTGACAGCAAGAACCCGGACGCAGCCGCCTATGTCGACTTTGTCAAATCTGCCAAGGCTGCCGCCCTGTTCGAAGCCCAGGGCTTTACGGTTTTGAAGTAAGCAAGCCTGAAATAGATGACCCGATAATAAGACGGCGATGCGCTCTATCCGCAAAGGGATGGAGCGCATATCGTTTGGCTATCGGAGACGGAGCATGAGCATTTGGACTGGTTGACGTTAAGCGACGCGGAATGGACGGCGATCCGCCTCAGCCTGCGCGTATCCTTTGTCGCCATGATCGTCAGCCTGCCCTTTGCCATTGCCATCGCCATGCTTCTGGCGCGCGGGCGGTTCTGGGGGAAATCCATCCTTAACGGCCTCGTCCACCTGCCGCTGATCCTGCCGCCGGTCGTCACCGGTTTCCTGCTTCTGATCCTGTTTGGCAAGCGCGGCCCGATCGGCGCATTTCTGGCCGAATATACCGGTATCGTCTTTTCCTTCCGCTGGACGGGTGCCGCCCTTGCCTGCGCTGTCATGGCCTTCCCGCTGATGGTGCGCAGCATCCGCCTGTCGATCGAAGCGGTCGATCGCCGGCTGGAACAGGCGGCATCGACGCTCGGTGCCGCGCCGTTTTGGGTTTTCATCACCGTCACGCTGCCGCTGGTCTTGCCCGGTGTCATAGCCGGCATGGTGCTTGCCTTTGCCAAGGCGATGGGCGAATTCGGCGCAACGATCACCTTCGTTTCCAACATTCCCGGCGAAACCCAGACGTTGTCAGCGGCGATCTATACGTTTACCCAGGTTCCCGGCGGCGATGCCGGCGCGTTTCGCCTGACCCTCATTTCCATCGTCATTTCCATGGCCGCCTTGATTCTCTCGGAAATCCTCGCAAACCTTGCGGCCAAGAAAATGGACGCCGCATGAGCCTCAAGGTTGATATCCGCCACCGGCTCGGCGCTTTCTCCGTCGAAGCGGCCTTCACCGCGCAAAAGGGTGTTACCGCCCTGTTCGGCCGCTCGGGCTCCGGCAAGACCTCGCTGATCAACATCATCGCCGGGCTGATGCGGCCTGAAAGCGGGTCCCTCAGCTTCAACGGCGACGTGCTTTTCGACGGCGCCACCCATAGTTTCGTGCCCGCACACAGGCGCCGTTTCGGCTATGTCTTCCAGGAGGCCCGGCTCTTTCCGCATCTGAGCGTGCGGCGCAATCTCGGCTACGGCCGCTGGTTTGCCCCTCGCGGCCAGGGTGGGGCGGATTTCGACCGGATCGTCGATCTGCTCGGCGTCGGCGCGCTTCTGGACCGCGCACCGGCGCATCTGTCTGGCGGTGAAAAACAACGCATTGCCATCGGCCGGGCGCTTTTGTCCAATCCGCGCCTGCTGCTGATGGACGAGCCGATGGCCGCGCTTGACGAGGAGCGCAAGGCCGAAATCCTGCCCTATCTGGAGCGGCTGCGTGATGAGGCGGATATTCCGATTGTCTATGTCAGCCATTCGGTGGCGGAAGTCGCGCGGCTCGCCACAAAGGTGATCATCCTGGAAAACGGCCGCGTCAGCGCATCGGGCGATGCGGCAACCATCCTCAGCCAGCCCTCCTCGACCATCAGCCGCCGCGAGGCCGGCGCGGTCATCGATGGTGTCGTCGGGGGAACAGATACAGAGCATCAGATCACCGTCATCCGCGCCGGACAGGCCGAAATCCGCGTGCCGCACCTGAACGCGCCCAACGGCAAGGCGGTGCGCCTGCAGATCGCCGCCCGCGACGTCATGCTCGCCACCAGCCGGCCGGAAGGACTGAGCGCGCTCAACATCCTCACTGCCACGATCATCGAGATCGGCGAACCGGCGCAGGGCATGGTGGATGTGCGGCTGGATTGCGGCGGTGTGACGATCGTTTCGCGCATCACGTTTCTGTCGCGCGACATGCTTCAACTGCACGCCGGTAAACCGGTTTACGCGATCATCAAGAGCGTGGCTCTGGATCTCTGATCACAGCCGCGCCGGAATTCAGATTGTCCTGCAGCCAGGCAAGTTCGGAGGCGAGCGCAACTTGCGCCTTTTCCTCCATCGCGCGGAACTGACGGATCAACGCCTCGCCGAAAGGCGTCAGCACCGCACCGCCGCCCTGCTTTCCGCCGCGCTGCGATTCCACCGCCTCTTCTTTGAACATGCTGTTGAGCGCACTGACCAGAAGCCAGGCCCGGCGGTAGGACATATCCATCGCGCGGCCCGCAGCCGAGATCGATCCGGTTTCGCGGATATGTTCGAGCAGCTCGATCTTGCCCCGCCCCAGCCTTTCGGAATGGGGAAAATCCACCCGCAGGACGGGGTGGAGACTGCTGGTATCTGTCTGTGTCATGCGGTTCTGCGTGCCCTGGCTGGATCGGCAAAAGACTATCGCGCGCCCCCGCCAATGTATAGCCACGCCGTCGCCCGAAAACAGTTGAAGGCAAGAGCGATGCTTTTTCCCTCCCCGGCCGACGAGCGTGAAAACGCCCGGCAAACGGCCAGTCTTTGCGGCTTGAACAACGCCGCAATAGCGTGCACACCGGATGTCTCCTCCTCTCGTCGTTCGGAACCCTCTCGATGCCCGGCCCTATCCTCGACCACAGCGAAACAGACCAGACCCTGCCGGAAAAGGCCGATGTCGTCATTATCGGCGGCGGCATTATCGGGGTGAGCACCGCGCTGTTTCTGGCCGAAAGCGGCGTCGATGTCGTGCTCTGCGAAAAAGGCGTGCTCGGCGGCGAGCAGTCCAGCCGCAATTGGGGCTGGGTCCGGGTCATGGGCCGCGACCGCCGCGAAATTCCGCTTGCCATCGAAGCTTTGAAAATCTGGGACGGGCTGGACGCGCGCGTCGGCGGTGAGACCGGCTTTCGCCGCTCCGGTATCCTCTACATTTCCGAAACAGAGACCGACATTGCCAATCGCGATGCCTGGCTGAAACTGGCTAAGGCGCACGGGCTCGACACGCGCCAGATCGGCACGGATGAGACGGCAGCGCTGATGCCCGGAGCCGTGCAGCGCTACAAAGGCGCACTCTATACACCCAGCGATGCCCGGGCCGAGCCGCAAAAGGCAGTGCCTGCGATTTCAGCCGGTGCGCGCCGCGCCGGCGCCCGCATCCTGACCGGATGCGCGGTGCGCGGCATCGAGAAAAGTGCCGGACGCATCAGCGCCGTGATCACCGAGAAAGGCCGCATCGAGACATCAGCCGTGGTGCTTGCCGGCGGCGCCTGGTCGCGGCTGTTCTGCAAGGGGCTCGATATCCGGCTGCCGCAACTGAAAGTGCGCAACTCCGTGCTGCGAACCAGCCCGGTCAGCGGCGGCCCGGATGGCGCCGGCGCCACCGCAACCTTTGCCTATCGCAAACGCCTGGACGGCGGCTACACCATCGCCAATGGCGGCATCAACATGCATGCGCTGGTGCCAGACAGTTTTGCCTTCTTCCGGGATTTCCAGCCGGCCAGAAAGGCGGAGGGCGATGCCGTACAGCTGGGTTTGAGCGCCCAAAGCTGGAACGAACTGTTCGAAATTCCGGCAGTGTCCCTGGAGCGCCCGGGCGCCTTCGAAAAGCACCGGATTCTCGACCCCAAACCGGACGCAAAATCCACCTTGAAAGCACTGGCAGCCGCAGCGGAAGCCATGCCTTTGCTGCGCAATGCAAAAGTCGAACAGATCTGGGCCGGCCTGATCGACGTGACACCGGACGCGGTGCCTGTTATCTCGACGCTGGAAGCCGTTCCTGGCCTGACCATCGCGACGGGATTTTCCGGCCACGGCTTTGGCATCGGACCAGCTGCGGGACACCTTGCCGCCGACCTGGTCATGGGAGCGACGCCGATCGTCGATCCCGGCCCGTTCCGCTTCAGCCGCTTTTCGGACGGCACACCGATCGAGATCGCACCGCCGGTTTGAACTTCGACCGCAGTTCTGCCGCTTCCTTAAGCCATAACGTTCGCTTTGAGTCCTCGAAGTTTATCCAACTGCTTTTGTGCCTTGTGTTGCCTCGCTCGTCGAGCAAGCTCAACCGTCACGACACGCCAACCAACAGGCCAAAGTGAAATACCGGCTAGTTTAAAGGACTGCAGACCGAATGGAATTCCGATAATCGTGAGGCAGTTTAGGACACCGGCAATAAGGTGACCCAAAAATAGCACCCATCCAAAAGTTATGAGCCAGATTATGTTGGCAATGAATCCGATAGTACCAGTGACGGCTGTGACCGGATTCAAACCTTTGCCGTCTAGCTCCCGAACATGAACAACATCTTTGCCAAAGGGAAAAGCTGAAATTTTCGCGATTTCAAACGCTGCTCTTGAAACGGGTAGACCGATTAAACTGACAGCAAAAAAAGCTGCCCCGGCCAACCAAATTAGCGACAGAAGCGCCCCGCCAAATACAAACCAAATCGCATTTCCGGCAAAAAGCATATCAATTTCCCTGCACAACTAAAAATTGCTATTTTATGCATAATTCACACTGGGGCCTGTTGTCTACATCAATTTTAAGTGACCCATTTTACAATTATGGTGTCACCACAATTGATCCGAAAGGGCATCGGTTAGCCGTCTCCTGAAGAGGATTCCTGATCGAGATCGCGCCGCCGGTTTGAACCGCATTTGACCTGTCCGCATACAAAAATCCCCGAAAGCACAGGGCTTCCGAGGATGCGAAGGCATTCGATGGGTCGCTGAGCGTCAGCCCATGCGCTCGGAGGCATAGCTTCCAGGGCTTGCCGGAAACACCACGGTGCGGTTGCCGTTGATGAAGGTGCGGTGGTGGATATGGGCGTGCACGGCGCGTGCCAGAACCTGGCTTTCCACATCGCGGCCGATCGAGACATAATCCTCGGCCGACTGCGCATGGGTGATGCGGGCAATGTCCTGCTCGATGATCGGGCCTTCGTCGAGATCGGCGGTGACGTAATGCGCCGTCGCACCGATCAGCTTCACGCCGCGCTCATAGGCCTGCTTGTAGGGATTGGCGCCCTTGAACGATGGCAGGAACGAATGGTGGATATTGATGATCTTGCCCGACATTTTCTGGCACATCTGGTCCGACAGGATCTGCATATAGCGGGCCAGCACGATCAGCTCCGTGCCGGTCTGCTCGACCACATCCATGATCCGGGCTTCGGCCTGCGGCTTGTTGGCCTTGGTGACAGGAATATGGTGGAACGGGATGTCGTGATTGACGACCACCTTCTGGTATTCGAAATGGTTGGAGACGACGCCGACGATCTCGATCGGCAGTGCCCCGATCTTCCAGCGATAGAGCAGGTCGTTCAAGCAATGGCCAAAGCGCGATACCATCAACAGCACCTTCATCCGGTGCTCTGAATCGAGGATATCGGCTTCCATGCCGAAGCGGGTCTTCACCGCCTCGAAACCGGCTTTCAGCTTGTCGAGGCTCGCACCTTCCTGGCTGATGAAGGTAAGGCGCATGAAGAACAGACCGGTTTCCAGGTCGTCGAACTGCGAGCTGTCGGTGATGTAACAACCCTCGTCGGCGAGATAGCCGGTAATCGCCGCGACAATGCCACGGGTGGATTTGCACGATACGGTCAGAACGTAGCTCTTCATCGGTTTCAGTCTCTCGCTTTGGGTCTTGGCTGGCCCTCCCGGCCCAGCATCGTGGAACGGAAGCTAGCGCGGCGCTGGCCTGCCCGTCCATCCGTTTCGCGACATCGGATAGCAGGAACAGGCCATGCCGTCTCTTCTGGTGTTGGAACTGGGCGTGACGCTCAGATATCGAGCGTCGTTTGCCGCTCCCAATCGGTGAAATGCGAGGCGTAGGCATTCCACTCCTGATGCTTGAGCTTCAGGTAGGCCGTGGAGAAACTCTGGCCGAGCGTGGCCTTCAGTTCCTCGTCCTTGTCATATTCCCTGAGTGCATCGAGCAGGTTCAACGGCAGGCGCGGCGCACCAGTGACGGTGTGGCCCTCCTTGTACATATCGATATCCCAGTGGCGGCCGGGATCGGCATTGTTGCGGATGCCGTTCAGGCCGGCCGCAATGATGATTGCCTGCAACAGGTACGGATTGACAGCGCCATCTGGAAGCCGCAGCTCGAACCGGCCGGGGCCCGGAACGCGGACCATGTGGGTGCGGTTGTTGCCGGTCCACGTCACCGTATTCGGAGCCCAGGTGGCGCCGGAAATCGTGCGCGGCGCGTTGATGCGCTTGTAGGAATTGACCGTCGGATTGGTCACGGCGGCGAGTGCCGAGGCGTGCTGCATGATGCCGCCAAGGAAGGTCTTGCCCTTGGCCGAAAGGCCGAACGGCATGTCCTTGTCGGCAAAGGCATTGGTCTTGCCGTCCACATCCCACACGGAAATATGGGCATGGCAGCCGTTGCCGGTCAGGCCCTTGAAGGGTTTCGGCATGAAGGTGGCGCGAAGGCCGTGCTTTTCGGCGACCGTCTTCACCATGAACTTGAAAAACGAGTGTTTATCGGCCGTCTGCAACGCGTCGTCATATTCCCAGTTCATCTCGAACTGGCCGTTCGCATCCTCATGGTCGTTCTGGTAGGGCTTCCAGCCGAGTTCGAGCATGTAATCGCAGATTTCGGCGATCACATCATAGCGGCGCATGACGGCCTGCTGGTCGTAGCAGGGCTTTTCGGCCGTATCGAATTCGTCGGAAATCTTCGATCCGTCCGCCGAGATCAGAAAGAATTCCGGCTCGACGCCGGTCTTGACGCGAAGACCTTCCTTAGCGGCTTCGGCGATCAGCCGTTTCAGCATGACGCGCGGCGCCTGGTCCACCGGCTCGTCCTCCATGACGCAATCGGCAGCGACCCAGGCGACATCCTTCTTCCAGGGAAGCTGGATCACGGACGACGCGTCCGGAAGCGCAAACAGGTCGGGATGGGCGGGCGTTAGGTCAAGCCAGGTGGCAAACCCGGCAAACCCCGCACCGTTCTTCTGCATGTCGGCGATCGCCTCGGCCGGAACGAGCTTGGCCCGCTGGCCACCGAACAGGTCGGTATAGCTGATCATGAAATATTTGATGCCACGGTCTTTGGCAAAGCTGGCAAGATCGAGTGTCACTGTGTTCCCCTTTGGATTATTCAGACACTTTTTCGTAAAAAGGCCGCTGCCTATCTTTGTAAGATCGTGCAACGGCCTAAGCTATGTTCGGGTCAGAAGCCTCCCTTGCCCGGGATCCAGCTGGTGCCGGCGAGCGGCACCTGCGCCATGGCGGAAGCTTCCAGCGTCAGGGCGACGAGATCTTCCGGCTCCAGATTGTGCAGATGGTTCTTGCCGCAGGCCCTGGCGATCGTCTGGGCTTCCAGCGTCATCACCTTGAGATAGTTGGCAAGGCGGCGGCCGGCAGCGACGGGATCGAGGCGCTTGGACAGCTCCGGGTCCTGCGTGGTGATGCCGGCCGGATCCTTGCCTTCGTGCCAGTCGTCATAGGCACCGGCCGTCGTTCCGAGCTTCTGGTATTCCTCTTCCCAGTGCGGATCGTTGTCTCCGATGGCAACCAGCGCGGCCGTGCCGATGGCAACAGCGTCAGCGCCGAGCGCCAAGGCTTTCGCCACGTCTGCGCCCGAGCGTATACCGCCGGAGATGACCAGCTGCACCTTGCGGTGCATGCCGAGATCCTGCAGCGCCTGGACGGCGGGGCGGATACAGGCCAGGGTCGGCATGCCGACATTCTCGATGAAGACATCCTGCGTTGCCGCCGTACCGCCCTGCATGCCATCAAGCACGACAACGTCGGCACCGGCTTTGACGGCAAGTGCCGTATCGTAATAGGGACGTGCGCCACCGACCTTCACATAGATCGGCTTTTCCCAATCGGTGATTTCACGCAGTTCCATGATCTTGATTTCCAGATCGTCCGGACCGGTCCAGTCGGGATGACGGCAGGCGGAGCGCTGGTCGATGCCCTTGGGCAGGTTGCGCATATTGGCGACGCGATCAGAAATCTTCTGGCCGAGCAGCATGCCGCCGCCGCCGGGCTTGGCGCCCTGACCGACGACGATCTCGATCGCATCGGCCCGGCGCAGGTCCTTCGGGTTCATGCCGTAGCGCGATGGCAGATACTGATAGACCAGCGTCTGCGAATGGCCACGCTCCTCGTCCGTCATGCCGCCGTCACCGGTGGTGGTCGAGGTGCCGGCGATCGTCGCGCCGCGCCCGAGTGCTTCCTTGGCATTGCCCGACAGCGCACCGAAGCTCATGCCGGCAATGGTGATCGGGGTCTTCAGCACGATCGGCTTCTTGGCGTGGCGTGCGCCCAGCACGACGGACGTGTCGCATTTCTCGCGGTAGCCTTCGAGCGGATAGCGCGAGATCGAGGCGCCAAGGAACAGCAGGTCATCGAAATGCGGGACCTTGCGCTTAGTGCCGGCGCCTCTGATATCATAGATGCCGGTTGCCGCCGCGCGGCGGATTTCGGCCAGCGTATAATCGTCGAAAGTCGCTGACTTGCGCGGCGGGGTATAGGGGTTGTGATAGCTCATGAACGGTTCCCTGCCTTAGTACGCATCAGCGTTATCGATGTTGAAATTGTACAGCGTGCGGGCCGAGCCGTATCGCTTGAATTCCTGCGGCTTGACGTCGGTAATGCCTGCCTTTTCCAGCAGTTCGGTGAGCTTTTCGATATGCTCGGCGCGCAGCTCCTTCTCGATGCAATCGGCGCCGAGGCTCTTGACCTCGCCGCGCACGAACAGCTTGGCCTCGTAGAGCGAATCTCCCAGCGCATCGCCGGCATTGCCAAGCACCACCAGATGACCGGACTGGCCCATGAAAGCCGACATATGGCCGATATTGCCCTGGACGACGATATCGATGCCCTTCATCGAGATCCCGCAACGCGAGGCGGCATTGCCCTTGATGACCAGCAGGCCGCCACGGCCTGTCGCCCCTGCATACTGGCTCGCATCGCCTTCGATGACAACCGTTCCCGACATCATGTTCTCGGCCACACCCGGGCCTGCAGAACCATGCACGGTAACAGCACCGCCATCGTTCATCCCGGCACAATAATACCCGACGCTGCCGCGCACCTCGACGGTGACAGGCTGATCGATGCCGACGGCAACGGCATGGCTGCCGCGCGGATTGACGACCTCGAAATTGGTGTCATTGGCACCGGGGGCAATGGTGTGAAGCGCGCTGTTCAGTTCGCGCAGCGGCGTGGTGGCTAGATCGAATACGCGCATCGCTTCCAGACTTTCTCGTTTTACGCTGACATCCACGGTTAGGCCGCCTTCTCATGATCCCAGAAATAGACTGTGGCAGGCTCCGGCTCCCAGACGCGGGCATTCTCGATACCCGGCAGGTTGACGAGCGCACGGTATTCGGAGCCGAAGGCAATATACTGATCGGTTTCGGCCATCACGGCCGGCTTGCAGGCGATCGGATCGCGCACGACGCCGAAGCCGGACTTGGTGCCGACGACAAAGGTGAAGAAGCCGTCGAGATCGTCGAGCGCGCTGGTCAGTGCCTGCCCCAGATCCTTGCCCTTGGCCATCTCGGCCGTCAGGTAGGCAGCGGCAACTTCAGAATCGTTCTGCGTCTCGAACGTCATGCCTTCGCGCACCAGTTCGCGGCGCAGGTTGTTATGGTTGGAGAGCGAACCATTGTGCACCAGGCACTGGTCGGCACCGGTGGAGAACGGATGGGCACCGAGCGTGGTGACGGCCGATTCCGTCGCCATGCGGGTATGGCCGATGCCGTGCGTTCCGCCCATAGAGCGAATACCGAACCGCGATACCACGTCCTTCGGCAGACCGACTTCCTTGTAGATTTCGACACTGTCGCCCGAACCCATGACCCGGATACCGGCCCGCTCCTGCGCCAGCAGATCGCGCACGGCCTGAGCGTTGTCCGCGCTGGTTTCGATGACGGCATGCGTGCTTTTCAGCTCGACTGTCGCGCTCGAATCGACCGGCTTCAACAGCGCGTCGAGCCCAGCAAAATCCTGTTTGGGATCAGCCGATTGAACCGTGATTTTGGCGCGGCCTTCCGAAGGCGCGCCATAGATGGCGATGCCTGCGCTGTCAGGCCCGCGGTCGGTCATGATGACAAGCATATCGGACAGCATGGCACCCAATTGCGGCTCCAGGCTCTTGTCCTTCAAAAACAATCCGACAATTCCGCACATGGGGACGATCCTTCGTTTCGTTGATGAAAAGAGGGATAGCAGCTGCCGTTTCGGATTTCAACTGAGAAGAAAGTTATTTTCTTTTAAAGCAAGATTGTTGAGATGCTCAAACTATCAAATATTGGTCCGCGTCTGCGGATAGGAAATGATCGACAGATAGCGGATCGGTAGCCTCACCAGCTGCTCCGGGCCATGGCGGGCGTCGGCGTCGAAGAACAGGCTGTCGCCCGGTTGCATGCTGAACAGCCGGTCGCTGTGGCGGTAGACCACCTCGCCCTCCAGCATGTAGAGAAATTCCATGCCCTCGTGCTGGAAGGCCGGAAAGGTATCGGAATCCGCCGTCAGCGTGATGAGATAGGGTTCGACGACCACGCCGGCCGTGTTGTTGTCGATATGGCCGAGCAGATTATACTGGTGACCCGCGCGGGTGCCGCGCCGCTCCAGCTCCACGCCTTCGCCGGCCTTGACGAACACGGCATTGCGCGGCTCCTCATAACGGCGGAAGAAGGCGGTAACCGGGACGCCGAGCGCCCGCGACAGGGATTGAAGTGTCGTCAGCGACGGGGAGATATTGCCGTTCTCGATCTTCGACAGCATGCCGAGCGAAATGCCGGTGGCGGTGGCAAGGTCTGTGACGGTGATGCCGAGCTTCTTGCGAAACGCCCGCACCTCATGGCCGATGGCAATTTCCAGATTGTTTTCCTTGGGCTCGCGCAGCGCGTGCGGATCCTGCAGAAAGGCAGCCTTCAAGGCCGGCCGCTCGTCATCCGTGGTCCGGCCGATATCGATGATTGGCTGCTTTTTCGCCATGCGGTGTCGCCCCTGCTTCCCAGGCCACCAATTTATCCTGAGAGTGAAATTTTCTCAACCGGGAAGAATATCGATCAGCGGCTTGCGGCACTGCCAATTTGCCGCTGCGACCGCGGTGCTTCGCCAAATGCAGTGCGATAGCTGCGGGAGAAATGGCCCGCACTGGAAAAGCCGGTGGCAAAGGCGATTTCCGAGATGGAAAGCGGACTTTGCTGCAGCAGCCGGCGGGCATGATCGAGCCGCAGCTTGCGGTATTCGAGAAGAAAGGACGACCCCATTAGGCTGGAAAACAGCCGGTCGAGATGACGCGGGGAAAGCCCCGCCAAAGCCGCCATCGTCTGGCGGTCAAGCGGCGCTTCGATCGTCGCCTCCATTTTCTCAAGCACGGTCAGCAGGCCTGGATGGTTGATGCCGTAGCGCTGCGCCAGCGAGGCCCGCTGCGGGGCTCCGGAACTCTCCACATGGGTATGCAGATACCAGTCGCTGACGCGCCGGGCGAAATCCGATCCCATGCGCTCGGAAATCAGCGCATGCATCATGTCGAGCGGCGCCACGCCGCCACCGCAGGTGATGCGGTTGCCGTCGAGCACATAGCGCGCCTGGCGTGGAGGAAGACCGGGAAATGCCTCCATCAGCGCCGGCGCATGCTCCCAGTGGATGGTAAAATCGCGATCCTCCAAAAGCCCCGCCGCCGCCATCAGATAGGGTCCGCCGGAAATGCCGCCGATGCGCACACCATCGCGGGCAAGCTGGCGCAGGCAGGCAAGCACCGGCGGAACGTTCCAATCGACCGGCGTGCCGCCGGCGCAGACGAAAACGGTGTGAAATCCGGAACCACGAACCGGCAGCGGCGTGGCAGGCACCGGAATGCCGGAAGAGGTCATGCCGGCAGCACCCTCGACTGTATGTGCCGAAAGCGCATAAATGTCCCGGCCCGCGAGCAGATTGGCAGCCCGCAACGGTTCCACCGCAGAGGCATAGGACATCAGCGCAAACCCCGGGATAAGGATGAAGCCGATCTTCTGGACGTTTTTCAGGTCATCTGACACCATGTCCTTATTATGACTTAAAACGTCCTTTTCCTGCAAGTCTGAAAACGCAATCCTGTCATGATTGCAGCGGTTCACCGGGATTCGATTGCCATGCGCTACTCCGCCTTTTCCGTTTTTCTGAATGCCCTGCGTGGCAACAAAGGCTGGAAGCCGGCATGGCGCAGCCCGGTTCCGAAGAACCACTATGACGTTATCATTATTGGCGGCGGCGGGCATGGCCTGGCCACGGCCTATTATCTCGCCAAGGAATTCGGCGTCACCAACGTCGCCGTTTTGGAAAAGAACTATATCGGCTCCGGCAATGTCGGCCGCAACACGACGATCATCCGCTCCAACTACCTGCTTGAGGGCAACAACCCGTTCTACGAACTGTCGATGAAGCTCTGGGAAGTGCTGGAGCAGGATTTCAACTTCAACGCCATGGTTTCACAACGCGGCGTGCTGAACCTTTATCATTCCGACGCCCAGCGCGATGCCTATACCCGGCGCGGCAATGCCATGCGCCTGCACGGCGTCGATGCCGACCTGCTCGACCGGAATGCCGTGCGCCAGATGCTGCCCTTCCTCGATTACGACAATGCCCGCTTTCCGATCCAGGGAGCGCTGATGCAAAAGCGCGGCGGCACGGTGCGCCATGACGCCGTGGCCTGGGGCTATGCGAGGGGCGCGGATATGCGCGGCGTCGATATCATCCAGAATTGCGAAGTCACTGGAATTCGCCGCGAAAACGGCCGCGTCATGGGTGTCGAAACCAGTCAGGGCTTTATCGGCTGCGGCAAGCTGGCGCTGGCGGCGGCCGGCAATTCCACCACCGTGGCCGACATGGTCGATATGAAACTGCCGATCGAAAGCCATGTACTGCAGGCCTTCGTCTCGGAAGGGTTGAAGCCTTTCATCGACAATGTCGTCACCTTCGGCGCCGGACACTTCTATGTCTCGCAATCGGACAAGGGCGGCCTCGTCTTCGGCGGCGATATCGACGGCTACAATTCCTATGCCCAGCGCGGCAATCTGGCGACCGTCGAACATGTCGCCGAGGCCGGCGTCGCGATGATCCCGGCTCTGTCGCGGGTGCGGGTTCTGCGGTCCTGGGGCGGGGTGATGGACATGAGCATGGATGGCTCGCCGATCATAGACCGCACCCCTATTGACAATCTCTACCTGAATGCCGGCTGGTGTTACGGCGGCTTCAAGGCGACGCCCGCTTCCGGCTTCTGCTACGCCCATCTGATCGCCAGGAACGAACCGCATGAGACTGGCCGCGCCTTCAGGCTCGACCGCTTCGCACGCGGCCGGATGATCGATGAAAAGGGCGTTGGCTCGCAACCCAATCTGCACTGAGGACATGTCATGGCCAGCCTGATCGCCTGCCCCCATTGCGGGCCGCGCCCCAAGGAAGAATTCACCGTTCGCGGCGACGCGGGCATAATCCGCCCGGCACCCGATGCCGGTGAGGATGCCTGGTACGCCTATGTCTACCTGCGCGACAATCCGCGCGGCCGCCATAGCGAACATTGGCACCACACATCCGGCTGCCGCCGCTGGCTGGTGGTCGAGCGCGATACGATGACCCACGCGATCTACGCGGTCACGGATGCCAGCGCGAAGGGAGAGACCGCATGACATCCTATCGTCTTTCCACAGGCGGACGCCTCAACCGCGCAAAGCCGCTCGATTTCACCTTCGACGGCAAGGCGATGCAGGGCTTTTCCGGCGACACGCTGGCGTCAGCACTTCTTGCCAACGGCCGCCAGCTGGTCGGCCGCAGTTTCAAATATCACCGCCCGCGCGGCATCCTCACGGCCGGTGCAGCCGAACCCAATGCGCTTGTGACCATCGGCGAAGGCGGCCGCACGGAAGCCAATACCCGCGCCACGCTGGTCGAGCTCTACAGCGGCCTGACGGCAAAAAGCCAGAACCGCTGGCCCTCGGTCGATTTCGACCTCGGTGCCGTCAACAGCCTGCTCTCGCCCTTCCTCGGTGCCGGCTTCTACTACAAGACCTTCATGTGGCCCGCTGCCTTCTGGGAAAAGGTCTATGAGCCGATCATCCGCAAGGCAGCAGGCCTTGGCCGCGCCACCTATCAGCCCGATCCGGACGCCTACGAGAAATGCTGGGCCCATTGCGATCTGCTGGTGATTGGCGCCGGACCGACCGGCCTCGCCGCAGCGTTGACGGCAGGCCGTGCCGGTGCCCGCGTTATTCTCGCAGACGAAGGGTTTGAGCTCGGCGGCTCACTTCTGGCCGAGACGGCGCCTGCCGGTGGAAAATCCCCAGCCGACCTTTTGGCGCAGACGCTGGCCGAGCTCGACGACATGCCCAATGTCCGGCTGTTTTCCCGCACGACCGTCTTTGGCTGGTATGACGGCAATGTCTTTGGCGCTGTGGAAAGCGTGCAGAAGAACACGGCCACAGTAGACCCGAACCGCCCGGTCGAGCGCATCTGGCGCATCGCCGCCAAGCAAGCGATCCTTGCATCCGGCACTGAGGAGCGGCCGCTGGTGTTCGGTGGCAACGATATACCCGGCGTGATGATGGCCAGCGCCATGCGGTCCTATCTCAACCGGCAGGCTGTCGCGCCCGGAAAAAGCACTGTCATCTTCACCAACGACGCGTCGGGTTATGCAACTGCGGGCGACCTGGAAGCGGCAGGCCTGGAGGTTGCTGCCATCATCGACAGCCGTCCGGATGCGGCCCACACATGGTCCGGCAAGGCACGCATTCTTCCCGGCGCGGTGGTTGTCGATGCCAGCGGCGGCAAGAGCCTCAAGGGTGTGACGGTCCTTAGCAACGGCCGCCCGGAAACCATTGCGGCGGACGCGCTCGCCATGTCCGGCGGCTGGAGCCCGATCATCCATCTGGCCTGCCATCGCGGTGCAAAACCGGTCTGGTCGGATGCACAGGCCGCGTTCCTCGCCCCGGAACGGCTGGACGGACTGACCGTCGCTGGTGCTGCCGCCGGCATTGGCAGCCTGGAAGCCTGCCTTGCAAACGGTGCTGCAAAAGCCGCGTCCGCGCTGCAGACACTCGGCTTCTCAAACACCATTGCGGCCTTCGCTGCGAAAGCGGACACGGCGACGGTGTCCAAGCCGCTCTGGCGCATCCATGGATCGAAGGGCAAGGCCTTTGTCGATTATCAGAACGACGTGCACCTGAAGGACCTGGGCCTGGCGGTCAGCGAAGGCTATGGCCATGTCGAGCTTGCCAAGCGCTACACCACCAATGGCATGGCGACCGACCAGGGCAAGCTGTCCAACATCAACGCCATCGGCATTCTCGCCGAAGCGCGAAAGGTCTCGCCGGCCGATGTCGGCACGACGACGTTCCGCCCATTCTACACGCCGCTCTCTTTCGGCGCGCTGACCGGCGCTTCCAAGGGCAAGCATTTCCAGCCGGTGCGCAAATCGCCGCTGCACGACTGGGCTAAGAAGAACGGCGCAGTCTTCGTCGAGACCGGCCTCTGGTACCGCTCCTCCTGGTTCCCGAAATCCGGCGAAACGACTTGGCGCGAAAGTGTCGATCGCGAAGTGCTGAATGTCCGCAGGAATGCCGGGATTTGCGACGTCTCGACCCTCGGCAAGATCGAGATCTTCGGCACGGACGCCGCCGAGTTCCTCAACCGGATCTATTGCAATGCGTTCCTGAAGCTGCCGGTCGGCAAGGCACGCTACGGCCTGATGCTGCGCGAAGACGGAATGATCTATGACGACGGCACCACGAGCCGTCTGGGCGAAACCCATTTCTTCATGACGACCACCACGGCCTATGCGGCGGGTGTCATGAACCATCTGGAATTCTGCGCCCAGGCGCTGTGGCCCGATCTCGACGTGCAGTTTGCCTCCTCGACCGATCAATGGGCGCAGATCGCCGTTGCCGGGCCGAAATCCCGGATGATCCTCCAGACTCTGGTGGACGAGGATATCTCCGACGCTGCCTTCCCCTTCCTCGGCGCCAAGGAAGTATCGCTCTGCGGCGGCAAGCTGACAGGCCGCCTGTTCCGCATCTCCTTTTCCGGCGAACTGGCCTACGAACTCGCAGTGCCAGCCGGCTATGGCGAGGCGATTGCCGATGCCATCATGGAAGCGGGCGCGCCGCATGGCATCTGCCCCTATGGCGTCGAGGCGCTCGGCGTCATGCGCATCGAAAAAGGCCATGTCACCCATTCCGAGATCAACGGCACCGTCATCCCGTCCGACCTCGGCTTTGCCAAGATGGTTTCCGCGGCCAAGCCGGATTTCATCGGCAAGGCAATGCTCTCCCGCGAGGGCCTGCTGGCCGACGACAGGCTCTCGCTGGTCGGCGTCAAACCCATCGATCCGGCAACCACCTTCAGGACAGGCTCGCATATTCTCTCCGACGGCGCTGTTCCCTCGCTCGAAAACGACCAGGGCTATGTCTCGTCCAGCTGCTACTCGCCGAACCTCGGCTCGACCATCGGCCTGGCACTCGTCAAACACGGCCCTAAGCGCTACGGCGAACATGTGACTGTGTGGAACGACTTGAAAAATGAATATACCAAAGCCGTGCTGTGCAGCCCGGTCTTCTTCGATCCGGAAAACGGAAAGCTCCATGGCTGATTTTGCGCTCCTTCACCGCCCTGCCCTTGCCGATGCCAAGTCCGGTCCGTTCGGCGCGCCTTCAAACGCGCAGCGGATCACGCTGACGGCGCTGCCGGAAGGCCATGTGCTGCACGTTCTCAGCGCCCGTGGCAGCGGCGACCTGCAAGACCTGATCCCGCGGATCGGCGATGGCACGCCGCATGCGGTGCGGCCCTATGGTCCCGGACAATGGTTCGTCATCGGTGATGCCCCGCTCTCGGCTGCGGAGATTTTCGGCAGGACGCCGCTTCTGGATGGTAAGGCATCCATTGCCGACCAGAGCCATGGCCGCGTCCGGATCGGCATCAGCGGCGCGTCTGTCGAGGCGGTGCTTGCCAAGGGTACGGCAGTTGACCTCGTAGTTTCGAATTTTCCGGTTGGACATTCCGCCATGACCCTGATCGGCCATATTTCGGCGCTGATTTCGCGCACGGGCGAACACAGCTTCGAGCTTCTGGTGCTGCGCGGTTTTGCGGCAAGCCTTTGGGATGAACTGATCGAGATGAGCCTCGAATTCGGCGTCGATGCCAACTTTGGCAGCTGATAGTAACGCTCCTGGTATCGCCATGGAGATTAGGAAAGTCTATTATATTCGGGATGAACACTTCCGGCCGGCACTCGGCAGGGATTGACCATGGATGGACTGGCAGCTCCCGACCCGGCAGACGCTCCTTGAAAAAAGCGGATATGACCAAAACGGGGCCAGGCTCCGCTTTTTTCATTTCCATTTTTGACGTCAAGGAGAACGGCCATGCCTACCAACTCCGCCCCGCCTAAAGGACAGTCACAGTCCCGGCTCCACCGCTTTTCCGTCGGGCAAAAGGTCCGCATGAAAAGTACCGTCGGTTTGTCATTGCGCGACGAAACGATTTTTCGCATTCTCGCAACATTGCCCATTCGCGATGGTTCGCCGCAATATCGGATTCGCACCGAAGGCGAGACCTACGAACGGGTAGCGACGGAAGACAATCTGGAAGATGCCAAGGGGTAGAGCCCGTGCTCACCCTCCATAATTTGAACGAGGAAGGACAGCACATGGCCAAGGGACAGGCAAAGAGCAACAAGGAAGTCAGGAAGCCGAAGAAGGACAAGGAAGCCGTCAAGACGGCGACGCCTTTCGCTGCGACGACCCAAAAGGAAGTGCCCAAGCTCTCCGGCGCAAAGCCGAAGAAGTAGGACACCAGCAACGGGGCGGCGCCGGCATCCGGCGCGGCCTCTTCGCGTTTTTCCCTATTTCGGCTGCGCCGGGGTAAAATTGGCAATCAGCGCATGCCGTTCGCCCGGATAGATCAGGCGAACATGGGTGACATAGGAGCCGTTGCTCCATGTCCGCCGCTCAACCGTCAGGCACGGCGTTCCACCCGGAATGGCCAGAGCCGTGGCAATCATCTCATCGGCAGCAATCGCGCGGATCGTATGCTCTGCCGCACTCCAGGGCACGCGGTTCAAAAGCCAGGGACCGGGCGCCTCGACCTCGAATGTTTCTTCTGCGGCATCCGGCACCGCCGTCAGGTTGATCAGCCGCTGCTCGAAGCAAAATGGCCGTACGCCCCCGAAATGCGTGCAATTCACCTCCAGAATGGAAGCGGCCGCAGGCAGACCGAGCCTGAGCTTGTCGTCGCCGGTGCTGCGGCGGCGGGTTTTGTTCAACAGCCGGTAATCATAGGCGAGGCCCAGCGACTGGACCTCCAGCTTGATGTCGCGGATTTCCAGAACTGCCGATTGCGCCCGTGGCTGCGTGACATAGCTGCCTGATTTCCGGCGCCGCTCGATAAGCCCGGTCTTTGCCAGCTGCGTCAGCGCCTTGTTCACGGTCATGCGCGAACATTTATACTGTTCGGCCAGATCGACTTCGAACGGAATGCGAAAGCCCGGCTGCCATTCGCCGGATAGAATACGATCCTCGATATCGCCGAGGATACGCTGATGCAGCGATAGCTCGCCTGCACTTTCGGCAAGCGGCACATCCACGGCCCGGTCCGTATCCTGCGATTTTACCACGGTCTCACTTTCAATGTATCCCGCTCGGTCCTAGCAGAAACTCTTCCGCGCCGCCTGCCGGAAAAGACGGGATGGCAAACAGAGGCGCTCAGACCAGAAGCTCGCGCATCACGCTACGGAATTTGGCCGATATCTCGTCCCGCCTGCGATGGCGGCCGCCGTCCACCTGCTTGCGGCCCGCAACCCAGACGCTGTCCGGCTTCGTGCCATTGGCAAACAGCCAGGAATCCAGAACCGCATCACCGGCAAGATCGCCATCCGGCGCCCGCAGGCTGACAAAATCGGCGGGATTGCCGGCCGCTATTCCGGTCTTGATTGCCATGGCGATACCACCACCGTCGATGGCGCCGTCAAACAAAGCGCGTCCGGTCGATTGGCCGGGTGCCGCCAGAACGTTGCGGGAGCGATGCGCCAGGCGCTGCGAATATTCAAGCTGGCGCAGTTCATCCGGCAGGCCGATCAGCACGTTGGAATCCGAACCGATGCCAAACTTGCCGCCCGCTTCTGCAAAGACGACCGCGTTGAACGTGCCATCGCCGAGATTGGCTTCGGTGATCGGGCAAAGGCCGGCAATCGCCTTGCTCCCAGCCATCCGCCGGGTTTCGTCATCGGTCATGTGAGTTGCGTGGATCAGGCACCAGCGGTGATCGAGCCCGGCATTGTCGAGCAGCCATTCGACCGGACGCGCGCCGGACCAGGCAACGCAATCCTCCACTTCCTTGACCTGTTCGGCCACGTGGATATGGATCGGTCCCTCCTTCACCATCGCGACCACTGCGGCAAGCTCATCCGGCGTGACTGCCCGCAAGCTGTGCGGCGCCACGCCGGCACGGCCCCCAGGCAGATCCTTGACGGCTAAACGGCAGCCATCGAGCAGCCGCTCGAAGCTCTCGGCCGTGTTGATAAAACGGCGCTGCCCCTCGTTCGGCGCAACACCGCCGAATGTGGAATGCGCGTAGAAAACCGGAAGCAGCGTCAGGCCGATCCCCGTCTGTGAAGCAGCAGATGCGATACGCTGCGCCATTTCGGAAATATCGGCATAAGCGCGGCCATCGATGTCATGGTGCAGATAGTGGAACTCGCCGACGCGCGAAAACCCGGCTTCCAGCATTTCCATATAGAGCTGGCTGGCGACCGCTTCGGCATGATCCGGCGTCATTGTCAGCGCAAAACGGTACATCATCGTGCGCCAGCTCCAGAAGCTGTCAGCGCCGGGACCGCGGGTTTCGGCAAGGCCCGCCATGCCGCGCTGGAAGGCGTGGCTGTGCAGGTTCGGCATGCCGGGCACCAGGATATCGTGGCGCTCGTCGCCCGCCGCTGCAGCCACCCCCGCTGCGACGGTAGCGATCCTGCCGCCCTCGATCGTCAGCCGCACATCCGCCTGCCATCCCGCCGGCGTCAGAGCCGATTTCACATGAATGCTGGTCAAGGCCTCATCCCTTCCTGACTGCGCCGATCAAAAAAACCACTTGCGCTGATTTTCTTTATGTCTATACATAATAGCACGAAAAGGAAAGGCTAGAAAACGATGTCTTCCATAAAATCGGCACCAGACAGCACAAAGCCCGCCGCCTGCGACCGCCTGTGGCGAAACGCCCGGCTGGCGACGCTGAACCCCGCTTTGCCTGGTCTCGGCCTCATCGAAAACGGCGTCATTGCCGTTCAGGACGGGCGCATCCTCTATGCCGGCGCCGAAGCCAGCGTGCCCTTCCCGATCGAACATGCCGCCGAAATCATCGATTGCGGCGGCCGCTGGATCACCCCCGGCCTGATCGACTGCCACACCCATCTCGTCCACGCCGGTGACCGCGCCAACGAATTCGAAATGCGGCTCGCGGGCGCAACCTACGAAGAGGTCGCGCGTGCCGGCGGTGGCATCGTTTCCTCCGTCCGCGCGCTCCGGGAAGCCAGCGAAGATGAGCTTGTCGAGCAGACGCTTCCCCGTCTGGACGCGCTGATTGCCGAGGGCGTCACCACGGTCGAAGTCAAGTCCGGCTATGGCCTCGACCTCGAAAACGAGGCCAAGGCCTTGCGCGCCGCACGCCGCCTGAGCGATGAGCGCGATGTCGCGGTCCGAACGACCTTCCTCGGCGCCCACGCGCTGCCGCCGGAATTCAAGGGGGACAAAGCCGGCTATATCGCCAAGGTGGTGGACGAGATGCTGCCCGCCATCGCCGCCGAAGGCTTGGCGGATGCGGTCGATGGTTTTTGCGAAGGCATCGCCTTTTCGACCGATGAAATGCGGCTGGTCTTTAATGCCGCAAAAGCCCATGGCCTGCCGGTCAAGCTGCATGCCGACCAGCTGTCCAACCTGCATGGCGCAGCGCTTGCCGCCGAATATGGCGCGCTTTCGGCTGATCATCTTGAATATACCGACGCGGCCGGCGCAGAAGCGATGGCGAAAAGCGGCACCGTTGCCGTCATCCTGCCGGGCGCCTTCTATTTCATCCGTGAGACGAAGAAGCCGCCGGTCGAGCTGTTTCGCAAGGCGGGCGTCGCCATGGCCATCGCCACCGACAACAATCCGGGCACCTCGCCGCTGACATCACTGCTTCTCACCATGAATATGGCCGCCACCCTGTTTGGCATGACGGTCACCGAATGCATTGCCGGCGTGACGCGGGAGGCTGCCCGCGCCTTGGGTCTGGTCGATGAGGTGGGGACGCTGGAACCTGGAAAATGGGCCGATTTCGCCATCTGGAATATCGAGCGGCCGGCCGAGCTCGTCTATCGCATGGGCTTCAACACGCTGCATGCGCGTGTGCGCAACGGGCACTGAATGTAAAGACGCGTGAGCCCGGCTCCGCGCATTGGTGAGGACAGATACATGACGCTTATTCTTCAGCCGGGCTCCGTCCCGCTTTTAACGCTTGAAACCATCTACTGGACCGGGGAAGCCGCCCGGCTCGATCCCGCCTTCGACAAGGGCATCGAAAAGGCCGCCGCCCGCATCGCCGAAATCGCCGCCGGCAATGCGCCGGTCTACGGCATCAATACCGGCTTCGGCAAACTGGCGAGCATCAGGATCGATGCTGCGGATGTCGCCACCCTGCAGCGCAATCTTATTCTTTCTCATTGCTGTGGCGTCGGCCAGCCGCTGGCTGAAAACATCGTCCGCCTGATCATGGCGTTGAAGCTGGTCTCGCTCGGCCGTGGCGCCTCCGGGACGCGGATCGAACTCGTTCGCCTGATCGAGGGCATGCTCGAAAAAGGCGTCATCCCGGTCATCCCGGAAAAGGGCTCGGTCGGCGCCTCCGGCGACCTTGCACCGCTCGCCCATATGGCAGCCGTGATGATGGGTGAAGGCGAGGCCTTCTTCAACGGCGAACAGCTGGACGGCCGCACAGCGCTGGAACGCGCCGGCCTGACCCCGGTCGTTCTGGCCGCCAAGGAAGGCCTGGCGCTGATCAACGGCACGCAGGTCTCGACCGCGCTGGCACTGGCCGGTCTCTTCCGTGCCCACCGTGCCGCGCAATCCGCGCTGATCACCGGCGCGCTTTCGACTGATGCCGCCATGGGCTCCTCGGCACCGTTCCATCCAGACATCCATACCCTGCGTGGCCATAAGGGCCAGATCGATGCCGCAGCTGCCCTGCGCGGCCTGCTCAAGGGCTCTGTCATCCGTGAAAGCCATATCGAAGGCGACGAGCGGGTTCAGGACCCCTATTGCATCCGCTGCCAGCCCCAGGTCGATGGTGCCTGCCTCGATCTCCTGCGCTCGGTTGCCCGCACGCTCGAAATCGAAGCCAATGCCGTCACCGACAATCCGCTGGTTCTGTCGGACAATTCCGTCGTCTCCGGCGGCAATTTCCACGCCGAACCGGTGGCGTTTGCGGCAGACCAGATCGCGCTCGCCATCTGCGAAATCGGCGCGATCTCGCAGCGCCGCATCGCTCTTCTGGTCGATCCCGCCCTCTCTTATGGCCTGCCGGCATTTCTTGCCAAGACGCCCGGCCTCAATTCCGGCCTGATGATCGCCGAAGTCACATCGGCAGCGCTGATGTCGGAAAACAAGCAGATGTCGCATCCGGCCTCGGTCGATTCCACCCCGACCTCGGCCAACCAGGAGGACCATGTCTCCATGGCCTGCCACGGCGCCCGCCGCCTGCTGCAGATGACCGACAATCTCTTCGCCATTATCGGCATCGAGGCGCTGACGGCCGCCCAGGGCATCGACTTCCGCGCGCCTCTCATAACCAGCCCGGAACTGACCAACGCCATCGCCGCAATCCGCACTGTCGTGGCGACGCTGGAGGTCGATCGCTACATGGCGGCAGACTTGAAGGCGGCAAGCGATCTTATTGCCACCGGCGCGCTGAACGCTGCGATTTCAAGCGGCATCCTGCCGGTTCTGGAGGCTTGATATGAGCGTTTTCGAAATCAAACAGGGCACATCGCCGGTCATCCTCGGCTTCCCCCATACCGGAACCGATGTTCCACCGGATATCTGGGAACGGCTCAACGAGACAGGCCGGCTGCTGACCGACACCGACTGGCACATCCATCGCCTTTATGACGGCCTGCTGCCGGATGTGACCACGGTGCGCGCCACGTTCCATCGCTACGTCCTTGACGCAAACCGCGATCCGGAAGGCGTCAGCCTTTATCCCGGCCAGAACACCACCGGCCTCATTCCGGAAACGGACTTTGACGGCGTCCCGATCTGGAAGGACGGGGAAGAGCCAACCGAAGCCGATATCGCCGCCCGCCTTGCCGATTTCCACACGCCCTATCATGCCGCGCTCCTGGCCGAGATCGAGCGCGTAAAGGCTATCCACGGCATTGCCGTCGTTTACGATTGCCATTCGATCCGTTCGGACATTCCGTTCCTGTTCGAAGGGACATTGCCCGACTTCAACATCGGCACCGACATGGGCAAGACCTGCGATCCAGCCATCCAGGACGCAACGGTCGATGTCGTTTTGAATGCCGAGGGCTATACCAGCATCCTCAACGGCCGCTTCAAGGGCGGATGGACGACGCGCCATTACAGCGATCAGGAAAACGGCGTTCAAACGATACAGATGGAACTGGCGCAAGCCACGCACCTGAGCACGGAAACGCCGCCCTTCGCCTATGACGAGGTCAAGGCCGCCAAACTCCGCATCCACTTAAAAGACATTCTCACGCGCATCGAAACAGTAGCGCTGACACTGGCACACACCAAAAGGGGAACAAAATGACCAATCCTCGTCACAATATCCGCGACGTCCGCGCCGCCCGTGGCACCGAGCTGACCGCAAAATCCTGGATGACCGAAGCGCCGCTTCGCATGCTGATGAACAATCTCGATCCCGAAGTGGCCGAGAACCCCCATGAACTGGTCGTCTATGGCGGCATCGGCCGCGCCGCCCGCACCTGGGCCGATTTCGACAAGATCGTCGAAACGCTGCGTGACCTCAATGAAGACGAGACGCTGATGGTGCAGTCGGGCAAGCCGGTCGGCGTGTTCCGCACCCACAAGGATGCGCCGCGCGTGCTCATCGCCAATTCCAACCTCGTGCCGCATTGGGCGACCTGGGATCATTTCAACGAACTGGATAAGAAGGGCCTTGCCATGTACGGCCAGATGACGGCCGGTTCGTGGATCTATATCGGCACGCAGGGTATCGTTCAGGGCACCTACGAGACCTTCGTCGAGGCCGGACGCCAGCATTATGGCGACAATCTCAAGGGCAAATGGGTTCTGACCGGCGGTCTCGGCGGTATGGGCGGCGCCCAGCCGTTGGCCGCCGTCATGGCCGGCGCCTGCTGCCTTGCCGTGGAGTGCAATCCCGATTCGATCGATTTCCGCCTGCGCACCCGCTATGTCGATGAGAAGGCGGAAACGCTGGACGAGGCGATGGAGATGATCGCGCGCTGGACCGCCGCCGGTGAGGCAAAATCCGTCGGCCTGCTCGGCAATACCGCCGAAATCCTGCCGGAAATGGTCCGCCGCGGCATCCGCCCCGACATGGTCACCGACCAGACCTCGGCCCATGACCCGGTCAACGGCTATCTGCCGAAGGGCTGGACGATGGGAGAGTGGAAGGAAAAGCGCGAAAGCGACCCGAAAGCCGTCGAAAAGGCGGCCCGCGCCTCCATGCGCGACCATGTCGAGGCGATGATCGCCTTCCAGGACATGGGCATCCCGACCTTCGACTATGGCAACAACATCCGCCAGGTCGCCAAGGATGAGGGCCTGGAAAACGCCTTCGCCTTCCCGGGCTTTGTGCCCGCCTATATCCGCCCGCTATTTTGCCGCGGCATCGGCCCCTTCCGCTGGGCCGCCCTCTCCGGTGATCCGGAAGACATCCGCAAGACGGATGCCAAGGTGAAGGAACTCACCCCCGGCAACAAGCACCTGCACAACTGGCTCGACATGGCCGCCGAACGCATCGCCTTCCAGGGCCTGCCGGCGCGCATTTGCTGGGTGGGTCTCGGCGACCGCCACCGGCTTGGCCTCGCCTTCAACGAGATGGTCAGAACAGGCGAACTCTCCGCCCCGGTCGTCATCGGCCGCGACCATCTCGATTCCGGCTCCGTCGCCTCGCCAAACCGCGAGACCGAAGCGATGAAGGACGGCTCGGACGCCGTGTCCGACTGGCCGCTGCTGAACGCGCTGCTCAATACCGCATCGGGCGCCACCTGGGTGTCGCTGCACCATGGCGGCGGCGTCGGCATGGGCTTCTCGCAGCATTCCGGCGTTGTCATCTGCGCCGATGGTACCGACGATGCGGCCCGCCGCCTGGAGCGCGTGCTCTGGAACGACCCGGCCACCGGCGTCATGCGCCACGCCGACGCGGGCTACGACATTGCCATCGATTGCGCCAAGGAAAAGGGTCTGCGGTTGCCGGGGATTCTGGGGAACTGAGACCTTAGTTCAGCGGATATTTCGGAAGTCCCGGATATCGTAGAACCATATCGTCAACCGTTATGAGAACGACCCCTTCGATGATCGCCTGAGCAATCAGGATGCGATCGAAGGGGTCCTTATGAAGCAGCGGCAGGCCAGCAATCGCGATTGCATGCTCGCTGTTGATCGGCAGTTCGATATACCCGTTTTCGAGAAGCCGATAACGCAGAACAAAAGGATCGGTGCGAAAATCGTCCCGCCCGAGACCGTGTTTTATGGCTATCTCCCAGATGCTGGCAGGACTGAACAGGAGATCGTTGCTGCCGTCTTCGATGAGCAGCCTGACGTCGTGCGGCAACAGGTTGATATCGCCCGCCGCCCAGATCAGGATATGTGTATCGAGCAAAAATCTCATCGATCTTTGAATTTATCGGGGTTGCCGTAGAACATCTCTTCGATTTCGTCTGCCATCATCCTATCAAAATCATGCGGCACAACGATTTCACCCTTCATGAACCCAATGCGGCGCTTCTTCGGCATTTCCGCCTCATCCAGTGGCACCAGCTTACCGATCGGCTTTCCGGCCTTGGCGATAATGAACGACTCGCCCTTGGAGACCTTCTCCATCAGGCGCGACAAATGTGTCTTTGCTTCGTGAATATTGACAGTTTCCATCATCGTCCTCCTTCGGACTTAGTCCACTAAACTTAGTCTACTCCGCAGAGGTTTACAATGCACGACCGACAAACGCCGCTTCACAGCCAGTTGCACATCCTGAAAGCCAGCAACCACCGCCGCATGCCGTGGAAAAACGGCGGCGGCGAGACGGTGGAGATTGCGGTCTTTCCGCCGGAAGCCGATCTCGCCGGCTTCGGTTGGCGCGTCAGCATGGCGACGGTGGCAAGCGATGGGCCGTTTTCCGTTTTCGCCGGAATAGACCGCACCCTGTCGATCCTTGAGGGGAAAGGCATGGAGCTCGACATCGCCGGAAGGCCCTCCACCCTGTTGACGCAGGCCTCCCACCCGCTGGCCTTCCCGGCCGACGCCCAGACATCCGCGCGGCTGGTATCGGGGCCGATCGTTGATCTCAACGTCATGACGCGCCGGGGGCAATGGACACATCAGGTCGAAAGGCGGGTTGTCGAAGGCCAGCATCATCTGGATGCCGAAGGCGGCGTCACGATGCTTCTTTCGCTCGGCAACATGCGGATCGACAGCCAGGGCCATGGCGAGGAACTCGGGCGTCTCGATTGCGCCATCCTTGAGGGCGTCGTGCTGATCACGTCCGACATGCCAACGGAGACGTACCTGATCCGCATCACCCCGGCTTAAAACAACTCTAGCGCCCGGTCTGGCGGGCCAGATTGCCCAGGACATGGCAGATCAACCGGCCAACGACCGTCGCGGTCATGGAGTTGACGTCGTTTGCCGGCTGAAACTCGACGATGGAGAAGCCGGCAAGCCTGCGCCCGGTCATGGCTGCGGCAATCAGATCGGTCACTTCCTCAAGCCACAGGCCTCCAGGCGACAAGGCGTTGATGCCGGGGCAGATCGATGGATCGAGCGCATCGACATCGATATGGATCAGCAGCGCGCCGTCACGCGGGATGGCATCGGCGATTTCGGCGACACCGCTTGCCCGCACCTGGCGCACCGTGACCAGCCGCGAACCCCAGGCTTTTGCCGCCTCGACCTCTTCCCGGCGCGCACTGCCGACGGCGCGAATGCCGACCTGAGTCATGGAGCGCACGAACGGCAGTTCGGAAGCCCGCCGCATCGTGCTGGAATAGCCGAGCGTCTCTTCACCGATCCGGTCGCGCCAATCGATATGCGCATCGATCTGCAGGATATGCAGGTCAACGGCATCCGCAAGACCGCGCATGAAAGGAATAGCGGCCGAATCGTCGCCGCCGATCAGGATCGGAACAGCGCCCGCTGCCCGGATATCCCGCGTTGCCGCCTCGATCGCCGCGCGGTTACCGGCATTGTCCTGCGGCTTCGTCTCGATATCGCCGAGATCCACCACATCCAGCCCACTATCGTTCAACAAAGGGCCGTCAAAATCGAAATCCCAGTGATCCACATGCACGGATGCTTCCGTGATCGCCCGGCGCACAGCATCAGGCGCTGATATGCCGGATATAGTCTGAACGGCATGCGGATAGGCGGTTCCGTGCACTGCGCCGAAAATCGCTGCCGAACCCGGCCGGGCCTGGCTCGCGGCCGGCAGGCCAAGGAAAGTCGCGGTCGCAGGTTTCAGCGTGTAAGTCATGCTCATGCCGCCCGCGCTGCCAGAAACCGGTCCATAGCGGCAAACGAGAAGGCCCCGATCGGCAGGTCCGTGCCGCCCTCCAGCGCCAGATCGGCAAGGATCTCGCCGACAACGCTGGTGAACTTGAACCCATGGCCTGAGCAGGGCGACGCCACGACGATGCGTTTGTCGCCCGGCAACAGGTCGAGCAGAAAATCCTCGCTCGGCAGCATCGTATAGCGGCAGGTGGTGGAGCGTACCCGCAGACCGGCAGCGGCCGGCAGCCGGCGCTTGATGAAGTTGTCGAGCAGATCCGTGTCTTTGCCGTTGACGGCCGGATTGGGCTGGTTCGGATCGATCGGCTCGCGGAAATGCGCATGACGGCCGACCTTGACGCCATCGACGCCGATCGCCGGAAAGCCAAAGAACGAACCGTTGTCGCCTTCGTCACGGATGAACACCGGCATGCGTTGCGGCATGGTGACGAAACCGTCGGCGGGCTGATACCAGGAGACCACCTGCTTGATCGGCACCGCGTGATCGCGCAGATCAGGCACCAGCTCGCCGATCCATGAGCCGGTCGCAACAATGACCTTGCTCGCATGATAACGCCCGGTCTGCGAAACGATGGCCACCCCGCCCTCACCCGGCTCGATCGCCGTCACCTTTTCGCCGAAATGCAAGGCCGCACCATCGGCAGCCGCAAGCTTCAGATGCCCCATCACAGCCGCTTCGGGCTTGAGATAACCACCCTGCGGATCGAGCAGTGCCACCTCGTCTTCATCGAGAGAAAACACCGGGAAGCGGCGGCGCATTTCGCCGGGATCAAGGGTTTCGAGCGGCAGGTTGTGCAGCGCGCAGCTCTTCTTCGTGCCGCTGACGATCTTGCTGTCGGGTTTGCCGATCTGCAGCACGCCGGTAATCGTCAAAATATCCTCGCGCAGCCGCGCTTCGAGCGCGCGCCAATTGGCATAGGCACGCTGCAGCAGCGGCACATAGGACGGGTCCTCGAAATAACCAAGCCTAATCAACCGGCTATCGCCATGCGACGAGCTCAGCGCGTGTGCCGGATAATAGGCGTCTATGCCGATCACCTTTGCACCACGGGCGGCCAGATGCGCGATCGCAGCACTGCCCATGGCGCCAAGGCCGATAACGGCAACGTCGAAATGGGCGGTCATGGCAAGATCCTTTCGGGAGTTTCAGATATGGGGAGGCGGCGATTGCAAGAGCAGGTCGCGGGCCTTTTCCAGATCCCAGCCGAGCGGCCGGTCGTCGGCATAGGTTGGCATATTCGCGCGGATATGACGATAGAGCACGTCGGTTCCCTGAGCACGCGGCGCCACATCGGCCTTGAAATCCTGCGCCTGCGCGGCAGCGGCAAATTCGATGCCGAGGATCTGCTCGGCATTGTCGATCACGGCAAGCAGCTTGTTGGCCGCAGCTGTCGGATGCCCGAGAAAATCCTCCTGCAGCGCCGACGTGATGCCGCCATCCAGGCTTGCCGGAGCGCCGAGACGGCGGTTTTCCGCCGCAAGGGCCGCTGCCGTATATTGCGCGATCATGAAGCCGGACCCGGCGCCCGGATCGGCGGCGAGAAAGGCCGGAAGACCGCTCACCAGCGGATTGACGAGACGGTCAATCCGGCGCTCGCTCATCATCGAAATCTGGGCAATGGCGATGGCGAGACTATCCAGCGCCTGGCCGAGCGCCGGCGCCACGGCATGCGCCTCGGAGGACACCACCGGTGTCTCCGGCGTGCCGGACACCGCCGGATTGTCCGTCACGGAGGCCAGTTCCTGATCGACGACCATTCCGGCGAAATCAAGCACATCCCACCCCGCGCCATGGGCGTGCGGAACCGAACGAAGGCTTAAGGCATCCTGCGTGCGCGCACCTTTCGCTGCCTCGATCAGACCACTACCGGCGAGACGCGCGCGCAAAGTGCTGCCGACCTTCTCGATCCCCTTGGATTTGCGAAGGGCGAGCACGTCAGCGTCAAAGGCGGTCATCTGACCGCCGAGCGCCTCGATCGTCAGCGCTGCGATGGCATCGGCCCAGACCAGAAGCCGTTCAGCCCGCGCGAGCGCCACGGCCCCGAGCCCGGTAGAACAGGCCGTGCCATTGACGAGGCTCAGGCCTTCCTTTGCCTGCAAAACCAGCGGCGCGGCGCCAAGCGCTTCCAAAGCCTGCGCACCGGATACCGGAACGCCCTTCAGCCGCGCCCTGCCCTCGCCGATCAATACCAGCGCAATATGGGCATTATGGCTGAGATAGCCGGCCGAACCCTTGGACGGCACGTCGGGAATGCAATCTTCGCGCAGAAAGACCTGCAGCAGGTCCACGATCACTGGCCGCACGCCGGAATGACCGTGGGAAAAATTGGCGATCTGGGCGGCGATGATGGCGCGAACTTCCCGCGCCTCCAGAAGCGGGCCGACGCCACAGGCATGGCTCAAAATGATGTTGCGCGACAGACGGCTCTGCGAGGGACGATCGACCACCGTATCGGCAAGCGCCCCGACGCCGGTATTCACCCCATAGGCCCGCACGCCGCTTTCGACGATCGCCGACACAATGCGGCTTGCTGTTTCGATCCGCGTCCTGGCCGCTTCGGAAAGCGACAGCGTTGCACCATCGGCAACCGCAGCCACGGCACGCCAGCCGGGTGCCGTGTCGAGTACGATGTCCTGCACGCTCAGCCTCCGAAATTGCCGATGAACTGGCGGAAGCTCGGCGAACCACCGGAACCGAAAAGCTCTTCCGGCGCGCCGTCGCTGTCGATCTCGCCGGATTTCATGAAGATCACCCGGTTGGAAACATTGCGGGCGAAGCTCATTTCATGGGTGACGACCAGCATGGTCATGCCCTCTTCGGCCAGCGAACGCATGACGCGCAGCACTTCCCCGACCAGTTCCGGATCAAGCGCCGAGGTTGGCTCGTCGAACAGCATCACCTTCGGCCGCATTGCCAATGAGCGGGCAATCGCCGCGCGCTGCTGCTGGCCGCCGGAAAGATGGGCCGGATAGGCATGGCGCTTTTCTGCAATCCCCACCTTTTCCAAAAGCGCCTCAGCTTCCGCAATACATTCGGCGCGCGGGCGCTTCAGCACATGAACCGGTCCCTCGATGACATTCTCAAGGATGGTCATATGGGACCAGAGATTGAACGACTGGAACACCATGCCGAGTTCGGAGCGGATCCGGTCCACCTGCCGGCGGTTGGCGGGGACATTCTTTCCCCCGCGCTGCTGCATCTGGATAAGCTCGCCATCGACGGAAATCTCGCCGTGATCGGCAATTTCGAGAAGATTGATACAGCGCAGGAAGGTCGATTTGCCGGAGCCGCTGGCGCCGAGCAGCGAGATGACATCGCCATCGCGGGCCTCGAGCGAGATGCCGCGCAGCACTTCATGCGTGCCGAAACTCTTGCGGATGTTGCGGACGGAAAGCCGGGTCGTGCCTGCCATGGTCGTTCCAGTCTGGTTAAGGGTCGCGGCGTTCATCGTTGCGGCACCGGGAAAAGAGGAGCAGCGCGGCGATGCGGGGTCAGCTTGTATTCAAGCAGCGCCATCGCCTGCAGGATGATGAAGTTGAGGATGAGATAGATGGCGGCGGCACAGAGGAAGACTTCCATCGTGCGGTAGGTCTGCGAGATCAGCCGCTGCGCCACACCGGTCACCTCCCAGACGGTGACGAGGCTGGCAAGCGCTGTCGATTTCACCATCATCACCACCTCCGTCGAATAGGCCGGCAGCGCATGGCGGAAGGCGATCGGGGCGAGGATACGGCGGGTCAACAGAAAGCCGGACATGCCGATGGAGCGCGCCGCCTCAATCTCCTTGGCCGGAATGGCCCGAAGCCCGAAGCGAAAAATTTCGGCGGAATAACCGGCCGTGCAAAGCGCCAGCGACAGGACGGCGCAGACGAAGGGCTCGCGCAGCGCCGGCCACAGGAAACTGTAGCGGATGAAGCCGAACTGGCCGAGGCCATAGAAGATCAGGAACATCTGGATCAAAAGCGGCGAGCCGCGGAACACGAAGATATAGCCCTTGGCAAAGTTGCGGGCGGCGGCATTGCCGCTGACGCGCATCCAGACGATCAAAAGTGCCAGAAGCCCGCCGAAGATGACGGAAAGGGAAAACAGCGCCAGCGTCATCGGCAGAGCGGCCAGCAGCGTTTTCATGGTCTCGAACATGAAGGCGATGTCCATCGCGCGTCTCCTTGATCAGGCCTGGCCGAGGCTGGTCGGCATGCTGCGATTGGCGCGCTTCTCGGCACTGTTGAAAATGCGGTCCGAGAAGCTGGTGAGGATCAGATAGAGGCATCCCCCGACAATGAAGAACAGGAAATGCTGGCGGGTGGAGCCGGCCGCGACCTGGCTGGTGCGCATCAAATCGGCAAGGCCGGTGACCGAGACCAGCGCCGAGTCCTTGAGGCTGAGCTGCCAGACATTGCCGATACCCGGAATGGCAAAACGGAAGACTTGCGGGCCGATGATGCGGCGAAAACGCAGCCTGCGGTTCATGCCGATCGCCTGCGCCGCCTCCAGTTCCCCCTTGGGGATGGCCAGATAGGCGCCGCGAAACACTTCCGCCTGATAGGCGCCGGAGATGACGCCGACCGCCAGCGCACCGGCCGCAAAGGAGGGCAGCCCCAGGAAGCCCTCATATCCCATCGCCGTGCCGATGGCGGTGACGGCGCTCGAGCCGCCGAAATAGACGAGATAGATGATCAACAGCTCGGGAACGCCCCGGAACACCGTGGTGTAGATGCCGCCGATCGTGCGCATGACCCGGCTTCCCGACAGCTTCGCCCAGGCAATGAGCGAGCCCAAGATAGCGCCGATCAACAGAGCAACGGCGGTGACGCAGAGCGTCATGAGCGCCGCAACGAGCAGCAGCCCGCCCCAGCCGGTGGGGCCAAAACCGATCATTTGAAGTAAAGCCATGCCGCAGGCATCCCGTCGTTCCCGGCAAGGCCGGATTCCCGATCTTCAGGTGGATATGGAAGGCCGCGCCTCCTGAAGAGAGCGGCCTGCCGCAGCAAGTGTGCCCGCCGCAGGCAAAATAGCAAGCGGCGGACAGACTTGAGATCAGGGCGTGACGTCGGTCTTGAACCACTTCATCGACAGGGTCTTGATCGTGCCATCGTCGAGAGCAGCCTGGATCGCCTTGCTCAGCATGTCGCGCAGGTCGGTATCGGCCTGGCGCACGCCAAGGCCTTCGCCGCTGCCGAAGATCGTGCCGCCGATTTCAGGACCGGTGAAGCCGAGCGTTCCATTGGACTTGTCAAACGCCGAGATCAAGTAGACGGCGTCATCGAAGACGAGATCGATACGGCCGGTTTCCAGATCAAGATCGCGCTCCGCACCGGTCTTGTATTCACGAACGGTGGCGATATCGCCGAAATTGTCATAGACGAACTTGGAATAGACGGTGGCGGCCTGGATACCGATGGTCTTGCCGGCAAAGGCGGCCTTCATCGCTTCGACTTCCTTGACGCCGGTCGCGCCCGGATCGAGCTTCACGACCGTGCCGGTACCTGCGGCATTGGCCAGCGGACCATCCTTGAGCGTCGCAAAAGCCGCATGCGTATGGGCATAGGGAATGGTGAAGTCGATGATCTTCTTGCGTTCTTCGGTGATCGACAGGGCGTCCATGATCACATCGAACTTGCCGGCGTTAAGCGCCGGGATCATGCCATCCCAGTCGGAGGCAACCAATGTGCATTCGACCTTCATGTGGTCGCAGAGATATTTCGCCAGTTCCGGCTCGAAACCGCCGAGCGTGCCGTCCGGATTGGTGAGATTCCACGGCGCATAGGCGCCTTCAAGCGTGATGGTCACGGTCTTCCAGTCCTTGGCCTGAGCCATCGGAGCGGCAAGCGTTGCAAATGCGACGGCGCCAGCCATCAGAAATTTTGACAGGTTCATGTTCACGTTCCTCTGAGGTTTATCTTCAACAACGTCCGCCGATCTGCGCCGGCTTTACACATAACTGATGGAAATCAAGACGCGAAAAATGCCCCTGAACATCCATGTTGTATATGGTACCATATGCTAATTTTTATGGTATGCAAGTGGGCGGCCGCATTTGAATGCAAAATTAATTCCGCCCAAGGAATAAGCATATGAAACGAAGCAACGACCAGAACGCTCCGTTAAAATGGGTGACCAGCGACAATGACGGGTCGCCGCTTTATGCCGGCGTCAAGCAGATGATCCTGGACCGGATCCAGAGCGGCGAATGGCCGCCGAAACACCGGGTCCCGTCGGAAAACGAACTGGTGGCGGAACTGGGCGTCAGCAAGATGACGGCCAACCGGGCGCTGCGGGAGTTGGCAAGCGAAGGCGAACTTGTGCGCATCCAAGGCGTCGGCTCCTTTGTTGCCGAGCGCAAAGGCTATTCCGAACTGTTCGAAGTGCGCAACATCGCCGAGGAAATCGATGAGCGGGGCCATACGCATCAGGCCACGGTCGTCGTTCTGGCGCAGGAAACCGCGGCACCCGACGTTGCCGATGCGCTTGGGTTACCGATCGGCGCGCCCGTGTTTCACTCGTTGATCGTGCACAGCGAAAACGGCGTTCCGGTCCAGATCGAAGACCGCTTCGTCAACCCGGAAGCAGCGCCCGGCTACCTGGAGCAAGATTTTACAGTGCAGACACCGAACGCCTATCTGACGGCGGAAGCACCTTTGAGCGGCTCCGAACATATCGTCGAAGCGGCCATGCCGCAGCCATGGGAATGCAAGCTTCTGGTGATCCTGCGCACAGAGCCCTGCCTGCTCATCCGGCGGCGCACATGGTCGTCCAAACGCGTCGTTTCCTTTGCCCGGCTGGTCTATCCCGGCAACCGCTACCGGCTGGAATCGCGCAGTGGAAAGATGGCGGACGAGTGATCGCGCCGGTACGACACTGGCAAAGTTGTATATGGAACTCGGCAAGCTTCTGATTCAGCTCTCAGCCGCGACCGTTTCGGGCCAGAACTGCAAGGCCATATCGATGACACGGTAGAGCGCCTGACGGTCGGCGCCGGATGCTGCCTGGATGGCGGTCCCCTGCGAAATCGTCATGATGTAGCGGGCGAGGTCATAGGGCTCGTGCCCGGCGGGCAGATCGCCCTCTTTCAGCGCACGCTCGAACCGCCGGCCGAGATCGCGCTCGCCGCGCTGACGGTTTTCGATCAGGCATTTCTGGATTTCGGCGGCCGCCTCGCTGCAGGCGAGCGCGCCATTGATGCCGAGACAGCCGCTCGGACCGGTTTCGGCGGTCTGCGAATCGGCAAACCCTCTCAGGATTTTCCAGGCGACATCGCGCGCCTTCGGTTCCTTCAGGGCTTCATGGAAGAAATTCATCTTGGTGCGCTCGTAACGCTCCAGCGCCTTGAGGAAGAGACCTTCCTTATTGCCGAAGACACCGTAGAGGCTCGGCTTGGTAATGCCCATGCCTTCCGTCAGGTCGGTGAGAGACGTGCCTTCGTAGCCCTTTCGCCAGAACAGCTCCATCGCCGTTTCCAAGGCATCATCGACATCAAACTCTCTTGGCCGTCCCATGGGGTGGGGCCCTCCCGAATTTTTTTATACCGATCGGTACATAATTCGATTGACAGTGATCGGTTTCAGAACCTATTTCTATACCGAACGGTATTGAACGTCAATGCAACCCTTGCCCAAATCCTTCGCCTCCCACGATGGACCACAGGCAGCCCACACTCCGGGGCAGAAATTCAGGATAGCCGCCATGTCATTCGGAAGTTTCAAGACCAAGCTCATCACCACCGGCCTCGTACTGGCAGTCGCCACCATTTCGCCGACAATCTATTTCGATCTGCTGGGAAGCCCGGCCGGCAGCGGCAACGCGGCCGATGCCTCGACCGCAGCGCCGCCTGCCATCCCCGTCTCCGTCGCAGTCGTCGAGGCAAAGTCCGTCACGCAATGGAGCGAATTCTCCGGCCGCCTCGAAGCCGTCGATCATGTCGAGCTGCGCTCGCGCGTTGCCGGCGCCATCCAGTCGGTGCATTTCCAGGAAGGCGCGATCGTCAATAAGGGCGACCTGCTCGTCACGATCGATCCAGCCCCCTACCAGGCCGAGGTTGCCCGCGCGCAAGCGAGCGTCACCGCAGCCGAAGCCCGCGCCTCGTTGGCGCGCGTCGAACTGAAGCGTGGCAAGCAATTGCTGGCCTCCAATGCCGTGTCGCAGAGCGAGGTTGATCAGCGCATGAACGGTCTGGCCAGTGCCGAAGCGGATGTGGGTGCTGCCCGCGCCGTGCTGCAATCGGCAGCGCTCAATCTCGGATATACCGAGATCCGCGCTCCGATCACCGGCCGCGTCGGCAAGATCGAGATCACCGCAGGCAACCTGATCGCCGCTGGCCCGTCCTCGCCGATCCTGACCCGCCTGGTGTCGCTGAGCCCGATCTATGCAAGCTTCGAAGCCGATGAGCGGATCGTGTCCAGCATTCTTGCCGAGCTGCCGGAAGGCGTCAACGCCCGCAACTTCATCGACCGCGTGCCGGTGCGCATGGATGTTGCAGGCTCCTCTGTTGTCAGCGGCAAGCTCCAGCTGGTGGATAACAGCGTCGATCCGCAGAGCGGCACGATCCGTGTGCGCGCCGTGTTCGACAATGCCAATGGCGCCTTGATGCCGGGTCAGTTTGCCCGGCTGAGCATGGGCCAGGCCAAGTCCGAGGACGCAGTCCTGGTGCATGAACGGGCCATCGGCACCGACCAGAACAAGAAATACGTCATGGTCGTCAAGCCGGACAACACCACCGAATACCGCGAAATCACCGTCGGCATGAAATCCGATGGCCTGCGGGTGGTGACGGCCGGCCTGAAAGCTGAGGAACGCATCGTCGTCAACGGCCTGCAGCGCATCCGCCCCGGCGCGCTGGTGGCCCCGGAAATGGTCTCCATGAAACCGGAAGCCGATCCCCAGCAGCAAGCCTCGATAACCAACTAAGCCTTTTTCCGGCATCTCAGCACAAGGGCGGATCACGCCAATGAATATCTCCAGATTCTTTATCGATCGCCCGGTTTTCGCGGGCGTTCTGTCCTTCATCATCTTCCTTGGCGGCCTGATCGCAATGACGATCCTGCCGATCTCGGAATATCCCGATGTGGTGCCGCCGCAGATCGTCGTTCGCGCCAACTATCCGGGCGCGAACCCGAAAGTCATTGCCGAGACCGTGGCGACGCCACTGGAGGAATCGATCAATGGCGTCGAGGACATGCTCTATATGAGCAGCCAGGCGACGACCGACGGTCTGATGACGCTGACCGTCACCTTCAAGCTCGGCACCGACCCCGACCAGGCGCAGCAGCTTGTCCAGAACCGTGTCGGCCAGGCCGAACCGCGGCTACCGGAAGAAGTGCGCCGCCTCGGCATCACCACCATCAAGAGTTCTCCCGACCTGATGATGGTGGTGCATCTGACCTCGCCCGAAGGCCGCTATGACATGACCTATCTGCGCAACTACGCGCTGATCAACGTCAAGGACAGGCTCGCCCGCATCGACGGCGTCGGCCAGGTCCAGCTGTTCGGGTCCGGCGACTATTCGATGCGCATCTGGCTCGATCCGCAGAAGATGGCGCAACTCGGTCTCTCCGCCTCCGATATCGTCAATGAAATCCGCGCCCAGAACGTCCAGGCCGCTGCCGGTGTCATCGGCTCCTCGCCCAACGCGCAAGGGGTCGATCTGCAGCTTTCGGTGAATGCCCAGGGCCGCCTGCAAAGCGAGGAAGAGTTCGGCGAGATCATCATCAAGACGAGCCCGACCGGTGCCATCACCCGCCTGCGCGACGTGTCCCGTATTGAGCTTGGTTCGGCCGAATATTCGCTGCGCTCGCTGCTCAACAACAAGCAGGCCGTCGCAATTCCCGTCTTCCAGGCCCCCGGCTCGAACGCGATCGAGATCGCCGACCAGGTCCGCACCACCATGGAAGAGATCAAGGCATCGATGCCGCAGGATGTCGATTACGAGATCGTCTATGACACGACCCAGTTCGTGCGCGCCTCCATCGAGGCCGTCATCCATACGCTGCTCGAAGCCATCGCTCTCGTCGTCATCGTCGTCATCATCTTCCTGCAGACCTGGCGCGCCTCGATCATTCCGCTGATCGCCGTTCCCGTCTCCATCATCGGCACCTTCGCCGTGATGCAGATGCTCGGCTTCTCGATCAACGCGCTCAGCCTGTTCGGCCTCGTTCTCGCCATCGGTATCGTCGTCGATGACGCGATCGTGGTCGTGGAAAATGTCGAGCGCAACATCGAGGATGGGCTTTCGCCGCGCGAGGCGACCTACAAAGCCATGACCGAAGTGTCCGGCCCGATCATCGCGATCGCGCTGGTTCTCGTCGCCGTCTTCGTGCCGCTGGCGTTCATCTCAGGCCTCACCGGCCAGTTCTACAAGCAGTTCGCCCTGACGATCGCCATCTCGACCGTCATCTCGGCCTTCAACTCGCTCACCCTGTCCCCGGCGCTCGCTGCCCTGCTTCTGCGTGGCCATGACGCGCCGAAGGATCGCTTGACCCGGATCATGGACTTCCTGTTCGGCTGGTTCTTCCGTGGCTTCAACGCTGTCTTTTCGCGCGGCTCGCGGGCCTATAGCTCCGGCGTCAAGGGCGTGATCTCGCGCAAGACCTTGATGATGGGCGTCTATCTGCTGCTCGTCGGCGCCACCGTGTTCTTCTTCAAGGCGGTGCCGCCCGGTTTCGTGCCGCCGCAGGACAAGCAATATCTGGTCGGCTTCACCCAGCTGCCGGATGGTGCCTCGCTCGACCGCACCGAAGAGGTCATCCGCCGCATCAGCGATATCTCGCTCAAGGTTCCCGGCGTCGAAAGCGCCATCGCCTTTCCGGGCCTGTCGATCAACGGCTTCACCAACTCGTCCAATGCCGGCATCGTCTTCCTGTCGCTGAAACCTTTCGAGGAACGCACGACGCCGGACCTTTCGGCCGGCGCAATCGCCGGACGGCTGAACCAGGAACTCGGCGTCATCAAGGAATCCTTCAGCGCCATCTTCCCACCACCGCCCGTCCAGGGTCTCGGTGCCATCGGCGGCTTCAAGTTGCAGCTGGAGGACAAGGCCGGACTTGGTTATGAGGCGCTCGACGCAGCCGTGAAGGGTTTCATGGCGAAGGCCTATACGACACCTGAACTGGTCGGCATGTTTTCCAGCTACCAGGTCAACGTCCCGCAGCTCTATGCCGACGTCGATCGGGCGAAGGCCCGCCAGCTGAACGTTCCGCTGACGGAAATCTTCAACACGCTGCAGATCTATCTGGGCTCGGTCTATGTCAACGACTTCAACAAGTTCGGAAGAACCTATTCCGTGCGTGTGCAGGCCGATGCCAATTACCGCGCCCAGGCGGAAGACATCGGCAAGCTGGAAGTCCGCTCCAGCTCTGGGGAAATGATCCCGCTTTCGGCGGTTCTCAATGTCACCTCGAGTGCAGGCCCCGAACGCGCCATGCGCTATAACGGCTTCCTCGCCGCCGATATCAACGGCAATACGGCACCCGGCTATTCGTCCGGCCAGGCCCGTGCTGCCATCGAGCGGATCGCGGCGGAAACACTGCCCGCTGGCGTGACGTTCGAATGGACCGAGCTGACCTACCAGGAGATCATTGCCGGCAATACCGGTATCCTGATCTTCCCGCTGTCGATCCTGCTCGTCTTCCTGGTGCTGGCAGCCCAGTATGAAAGCCTGACGCTGCCGCTGTCGATCATCATGATCATCCCGATGGCGCTTCTGGCCGCACTCGCCGGGGTCTGGCTGACGGGAGGCGACAACAATGTCTTCACGCAGATCGGTCTGATCGTGCTCGTCGGATTGTCGGCCAAGAACGCCATCCTGATCGTGGAATTTGCCCGCGAGCTTGAGTTCGAAGGCGCGACCCCGTTCGAAGCCGTCATCAAGGCAAGCCGCCTGCGGTTGCGCCCGATCCTGATGACCTCGATGGCCTTCATCATGGGTGTCGTACCGTTGGTGATCTCGACCGGCGCCGGTGCGGAAATGCGCCATGCCATGGGTGTTGCGGTGTTCTCCGGCATGATTGGCGTGACGCTGTTCGGCCTGTTCCTTACCCCGGTCTTCTACACACTGGTGCGCGCCATGACCGGAAACCGGCCACTGAAGAAAAGCGGTCATCATGCCACGCCCACAGAAACGGCCTCGGTGACGCAATTGCACAGCCAGCCGCTTCTTCCAGGGCTCGAAGCCGCCGAATAAACGGCTCAGGATCCCGGTCCAAACAACGCAAAAACGGCGCCGCAACCAGCGGCGCCGTTTTCATTTCATCCGGTACCGGCCGCCTTAAAACTCTTCCCAATTATCCTGTGCTGCGGCAGCGCTGCCGGAAAAGGCGCGGATCACCTGTCCTGCCATCCTGCGCGCCGGCGATGCGACCGGCCTATGATGATGTCCCGCATCGACCGGCCGGGCTCCGCTCGCCTGCTGCCCGACGCGGAACTGGCTCAGCAACTGGAACAGCGCCTCGGCCTCGCGTGCAAGACCATGGCTGGCCGCAGTGGACTGTTCCACCATGGCTGCATTTTGCTGCGTGCCCTGATCCATGGCATTGACCGCATGGTTGATCTCTTTCAGACCCGTCGCCTGCTCTCGTGCGCCTTCCACGATGGCGACAACGTTGCTGTTGATCTCCTGAACCTGCTTGACGATCTCTTCCAGCGCCTTGCCGGTCTGCCCGACCAGCGAGACGCCGCTCTTGACCTGCTCGCCGGATGTATTGATCAGCGCCTTGATCTCCTTGGCCGCCTTGGCCGAACGCTGGGCCAGTTCACGCACTTCCTGGGCAACGACGGCAAAACCCTTGCCGGCATCCCCAGCGCGCGCCGCCTCCACGCCAGCGTTCAGCGCCAGGAGATTGGTCTGGAAGGCGATATCGTCGATGACGCCGATGATGTTGGAAATTTCGCGCGACGAGTTTTCGATCTGCCCCATGGCCGTGATGGCATTGCGCACCACCGCTCCGGAGCGCTCGGCATTGTCGCGTGTGGCGGCCACCAGATGGCCGGCCTCCTCTGCCCTACGGCTGGAATCGGCGACGGTCGTGGTGATCTGTTCCAGCGCTGCAGCGGTTTCCTCGACGGATGCCGCCTGCTGTTCGGTGCGCTTCGACAGGTCATCGGCAGCAGACCGGATTTCCGTCGAACCGGCGGCAATCGCCTCGGCATTGGTGCCGACAGAGTGCATGGCCAGCCGCAACTTCTCCACCGCATCGTTAAAATCGTGGCGCACCTTTTCCATGGTCGGTACAAAGGGCTTGTCGAGATTCTGGGTGAGATCGCCGTCCGACAGACCCTTCAGGGCCTTTGCCAGCGTGCCGACAGCGCCCATGCGCTCCGTCACATCCGTTGCAAACTTGACGACCTTGCAGACCTTTCCCTTGTCATCGATGATCGGATTATAGGCCGCCTGGATCCAGATCTCCTTGCCGCCCTTGCCGAAGCGCAGGAATTCATTGGCGGTGAACTCACCGCGTCCGAGCCGCTCCCAGAACTGCCGGTATTCCTCCGTCTGCACATAGGCGGGATCGCAGAACATCCGGTGATGCCGCCCCTGAATTTCCTGCAGCTGGTACCCCAGCGCGCCGCAGAAATTCTCGTTGGCGGTGAGAATTTCACCTGTGGGGGTGAATTCGATCACCGCCTGCGAACGCGAGACCGCATTCAGCTTGCCGGCGTCCTCCATGGCTTTCTGCCGGACCACCGTGATATCGGTTGCAAACTTCACCACCTTGTAGGGCTTGCCGCCGCGCAACACCGGATTGTAGGAGGCTTCGATCCAGATTTCCCGCCCGCTCTTGGTGAAGCGCTTATACTGCTGCCGGTCGAATTCGCCGCGGCCGAGCCGGGCCCAGAACTCCCGGTATTCGACGCTGTTGGCCTCCGCCGGTTCAACGAAAATCCGGTGATGCTTGCCCTTGATCTCCGGCAGCTCATAGCCCAGCGCCGCGCAGAAATTGGCATTGGCGTTGAGGATATTGCCGCTGAGGTCGAATTCGATGATCGCCTGCGACTTGTGCATCGCAGCCAGAATAGCTGCGGTGTCACCGCCAAAACGCGGAAAAAGCCTGCTCATACAACGCCTCCTTCAGGCAATGTTTCATGCGCCATTTCGGCGCAACAATAGGCGCACGCACCGGCCGGTCCGGGCCGCTGATGTCACGTTTTACGTCCGTATCTGTCTTGACCATGGAGCCTGGCTCTGGCGAGCGCCGCTCATCCGAAAGGACGTGGGCGAGCCGGTCAGGTTTTTTGGAAAAAGGCCATGCCGGTCTTCCCGGCTTGTGCATCCAGCATCATGCTCGAACATTCAAAAGTTCGAATGCACACTGCAACTATTGGTATAATACCTAAAATAATGATTAAGAATTGGCGCAATTTTTGATCATATATAATTCTAAATATTCGCTCGATTTACGCTGAATTTTCGAACTCGACCTCAGCTTATCAATTTGATTTTACTGATATTTTTACATGAACGCACCGTAAAAAACTGGGTGTCTCTTACTGAGAGGCCGTTACATATCGGCCAACGCAATCCGACGACTGGATCAACCTACATCAAAAATACAACCATTAATTGATTCCAGGTTTCATCATTTTGATCCGCCCGCAACAGCAGATGTTTTGCAACCAGCGGCACAGGAGCGCGTGCGAAAAACGACGAATTCCTGGTTTCGAGGTGATGGTCTGCCCTTGCCACCATCGTCATTTCCTCCGGAAAAATCCTATTCGGCACTCATCAGCATGTCGGCAAAGACGCCGGGTGCCGAATTCGGGATCTCCGTCGCGCCGACTGTGCGCTCAGAAAAGCCCGATGGCCCGACATCGCCGATGATCGCGTAGCCGTATCCCATCACTTTACGATCATGCAGGCTCGCCAGAAGCAGAGCATGGCCGATCCGTTCGCCACGCGCTGCCCCACAGGCGTTAAACCTCCGAATTGCCCACATCCCAGGATCAAACGCCCACCGCCGGAGGCAGCGCAAATTTACCTTAAGTTAAGAAATCGTTAATTCTACCACTTATAGCCGTGACTTCTCTGCGGCTTCAGCGCAAATTGCAGGACAGAATAGTGTGCGAAGATAAACGGGGAGCGCGATCGTGACGAATCTGCAGATTGCGGCGCTTGTTTACGGTGCTATCACCCTCGTTTATCTCATACCCACCTACATTGAAGGCGAGAGGGCTGGCGGCCAATGGTCGGCCCACCGCGTCGCGGGCCTGATCTTCTGCCTCGTCTGGCCGCTGCTAACACTGGTTTTCATACTGAAGATGATGGCGGGCGCGTCCAAGGCCGAATTCGTGCTTGTCGATCCCACAGCGGCGATACGCACAAACCCACCTCGCGATTGAGCGGCCGCACCGGCCGGCATCATTTTCAGGATTGGTTAAGCATGCCGGCGCGAGGAAGCGCCTGCCCAAGGCGCTCCTGAGATTCGCAAAAATCCACCCAAGATTGCAAAACATTGGAAAGCGGCGTCAGACACCCGTCGAACCATATCGCCTGTAACGGGCATGAGTTCGAAGCTCAAACCGTATCCGAATAGGAGAAAACACCAGCTTTCCATTGGTTAAATCTTTAATAAAAGGCGGAAATTATTCTTAGAGATATCTTAACTGTGAGATCAAATATCGGATTTTACTTCTGAATTCTGGTCCAGATTAACACATAGCGGGTACTTTTCAGGCATTATGCAATCTCCAAGAGCAAGTCAGGGATTTTGCTGCATGTGCGGATTTGGCGGATACTTCGGAGATGGCGTCGCGCCCCATGATGCGCAGCCGCTGCTGCAGCGCATGGTTGCTGCGATTGCGCACCGGGGGCCGGACGAGCAGGGCATCTTCACCGCCCCTTCCGCCGGACTTGGCCATGCCCGCCTGTCGATCGTCGGCCTGGGCGACGGCCAGCAGCCGATGACCCATTCCAGCGGCGATCTCACCATCGTCTTCAACGGCGAAATCTTCAACTATGTCGAGTTGCGCGAAACGCTGAAGGCGCAGGGTCATGTGTTCCGCACCGGCAGCGACACAGAAGTTATCCTGCACCTTTATGAGCGCATGGGGCTGGATTGCCTGTCCCTGTTCAATGGTGATTTTGCCTTTGCGATCTGGGATGCGTCCAGAGAAAGAATGGTAATTGCCCGCGACCGGATGGGCGTGCGGCCGCTGTTCTATACGACAGTTGGACAGACCCTCTATTTCGCCTCGGAAGTAAAGGCGCTGCTTGAAGTGCCGGGCGTGCGGGCCGAGATGGATCCGCTGGCGCTGGATCAGATCTTCACGCTCTGGGCGCCGATTGCGCCGCGCACCGCGTTCCGCGATATTTTCGAGCTCGAGCCCGCACATCTTTTGATCGCCGGCAAAAGCGGCATGTCGATCAGGCCCTATTGGCAGCTGCAATATCCGGATATCGGCGAGCCCGCCGCCTATAAAGACGAGCGCGACGCCGCCGAAGAATTGCGCGATCTTTTGACCGACGCAACACGCATCCGGATGCGGGCCGATGTTCCCGTCGGCTCATATCTGTCCGGCGGCCTTGATTCCTCGATCGTCTCGGCGCTGGCAGCCCCCATGGCACCCGGCGGCCTCTCGACCTTCTCAGTCACCTTCGGCAGCGCCGAACATGACGAGAGCATTTTCCAAGAACAGATGGCGACCGCGCTCGGCACGCATCATCACGCGGTTGCCTGCGGCGAAGGCGATATTGCCAGCGCCTTTCCGGACGTGATCCGCTTCACCGAACGCCCGATCCTGCGCACGGCACCGGCGCCGCTCTATCAACTGTCCGGTCTTGTTCGCGAAAAGGGGCTGAAAGTGGTCCTGACCGGGGAAGGCGCCGACGAGGTTTTTGCCGGGTATGATATCTTCAAGGAGGCCCGGGTGCGCCGTTTCTGCGCCCGCCAGCCCGGTTCGCGGATCAGGCCGCATCTGTTTCGCAAGCTCTATGCCTATCTGCCCGGCCTGAAGCAGCAATCGGCCGAATATCTCGCTGCCTTCTTCGGCGCCGGTGACGACCCGATGGACGATCCGCTCTTCTCGCACCGGCCGCGCCTGCGCGGCACCGCTGCCGCCAAGCTGTTCTTCTCCGCAGACCTGCGCCAGACGCTTTCGGGCTACGACGCGGCGGCAGAACTCGTTTCGCGGCTTCCGCAGGACTTTTCCCGCTGGCATCCGCTGCATCAGGCGCAATATCTGGAAAGCCGTTTCCTGCTGCCGGGCTATATCCTGTCGAGCCAGGGCGACCGGATGGCCATGGCGCATGGCGTCGAAGGCCGTTTCCCGTTCCTCGACCACCGCCTCGTTGAATTCGCCACCCGCCTGCCGCCTGAAATGAAGCTCAAGGGGCTGGTCGAAAAACACATCCTGCGCGAGGCGACGAAACACCTCCTTCCGGACACGATCGGCCGCCGCACCAAGCAGCCCTACCGCGCGCCCGACAGCCAGTCCTTCGTCGGCAAAAACGACCGGGACTATGTCCGCGACGCCTTCAGCGAGCGCAGCATTGCCGAAACCGGCCTTTTCAATCCGAAGGCCGTTTCCAAGCTTTATGAAAAATGCAGCGACAAGCCGGCGTCCGGCTATCGCGACAATGCCGCCTTCGTCGGCATCCTATCAACCCAGCTCTGGCAAAACACGTTTTCAGCCACCAAGGCGCTCAGCACCCAGGCGGCTTGAGCTTCATCTGAGGAAAAACCTATGACCCAGCCCATCAAAGACAGCATCAAGGCCTTCATCATCGAGAACTTCCTGTTTGGCGACACCGCCTACGACCTGCAGGACGACGCGTCGCTGATCGAAAACGAGGTCATCGACTCCACCGGCGTTCTCGAACTGGTCGCCTTCATCGAAGACCAGTTCGGTTTCGTCATGGCCGATGCGGATATCGTGCCCGCCAATCTGGATTCGGTGGCACGCATCACGGCCTTCGTTGCCAGACATGCCGGAGAAAACGCACTCAACAAGATGTCGGCCTGATACGAGGCGACGGGGAGACAGACGATGCGCGTCGAGGAATTCCTGCAAGCCAGTGCCCACGTCCACGGCGCAAAGACCGCCTTGGTGGCGGGCGACAAGCGCTTCACCTATGCGCAGTTCGAAGCGGCAGCCGCAAGTTTGGCATCGTCGCTGGCCGCAGGCGGCATCGTGCGCGGCGACCGCGTCCTCGTCTTCATGAACAATTGCTGGGAAGCGGCGGTCTCGCTCTTTGCGATCCTGAAAGCCGGAGCAACCGCCGTGCCGGTCAATCCCTCGACCAAGGCCGACAAGCTTGCCTATATGATCGGAAATTGCGAGGCGGCCGGCATTCTGACGCAAGGCAAGCTGCTGCCTGTCCTGTCCGAAGCACGCAGGATTGCGCCACGGCCACTGTTCGTCGCCGCGACGACATTCAGAGGTGCAGGTCCCGGTAACGGCATAGCCGATTTCGAAACGTGCCTGGCAGCAACCGGAGGTGGCGTGCAACACCATGGTATCGATGTCGATCTGGCGCTGTTGATCTATACGTCAGGCTCGACCGGGCGCCCCAAGGGCGTGATGATGACGCACCGCAACGTCGAGGCGGCTGCAACATCGATCACCACCTATCTGGAAAACACGGCTGACGATATCATCCTGAACGTGCTGCCGCTTGCCTTCGACTATGGGCTCTACCAGCTGCTGATGGCGGTCAAGCTTGGCGCAACCATCGTGCTCGAAGCCTCTTTTGCCTTTCCGCAGGCGATCTTCGACCGCATTCGCGAAGAAAACGTCACCGGTTTTCCGCTGGTACCGACCATGGTGGCGATGATCCTGCAGATGCGCGACCTGGAGCCGGATTTCCTGCCGAGCCTGCGCTACATCACCAATACCGCAGCAGCCCTGCCACCGGCCCATATCGCCCGCCTGCGCGAATTGTTTCCGCGTGCAACTGTGTATTCGATGTACGGCCTGACGGAGTGCAAGCGCTGCACCTACCTGCCACCGGCCGAACTCGATCGCCGCCCCGGCTCGGTCGGTATCGCCATTCCCAATACCGAAGCCTTCGTGGTCGATGACAACGGCGAGCGCGTGGCGCCTGGCATATCCGGCGAGCTGGTGATCCGTGGCCCGCATGTCATGCAGGGCTACTGGCGCAACGACGAGGCGACCGCAAAGATGCTGCGCCCCGGCCCCAATCCGTGGGAAAAGGTGCTCTATACCGGCGACCTTTTCCGCACCGACGACGAGGGCTTCCTCTATTTCGTCGGCCGCAAGGACGACATCATCAAGACCCGCGGCGAGAAGGTTGCGCCCAAGGAAGTGGAAACGGTGCTGCATGCCCATCCGGGCATTGCCGAGGCTGTCGTCATCGGCCTGCCCGATCCGGTGCTCGGCCAGGCCATCGTTGCCCTCGTCGTTCTTTCCGATCCCGCTCTGAGTGAGCGCGACATCATCAAGCATTGCGCCGCCCATCTCGAAGACTTCATGGTCCCGCGTGTCATCGAGTTTCGCGATGAGCTGCCGAAGACGGATACCGGCAAGGTCAGCCGCAGGCTCGCTGCAGAAACATTGGAGGCTGCCGAATGAACATGCACAATGCCGATACATCCGCCGCGTTTTCGAAGGCAACGCTTTCAATCGACCCGGCGAAGGAAACCGACAAAATCGTCGCTGCGCTGCGCGAGCAGTTGCGCGGTCCTTTACGCAAGCGAGGCCTTGTCCTCGGCCTTTCCGGCGGTATTGACAGCAGCGTCTGCGCAGCGCTTGCCGCCCGCGCTGTTGGCGCAAAGAACGTCTACGCCCTGTTCATGCCGGAAAACGATTCCGATCCGGAAAGCCTGCGGCTCGGCCGCACCATCGCCGAGACTTTCGGCATTGACAGCATTGTCGAGGATATCGGTCCATCGCTGCAGGCCATGGGCTGCTACGATCGCCGCGATGCCTTCATCCGCGAACTGGTTCCAGACTATACCGGCGCCTGGGCCTCCAAGATCGTCATTTCCAACGCATTGGAAGGCGACGGCTACAATATTTCCTACCTTGTCGTGCAGGATCCGGATGGCAAGCAGACCAAGCTGCGCATGACGCCGTCGGTCTATCTCGGCATTGTTGCGGCAACCAACATGAAGCAGCGCACCCGCAAGCAGCTCGAATATTTCCATGCGGACCGGCTGAACTTTGCCGTCATCGGCACGCCGAACCGGCTGGAATATGACCAGGGCTTCTTCGTCAAGAACGGCGACGGCGCAGCCGACGTCAAACCGATCGCCCATCTCTACAAGACCCAGGTCTATCAGCTGGCAGCCTATCTCGGCGTGCCCGACGAAATCTGCAAACGCCCGCCGACGACCGACACCTATTCGCTGCAGCAGACGCAGGAGGAATTCTACTTCTCCCTGCCCTACGACCGGATGGATCTCTGCCTTTACGGCCTCAACAACAATCTGCCCGCAGATCGTGTTGCGGCTGCTGCCGGCCTCACGGCCGATCAGATGTCACGCGTCTGGGCCGACATCACAGCCAAGCGCAAGGCAACCCGCTACCTGCATCTGGCGCCGCAACTGGTCGAACCCGTCAGCGAGATCGCGCCGAAATAACAGATGATCGTGCGAACACGGCAGCGGGCGGGTATCAGCCGATATCGCCCGCCGCAAGCCGGCTCCAATGTTCACCAGCCAGCCCGTTGAAGAACCCTTCGCCATTCTGGAAGGCCTGCAGGATCTGCGGATCCTTGGTATGAATGACGCTTGAAGCGATATGGGTGAAGGAGATGCGCCGGCCGAGCATAGCCTCAAGCAAAGCCGGCTGCGTGCGGCCGCGCAGCGCGACCAGGCCTCGCTCTGTGGCATGTGCGATCAGGCAATCGATGACCTGGCGTTCCTGCCCGGGGATGGACAGGATCTGCAGAACCCGGCCGATGCGCCCTGCATCGCCGTGATAGACGAATGCCCCGATGACGGCACCGGTGCGCGCCTCCACCTGGCAGAACACCGCCTCGCCTTCTGTCCGCGCCTGCCTGGCATCCTGCAGGATATAGGTGAGCTGCGCTTGCGGAAAATCAGGCCGGAGCCGGTAGCGCGCTGTCAGCCGGACAAACAGCGCGGCAAACTCATCGACGGACACACCACGCGTTTTGAAGCTCCCCTGCCCGTTCCACGACGCCGGAATGCCGGACCACCGTAGATCATCAGCCCCCATGCGGCGGCGCAGTATATCGTCGGTCTTGCGGGCCAGCGGCCACAGAAGCCGCGCAGCGCCGATGCGGCTCGATCCAAGCTCGGTGAAAAAACCGGCCGGCCGGATGATGCGCAGCCAGTCGAGACTGTATTGCGGCAAGGCCAGCCCGCGCAGCTTCATCCACATCGAGGCCGAGACTTCGCTGGCCGTCTCGCTGAACGAGAGATCCTGGGGCCCTGCAAGAAATGCCTTGAGCAGGCGCGCACCGGCCAGCGGATCGGCCTCCCGCCCCTCGACCATCAGCGAGCCGCAAATGGCGGCGCGCAGCGGCCGGCCATCAAATGTCACCGGTAATCCCGTTGCCCCGACAAAACCCGTCATCTCGCCGCTGTCATCGAGATGAACGAGCGAGTGAATACCGATGTCCTGGCCGGGTGCATCGAGATAGAAAGTTTCCAGATAGTCCGAAAGCGCCTTGCTTGGCTGCATCTTGCTATCGCGGAAGACGCGTTGAAACATCCCGGCAAGGGCCGGGATATCGGAGCTTTGCAACGCGCGAATTTCACTCATCGGCTTTCTAGCTTCCGGCAACGGGTTCTTCGAGCAGGCCCGATTGAAATCGGTTAAACATCGGAGCGTTTTTGAACATAGGCGGCACGCGGAAGGCCAGCCGCGTCCTCGGCAAAGGCCGCAGGCTCATATCCGCGTGCCCGGGCAAGAAGCGCTGCGGCCTGGCGGTGCTGACCCTCGCCGAATTCGAAGGCCAGCCAGCCGCCCGGTTTCAGGAATGCCAGTGCATCGCGCACGAGACGCTGATGGATGGAGATACCATAGGGTCCGCCATCGAAGGCTTCGCGTGGCTCGTTGTCGAGAAGATGGGCGCTATCGCCTTCGAGACGCTGGGTGGAGATATAGGGCGGATTGCAGACGATCAGATCGATCTTGCCGTCGAGATCACGCCCGGCAAGGCCACCGAAAAGGTCGCCCTGGATGACCGTGATGCGATCGGAAAACCCGCAGCGCTCGGCGTTGCGTTTTGCAAGGTTCACGGTCTCGTCCGTCAGATCGCAGGCGAAGAGCCGCGCCTTGGGAACATGCGTGGCGATGGCCAGCGCCAGGTTTCCGGAGCCGCAGCACATGTCGATGACACGCAGATCTCCGGCCGGATAATCGGGCAGTCCCTCGATCAACCGGAGCGCTGTACGGCCCAGAAGCTCGGTTTCCTCCCTGGGTACGAGCACGCCGGGAGCCAGTTCCAGGTCAACGCCCATGAAACGATGCAGCGCCGCTCCCGTCCGGTCCTCAACACCTGCCTTGTCCATCACAACAGCAACTCCAACCTGCAACCGTCAAAACCTTCTGCAATCAATAGCGTAGTGAAGTAAACATAAACTGAAATCCGTCTGTTAATGCCAACCGTTAACCTCAATATGAATTCTGTGGCGTCAAACAACGTGTTTCACGGCTGAATTAACGACCTTTGCAGCGAATGAAAGTATTGTTGCCGGGGTCATCAAGTGAAACAGGCACGCCCGCAAGAGGAGAAACCGGCGGTGACAACGGACGCTTTCCATGCGCCCAAGCAGCGAACGCTGATGTCGATGGTCATGTCCTACATGGCTTCCGGCGGCAGCCTCATCTTGAGTTCGGCTGCCCAGTTGCTCACCTTCGCCATTCTCGCCCGCTCGCTCGGCGTCAATGAGTTCAGCGTCTTCGTCGCCGTCAGCGCCGTTTGCAACATTGCCGTCCATCTTTGCGGACTGGGCGGCATGGAGTGCCTGGTCCGGCGCGTCGCACGCGATCCCTCGATGTATCCGGTCATGCTTGGCCACAACATCATCCTGACAACCATCAGCGGCGTGGCGCTGGTTCTGCTCGGCGTGGCTATATTGCCGTTCTTCTTTGCGCTTTCGCCCGATCCGTCACTGAACCTCCTCGATATGGCGGTGATGCTGGTCACCAACATTATTTTCGTGCGTATGATTGTCCTGACCGAGCAGATCTTCATCGGCCATTCCAATTTCGTCTCGGCCAATATGACCGTGGTCGGCTTTGCGATTGCGCGCACGGTCGCCGCAGCGCTTGCGTGCCTTGCCTTTGGTGTTTCGACGGTTGCCGAATGGGCGCTTTGGCAATTTGCCTGCCATGTGCTGGTCGCTGCCTTTTGCATCCGTGCCTTGGCTAAGCTCGGGCGTCCCGAATACCGGATCGTGCGCGAAGAACTTCCGCTCGGCATGTATTTCAGCATTCCCTTCATTTTGCGCGCCATTCGCCAGAATGCCGACCTCCTGACGCTGAGCCTCGTGACCACAGCCGAAATCGTCGCAAGCTACAGCGTCGCCCGCCGTATTCTCGAAAGCAGCTATCTCTCCGTCGAAGCCTTGAACCGGCTGATGTATCCGGGTTCGGCGCGGGCGGCGGCCAATGGCCTGCACAAGGCGATGGACCGTATCCGCAAGGTGCTGTTTGCCGCCACCGGCATCAGCCTGGCAGCGGCAACAACCGTATTTCTTCTGGCACCGCTGCTGCCCTACCTGTTCGGCCACGAATATCTGACGCTTGTTTCCTTCGTGCGCAGCCTCTGCTGGGTCGTCGTGCCGCTCGGCATGTGGTCGATTGCGGTCGAAGCGCTGGGGGCCGCCGGATACCACGCGGCGCGCGCCAGCGTCATGGGTCTTGGCAGCATTCTGGGCGCGGCCTTGGCCGCCTGGGCAACATGGTACGCCCCGCCGATGGGCACAGTCGTGTCGTTCTACATTATCGAGATTGCAATGGTGGCCGTCGCCTGGGCGGTCTTCTTTCGATACGCAAAGAAGGATGAGGCAAAAGATGCAGCCGGTGCCACCCTTGCATGAGGCCGCGTCAGGTTGCTTGGAAAATACTGACCCGCATACTGTAAATACACTGGCTGAAAGAGCCGGATTTGAAGAGTGGATTATGACACCCGCTGCAGAAAGCGCACTGAGAAAGCCCGTCGAACTTTCCGGCCCGCCCGCCGCGGAGGAACGCGCGCGGCCGCATGCAGGCACGGTCCGCGCGATGGAGCGATCCGACTTGCCGGCGATTGCCGATCTCTTCACCCGGACCTTTCGCAAGAACAACCGGGCGACGGACAGCCAATTGGCGGGCTATCTCGAAACGGTTTTCTTCAGCAGCCCTTTTTACACGCCGGATGCCGGCAGCATCGTCCACCTCAACGAAACGTCGGCGATCGATAGCGCCATCCTCGCCATGCCGGTGGAGTTCAATGTTCACGGACGCACGGTCACCGCGAAGATCCTCTGCGCCTTCATGGCGGAAGGAAAATCCGGTGCGGCGGGTGCCGCACGTCTTGCCCGCATGATGCGCGCCGCACGCCAGGATTTCTGCTTTTCCGACAATGCATCGCCTGTCAGCGCCGACCATTGGGTCGCTGCGGGGGGATTGGTCCTGCCCGTCCAGAGCCTCGAATGGCATCGCACGTTCCGGCCAGCCGCAACAGCGCTTAACCGCGCCTGCCGCAAGATCAAGCCGCTGGCCAGACTGCCGTTGCACGGACTTGCGCGCCTTGCGGACAGTTTCGTGCGCCGCTCGAAACGCTCCTTCGCCGCAGTTGCCCATGACGGCATTACCAGCGCACCACTCTCGCCTTCGCAATTCATGGAACAGGCGCACATAATGATGCAGCGTTTTTCCGTGCATCCGGTGTTTTCCAAGCCCGAATTTGACTGGCTGATATCGGCGGCAAAACTGAACGCATCGCTCGGCGAACTGCAATGCCGGGGCGTCATGGATGCGCAGGGAAAAGAGATCGGCTGCTACCTTTATTTTGGTGCCGATGGCCGCAATGCGATGGTCATGAATGTCTTTTGCCATGAGCGCCAGGAGGCTGCCGTCATCGCGCAGCTTTTTGCCGACCTGGACAACCTTGGATATGCAAGCGCGCAGGGCATGGCCCAGCCGTTCCTGACACAGGCAGTGCTGCGCCAGCGCCATCTGGTCCACCGGCATACCGGCTATTTCTGCCTGGTGACGCGTCACGCCGACCTGAAGGCAGCCGCCAGCGGCGATGGCTTCTATGCCGGCGGCCTTGCTTCGGAAAGCTGGAGCCGGCTGCTTCACGATTTCTAGAGTGCTTCATCTTCAAGCAGACGGATTCTGGACCGCTGGGGATACCCGATATGCGCGTACTCGCATCCGCCATTTTAACGTCCGGTTTACCATAAGCGGCTATTCATGATGTTCACCCAGAACACGGCGATAGTCTGTACGGGCTTGAAGCACGCTGCGGAGACAGAACGGATGTATACGCCGAAGGAGCCGGAACTGCGGCAAGCGACCAAGCGCCCGGAAACGGCTGCGCGCGCTCGCCCGCGCCCCGGTTCCCTGCTCGATCTGGTCTCCGACGACGAGGACGATTTCCGCCCCGCCCACCACCCATCCCAAACTGCTGAGACAAGCCGCACTCCCTTTTCGCCAAACCAGCAGCAGGCAGCGATTTCCGAACAGATCAACACGCCACCTACGCCCGTCAAAGGGCAGATCATGGGATATGTCGCGGCCCTTCGCGCCATCGGCCCCGATGACGTCTTTCAGTGGTTGAAGGATGGCCTGCTCTGGATTATCGGGGCAACGGTACTCTGCATGGCCGCCGCCCTGATCTATGCGATGGCCGCGCAGCCGCGTTATACCGTCTATACGGACCTCGTCATCGATCCCGCCAATCTTCAGGTCGTCAACGACGACGTGTTCGGCAACAGCCCGCTGCGCGATTCCCAGCTGCTTGAGGTCGAAAGCAAGCTGCGTGTCCTGACATCCCGCAATGTCCTGACCCGCGTCATCGCCAGCATGAACCTGACGCAGGACGAGGAATTCGTGAAGCCGGGCCTGTTCGACGGCATCAAGCAGCTGTTTTCGAGCGCCAGCAAGAACGAGACCGAGCAGGCCAAGATGCTGAGCGCAATCCGCGCGCTGGCTGAGCGTGTCGAAGCCCGCCGGGAAGAACGCTCCTTCGTCGTGTCGCTCGGCGTGTATACTGACAGCCCTGAGAAATCGGTGGCGGTATCCGACGCGATGGTCGATGCCTTTGAAAAGGAAATCTTCGAATCTGCCGCGCAAAGTGCCGGCAGGGTCGCGACGACGCTGAACGATCGGCTGGAAGAGCTTCGCCGCAACGTCACCAGCGCGGAAGCCAAGGTGGAGGAGTTCAAGCGCAGGAACGGGCTGCAATCCGCCAATGGCGAACTGGTCAGCACCCAGCTGGTTGCCGAGTTGAACACCCAGGTCCTGACGGCGCAGCAACGCTTTATCGAGCTGGAAACCCGCTACAAACAGATGCAGGACGCTATCTCCACGGGCCGGACCAGCACGGCCTCCGTTTTTGCCTCCCCGGCCATGACAGCGCTGCGGCAGGACTACGATCAGGCGCTGTTGCAGCTCAATTCCCTCAAGCTGACCTATGGCACAAGGCATCCCCGGATCACGGCAGCAAACTCCGATCTGTCGACCCTGAAGGCCTCGATCGACAACGAAGCCCGGCGGATCGCCGACACGGCGTTCGGCGACATGAATCAGGCGAAATCGGCGCTGGCAGCGCTGCAGGGCAAGGCGAGCGAACAGCAGACGACCGTCTACATGGACAACGATTCCCAGGTGGAACTGCGCGATCTGGAACGCGACGCGCGCGCCAAGGCTGCGCTCTACGAAACGCATCTGACCCGTGCTCAGCAGATCACCGAGCAGCAGCAGATCAACACCTCCAACATCCGGGTGATTTCCCGTGCAATGCCGCCGCAATCGCGCAGCTGGCCGCCAAGAACGCTGCTCCTGCTGGCCGCCGGCGCCTTTGCCGGTATCGCCATCGGCATCGGTCTTGCGCTGCTGTTCGGCATTCTGCGGGCGTTTCGCCAGCACCAGCCGCGCACGGGCTGAGATGAAGACCGCGTCGCCGGACACTCACGCAGTCCCGGACACCGCCGGCATCGGAACGTCCGGTATCGGCGCCGGTCCGGTGCTGTTTTTGGCGATCTTCCTGTTCTTCTGGATCTCCATGACGCCATTCGTCGATCTCACCGGCGAAAACATCCTCGACCCGTCCGCCGGCAATTCCAACCGGCTCAACCAGATCGTCTCGCTCAGCCTGTTTGCCGGCACGCTCTGCTACGGCCTTTTCCACCCGCTGCGCGCCACCATCCTGCAGCCGCGTGCCCTGCTCTTGCCGATGTTCGGCTGGTTCCTGTTCGTGTCGCTAATATCCAACCATCCGATGCTCGGCATCAAGGCTGTCGTCCTGACCGTCATGGCAACCATCAATGCCAGTATCTATCTGTTGATGCCGTCATCGGAGAAGCAATTTGCCAAGATGCTGGCGATCGGCACGCTGATCACGCTGGCAACCGCCTATTACGGCGTTGTCTTCAAACCGGAACTGTCGATCCACCAGCTTTCGGAGCTGCGCGAACCGATGAATGCCGGCATGTGGCGCGGGCATTTTCCACACAAGAACAGCGCCGCCGCCGCCATGGTGCTTGCCTGCTTCTTCGGGCTGTTCGTCATGAATGCCTGGTCGCGGCTGGCGGGGATCGCCATCGTTGTGCTGTCGGTCGTTTTCCTGCTGCACACGGGCGGCAAGACCTCCAGCGCCATGCTGCCCGGCATCCTGATCCTTGCCTTCATGTTCGAGCGCTTCCGGTTTCTGCGCATACCCATTGCGGTCGGTGGCGTCGCGCTGTTCAATCTGTTTGCCGTCGGCTCGGCGGTCATCAAGCCACTTGGCGATTTCATCAGCTCGCTGGGGATCGACGCCACGTTCACCAACCGCGCCGACATCTGGCGCTTTGCCTTTACGGCATTGTCAGAAAATCCGGTCACCGGTTACGGCATCAAGGCATTCTGGCAGACACAGGAACTGGTCTATAGCGGCGGTGCCGTCGAAACCTGGGCGGTGGCGGCAGCCAATGGGCATAATTCCTACCTCGACATCGCCCTGATGGCCGGCATTCCCGGCCTGCTCATGACCCTGGTCTGGGTGCTCTTCTTGCCGTTGCGCGACATATCGCGCTTGCCTGCAGCCATCGAACATTCCGATCTGACGCGGCTTTTCATCCGGGTCTGGCTCTACCTCATTTTCAACGCCGGCCTCGAAAGCCTGTTCTTCGAGGGCGGCAATCTACTCTGGTTCACCTTCCTTTATTGCCTGTATGGCCTGCGCTTCCAATCGTCGGCGACGCTGACCGGGGAACGGCTGGCAGAAAGGCCGGCGGCCCATGCCTGATATCGTCAGCACCATCACCAATATCACCGACCGGCTGAACAACCGGCTGATCTGGAAATTTGCAAGGACTCGACGGCCTATCCCCACCAACCGGCCGGTCATCTCCTTCACCTTCGACGACGTTCCCGATACCGCCCTCACCAACGGTGCCGCCATTCTGGAACGATATGACGCGCGCGGAACCTTCTATATCGCCGGCGGATTGGAAGGGCGCATAGAGCCGGACCGCCGCCTGATCTCGGCTGAAGGCTGTCTTGAGCTCCATGCACGCGGCCACGAAATCGGTTGCCATACCTTTTCCCATCGCAAGATCAACACGCTGAGCAGCCGGTCATTTGCCACAGATCTTGACCGCAACGAGCGCTTTCTAAGCGATGCCGGTATTGCCCGCCCTGCCACCAATTTCGCCTTCCCTTATAATGCCGCATCGCCCCGGCTCCGGCACGTTTTGAAACAGCGTTACAGGACATGCCGCGCGGCAGGCGAAGCCATCAACCGGGGAGACGTCGATCCTTTCATGCTGAAAGCCGTGGAAATCCGTCAGCCGGAGGACCATGCGCTGGGGCTGACACGGTGGATCGACGATGTCGCAGCCAATCCGGGCTGGCTCATCTTCTTCACCCACGACATCGCCGCCACCCCAACACCCTACGGCTGCCGGCCGGAAACGCTGGAACGGCTGGTGTCCTACGCCCGCGAACGCCACTGCGACATTCTCCCGGTCCATCAGGCCCTGGACCGCTTCGGCTGGAAGGAGGCCCAGCCTTGACCAACGTCACCCCGGCGACCGGCAAACCGGCATTGCTGAAGATCAACAACTACTTCTACCGCCGCGGCGGCGCCGAGGCGGTGTTTCTCGATCATATCGCCATGTTTGAAAAGGCAGGATGGGACGTCGTTCCCTTCGCGATGCAGCATGAGTTGAACCCGCCGAGCCCATGGTCAGACTATTTCGTGTCCGAAATCGAGTACGGCCACGACACGGGCACGCTGAACAAGATCAAGCAGGCCGCAAAAATCATCTATTCCTTTGAGGCGCAGCGCAATATCAAGCGGCTGATCGAGCGGGTCAATCCGGCCATCGCCCACGCGCATAACGTCTACCATCACCTGTCTCCGGCAATCTTCTCGACACTAAAATCGGCCGGCGTACCGACGGTCATGACCGTTCATGACCTCAAGCTCGCCTGTCCCTCCTACAAGATGCTGCGGGATGCCAAAGTCTGCGAGGACTGCAAGGGCGGCCGCATCCACAATGTGCTGGTACATCGCTGCATCAAGGGATCGACCGTGCTCAGCACCGTGGTTCTGGCCGAAACCGCATTGCATCGCAGCCTTGGATTGTACCGTAACAATCTCGACCGCCTCGTCGTCCCCAGCCGGTTCTATATCGACAAGCTGAACGAATGGGGCTGGCCGCGCGAAAAGATGGTCTACATTCCCAATTTCGTCGATATCGAAGCTTTCGAAACCAGCTGGACGGAAGGCGACTACTTCGCTTTCGCCGGGCGTCTCGCACCGGAAAAAGGCATCGACACGCTGATCCGCGCCGCCGCACAGGCGAGGCAAAGGCTGGTGATTGCCGGAACGGGGCCGGAGGAAGCAGCCCTGAAAGCGCTGGCGGAAACGCTTGGAGCGGATGTTGTCTTTGCCGGATACCTATCCGGGGAAGCGCTCCACCGCTTGATCGGGCAGGCGAAGGCCCTGGTGCTGCCGTCGGAATGGTACGAGAATGCCCCGATCAGCGTGCTTGAAGCCTATGCACTCGAAACACCGGTTATCGGCGCCAAGATTGGTGGAATTCCCGAAATGATCCTTGAAGGCGAAACCGGCCTGATGGGGATGCCGGGAAATGTGCAGGATCTGGCCTCAGCGCTTTCCGCGATGAATGCGCGCTCGCCGCAGGAACGGCGCGAGATGGGCCGCATGGCACGCCAATGGATTGCCGCCGAATTTTCCGCTTCCGCCTATCTCGGGCGCACAACGGAACTCTATGCCACCCTCGGTGTACACCTTCCAGAACCGCAACGCCTAGCCACACACTCAAATTGATACATTTTTTCACATAACAACCCCAAATTTCAGCCGATCGCTACAATTTTAACGGTTATATTTCCTGGATTTCATCCGTTCGCAGCTAACCATATCCCCAAGGAACCAGGGATATGGAACCATGAGCAACGAGCCGCACGCTTCCAGAACGGCATATCAGCAGCCCGAACCAACGGCCGCCGACGGCACCCTGAACGATACAGGCGCCGGGATGCGGGGCGAGGTTGAGAATGCAACTGCCGATGTGCCTCTGAAAATCGCAGGCGCCGCGCCAGCAGAGCGCATCACGGTCGTCCCCGTTCCGCCATTGAGCGAAACATCTCTGTTCGAAACCACAGAGGCGGCTGCGCAAGCGGCACCCCGTCCCCGCGTCATGATGATCGGTAGCCGCGGCATTCCCAATGTCCAGGGCGGTGTTGAGAAACATATCGAGATGATCGGCACCGAGCTTGTCCAGATGGGCTGGGACGTCGATGTCATCGGCCGCCGCCACTATCTTCCAAGCGCTTCGCAAACCATGTGGAACGGCATTCGCATCATTCCGCTGTGGGCGCCAAAGAAGATGGTCTTGGAGGCCATCGGCAACAGCGTCGCCGCCGTTTTCTATGCCGCGCGGCAAAGACCCGATATCCTCCATATCCATGCCGTCGGCCCGGCTCTGGTCGCGCCGCTCGCCCGCCTCTTCGGTCTGAAGGTGATCATCACCCACCATGGCTACGACTACGAGCGCCAGAAATGGGGCTGGTTTGCCAAGCGAATGCTCAAGATGGGCGAGGCATTCGGCATGTACACGTCCAACGGGCGCATTGCGATCTCTCAGGAAATCGTTCGCGCCATGCGCAGGGAATATGGTGTCGCCGTCGATTTCGTGCCGAACGGCGTCTCCGTGCAACCGAGGATCGCCTCTACCGACACCCTGAAGACGTTCGGCCTGACGCCGCGCCGCTACATCGTCATGATGGCCCGCCTCGTTCCCGAAAAGCGCCAGCACGATCTGATCCACGCCTTTGCCAAGGCGAACCGGCCCGAAAAACTGGTGATCGTCGGTGGCGCGGATCACGAGACCGAATATTCGGCCCATGTGAAAGCTCTGGCGGCACGAACGCCTTTAGTGGTCATGGCAGGGTTTCAGACAGGCGCGGCCCTTGCCGAACTCTACAGCAACGCGGCTCTGTTCGTGCTTCCCTCAAGCCATGAGGGCATGCCGATCGCGCTCCTGGAAGCCTTGAGCTATGGCCTGCCCGTTCTTGCCAGCGATATCGCTGCCAATCGCGAACTCAATCTCGCCCCCGCCGACTACTTTGCCATGGGCGATGTCGATGCGCTGGCCGCCGCACTCGGACGCAAATTGTCCAGTCCCTTCGACGAGGATGGAACCGACGGCCTGACGAGCCAGATCCAGACGGATTACAGCTGGAAAAAGATCGGCGAACGAACGGCAGCGGTCTACCGCTCCGTGCTGCCTCACGCCGAAAACCGCCGGTCCCGCTGGCGCGGTCAACCGAATTTCAAGATATCCGGCGGCATGATCGGCGCGGGAGCCCCCGCCACATCCAGCGCCACGCCGCCAATGCTTCGTTCGAACCAGGAGGTCCTGTTGGGTGTATCCATCATCATCAAGACCTTGAACGAGGAAAAGCGCGTTGCCGCGACCATCGAAAGCGCGCTCGCTGCCCTGCCGCGTGGTCTAGGCGAGGTCATCATTGCCGATAGCGGCTCCAGCGATCGTACCGCCGACATCGCATCCGGCTACCCCGTTACCGTCGTGCAGATTGCGCCGCCGGCGCAGCCGAGCTGCGGGATCGGGCCACAGCTCGGCTTCCAGTATTCGCGCTTCGATCATATCTGCCTGCTGGACGGCGACATGATCCTCGATCCGGAATTCCTGCCGGAGGCGCTGCGGTTTCTCGCCGATAACCCGCAGGTTGGCGGCGTTACCGGACATGTCGAGGAAATGCTGACCGCCAATCTCGAATATGCCCGCCGCGTCCAGCGCAAGGGTCCGGAAAACCGCACCGGCGATATCGACCGGATGAACGGCGGCGGCCTGTATAGGCGCAGCGCCATCGAGAAGGCCGGCTATCTCTCCGACCGCAATCTGCATGGCCATGAGGAATTCGATCTTGGCATCCGGCTGCGCAGCGCTGGCTGGCGGCTGCACCGGCTCGACCGGCGCTACGTCCAGCATTTCGGCCACACGCTGAACTCCTACCGGCTGCTCGTGCGCCGCTGGAAGAACAGGTATCTCCAAGGTGTCGGCGAGCTCTTGCGCGCATCGCTTGGCAAGCCCTACTTCACCCAGCTTTTGCGCGAACTGCCCGAACTGAAGCTATGGAGCGCGGTTTATGCCTGGTGGGCGCTGTCTGCAGCTTTGCTGCTGTTCCTGCCTGACACGGGGTTGGCTCTCGGCCTGGTCCTTGCCCTCCTTGCCGGCATCATTGCGCTGATGAGCTGGCGCAAGGGCGGGCTGGCCATGGGGTTCTATACCGTCGTCACCTGGTTCTTCCACGCCTGCGCACTGCCCTTGGGCTTCCTGCGGCGCCGGCGCCCGCCGGCAGCACCGATTGAAAGCCGCATCCTCCATAAACCGGCGAGAACGGCCGCCTGACGGCGCAACCAGTCCACAAACCCTTGAGAAAGTTCCCTTCATGATCGATGACAGTGTAGAGAAGAACGTTTCGCTCTGGGACCGGATCGTCCATTCTTCGTCGGAATATTTTCGCCGCAAGCGCGGCGGCCTGTTCCGCCAGATGATCCCCGGCTTCACGTCGCTCAAGGTCTGCGACGTCGGCGGCTCGCGCCATTTCTGGGAAAAGCTCGATCCTGCCGACGTGCCCAAGGATCTGACGCTGGTCAATATCCGCGACGACGGTCAGGCGCGCTCGTTCACCGGCTCGTACGGCCATGTGAAGGTCATCGTCTATGACGGCGACCGCCTTCCCTTCGAGGACAAGTCGTTCGATGTGGCCGTGTGCAACTCGGTGATCGAACACGTGCCGCCGGCCAAACGGGCCAATCTCGTGCGCGAGATCAACCGCGTCTCGAACTATTACTTCATCCAGACGCCGGCCTTCGTCTTTCCCATCGAGCCGCATTTCTTCTGCCCTGCTCTCCACTGGCTGCCCCGCCCCTTGGCGCGCCACGCCGTCAGGCTGTCGCCCTGGCGCTTCCTGTCCAAGCCTTCTGAAGAGCATATCAAGGAGTATTTCGAGGAGATCCAGATCCTGACGCTGAAGGAATTCCGCTCCTATGCGCCGGAGGCTCAGCTGATCCGGGAAAAGGCCGCTGGACTTACCAAATCCTACATCCTGCACGGCGCATCGCGGCCCTGAAGAGTGATGAAACGGGATCGCAAAGCGATCGCCGGAAAGGGCCAGCCGGCATGAAGAGACTGCTTTCCTCAATCGCCACGGCGCTCCTGTTGAGCGCTGTTTCAGGCCCTTGCGCCCGCGCCGCTGACGGCGAATGGCTGCCGGTGCGCGAGATATCGCTGGAAATTGACCCCGGCAGCCCGCTCGATTTCTCCGCAATCCTGCCCAACCGGGCCATCGGGAAGGACGGCACGACCGGCGCGGGTCAACACTTGGCGGTCACGCAGGGCGGCCGTTTTGCTTTTACCGATGCGCCTGAGAAACCGGCACGCCTGCTATGCGCCTCTCTCGCATGGAGCCCCGCCTCGGGCGGCTTTCCGGATCATGCCGATGCCGACCGCTACGCGCTGCAACTGGCGCGCCACGGTTATAATATCGCCCGGCTGACCTTCCTCGACGCCTCGCTGATGTCCGGGCGCGATGGAGATTTCGATTTTGACCCGCAGGTCCTCGACCGTATCCACTATCTGCTCGCCGCGCTGAAGCGCAACGGCATCTCCTGGATCATCGATGGTTTGACATCCTGGCGTGGTGCCTATGGCGGCAGCTATGACGACCGCTGGGATCCCTCAAGCGATCTCAAGCTCGCCCTGTATTTCGACGGGAATGCCTTCGATCACTGGCTGGAATTCCAGCGCCGTTTTCTGACTGCCGTCAACCCCTATACCGGCATGGCCCCCATCAACGACGAGGCGCTGGCGCTGGTCATCCTCGTCAACGAGAACAATATCGAGTTCGACAGCATCGTGCGGGAGCGCGAGGGCAAGCCGAATTACGACCAGCGCTTGAAGCTCCCTTTCAACACCTGGCTGAAACAGCGCTATGGCTCGACCGAAGCATTGGCAAAAGCGTGGCCGGACCTGAATTCGAGCGAGCGGTTGGAAGATGCGTCCATCGCACTGCCCCAATCACGCTACGAGGATACGCCGCGCCTCAGGGACCTGCAGGCCTTTTTCGTCTCTGTCGAAACCGGCAGCGCCGCCCGCATGACCGGCGCCCTGCGCGGCCTCGGCTACAAGGGCGGGATCAGCACATTCAACAATTGGCCGACGATCCAGACGACGCTGAGCCGCAAGGATCTCAGCGTCGTCACGATGAACACCTACCAGGATTGGGTCGGCAGCTATTCCCCCGGTGCGACCATGACGCAGAAAAGCTCCATCGATGACGGCGCCGGCTATATGCGCCTGATCGCCGCCGCCCGCTGGCTCGGCAAGCCGTTCGTCGTCAGCGAATACGACCATCTCTTCTGGAACCGCTATCGCTACGAAGCAGGACTGGTAATGCCGGCCTATGCAGCCCAGCAAGGCTGGGACGTGCTGTGCCGCCACGCACATGGCCCGATCATCCTGAAATATGGCGAGCCCTATCCCCACAAGAAGGCGATGCTGCCCTATGCCATCGCGCTCGATCCTGTCGCGCGCGCCGGCGAAACGTTGGCAGCACTTCTCTTCCGCCGCGGCGATGTCGCCACCTCGAAACTGACGATCCCTTTTCTTGTGCGCGGCCCGGAAGACGTCACTGACGATATGCAGGAACGCGAACCCGAGCGGCTGACCGAACTTGGCCTTGTCGGTGCGATCGGCATGGCAAAAGCGGCCAACGATAGCCTGGTCGTCGCCCAGCCGCGATCGTCAGCCGATCCGCAAGCCATCCTGGATGCCGCCAAGGCAGCCGGGCTTCTGGCAAAGAATAATCAGACAGACCTGAAGACCGGCCTCTATGAGAGCGATACGGGCGAACTGCTGCTCGACCGCCTGCGTGGCCAGTTGCGCGTCTCCACGCCGAAGACCGAAGCGGTGGCCTTTTCCACGCTGCGGGAGCCGGTCAATCTGGGCAGCGTCCGCGTCGAGGCATCGGATGGCAATGGACTGCTGTCGGTCTCCGTCATCGACGACGCCGAAAGCATTGCGCAAAGCCGCAGGCTTCTCATCATCTATGCCACTGACGCGCGCAATACCGGCATGCAGTTCAGCGACAATGAGGAAAAAGTGATCGCCGATTTCGGCCGTCTTCCGGTCCTGATCCGCAAGGGTTTCGTCGATCTGTCGCTGCAGCTTTCAAAAGGAGAATGGCTGCTGACGCCGGTCACGCTGAACGGCGTCGCCTCGAAGGCGGCCGGTCAGGTCATATCCCCCGCCGGCTTCCGTCTTTCCAACGACGCGCCGTCCGGCCCGACGACGTTCTTTCTTCTCGAAAGGGACTGACACATCCCCGACATGAGGCTGGAGCCGATCAGCTCCGAAGGCCTGGGGCTTCATGGCCAGTGCGCGCCACATATTCCGTGTAGCCGCCGCCATATTCGTGGATGCCGTCCGGGGTCAGTTCCAGAACCCGGTTGGACAGGGCACCGAGGAAATGCCGGTCGTGGGACACGAACAGCATGGTACCCTCATATTCGGAAAGTGCCTGGATGAGCATTTCCTTGGTGTCGAGGTCCAGATGGTTGGTGGGCTCGTCGAGCACCAAAAGATTGGGCGGGTCGAACAGCATGATCGCCATGACCAGCCGCGCCTTTTCACCACCCGACAGAACACGGCAGCGTTTTTCCACATCGTCACCGGAAAAGCCGAAGCAGCCGGCAAGCGCCCTCAGCGGACCTTGGCCCGCACGGGGGAATTCGTGCTCCAGCGTCTCGAACACTGTGCGCTCGCCATCGAGCAGATCCATGGCGTGCTGGGCGAAATAGCCCATCTTGACGCTGGCGCCCAGCGCCACGGTTCCCTTGTCCGGTTCCGTCGATCCGGTCACCAGTTTCAGCAGCGTCGATTTTCCGGCACCGTTAATGCCCATGATGCACCAGCGTTCCTTGCGGCGGACCATGAAATCCAGTCCCTCATAGATGCTGCGGCTGCCATAGCTCTTGTGGACATTTTTCAGATTGATCACGTCTTCGCCGGAGCGCGGCGCGGGCTGAAATTCGAACGCAACGACCTGGCGGCGCTTGGGCGGCTCGACCCGTTCGATCTTGTCGAGCTTCTTCACCCGGCTCTGCACCTGCGCCGCATGCGAGGCGCGCGCCTTGAAGCGCTCGATGAACTTGATTTCCTTGGCCAGCATCGCCTGCTGCCGCTCGAACTGGGCAAGCTGGTGCTTCTCGTTCAAAGCCCGCTGCTGCTCGTAGAATTCATAGTCGCCGGAATAGGTGGTCAGCCCGCCGCCGTCGATCTCGATCAGCTTGGTGACGATGCGGTTCATGAACTCGCGGTCATGCGAGGTCATCAAAAGTGCGCCCTCGTAATTCTTGAGGAATTCCTCCAGCCAGATCAGGCTTTCCAGATCCAGATGGTTGCTCGGCTCATCAAGCAGCATGACGTCGGGGCGCATCAACAGGATGCGGGCGAGCGCCACGCGCATCTTCCAGCCGCCCGACAGCTTGCCGACATCGCCGTCCATCATCTCCTGCGTGAAGCTCAGGCCCGACAGCACTTCGCGCGCCCGGCCGTCGAGCGCGTAGCCGTCCAGCTCCTCGTAACGCGCCTGCACCTCGCCGTAGCGCTCGATGATCGCATCCATCTCGTCCAGCCGGTCGGGATCGACCATGGCCGTTTCGAGCTCACGCAGTTCGGCGGCAACGATGCTGACCGGACCGGCACCGTCCATCACCTCGGCGACGGCGCTGCGGCCTTCCATTTCGCCGACATCCTGGTTGAAATAACCAATCGTGACGCCCTTCTCGACGGCCACCTGCCCCTCATCGGGCTGCTCTTCGCCGGTGATCATCCGGAAGACAGTGGTCTTGCCGGCACCATTGGGTCCGACAAGGCCGATTTTCTCGCCCTTGTTGAGGGCGGCGGACGCCTCGATGAAGAGAATGCGATGGCTCAGCTGCTTGCTGATATTTTCGATACGGATCATGTGTGCGGTGCCCAAGAATGTTGCGGCGCCCTTATGCCACGTGTTTCAAGGAATGTCGCAGGTTTTCGATAGGATCAAACACGGCTTTTTGAAGCGTCTTTTCCTGGAAATGCCTTCACGCCGCAGCCGGTGGAAGCCAGAGCACTTCATCTTTAAACGGAAGCGATTCTGTTGGCTCAAAACGGCCGTTCCACACGAAGGATGGCGCAGGGCGATGCCGATCCATCGGGCCAGCCATCCGACATAGTGGACGGCCGCTTTCAGCCAACCCGAAGGGCCGGATGAATTTCGGCAGAATGCTTCCGTTTAAAGATGAAGCGCTCTAGAGAAGACCACCCGACGCTTATGGAATGGAGTGAGCCATGACCGATACCGTTACCGACCGTTTCCTGCGCTATGTCGTGATCGACACCCAGTCGGACGCCAAATCGGCAAGCCAGCCCTCCACCGAAAAGCAGAAGACCCTCGGCCGCCTGCTGGTCGAGGAACTGCTGGCGATCGGGATTGCGGACGCGCATCTCGACGAGCACGGCTATATCTACGCGACCATCCCGTCGAACGTGGACAAGCCGGTGCCGGTCATCTGCTTCTGCTCGCATATGGACACCGCGCCGGATTTCACCGGCACCCATGTGAAGCCGCAGATGATCCGCGCCTATGCCGGCGGCGATATCCAGCTGTCCGGCGATCCGCAGCAGGTCATCCGTGTTTCCGAGCATCCAGCGCTGCGCGACCAGATCGGCAACGACCTGATCACCACCGACGGCACGACATTGCTCGGCGCCGACGACAAGGCCGGCATTGCCGAAATCATGACGGCAGCGCAAATCCTGATCGGCAATCCGGATATCCGGCACGGAACCATCAAGATCCTCTTCACCGTGGACGAGGAAATCGGCCGCGGGGTGGACAAGGTCGATTTGCAGAAGCTTGGCGCGCAATTCGCCTATACGATGGACGGTGAAACCGCAGGGCATATCGAGGATGAGACATTTTCGGCCGATGGTGTCGATATCACCATCCAGGGCGTTGCCATCCATCCGGGCTTTGCCAAGGGCAGAATGGAAAACGCCATCAAGATCGCCGGCGCCATCATCGACCGCCTGCCCAGGCATGTGGCGCCAGAAACCACGGATGGCAAGGACGGCTTCGTCCACCCGACCGGCGTCACCGGCGCGATGGACAAGGCGACGATCAGCCTGATCGTCCGCGACTTCAACGACGAAGGCCTGGCCAGCAAGGAAGCGATGATCGAGGCGATCGTCAGGGACGTCATGCCGGATTATCCCGGCTCCTCCTTTACGCTCAAGGTCACGCAGCAATATCGCAACATGAAGGTGGTCCTCGACCGGCATCCGGAAATTGTCGATAACGCCGTCGAGGCAATCCGGCGGGCGGGCATGCAGCCGGTGCGCGGCAGCATTCGCGGCGGCACGGACGGCTCGCGCCTGTCCTTCATGGGCCTGCCCTGCCCCAACATCTTTGCCGGCGGCCATGCGTTTCACTCGCCGCTCGAATGGGTAAGCAGCCAGGACATGGAAAAAGCGGTGAAAACGATCGTCGAGCTGGCGAAGGTCTGGGAAGAGCGCAGCTAAGATGAAGCAGCCAATCTCGGAGGGCCATAATCAGCCCTTCCATCCCGCCGCCATTTTGGTATGACGCGCCTCTTGTCAAAGGAATGAAGATGGCTGCCCGAGATCGATATTCACGGAAATTGGAATGTTCCCATTGCGGGAATACAGGCTTTGCCGAGGTTTCGGAGGATGACACCCCCAGCCGCAAGACGCGGGGATTTGAAATAGATGCCCTGCCCGGGGGCTTTGAAACCGAATTTGCCTCGAGCAATCCGCGCAAGCATGTGATCCGGTGCCGCTGCGGCCACAAGTTCAAGTTCGAGCAGACCACGGCTTATGCGCCGGGTGGAGAGCCGAGGGCCTAGAGCCGCTCGAAAATTCAGTTGGGTGGCCGGCCCTCCAATGCGGATGCATTCGAAGGTATCGCCGGCGCCCCTTGTTTCCGGTTTACTTGTTGGCCATCAGCCACATCTTGCCGGCCATCGTGATCCCGCGCGGATCGGCGGCGACGTCGTCGTCGAGATGGCTGCGTTCCAGAAAACCGAGCTCTTCAAGTTCATTCAGGGTCGTCGTCGTCAGGAAGCGGATCTTCTGCGGACGTTCCTTGAACCGGTCGGTCTTTGCATAGGTGACCGTCGCATTTTCATGCGTCCATTTTTTCGCCGGCTGCGGGAAGAGGTTTCCTTCCTTGGCGAGTTTCAGGCCCCGGATTTGAACCGGCGTCAATTCAAGCGAAATCATATTCTGTCCTTGGTAGAAATGGTGAAAGAGGCATCGACACGCAACCCGGATAGAATGGGAAGGCCCGTTTGCGAATGTCGCCAATGCGAAATGAAAAGGGCCAAGCTGGCCCGCATGCCCTTCCCTACCGCAAGTTTGCGGCATTTCCCAGACAAAACTGAAAAACTGTCATCTGCGAAACGATTGGCACCATCCTGGCGCTTCTGGTATCAGCGTCTGAACTTGTTTTTCAGAAAGGTTATCCATGAACGCGACACTGTGTCGGGGAGCGGCAGTGTGACGGAGCGCGCAGACGCGGCCTTTTTGGCGTCGCATGGCTGGTCCAGCTTTTTTTCCTCCCAGATCGAGCGATCCGAAGCCGGTCTCCTGCCTATGCGCATCGCCGAAGTCCACCGCGCCCGGCTTGGCGCGCTTTCCGCCGAAGGCCCGGTAAAGCTGGTTCTGCCCCATAAAACCAACACTGCCGATTTTGCGGTGGGAGACTGGATCCTGGCCGACCCCCGCACGCATCTGCTTGTTCGCAGGCTGGAGCGCCGCACCCTGCTGCAGCGCCGCACAGAGGGCAGGCATCTCCAGCAGCTGGCCGCAGCCAATGTCGATACGCTGTTCATCGTCACCTCCTGCAATGCCGATTTCAGCCCGGCGCGGCTGGAACGCTATCTGGCCATGGCCAATCAGGCCGGAACCAACCCGGTGATCGTGCTCACCAAGACCGATATGATCGACGATGCCGAAATTTTCGAGCAGCAAGCCAGAGCATTGCAGCGCGACCTGGATGTGGTGGCGCTCAACGGCCGCTCCGCCGATGCCGCAGCCGCACTCGCCTCCTGGTGCGGCGAAGGGCAGACCGTAGCGCTCGTCGGATCATCCGGCGTCGGCAAATCGACGCTGGTCAACACGCTGGCGGGCCTTAGGCATGAGGCAGCGCAGGAAACCGGCGATATCCGCGAAAGCGATGCCAAAGGGCGCCATACGACCACGGCCCGCTCCTTGCACGCCATTGCCGGCGGCGGCTGGGTGATCGACACGCCGGGAATGCGCACCCTGCATGTCAGCGACGTTTCCGGCGGCATCGAGACGCTGTTCTCCGAAATCACCGACCTTGCCCCGTCCTGCAAGTTTCGCGACTGCACCCATGATCACGAACCGGGCTGCGCCGTCCAGGCCGCCATCAAGGCCGGCACTCTACCGGCCGAACGGCTCGCCCGCTGGCGCAAGCTGCTGGAGGAAAACGTCAGCAACACGCCGGTCCAGACGGGGCCACGCGGCAACAAGGTCATTCAGAAAAAGAAATACTGAAGCCGGACATTTTCACCGCATTTTTTCTCCCTGGATCGGGCGGCTGTCGCCATGACAGGCCACGCAGGCATCAATTGCCTGGAACGCAACCGGCGTGTGACGCCTGCAACACGTGCGCAAAAATTGTGAACATCACCGATGGCATGATGGTTGTGTGAACTATTGTGTTACGCTGGACGGGAAGATTTCGGAACGATCATCCAGGCGGTGATTCGGATCTGAGCGAGGTGGGTGATCACCGGTGCGCCCCTTCGGCAAGGATCCAGGATCCGTTGGCCCCGTCCAGATGGTGCGGCCCTCTTCGCTGTAAGATGTCAGCAGTAACACTTAGTTGAAGAAACTTTCGAGCATAAGGAACGTTAATCTCGTTGAGCGAGCCGATAGGCAGCGATCCCGTCTCAACGAACCGGCCGCGGGAGAGCATGATGCAAAATACCCAGTCCGATGTCTTCGACCTCTTTTCGGAGATTTATACCAGCACCGCGCAGGAGGAGATCAGTCTCCAGGAATATCTGCTCGCGTGCCGCGACGATAAAAGCATGTACGCCACCGCACAGGAGCGCATGGTCGCCGCCATTGGAGAGCCCAACTTCGTCGAGACCAGCGCCGATGAGCGCCTTGGCCGCATCTTCTCCAATCGAACCATCAAGGTCTATCCAGCCTTTGCCGATTTCTATGGAATGGAAGACACGATCGAGCGGATCGTCGGCTACTTCCGCTATGCCGCCCAGGGCCTCGAAGAGCGCAAACAGATACTCTATCTGCTCGGCCCCGTCGGCGGCGGCAAGTCCTCTCTGGCCGAGCGCCTGAAGAAATTGATGGAACAGCGGCCGATCTACACCTTGATGGTCGGCGGCCAGATCAGCCCGGTGTTTGAATCACCGCTTGGCCTCTTCCATCCCGAACGCATGTCCGATCTCCTGGAAGACAAATATGGCATCGCCAGACGGCGTCTGACCGGAATGATATCGCCCTGGGCAACCAAGCGCCTGGATGAAGTCGGCGGCGATATCTCGAAGTTCAGCGTCGTCAAGCTGATGCCGTCACGTCTGCGCCAGATCGGCATTGCCAAGACCGAACCCGGAGACGAAAATAACCAGGACGTCTCCTCGCTGGTCGGCAAGGTCGATATCCGCCAGCTGGAAAATTTCAGCCAGGCCGACCCCGACGCCTATTCCTACAGCGGCGGCTTGAACCGCACGACGCAGGGGCTGCTCGAGTTCGTCGAGATGTTCAAGGCACCGATCAAAGTCCTGCACCCGCTTTTGACCGCGACCCAGGAAGGCAACTATAACGGCACTGAAAACTTCGGCGCCTTCCCCTATCAGGGCATCGTCGTTGCCCATTCCAATGAGTCCGAGTGGCTGCAGTTCAAGAACAACCGCAACAACGAGGCCTTTCTCGACCGCATCCTGGTGGTTAAAGTGCCCTATTGCCTGCGCGTGACCGAGGAGCGGCAGATCTACGACAAGCTGCTGCGCGAAAGCGAGTTGGCGAAAAACCCTTGCGCGCCGGAAGTTTTGGAAAGCCTCAGCCGCTTCACCGTTTCGACCCGGCTCACCCCGCATGAAAACTCGCCGCTCTATACCAAGATGCGGGTATATGACGGCGAGAACCTGAAGGATGTCGATCCCAAGGCGAAATCGGTGCAGGAATACCGCGACGCGGCCGGCGTCGATGAAGGCATGAACGGCGTCAGCACCCGCTTTGCCTTCAAGGTCCTGTCGGAGACGTTCAACTATGACAGCAAGGAGATCGCCGCCGATCCCGTGCATCTGATGTATGTCATCGAACAGGCGATCAAGCGGGAGCAGTTTCCCAAGGAAACCGAGGCCGCCTATCTCAACTTCATCAAATCGGAACTCGCCACGCGTTATGCCGAGTTCATCGGCCATGAGATCCAGAAAGCCTATCTGGAATCCTACAGCGAATACGGCCAGAACCTGTTCGACCGCTATATCGCTTATGCCGACGCCTGGCTCGAGGATCAGGATTTCAAGGACCCGGACACCGGGCAGATCCTCAACCGGACCATCCTCGACAATGAGCTGTCGCAGATCGAAAAACCGGCCGGGATCGCCAATCCGAAGGATTTCCGCAACGAGGTCGTCAAGTTCACGCTGCGCGCCCGCGCCAAAAACAGCGGCCGCAATCCATCCTGGATGAGTTACGAAAAGCTGCGCGAAGTCATCGAGAAACGCATGTTCGGCCAAGTGGAGGATTTGCTGCCGGTCATCAGCTTCGGCTCCAAGAAGGACAGCGCCAGCGAAAAGCAGCATGCCGAATTCGTCCATCGCATGATCGAGCGGGGTTATACCGAGCGGCAGGTGCGCAGGTTGGTCGAATGGTACATGCGCGTCAACAAGGCGGGGTGAGAGATCCGATGTCTGGGGGTAGCCAATGCCGAATTTCATCGACCGACGCCTCAACCCGAAGGACAAGAGCCTTGGAAACCGCCAGCGCTTCCTGAAGCGCGCCCGCGAGGAGCTGAAACGCTTCATCAAGGATCGCGTCAAGACCGACAAGATCGCCGACGTGGACTCCGACCACGCGGTTCCCATGCCGGCGCGCGGCGCCAGCGAGCCGACATTCCAGCCGGCGCGCGGCAGCGGCGACCGGCAATATGTCCTGCCCGGCAATCGCGACTATATGCCGGGAGACCGGATCGACAAGCCGCAGGGCGGTGGCGGCTCCGGCTCGTCTGCTGGAAAAGGCGAGGACGAGGACAACTTCCAGTTCCTCTTGTCGCGCGAGGAAGTGCTCGAATTGTTTTTCGAGGATCTCGAGCTGCCCGACATGATCAAGCTCAGCCTGAAGGAAGCCGTCGCCTTCAAGCCACGCCGGGCAGGCTTTGCCACCAGCGGGTCGCCCACCAATATCAATGTCAGCCGCACCATGCGCAACAGCTATGGCCGCCGAATCGCCCTGCAGCGCCCCAAGCGAAAGACGCTGGAAGCCTTGGCGCAGGAGATCGAGGCTCTGGCAACCGAACCGGAACTCGGCATCGCAGAGCGCCGGCATCTGGAAGACCTGCGGGCGCAACTGGACCTCCTGGAGCGGCGGCGCCGCCGCATTCCCTATGTCGATCCCGTCGATATCCGTTTCAACCGCTTCGAGCGCCAGCCGCTGCCCAACGCCAATGCGGTGATGTTCTGCCTGATGGATGTGTCGAGCTCGATGGGCGAGCGGGAGAAGGATCTCGCCAAGCGCTTTTTCGTGCTGTTGCATCTGTTTTTAAAACGGCGCTACGACCGGATCGATATCGTCTTCATCCGCCACACGGACGAGGCGGGCGAGGTCGATGAGGACACATTCTTCTACAGCACCCAGAGCGGCGGCACCGTCGTCTCAACGGCGCTGGAGGAAATGCTGCGGATCATTCAGGAGCGCTATCCGGCAAAGGAATGGAATATCTACGCGGCCCAAGCCTCCGACGGCGACAATGTTTCGCGTGATTCCGATCGCTGCGCCTCGCTGCTGACGTCCGAACTGATGCGGCTTTGCCAATATTACGCCTATGTCGAAATCATCGACGAACGGGAAAGCGAAATTTTCGGCTCGACCGACAACGGCACGTCGCTCTGGCGCGCCTATCGCACCGTCGATGGCGAATGGCCGAATTTCCAGATGACCCGGATCGCAAGACCCTCCGACATCTATCCTGTCTTCCGGAAGCTTTTCGCCAGGCAGCCAACCCTGCAATTTCGATAATGAACGGAGCCGGGTATGATAAAGAACGCAGGCTCAACACTGCTTTTTGACAGTTCAGACTGGAACTTCAAGACGCTGTCGCATGCCTATGATGCGATCGAGACGATCGCAATCGACGAACTTGGCCTCGACGTCTATCCCAACCAGCTCGAAATCATTTCGTCGGAGCAGATGCTGGACGCCTATTCGTCCGTCGGCATGCCGCTGATGTATCAGCACTGGTCCTTCGGCAAACGCTTCGTCTATGAGGAAAACGGTTATCGCAAGGGCCATCACGGCCTCGCCTATGAGTTGGTGATCAACTCCAATCCCTGCATCACTTATCTGATGGAGGAAAACACCATGGCGATGCAGACGCTGGTGACCGCGCACGCGGCCTTCGGCCACAATCATTTCTTCAAGAACAACTATCTCTTCAAGCAATGGACCGATGCCGGTGCCATCCTCAGCTATATGGAGTTTTCCAAGAAATATATCGCCAAATGCGAGGAACGGCACGGCACCTCCGCCGTCGAGGCCATTCTGGATTCCGCCCATGCGCTGATGGATCAGGGTGTTTTCCGCTACCGCCGCCCGCCGCGCCTGTCCTCGAAGAAGGAGCAGGAACGCGCACGCGAGAGACTGGAATATGAGGAACAGACCTATAGCGACCTATGGCGCACCCTTCCACGCGCGACCGGCAGGCCCGACCCTGAAGAGGCCGAACGCGACGCCATGGAGCGCAAGAAGGTCCTCAATCTGCCGGAGGAAAACCTTCTCTATTTCCTGGAGAAAAACAGCCTCATTCTTGAGCCCTGGCAACGCGAACTGTTGCGCATCGTGCGGGTGATCGCCCAGTATTTCTATCCGCAGCGCCAGACCAAGGTGATGAACGAGGGCTGTGCCACCTACGTGCATTATACGATCATGAACAGGCTGTTCGATCAGGGCAAGATCAGCGAAGGCGCAATGCTGGAAATGCTCCACAGCCATTCCAGCGTGGTGTTCCAGCCGCATTTCGACGATCCCCGTTTTTCCGGGCTCAACCCCTATGCGCTGGGTTTTGCGATGATGCAGGACATTGAGCGCATCTGCAATCAGCCGACATCGGAGGACCGCGACTGGTTCCCCGATATTGCCGGCAGCGGCCGCTGGCGCGAAACCCTGATCGACACCTGGGCCAACCACCGCGACGAATCCTTCATCCTGCAATATCTGAGCCCGGCGCTGATCCGCAAATTCAGACTCTTCCAGCTGACCGACGAGGCCAGCAACAAATATTGCGAGGTCGCCTCGATCCACAACGAGCGGGGCTATTCCGAAATCCGCAAGGCACTGGCCAGAAGCTACGACGTCAGCGCCAACAGCCAGGATATCCAGGTCGTCGACGTCGATCTCTTGGGAGACCGCCAATTGCGGCTGGAACACCGGATGAAGAACGGCGTGCTTCTGGAAGAAACGAGCCGCGACGCAACGCTCGCCCACATCCGGCACCTATGGGGCTACGGCGTCTCGCTTGCGGGCGTCGATGGGAAAACAGGCGCGGCACGCTATGCGTGCTCGACGGGGTGAGGTCCTCGATTTACGCAGGCTTCGGGAATATCTGCCAGCGCGGCCAGCCTTCATAAACCGGCGTCAACCGGCATCGACCCTATAAGCGCTGTGATCTCCCGGCAACCGTCGCGGACCGTCATGTGGCCCTGCGGCATCCGTTTTGGCACCCCGCCTAATTTACGCCCTCTGTTACGTAATCCCCCGTCCTTGTTACCGTAACGTACTTCCTTACGCGCGATTTGCGGCGAGAGTGGCAGCGTCGAATGCCTGACCTGCAGGAGCGGTCCGGACGCCCGGAAACAAGGAGAGTACGATGCCGAACGACTTCCGCCTGAAATTGATGGGGAAACCATCATGACCGGATCAATCACACGGCGCATGCTGAGCGCCACCACGGGTCTTGCGATTTCCCTGACAGCCGCATCCCTCGCCGGCGTTCCCGCCCTTGCCCAGGATGCAACGGCTGCCAAGCCCAACATTCTCGTGATCTTTGGCGACGACATCGGCCAGACCAATATTTCCGCCTACTCGCTGGGCGTCATCGGTTATAAGACGCCGAATATCGACCGCATTGCTAAGGAAGGCATGATGTTCACGGATTATTATGCCGAGAACAGTTGCACGGCGGGCCGCTCGACCTTCATCACCGGGCAGACATGCCTGCGGACTGGCCTCTGCAAGGTCGGGGCTCCCGGCGTCACGGTCGGCCTGCAGGCCGGTGATATCACCATTGCCCAGGCGCTGAAGCCGCTTGGCTATGCGACCGGTCAATTCGGCAAGAACCATCTGGGCGACCGCGACGAATATCTGCCGACAAAACACGGCTTCGACGAGTTCTTCGGCAATCTCTACCACCTGAACGCCGAGGAGGAACCGGAAGCCGCCAACTGGCCAAAGGACGATACCGAATTTCTCAAAGCGTATAATCCGCGTGGCGTGATCAAGGCATCGGCCGATGGCAAGGTCGAGGACACCGGTCCTTTGACCGTGAAACGCATGGAGACGATCGACGACGAGACGACGGCGGCGGCCATCGACTTCATCGACCGCCAAGCCAAGGCCAAAAAGCCTTTCTTCACCTGGATGAACACGACGCGCATGCATCTGTTCACCCATGTCCGCCCGGAATACAGAGGCCAAAGCGGCATGCCGGGCAACGAGTATGGCGACGGCATGATCGAGCATGATGGCGATGTCGGCAAACTGCTGAACAAGCTCGACGAACTCGGCATCGCCGACAACACGATCGTCGTCTACGCCACCGATAATGGCCCGAACCAGTTTTCCTGGCCGGACGCGGCGACCACGCCTTTCCGCAGCGAGAAGGATACCAACTGGGAAGGCGCGTTCCGCGTTCCCGCAATCGTCCGCTGGCCCGGCCATGTCAAACCAGGCGAGGTTGCCAACGGCATGGTGTCCGGTCTCGACTGGTTCCCGACGCTGCTGGCGGCAGCCGGCGATCCCGATGTGAAAGGCCGTCTGCTGACTGGCTGGAAGCCCGAGGGAAGTGCCACGAGTTTCCGGAACCATCTCGATGGCTTCAACCAGCTCGATTATATCACCGGAAAATCGGACAAGAGCGCCCGCAACGAGTTCTATTATTTCGATGATGACGGCGATCTGGTTGGGATCCGCTATGACGACTGGAAGGTCGTGTTCAAGGAACAGCCGGCACCGGGCGGGTTCGCGGTCTGGCAGACCCCGCTGATCACCTGGCGTCTTCCCAAGCTGTTCAATCTGCGGATGGACCCTTACGAGCGGGCCGATGTCGTCTCCGACCAGTATAATGACTGGGTGGTCAGGAACGATTTCCTTCTGGTCAAGGGCCAGTTGAAAAGTGCGGCCTTCCTCGAAACCTTCGTGAAATATCCGCCCAGCCAGCGCGTCGCCAGCTTCAACATCGAGGGCGTCCGTGACCAGGTGAACAAGGCGATTGACCAGTCCTTCAAGGATCGCGGCATCGAGAAATAGTCATCCCAAGAGACGCGCCGGGCAATCGGCGCGTCTCGCCAACCTGTTTCTCATAGGGTCCTTGCATGACCGCTCGTGACGACATCCTGGCCCTTGGCCAGCGCATCGGCCAATCCATCATCGGTCAGGAAGAAATGGTCGAGCGCCTGCTGCTTGGTCTCCTGGCCAACGGCCATCTCCTGGTCGAGGGCCTGCCGGGCCTGGCAAAGACGCGCGCCATCAAGAGCCTAGCGAGGAACCTCAATTCTGAACTCTCCCGCGTCCAGTTCACACCGGACCTTTTACCCGCCGATATCACCGGATCGGAAATCTACTATAGCGAGGGCGGCAAGGGCGCGTTCAAGTTTCAGCAGGGACCGATCTTCGCCAACCTGATCCTTGCCGACGAGATCAACCGGGCACCAGCCAAGGTGCAGTCGGCTTTGCTCGAGGCCATGGAGGAACGCCAGGTCACTGTCGGCGGCAAGAGCTATCCGCTGCCCGCACTGTTCATGGTCATGGCGACGCAGAACCCGATCGAGCAGGAAGGCACCTACCCCTTGCCGGAAGCCCAACTCGACCGCTTCCTGATGCATATCGAGGTCGGCTATCCCGACGAGGCGTCGGAGGCTGCCATCATGCGGCTGGTGCGTGGCGAGGAAAATGCCGCAGAGCATGCAAAATCGGAGGCATCGGAGCGGCTCGATCCGAAGGCCGTGTTCGACGCACGCAAGGAGATCGGCGCTGTGACCGTTTCCGATCCGATCGAGACATACATCGTCGCCCTCGTCTTTGCCACGCGTTATCCGGAGCGCTATGACAAGGATCTGGCCAAGCTGCTTGAGGTCGGCGTCAGCCCGCGCGGTGTCATCGGTCTCGACAAGGTCTCACGCGCCTATGCCTGGCTGAAAGGCCGCGACTATGTCACCCCTGATGACGTGAAAGCCGTCGTCCATGATGTCTTCCGCCACCGGCTCATCCTGTCCTATGAGGCGCATGCGTCGAACACCACGCCCGACACGGTTATTGACCGCATCGTTGAACTGGTCGCGGTATCGTGAGGAGATGAGATGGCGGCGGCATCCACCCCCGAAGGTGTCCATATTTCCACTGACGCGCTTGTGGCGCTCGAAAAGCGGGCGCGCGACCTAAGCTTCGTGCAGAAATCCCGCAGCCATCAGCAGCTCGCCGGACGAATGCAGTCCTCCATGCGCGGCCGGGGACTGACCTTTGAGGAATTGCGCGACTACCTGCCCGGCGATGATATCCGCTCCATCGACTGGCGCGTGACGGCGCGCACCAACAAGCCGGTGGTGCGCGTCTATAGCGAAGAGAAGGAACGGCCGGCTCTCATCGTCGTTGATCAGCGGATCAACATGTTCTTCGGCAGCAAGCGTCAGATGAAATCAGTGACGGCGGCGCAGGCGGCGATGCTGTGCGCCTGGCGCATCCTCGGTTCCGGCGATCGCGTCGGCGGTTTCGTGTTCAACAACAGCGACATCGACGAGCTGCGGCCGCATCGCAGCCGCGAGGCGGTGATCAAGCTTGCGGGCAAGATCGCAGCGCAGAACGGAGAGCTGAATGCAGGATTTTCGGGGCAGGCCTCTCCCTCCGCGCTGGACGTCAGCCTTCAACGCGTGGCCGGCATCGCGCATCATGATCACCTGATCATCGTCATCAGCGACTTTGATGGCCATAGCGCCACGACGCGCGATATCCTGCTGAAGCTGTCGGGCCGCAACGATGTCATCTGCATTCTCGTCTACGATCCCTTCCTCCTTGATCTCCCGGCGTCCGGCGGCATCGTCGTCAGCGGTGGTGGCCTGCAGGCGGAACTGCCGCTACGCCGTGCCGATGTCCGCCAGGGGATCGGCGCCTTCGCGCGAGACAGGGGCCGCGCGCTGCGGGATTGGCAGCGCGCGCTGGGCCTGCCCATGCTGCCGGTGTCAGCGGCGGAAGATACCGCACCACAACTCAGGCGGCTTCTCGAGCAGGCCGCCTGGCGGCAGCGGAGGCGCTGATGGAACCGGACAAGGCGGCACCGCTCGATCCCCTCACAAAAGTTGCGCTTGAATCGCTAAAGGACATTGCGGTGCCGCAACCGGTCTCGTGGATGCCGCAGACCTGGGGCTGGGCATTGGCGGCCATTCTTCTGGCTTTGGCGGTCACGATCGTGCTCATCCGCTGGGTCCGGCATTATCGCGCCAACGCTTACCGCCGCGAAGCGCTTTTGCTTCTGGATGGCCTGGAGAAGGACCTGAACGGCACGGCGACGCGCGATCAAGCCTTGCGCGCGCTTGCCGCGATCCTCAAACGCGTTGCCATCGCCGGCTGGAGCCGGGCCGAGGTTGCGGGCTTGTCGGGCTCTGCCTGGGTCGCGTTTCTCAATGAGCATGGAGAGGGCGGCCACGCCCTCAACGCGCTGCTGGACGACGGCGAATACCAGAAGGACAGCAACGCCGGCACCTTGGCCTCAAGCGACATCCTTGCGGCGGCCCGGACATGGATCAGGCGCCACCATGTATCAGCTTGATCTGCCATGGCTGCTTCTCGTCATGCCCCTGCCTTTGCTTGTCTGGCTGCTGTTTCCCGCGCACCGCGAAACATCCGCATCCGTCAGGCTGCCGTTTTTCTCGCAGGTCGCAAAAGCCGCCGGCATCAACCCGACGCAGGGCTCCGTCATTACGCATCGCAGCTGGGTTCAGCTTGCCTGCGAAACGCTGGCCTGGTGCCTGATCGTGCTTGCACTTGCCCGCCCGCAATTCGTCGAACCACCGATCGAAAAGATCGAACCGCAAAGAGACCTGCTGCTGGCGCTCGATCTGTCACAGTCGATGGACACCAGGGATTTCCCCTCTGCGGATGGCAGTTTGGAAGCGCGTGTCGATGCCGTGCGCAAGGTGGTGGCGGATTTCGTCGCCAGGCGTGGCGGAGACCGTATCGGGCTGATCGCTTTCGGCGACGCACCCTATCCGCTGGTGCCATTCACCATGGACCATAAGACCGTCCAGGCGGTGATCGCCGGTACGCTGCCTGGAATGGCAGGCCCGCGTACAGCACTTGGAGATGCCATCGGTCTTGCCATCAAGATGTTTGAGACGACCACCGTGCCGGAAAAAGTGCTGATCGTCCTCACCGACGGCAATGATACCGCCAGCAGAATGCCACCCGCCAAGGCGGCGCAGATCGCCAAACAGAAGAATGTCGTCATCCATACGGTCGGCATCGGTGATCCGGAAGCCACCGGCGAGGACAAGCTCGATACAGCCACCCTCCAGACGATCGCCGCTGACACGGGTGGGCGTTATTTTTTCGGGGGAGACCAGACACAGCTTTCCGCGATCTATGACACGCTCGACACGATCACGCCGCAGGACCAGAAGAACCTGTCTTGGCGGCCGCGCATTGAACTGTTCCATTGGCCGCTCACTGCTGCGATTTCAGTGCTTGCGCTATTCTACCTGATCAGCGGACTGACCGGCCTGTTTGGACGGAGGGCGTCCGCATGATCGAGGCCTTTCATTTCCTCAGACCCTGGTGGCTGCTGGCGCTCGCTTTGCCAGCCATTATCATCTGGATGGCCGGACGCTCAAGCGATGTGCGCAGCCAGTGGAAAGGCTTGATCGAACCGCATCTTCTCGACAGCCTGATGGTCGAGGGGGCTCAACGTTCCCGCATCCGCCCCTCATGGCTGCTGGCCGCAGCGCTCGCCCTGGCAAGCCTGGCCGCAGCCGGCCCGGCCTGGCAGCGCGAGACACCCCCCTTCGTGGAAGATACCGCGCCGCTTGTCATAGCCGTCGATCTTTCGCCGACAATGGATGCGATCGACGTCACGCCTTCCCGGCTGGAGCGGGCCAAGCTGAAGATCAAGGACATCGTTGCGGGCCGTATCGGCGCACGCTCCGCCGTCGTTGCCTATGCCGGATCAGCCCATCTGGTGCTGCCGCTCACCGAAGACGGCTCCCTGATCGAGACCTATACCGACGCGCTGGCGACACGCATCATGCCCGTCGATGGCAAGAACACCGCGAGGGCGCTTGAACGAGCCGAAGCAGCCTTGACGGGCGAGGACGCGGCCGGAACCATCCTGTTCCTGACCGATGGCGTGGAACAGCAAGCCTTCGATGCCTTCAAACGCAAATCGAAACACGCCATCGCCGTCCTCGGGATCGGCACGCAGACGGGCGGCCCGGTGAAGACGCCGGACGGCGGCTTTTTGACCGATGCGACGGGCAGCCGCATGTTTTCCAGGCTCGATGTCGAAGGTTTGAAGAACCTGCACGCGCTGACGGGGGTCGATGTCGCGACCATGACGGACGACGATACCGATATTCGATGGGTGTCGCAAAAAATCCGGACGAACTTTGCGCAGATGCGGGCAGCCGAAGGTGATCGCTGGCGCGACCTCGGCTGGTGGCTTGTCATTCCCTTGGCGATCCTCTTTGCCTTTTCGTTTCGCAAAGGGTGGGTCGTGCGTGTGGGCACCGCTCTGCTCATCGCCCGTTTCCTTATGCCCGGCGAGGTCCAAGCCACGGACTTAACCGGCATGTGGCTGACGCCGGACCAAAAAGGACGGCTCGCCTACGAGAAGGGCGACTTCGAGGCCGCATCGTCGCATTTTGCCGATCCGATGTGGAAGGGTACAGCACTCTACCGGGCAGGCAAGTTTGCCGAAGCGCTCGATTCCTTCGCCGCCGTGGATAGCGCAGACAGCTGGTACGATCAGGGAAACGCCTTGCTCCACATCGGCAAGTTTGAAGAGGCGGCCGCCGCTTATAAAAAGGCGCTCGAGAAACGCAGGGATTGGCCGGACGCTGCCTTCAATCTCGCTGTCGCGCAAAAACTGATCCACCAAAAGAAGGACGATGAAGAGGAACAGCAGGACGAACCGAACCTGCCGCCAGACAGTGTCCAGTTCGACGGCAAGGGCAAGCAGGGCAAGGCGGGCAAGATGAATATTGCCGAGCAGACGTCGGAACTGTGGATGAAGAACATCATCGTCAGCCCGGCCGACCTGATGGCGCGCAAGTTCGCCATCGAAGCGCAACAGGTCAAGCCATGATCAGGGCCTGGATCACGATCACCATCTTTCTTACTCTGGGATCAACCGCATCCGCAGTAGAACCATTCGCGCGAGCAAAAATGGAGAGCACGGGCCGGATCGTTCCCGGCCAGCAGGTGCTGATCGATGTCGATATCTTGGTGCCGGACTTTTTCACGTCGCCGCCCCAGTTTCCGCTGTTCGATGTGCCGGATGCCATCGTCACCTTGCCCGATGACCGCGCCCAGAACATGGTCGAGACCATCGACGGCGTTCAATATGCGGGCATACGGCGAACTTATGCCGTGATCCCGGAGACATCGGGCACCTTCACCCTGCCGCCTGTGGTGATCACGCTCGGCTACTCGCAGGACGGCAAGCCGGTCGCAGGGGAAACAGCGTTGCCTGCAGTGCGTTTCACCGTGGAGGCAGCGCCTGGCGGCACTGCGGCATCCCCTATATTTGCGGCGCGCGGCCTGACGATCGGGCAATCCTTCGACCGCGACCCCTCCAGTTTGAAAGCCGGAGACGCCATTGTCCGGACAATCACGATATTTGCCGAAAACACGCAGGCAATGATGATCCCCGCCATACCATCAGCAGCCGCACCGGGTTTGAAGCCGTACCCGGCATCCCCGAAACTCGCCGATGGCGCTCAGGCCGAAGACCGCACCACGGGCAGCACACGGATTGAGACGATCACCTATGTCGCAGAGGCCGAAGGCACATTCGAAATCCCCGCGGTGTCCTATCCCTGGTTTGACGTGGAGACGCAGTCAAGCCAATTGGCCGATCTTCCAGCCACGGTGGTCAAGGTCAGCAAATCTGCACCGGCAACGACTGGTCTTGCTCCACAGGTCGAGCAGACGGAAGCAACAGATCGGGGATGGCGATCAAAGCCAGCTTTGCTCATCGCCGCAGCCATTCTTGCCCTTGCCGTTGCAGCATGGCTATCCGTTAAAGCATATCCCTGGGTGCGGCGGAAATGGGTGGCGCTTAGGCAAGCGAGACAAAATTCCCTGCACCAAAAACGGAAACACCTTCTCGCCTCGGTGCGCCGCGACGATCCCATGACGATCTATAAATGCCTCGACGACTGGGCGAAAAGTGCAGGATATGGCACGATCACACATTGGGCTGCCACAACAGGCAACCAGGACGCCGCACGGGAAACCGAGACGCTTCAGCGCACGCTTTTCGGCTCTGGTCCCGATTACCCCAGCTTGAACCGCGCGGCTTTGGCGAACGCCATCCGCAAAGCCCCTAAAGCCGTTCCCTCATCACACGTTCACCGCCATGCCGGCGGCCTTCCGCAATTGAACGTCTCAAGCACCGATATCTGATCCACCGCCGGACGCGGCGGCATTTACGCCACGTTTACGCCCTGTACGCGTCCTTGTTACCGTAACGTACTTCCGCCGCCCTTCTCTCTCGGCAATGCTTTAGAGCCTCGTACGAGGCTCTGGCATCAGGATGCGGAGACGGCGATGACACTGGCTTTTCCGACGGCAAAGCAGGCCGCAGACGAAGATCTGGCCTGGATACCCGGCCGCACCTTTATAATGGGCTCCGACAGCCACTATCCGGAGGAGGCACCCGCGCATCCGGTCAAGGTGGACGGCTTCTGGATCCAGGCGACGCCGGTGACCAACAGAAGCTTCACTGAATTCGTCAAGGCGACCGGCTATGTCACGCTTGCCGAGAAAGCGCCCGACCCGAAGGACTATCCCGGTGCGCTTTCAACGATGCTGAAAGCAGGCTCTCTCGTCTTCACGCCGCCGAAAACCCTCAATGGCCCTGATATCAGCCAGTGGTGGAATTTCAAATTCGGCGCCAATTGGCGCAGGCCCTATGGCGGCTTGAGCGACCTGCGCGGCAAGCTCGACCATCCCGTCGTCCACATCGCCCATTGCGACGCCCGTGCGTATGCCGAATGGGCGGGGCTCGATCTTCCCACCGAGGCCGAATGGGAGCTGGCCGCGCGCGGGGGCGGCGATGACACCGAGTTTGCCTGGGGTGACGAACTGACGCCCGGTGGCATTGCCATGGCCAACACATGGGCGGGGACTTTCCCGACCCACAGCACGAAACCTGCAGGCAAGGATCGCACCTCGCCGGTCCGCACGTTCCCGCCCAACGGCTATGGCGTGTACGACATGATCGGCAATGTCTGGGAATGGACATCCGACTACTGGTCGACGCGGCACCCGGAGCCTGCGGCAAAGTCCTGCTGCATTCCGCAAAACCCGCGCGGCGCTGCCATCGAGGCAAGCTACGATCCGCGCCAGCTGGATATCCGCATTCCGCGCCGCGTTCTCAAGGGCGGGTCGCATCTCTGCGCCCCAAATTACTGCCGCCGCTATCGCCCCGCAGCCCGCCACGCTGAGCCGGAGGATACCTCCACCAGCCATGTGGGCTTCCGCTGCATCAAGAGACCCAGCCCCTGATTGGACCGATCATGAACCTCATCCTTCGCGCCCTGCTCATCGTGCTGCTCGCCCCACTGTCCGTTCTGGCCGACGGCCTGCCATCCTGGAATGCGGGGAAATCCCGCGAGGCCATAGTCGATTTCGTGACGAAAGTGACGACCGAGGGTGGGGATGGCTTCGTCAAGCCCGAAGACCGCATCGCCGTCTTCGATAATGACGGCACGCTCTGGTCGGAGCAGCCCTTCTATTTCCAGCTCGGCTTCATGCTGGACCGGGTGAAGGCGCTCGCACCACAGCATCCGGAATGGGGGGAGAAGGAACCTTTTAAATCCATTCTGGCCGGCGACCTGAAGGGCCTCGCCGAGAGCGGCGAGAAAGGCATCGTCGAACTCGGCATGACGACCCATGCCGGAATGACGAGCGACGCGTTCACCAAGATCGTCACGGATTGGTACGCCACGGCCAGGCATCCGAAATTCCACAAGCCGTATAACGAGGTCACGTTCCTGCCGATGCGCGAACTGCTCGACTATCTGCGCGCCAACGGCTTCAAGACCTATATCGTTTCCGGCGGCGGCGTCGAGTTCATGCGCCCGATCACGCAAGCCGCCTACGGTATTCCGCCCGAACAGGTGATCGGCAGCACCATCGCGACCGAATACGCGCTCGCCGGTGACGTGCCTGTTCTCAACAGGCTGCCGAAGATCGACTTCATCGATGATGGCCCAGGCAAACCCGCAGGCATCAACAAATTCATCGGCCGCCGCCCCATCTTCGTCGCCGGAAATTCGGATGGCGACTACGAAATGCTCCGCTGGGTCACAGGCGGTCCGCAAAAGGGCTTCGGCATGATCATTCATCACACGGATGGCGACCGGGAATTTGCCTACGACCGCCGGTCTGCCTTCGGTAAGCTCGACAAGGCCATGGATGAAGCTGAGGCGCGCAACTGGCTGCTGGTCGATATGAAGGCGGATTGGAAGAAAATCTATGCGTTCGAATGACCGTTCAGCATCCGCAAAGTTGGGCTAGGAGACCGCCACAACTTTCAAACGGGAGATGACAGTGAAAAAGTCTGTTTTGATGATGGCGGCTCTGGCGCTCATGCCTTCGGCAGGCTGGGCTTTCACACCGCAGGAACTTAGCGAGCGGACCATCGAACGCCGCGCGGTCGAGGCCGTCATCTGGGGTATCCCGGCCGTCAACTACGATCTGATGCTGCAAGAGGCTCTGACCAAGACCAAAGCGAAGGTCAATGAAATCGTCTACTGGTCAAAACCGCTCGACTGGCACAATCAGACCCTGACGCCCAATCCGGATGCGATCTATGTGATGGCGTTTACGGACACGAGGAAGGGTCCTGTCGTCATTGAAGTCCCGCCGGCGGATGATAGCGGTTCGATCAACGGCAACATCGTCAATGTCTGGCAAATGGCGCTTGAGGATGCAGGGCCATCCGGCGCAGACCAGGGCAAAGGCGGCAAATATCTCGTCCTGCCGCCGGATTATTCCGGAACGATACCAGACGGTTATATCCCGCTGCAGTCGGATACCTTCGGCGGTTATGCCCTCCTGCGGTCAAATCTGGCCAGCCATAGCGATGCGGATGTCGCCAAATCGGTTCGATATGCCAAGCGCTTGAAGATTTACCCGCTGTCTGAGGCTGAGAAACCGCCGGAGACAGTGTTCACGGATGCGGAAGGCGTCATCTTCGATTCGACCATCCGGTACGATGCCAGCTTCTACGCGTCTCTTGACCGGATCATCCAGTCCGAGCCTTGGCTCACGCGCGACCGCGTGATGATCGGCCAACTCAAATCGCTTGGCATCGAAAAGGGAAAGCCCTTTTCTCCGGCACCGGCCGTGACCAGGTTGCTTGTGCGGGTGCCAAGGAAGGCCACGCATGGCTGGAGGAAAAATACGACACCGGCCTGATCCCTTTCTATGAGAACAGCAAGTGGAACTATGCTGCCAACCCGGAGCTGGTCAAAAGCGCGCAGGCGGCCTATGGCGGGCCGGATGCCTATCCGGTCGATCTGAGGGGCATGGCATATAGCTATGCTTTCGTCGGCCTGAAGCGGTTGGGCACAGGCCAATTCTACTTGATTTCCATCAAGGACAAGGACGGCCACGACTTTGACGGTTCAAAGACCTACCGGCTGACGGTCCCCGCCAACGTCCCTGTCCAGCAATACTGGTCGCTCACTGCCTATGACCGCCAAACCCATGCCCTCATCCGCAATGTGGATCGGGCAAGCCGTTCGTCCCAGGTTGCCGAATTGCAAGAGAACCCGGACGGAACCGTCGATATTTTCGTCGGGCCGAAGGCTCCCCATGGCAAGGACAGCAACTGGATACCGACGGACCCTCAGCGAACATTTGAGGTCATGTTCCGGCTTTATGCTCCGACAAAAGCCCTGTTCGACAAGACATGGGTGCTTCCGGACATCGTCCATGTCCACGAATGATCAGGCCCGGCACTTGGAAACCGATAGCTCCCAGGAGACCATGATGATGAAGTGCGCCACGAAGATTTTGACACCGGGCGTCGCCGCGCTCATGACGCTCTCCAGCCTGCCGTCAATGGCGGCGGATGCCGTACCCGTGACTGTCGAGAATTTTATCCGGGCGGAGTCCGACCAGTATTTCAGCGCGATCGCCCTGCAGGATGACGGCTTTGGAAAATTCTTTCATAACCGCGAACTCTCCCCGGTCGACAGCCAAAAGGTCATCCGTCAAAACCGCGATACGCTTTATTCCGCTGCGGTCTTTGACCTGGATGCCGGACCGGTCACCATCACTCTGCCGGATGCCGGCAAGCGGTTCATGTCGCTGCAGCTGATCACGGAAGATCATTACACGCTTCCGGCTCTTTATGCGCCGGTCAATCACACGATCAGGAAAGAGGCGATCGGCACGCGCTATGTCGTGACGGCCGTCCGGACGCTGGTTGATCCCACCAATCCCGAGGATCTGAAAGCGGCGCACATGTTGCAGGATGCGATGAAGGCTGAGCAGCCCGGTGGTCCCGGTACGTTCGACACTCCCAAATGGGACAAGCAAGCTCAAAAGACAATCCGCGAGGCACTTCTCGTGCTTGCGGCGACGATCAAGGACACGTCCAAGGCATTTGGAACGAAGGACCAGGTCGATCCCGTTCAAAGGCTGATCGGTTCGGCATCCGCCTGGGGTGCCAATCCCCCGAAGGACGCGACCTACCTCAATTTCGCGCCAACCAAAAACGACGGTAAAACGGTTTATACCTTGAACGTGAAGGATGTGCCGGTGGACGGCTTCTGGTCCGTGAGCGTCTACAACAGGGACGGCTTTTACGAGAAGAATGCGCTGGGCGCATACACGATCAACAACATCACGGCAAAAAGCAATGCGGACGGCGGCAACACGATCCAGTTCGGCGCCTGCGGCAGCAAAACCGTCAACTGCCTGCCGACGGTTTCCGGCTGGAACTACATGGTGCGGCTTTATAGGCCGCGCCCAGAGATACTCGACGGTACGTGGAAATTCCCCGAGGCTGTTGCTGTTCCCTGATCGCGGCGTGAAAAGCTTCCACACCCCTGCATCCGTTTCGCTGGCTTACCGGGAACTTGCGGGCTGGGTAATCGCCAGGGGCATCGAGATGGTCAAGATCACCGAATCGCCCTCGGCGCGGTTGTCGGCGGCAAATTCGTGGAAATATTTGATGCGGGTGGAGACGGGCAATTCGCCGATTTTCAGGTTCCAGCCGATGGTCGCGCCGATGGCTGCCACCTCGCCCTTAAACGGCCGCGCGGCACCCTCGCCACTGTCGCCGGTGACCTGCTTGTAGTAGTACCCGACAAGGCCTGCATCGAACTGCTCGTTGAAATGCTGGACTGCAGCCCATTCGAAATGGAACTCGTTGCCGGTCCGGTAATCGGTGGCCGGATTTTCGGCGTTGAAGGTCATGCCGATGACGCCGGAGAGATCGAGCCCGATGTTCGGGTCAAGCCAGGTCGCGGCTGCAAATACGTCTGCGCCCCAATGATGGAACGCGATATTGGAGATTTCGCCGTCCTGATAATCGCCGATCGGGACGTTCACCAGCGTGCCGATCTGATAGTGGAAATTGCCGGCCTCCCAGCCGACAAAGCCGCTGACAATTGGGTCTCCGACGGTAAAGACGGCGTCCGTGGTCGATCCCGATATCACGCCGCCAAGCGGCCGGTTGAGTGTGAGGTCGGCGGATGTCTCCTTCCAGCCGACCGGGAGCGAGGCTGACAATCCCAAACGCCCGCCCATCACGTCTTCCGGCAGAACCCAGATGAAAGTCGGAATTTCGATGGCTGCCTTACCATCGACCCCGACAGCGATTTTGCCGCCTGTCGGAAGCTGGGTGCCGCCGCCCAGTTCGCCTGAGTAGAGATAGAGATCATTCTGGAAAAACACGCCGGGTGGCGGCATGATCGCGGCTGCAGGTCCTTTCGAGCCAAGCAGATAGAACCCTGCCCCGCCCTCCGCTGCCTGCACAGGCAATGCCAGGCACGAAACCGCACCGGCGAGCGCCAACCCTGCGATCGTTCTGTTGCCTGTTCCCATCGTCATTACCCCCATTGCTTGTTTCGCCATCTACCGGCGCCGGAAGCGCGCGCCGCCACCGCCATGGAAGCCTCCCGCCCGGATGCCGCTGAATTCATGCGCCCGGAAATTGCCGCCACCACCCCGGAACTGGCCGATATCCTGACGCCCGAAATCATGCCGCAATTCCCGCTGGTTGCCGATCTGGCGGCCCGCCCTGTCGATGGCAAGATGGTCTGGCGCCCTTTCGCGAGCCTGACGTGCGCGCTGCCCCGGCTGGGCATCCGGCTGCCGGCCGGGCCTGATCTGTGCATCGTTGCGGATTTTGCCGGCTGCATCCGGATGCCTGTCTTGAAAATTCTGACCGTGATCTTTCAGCGTTTCCGCATTCGGGCGGTTGACCGGCTTCCAGCCGTCATCCGTATGCTTTTGCCATTGGCCATCATCCTTGCGGTAGACGTTTCCATCCCGGCCCGCATAGACATCACCGCCCTTGCCTGCCGCGACGAAGCCGTGGTTTCCGTCCGAGGTGCGCCAGTTCATGCCTGCGGCATTGCCGGTCGCTCCGCCTGAGATGCGCGCAAAATCGGAGCCATGCTTCACGCCGGCCGTCCCCCACGAACCATATATATTCTGGCCTCCGCGTGCAAAACCGGCATTGCCGGTGCGCGGATTGTAGGCCGCCACGAAACCGCGTGCACCATTTGGCCCGGCCACCGCCCCGCCCCGGATATAGGTCCCCGTCCGCGGATTGTATGCCGATCCCCCGGCGATGCCCCGGTAGGGTCCATAGGCATATCCGTAGCGCCCGAAGGTGCCATAGACGGGATTGTAGAAGGCGCCGACGCCATAGGTCAGCGGACGCGGATAATAGGGCCAGTAACCACCCCCGGCCCAGCCGAAATCCCAATAGGGCGGATAGGCCCAACCGGTTCCGTAAACGAACGTATCCCAGGCGAGATAGGCACCGAGATAGCCCATCGTGTAACCGAACCAGACCGCGTCAGGCGCCGTGTTATAGACCCGCACATAGGTGGCGTTGTAGACGGGCGAGGACGGCGGGATCTTGTAGATCTCCTCGGCAACCGCCTTTGCGACCGTCCATGGCCCGGACGGCGAGGTTCCGGTGAACCAGACGCCGTCCTTTAAAACGAAATAGGTCTCGCCGACCTTGATGACCTGCTCGTTGGAATTCACAGCATAGGCAAGTGCCGTGCCGTCGATCGGTTCGAACTTCGGATCGCCGCTATAGCTCACATCGACCTTTACCGAACCATCGGTCGCCACGCGCGCCATCTGCGGAATACTGGCCTTCAGACGCGCCTCGGCACTTTCGGAAGTGCCCGGAACGGAAGCCCGCACCTGATAATAGGGCGCGTCGTCGGGAATGCTCTGGAAATCGGCAGGAAGGCTCGGTGTTGCAAATGTCCAGGGTCCATCCAGGCTGGCTGCGGAAAACCAGCGTCCGGACAAAAGCACATACCAGGTCTCGCTGGCCTTATGGAAGAACACGTCACTCGTCGTGTTCGATGCCCATTCAAGGCCGGTGCCGGGAACGGCCTCGAGTGCCGGCTGGCCGTCAAACAGAACCATCTCCGCCGGCAAAGCAGAATAAATGACACGCGGCACTTTTCCGCCTTGGAACGGCGCAGCCGGTATTGCAGCCTTGGCATCCTTCCAGCTTTCGTCATCCGGCAATTGAGACAGGATCGCCGGAAGCTGGACTGCCGCCTCCCAGGTGCCATCGAGTGTCTTTGATGTCAGCCAGCTCTTTTCGTCGCGCAGGACATAAGCGCCATCGGGATCGGCTGTCTTGAAGATGTCCCAGTTCGTGTTGACGACAAACTGCAGCCCTTCGACGCCTTTCACCGGCGACAGAACCGCCTTGCCATCGGTCTGGACGAGAATGGCGGTATCGGTGCTGACAGCAATATGCGGCGGATCGGATTTAATGCCGTTGACATCGGCAAGACGCTGATAATCGGCAAGGCTCGCCGTCAGCCGCTCCTGCGACAGGGTGATGGGACCGGCCGGCATGATCTTGCCGACCTCGATGGCAAGGTCCGTCAGTTCCTTGCGATCGAGCGTCGAGAAATCGACCTGTGTCGCGGTGACATCGGTGAGCACCACCTCGTCCGTGGCATCGTCAGCCACGGTTCTGCCGCTGACGCCGATCACGCCATAGATCGGCTTTGCCTGCGCCGTTGCCTTGAATTCCGTGGCGATCAACGCATTCAGCGTCGTGAAGTCAGGCCAGCCGGTAATCTGCGGCTGGAAAAGCGTGAGCGTTGCGCCATTGCCGGTGGTGAAGCTGCGCGGCCAGTTCGGTTTTTGCGGGTCGGCCTGTTCGACATATTTGCCACTGACAAAGCCTTTGCGCCCATCAAACGTCACCGCACACCAGGCGCCGCTTGCATCGCATTCGGACACATCGACCTTTGCACCCTCGGTGATCTTGCCGAGACTTGCATAACCGGTGCCCGGCCCTGATCTGAAATTGACGGATGTGGTGATCACACCCGGACCTGCCGCCGCCGATGTCGCAACCATGGATGCCGTCACGAGATATGAAGCCAGCCGTTTCATCGCATTGCTCCCGCCGCTTAGTCATGGCTGCGAGAGTGGCAGAGCGAGCCACCGTAACAAGTACGTTACGGTAACAGCGGCGCATTTACATGTAACAACCCGCCTTAGAAGGCGCTTGCGATATTTCGCGGCACGATGCGCGCGCCGGCCTTTTCGAGCCCTTGCGCAAAAGACGCCGCAAGTATTGGATCGTAGCGGCGCGCGGCCATGATTTCCAAATAGCGGTTCTCGAAGTCGGGAATGATCGACCGGAGATCGGCAAGGCTGTCGGCGGCCTGCGGCGATCCCATCTCGCCGAGCGACGCAGCTCTGAGCATTCCCGTCGTAAAGCCGCCATCGTTGATCTTTTCGGACAGCGCCGATGCGGACGTCCAGTCGCCACGGCGATAGGCATCCATGGCAAGGACCAGCGATGCGTCGCGCGGAACGACATCGATCCCATGCGTGGCATCCTGCGCCAGCGCCACCGCCGCCTCCCAGCCACCGGACGTGAACAGCACCATCGCCAGCTTGGCGGCCGCCTCCGGATTGTTCGGATTGAGCTCCAATGCGCGGCGCCCCGCATTGACGGCCGCCTCGGTGCGGCCGCCGTAAAACTGTACCATCATCAAAGCAATCTGAGCCCGGTCGGAAAGCGGCGTCAGCGTCACGGCTTGCCGTGCCAATTCCACGGACCGTTCTGTCACCGCCTTGTCCGGCCGCCCGCCGGCTTGCGCTGTCGTTACCCGCGACAGCGCCGCGATGGCGTCCGTGTTTGCCGGGTCAACGGCGATCGTGCGGATCAGGCAGGAGGAGGACGCTGCCAGATCATGGATCCGCCCGGCATCGAGTTCGCGCTCGGCCCGCAGCACACAGGCGTTTCCAAGCGCGTCCTGAGGACTCTCATTGGCTTCGATCGTGTTGATGATGCCCCGGCTCGTCGCAAACCGCCGCGACAGGGTTTTCACCAGATCGTACCGCGCCACGAGAGGGCTGTTGTCATCCCGCTGCAGGCTTTCGGATCCTGACGCAAGCAGCTTGCCGCCACGGGCGCTGATGACCTGCCACCGGACCTGCGGCGTCTTTTCGCCGGCATAATAATATTTCAGATCGATCGTATAGGCGTTTTGCGGGAAGGAACGCATCGCAGTGTGAAAGACATGATCAGGCGCTGAACCGCTCGCCACGATCAATGTTTGAAACTGCGTGAGCGCCGTCAAAAGCATGTCGCGCGTCTGGCTCGCTTCACCTGCCATGCGCTCGTCATCGGCGGTTACCGTGACCAGCACCGTCGGCTTCAGCGTGATCGTGGCAGGGAGAAAAAGCTGCCATAGAGCGGCCACGGCAACGATCAGGCCGATGCCCACGGCAACGCTCCAACCATGCCGCCCGCCCTGCCGGGGAGCGCCGCTTGGAGCCGGGTGTGCCAAAGCCAGGTGTTCCGGGACGGACGGCTGTTCCACGGTATCGCCCGCCGGTGGAGATGTGTGGACTGAAACGTCGCCGCCTAAGCAGGGTGCTTCAATGTTTTCACGGTCATCCGCTCCAGCTGGCTGTTCCGCCATGGCGGTAAAAACCGTGACATAATGACCTTTGGGAAGCGCGATGGAAACGTCCGTTTCATCCCCGAATGCCTCATAATATTGCGAAAGCGCCAGACGCAGTCTGCTCATCTCGATGCGCACGATCGGGTCTGTCGCCGGATCGAAATCCGAGGTCCGGCCGAGGACGTCGATGGCGACGGAATAGGCTTTCACGCTGTCATCATTGCCCTCGAAACGGCGCTGCGCCAGATAACGCAGGATGCTTCGCGTCCTGTCGGTGCCGCGAAAGCGTGGGTCGTCGCACAAACGGGCGAGTTCGGCCTTTGCCTTGACATGTGAGATTTCGCGCGATGATGCCGGCTGGTCTGCGGTGTTCATAGACGCCTCCGTCAACTCTACCCTGAGCAGAACAGACGAATTTATCGCGCCAATGGCAATAAGTTGCAACCCAGAATGCTAATAAAATGAAACTTCACGATAAAGATGACCTATTCCGGCACGCTGATACCAAAATTTCGGATGAAAGTTGCAGGAGAGCCGGTCTGCAGGTGTTCTGAAATACGCCGTGTGACGGCTCGAATGGTGTGACGGTGAAGCGCCATTCTTCGCAGGAAGCCGCCGATGTAAGATATCGAAACGGGCCTCACTGATCGTGGGACGCTTTAAATTCCAGGCAACAGGCGATGACCTCGGTTTCGATCTCTAAACAAATCGTCTCGTATTCCCTGATCCTCGGGCAATTCACGTCGCCGGGCTCTGCACGCAAACGCTGAAGCGTGACACAGGCGTCTTCATAGGCCTGGCAGAGTTCAACCAGCGAAGGCCGTTTGACAATCAGAAGCTGCAGGCCGCCGCGTATGGCAGGCAGCTTGAGCATCAGCCGCCACAAGCCGCGCTGTCCGGCCCCTTGCGGGGATATATCGCTGAAATGCCCCATCGGCTTGCTGCCGCCCCTGACAGGTTGTCATGCCGAAAGTGTACTCCGGCTGCCGGCGCAGGTAAGTACGTTACGGTAACAGGCCGGATTGTTACGTGCTGCCCGCATGCATCCGCCTTGTTACAGACGCTGTTACCGTAACGTACTCCCGCTCGCTTGCGCTGCGTGCTTAGCTCCCATCCGGTGACAGAGGGAGACGTGCGATGAAGCTGGATCGGATCGTGTGGGCGGCGTTTGCAGGTCTCTGCATGGTCGCGGCCGCAGCCGCCCACGAGCACGAGGACATTAACGCGGCAAACAACCCATTGACACCGAAGATCACCATCAACTTCCACAATTTCTACATTCCGGAATTCATCGACGTGCCGCAGGACAAGCACGCCAACCAGTTCCTGCTGCGCGGCCTGATACCATCCGATGTCTTCGGCCTGCCGCAGCTGATCCGCTTCACCCTGCCCATCGCCACATCGCCGCAGGCATCCGGCGGTTATGTGACGGGCATTGGCGATCTCACCCTCATCGACCTGTTCATGCTTCCCAAGATCGGCGATGTCACGCTCGCGGCCGGTCCCGTCCTCGTCCTGCCCACAGCAACGGCGGATGAACTCGGCAGCGGCAAATGGCAGGCCGGGGCTGCGGGCGTCATCGTTGCACCGCAAAGCTGGGGCCTGCTCGGCGGGCTTGTGACCTACCAGGCATCCTTTGCCGGCAGCGATCTGCGTGACGGCGTAAACCTCCTGACGGTCCAGCCCATCGTCAACATCAACCTCGACCAGGGCTTTTATCTTCGATCTACAGCCACCTGGAACTTCAACATGGAAGCGGGCACCAGCTACATCCCGGTCGGCTTCGGCATCGGCAAAGTCTTCCAGCTCGAAAATGGCATCACCATGAACGCCTTCATCGAACCGCAATACACAATCTGGCACGACGGCCCCGGCGCACCCCGCTGGCAGATTTTTGCTGGTTTAAACTTTCAGTTTCCGATTGGGAAGTGATCAGCGTCGGTGATAAGGCGGGCTGGGCCGAACTGGCTTCCAGCATTGGCCGCAAAAGGACGACATCACGAACTGCACCACATGGCTTTGCCGAAGCGGTGCCTAAAACGGAAAACTGGTTGCGTTATCAGCTCCAAACGGCAAATAGTAATCTATATATTTGATAGGTTGTTGGATTTAATCCCTCCATCGCATTGACGGGCACCTTCACCTTGGGTCGAGCGCTCACGGTCGGAGGAACATTTCATGACATTCACTGCCCGCCCGGCTTTACAAGGCAGCACCACTTTACGGCCGTCAGCGTTCATCATCCTGCCGTTGCAGGGGCTGGTCGATCGAGGTCACCGAGCGTATCGACGGGGAACGTTCCAATCTCGTCCCGGCGAGCCGGTAAACCCGGTTGATCCCGAATTTGCCTCCGGCCAACCCAGTGCTTGACCCCACTCCCCTACGGAAGCGCAGCCTGCCGTCCCGCAAACTGCCAAGCCCAAGTCAACCGCCGCCTTCAAGCAGCCATGCCTTAAGCGATAACAGGATAGCCATGGTGCACGGCATATCGCTCAAATTCTGCCAGCACTTCGTAATCGGCATCGCCGAGAACACGGATGCCGCGAAGCGAAAGGGTATCGCAGACCTGAGAGAGCGCGGGGTCGGCGATGGTCTCCGCCAACGCGCGGCGCAGGATCATGAGATCGTTCGCCGGCGTGGCGGCAGAAGTGATGAAGGGCAGGCCCGGTCCTTTCGCTGTTTCCGCGAGAATGCGGACACCGGCGAGGCGATCGGGATCAAAGCGCAGCGTATTGCCGAAGGTCACGCAGTCGATCGCCGCGACATCCGCCTCTCCGCTCGAAACCGCATCGATACTTCTCCCGTGGCCGCCGGTCTCCGTAACCGAGGAAAAGAAACGGCCCTCCACAGCATGGGGCGCGATGAAGGCCCGGAACAGGTTGTAGCCGGAATTGCTGCCGGGTTCGTTGATGGCCGCCCGCGCGCCTCTCAATTCTTCGATCGATTGCACCGGCGCGTTGGCATTGACGATGATGAAGCTGCATTTCAACGGCCCGTCGCAACCGGGCAGCCCATAGATGGGCGACGCCAGCAGCTGCACCTTGCCGCGCAGATGCTGGACATAAGGATATCCGCAGGTCTGGCCAAACAGCAGGTCGGGCCGGAGCCAGGCCTCGTCGTAACGGATATCGCCGTTCAACGCCTCCGGCGCATCGAGCCCGAAAGCACGGATACGTCCGGCCAACGCCACCCAGAACAGCCGCGTCGCCTCAGCGACCGGAAAAGGACTGGCATACATGGCGAGACTGGCAAGCGGCATCGGCAAAGCTCCGGAACAACAATCCGAAAACCTATGCCGTGCACAGGTTTAAACCGCAACGAGATTTCGTCGAAAGGATGCCTGCCATGAGCCAGCCATCTCAGGAAAGCCGAAACGCCAAAAAGCCCGCCGGATTTACCGAGCGGGCTTTTTGTTGTGTTTGGTTGCGGGGGCCTGATGAAACAGAGGCTTGTAAAATAGATCACCGCGATAAACTTAAGCCTGCAATCACTACATAAATGCGTAATTCAATACTTACTATGATAAGTCAAAGCTGAATGGAGCTGCAACGATTCTCGCCAATTGGAAACGCGAAATTGCCGTCCGGCTTGCTCTGCGGGTCAGCCCCCGATCCGAACGGCTGGCCGGGTTGCAGGGGTAGCGCGGAGGCGGGTGATCCATTCCCCTTCGGCTTTAGCTTTATCACTGGCAATTGTTCTTTCGCCGTCCGATACGCGCTCGTATCTGCATTGCGCAGGCGAGGGATCAGAAACCCTACGATGCTTCCGGAAATAAGGCTGCAGGGTGACGTCGCTGTCACTCGCGTCTATCTTCAAGCTAACCAAATCAGCCAAGGTTGGAAGAACGTCCACGACCTGGACTGAAAATTGTGTGAGCATCGCAAATCGCAGCGTTCGATGGCGTTTGACCGCCATCGAATTGTTCACCTGTCCAAGGATTCAAGCGCGGTGGAAACCGGTCCCGTTCTTCTTCAAACGCGCCCGGAGCTAAAAGCCGTAATTTTCTCCAGGCTACATTTGCCAATTAATCTCGCTCTTTCCATGCGCTACGCGATAAACTCGCACCCTGCCTCTTTCAGCGCCTGATCGACCCATTCCCGGGCGAGCGTGCCGGCTTGCGTCTCGGCCATCTGCTTCGTTTCAGCGTCATGTTTCTTGATAGTGCTTTTAAGGATGTCCGGCGCATCGGCCTTCGGGACGCACACGACGCCATCGAAATCGCCCAGGATGAGGTCGCCTGGTTCGATGACAGTGCCGTTGATCGCGATCGGCAGGCCGATTTCTCCCGGTCCCGTCCGATAAGGACCACGATGGGTCACGCCGACCGCAAAGATGGGAACGTTACGTTCCAGAAACGCCTCGGCGTCACGGATCGCGCCGTTGAGTACGAAGCCGGCCACACCGCGGCGGATGGCGTGGGCCAGCATCAGCTCGCCCATCAGGGAATTGGCCATGTCCGCAGCCGCATCGACAACGATCACGTCGCCTGGCTGCGCCATGTCGATCGCCTTGTGCAGCATCAGGTTGTCGCCCGGACGGGTCCGCACCGTCAACGCCGGACCGGCGAGATTGCCCGACCGATGCATCGGCCGCATTCCTGTGCCGAGCGCGCAGATGCGCGACATGGAATCGCTGACATTGGCCACGGGGAGGCTGCGAAAGGATTCGACAAGCGCCGGCTCGATGCGATCCCAGTTCAGTTTGACGCGAAATCCGTAAGTCATGGATACCTCAGGCAGAGAGTTCGGTTGGATGGGCGATCGAGTGTTCGTCCGGCGCATTGCCGTCAAGAACACTAATGATGTGCCGCGCGGCGATCACGGCCATCGATTCGGCCGAGCCATAGGTCACGCCGCCGATATGCGGGGTCGCGATCAGCGTGTTCAAGGCCCAGAGCGGGCTATCGACGGCGGGCGGCTCGGTGGCGAAACTGTCCAAAGCTGCCCCCGCAACCGTTCCGGCGGCCAGCGCCCCGGCAAGTGCCGCCTCGTTGATGATCCCGCCCCGGGCCGTGTTGACGAGCACCGCGCTTTTCTTCATTAGGGCAAGACGGCGCGCGTCGATGAGGTCGCGTGTTGCCGCCGTCAGCGGGCAATGAATACTGAGAATATCGAGCGAGGGCAGCATGGCGTCGATGTCCGTTGCGGACGCGAAGCCGTCGGCTTCGGCCGCCCCCGGCGCGAAGGGATCGTGAACGACTACCTCCATGCCCAGCGCCTCTGCCATGCGGGCTGTCTCGCGGCCGATCCCGCCATACCCGATCAGGCCAATCGTCGCGCCGAGGAAATCCTTGCCGGTGAAGGTCGGTTTCGGCCATTCGCCGGCCTTGACCGCCTTGTCGAGCGGCAGCACTTCTTTGATGAGGCTCAGAGCCAGCGCGATCGTGTGTTCCGCCACAGCGCGGGAGTTCGAACCCATCGCCCTCAACACCGGAATGCCAAGTTTCGCCGCCGCCGCGATATCGACATTGTCGATACCGACGCCATGCTTGGCGATCACCTTCAGATTGGCCGACGCAGCAATAACCTCCTGCGTGATGCGGCCTTGGCGCACCATCATTCCGTCGATCCCGAGGTCGGCGGCGCGTTTGGCGACCACGCCGGACGGATCGTAGGGCGGCGAGAAGAACACGTCGATATTGTGCTCATTCAGCAGCTGGATCGCTTTTTCAGCGATCTTGTTATGGGTGACGAGGATTCGCCGGCCACGCTGGCCGTGCTGCGCCCCCTGGATCATGTCATGGGTCATGAGATAGCCCATCCTTTCTCAACTCTGGCAAGAAGATTTGCTGCTCGCATCACGATTGGCGCATCGACGAATTTGCCGTCGAGCATGAAAGCGCCGCGCCCGGCTTCGGCCTCTGTCTCATTGGCTGCGACCACCTTTCGGGCCCAGGCGATCTCTTCCGGCGTGGGCGCAAAACATTCGTTGAGGATCGGCACGACGGAGGGATGGATACAGGTCGCACCATCGAAGCCGAAATCACGCGCTTCAATCGCCGCTGCACGGAGCGCATCCTTGTCGGCAAAATCGACCGTCGTCCGCAGCATGCCGAAGGACAGGATACCGGCCTCCTTGGCTGCGTAATGGATCATCAGCTTGGGATAGCGCAGAACCTCCGGCGTCGGCTTGGCGTTCATCGCGGTCGCGAGGTCTTCTCCGCCGGATGTCAGTCCTGTCACACGCGGCCCATGGGCGATGGTCCGCACCTCAAACAGGCCTTTCATGTCCTCGATCAAGGGCACGAAGGCGATCGGGCTACGGCCTTGCTCATGTGAGACAAGGCTTTCAGCAAGCCGGACGAGACTGTCCGCGCTGTTGACCTTGGGGATGTAAAGCGCGTCGGCACCGGCAAGCGTCGCCGCAACGGAATCGTCGATGATCCGGTCCGACTGATTGACCCGAACGAAAACCTGACAGCCGCTGCGCTTGATCTCGGGCACCCACTTTGCCAGGCCTTCACGCGCTCCGGTCTTGGCGCCTTCCGGCACCGCGTCCTCCAGATCGATGATCACGACATCGGCGCTGCGCGTACCGGCCTTTTCCAGAAACCGGGGTGCGTTGCCGGGAACATAGAGAAGCGAGGCGATCATTCGTCACCTTCCAGATCACCCGGCGTCAGCCCGATTTCCTTGAGAATGGCGTCCGTCTGCTCGCCGACGTCAGGTGCCGGATGACGAAAGACGCCGGGCGTCGCGGAGAAGCGCGGGAAGATATTATGCTGGGGAATGCTGCCAAGATCGGCATCCTCGACTTCCACGACGATCCCGCGTTCGGCGAAGTGCTTGTCGGTGCTGATGTCGGCAATGTCATAGACCGGACCGACGGTCGCACCGGCCGCACGCATCGCCGCCAGGGCATCGTCGCGGCTGCGGGTCACGAACCACGCTCCGAGTGCCTCGTCCACCAGTTCCCTGTGTCTGACACGCTCCATATTGCTGGAGAAACGCGGATCGTCTTTCATCTCGGGGCGTCCGACAATGTCGAAAATCCGCATCGCAATCACCTGCGTGGACCCGGACAACGCCACGTATTTGCCATCGCTGCACAGGTAGACGTTTCGCGGCGATACTGTGTTGGAACCGGATCCGGATCTTTGCTTGACCTTGCCTGTGACACGATAGATGGAGGCTTCCGGCCCGAGCGAAGCAAAGATCGGCTCCAGCAACGAAAGGTCGATGACCTGCCCGTTCGCGTCCCCACGTTCACGGGCAAAAAGCGCCATCATCACCGCATTGGCCCCGGTCAGGCCGGAGATCATGTCCGCCAGCGCCAACGGAGGAAGAACCGGCTCGCGATCCGGGAAACCGGTCCGTGAGGCAAAGCCGCTCATCGCTTCGACCAGCGTGCCAAATCCCGGAAACTTGGCATAGGGTCCCGTCTGGCCGAAGCCGGAGATCCGAACGATGATCAGCGACGGATTGAGTTCCAGCAGGCTTTTCGGCGAAAGGCCCATTTCCTCCAGCGTGCCCGGTCGAAAATTCTCGATGAAGACATCGGCCTTCCCGATCAGCTTCTTGAGGGCGTCCAGCGCTTTTGGCTGGCGCAGGTTGAGCGCAATCGAGCGTTTGTTGCGGCCGTACGTCTTCCAGTGCAGCGAGTGCCCTTCGTCGCGCCACTCACGAAGAGCGTCGCCCTGCGGCGGCTCTACCTTGATGACGTCGGCACCGAAATCGCCGAGCTGCAGCGACAGCATGTTGCCGGCAACGACACGGCTGAGATCGACGACGCGGATGCCGTGCAGCGGCCCTTTGCGTGTGGCATCGAAACGGACTGTTTTGTCAGGCTCTGCCATGAAGACCTCACTTCGCGCCGGGCTTGTCGGGGAAGACGGCGCAATGCTCCTTGGGAACACGCACAAGAATGCTGTCTTCCTTCAATTCCGCCGGTGTCTGGATGCGGAATTCGATTGGACCGGATCGCACCGCATATTGCCAGACGGAGCCGAGATAGGTCCGCTGCTCGATCGACACCCGCATCGTGTTCGGGCCTGTTTCACTGGCAAGCTCTATCTTTTCCGGGCGAATGGCGACGACCACTGCGCCGTTTGCGCCGGCCGGTGCGGGCGGCGTGGCGATTTCGCTGCCATCGACCAGGCGGATACGCGCTGTATCCGCTCCGCTTTCGATCATGGTGCCATCGAAGAAATTCGACGATCCGATGAAGTCGGCGACGAAGCTGTCCGCGGGACGCTCGTAAATCTCGCGAGGCGTGCCGAGCTGGCGCATACGGCCCATGCTCATCACTGCGATCCGGTCCGAAACGGCAAGCGCTTCCGCCTGATCGTGGGTGACGTAGATCGTGGTGACCTTCAGCCGCTCCTGCAGTTCGCGCAGCCAGACGCGGGCGCGTTCGCGCAGTTTGGCGTCGAGGTTGGAGAGCGGTTCGTCGAGAAGCAGAAGCGGCGGGCGATAGACGAGCGCGCGGGCCAGCGCCACGCGCTGCTGCTGGCCACCGGACAGTTCAAACGGATAGCGATCCGCATAAGGCAGCATTTCCACGAGGCCGAGCGCTTCCTTGATGCGCTCGTCACGTTCGGCCCGGCCGATCTTGCGCAGCGTCAGCGGGAAAGCGAGATTTTCCGCGACCGTCTTGTGCGGCCAGAGCGCGTAGGACTGGAAGACCAGACCGATATTGCGCTTTTCCGGCGGCACCGTGTTGTTCGGGTTGCCGTCGAACAGCACCCGGTCGCCGACACGGATCGTGCCCGATGTTGCGTGGTTGAGACCGGCAACTGCAAACAGCGACGTCGACTTGCCGCAACCCGATGGCCCGAGCAGCGTCAGGAACTCGCCCGACGCGACGTGGATGTTGAGATTATCGACGGCCGTGACGGCGCCGTACTTGATGGTGAGGTTTTGTAGGACGAGATCAGCCATAGATTTTGGCTCCCATGACGCGGCGTGCGATGAGAACGAACGCGGCGGTAATGACGACTTGGATGGTTGCAAGGGCGGACACCGGGCCGTTGTCGCCCTGGGCGACAAGCTGCAGCATGGTGGTGCCGATGATTTCGGACCCCGGCTGATAGAGGAAGGCTGCCGTCACGTATTCCTTGAAAAAGTGAATGAACAGCAGCGCGTAACAGCTGAAGAGCGCAGGCTTGAGGATGGGCACGATGATGCGGGTCACCGTCGTCCACCAGTCGGCCCCGGAAATGCGCGCACCGCGGTCGAGTTCCTCGCCGACCTGGGCGAGAGCCGGCGCGATGGCGCCGAAGCCGACCGGGATGTAGCGGATCATGAAGGCGAGGATCAGCACCGCGATCGTCCCACGGATGACGTCTGCTCCAGGCAGCCAGATAACGGCATAAAAGAAGCCGAGACCTGCGATGATGCCGGGCAAAGCGCGCGGGAAGAGTGCGATATATTCCAGAGCGCGGTTGTGCTTGAAATCCGAACGACGTGCGACGAGCGCGATGACGAGGATGAAAAACGTGCCGATCGCAGCGCCGATTGTCGCAACCATGACTGAGTTGACGATGGAGCGCACATAGTTCGCCGATCCGAGCACATGCTCGAAATTGGCGGTCGTCAGCACTTTCCAGAAGGGAATGAGCGGCGTCAGGAAACTGACCGCCGAGCGCATGAAGATGCCGCCGAAGATCGAGATGATCGTCAGGAAGGCAAAGGCGAAGACGAAGAGAAAGGCCGGCCAGCGCCAGGCGCCGAGATCGAGCGTTGAGGGACGGCTGGCCTTGCCGCGCACGGTGACGAAACGGCCGGCCCCCTTCATCAGGAACCCCTGCAACCAGACCAGGAACGCAACCACGATCAAAAGGATCACGGCGGCGGCACCGACGATACCGTATTCCGGGCGCACGGCGGCATTGATGCCTGCATTGTAGAGAAAGGTCGTGACCGTCTGAATGCCGGACGGGCCGCCGAACAGAAGCGGAATTGCTAGCATCTCGATGCCGACGACGAAATTGAGGACGGCCGAATAGATGATCGCGGGACGGATCATCGGAATGGTGACCGAGAACAACGCCCGGAAGGGGCCGGCACCGGTGGAACGGGCGGCATCCTCCAGCAACGGATCGGCCTTGGTTACGGCGGCGAGGCACATGAGATAGGTGAGCGGCGCCTGGCTGAGGCCGGCGACGATGCCCATTCCAGTAACGGTGTAAAGGTTCCAGGGCGCGCCGCCGAGATAGGTTTTGGCCGCCAGCGTCATAAAGCCGGATGGGCCGTACATGGTGAACCAGCCGAAGGCGATGACGAGATTCGAGACGAAGAGCGGCCAGATGAAGATTTCGCCGAGCCACTTGCGGCCCGGAAGATTGGTGCGCCCGACGAGAACCGCCATGACCGCCCCAAACACCTGGGCGATAAGCATCGTCAGCGCCCCGAAATACAACGTGTTGACGAAGACGCCGGCCATGCCCGGTTCGCTGAACAGGCGGGTGAAATTGCCAAGCGTCATGACTGCGGTATCGTCGTAGAGCGGCTTGTCGAGGAAGGCCTGGAAGACAATCGGAGTGATCGGACCGAATACGAGGATCGTCGTCAGCGCCGCAACGCCCCAGTAGATCGCACGCGATCGGTCCATCCCCCGTCCGGCCGTGCCGGGGTGGCTGATATCCGTCATCGAATTTTCCTGTCAGGGTTGGTAGAAGGGCCGACGGGAAGCCGGCCCCTTGGCTCGGCTTACTTGCCGGCGATTGCCGCGTTCCACTTCTCGACGAAGGGACCCGCTTCGGTGATCAGGCGCTGGTCGAAACCGGCAGTGATGATGTTGTCCTTTCCGACGATTTCGCTGATCTTCTGGAAAGTATAACGAACCTGGTCTTCCGGCACGTCTTCACGATAAGGCACGAGACCACCCTTGCCGACCAGCGTCTGGCCTTCCTGGCTGAGCGCATAGTCAATGAACAGCTTGGCCGAGTTCGGGTTGGCTGCGCCCTTCGGAATGCCCATGCCGCGCAACATCATGATGGTGCCGTCATCGGGGAAGGCGAAACCGAGGATTTCGCCGCCTGGCTGCTCCAGACGCGGGAAGATGGTGATGCCGGAAACGGCAATGCCCATCAGGTATTCACCGGTGGCGATCTTTTCGTTCATTGGACCGCCGGACGTTTCGCCACGGATCATGGGACCGATCTTGCGAAGGTCGCTCCAGCCTTGCTCGCCCTTCTTGTCCATGTAGCTCCACCAGGCGCTGAGACCGAAGCTGTTGCGCGCGGCATCATAGGTCGTAATTTTGCCCGTGAAAGTGTCAGGGTCTGCCGTCGCAGCAGCAACCAGCGAGGCAAAGCCCTTCGGCCGCTGCGTATCCGGGAGAAGCGCCGCATTATAGGTGATGACCAGCGGGTCTGTCGAAAGGACGTTGACGCCAGGATAAGGATAGGCGAATTCCGGCAGCTGTGCGATCTCCGGGCTCTTGTAATCCTCCATCAAGCCATCTTTGCCATAGGCGGCCCAGCGGTCGTTTGCACCTGAGACAAGCACATCGGCAGTGCGGGATTTCGATCCCTTTTCGGCCTCCCAGCGCGAATGAACGGTGCCCGAACCCAGGTCGATGGTCTCGACCTTCACCCAGGGGTATTTGGCGCTGAACCCCTTGAGGATCGGCTGCCAGTTGTTGTCGGCCATATTGGAATAGATCATCAGGCCGGATTCGGCGCGAGACCCTTCGATGATCTTGGAATAGTCGGCGGGATAGCCTGCCGGCACCTCTTGCGCCTGAGCGAAACCGGCAATGCCAGCAAACAGCCCGGCCATGACCGAAAGCGTTGTTAATTTCATTGTTACCTCCCTTTGGATAAGCGACGACCACGCCGCGCCAGCTCCTCGCTGACGGCGACTGCGGCTTCCCGGACCACTTGACTGATGCGGTCGGAATTCGAGACGAACCGCGCCTGCGGACCGGATATGTTGAATGCGGCGACAACTTTGCCGTCAGCGCCGATAATCGGAGCGGCCGCACCCGCCGCACCTTCGACAATCCCCATGGGATTGAGATAAAACCCCGAACTCAAGGCACTTGCGATGGCTTCCTGAAGCTTGGAATGTTCCTGCTCGGTGAGCGATGCCAACACCGCGTAGCGATCGATTTCCGCCTTGCTTGCGCGCGATAGCAAAACGATGCCGCTCGCGACCTTGTGCGCCGGGCGCGTTGGAACGATATCCCGGTCGTACAATATTTCGCGCTTCGGCAAGACTTTGTTGAGGTAGCGGATCGACTGGTCTTCGAGAACGGCGATGAAGCCGCTTTCTCCGGTCTGCTGCACAGCCTCGAGAAGATAAGGCGATACCAGTGCAATAAGCGCGCCGTAGTTTCGGCCGTCCGCCGAAATCTCGCCTGGCAGACGGCGCAACTCGTATTCGCCATTGTCCAGACGCTGGATATAGCCGCGCTCTGTCAGAGACTGAAGCATCTGAAGCGCGCTTGACTTGGGCATCACCAATGCCGCCGCGATCTCAGACAGCCCGGCAGGCGCAGTCGTGGCTGCGAACCATTCGATCATATCAAGAACGCGCTCCACACCACGGCCACTCAACAGAACTTCTCCCGTTTTGTTCACTATAATGAATGAGTTCGTAATAATGAACATGAGGTCCGTTGTCAACCCATGTGGCCAATGTCGAATTTCGCAAAGTTCATTCATGCCGCTCAATGGACCATCCTTCGCAAGGTCAAGAACGGTCCGGCAAGCGATGATCCCTATGGGTTTCTGACCACCGATTCGAACACCTTGCGTGGTCAAGCATCCATGAAAAGGCGATACTTGTTCTGCTGCTAGCACTGGAAGAAGGGACATCTGGATGCGGGGGCCCAAGGATCAAGTAAAAGCCCTACCTCGTCCCCCGCCAGACGAAGCGCTGAAGGGCACTCCGATTTCGGCGCATTGCGGAGGCCGCCGCGATGTGCAGCGGGCGGCAATGGCGTCGGTCCTGTTTGCCTTTGAAGCTTCGGTTCGACGCCATATTATGGAAAATGCCCGCTTCCGCGGCCTCAAAGGCGCTATCGCCAAGCGGGACAGCGCCTACAGTTACGGCCGACATCTTGCGAGCCTGAGATCCGCCGATTTCAATGTCAGGAGATGATCCCAAGACAGGGGATCGAGTGATGGGCTATCGGTCGGGACGCCCGCATCGCAACGGTTGGTCACTCGTCTTGTTTGGAGACGCCAGACCCGGTTTAATCTTTGGTTTGAGGCGGCCAATTAATGACCGGCTTTCTCCAGCTTACCATAGGGACTTAGTCCGTCTGAACGGCGCCAATTACGAAACTTGGAGCAAGTCGTGTTGTATACCGTCGATGTCGACCCATTGCCCGACGCGCGCGATCGTCTGGTGTCACAGCAGCTTATCGAGCGTGATCGGCAGGTCGCGGATGCGCTTGCCTGTCGCGTTGTAGATCGCATTCGCCACGGCGGCAGCGACGCCGGTAATGCCGATCTCGCCGACGCCGTGCGCTCCCATCGGCGTGTGGGGATCGGCGATGTCGGTCCAGATTATATCGATTTCGGGGACGTCCATGTGCACCGGCACGTGATACTCGGCCAGGCTAGGGTTCATGATCCGGCCATTGCGCTCATCGAACTGCGTCTCCTCCATCAGCGCCAGCCCTAGCCCCATGATGATGCCACCACGGAACTGGCTGCGCGCAGTCTTTGGGTTAAGGATCCGGCCGCAATCATAGGATCCCAGGATGCGGCTGACGCGCGTCTCTGCGGTAACCGTATTGACGCGGACCTCGCAAAAGACCGCGCCATGTGAATGCATCGACCAGTGCATCGATTCCAGTGGCTGCGACGCCTTTTCCTCAACAGTGATGCTGTCGCACTGCGCGCGGTCGAGGATCGAGGCATAGCCTTCCCTGCGTGTGGGATCGTCCAGCTTGGCCAGGCCTCCATCCTCACTGCCAACCTCTTCGAGTGCCAAACCCGCAAGCGGCGAATCGTTGCCTGCAAGCTTCAACAATTTGGCGACCAAGGCGTTATGCGCCGCAATCATCGCACCTCCGATCGCTGCGGTCTGTTGCGATCCACCCGCCAGAATGGCGCCGGGAATATTTGAATCGCCGTAGCGGACCTCGATCGCGTCCATCGGCAGGCCAAGACGCTCTGCCGCAACCATGGCCGTGGTGGTGGACGTTCCCATTCCCATTTCGTGCGCTGCGACCTCAATGATCGCGCCAACACCATCCGGTCCGTCCCGGTGAAGTGTGATCCGTGCAGCAGCCCCTGGCATGCGGTTATATGGATAGGTCGCTGTCGCGCAGCCCATGCCGACCATCCACTCTCCGTCGCGCCGGGTGGCGGGCGTCTTGCTCCGCTGGTCCCACCCGAAAAGCTCAGCGCCTGACCGCCATGCCTCGACGATATGGCGCGCGGAAAAAGGCAAGCCCGAGGTCGGGTCTTTCTCGGGTTCGTTGTGGATGCGTAGTTCGACCGGATCGATCTGCAACGCGGCTGCCAACTCGTCGATTGCCGATTCCAGCGCAAATGTCCCGACGGATTCGCCCGGCGCGCGCATGAAGGTGTTGGCGAGCATGTTCATCGTGACGGTCTCGACCGACAGCTTGAAACTATCCGCCGCATAGCCCGAGCGCGTTCCCATGATGAAAGCCTCGGGCATGTTGTTGTGCGGGCTTACAGCTGAAATACCGGTGTGGATCATCGCCTGGAAATGACCGTCTGCGGTCGCTCCGATCGCAACACGCTGTTCGGTTAGCGTGCGGCCACCGACACCGCGATATACTCCCTCACGCGTCAGCGCAATGCGAACCGGGCGTCCCGAAACCTTTGCTGCGGCAGCACCGAGGATCTGATGGTCCCACAGGCATTTACCGCCAAAACCGCCACCGACAAAGGGGGACGTCACGCGAACTTGCTCCGGCTTGAGATCGAATACGCCTGCAATTGTTGCGGCCTCCATTGTGACGAGCTGGCTGGCATCGTGAATGACCAGTTCGCCGTCAACCCATGCTATGCTCGCGCCGTGCAACTCGATCGCATTGTGATTGTGCCTCGGTGTTGTGTAGATGTGATCGACCTTGTGTGCGGCCGCCGCCAACACCGCCTCTGCATCGCCAATTTCGGTCAGCAATGGCTCGCCCATGAACAGCGCTGGTTGTGCGCCTGCGGCTTTGGCTTTTGCAAGCGAGGTGGTCGATGGTTCAATAGCATAAGTCGCGACGATCAAGGATTTGGCGTGATCCGCGTGCTCCTGAGTTTCAGCAAGCACAACCGCGATGGGCTGCCCGTTCCAATGGATACGATCATCCTGCATGATCGGTAAATCGGCGGGGCCGGCCGCGCTCGGCGACGTTCCAAAAACTGCGGGCGCGTTCATTCTTGGCGCGTTTTTGTGCGTCATCACGGCCACGACACCGGTCGCCGCCTCCGCGGCAGATGTGTCGAGCGTCGCAATCCGTCCGCGCGGGATCGTTGCATAGGCAAGTGCAGCATAGGCCATGTTCTCAAGCGGAAACTCGGCGGCGAACGTCGCTGCGCCCTTCACCTTCAACATGCCGTCGAGACGCGAGACCGGCTTGCCGATTAACCCATGCTGGCGGCGTATCAAAGGATCGGGAACGCCGCCCGGAATCCAGCTGTCGGGCGCCAGTGGCACCAGTTTTGCCATCGCTCCCTGCACCGCGGCCTGGGCCGCGCCCTTGACGGTATCGACGATGCTCATGCTGTTGCTCCTGTAAGATCGCCGAGGACGGCCACGAGGGTGCGGTTGACAAGTTCGATCTTGAAGCCGTTATCGCGGAGTGGCTTGGCATCGCTCAGTTCGGCACTCGCCGCATCCTGAAGAATTTTTTCCGTCAGAGGACGGCCAAGCAACACTGCTTCAGCCTTTGACGCGCGCCACGGCTTGTGTGCGACGCCACCCAGCGCGATGCGCACATCTTTGATGTGGCCATCCTCCACTTCAAGCACGGCAGCGACTGACACCAGCGCAAAGGCATAGCTTGCCCTGTCGCGAACCTTGCGATAGCTCGAACGAACTTCGGACGACAAAGCGGGCAATTCGACGGCGGTGATAAGTTCGCCGGGCCTGAGTACCGTATCGAATTCCGGATGATCGCCCGGCAGCCTGTGCAATTCGGCAAAGGGGAGTGTCCGTACGCCGTCCGTACTTTGGAGATGGACGGTCGCATCCAGCGCTGTGAGCGCAACACACATATCAGATGGGTGTGTCGCAACGCATGCGGAGGACGCGCCGAAAATCGCATGAATTCGGTTGAACCCCTCAATTGCATCGCACCCCGAACCCGGCGTCCGTTTGTTGCAGCTCGAACCGTCGGTGTCGTAGAAGTAAGTGCATCGAGTCCGCTGGAGCAGGTTGCCGCCAACCGTCGCCATATTCCTGATCTGCGCCGAAGCGCCCGCCAGAATTGCGCGTGAGAGCACCGGGTAACGGCTTCGCACCATGTCATGCTCGGCTAATGCGGTGTTACGAACCGCGCTGCCGATCATCAGGCCTCCGCTTTCTGTTTCCTCGATCGCCGCTGAGAGGCTCGTTACGTCAATGAGGTTGTCGGGACGCGCTATCGTCTCGCGCATCAAATCGACTAGATTGGTACCGCCCCCAAGGTAAGCAGTTGTACTTCCCTGCCCCAGCCGCACCGCTTCCGCAGCGTCAGCCGCACGCACATATTCGAACGGGTTCATGCCACCATCTCCGCAGCGACCGTATCGCGGATCGCATCGATGATCCCATTATGCGCGCCGCAGCGACAGAGGTTGCCACTCATGCGCTCCTGCAGTTCCTCACGCGTCAGAACCACGTCGGCGCGCAGATCGGCGCTGACATGACTTGGAACGCCGCGCTTTGCCTCTGCGGCCATCCCGATTGCCGAACAGATCTGGCCAGGCGTACAATAGCCGCATTGGAAGCCGTCATGGTCGATAAAGGCCTGTTGCAACGGATGCAGGCCATCAGGCGCCGCAAGTCCTTCCACCGTCGTGACCGCGCGCCCGTCATATTGGATGGCCAGCGCCAGGCAGGACAAAATCCGTTCCCCCTCAACCAGCACCGTACAGGCCCCGCATGCGCCTTGGTTACAACCCTTTTTGGTGCCGGTGAGGTGCAGTTCCTCACGCAGAAAATCCAGAAGCGATATGCGTGCATCGCGCGGTAGTTCGGCCGGCGACCCGTTAATCATTATCGACATGTGATGGCCTCGTGATTGCACAGCGTATTTTTATCAGTCCGACACAGCGAAACACGCAGCTTCAATGATGGTTCCGCGAAACATCAACCGTGTAAGAAAATGCAATACCTGATCCCGCTTGCCAGCGCCTCCATCACAAATGCTTGGTGCATTCGCTCATTTTCGCGCGGAGATACTGAGGTTGTTTGTAGAGATGGGATCGTCGCGTTTGTCGTTCCTCGTTGAGCGGCTAGTTTCGTGCTAGCCGATCGTCAGAGGACAACTTGGTGTTGGGTCTCAGGATTTGCACTCTCGAAATCGGTTGCCACGTCGCGTCCTGCAGCTCAGGCGGTTCGAACCGTGCGGCTGGCATATTCATTGTAGAGCCGCTGCTGGTTTAGAACATCCTGTTTCGGCGCGATCCCGAACTCACGTGAGTATTCCCGGCTGAATTGTGAAGGACTTTCGTATCCCACTTTGTAGGCAGCATCGGCCACATTGGCGGCCTCGGCCACCATGAGGCGCCTTGCCTCCAGGAGCCGGAGTTGTTTCTGGAACTGCAGAGGTGTCATCGAGGTCAACGCTTTGAAGTGCTGATGAAATGACGACGGGCTCATGCGCGCCACATCTGCCAGCTGCTCGACACGCAATGTCTGCGCAAAGTTGACATGCAGCGTCGCGATTGCCTTGACGACCCGCTCGATGTTCGATTCGGGCAATGCCAGTTTGCAGAGTTCCCCGCCATGTGGACCGCTGAGCAACCAATAGCAAATTTCGCGCATGACTGAGGGCGCCAGTATCGGAATTGCTTTCGGCGTTTCTGTCATCCTGACAAGACGCAGGATGCAATCCGCAAGTGGTTGATCCACTTTTCCCACGAACGCGCAAGGGCCGGAAGTAGTGGCTGGAGAAGGCGGGGTGTCGAGCTGTTCCAGAACCTGCCGCATCGTGACGACGTCGAAATCAATCAGGACGCCCACATACGGATACTCGGGACTGGCCTCCACGATGCGTCCTGCCGCTGGAAGCCCAATGCTGACAACGAGGCATTCCATTGCGCGGTAGTCAAGCCGGTCGCCACCGAACCGGATTTCCTTCGCGCCTTGAAGAACGACACAAAGTGAAGGACGATAGAGCGCACGCATCGGCATCATCGCCTGGTACGAACGCACGATGCTGAACCCATCAATGGCGGTCGGAAACAAACCCTGTCCACCACCCTGACTCTCGATATACGTCGTTACAGCGTTGAGTATCGGTGATGCCAAGCGCGATTCCGGTTGTTTTTGTGGCCATGGCAACACGCGGCCGTCACCCGCGACGGTATCGCCTTCTGTAGGAATAGGCAAGTTTCTTGAGGGTTCGGGCATTCTGGTCATGGGACACTCCATCTAGCTTAAGGGTGCAACCAAGCGAGGAGTGACCCCAAGATGACAGAAATTGTCGCCCGGTCAATAGACCCTTCAGAGATACGACCCCTACCCGCTGCCGCCAGCCGGGACTACGCAAAAGGCCTGCGAATGGCTGCCATATGCATCATACTTTTGCTCATCAACGTGTTCTCGCAGATCGATCGAATACTTCCATTCATCCTGGCGGAAAAAATCAAAGCAGACCTATCGTTGAGCGACACGCAGATGGGCCTGCTCACCGGCCTTGCATTTGCCGTGTGTTACGCACTCCTATCATTGCCACTTGCCCGTGCGGCGGATCGGGGATCACCGCGGCTGGTGCTGGTGTCCTGCGTTTTGATCTGGAGCGTCATGACGACACTCGGCGGTTTTGCCGCGAGTTTCATGTTCCTGGCCCTCACACGCTTCGGTGTCGCATTCGGAGAGGCAGGCGCAGTACCGGCGGGTCATGCTCTCATCGTCCGCAAAATTGGGCCGGAGCGGCGCGGTCTTGCCATCGGTCTTTTCGCAATGGGCATCCCCCTGGGCACGATGGTGGGATTTGCGGCCGGCGGCGCGATTGCAGATGTATTCGGCTGGCGCATCGTTTTGATGGGCGCGGGAGCGATCGGCGTCTTGATCGGGTTGTTGACCATTCTTGTCACCGGCCCTACTCCCCCGCTTCCCCTGACAGCCGGTCGCAACGAACCCTTTCTGCGAACCAGCCTTGATCTGCTATCGTCTCCGCCGTTCCGCTGGCTGTTCACAGGTGCCGTTTTCCTGGGCTTCGCAGGAGCGCCCTTTTATGCCTTTTCCATTCCGTTTTTGATCCGCACATATGGCTTCACCGCAACCGAGGTCGGCATTTCCTTCGGCATGTTGCAAGGGCTGATGGGGATTATCGGGACACTGGGCGGTGGACGCTGGTTTGACTACGCTGTTCGCTCCGGCACCGGCAAGGTGCTCGGCCCCCCGGCCATTCTTTTCCTGGTCGCCAGCGTAACGACGACGGCAGCACTGTTTGCACCAACCGGATGGATGTCCATCGCGCTCTTCGTCCCCGGAATGCTGTCGTTTTCGTTCATGTTGCCTTGGGGCTTCGGGGCTGCGCATCTGATTGCTGGTCCGGGACGTCAGGCACAAGCGACCAGCCTCGTGATGATCGGAACCGGTCTCGCCGGCCCGGCACTCGGCCCCCTCATCGTTGGCATCGTCAGTGATGCAGCTACAGCAGCCAACATTCCAAACGGCCTCGGACTTGGCCTGTTGATCGTGCCCTTGGCGAGCGTTCTGACCGGCATCGTCTACCTGATCACAAATCAACGCATCGCGGCTTTCCTCCGCCATCGCTGACCGCGCCCAACTGCGTCAAACGATGACATCGCCCCATTCCCGATCTGAGAAGGTCGCCTTCACCCCATGGCGACTCCGGAGTGCGCTGAAAATGCCCCGCAAATTGGCATCTTCGGCGGACCTGCAAATCTTGCTTCTCTCCCGAAAGGAAAGACAATGACCAAATTCTGGACACTTGAGGATATGCCGTCCCAGAAGGGCCGAACGATTGTGGTCACCGGCACAGGTGGCTTAGGTTTCGAAGATGCCGTAGCCCTGGCCCGGGCGGGCGGTGACGTCATCATCGCCGGCCGCAATCCTGCCAAAGGCGCCGAGGCGATGCGACGGATCAGGCAGGATGTGCCGAACGCTTCCGTTACTTTCGAGGCAATCGACCTTGGCGACCTTGGGTCGATTGCGGCTTTCAGCCAGCGGTTAAAGGGTGAACGAGATCATATAGATGTTCTCATCAACAATGCCGGTGTAATGATGCCTCCAACCCGCAAGACAACCGTCGACGGCTTTGAATTGCAGTTCGGCACCAACTATCTCGGCCATTTTGCGCTCACCGCGCAGCTTCTTCCACTGCTGATGCGCGGCGAAACGCCCAGGCTAGTGACTCTGTCGAGCGTGGCCGTGCGCGGCGGCAATGCCGCAATCAACTTCAGCGATTTGCAAGCGGAGCATGACTACAAGCCCATGCCCGTTTATAGCCAGTCGAAACTGGCATGTTTGATGTTCGCGCTCGAGCTTCAGCGTCGCAGCAAGTCGGCCGGCTGGGGCATCACGAGCATCGCAGCACACCCCGGCATCTCACGCACCGACCTGCTTCACAACGGGCCGGGACGGGTGAGCGCCCAAGGCCGCATCAGATCGTTGCTGTGGTTCCTGTTTCAGCCGGCGGCGCAAGGCGCACTGCCCACCCTTTTCGCAGCCACGTCAACTGCGGCACGCTGTGGCGCCTATTACGGCCCCCATAAATTCGGCGAGACGAGAGGATATCCCGCGATATCGCAAATCCCCGCCCAAGCATTGGAAACGCATGTCGCGCACCGTCTGTGGCAGGCGTCCGAACAATTGACCGGCGTTGCCTTCGACAGACAGGTTCCGCCCCCGGCGGTCGCTCATCTCGGTGCGGCAACAAGCGGGGATCTCTGACATGGATCCTCTTGGCACCCTCGTAGAATGGATTGGGCTCTATGGCCTATTTGGTTTGATGGCGATGGGACTGGCGGAGCGTTTTATACCCGCCATCGCGAGTAACAAGTGATGACAAGCAGGATCGCCGAAGCCTCTTTGTTTTTTCGAGCCTGGCTTTCTGCGCCGTTACAGGTCGCGTCCATCACGCCGTCTGGCCGAGCGCTTTCAGCTTTAATGACAACGGAGATTTCGCAAGAAACCGGGACGGTTATTGAACTGGGGCCCGGAACCGGAGTGTTCACGACGGCTCTGCTCGGCAGGGGCGTCGCAGAAGAAAACCTTGTACTGGTCGAATACGGTTCAGACTTTGCGGTGCAGCTCGAAGTTCGGTTTCCCAAGGCCAGAACCATTCAGATGGACGCCGCGCATTTAATCACACTGGCGCTCCAACCGCACACTCCAGTGGGCGCAGTCGTGAGTGGGCTCCCGCTTCTTTCGATGCCGGCGCGAAAGGTTATTGCCATACTTGATGGTGCGTTCTCGCACCTGCGCCAGAACGGCGCCTTTTATCAGTTTACGTATGGCCCAAGATGTCCGATACCAAGACCATTACTCGACCGATTGGGCCTTAAAGCCACTTATGTGGGGCGCACACTTGCAAACGTCCCGCCTGCGGCAGTCTATCGTGTTAGCCGCCGTGCTCCAAGGCGCACCGTCCATGAGGTGACATGACCTCCCTGACGATAACGCCATTCATTCGCTACGCGTTGAATGGCGGTGTTGCTTCCTGTTGTCCTCATCTTGGAAGATGACCTTCATGGTATCGATGAACGCCCGCAATGTTGCCGGGACATGGCGGTTGCGAGGGTAATAGAGGACCAAGCCGGGGACTGGCGGACACCACTCGTCCAGGAGCGTGACAAGTTGCCCCGAGGCCAGGAACGGATGTGCAAAGCTATCCGGAACGTAGGCAATGCCTTGGCCGTCCACTGCAGCTTGAACGAGAAGGTCGTTGTCGTCCAATGTGAGCTTACCTGGAACGTCGATCGCAACCTCCGCCCCTCGTCTCGAAAACTCCCACCGATACCGCTTTCCGCTGGGCAGGCGCTGCCGGATACAGGCGTGGGCCTGGAGGTCATCCGGCGTGCCAGGGGGCACCCTGTCCTTGAGATAACGCGGCGCGGCAACTGTTATGAAACGGACGGTGCCGCCGAACGTCACGGCAACCATGTCCTGCGGCACGGCTTCGGCCAGCCGTACTCCGGCGTCAAATCCCTGATCGACGATGTCGACGAGGCGCCCTTCCGAAACGAGATCGATTTCGACTTCCGGGTGGCTATCGAGAAAATGAGGAATGACGCTGCGAAGAAGAATGCGCGCGCCGCTCTTGTTGGCGTTGATCCGCAAAATTCCGCTGGGCGTTCCGCGGCTTTCGGCGAGCGTGTCGAGCGCCGCATCCAGATCCTGAAGAACGGGGTCAAGACGCGCGAGCAACTGCGCCCCCGCCTGCGTGAGGGACACGCTGCGCGTGGTGCGATTGAAAAGCCGGATACCGAGCTTGCTCTCGAGAGCGATGATGGCATGGCTCAGAGCCGACCGCGAGATGCCGAGTGTCTCTGCGGCGATGCGAAAATTGCGATGGTTGGCCACCGCAGCGAATGACGCAAGGTCGTTTAGGGTTGGCCGAACCATTCGTGAATTCTTTGCACTTGGTCATCCTGAATTGGATGTCTTATTGCACCAATTGGTCTTCGCTACATTAAACTGAGTTCTTATGAAAGGGTTTATGACGATGAAGACCTGGCTAATCACCGGCGTGTCCTCTGGCTTAGGTCAAGAGATGACACAACAGCTCCTCGCCCGCGGCGACAGGGTCGTCGGCACGGTACGCAAAAAAGATATGCAGTTGGATCTTGAGCAACGCTACGGCGGAAACTTTTGTGCCTCGCTCCTGGATCTGGCCGACGTTGCCAGCATCCAAAAAGCGATCGACAGGGCGTTCGAGGAGATGGGACAGATTGATGTTGTCGTCAGCAACGCGGGATATGGCTTGTTCGGCGCAGCGGAAGAACTGACCAACGATCAGATCGATCAACAAATCGCGACGAACCTGACAGGCTCGATACAAATCATCCGGGCGGCGTTGCCGTGGCTTCGCCAACAGGGCGGTGGACGCATCATCCAGATTTCGTCGGAAGGGGGTCAGATCGCCTATCCCTGTTTCAGCCTCTATCATGCGATCAAATGGGGCATTGAAGGGTTTGTGGAGTCGGTCGCACAGGAAGTTGCGCCTCTCGGCATAGATTTTATCATTGTCGAACCAGGCCCGACGGGAACGAATTTCGGTGCCGGTCTCGTGCGCGCCGCCCCTATGGACATCTACGAGAACACCCCAGCGGGCGCCGTGCGGCGAGCAATCAGCGACGGCAGCTTCGTCGTGAAGGGTGACGCCGCTCGAACAGTCACGGCGATCATCTCGGCCGCCGACAGCGCCAGACCCGGCTTGCGTCTCGCGCTTGGGAGCACCGCCTACGCGTCCATTTCGACAGCACTCGCCGCACGTCTGGAGGCAATCAAAGGGCAACAGCAGATTGCACACTCCGCTGACCGGCAGGACCTTTGATGCTTGGAGATCAAGCTTGCTCGCACCCAACAACGTTATCGCAAAGGAATTCCTCATGAAACTTCGATCAGCGCTTCTCTGCGCGTTCATCGCCTTGTCTCCGGTCGCCGCCGCCGCGCAGACGGCTCAAGTCAATCAGATCGTTGGAACCTGGCGCATGATCTCGGCGCAGATCGACCCGGAGGGCGCAAATACCCCGGCTTACGGGCAGCGCCCACTCGGACTGCTCGTGTTCACACCGGACATGCATTTCGTCGAAGTGCTGACGGACGCCGATACGCCTCGCTTCACATCAAATGCCCGAGGCGGCGGTACCGATACGGAAAATCGCGATGCGATGGCGCGCAATATTGGTTTCTTCGGCACCTATACGGTCGATGAAAACGGTGCATTCAGCGGTAACCGCGTGGAGGCTTCAACGTTTCCGAACTGGGTCGGCGGAACACGGACGACACAGGAACTCACTCTGACCGTTGTCGGCGATCGCATGCATGAGAGCTTTCAACGTCCGGAAGGCACAAAGATCGTCATCGAATGGGAACGCGTCCAATAAGCCGTCAACAGCGGAAATCGTACCAGAAGAGACACCACATGACCGTACACCGTCGTTTGCTGTTCAAAATCGGTGTGCTCGCCGGGCCGGTCGGTTATGTGCCGGTGTCCCATTTATAGCCTCTGATGTAGTCCAGAAATGCGCGCATGGCCGCGCTCGGAAGACGGCGGTTGGGGTAATACAAAAACCAGCTTGGCAAGGAAGGGCTCCAGTCGATGAGGAGTTCAACCAAATGACCGCTTTCAACATAAGGTTTCGCGTAGTCGTCCAGAACGTGCGCGATGCCTTTGCCGGCCAATGCTGCCTGAAGCTCATTATGCGCCGAACTGAGTGTCAGCCGTCCGTCCGGCGTGACATCGAGCTCTTCGCTTGCATTGGTGAACCGCCATGTCACCAACGTGCCGCCAGGGAACCGTCGCCTTATGCAATCATGATTGACGAGATCGTGCGGCGTTTCGGGCCGCCCTCGCCGTTCGATGTAATCCGGAGAGGCAACGATCGCATATCTGAGCGATGGCCCTAACGGGACTGCAATCATGTCCTGGGCCAACTGCTTGCCGAACCTCACGCCAGCATCGAATCCCTGTTCGACGATGTCGATCACTGCAGCGTCGCTGATGATTTCTATTTTTACCTCGCGATATGTTTCCATGAACTCGAAGACGAGGCGACACAGAAGATGATCAACGGCAGGGGCAGGCGCGTTGATCCGCAAGGTTCCCGAAGGCGTATCCCTCAACTCATCGACCTCGGCGATGGCAAGCCTGATGTCCGTCAAGGCCGGATTAAGGCGGTCCAGCAGACGTTGCCCCGCTTCAGTTGGAAAGACACTTCTGGTGGTCCGATTGAGCAACCGAATACCAAGTGTCTCTTCCAGCGCGTTGATGGTCTGACTCAATGCCGACGAAGACACGCCACGTTCCAGCGCCGCAGCGCGGAAACCACCGCAGCGGACAATAGCGGCAAAAACATCAAAACTATCGAGACGTAACGCACTCATTGCGAAGCTCACCTTATCAAGCCGATCTATTTTACATCACTTATCAGCGCAGCGCGTGGATGTCATGGTCTTTCGAGATGTCCTGATACGCCTCGGCGTCTCATTGATTTTGAAAGGAACCATGATGAACGCGTTCACCATCAAGAGACGGGCCGTGATGCTCTCTGCCGTCGCCGGCGCCTCGAGCATGCTCTTGCCAGGCGTGAGCGGCAACGGCATTGCAAAAGCACAGACAAAATCCTCTCTTAGCGGCAATGCCGGTCACTATCGCTTTCGCGTTGGCGAAATCAGCGCAACGGTTTTGAGCGACGGTATGATTGGCGGTCCGCCACGGGTCTATGCAAGCGACGCTACAGAGGCAGAGCTACAGGAGGTTCTGCGGCGCGCATTTCTTCCAACCGACCACCTGGCACTCAACTTGAACACCCTCCTGATCGAAACAGGCGGCCGGCGCATCCTCATCGAAGCCGGGGCCGGTGGCACGATGGGTCCAAATGGTGGCCGACTTTTTGAGAACCTGGCTGCGATCGGGCTCAGCGCAGCCGATATCGACGCAATTGTCATTTCGCACACTCATCCAGACCACGTTGGTAATCTCAGGGCTGCTGACGGTGGCAGGGCTTTTCCCCGCGCCACCGTTTTCCTGCCGAAGGCCGACTGGGATTTCTTCGTCCTCACGGATCCTGACCTATCTTACATGCCGGTCCCGGAAGAATTCCGCCTGCGCTTTGCTGCAGCCATCAAGAGCAGCCTGCAGCCGGTTACAAGCGACGTTGAACTGTATGAGGCCGGCGCCGAAATCCTGCCAGGACTGACGACAATTGTCGCCTCAGGGCATACGCCCGGTATGGCGACGTTCCTCGTGCATTCGGGAAATGATCAGTTGATGCTGACCGGCGACCTTGCCTACCACCCTGTTGTCAACGTGGACAGGTCCTGGCTTCCGGGGCCCGACCGCGACAAGGAGACCGCACTTGCCTCTCGCCGGCGCATTTTCGACAGGGCGGCCGCCGATCAGATTCCGGTGCTCGGTTTCCACTATCCGTTTCCCGGCCTTGGCCGAATGCTCAAGACCGATGGCGGTTACGCCTGGGTGCCTGCCAACTGGCAGTTTTGACAGTAAGCTCACACAGGAGATCTCCCATGGACCAGTCGAAGATCAACAGACGCAAGTTCCTCGGAACGGTGAGTGCAGCAGCAACCGGCCTGGCCCTCGCCGGTCCTGCCACCGCCGTGGCGCAGACGCAGGGCGCAAATTCAGCTTTGCCAAAATCCGCCCCCAAGCCCGATATCCTGACCCGCATTTTGCCGCGCACCGGTGAAACGGTGACGGCACTTGGCCTTGGTACGTTTCTGACATTCGATCTGAGGCCCGGCGATGCTCGCGATAGCCTCCGGCAGGTTTTCGAAAGATATGTCGCGGCCGGCGGTCGCGTCGTCGACACATCGCCTCTCTATGGTTCGGCAGAAGTGAGCGTCGGCCAGTTCATGGGTGAATTTCCGGGCTCAGACGCGCTATTCCTCGCCAACAAGGTGTGGTCGACGGGAGAATATCTCGGCGATGAAAGCCATGCGCAGGAGAGCTTCCGGCAATCGCGGCTGCGCACTTGGCGGGGCATGATCGATCTCATGCAATGCCACAGCATTACCAATGCGCCGGTCGTGATCCCGCTGATGAAGGCATGGAAAAAGGAAGGATTGATCCGCCATGTCGGCGTGACGCATCATGAGACCTCCGCTCAGGATCAACTCGCGGCCATCGTGCAACGCGACGATGTCGATTTCATCCAGACGAATTACTCGATCTTCAGCCGCGACGCCGAGCGGCGCCTGCTGCCATTGGCTGCCGATAAGGGCGTCGGCGTGCTTATCAATCTGCCGCTCGAAAAGGCGCGGCTCATGAAAGTTGTTGAAGGCCAGCCTCTTCCGGGTTTTGCGCAGGAATTTGGCGCGACGAGCTGGGCGCAGTTCTTCTTGAAGTGGGTCATGGCGCATCCTGCTGTCACGAGCGTGCTGTGCGGAACATCAAACCCGGATCATATGAGCGACAACGTGCAGGCGATGACCGGTCCGCTTCCAGACGAGCGCATGCGCGCCCGTATGGTCGCGCATATGGAAACGATCGCCGGCTTCGGCTCCATTGGAACGATGCCCTGGTATCCGGGCAAGGAGAAAATGTATTCGGGCCTTATTAGAGAGGCGCAGGCAAACGCTTCAAGGCGCCTCCAATAAAGCGGCGTCAATCGCCGCACGCATCAGGGCTCCTGCCGCATGACGTTCTTTCTAGGGTTCGAGCCCGGCGCAGCGCGCCGTATTGCGGATATGCGTTTCCATTTCAGCACGCGCAGAAGTGGGATCATTGGAGCGCAGGGCCGCTATGATACGACGGTGCTCCGCGATGGACGCGCTCATGCGGGCCGGGTCGGTTATCGGGATTGGCTGGCGCTGTGTTTCCGTCAGCTGTTCGCGCACGGTTTCATAGAGCGCACGCAGCATCGTGTTGCTGCACGCCGATGCGATGATTGCGTGAAACTCCAGGTCGGCCTCGACATTGGCCAATAGATCCTGTTTCGCCCAGCACTCTTCCATCTGGCGGGTTGCATGCTCCATTTGCTCCAACTGATTGGCCATGAGCCTTCCGGCTGACAGGCTCGCGATTTGCCCCTCCAGCATGATGCGCGTTTGGAACACGTCGAATACCGAATAGCTGCCGGAATAGCGCCAGGGCGCCATATGGTTGGATTCCGAGGACGGGCCGCCTGAAACGAATGTCCCCCGTCCCGCCTCCGTTTTCAGCAAGCCAAGTGTCTCGAGTGTCAACAAGGCTTCCCGCAACGATGCCCGGCTGATGCCGAATTTCTGCGAGAAGTCCCGTTGCGAGGGAATCTTTTCGCCAATCTTCAAGCTGCCATTCTGGATCATGGTCTGGATCTCGCGGGCGACCGATTGGGGAACCAAAGTTCTGTTCAACATTCTCGTGTGATCCATTCGTACCATCGCGCTGTGCGCTACAACGCTGCCGCCTATTATCTGAGCCAGTCTATTTTATCGGCACGCTGTCTTGCAATTGCCAGACAGTCATGCTTCCTTGGTTGAACCGGTCTGACCAGTTAGACCAGTCAATCCAGCGTAAACGTGTTTAAGCCAAAAAATCAAGGGGAACATCATGAAAACGCTCACCCGTATCAAGTCCACCATCCTGTCCGCTCTGCTTGCCACGGCAGGCTTTGCATCCTCTTCCATCGCAGCCGATCTGACAGTCGGCGCAAACATCGGCAACGTCCCGTGGGAATTTCAGGATGCGTCCGGCAAGACCGTCGGCTTTGAAATCGACCTTGTGACCGAAATCGGCAAGCGGCTCGGCAAGTCCGTCGAATTTGTCAACATCCCTTTCAGCGGGCTGTTTTCCGCCGTTCAGTCCGGCCGCATCAATATGGCCGTCTCGTCCATCACGATCACTGAAAAACGGCTGGAATCCGTGACTTTCGCGCAGCCATACTATGACAGTGACCAGTCGTTGACGGTGCTGGCCTCCAGTGGCATTTCCGGCGTTTCCACCATGGAAGGCAAAGTCGTCGGCGTCGATACCGGCTCGACCGGCGACATGTGGGCGACCACCAATACGGCAAAATACAAGCTTGGCGAGATCCGCAAGTTCGAGGGCCTGTCGCCAGCCATGCTCGACCTGGCTGCCGGCCGCATCGACGGCTATATCAGCGATATTCCGGCCCTTCAGTACTACGTGAAGGACAAGCCGGAACTGAAGGTGGTGGAGCGCATCACGACGGGCGAGAAATATTCCGTCATGTTCAACAAGGGCGATCCTTTGGCGACCGAGGTCAATGAGGTCATTTCGACGCTAAAGAAGGAAGGGTTCGTCGCCAAGCTGCACGAGACCTGGTTCGGTGCCAAGGCCGAAGATACGACATCGACCGTGATGGTCATGGACATGCCGTCAGCCAAGTAACCGTGACCCCATGTGATGACGGCGTTGGCGCGCCGCCATCACATTCAAAGCCGGTGGCCTCATGAATCTGCTCAATACCTTCTTCAATATACCAATCCTGATCGAAACCTTTCCGCTGCTTTTATCAGGGCTTCTGGTGACGCTGGAAATCGGCATTACAAGCATCGTCGCCGGTCTGGCCGGCGGCCTGTTTCTGGCGCTCGTCAGGCTTTACGGAGCCGGTCCATTTCCGTTCCTTGCCAAGATCTACATCGACATTTTCCGCTCGATCCCTCTTCTGGTGCTGCTGATCGTGGTCTATTACGCCCTGCCCTTTGTCGGCATCCGGTTTTCGCCTTTCGTCTCGGCCGTCGTGGCACTGACCCTCGTGTCATCGGCCTATACGGCGGAAATTTTCCGTGCTGGCATCGAGGCCATTCCGCATGGCCAGTTTGAGGCATCGCAGGCGCTGGGGCTTTCCAGCCGCCACATGATGATCGACGTGATCCTGCCGCAGGCCATCAAGATCGTTATTCCGCCACTGACCAACAATTGCATCAACGTCCTCAAGGACACCGCCCTCGCCTCTGTCGTCGCCATGCCCGACCTCCTCAAACAGGCCACCCAGGCGCAGGCCCTCTCAGCCAATCCGACGCCGCTGATCGGCGCGGCCCTCATCTATGTTGCCCTGCTCTGGCCGCTGGTCAGCATCGTGGCGCGCCTTGAAAAACGCTTCGGCGGGGAGAAGCGCTCATGAGCCAGCTCATCCAGATCACCAATCTGAAAAAGGCCTATGGCATCTTCACCGTGCTGCACGGCATCGATCTTACCATTGCCGAGGGGGAAGTCGTCTGCGTCATCGGGCCATCCGGTTCCGGAAAGTCGACCCTTATCCGCTGCATCAACCGGCTTGAGGCTTTTTCCAGCGATAGCAGCATTGTCGTCGATGGCGTCACCGTCGGGCCGGGCAAGGCGCTGGCCAAGGTTCGGGCCGAAGTGGGCATGGTGTTCCAATCCTTCAACCTCTTCCCGCATCTGACGGTTTTGAAAAACGTCATGCTTGCCCCCATGCGCGTGCGGGGCAAGAAACCTGAAGAGGCAGAGCGCAAGGCACGCGAGCTTCTTTCTCGTGTCGGCATTGCGGAGCAGGCGGAGAAATATCCCGGGAAACTTTCGGGGGGACAGCAGCAACGCGTCGCGATTGCCCGCGCCCTGGCGATGGAGCCGAAGGTGATGCTGTTCGACGAGCCGACCTCGTCGCTCGACCCGGAAATGGTCGGCGAGGTGCTGGATGTCATGAAGAGGCTCGCTGGCACCGGTGTGACGATGATCGTCGTCACCCACGAGATGGGATTTGCCCGGCAGGTGGCCGACCGTGTCATCTTCATGGACGGCGGCCGGATCATCGAACAGGGCACACCGGGCGAAATCTTCGACAACCCTAAGGAAGAGCGGACGCGCGGGTTCCTGCGCGCCGTTCTCAATCACTGAGAAAAACAAAAGACGGTCTGGAGGACCACATGCCGAACCAAGACAACCCGACCCAGGATCGACTGGATATCGACTTCGTCCGTAGCCAGTTTCCCGGTCTTTCCCATGGCTGGACGTTTTTCGACAATGCCGGCGGATCGCAGATCCTCAAGCGCGCCGTCGAGCGGATCAATACCTTCCTCTATGACAAGAACGTCCAGATTGGCGGCAGTTACGAGGTGTCGCAGGCGGCCGCAAAGGCCCTTTATGAAGCCCGCACGGCGGCGATGCATCTCGTCAACGCGAGGCGGCCGGAGGAAATTGTCTTCGGCAATTCAACCACCGCGCTCTTACAGAACCTCGCCCGCGCCATGACCAGCCAGTTGACGCCAGGCGACGAGATCGTCGTCACCATTGCCGACCACGAATCCAATATTGGCCCCTGGGACCGGCTGCGTGATGCCGGCATGGCCGTCAAGTTCTGGCCGCTGAACAAGGACACTTTCACGCTCGATGTTGCCGATCTCGAACCGCTGATGTCAGATCGCACGAAGCTGGTCTGCATCACCCATGTGTCGAACATCCTCGGCTCGATCAATCCGGTGCGGGAGATCGCCGATTTCGTTCACTCCAAGGGGGCGCGCATCTGCATCGATGCCGTCGCCTATGCGCCGCACCGTGCGATCGATGTTCAGGACTGGAATGTCGATTACTACGTCTTCAGCCTCTACAAGACCTATGGTCCGCATTACGCACTGATGTATGGCAAGTACGAGCACCTGCTCGAACTCGACACGCTCTACCACTACTTCTACGGCAAGGACAAAGTGCCGGGCAAACTGGAGCCCGGCAACCCGAACTATGAGCTCGCCTATTCGACCTGCGGTATCGTCGACTACCTCAGCGAACTCGGCGAAAAGGCCGGAGAAACGGGCTCCACCCGTGAAAAGATCGTCGCGGCCTATGACGCGATCACGCTGCAGGAAAATGCGCTCGTCGACCGGCTTCTCGGCTATCTTCGGGGCCGCAACGACTGCCGGATCATCGGTCAGAGTACCAACCGCGACGGCCACCGCATCCCCACCATCAGCTTCGTCTTCGACGGCCGTGACTCGGCTGAAATCTGCAAGGCGATGGATGCCCATCGCATCGCGATCCGCTTTGGCGACTTCCACTCGCGCAGGCTCGCTGAATATCTCGGCCTCACCGAAAACAATGGCATGGTCCGTGTCTCGATGGTTCACTACAACACGATCGAAGAGATTGACCGGATGACGTCGGCGTTGGATCAGATCCTCACCTCCGCCGGCGCTACCGTCGCCACGTCCGCTTGAACCCGGAGGATCCCGCATGAAGTTCGACACGATTATCCGCAACGGAACCGTCGTTACCGCCAGCGATACCTTCCGGTGCGATGTCGGCATCCAGGATGGCCGCATCACAGCCCTCGCCGGCAGTCTTGATGACGCGGCGGAGATCATCGATGCCAGCGGCCTCTACGTCATGCCCGGCGGTATCGATAGCCACGTGCATCTTGCGCAGCCGTCCGGCGACGGCATCGTCATGGCCGATGATTTCGCCAGCGGCACATTGTCGGCAGCTTTCGGCGGCAACACCACGGTGATGCCGTTCTGCATGCAGGAAAAGGGCACGACGCTCAGGGAATCTCTCAAGGTCTATCACGGCAAGGCTGACGGTGAATGCTATGTTGACGTCAGCTTCCATCTCGTCGTCACCGATCCGACCGGATATGTGCTGGGGCAGGAACTGCCAGCTCTGGTCGAAGACGGCTATACCTCGATCAAGGTCTTCATGACCTATGACAATCTGCGCCTTCGCGATGACGAGATTCTGGCGACGCTCGATAGCGCACGCTCGTCCGGCGCTCTGGTGATGGTCCATTGCGAAAATGAGGATGCCATCCGTTTCCTGATCGGCCGCCATGAGAAGAACGGCGAACTGGCGCCAAAATATCATGCCAGCAGCCGCCCCGTCGCTGCTGAGCGCGAGGCAACCCACCGGGCATTATCGCTGGCCGAAATCGTCGATACGCCGATCGTCATCGTCCATGTTTCGAACCGCGAGGCCATGGAAGAAATCCAGCGGGCACGCGCCCGCAGCAGCAAGGTCGCGGGGGAAACCTGCCCGCAATATCTGATGTTGACGGCGGACGACCTCGACGCCACGGAGCTGGAGGGCGCAAAATTCGTCTGCTCCCCGCCGCCGCGCGACAAGGAAAGCCAGGCGGCATGCTGGGAAGGCCTGCAAAACGGAACCTTCGACCTCTTCTCCTCAGACCACTGCCCGTTTCGCTTCGAGGATGATCAAGGCAAGCTGAATGAAAAAGGGAAACGGAATTTTCGCTGGATCCCGAATGGAATTCCGGGTGTCGAGACCCGGCTGCCCATCCTGTTTTCCGAAGGCGTCGTCAAGGGGCGGATCGATCTCAACCAGTTCGTCGCGCTTTCATCCACCAACCATGCCAAACTCTATGGCCTCTATCCCAAAAAGGGAACGATCGCCATCGGTTCGGATGCAGATATTGCGCTCTGGGACCCAAAGAAATCCGTCGTCATCACGAACGGCATCCTGCATCACGGCGCTGACTATACACCCTATGAGGGGCTGGAGGTCACGGGCTGGCCGGTGCGGGTGCTGCTACGCGGAAAGACAGTGACGAACGGTGAGGTGCTCGTCGCGACCAAAGGATCAGGCAACTATCTCGAAAGAGCGCGAACGTCTCTTATTTAGCTCGTGCGCGAATACGTCATCAATTGTTTACGCCAGCATGTCGCCCGCGCTCACTCTTGATCCGCGCCCGGCGGCAAGGCGCAGGTCGCTATCGATATGAAGGACGTGCAACATTCGCCTTCGCATGGCAGCAAAATTCAACGATACAATTTCCAACTCAGATCAAACGCGCACTGCGCCATTGCTCTTCCCATGTTCGCGGAACTGGCTCGGCGACGCGCCGATGATGCGTTTGAAGGCGCGGCTGAAGGACGCTTCTGATTCATAACCGAGGCGTTCGGCGATGACCGCGACACGTTGCCCATCCCTCAGCCACTGATGGGCTTGATGCATACGCATCTTGGCCACGTACCGGGCCGGCGTTTCACCGACGACGGTGGCAAACAGTTGCGCAAAACCGGAGCGGGAGGCACCCATGTGGCGAGCCAGTTCGTTGACGCTCCAATCATGCGACGGATCCAGGTGAATAGCCGCCAGCACACGGCCGACTTCCGGATTGCGCACGGCCGCAAGCCAGCCAGTCGAGTCGCCGCAACCATGCTCAACCCAGGTACGGATAAGTGTGGCGGTGAGAACGTCAGCCAGGCGCGAGAGAATTCCCCCTGCCCCGACCCGGTTCATGTCCACCTCCCGCATCATTGCGTCCAGCAGCAATGGGATCGTCGGCTCGCTGACAGCCAGGTCGCTTGTGCGCATGACATCAGGCATCAGTTCCAGGAGCGGATGCCGCTTATCGACGTTGAACCGCATTACCGCAAAGAAAAGAAGATTGCTGGTGTCAGGGCAGGCGCATTGCAGATCGACGATACCATCGCAAAGACGCTTTCGGGCCATGCATTCCACCGGCGTTGATGGCAGCCCCGGCGCGCTTGCCAGCACATGCGCGTCGCCGCGTGGCAAGAGGACCGCATCGCCGGCATGCATTTCGGTCCATTCGCCCGAAGGTGACTGCAGAAAAGCATGACCGGCAGCCAAGAAATGGAACTGCGCTTCCGCCTGCCTCGGATATGCCGTCGCCCAAGGGGCGGAGGGCTGGCAACGGCCATATTCCACACCGTCCAAGCGCAGTCCCCGCAGCATCTCGGTCAACGGATCAGTCATCTCAGCACCAAAGTTGGACGAATAGTCATGCCTTTTGGCTTTTACAGCATAGAAACACCAGAACATACCGTCTAGCCTTCTGTCAACATTTATGGAGACAGCAGATGAATACCAGACATGAGACAAACGGTTTTCGCGCCGACGACGGCACCACGAAGCCCGCCTGGGCGGGCGTGGTTTCCCTCTCCCTCGGCGTGTTCGGTTTGGTGACCGCAGAATTTTTGCCGGCGAGCCTGCTGACACCGATGTCGCATGACCTGGGCGTCAGCATCGGCGCGGCCGGGCAATCGGTGACGATGACAGCCGTTGTCGGTGCGATCGCAGGACCCGCCATCGTCGTCGGCACCAGCCGTTTCGATCGGCGTTATACGCTCTTGGGTCTCACCGCGCTACTGATCGTGTCCAGCCTGATCGCAGCCTTATCCAGCGGCATGACGATGCTGCTCTTGTCACGCGCCCTTCTTGGGATCGGCCTTGGTGGATTCTGGGCCATGTCACTTGCCTTGGCGATGCGGCTCGTGCCGGAACGGCTAATGCCACGGGCCATGGCCATCATCATGGGCGGCGTCTCCGCCGCAACCGTCTGCGCAGCACCGGTCGGGGCCTGGGTCGGCGAAATGATGGGCTGGCGGTCCGCATTTGTCATCACGGGCGTGCTCGGGGTGGTGGCGCTTTTGGCGCAGGCACTCACCTTGCCGGCCATGCCTTCCACCGGTCCGGCCAATCTAGGCACGATGGCAACCGTCCTGCGCCGCCCAGCGATCCGCATCGGGCTTCTGACCATCCTACTGGTCGTCGCAGGACACTTCGCAGGGTTTACGTTCATCCGCCCGTTTCTGGAAGATGTACCACATTTTGGCGTCGAAGGCGTCTCGGGAATTCTGCTGGCATTCGGTATCGGTGGGTTTTTCGGGAATTTTGCCGGCGGATTTCTTGCCGAGCGCAACACAGCCCTGTCAATGACACTTGCGGCAGCCGGTATTGCCATCACCGCGTTCGTGCTCAGCTTTGCCGGCGCCTCGCCCATCGTCGCCACAGTCGCCACGACCCTGTGGGGCTTCGCCTTTGGCGCTCTGCCGGTCAGCGTCCAGAGTTTCGTCACTCAGGCGGCGTCTGACGAACCGGAAAGTGCCGGTGCGCTAACGCTCACGACTTTCCAGATCGCCATTTCGAGTGGTGCCGTCTTCGGCGGTTTGATCGTCGGAACCCATGGCCCCGCCGGTGTCTTCGCCTTCGCCGGTTTGTCCGCCCTACTCGGCGCCACGCTGATCGGCTTTGCAGGTCGCACACGACTAGCCGCAGCCGCCGAATAGAGGAACTCACTGGCCTCTAGCGTTGAGGGAGTGTCGAGACGGGCACTCCCTGAGTATCCGCCCTTGGCTGATTGCACGCGACAGGGAGAAACTTTCCCATAAATCACGATTCCCCGCAGCTCGCTGCGTGGGCGGCCATCTTAGCGGTGCCAACGGTCATCGCGGGCAACTACGATTTTCTGAAAATTACTATTATAAGTATATATATATTTTCTGAACTTTTTTCGAGAATTACTGCGCTGATCGCACTTGGTTGCATCGAATCGGGTTTTTCTTCTACCTGCCAAAATGCTTTTTCAGGGCGTGGAACATTTCACATTCCTGCGCGTTACCGACGGATTCACAAAAGGCTTGTTAATGGACGACGAAGTTTCGGCAAAAAGAGGTGCGCAAAACGCCGGAAACAGACTTCTTGCGGAACACCCATCGGAAGACCCATTCGCGGCGGCGTTCAAGGCTACCCGCATGCCAATGATCATCACTGATCCCCGGCAGCATGACAACCCGATCATTTTTTCCAATAAGGCGTTTAGCGATCTGACAGGCTACGCCGCAGACGAACTGATCGGACGCAATTGCCGTTTTCTACAAGGACCGGAGACCGATCGCGCATCTGTCCAGAAAATTGCCGAAGCGATCAGCGAGTTTCGCTCCATCGCGATCGACATTGTCAACCATCGCAAGGATGGATCGATATTCTGGAACGCTCTCTTCATTAGTCCCGTTTTCAACGACAGCGGCGAGGCGATCTACTTTTTCGCCTCTCAACTCGATTTCACCGACGACAAGATCAAGCTGATGAAAACGGCGTCCGCCCGCAGGAAAGCCGAAGCCGAAGTTGCCGCTCGAGCCAGCGAATTGAGCCAGGCACTCGACGCCAAGATCACACTCGTCCACGAGGTCGACCACCGGGTAAAAAACAACCTGCTGACCATCGCGTCGATTGTGAAACTGCAGGCCCGCAAAACCAAAGATGAGACGGTGCGCCATACACTTCTCTCGGTCCTGAACAGGGTCGAGGCCCTCAGCACTGTTCAACGGAAGCTCTTTACGTCACACGACGTAGCCCGTTTCGACGTTGCTGACTTCGCCCGCGATCTCGTCGTAGACCTTGTCGGGTCACTCAGACGCAACGATATCCAAATTACGATGGAGCTTGCTCCCGTCCTCGTTCCGGCTGCAAAAGCTTCCCCGCTCGCACTCATTGTCAACGAACTGATCGGCGATGCCGTACGCCGGGGATTACGGGATGGCGGCGGTCAAATTCACCTGACGGTTAATCAGCCGAATGGACATTTCCTGATCGAGGTCAGAGACACTGCCGATCCGGTTGCCGTCAATCCAGAAGACGACGACTTCGGACGGCTTATGCTGGAGACCTGCTGCCGTCAGGTCGAGGCGGAAATCCATCGCGAAATCCGAGGGCGGGAGACAATCGTCCGCGTCACGCTGATGGTGGATCATTGACATGGAACGCAGTTTGAAAATCATGATCGTCGAAGACGAGGCCCTGCTCGCACTCGAACTTGAGGAAGAAGTCGAGGCAGCCGGGCACTCCGTCATCGGCCAGGCCATGAGTGAGAAACAGGCAATGGCAATTCTCGAGCGGCAGGTGCCCGAGTTTGCGTTCGTGGACGTTCACTTAACGGATGGCCCGACCGGGATCGACGTCGGCAGACACCTTGCGGAGCGGGGTATCCCGTATGTGTTCGTAACCGGAAACCTCAAACGGGTGCCGGATGATTTTGTTGGTGCAATCGGTGTGATTGAGAAGCCCTATACAATGAACGGGCTTCAAAACGCCCTCAGCTATATTGCGCGTCTTCTCCGTGGAGACGTCAATCTCACGGTGCCTCCAAGTATCATCGTCGGACCCCGCGGATCGGCTTGAAGGAGTAGACGCGCGCATCCCGAAAATGACTAAGCTATGTTATGCTTTAATTGACTTCGAATGCGGTCGCTCCTACCTGGAAGGAGCTACAGTTGCTGGCTCTGGCTAACCATGAAATGAAACGGCCAATGATGAATTTCGCGACACCCTTCCCGATACTTTGCCTTCCGGCAACAATATGAGCGGCGCGGCCCCCCGCCTTCCCGCTGCGCCATTCCAACAGACTGCTGTTGACGCGACGCTGATGGCCGAAATTCTGTCGGCGTCCGACGATTGCATCAAGGTGATCGGTCTCGACGGAAGCCTGAGCTTTATGAGCGTAGGTGGAATGCGGGTGATGGAGGTCGATGACTTCGACACCATCCGCGGATGCCCTTGGCCAGATTTCTGGAAAGACGAAGGCAACGACGCTGCCAAAGAGGCCCTGGATTTTGCGAGAGCAGGCAAGAGCCACACCTTCATCGGAACGGCGGACACCGCGAAAGGCAATCCGCGATGGTGGGAGGTGAAAGTCTCTCCGATCTTCGGGCCTGACGGCAGGCCAGACCGCATTTTGTCCATATCACGCGATATTACGGGGACCAGAAAGGCTGAAGAGGCCGCCTTGCGTTCCGAGCGTCGAATGAAGGACACGTTGAAGGCGGGTAGCCTTGGATATTGGGAGCTTGATCTCAAGACGATGGTTCTGGAGGCATCCGATGTGTGCAAAAAGAACTTTGGGCGCGACGAAAACGAAGCTTTTACCTACGACGAACTCATCAGTGTCATCCACCCGGACGATCTGTCCCGCATGCAGGCGGCTGTTCGCGAAACGCTCGCAACTGGCATAGGCTACGATATCCAGTACCGGATCGTTCGCTCGGACGGCAGGGTGTCTTGGGTCCTTGTGCGCGGTCAGTTGGTGAACGACAATCGTGGCCAGGCTGCCTTTATGAGTGGTGTTTCACTGGATATCACCGACCTCAAGGCGATGCAGGAGAAGTTGACCAGAAGCGAGGAGCGTCTGCAATCGGCTCTTGGCGCATCAACCATGGTCGGCATCTGGGACTGGGACTTGAAAACCGACCTGATTTACGCCGACCCAAACTTTGCGGAAATCTACACCGTTGCACCAGACAGAGCAGCCGCCGGAGCGCCGCTGGAAGAGTATATCCGCAATTTCCATCCCGACGACATGCCTGCTTTTGAGGCAGAACTCTCTCGCGTGTTCGCGGGTCAGCCAACCTTCTCCGCCGAGTATCGCATCGTCCAGCCGGACGGAGGGGTTCGTTGGGTGCATGCAAGAGGTCGCCTGATTCGCGACGCCACCGGCGAACCTGTGAGGTTTTCAGGTGCGGCGGTGGAAATCACCGAGCAGAAGAAAGCGGAAGAAACCCAGCAAATGTTGATGCATGAGCTGGCTCATCGCGTCAAAAATACGCTTGCCGTCGTGCAAGCGATCGCGGCGCAGTCGTTGCGGAATGCCTCTTCGGTCAAAGAAGCCGGCGAAAAGCTTCAATCGCGTCTGACGGCACTGTCCAAAGCGCACGATGTGTTGACCCAGGATGATTGGCGCGGCGCAGCAATGAGAGACGTCGTCGATAATACCGTTCGCAATATGGGCATGCAGGACAGCGGCCGCGTTCAGGTTCGAGGTTCCAAAGTGGTTCTAGGACCACAGGTAGCCATGTCGTTCGGCCTTGTATTGCACGAGTTGATGACAAACGCTGTCAAATACGGCGCGCTTTCGAACGACGAAGGGCGCGTCGAGATCGATTGGTCGGTTGTTTACGTAGATGACGAAAAGACATTCCAGTTCAGCTGGGTGGAGATGAATGGCCCCACGGTCGTCGCTCCCGAGCGCAAGGGCTTTGGTTCGCGATTGATTGCCTCCAGCCTCAGCGCATTTGGAACGGTTGATGTGGCCTATCGCCCAACTGGCCTCAACCTGCGATTGAGCGCGCCAATGGCGCAGGTCGAGGCCACCATGTCGCCGGTCGCCAGCGAAACAGGCGCGCGTCAGGATACCGTTGTGCAGATCCGCAACGGCCGATCTCCCTCGTGACCTTTGGTGTTCAAGACCTCCTCGACGAACTACTGCCCATCACACACCCTGCCCGGCCCGGCTCCGATCTCCTGTGACAACGGATGACCCGATGCAGGGAACGGCGACGGGCTCGACAGGGCAACGGGGCCGGATGCCGCGATAAATGTTCCGCCCGCATTCGTCAGGAAGCAGAAATTCTCGAACGAGACGGGACTTGGATACCCTGGCACGCCAAAAGTCGTGATTTCTGGATAGATATATTCCGATATCGGCGCCGTGTAGGATCCGGATGTAAGGCCGGTGGGCAAAACCGCGTGAGGGCTGCCGATGACGGCGACTTCCACATCGCGCCTGACGGCACGGGCATTATCCTTTGAAGGCCAGGTGTTGCGGAATCGTCCGAGTTGAGGCCCGTTCGATGGAGAAAGTCCCGCAGGTCCGGAAAATGAGAAGCCGATATTTCCACGATCGGAATCGGCAATTCTCACATCGACGCTGCGGGTCGGATCCGTACTGAACCCGACGATCCTAAATCGCGTGGTTTCTTCCTGAGGAATATCCGGGAACCGCTCGCCTTTTGTACCCTGCAAGGCTTCTTCAATAAATACATATACCGGCTCCGCGCCAGGGGAGGTATAGACGCCAAGTTCTGCGTCCAGGCCATAGGCAGAGATCAGAAAACCGCCTGCAGGGTCGGGCTGCAGAATCCCAGCATAGGTGACGTAATCGTCAACCCTGAGAAGGATAGGCAAATCGGGATTGCACAGATGAGCCGGAGCATTGCCGGACGCCGCAGCCTCGCCCGCAGTGCGCACGCAGGTGAACCGGTAAGCATCCGTTCCAACCGGACGATTGGCAGACGGGCATTTCGGATCGTCCGCAATTGCCGGATCGCTCCTTGGCACACAGACGGGAAAGCCGGTCTTGGCGTGGATTGGAGAGTTTTCCGGATCCAGTTCGAAACGTGCATCCATCGCCAAGGCGGCCTTGGCGCCTTCGTCGTTTCGCAATCCATAGACACCCGTCACGTCGTTTAACCGCACCCGGGCGCCGGCAGCGCCGCTCTTTGCGCCAATGCGCATTTCCCCGGTGGCATAATCGATCTGCTGGATAAACCCTGCGCCGCTGTGCAGGGCGCCCTGAGAGATATGGACGACACCGGCTATATAATCTCCGGCAACGATATTGCCGATGATCTCCGCCTCAAATGCGGTCTTCGGTGGCACCGGATCGCTGAGCGCAAGGCCGCTCGCAGCCTGCATGGCACCAGCCGCATCGAGAAAGAGATCGTGTGGCGTCATGTATTTGCCGGGCATTGTCACCAGAAGATTGGTGGGAAGCGTCACCGGGATATTGCTGACCGTCATCTTCGCAGCTGATACCGGGTTCCCCGGCGTGTCCAACGTGAAGGCCTCGATTTCACCGCTGATGGCGAAAGACGGCTCCATTGTCTGGCCCGACACGTGACCTGGAATGGAGGCTGCGCAAAGAGCAAAACCTCCGAGAATATATCTGCGTACCGCCAGGGTGCACATATCAGTCCTCCTTCTTCGCTGCAGCCCATGGGCCCATGTTTCTACTTTCACTGTTGTCTTCGGGGTCCAGCGCGAGAATGCCGGCATCCCATGCGTTCGCCCGCCCAACAGAAAATTCGACGGGCGCTCCGGGTATCGGCTCAAAGCCGGCAATCTGTGGCAAAACCTCGATCAGCGATGTCTCGTGCAGGGACGCGCCGGCTGCCGAAAGCGCCTCCATGGCTATGCGTGAAGACGCGGCTCCCAGAAGGGTCCAGATATCCCCACTGGCATCACTGAGTACCGCAGCTGGAAATGGCAGCACGATCCGTCTTCTCCAGTGCTCAGTGACCTCGCTCTTCACCACGCCCAGGTTGCTGAGATCATAACCTAAGCAACCATCAGCCTCGGGCGCAGGCAGTTGCCTCACCCTATCGTCCGTCACCTCAACGACACCTGCATCACCTCTGATAGCGTCTTTGCCCATTTGCAGCATCCAGCGCGGCCCGTTTGTCTGGCAGGACAAAAGGGTCGCCTCCAAGAGCTTCTTTTGAGCGGTTCGCGACGCCATAAGATCGGATATCCAGCGGTTGGTTGGCCGCGCATCCTGACGCACGACGAGGCTTGCAACGACTGGTATACGCGCCTCCGCCAGACGCTGCTCAAGCGCATCGTCCGTTGCGTCCCACATGCCGCCGACGATGGCGTAGATGTCCTGCCGGACGAGGCTATTTAATGCAGCACGCTCCCCCATGGCGGTGTCGCGCGCAATGAGCTCGATACGGCGCCCATGAATGCCGCCTGCATGATTGGTTGCCGTGATGACGCGGGTTATTCCGTCTGCAACCGCCTGGCCCTGCTTGGCATGCGGGCCGGAAAGGGGCAGCAGCAAGCCGAGCCTTAGAGCATCGGCAGAGACACCGGGTGGCAAATCCGCTGGCGTGCCAACGCGGGCGAGATAAGAAAAGAGCGCCTCCCGCTCGTCGGCCGAAAGCGTGTAGCGGGGCATGATAGACCCGAGCGGATCGCCGCCACGGCCTATGCCGGCTTCAATCGCTGCCAGAACCGCATCTTTTGATCGATAAGGGGCTAAGGGACCACGAAGAGATTCCAGCGACACCTTGCCGATCGCCGGCGCAGACATGCCGCCTTCCGTCTTTCCGGCGCCATTCGTTCCGTGACAATTGGCACAGCCGGCAAATGCCGCAGGCAGATGCCTGTCCGTTGCTGCGATGCCGGCGGAAAAAGGCCGGGTGCCTTGAAAGAGTGCGCGTCCATCGACGATATCGCCGGCGCGGGCAAAAGCGACTGAACCGCCCGCCCAGATCAACAGGATCATCCAGATCTGCGCCTGCGCCCGGCCTTTCACTGTGTCGCCTCCGTCAATAGCTTCAACAGGACGGAGGGCGGCGTCGTGACATCGGCGCGCGTCCAGCGTTTGGAGGTGGGATGACCGATCCAGAACAGGGATGCATGCTGAGAGGGATCGCCGTTATCCTGATCAAATGCTTTCCAGACGGCGCTCAACTCTTCCTGTCTACCACTCAGCATTAACCAGTTGCCTTTGTCGCCCAGGACCAGGCCGAAACGCTCGGCATAGGCCCGGATCGATGCGGGTGTATCGCCATACGGATCGAGGGAAACGGAAAGGAGGAGCGGCTGCGGCCCGGTGAGAGGCTGGCGCTTTGCTATTTCAGCCTGGAGCAGCGCCAGTTGCGCCGTCTGCGTTGGGCAAACAGCCTGACACCCCGTGAAGAAAAAATTTACTAGGACCGGGCGGTCCCGCAAAAGAGTGTCCAGGGACCGGTCCTTGTCGTCCTGATCGACCAGTTGCGCATGGGGGAGTGCCGGGCCTGGATGTATCCATTCGTCCGCTTGCGCAGCGGCTCCTAAAGTGAGCCAGCAAAACGCGAAAGCCATCAGTTTTTTTGCAGATGGCCCGGTCATTGTGCCTGCCCCAGGAGTGTCTCGCCGAGCTGGCCTTCGACGAACGACAAATTGGCGGATCGGCTTGACACGAGCAGATCATACTTGCTTTTGCGCGGCAGCTTCACCGTTGCCTCGTATTGGCCGTCTCCCACATCGCGAAGCAGAACGCGGCGCTGCCAGCCGGTATGTTTTTCAAACACCAGCAGCGTGAGATCCCTGAGCCCGGCGAGTGTGGTGGGATTACTTCCAGGCAATGTCTCGGTCAGACGGACGCGAATTTTCTCGCTTGCGGTATTTTGCGCGGCGGTCCCACTGTTACCGCCTCCGAGAAGAGCCGCATGCCACCGCGCGGCAACGCCTGCCTGCTGCGCATCGCCGCCATTGATCACAACTGTCGAACAACTGGACATTCTTGGGCCGGCCGCGCCGATGATCAGCTCATATCGTCCTCCAGTCCCGGCTTTTACGGTCGCCCTGTAATGCCCTGCCTCGACCTCCCGGAACGCATAATCGACGATATCCAGACCGACCGCTGCCCGGCGATAATTCGAATAGCTGCCGACGGGGGCCATCATGCCCTCGCTATACTGGTAGATCATTCCATCGGTCGGGCTTGCCACGAGAATACCGTTGCCCTCTGGCGAAGCCGCCACCCTGGACGTTGTGCTTTCCTCGGCCGAAGTACCCGGAGAACTCACCATCACATCGAGCGCCTGGTTCCTGCCGCGCCGGAGGTCTTCAAGTGCATAGATTGTCGCATAGCCCGAAGGACCCCCGATCGCATAGGCAAACTGATGGGTAAGGACAATGCGATCGGCGCCTGGCTGGGTCGTAAGCCGCAGAACGATGTGACGGGTCGCGAGATCGACAACGCTGGCGTGTCCGTCGCCAATCGCTAGAATGAGGCGTCCGCCATCGAGTAATTGCATGGCTTTTAGCGGATGCGGCAGGGTTAACCCGGACGATCGAACGCCTTCGTCATCCGGCAAGAAACGCAGCATTCCACTCGCCATTCCGATAATGGTCTGTTTGGCATTGGCGCTGTAAACGAGAGCTTTGGCAGCATCGGAAAGTGCGAGTTGAGGCTTGCCGGCCAAACGGCCGAGGAACCGCAGGGTATTTTTACCGTCCAGCCAAGCCACGGCTTTTCCATCCGGTGTCGAAAAAACATCTGCAAGGCCTGGCGCTTCTAAAAGCTGCAGTTGTGCCTTTGGGTCATCGAGGGCAAGCGACGCAATCTNGAGCCACAACGTGTTCGACGATGGATCAAAATTTATGTGGCGGGCGGCACCTGTCTCGGGCAGGGCAATGGTGCGCGTCACTTTTGAGGAATGCAGATCCACAGCGGCAAGCGTGGCGGGATCGGCAAGCAGGACCCACATCTCCATCCTGTCCTTCACCTGCACCCAATCCAGCGGCCGGGACTTCAGATCGACGATGCTCTCCAGTTTCGCATTGTTGAAACCGACAAATGGATTGATGAACGCCATGCTGCCATCGGCATTCAGCGAGACGATCCGGTACTGATTCAAATCGACATCGCTGCGCCGGCCGATGCCTTGCGTCGCCAATGTCTTGATCTTCTCCGCGCAGCTTTTTTCCTGCTCAATAAGACCGCCGCGATCGCGTTGCATCCAGCCGAGCACGGCGCCCTTTCCATAACGGATCGGTGTGCCCGACGCCTTTTCGGATACGAACACGTCCAAAATGCCGAGCCCCGCATCGCTGGCTGGCGAGAACGACCAGCGGACCGAGATGCCACCATCAATCGTTTCCCCTTGCACTCCGGTGGCGGCATCCGCCATCGCGCCGGTAGCCGGGCTGATGAAAAAGGCAATTGCCGCCAAGCAGATCGGGATGATATTGACCGCGAACCTCATGTCAGGCGATCCAATACAGGCGTGACAACACGAGCCGGTCGAAATTGCCGGCCAGCGAGGCGTCGAAACAAGCGGCCTGGATACGCGCGCCGCCCGTTGCTTCTGCCCCGACGAACGGAGCCGTCGGCACGCTGCCCGCCACCATCGCCGTGCCGGTGATCCCGTCACCATAGGCAAGCTTCCATTCGGGATCTCCGGTCAGGAGAACCCACATGACCCCATGTAGGCCACGCCCGTCATAAAGTTGCTGATCGCCGAGGATGGACAGATAGCCGCCGATCCCGAGAACCGGCGCATCGAAGGTCAAGGTGATCGGCGTATTGTTCGGCTGGCTTGCGCCGGGCGGGTATTTCGCCATGAGCGCACATTCGCCGCTGGCAAAATTCACGTCGATCATGACGCCGTTGATCCGCAACCGGGTGACCGGGCCGACCCGGTTGATCGTCACCGGCGCGCCATTCGCCGCATAAAGATGGGGACGGTTGCGGACCGGATCGTCTTCGGCAATCTGCGCTCCTGCGGCCGTACCGCCAACGCGATCCCACATCAGTTGCCGCGACGGCGATGAGAACTGGTCTGCCCTTTTGACCATGTTGATGCCAGCCATCAGCCTGTCTCCCTATATTGAGTTGCTACTGGGCCGTTTTCGCGGGCGCCTCGACCCGCAGGATTCCCCAGAGACCGCCATCGAAGAGAAAGCTTGCCTGGCTGCGGAACAGATAGTCCAGTGCCGCCCTGCTTTGCCCGCCAGCCACCAGTTCAAGCGTTATTCCCATCATCGGACCAAAGCCGTTATAGACGCCCTGACGAATGCTGGAGCCCGCGCTGGAATCCATTACACGCGACCCGTCTTTCCAGGGATAGGGGTTCCAAGGATGTCCGCTGACCGCCAAGCCCTGCTGGCGTGTATGACCACCGGGATGAACGAAATGCAGGCGGACGGATTCCCCGGCCCGCGCCGTAAGCACAGGCGTTTCGGGATCGCAGGGATGCGAAAGTGCGTAGTTTGGGGCGATGCCTGCCGCGCAGGTGACGGCAGGCGGAGATCCGGCCTGGGCCGAACTCATCATATCGACCTGGTCGTGCTCGTTGCGCTCGGGAAACCCGACGCTTGGGTCATTGCCGGTGCGTGCCCAGAGCGGCTCCGTCCTGTAGTTCATGCCCTTGACGCCGTAATCGTCCGGCTCTTCGGCACCCGATAGGTTTTCGACAGGAAGACCGCCATGGGTCGCGAAAACCGCGTCCTGCATGACGATCGTATGATCGACATAGCGCTTGCCCGCCGTCGTGCAGATTTCGGTGCTCGGCCCCTCCGTCATCCGCACGGGCTTGCCGTCGGGGTCAACAAGCGGTGAGCCGTCCTGGCGCTTCAGATCATAGGCAAAACGGTCGTCATCGCAGACCTGCGAGCCCTCCGGACCGATGATCAGCGCGCCTGCCATCCCATGCCCGGCATGTTTCAATGGGTCGCCGAAGCTGCGAAGCGGAATGGCATTGAACTCCACAGGCCTGTTGAACTGCGTGCCGGTGCCCATGAAGTCGGTTGCGCTCCAGGTGAACAGGCTCCGGCAGCGCTGCTCTTCCTCGCCATCGACCAGCATGTTGCCAATGCATGGCGGCACAAGCGTGCCCTGCCGCTTCAGGCGATCCGGTGCGCTGGTGAAGGCATCCTCGCCGGGCTGGGTGTCGCGTGCCCGCAGGACGACCGCACTGTTCAAACCGACATTCGAGCCATCTCCGAAAGTTGGACTTTGAAACACAAGCGTTGGCGAGATGCCGACGCTTGAGGACATCCGGAACTGGTTGACGTTGAAGCCGTCGGTGATCATCGGCAGGAAATTGAAGGATGCCTTCGCTTCGGTCACCTCTTGCGGTTTGCCGTTGATCACCACTGCCGGGCCGTCGTCGAGCACCGGCGGCAAAAGGTTGCGCAAATGAACATCGATGCACTGGCCAGCGGCCGCATGCATGACCAAAGGTTCCAGCTTGCGGCCCGCACCGAATTGTCCGCGAAGTTTCTGCAGAACGGCAGCGTTGCTCATCACACCGCCCTGCGGATCCTGCAGTTCTTCGCAGGCAGGCATGCTCGACCCTTGTGGCGTATTGCTACCGCCGATCGTGCAGGTCCGTGCCGGGTCTTCCAGAACGTAGACGATGGCGCTCTGATCTTCGATCCCCAGCCGCGCGCTATACTGAATGCCACGCTGATGCTGCGAGCCGCAGGAACCATAGAGATCGCAGGCACGAACGGCGCTCACCGGGAAATATCTGTGCAATTTGGTTTCGAAGTCGGCCGGATCATGCGTCGCGCAAGGATCCTTCGTATCCCCGCCGATCTCGGTCACGACGGGATCGGGAAGCGGCGCCAGAAAATCCCGTGGACTGATGACGAGATCGGCGGTGCTGCTCGTCTTCATCGGCAAGGATGTTTCGGTCTTTGGCGTATCGCGATAGGTCCGCATCACGCCCCAGAGCCCGTCCCACAATTGATCGACGGACGACCCGAAATAGAGATAGTCGGTCACCGGAGATTTGACCGGGTTGGTCGTCACATCAAATTCGAAATGTTCCGAGATGCCCACCGGCTGCGAATTGACGAAGCCGGAATTGTTAACGTCAGTCGCTCCGCCAAGACCTGGCAGGCGGTGCCACTTCACACCATTCATCGTGAAGACATGCTGGGCTTCCTGCGCGCCCTGGATGAGCCGGATCTGCACGCGGTCGCCTTCGAATGTCGGCAGGATCGGCGTCGCAGGATCGCCAAACTCACGCCACGGCTCCAACCGGAGAATGCGGGGATCGCAGCCGTAGGAATCCGGTAGAAGATCTTTCGAGTACAGGGCGCAATTGAAGTTCCGGCGCCATTTCTCGACGCTGGCCACCACGCCATCAAGCCTCTCTTCCATGCCCTTCTGGCGCATCAGGTCCCGCGTGGCCGGCGCAACGATTGTTGTCAGAGGCTGCTTTGCCAGGAGCTCGTCGCGTTTCGCATGGACCGACGTACTGAAACCATTGGCGGTATCGCCGATACAATCCTGGTCGCCGATTGAACATGGCTGGTTGAGAATAGCGCGCCGCGTGTGCTGGCTATAGTTCCATCCGCCCTTGGCCGGATCGGCCGTTGCCTCGCTGATCCGCAACGCCAAAGGTTCGTGGCGATAATTGAAATACTGGCTGCCGGGATCTTCCGACGATATCGCAAGCGGGCGCGCCAATGTCGTATTGACGTGCCGCCTGCCAAAACGGACTGCGGATTTGTCCCGGAAGCCATTATCGGCGAAGGGCTCCGGGTTGATCGGCTCCAGCGCCATATTGTAGGCGATGCCAAAATCGGCAATGGCAAGATCGAACTCGCGCCGGGTGTCGTGCGTCTGTTTTTCCGGCGAACAGGCGGGCACATTGCGGCCTTCGTCAGGCTGGAGGGCATGGAAGGAATCGCTGTTGCCGATGCATTTGGGGGCAAGGATATTGGCCATCGTCCCCGTCGGTCCGCCATCGTCCCGCAACTTCAGCGGTTTGCGCGGCTCGATGACCTGCAGAAGCGAACCCGCACCCTTCAAAAGCGAGGGAGCTGTTTGCGTGGCGATGTCCGAACCACCGATCAGTTTTCCGCAGAGAGGGTCGAGGTTTGGATCGCCGGGCAATCCATTGCATTTCAGCGTGCTCGCCGCCTTGATGTCGGCACTGTCGATCGTGGCACCTATCCGCGTCCATAGGGAATTGGCGGGTTCGATCACGAGGCCGGCATAGAGCCCATGCTGTTGATGGGAGCTTGGACCCATGTGATCGTGCGTGAACACGGTGCGAAGCGTATTGTCCTTGCCGTTCACGGTGTTGAGGATCGGATCTGCCCACCAGCGCTGGGTCGTGCGCTGGGCGCCGCAAAGTGGGTGTTCTTTTCGCAGCAGCTGTTCATAGTCGTGGCTGCTGAGAGTGCCCTGCGGCGGGCATTGTCCACGCTTCAACAAAGCGCCATAGCGGGCCAGATCGGCTTGCGCTGCGGTAAAGATATCGCCGCCAGGCAGGAACAGCGGATGGGCTTTCGGTACAAGGCGCTTTGCGGGGGAGCCTGTTGCATCCAGATGCCGGTTATAGGCGAAAATCCGGTCGCGGACTTCCTGCGGCGAAAACGTAGCATCTTCATAATTGAAGCCGTTGGCGGAGCCGTCGGAGGACGTCACATCGAATTTGACCAGATGGATATGCTGACCGATCGTGTCGGTTGGCGTGTAGATCTGGAAATCATCGACATTGAGCGCCGCCGGCACAAAATTCGACGATTTGAAGTTGATGCATTCCCCGGAATTGGCTCTGAAGAACAAAGGGGATGGAAGGCTGGTGCGCGTATTGGGATCGATCATGTCCTTGATATCGTTTTCAAGAACAATGATGCGTCCCTGGGGATCGAACCAGCCGTGTTTGTTGTAGGTGAGTTCAGTCTGGATAAAGGCCGTGCGATAGTCGCGTTGCGGCGCATCCTGAGGACAAGGTTCAGCATAGGGTGCGCCTTGCGCCCGTTTGCGGCCATTGACGTAGAAATAGGCCTGGCCCGCGCCAATCTGCTGTCCGGGCAATCCAACGGACCGGTCAGTCAGATAGGCTTTGGGCTGCCACCATTCGGGATTGGGGAAGCTGGTAATCGCACCGGGGACGATACCTGGCGATGCCAGGGTGCCCTCGTGAAACTGCATGGCAACCTGCTCAGACGGTTCGCCCTCCAGTTTCAAGGGTGCGATATCGAGCGTTTCCCACTCCCCCGCCAAGGCGCTCAGTGCTGCGGGATCCTGTGTGGCGACGCGCGCGGCGATCAGCTGGGCTGCCTCTCCGCCGGTTTCCAGCGCGCTGCGGATGGCATCCGGTCCCTTGCTGACGTCTCCTTCGACCACGACGTGGCGCGGCAAGCCGCCATCGACAATCTTGTCTTCCGGAGGCGCGGTGCTCAGATCGGCCCAGGGTGCATCGACGTCGAAATCCAGCACCGGTTGCGGCGGGCGATGGCCGGGATGTCCGGGAATATAGAAGGGATAACCCCGAAACTTCTCGGTCGGCATGAGTGCGAGTGCGGCACCAGGGATCGGGACGAGCCCGGGCGTTTCCGTACCCGTTGCGATTTCCATGTCCGGAAGGTTCATCGCCGCCGGATCATTGCTGGCGCTGACGGGCTTTGTGCGATCGAAGTAACCGATATGGCCATCCGTGAACGCATCATGGCTGCGCCACAACTCCCACATCCCTTGCGCAAAATGTGGGTAGAGATGGCAATGGAAGATGGAATCGCCAGGTGTGTAATTGCGGTTGCCGGAACCGCCGAACTCTATGTCATAGCTGAACGTCGCACCCGGCGAGATGGTCTGCGAGTCGAGATAGGAAGCGTTCGGATCCGTGGCGTCGGGAACCCATTGATGCGCATGCAGATGAAAGACATGCGTTTCCTTCGGTCCGGCGTGAAGATTGCGGAACCGGACATTATCGCCGAGATAGGAATGATGAACGTTCGACGGATCGTCACTGTAAAGGGCGCCGGCAGGCTTCCCGGCAGCGTCATATCTTAATATCAGCGCCGGATCCCCGTTTGCCCAGGAACTGAGGAAAAATTCCTCGCCCCTGCATTCAGCACAATCCTTGACGGGGCCGACCTGCTTGCCGAATTGCTTGGTGGACATCACCAGCGAGCCCATGCTGCTGACGCCGTAATTGATGCCCATGCCGTCCTTGATCAGACTGAGCGGGTTGTTTTCATCTTCAAGCTCGGGAAACGCCTGCTGCGCGTGAACCTCGTCGTGGAAGATGACTGTGAACTCACGGAACGGCTTGCCACATCGCGAACCATAGGCGCGGCCATCGCAATTTTGGGTGGTCTTGGCAGTTGGCGGAACGATGATGGCGTTGAGGTCGCTGTGAACGATGTTGCCGTCCTTATCGAGAAGGTTGAGGATCGGCACACCATCGGCTGCACGTTTCTTCTCGTAGGCAATGTTCGAGTAGGGATGCTTCTTGCTTGCAACAGTACCCTTGATCGCCTGCATATCGGCATTGCTCACCTGCGAGCGGTACCAGCGCGAGCCGGCCGGCTCGACGTTGACAGCGCCAAACAGGCCAAGCCCGATCTGGCCCCCATCCCCTTCGCCGCCGACCGGCGCACCCATCGAATAGGCAAAAAATGCGCCGTCCTTGCCGGCCCTCCAGCGTGTTACGATCGTCTGTCCCGGCATGGCAAGGGAGCCATGCGAGAATTGGACGCGCGTCTTAGCCGGCGTTGCAGGATTGAAAACGATGCCCTGTTGGGATGGCAATCCGACATTGGAACCGTCCCCGCCGCAGGCAGCGTTGAGCGGGCACTCCATATCTTCCATCGGATCGATCTCAAGGCCGGCGATATGAAAGGACGCCGCACGCGTGCGCGGCATGTCCACGCTGATGGGCTCTCCTGGGCCAATCCCGCTTTTGGCCTCAGATCCCGGAAGCGATTGAACATGATGGGGCAGGCGTCCACCGTTCTGAGGCGGAATTCCACCCTCTTCCTGCGTCGTTTCAGACAGCAGATTTGTGAACGTCACTTCGAGGCAATCACCTTCATTCACCCGCAACACAATCGGGCGCGGGCGCTTGTCCGGCCGCAGCATTGCATTTCCGGGCGTTGGTGCGGAACCGAGTGCCGGATCGAGCGGCACGACATCGCGCCGAAGGGCGAAAAGCATGCCAGCAGGAACGAAGGCCGAAAATCTGTTGAGCAGATAAGCTTGTTCAAACGCAACGATATCGGCTTTCACGGTGCGGGTGCATGACGATAACGGGCTGCTTGAAGCCGCCCGGGCATCCTGCGAGACCGGCACAAGGACAAGAAAAGCCGCTATCCCGATGATCCAGAAAATCAATTGTGAAAATGTGTTTCCACGCCTGCGCGAAAGCATATCGCCCTCCGAAAAATTCTTATTCAGGCCCAAGGAACGCCACGTTCCCAAGACCTTATTTTGAAATTTTTCGCCAAACAGATGCAGTCAATACAATGACTTGGATTGGTTCGGCCTCATGAAGTGATGTCTTTGCCACATCGACCCCGCGCACCCGCAGGTCCCCCGATGCCTTATTTCGTCCCAGATAAATTCTGGATGGAACAAGCGCCTTCGAATTCGGAATAGTGCGTTCGTCGTACCAACCTGTTTAGGTGATTAGACTTGAAGCGTTTCGTCGCAACAAGAGTAATGCAATATCTAAAACAGAAGTATGTCAATTAGGAAATACTAAATAAGTCTTCATATCAAAAAATACGTTTCGCGAAGAGGTGATAGCGTTCCAGAAATGTACACAGTTTACGAAGCTCAAGTGGGGGCGTGAGATAGGCGCAGGCAAACATCGCAGGCGCGATTGAACCGTTTTCTGTATCACGTCGAACGATGCAGCGGGTAGGTCTCGGCATTTTCAACATGTTGAAGCCCAAAGCTTTTGAGGTGGGCCGGAAACAATTCAAGGCAGAGCACTTTAAAAGCCTCCGCAACAGGGCTTTTTATGCCGTCCTTGCGTTCCAGCATACCAACCACCCTCTCATTTCGCGTCTCCGCAATGTCGAGCACCGAGATGCCATCGGGCGTGTGAAATGCTGACAACGCCGGCAGTATGGTCACGCCCAGGGATGCCTTGACCAGAGCAAAAAGCGACGTCGTGTTGTGAACCGTCATCAACGACCTGGATGCGATGTCGATGTAGGCCTCCGCTCGAATCTGTTCGGACGATCCATTGAGGATGAGATTTTCATGGGCGAGATCGTCCCAGAGAATGGAACGCGGCAATGATGTAAGCCCTGATTTTTCCGAACACAAAAGTTTGTATCGGTCCTTGAATAGGGGTGTGAACCCGATCGATCCCGAGATGCGCGGTTCTCCGCTAAAGCCGATATCCGCCGCTCCGGTTTCAACCATTTGCCGCACCTGTGCACTGTCCATATCGAACAGTTCAACCTGCACCTGCGGCCGATCCTCCAGGAATTTCTGAAGGAGGATAGGAAGCAAGTGTGCCGCCACAGACGGCACGGAGGCGATGGTGAGGCTGCCGATGCGGCTCTTTGCGAACGCCCTGACGGTCCGGATGCCACGATCGAAACTTTTCAACTGCAGATGAGCCGTGTCAAAGAGAATACTGCCGAGCGCGGTCAGGCTGTTCTTGCGATCCGTTTGAAAAAGCGGGCCGCCCAGTTCGTCTTCCAACTGCTTCAATGTCATTGATACTGCCGACGGTGTCCGCCCGACAATTTCCGCAGCGTCCTTGATGTTGCCTGCCTCGGCAACGACAACAAAGACCCGCAGGGCCTCCAACTTGATCATAGCGCACCTGTTTCAATAATTCTGAAGTTTGTAACAGAAATTTCTGCTTGCTTGAAGTGATCCGATTGGCAATCTGCAGGCCAAGGAGAAGGCATATGACAAATATCCATCAGAATCTCATCGCCGGCGCCTGGACAAAGAACGATGTTTCGATCGAGAACCGGAATCCTTCGGACATTGCCGATCTGGTCGGTTTGTTCGCGCAGGCGGATCGCAACGATCTGGACCGCGCCGTGGACGCCGCAAAGATAGCCGCGCGCGCCTGGCGCGGCGTCGGGCTGGAGCAGCGGCAGAACATATTGCAAAGCATCGGCGAGGAACTGATGAAGCGCTCGGCCGAACTGGGAGAGCTTCTGTCGCGCGAAGAAGGAAAGCCGCTCGCGGAAGGCAAGGGCGAGGTTTACCGGGCCGGGCAGTTCTTCACATATTATGCGGCCGAGACGCTGCGGCAGCTGGGCGAGAATGCCGACTCCGTCCGGCCCGGCATCGAGATCGATATGCGGCGCGAGCCGATGGGCGTGGTGGCGGTCATCTCCCCGTGGAATTTCCCGATGGCGACCGCCAGCTGGAAAATCGCGCCGGCTCTGGCTTACGGCAATGCCGTCATCTGGAAGCCTGCCAACGAAACACCAGCTTCGGCCTGGGCTCTCGCCGAGATCATCCATCGAGCCGGGCTGCCGGAAGGCACGTTCCAGCTTCTGATGGGCACCGGCAAGGATATCGGCCACGGGCTCGCCGGACATCGCGGCATCGATGCGGTGACCTTCACCGGCTCCTATGAGGTCGGCCGGCAGGTGGCCATCGCTGCGGCGCCCAATCTCACCAAATACCAACTCGAGCTCGGCTCGAAGAATGCACTTCTGGTGATGGAGGACGCAGATCTCGAACTTGCGGTCTCTGCGGCCGTATCCGGCGGCTATTCCGGCACCGGCCAGAAATGCACTGCAAGCTCCCGGCTCATCGTGCATGAACAGATCCACGACGCCTTTGTGGAAAAGCTTACAGGGGCTTTGTCACAGATGACGGTCGGTCACGCGCTCGACGCTTCCACGCGCATTGGTCCGGTCGTCAGCGCGCGTCAGCTGGAATCGAACCTTGGCTGGATCGACGCGGCCCGGAAATCGGGCGCCACCGTCGCCTATGGCGGCGAGAGGATCGAACTTGCTCATCAGGGCTACTACATGTCCCCGGCACTTCTGACCGGTACCACAAACGACATGCCGCTCAACCGCGAGGAAATGTTCGCGCCGATCAGCGCCGTCCAGGCGGTTTCGAGTTATGAAGAGGGGCTGGAGAAAGTCAACGATACGGATTTCGGGCTGGTTGCGGGCATTTTCACGTCTTCGCTTGCGCGCGCCACGCATTTCCGTCGACATGTCGAAACCGGCTGCGTGACGATCAACCTGCCGACCGCCGGAACCGACTATCATGTGCCGTTCGGTGGCCGGAAGAATTCAAGCTCCGGACCGCGCGAGCAAGGACGCAACGCCGCAGAATTCTACACGCAGATCAAGACGGCCTATATCCGCGCCGGAAATCCGGAGTGACGCCATGACCCAAACCATCGCCAGCCCGCTGATCGACTGCCTGCAATATGCCAAATGGAGCGAGACCGTGTTCCGCCAAATGCGGGCGGGCGGCGTTCACGCCGTTCATGCAACGATTGCCTATCACGAGAACTTTCGTGAGACCGTTTCCAACATCGCGGCCTGGAACCGGCATTTCGAAAATCACTCCGACCTTATCTTTCTCGGCCGCGACGCGGGCGACGTCAAGAAGGCGATAGAGCAAGAGCGGACCGCAATCTTTTTCGGCCTGCAGAACCCGTCGCCCATCGAGGATGATATCGGGCTGGTCGAGGTTTGCCACGCGCTCGGCATCCGCTTCATGCAATTGACCTACAACAACCAGTCGCTGCTGGCCACGGGCTGTTACGAAGCCGTCGATACGGGCGTGACGCGCTTCGGCAGGCAGGTGATTGCGGAAATGAACCGCGTCGGCATGGTCATCGACATGAGCCATTCGTCAGAGCGTTCCACGCTGGAGACAATCGAGATTTCGGCCCGCCCGATTGCCATCACCCATGCCAATCCGTCCTGGTGGCATAACGGACTGAGGAGCAAGTCTGATACGGTTCTGCGCGCCCTCACCGGTTCCGGCGGCATGCTCGGCTTTTCCATGTATGCCCATCACCTGAAAGGCGGTGCCTCCTGCACGTTGCAGTCCTTTTGCGAGATGATCGCGGAATCCGCGTCGCGGTATGGGGCGGAGAATTTGGGAATCGGCAGCGATCTCTGCCAGGACCAGCCCGACTCCATCGTGACCTGGATGCGCAATGGCCGCTGGTCGAAGACGACGGATTACGGCGAGGGAACAGCGAGCGAAGCCGGTTGGCCTCAACAGCCCTCCTGGTTCAGCAACAATCTGTCGCTGACCAATATCACCCGGGGCCTGAGCGACGCGGGCTTCTCGCCCTCCGAAGTGTCCGGGATCATGGGCGGGAATTGGTTGCGCTTCTATGGCCATTCTTTCGGCCCTGCGGCCTGGGGAGAACGGGTTGCGGCGCAATGAACGCGGGCAGCGCAAGCCGGCTGCGCAGCCCGGACGAGGTGATGCGGCTGAAGAGGCTCGGCGCATCGTTCCCGACGCGGCTCAGCTTCACGCGCAGCCTGCTGCGCCGGCTTGCTGCGGAAAAGGCGAAGGTCTCGCGTCCGCTTTGGGATATCGACGGGGACGGATATGGGCGCGCGGTCTACAGCGTCGTCCTCGCAGGCAACACATACAGCCTTGTTGCGTTTTCGACCCAGCTTGCGGACGAAGACCGCACCGACAGGGTCATTGCTGAAGCCTGGGATACGAGTTTCGTGCTCTATGATGGAACCCCGGATGCGCCCGAACTTGACCGCCTGTCGCGGAATGCACCCTTGCAGGAAGCCGGACGTTTCCGCGAGAGCGATCTGGTGCTCAGCAGGGCCAACAAGTCGGTGCGCTTTTTCGAGCATGTCGTCGCGAGACTGGCAAGCGGCCGCCAGCCGGACCGCGATCTGGTACTGGACGTCGGATACCTGATGCGCACGACCGCCGTTTACGGAAACGGAAAATTCGGCATTGCAGACCGCTTCGTGATTTCGCACCGGCCGGAGATGGCGGGACCGTTTCAAGCAGAAATGCTGGCAGTCTGGTTGATCCGCGGCTTTTCCCATGATCTTGTCGAGCATATGGCGCGCTGCCGGTCTCCTGAAACCTTCGTTTCTCTGCAGCGATCCCTGAAGCAGCATCTTGGCATGGGGAACTCCACCGGCCTCGGCATGGCACCGTTTCTGGTCCATCACCCCGCTTTGTTGAATGCCTGGATTACGGCACGTGAAAAGGCGCTGGCCATGGTGCTTGGCGGGGAAGCGCTGGTGAAGCCCGAACGCATTCTTGACCTTTGGCGCAACACGGTGGAGCACCTTCGGCAATGGAACGTCGATGATGCCGGTCTTTCCGAACGGATCGCCATTCTGCGTAAGGAATGGGCGGACGAACTGGTCGAACTTGAGCACGCTCCATCCTCCGCAGCCGACATTGCCGCGAGGTCGAGGCTGCGCTCGGTGGATTTCCAGGAACTGGCTGCAGCGCTATTAATCGAGGCGGCGGGTCCTGTCGTGGACGCTTTTTGCGACGGTATGGCCGTGGCGAGCGAAGGCCATCTCATGCCTGCAATGCCGCTGTCAGCACTGCGCGCATTGCTGGATCGCCACTTCGGCTGGGCATCCGGTATCGATTTTCGGGAAAAGAGCGAAACCTCGCAGTTTTGGTACGTCTCGGAGGAAAAACTGGAGCCGCGACTGGGGCAACGCTATGAGGAGCCGGGGGCCGACCGTGAACTGCCACTCGATATCGCGCGACAGATCGGGGCGTTGCGGGAGGATTTGAGTGCCGAATCCGGGCTCTTGGATGTCGCCTCCTTCGTGGCGCGCTATCCGCAGCATCGCCATGTCGTGCGCCGGGTGCAGATGGCCGATGCCGCCCCCTATTCTGAGATCCGCGACAATCTCATCGCCGGTACCTGCCTTCCCATCGACATGCTGCGCTGCAAGCTGTCCTTCTTCGGAGCGGCGAAGTTCGATCCCCGCTCTGACCGCTGGACGCGAATAACCTTGTTTCAGGGCGCGCCGGATTTCGACGATATCGGTGCGGGCGAGACCGACAATTGCTGGCTGCCGGTGCTGACATGAGTACGGTCGAACTGTCGCTCAACGAGGTTGAGATGACCACGCGCAAGGCAGCGCTTGGAGCCGGGCTGACGCTTGGTGTTGCGGAAGAGATCGGCCGTGCGGCGCGCTGGCTTTCGGCGAGAGGTTATGACGGCCTTGCCGAGGCCGTGCGATTTCTGACCGCGGGTGAACAGACTTCCCCGGATGACGCGGCTTCGGTTGTCGCCGTGCTGTTTGATCTGGACAGGCTGTTATCGAGCCCGGCAAGGCAGGCGGTTTGCACCGATGGCCTGTCCTCGATGCCACTTTTCTACGGTCTTTGCGGTGCCATGGCAGACACGGTCCATGCGGATATCGTTATCGAAGCGGGAGATGAAATCTTTTCCACGGCAGAAGTACGGCTCCTGCCCGGTTTTCTCGGCAACATCCGCATTCAGATGCGGCCGAAGGCAACGGCGGCGCGCGCCGGTGAGCGCCGCCCGCAGCCGACGACGGAAGCGGTGCTGGCCGCTGCCGCAGCGCTCTGTGCGCGCACCTACGTTCCCGCCTCGCAACAATCACGGGTACGCGGGGCAGGCGCCGCAAAAACGGACAACGACTGAGGAGTTTGATTTTGACCTTTCGGATGAGCCTCGACGCGATCGAGGCGGCATGCCACTACGCCTTGACGGCGGCCGGAGCGACTGCGGCCAACGCCGCCTCCGTCGCGCGATCGACGCGGCTGGCGGAACAGGACGGTATCCGCAGTCACGGCCTGCTCTACGTGCCGATATATGCAAGCCACCTGCGCTCCGGCAAGGTTGATGGCGCGGCCGTTCCAACCGTGTCGCAGCCGCGCCCGGGCGCCGTTACAGTCGATGCCGCAACGGGGTTTGCCCATCCGGCAATCGATGCCGGCTGGGATGCCTTCATGCAGGCGGTGCGCGACAACGGCGTTGCCGCCCTCACGGTCAGCAACTCCTACAATTGTGGCGTGCTTGGCCATCACGCGGAGCGTATCGCCATGCATGGGTTTCTCGGCCTGTGCACCACCCACGCACCGGCATCGATCGCACCGCCCGGCGGGCGCAGATCCGTCATCGGCACCAATCCTTTCGCTGTTGCCGTACCCGACGGAAAAGGCGCCGCCGCCTTCGTCATCGACCAGTCGGCCAGTGCGATCGCCAAATCCGAAATCTTGCTTCGCGCCCGCGAAGGCCGCGCGATCGAACCTGGCTGGGCGATCGACAGCAAAGGCCGGCCAACCACGGATGCGAAAGAGGCTCTCGACGGCGCCATGCTGCCAGCGGGTGGCTATAAGGGATTTGGGGCTGGGCTCATGGTGGAACTCCTTGCCTCCTGTCTCTCCGGCGCCGTTCTCAGCAAGGACGCAAGTGCCTTTTCCGGCGATGCCGGGGGGCCGCCGCGCACCGGCCAATGCTTCATCGCCTTCGATCCCGTTGCATTTTCCGGACATTTTCAAAGTCAGGTGGAGGCTTTGATGGCGGCGATCAATGTTCAGGAGGGAGCTCGCCTGCCAGGATCAAGGCGGGCAGAAGCGCGGCGAATGGCACAGCGCGACGGTGTTTCCGTTGACGCCAGCCTCTTGTCTCGTATTGCCGCAATGACTTAAGAAAAATTGAAATTTGGATAAGTTGTTTCGATTTGATTAAAGAGGATTTGTTGGCCATCGTTCATATGCCCGTCACGTAGTCCGGGCCAAGCCAGAACGAGGGAACAACAATGAAAATTTCGATCTCAACGAGTTTGTTCGCCGCTTTTGTCGCGGCGACCGCCGGCCTTGCCGCGCAGCAAGCCCAGGCGACAGAGTGCGGGACAACGGACAAGATCACCATCGCCGAGATGACCTGGCTTTCGGCCGGCATGCTGGCGAACGTGACCAAAACCGTTCTCGCCGACGGCTTCGGCTGCAACGCGGAAATCGTGCCGGGCGACACCGTGCCAACAGCAACCTCCATGCTGACCAAGAGCCAGCCTGATATCGCGCCGGAACTCTGGGTTTCCACCGCCAAAGCAACCTGGGATCAGATGATCGCCAAAGGCAATGTCTACAAGGCGGGCGACATTTTCGAAAAGGGAGGTGAAGAAGGCTGGTGGATCCCGGACTATCTGGCCGAGAAGAACCCGCAGATCAAATCGGTCGAGGATCTGAAAGCCAACTGGAAGGTCTTCGAAGATGCTTCCAACCCCGACAAGGGCCGCTTCTACGCCTGCCCCCCGGGCTGGGGTTGCGAGGTCATCACCAACAATCTCATCAAGGCCTTGGGGATTGAAGAAACATTCGAGATCTACCCGACCGGTTCCGGGGCCAACCTGAAGGCAACGATCGCACGTCAGGCGGCGCGCAAGGCGCCCTTCGTCGGCTACTACTGGGGGCCGACGGAAGTGATCGGCAAGTACAAGCTGAAGCGTCTCGACATGCCGGCCTACGACGCCGCGAAATTCACCTGCCTTACCGATACCAAATGCGAAGCGCCGCAGCTGACCGGCTGGGCTGTCGGCGAAGTGGCGGTTGCCGTGGTGACCTCGCTGAAGGAGAAGGCCCCTGCGGTTGCAGACTATCTGTCCAAGATGCAGTTGCCCAATGATCAGGTGAGCGAGATCCTGGCATGGGGCGACGACAACAAGGCATCGCCGGCGGAAGTTGCTACCTATTTCTTCAAGAATTACGAGCCGATCTGGACGAAGTGGGTCCCCGCTGACGTGGCGGACAAGATCAAGGCGTCCCTCTGACGAATGACGACAGGTCCACGCCCGGCAGCATCCCGCTTGGCGTGGATCACTCATCGACCTGACGGCCGCTCGTTTCAAGGATTGACATTTTGGCCAGCAATTTTCCTGAAATCATCGATCTGCGTTCTCTGCGCTTTGCCATAGACGACGGGTTCACGGCCGTGGTTGCAAATTATGGTGAATTTCTCGAGCACCTTTTCCTGCCCGTGCTGCGCGGCCTGATGATGCTTGAGCAAATCCTGCAGTGGCTGCCGTGGTATGTGACGATCGTGCTGGTCACCGGCATCACTCTCGCCGCCTCGCGCAACTGGAAAACCGCGCTCGTTACCGCAATAATGCTTTTTGCGGTTGGGCTGCTCGGCGTCTGGGACGAAGCCATGGCGACAATCGCGCTGATGCTGGCCTCAACAATTCTTGCCATCGTTCTTGGCATCCCGATAGGCGTGCTCATGGCGCAGTCGAACACGTTGCGGGCGGCGTGTCTGCCGGTGCTTGATATCATGCAGACCATGCCGATCTTCGTATATCTCATCCCCTTCGTGATGTTGTTCGGCCCTGGCAAAATCCCCGCTTTGCTGGCAACGGTGTTCTTCGCCATTCCGCCGGTCATTCGCCTCACCGATCTGGGCATCAGGCAGGTGGATAGCGAAGTCGTCGAAGCGATCGTCGCGTTTGGCGCCACATCCTGGCAGAAACTTCTCCGCGCTCAGTTGCCGCTTGCCATGCCGACGATCATGGCCGGGATCAACCAGACGACGATGATGGCATTGTCGATGGTCGTCATCGCCTCCATGATCGGCGCGGGCGGTCTCGGCTATCAGGTTCTGCAGGGCATCCAGCGCCTTGAGGTCAGCACCGGGCTTTTTGCGGGGCTTGCCATCGTGTTTCTCGCTATCATCTTCGATCGCATCGCTCAATCACTGGGACGGCGTTCACAGCAGCACCTGAAGGATGGCGCATAATGACGGCCGCAAACACCAAAATCGTCGTCGAAGGGGTCTACAAGATATTCGGCAATGCCTCCAAGACGGCGCTCGCCATGGCGCGTGAAGGCGTCGCCAAATCGGAAATCCTCGCCAAGACCGGATGCGTGCTGGCGCTCAACAATATCAGCCTCTCGGTCAATGCCGGCGAGACATTCGTTATCATGGGGCTGTCCGGATCCGGCAAGTCCACACTGATCCGCCATTTCAACCGTCTGGTAGAACCGACGGCCGGCAGCATCCGCGTCGATGGCGAGGATGTGCTCGGGATGAGCAGCGACAGACTCCTCAAATTCAGGCGCGGCGGCATATCCATGGTGTTTCAGCGCTTTGGCCTGCTGCCGCACCAGACAGTCTTGGAAAATGTCATCTGTGGCCTCTCGTTGAATGGCGTATCCGAAGGAGACGCACTCAGGCGCGGGATGGAGCAGATCGAGATTGTCGGCCTCTCCGGTTTCGAGATGAAATATCCCCGGCAATTGTCCGGCGGGATGCAGCAGCGCGTCGGGCTGGCGCGTGCGCTTGCAACCGAGGCCGACATCCTCTTGATGGACGAAGCCTTCAGCGCCCTTGATCCGCTGATCAAGGCCGATATGCAGGCACAGCTGAAAGACATCCAGAAGCGGCTGAGGAAGACGATCGTCTTCATCACACACGATCTTGATGAAGGGCTGCACCTGGGAGACCGCCTCGCCATTCTCAAGGATGGAAACATCCGGCAGATCGGAACAGGCGAGGACATCGTTTTCTCGCCTGCCGACGATTACGTGCGTCGGTTCGTGCAAAAGGTCGATTATGCAAAGGCCCTGTCAGTCCGCAGCGTCTTGGCAAAGGAAAATCCCGCCGCGATGGCCGGGGCATCCAGTCAAACCACGAATTTTGGCCACATGCCCGCATCGGTTGACATCAATTCCTCGCTGGCCTCCTGTTTCCCATTGCTCGGCAGTCATTCGACGCTGGTGGTGACAGAAAATGGATCCCCCGTAGGCTCTATTTCCCGTGAGACGACATTTCGCGCCATGGCGCAGTCGTCAAACTGAGTAGACCCCCGACACAGTGTTGCGTGGCAAGGGTGCGACTTCTTTCCTATCGACGTTTGGGATTAATCCTGGAAGCCTTGCACCCGGGCAAGGCTTCCAGGGGTCTCTTTGTACGGACGGTGACCAAACCTCAAATCAGATCCAACCACTGCGATCGTAGACTAGTCGCAAGCCATCATTTCGCGTTGATGATTTCTGCCGGGATCGGCGTGCCGTGATACTTCTGGTAGATCTCATTCAGCTTGCCGTTCTGCAGATTGGCCGCCACCCACTCATTGAGTTTGGCCAGCAGTTCCGGTTCGTGTTTGCGAACGCCGATAGCCAGGTTGAGCACGCGAATGGTTATCTTCGGCTCAAATGCCAGCGTTGGGTTCTTGTCGTGCACCTGCTTGACCAGCGTCGCCGAAGTCGCGATCATCTTCGCCTGGCCGGAGACCGCGGCAGTTACCATCGTGGCATCGTCATCGTAGCGCGTAACCGTAAAGCCATGTTCGCTCGCCATCTTGGTAAGCTCGGTGTCCTGCGTCGTGCCGCGGGTAACGGTTACCGTCTGGCCTTTCAGGTCGGCCCAGTCCTTGATGGGCGAAGTCGCCGGTGCTGCGATCACCGACTGGAGCCCGGCATAGGGCTTCGAAAAATCGATCACCTGGGCACGTTCCGGTGTGACCGACAAGGTCGAGACCACGATATCAGCCTTGTTGGTCTGCAGGTTCGGGATGCGGGTGGCGCCAGTCGTCTGGATGAATTCGACCTCGACGCCCCAGTCCTTGGCCAATTGCTGGGCAGTCTCCACGTCGGAGCCGACCGGTTTGAGATTGGCGTCAAGCATGCCGGATGGCGGGATGGCGAGATCGGTCGCGATGCGGATCTTTTTCGCGGCGATGATATCGGCGTACGTGTCGGCGGATGCCGGTATCGACTGGCTCGCCAGTGCAGCACCAACGATACCCGCAAGGGCGAATGTTCTGAGAATTTTCATCTTATCTCCTCCAGTTTTGATGATGAATTCATAGATCGTGACTTAGAAACTCCCGCAGTTCGGGCGTCTGAGGTGCCGCAAGCATGCCGGCGTCACCCTCCTCGTGAACAAGACCCTGGTGCATGAAAATCACCCGGTCAGCGACCTTGCGGGCAAAGTTCATTTCATGCGTGACCATGATCATGGTCATGCCGCTTTCGGCGAGTTTTTCGATAACGCGCAGCACTTCGCCGGTCAGTTTCGGGTCGAGCGCTGAGGTCACTTCATCGAAGAGCATAACCTTCGGCTCCATTGCCAGCGACCGCGCGATGGCGGCGCGCTGCTGCTGCCCGCCGGATAGCTGTTCCGGGTAGCTATCGGCTTTGTCGGACAGGCCGACACGCTCCAGGGCGTTTTGCGCCAGATCGTGCGCCTGCGCCTTCGGTATCTTCTTGACCGAACACGGCGCGAGCATGATGTTTTCTTCGATGGTCAGGTGCGGAAACAGGTTATAGCTCTGAAACACGATGCCGACGTCCAGCCTGAGCTTCCGAAGGTTAAGGTCCGGATCGTGAACCTTGTGATCCGCAACCGAAATCTCGCCGCTGTCGATCACCTCCAGACGATCGATGCAGCGAAGCGCGGTGCTCTTGCCCGAACCGCTGGCGCCGATCAGTGCAGCAACCTCCCCCTTGCGGACCGAGAATGTGACGCCCTTTAGAACGTTGACGGCACCGAAACTTTTCTTCACGTCGTTAAGCGCGATCATTGGCACGGGCATGATTTGCCTCCCTGAAACTGTTGAGCGTCATGTCGCCGGCTTCGCTGTCGCCCGCATTCTCAACCCCCGCCGCTCGAGCCTTTGACTGAGTGCCGACAGCGGGAAGCATAGACAGAAGTAAAGGCCTGCAACGATGAGATAGATAAGGAAGGGCTCGAAGATAGAATTGTTGATCAGCTGCCCGGCCCGGGTCAACTCGACAAATCCGACGACAGAAGCAAGCGATGTATTCTTGACGATCTGGACACTGAACCCCACCGTTGGTGGCGTCGCGATCCGAACCGCCTGCGGCAGGATGACCTTGAACATCCTCTGCATTTTGGAAAGCGCCAGACATTCGGCCGCTTCCCACTGCGCCTTGGGCACGGACTCCAGGCAACCCCGCCAGATCTCGCCGAGATAGGCGCTGACATAGATCGTCAGAGACAGTCCGGCGGCGAAGAGCGGCGTGATCGACAACCCAAGCGTCGGCAAGCCGAAATAAATGATGAACATGATGACCAGCAGCGGCGTGCCCTGGATCAACTGGACATAGGCGCCGGTGACGATGCGAACCGTGCGTGATGGCGTGATTCTGCCCAAGGCCACAAGAAAGCCAAACAGTCCGCCACCGATGAACGCCATGACGCTCAGCACGAGCGTCCAGAATGCACCGGTCACCAGAAACTGCAAATGGTTGATATTGAGTGCCGTGGTCATCGTTGCCTCCTCACAGCGGCGTGCCGAGCCGGCGACGGCGCGGGAACATGAACATTCCGAGCGCCCAGAAGACGGCACGCATGATCAGCGACAGGAAAAGATAGAGAACCGCCACCACGATATAGGCTTCGAACGGCCGGTACGTTTCCGATTGGATGAAATTCGCGGCAGCGGTCAATTCTTCGGCAGATATCTGTGAGGTAACCGACGACGCCAGCATCAGGAGAATGAACTGACTGGTCAATGATGGATAGACCCGCTCCATGGCAGGGCGCAGTCCGACATGCCAATAAAGCTGTACCGGAGAAAGCCCCAGGCATTCGCCCGCTTCCCATTGGCCTTTCTGGATCGAATCGAAACCTGCCCTCATGATTTCAGCCGTATAGGCACCCACATTCACGGTGAGTGCGATCACCGCGACCACGAGCGCGCTGAAAGAGAACCCGAGGCTCGACAGGCCGAAGTAGATCACGAAGATCTGGACCAGAAATGGCGTGTTGCGAATGCTTTCCACATACGTCGCTCCGACCAACCGGAGAATAGGTCCGCCGGACCGGCGCGCAATTGCGCACGCAGTGCCGATCACGAACCCGGTGATCGTCGTGATGAATGCGAGTTGGGCCGTCAGCGCCATTCCGTCGATCAGCATCTGCCACCGTAGCAGGACGACAGAGAAATCAAGGATCATGACTGGTTTTCCATGACGGGAAGGCGCGCACCGTCCTGGCCCGTCATCCGGTCGTAGACTTTGAACAGCGCCTGATTGCCATTGGAGCCTTCGCCATGAGCGCGGGCTTCGACATATTGTGCGGTCACGAGCGAGGTGCCCGGCAACGCAACATCGTTTTGCCCGGCCATTTCGAGTACGAGGCGAAGATCCTTGAGCATCAGGTCAATGCGGAAGCCAGCGCCGGCATCACCGGCGATCATGGCCGGGCCGAGCTTTTCGAGCATCCAGGACGAGGCAGAGCCGCCGAGCAAGACGTCCCGCATTTGCGACAGATCGACGCCGCTTGCCCGGCCGAGGGCAAGTGCCTCACAGACAGCCTGGATGTTGATGGCGCAAACAAGCTGATTGCACAACTTGACCGTCTGCCCCGCTCCTGCTGTGCCGACGTGACTGACTGTGGTCCCCATAATCCGCAGCACGGGCAATGCGCGATCGAATGCTGCTCGCTCACCGCCGACCATGATGGAAAGTGCCGCATTCTTGGCGCCGATAGGGCCCCCGGAAACCGGCGCATCAAGCATGGCGATGCCTTTCTCCGCAAGAGCAGTACCCATTGCCCGGGTCGCTTCCGGCGAGATCGTGCTCATGTCGATGAAAATGCCACCGCTTTTCATATTGGCGAGTACACCGTTGCGGTTGACGACATCATCGACCTCAGGTGTGTTAGGCAACATCGAGATGGCGATCTCGGCATTGCTCACCGCCGCAGCAACGCTGTCGCACCGGGTTGCGCCCTTTTCCTCCAACGCATCCACCGCTGTCAGAGAGATGTCGAACACATTCAACGGATAGCCAGCGGCCGCAAGATGAAGCGCCATTTCGCGCCCCATCACTCCCAGTCCGATAAAAGCCAATTTCGGCAGATTTTGATTGGTCATGTCGCTCTCTCCCTCCGTCCCGAACCGGATTCGGTCAGTTCGCCTGTTCAAGTGCGGTCAATTTCTCGACGCGGCGGACAAAGTCTTCATTCCGGTCGAATTCCGCCTCGAGATAGGCGACAACGAGATCGCGAGCGAGCCATGGGCCGACGATCTTGGCGCCGATGCACATCACGTTGACGTCGTCATGCTCCACACTCTGATGCGCGGAGTGAACATCGTGGCACACAGCGGCGCGGATGCCGTTGACCTTGTTTGCAGCAATAGCCGCACCAACGCCCGTGCCGCACACCAGAATCCCGCGCTCGGCTTCACCATCGCGGACCTTCTTGCACAGCAGGCTGGCGATATCCGGAAAATCCACCGGTTCGGGTGTAAAACTTCCGATATCTTCAACCGCGTGGCCAAGCTCTTCCAGAACGGCAATGACATCCGCTTTCAACGGAAAACCTGCGTGATCGCTGCCAATGACAATATTCATAATTATCTTCCCATTTCGTTGAACTTGATTAGATCGAAGCGCCTGCGCCCAGAGCGATGTCGTGAAGGCTGGCGCGGCGCCGGAAATCGGCGCCGATTTCGAAATGCTGGTGGAGCAAATCATCGGCCCGCACCCGATCCCGCGCAGCAAGTGCTTGCAGAATCAGCCGGTGATGGTCGATCAAAAACTCCTGGATTCCATCGACCCGAATGATTTTCTCACGACGCTCAAGATGCGACCGCATCATCAGTTGCGAGATCGAAGCGTAGATCGTCACCAGCGTCGGCGAATGCGACGCATTGACGATCGCCTCATGAAACTGGAAATCGGCGATGCCGCCAGCGTCCGGCGTGTCGATCGTATCGACGATATGCCGGAGCGCGGTCGCGATATCAGCGAAATCTTGTTCCGTCGCACGCTGGCAAGCGAGCCGCACGGCGTGATGCTCAATCGCCTTTCTAGCCTCCATGATGTCGCCAGACACATTGGACTCATGCGCCAACATGAAGCTGAACACATCGCCGAGCGCTGTGGCATCCGGCCGTTTGACGATGGTCCCGACGCCGTGGCGAATTTCGACAGCCCCTATCATCGACAACGCCCGCAGGGCCTCGCGCAGCACCGGTCGGCTGACGCCTAAATGTGCCGCAAGTTCCCGCTCGGGCAACAGACAGTCTCCCGCTTTCAGCTCGCCTGACAGCAGCTGGTCGCGCAGGAAGGCCGCCACCCGGTTATGGGATCCAATTTCCTGTGGCTCGCGGCGAATTGTTTTCATGGCTTCAATTTCTGTCTTTACCGTGGTATGACCTCTCATATATCCACGGCATTGCCACTGTCAAGTCGCGCTGGCGACCTGGCATCCCCTGCCCAGCTTAAAAGACTTTTGATTATCGCCAGAATCCGAACCATCTATTGATTTCGCGCGTTCCCTTGAAGCCAGAAAAATGTTTTCAATCAACGTTATAGGCCGGATTCTGTGTAACAATGCGAAGGGGTTCAAATTCTGCTGAAATCCAACACCAGCAATGAAAAACAGCCGATGCTGAAATTCGCTGTTGCCAAGCGCCAATCCACTTAATACAGTGTTAAGTGAGAGGTGAGGCCATGGACGATATCGCTGTTGCTGCGAAGAATCAGGCTGCTGTCGGTGCGAAGGTCAAGGCTTTCCGCAATGCCCGGCGCATGTCGCTGCGCACGCTGGGAGACACTACCGGCACAACCGCGAGCTTCCTCAGCCAACTCGAGCGCGGTCTAAGCGGCGTCAACATCAGCACGTTGATGCGCATTGCCGGCGCGCTCGGCATCAGCCTCACCGACCTTTTCGATGATGGGTCCCCGCCCGTCGGTCGCGTCCTGCGCAAACATGAGCGCCCTGCCCTGCCACCGGCCGAGGGCTATCGGAAGATGCTTCTGTCGCGCCGCCCGATCCGCGACATGGAAGTCTATATCGGTGAATTCGATCCCGGTGGCTCGACGGGCGACAAGCCCTACAGCCATGGGGATTCGCATGAACTCTTCTTCGTTCTGCGGGGCAAGGTGGAACTCACCCTCGGCGAAGAGCGCCATATGCTGTCGGCCGGCGACAGCATCGAATATCCAAGCTCGGTTCCGCACAAGACCGAAAACATCGGCACGGAAACCGCTGAAGTCCTTTGGATGATCGCGCCGCCCACCAGCGTCGCGGATGACCTCGATAAATACCTGCCACGGCTTGGCTCGTAACCGCAGCAGGAACAACGCAGGCGAGCGCTACTGGGAGTAATGACGATGAAGAATTTTGCGAGGGCTTTCGCCCTAACGATGACGTGCGCCCTGGCGTTGCCGGCGTTTGCACAGGAAAAGCCGGTCGCCGGCGAGGTGAAGGAAGGTTCGCTCAAGGGCAAGACGCTGACCTTCGTCTCCTATGGCGGCATCTACCAGGACGGCCAGGTCGCCGCCCTCCAGGATTTCGTCACAAAATCCGGCGTGACGCTGCTCAACGACGGCCCGACGGAAATCGCCAAGCTGAAGGCGCAGGTCGATGCCGGCAATGTCACCTGGGATGTCGTCGATACCGCCGACCTGCCGCCCTACGTCCATTGTGGCACGCTGTTCCAGAAGCTCGACTTATCCAAGCTCGACGTTTCGAAGATCCCGCCGAACCAGGTCGGCGAGTGCTCGGTCCCGGCGATGAACTACGGCGTCGTGCTGATGTACAAGAACGAGACCTACAAGGACAATCCGCCAAAGAACTGGGTCGATTTCTTCGACACGGAAAAGTTTCCCGGCAGCCGCGCCATCGACGGCAGCGGCGATCCGACCGGCGGCCTGATCGAGCAGGCGTTCAAGGCAGCCGGCGGCGACCCGAAGGCGATGACGGCCGATGATATCGAGAAAGGCATCCAGAAGCTGCGCGATCTCGGCCCGGACACGATCTACTGGAAGACCGGCGCTGAATCGCAGCAGCTTGCCGAATCCGGCGAAGCCGACATGGTGATGATGTGGACCGGCCGCGCGATGACCGCCGTGAAGAACGGCGCACAGTATACGCCGGTCTGGCAGGATTGGCTGGTCGTCATGGACCAGATGACCATTCCGGTCGGCGTCAAGGATACCGATGCTGCCTATGCGCTGCTCAACGCCTATCTCGGCGCCCGCTCGCAGGAGATCCTGGCCGAAAAGACGTCCTACACGCCGATCAATCTCGACTCCAAGCCGAAGGTGGACGACGTCACCGCCGCTTTCCTGACCAGCACGCCGGAGCGTATCGGACAAAGCTATCAGCAGAATATCCCGTTCTGGGTGAAGAACTTTGATCTCGCCGCCGAGAAGTGGAACGCTCTTCTCTCTGGAAACTGAACCCCTGATCCCTCGCAAGTCCGGCCCCGGCCGGGCTTGCTTCCATGACGGGAGATCTCCATGACCACCGCCACCCCCGACCTGGCCACTGGTGCTAAACAGCCGGGCTTCCTTTCACGATTTCGCCCCCGTGGCGCGGTCTGGCTTGCGGCGCCCGCCTTACTGGTGCTGGTGATCGCACTGGCCTATCCATTGGCGATCGTCGTCGTCCGCAGTTTCACCGATCCAGCACCCGGCATTGGCAATTACGTCTGGTTCTTCCAGTCCGCGGTCAACAGGACGGTGCTGCAACGGACGTTTGTGGTTGCGGCCTGGGTGACGCTGGTTTCCCTAATCTGCGCCTACCCTTATGCCTACGCCATGACCATTGTCGGCAAGAATGTCCGGCTGGTGCTGATCCTTTGCGTGCTCGTGCCCTTCTGGCTGAGCGGTGTCGTGCGCACACTGGCCTGGGTCATCCTGTTGCAGGATTCCGGCGTCATCAATTCCTTCCTGCGCGGCCTCGGCCTGTCACCCGTCAAGCTGATCCGCACGCTGCCGGGCGTTATCATCGGCATGACGCAGGTGCTGCTGCCCTTCATGATCCTGCCGATCTATTCCGTGATGAAGGGCATAGATACACGGCTGTTGCAGGCTGCCCGCAGCCTCGGCGCAAAGCCCTGGCGCGCCTTCGTACAGATCTACATGCCGCTGTCGCTGCCCGGCGTTTATGCCGGCGTCATCATCGTCTTCATCCTGTCGCTGGGCTTCTACATCACACCGGCGCTCCTCGGTGGTCCGCGCAGCATCATGTTGTCCTCGCTGGTGCAGAACCAGGTGCTGAGCCTGCTCAACTGGGGCCGTGGCGGAGCGATGGGCGTCGTTCTGCTGGTCGCAACCTTCGTACTGCTCGCCATCGCCGCCCCGTTGATGCGCCAGAGACACACCAGCTCGCGCAGGGAGGCTTAAGCCCATGCCCTCTTTCCCGCGCATTTTCCTCGGCCTCTTCTGCCTGCTCGTCGCCGTGCTGTTGCTGGCGCCGACGCTGGTCGTGATCCCGATGTCGTTCAACGGCAACAAGTCGCTGGCTTTCCCGCCGGTCGGTTTCTCATGGCAATGGTACGGCAACTTCTTCACCAATCCCGACTGGACGACGAGCTTCACCAACTCGCTGTTCATCGCCCTCATCGTCGCGGTGGTCGCAACCATCGTCGGCACCCTCGCCGCCTTCGGGGTCACCCGCGCGGCGGCTCGCACCGGTGGATTGCTGCGTGCGCTGCTGATCACGCCGATGGTCGTGCCCGGCGTAGTGCTGGCGATCGGCATCTATGCCGTCTATCTCGACGCCCATCTGGTCGGTACCGTCACAGGCTTCGTGCTGGCGCATACAATGCTCGCTATTCCTTTTGTCCTGATCGCGGTGCAGGCCAGTCTTGAAGTCTTCGACCAGCGGCTTGAAACAGCGGCATCAAGCTTGGGCGCCGGCCGGCTGACGGTGTTTCGCACGGTGACGTTGCCGCTGATTCTGCCGGGCATCCTCTCCGGCGCGCTCTTCGCCTTCATCACGTCGTTCGACGAAATCATCGTCGCGCTGTTCATCACCAGCCCCTATCTGAAAACGCTGCCGGTACAGATCTATTCGTCGATCACCCGTGACGCCGACCCGACGGTTGCCGCTGTCGGCACCCTGCTCTTCATCGCAACGTCGCTCATCATCATTGCAGGCCTGCTCTTCGGCATGCGCCGTGGAAGGACATGACCATGAAAGCACCCCAACGATCCGCTGGTGCTGCGATCGAAATCCGCAAGGCTTCGAAGCGTTACGGCGCCTTCGTGGCCCTTAGCGACATCGATCTCCACATCCGCCCCGGCGAGTTCATGACGCTGCTCGGGCCTTCCGGTTCCGGCAAGACGACGACGCTGAACCTGATCGCCGGCTTCACCGACATCAGTTCCGGCACGCTGGAGATCGGCGGCAAGAGCGTGACCGGCCTGCCCTCGCACAAGCGTAACATCGGCGTGGTCTTCCAGCACTACGCGCTCTTCCCGCACATGACAGTCGGCAAGAATGTCGCCTATCCGCTGACGCTGCGCGGCATCAAGGGCGAGGACCGCGAGCGACGGGTCAAGCGCGCGCTCGACATGGTGAAGATGGCGGATTTCGCTCACCGTTATCCGAGCGAGCTTTCCGGCGGCCAGCAGCAGCGCGTGGCGCTTGCCCGCGCGCTGGTCTTCGATCCGCCGCTGCTGCTGATGGACGAGCCGCTCGGCGCGCTCGACAAGAAGCTGCGCGAATGGCTCCAGCTCGAGATCAAGCGCATCCACCGCGAATTGGGAACCACCTTCGTCTACGTCACTCACGACCAGGAAGAGGCGCTGGTGCTGTCTGACCGCATCGCCGTCTTCAATGGCGGCCGCATCGAGCAGATCGGCACGGGACGTGAACTCTACGACAACCCGGCGACGCTGTTCGTTGGCCGCTTCATCGGCGAATCCACCGTCTTGCGGGGCGCAAGCGAAGTCTCCGGCAACGATACGATCATGACCATCGGCAACGACAGGATCGTGGCGCACGGCCGCCTTGCCGGCGATGCCCGGCCGGTCATGCTGCTGCGGCCGGAGCGCGTGGCGCTGAAACGCGCCGGCACAGATATCGTCACCGGCGAAAACCGTGTGTCCGGCACGGTCGCGGAGGCAATCTATCTCGGCTCCGGCTCGAAATACGAGATCCGGCTGAACGACGGCACGATCGCCGTCGTCCGCAGCCCGCTGGGCACAACGGATTTCGCCATCGGCGACAACGTGGACATCGCCTTCACGCCGGCCGATCTCATTCTTCTGACCGACGATGCCAGCGCCGACGTGACGCTGACCTGAACCCGAAAGTATTCCCATGGACGTCAAGACCAACGGCAACATTTCCTTCTGGTACGCCGATATCGGCGGCATTCCCCAGAAGCGCCCTCCCTTACCCGGCGATCGCGAGGCTGATGTCTGCATCATCGGCGCCGGTTATACCGGCCTATGGACCGCCTACTATCTGAAGAAGGCCAATCCGGCCCTCAATATCGTCGTGCTCGAGCGGGAATTTGCAGGCTTCGGCGCATCGGGGCGCAATGGCGGCTGGCTCTCCGGTGGCTTCAGCTGGTCGCGGGAAAAGTATGCAAAAACCTCCAGCCGCGGCGCCGTCGTCGACATGCAGAACGCCATGGCCGGGACCGTCGATGAGGTCGAGCGCGTAACAAAGGTAGAGGGAATCGACGCCGATCTCATTCGCGTCGACAAGATCATCGCTGCGACCAACGCCGCCCAGCTTGAACGTGTGCGCGCGGGCTATCAGTTTGACCTTGATTGGCAGATGCCGCCGGAACGGGTGCAGCTTTTGTCGGCGGACGAGGCCGCAAAGCACATCAATATCGCCAACCTCCGCGGCGCCATCATCTACCGCGGCATGGCGCGCGTGCAACCGGCCAAGCTGGTGCGCGGCCTCGCGCGTGTCGTCGAAGGCCTTGGCGTGTCGATCTATGAGGGAACGAGCGTCACGTCTTTTGAGAAGGGTCGGGTCGAGACAGACCGAGGCATGGTACGCGCGCCATTTATCATCCGTGCCACTGAAGGTTTTTCTGCAGGCCTGCCGGGCTATGAGCGGACATGGCTTGCGCTGAACAGCGCCCAGATCGTCACCGAACCCGTGCCGGATGCGCTCTGGAAGGAAATCGGCTGGGAAGGCCATGAGTTGCTCGGGGATGCGGCGCACGCCTATTGCTACGCCCAGCGCACGCGCGAGGGCCGTATCACCATGGGCGGGCGTGGCGTTCCCTATCGCTTCGGCTCGAAGACTGATGTCAACGGCCAGACGCAGCAGGCAACCATCGACGCGCTGCACGGCATCCTAACGCGGTTGCTGCCGCAGACGAAATCGCTGAAGATCGACCACGCCTGGTGTGGCGTGCTCGGCGTGCCGCGCGACTGGTGCACGACGGCCGGTTTCGATCGCTCTACGGGTATCGGCTGGGCTGGCGGCTATGTCGGCCTCGGCGTCTCCAGTTCCAACCTTGCCGGCCGCACGCTTGCCGATCTTGTTCTCAACCGCGAGACGGAACTGACCGGCCTGCCCTGGGTGAACCGCACGGTCCGCAAGTGGGAGCCGGAGCCGTTCCGCTGGCTCGGCGTACACTCCATGTACCAGCTCTACCGCATGGCGGACGACCGCGAATTCGCCGGCCAAACGCGCACATCGAAGCTTGCGGCGCTTGCCGACAGCATCACCGGCCATTGAAACACGGACTTTAAGACAGGACATATGATGATCAGTTTTGAGAATTTCGGCGACCTCCTCACCCTCGATCTCGGCGCCTTCGCGTCGAAACAGACCTCGCTGGAAGGCAATCAGGAGGAGGCGGCTGTCGCGCTCTGGACGAGCGCCGACGGCAAGATGGAAACCGGCGTCTGGGAATGCACACCTGGCCGTTTCACTGCCGACCGCAGCCAGAACGCCGAGATCTGCCACATCCTCGCCGGCCGCGTGACACTGCACAACACCGACGGAACGGCCAATGAGATCGGCGCTGGCGAAATGTTCGTGCTGCCCCTCGGCTGGCGCGGCGAATGGACGATCCACGAGCAGACCCGCAAGATTTACACGATGGTCGCTGCCGGCGTTTGAGGCGCCTCAACAATTCGCCCATAGCGAAATGGACGGGCCGGGGCAAATCGATGATGTCATCAGCGAGGGGGCCGCACCAGAGAACCTCAGATGCGAGCGTCGTAGCAACGACTGAGGAAAGCGGGATGGTCTTTTGCTAATTTCCAATGGTTCGCTTAGAAGGAAATCGAACCATTGGCCCTCTCACTCTATTCAGCTAAAACATTGTTTTCATTGTGGATTTACGATTTTGTTTTGTGATTGCCAAGTCCGCGACCCCGACAATCCCTGCCCTTGGTCCCAGAGTTGCAGCATGTAGTTCCGGTATTGCTGAAGGACCAATGGCTGCGATCTCGGCCCTCACTCTATCGAGGAAACCAGTGGCAAGACCGACGCCTCCGCCTATGACGATCCGTGATGGATCGATCGCCAACTGGATGTCGCAGCACAGTCGCGCAAAACGCCTCGCCACACCGTCGATGATTCCGACAGCCCACTCGTCGCCCGACACTGCGGCGGCGAAGACCTCCTTTGGCTCGACGGCATGTCCCAGGCGCTTGGCTTCGACCGCGATCCACGGCCCGCAGATCTGGCCTTCGACCTTCTCGCCCGTAGCGTTAGACATCTGGCCGAAATGACCGGCGACACCACGCAACAGCCGTCCTTCGGAGACGATACCGCCACCGAGACCCGTAGATACCGTCATGAAAACCAGGTCAGATCGGTCGGAGGACGCCTTGAACTCGCCCCATGCCGCAGCTTGAGCGTCGTTGGCTGCGACGACCGGCACGCCGAGCAGCTCCGCCGCCCGCTGCTCGAGTGGGAACTCGGCTTTAATGTCAAGGGTGGCCGTGTTCATCGCGCGCCAATGGCCACCGCGCACAGCTCCGGTAACGGCAATGCCGACGGCAGTATAGCGGCCTTTCCACGCGGCGACCGCGTCAACGATGGATGCCAGCCAGCTTTCGGGAGATCCCGAACGGTCGGTGGCGAACACAGAAGTATCGAGCACCTCACCTGCCTGGACGAGCGACGCCATGGTCTTGGTTCCACCCAGATCCACTGCCAGTACGACGGGAGCCGGTGCATAGACCTCGTTTAGGGCATCGCGGAACCACGTGGTCACATGCTCCGTGCGTGTGATGGCGGAGCCGACCACGACACAGGTCGCACCGGCGCGTGCGGCCGCCTGCGCCTGTTCCGTTGTGCGGATACGGCCTTCCGCGATGATGAAGGGGGTGAGCTTCCGAAGCTCTCCGATGAGGTTGATGTCGGGATCGACAGGTTCCGGGCCGCCGGTGTAGCCAGACATGGTCGTGCCGACAAAATCGACGCCAGCGGCCAACGCCCGACGCGCATCCTCGACGCAACTGCAGTCGGCCATCGAGAGCTTACCTGCATTCCTTACAGCCTGGGCCAGCGCTTCGATCGTCACCGGACGGACACGGTCCGTGGCGTCGAAAGCAATTATATCCGCGCCGGCATCCGCCAGGGCTGTGACGTCGTAAAGAAATGGCGTGATGCGGACCGGACTGTCGTCGAGGTCACGCTTGATCAAACCGATGATGGGAGCGTCCGTGGCGGCACGGACGGCGGCCACATAGCGGGCGGACTCGATACGCAGTCCGGCAGCTCCAGCGGAAAGAGCCGCAAGTCCGAAGCCGACCACATATTGGCTGTCATCCATCGCGCCGCCTGGAACAGGCTGGCAGGAGACAATGAGGGCGCCCTTGAGAATTTCCTTGAGCACATTGGTACCGTCGTCTTTGGATTTCATGCCCGTAGCTCCATCGGCTGAGCGATGCCGAGATTTCGGGCTGCAGCCTTGTCGAGAACGATCGTCGTATCGGGGTGATGGCTGAGGGCCGACCCAGGCACTGCCTCGGACACGACACCGTCCACGCTCGAGGCCACGGCCTCCGCCTTTTCAGGACCGGTCGCCAGCACGACGATCCTGCGGCATTGCAGGATGGTGCCGATGCCCATCGTGATGGCGTGCGTTGGCTGGACAGCGCCAGACGCGAAGTAGGCCGAATTGGCCTCTAGCGTCGATTCTGTCAGGGCGACGCGGCGGGTTCGAGAATGATGGAGGGATCCCGGCTCGTTAAACCCTATATGAGCGTTTCGGCCTAAGCCGAGAAGCATCAGATCGATACCTCCGCAGGCGGCAATCAGACCCTCGTAGCGCTTCGCCTCCGCATCGGGGTCGGAAGCAGAGCCGTCCGGAATGTTTGTCCGGCTGGCTTTTACGTTAACGTGTTCGAACAGGTTTTCACGCATGTAGCGAGCGTAGGACGCCGGGTCGTGCAGGGAAAGTCCAATGTATTCGTCAACGTTGAATGTGGTAATCGAGCCATAGGATCCGCGTCCCTTTGCGAACTCCTCACGCAGCCTGGCATAGACGGCGAGCGGAGTGCCGCCTGTCGGAAGCCCGAGGACGCTTGCCGGCTTTTCAGCGATCTGCTGCAACAGGATTTCCGTGACCGCCGCAGATGCCTCCGCAGCAGTGTCCTTGATGATGATCTTCATATCTGTTCCGTTCAGTTTATGCGTTTTCCGCTCGCGGCATCGAAGAGCGAAACCTTGTCCGTGGCGATCTGTACCTTGACCGTCTGGCCGCTCTTTGTGATGCCCGTCTCGAGGCGTGCCGTGACCTTCTGCCCGTTCACGGACAGCGTGACGTTGTCCTCTGGCCCCGTCGACTCAACCAGATCTACCAATGCCTCATGGCCCTCCTGATCCGAAGGCACGAGCTTGATGTGCTCCGGCCTCACGCCCAAGATGACCTCTGTTGAACCATCGGCTCCGAGCTCTGGGAATGGCATCGGAAGCGTCCAGTCCTTCCCGTCCGTGAAGCGCACACCCGAACCATCCTTCAGAAGGCGTCCGTTGATGAACTGCATGGAGGGAGATCCGACGAACCGGGCGACAAACGTGTTCTCAGGCTTATGGTAGATCTCGAACGGCGTTCCGATCTGCTGGATGTCGCCCTTATTCATCACGACGATCCGGGTCGCCAGCGTCATGGCCTCGATCTGGTCATGGGTGACATAGACCATGGTCTTGCCGATGCGCTCGTGCAATCTCTTGATCTCGGCGCGCGTCTCGACACGCAGCGTCGCGTCGAGGTTGGACAGCGGTTCATCAAAGAGGAAGACCTTCGGGTCGCGGACGAGTGCACGGCCGATGGCCACGCGCTGGCGCTGCCCACCCGACAGCTCGCGGGGCTTGCGCTCGAGGAGTGGCTCGATCTGCAGGAGGCGGGCAACCTCTGCGACTTTCATCGCAATTTCCTCCTTGGATAGCTTCCGCATCCGGAGAGGAAATCCGATATTCTGCGCCACGGACATGTTGGGGTAGAGCGCATAGCTCTGGAACACCATCGCGACGTCCCGCTCGCGCGTTGGCGTGTCAGTGACCGTCTTGCCCTGGATCACAATGTCGCCTGAGTCAATCGGGTGCAATCCGGCGATCGCATGGAGGAGCGTGGACTTGCCGCAGCCGGAAGGGCCGAGCAATACGATGAACTCGCCTTCGGAGACCTCGACGTCGATGCCCTTCAGGACCGATACCGGGCCATAGGATTTGGTGATCTTGCTCAGGGAAAGCGATTGCTTGATGGCTGTGTTCATGCCGATCATCCTTTGATACTCCCGAGAGACATGCCGCGCACGACCTGTCCTTGAACCAGCATGCCAAGCACGAGCATCGGCAGCATGACGAGTGTTGCGGCCGCCGTGAGCGGTCCCCATTGGACGCCCTGGAACGTCAGGAACGACGTTATGCTCACCGGGAGGGTCTGGGTGTCCCGCCCGGTCAGAACGAGGGCGACGAAGAATTCATTCCAGGTAAAGAGCACGCACAAGATAAGGGTTGCTACGATCCCGCCCTTGGCGACGGGCAGGAAGACGTTCCAGAAGATGGTCAATTCGCGAGCGCCATCGACCTTCGCGGCGTCGCGCAGCTCGCGCGGGATATCCTCGAAGAATGTTATCAAAAGGGAGATGGCAAACGGCACGTTGATGAACGCATAGACGCCGATGATGACCCAATGGTTGTTCAAGAGCTTCAACTGCGCGGCCAGGAAATAGGTCGGGATGATGAAGATCAGAGGTGGTGCGATCCGTAGGCTCAGAATGAACTTCTCGTTCTTGCGACGGACAGGCTCTTCCTGCGCGACCAGGCCATATGCTGCCAATGCACCCACGGCAACCGAGATGAGGCTGGCGCTGAAAGAGATTACGATGCTGTTAACGAAGGCGCGGATGAAGCTGCCGTTGTTGAGGACCCGTTGATAGTTCTCCCATGTCAGCTCGAAGAACCACACTGGTGGGATGGCGAACGCGTCCTTGGTCGATTTGATCGACGTCACGAAGACCCAGTAGAGCGGGAACAGGACGACGATGAGCAGTAGTGCGACCGCGAGGTAGAAGAACAGTTTGCGCATTATGCGGCTCCTCTCGCCTGTGCCTTGAAGGCAAGATTGTAAAGCAGAAGCAGGGCTACGTTCGTGAAGATCGTCAGGACCATCGCGATGGTCAGCGAGTAGGAAATGTCGAAATTCGTGAAGGCAGAGATATAGCCGTAGAGATTGAGCGTCTCTGTCGAGAGAGCTGGACCGCCGCGGGTCATGATGTAGAAGATGTCGAACGTCTTCACGCTATCGATCGCCCGGATCAGTGCGACAACGAGCAGTGCCCTTTGTAGCGCCGGGAGCGTTATGTGCCAGAGCACCTGCCATTCGCGGGCCCCATCGACGCGGGCGGCATTCTGAGGTTCTCCGGGCAAGGACTCAAGGGAGGCCATGGTCAGGAGCACGACAAAGGGCGTCCATTGCCAGACGTCGGCGATCATGACCGAAAATATCGCGACGCTCGGATTGCCGAGCCAGTCCACCGGTCCGAGGCCGAGCAGGGACAGGAGATAGTTCGCCATGCCGCTCGAAGGATCGAACATGAAACGCCAGGTCAGGCCTACCACGATCGGGGTCATGACGATCGGCACCAGCATGATGGCTCGTGCGATCTTCTTGCCGTGGAATTCTTTATCTAGGAGGAGGGCGATCACCAGGCCCAGCGCGAGCTCGATCCCGGTCGCGACGGTCGTGAAAAGCACGGTGCGCCAGAGCGCGTTCAATCCGCGCGAGTCGAACAGCAGGCGTGCATAGTTCGAGAGCCCGACGAATTTCTCACCTCCGGGCCGCATCAGGTTGATATTGTGCAAGGTGAGCCACAACACGTAGATCGTGATCACCACCGAGACCGCGCTGAAGAACACGATCACCGGTTGATAGAATAGTTTTGTCGCGTCTCTGGCCATCATGATCCCCGATATTGACCACGTCCGGGTTTGCCCCGGACGTGGTATCGCGTGCCTCTTAGCGTGCGAGGGCTTCGTCGTTAGCCATGTTCGCTTCCGCAAGCGCGTCCTTGGCAGTTGCCGTTCCGGCGAGCACCTTCGACACGGCGATGCCGGCGTTGTTGATGATCTCGTTGGCTGCCTGCACGGTGGGAAGGTATTGCGGGTTGCCCTTGGCGATCGACGCGAGCATCGCTTCCTTGAACGCACCGTAGCGCTTGTTGAACTCGTCGGAGTTCATAGCGCCCTGAGAGGTGACGCCGGAATTCGGTGCGATACCGAAGGACTTGATCTGTTGCTCCTTGGCGGTTGCCCAAGCTGAGAACAACCAGGCGGCCTCCTTCTGCTTGGATGCCGAAGTCACATACAAGCTGTGAACTGCCAGGGAAGAAGATCCGCCCTTGAGTTTGTCGCTTTGCGCCGGAACTGGCACATAGCCGACCTTGCCGACGACGGAGGAAACGGACGGGTCTTCGTTGAAGGCTCCGTTGACCGTAGCATCCATGGTCATTCCAGCCTTGCCTTGCTGGAACAGGGTGTGATTCTCTTCCCAACCGAAGTTCGCGACGCCGACCGGGCCGTAGTTGCGAAGGACATCGCCGAATGCGTCGAGCGACTTGGCGGCTTCGTCGGAACCGAGAGCGGACTTGCCGTCCTTCGAGATGAACTCGCCACCGTAGCCCCACAGCCAGCCGGCCCATACGTACACGTTCTGGATGCCCTGAGCGCCTCGCATCGTGATCCCGACGGTCTTGCCGTCAGACTTTTCCTTGACGGTCTTTGCCGCGGCGGCGACTTCGTCGAACGTCTTCGGCGGGGTGATCCCATACTGCTCGAACAAGTCCTTCCGGTACATAAGGAAGGTGCTCTCACCATAAACTGGTAGACCGTAGAGTTTGCCGTCGATGATATTCGTGTCCAGGTAGCCTGGAACGAAGTCGGTTTTATCATAGTCCTTTGGGAATTTCGTTGCGAAGTCGTCGAGTGGATCGATGTAACCCGCTTTCACGAAACCCGGAATGAATATGATATTGTTCTGGACGACGTCGTAGCGGCCGGAGCCCGACGAAAACTCCAGAAGTTCCTTGGCAGTGATGTCGGATTCCGGCACCACTTCGAGGTTCACCTCGATGCCGGTTTCCTTGGTGAATTCCGGAAGCAGCGCCTGGATCCCGTCCGTGGTCGGGTGACCTTCCATCAGGACTGCGAGCGTCGTTCCAGCGTATGGCTTGGCCGCATCCTGCGCGAAGGCAGGCAGAGCCGCAGAGGCCGAGAGTGCGATCGTCAAGGCAAGTAGCTGTCTTCTTTTCATGTCATTCCCCTTTTTCAGTTACCGTGAGCTGCGTTTGAGTTGATCGGACTAGGTTAGAGTTTGACGACTTCGCCGGTCTCCGCCGAGCGAATGAGGGCGCGTGTCAGTTCGAGCGACTGGATGGCTTCTTCGCCGCTCGCGACCTGCGAAGGGCCGCCGTCGAGCCACTCGAGAACACTGGCGAGCTGAAGCCTGAGGTCGCCGCCGACGCGGCCTTCGATGATCGGCCAATGCTGGGTGTCTATCTCGCGGGAAGTCTGGTTGTCGGCAAAGTAGAGGCCGCTGTCTCCGCACTGGACCTCGAATGAGCCTTCGGTGCCGATCATCTCCATGCGGGCGTCGATCATGTGGCGAGCGCCGCCGGGCAGCGACCACGCACTCTCAAAGTTGACAACCGTGCCTCCGGAGAACCGAACAATCCCTGCGATCGTGTCCTGGGTCCCAATTGAGCCGAGAAGGATATCTGTCTGCTGGGCATAGACGCTGACTGGCTTCTGTCCTTCAAGCATCCAAAGGACCATATCGACATCGTGCACGGTCACGTGCAAAGCGAGCGGCAGGGTGCCGGCATAGCGCTTCGGCCCTTCCGTGCGTGCGCTGTTGCGGCGTGCGTAAATGTGGATCGGCGTACCGATCTGGCCCGATGTGATGAGTTCGCGGGCCTTGTAGTAGCGGGGGTCGAAGCGCAGCAGATAGCCAATGCCGAGCTTCACGTTCGCGGCCTTGCAGGCATCGACGATCTTCTGGGCGTCCTCGATGGTAGAAGCGATCGGCTTCTCTACGAACAGGTTGACGCCCTTGGCGGCGATGGCCAGAGCGGGCTCAAGGTGGAGATGGTCCGGCGTGCAGATGCTGACGAGATCGAGCTGCTCCCACGCGAGTAGGTCCTGGTGGGAGGCGTATGCCTTGATATCTTTGCCAAGCTGGCCGGCAAGTTCCTTTGCCCTGTCGATGTTCTGGTCGACCACAGCCACAAGATCGGCACGCGGCTCGTTAGCGAAGATCTGCGCATGCATCGAGCCCATGAAACCGGCTCCGATGACTGCGACGCGAAATTTGCTGCTCATTTCATTTCTCCCTTTTGGCGTGGCTCAAGCTGCGACGCCGGCCACGGCATCTGCAAATCGACGTGTGATCACGTCAGAATGGTGGTTTATGGCAGAACCGACGACGACAAACATCGCGCCGTATTCTACTGCCAGGCGAGCTTCCGAAGGCCCCAGATCCGCCCTTCGGACACGAATGGGATCCGCGCCGATCAAAGTCCGCGCATTAGAACGAAGTCGGGTATCTCGCCTTGCGGCGAGTTGGGCGTGTATCCGGAAAGGGTTGTTCCAACGTAGGCCGCACCGGCATCCATCGCCTCGGTAGCCTCCTGGAACGTGCTGATGCGCTATAGCGATCCTGCCGGTACGATCGATCACGGCGATCCGCTTGGGAACGCTAGAGGGCCTCGGGCGCTTTGTCTCATCGAATGCGAGGATGTCGGCGCCTGCGTCGCAAAGCTCCCTGACGTCGCTCAGACTCGAAGTGACGTAGATTTCGCTATTAGGCTGGGCGATTTTCGTGATGCCGATGATCGGAACCGACACAGCTTCCCGGACCGCAGCGACATTGGCGGCGCTTTCGATACGGAGAGCTTTCGCGCCACCCATGACCGCAGCCCGTGCAAGCGCAACGATGTGACGTGTCCGATGCAAAGGACTGTCTTCCGCCGCCTGACAAGACACGGCAAGGCCGCCCCGCAAGTCTTCGAGGATGTCGATCATTGGTGGTTCCCGCTTTATTTGTTAACAGGAAGCTAAGCGCAATGACGCTATCCGTCAATATATTTTTTTTGATGAAAATTTCCGTCAAAACTAAAAACTGTTTTATCCGGCTGTGCAACGGGAGTTTTAAAAAGTTTTAGATACTGCGGTCGGTAACGCTCTGTGCTGTCTCGCGCACGATGTCGATCCGTTCCGGCGCGGCCTTCGTAATGTATGAGGCGATCGCATCGACGATGAGCAGTTCGCTGATCTTTGAGGGATAGGCACCCCCGGTAAGAGGCGTCTCAGGCCATGAGGCGAGGAGAAGGTAGTCGCAGACCGCCGCAAGGGGACTCTTCACCCGACTTGTTATGCCGACGACCGTTGCGCCGCGGGCATGCGCTCGCTCGGCAATCTTCACGGTGTCGATCGTCGAGCCCGAGTTCGACACCAGGAAGTAGACGTCTGCCGGGCCGGAAGTGGCTGCGGTCATGGTCGCAAGATGAGCGTCACGGGCGATGTGGGAATGAAGACCAAGACGGGCAAGCTTGTATTCCAAATACTGCGCAGTGATTGCCGAAGCGGCGACGCCGAATATCTCGATATGAGCGGCCTTCAAAAGTTCATTCGCCACCGCTTCGATCGTCCGGCGATCTAAAAGTCGTTCCGTCTCGTTCAAGGCCATTCTCGCCGTCTCGATCAGATCGAGGACGGTGTCGCCCTGGCCGCTACTGGCGTTGGGCTGCTGTTGCGTTGCCAGTTCCTGGGCAAGTGCGAGCTTGAAGTTCTGAAAGCCCGCGAATCCCAGCTCTCGACAGAACCGCATGACGCTGGCCTCGGATGACTGGGAGTCTTCCGCAAGCTCGGTGATGCTTTTGTAAAGCACTGCCTGGGGATCTTCGAGAGCGTGGTTCGCGACGCGCTCCAAGGCGCGCGTCATGTTAGGTGCGCGTGATCGAATGCTCGCGATGAGCGCCATCTGGGGTGCCGGAACCAAGGCAGTATCCTTAAAAATGCTCGCCGACCCAGGGGGCTGGGCCGCTGAAGATATCATTACAGCGTTTTATTGCCTCCCCGTCGCCTATAATCCAGCCCGCCTTATGAAGAAAGTGTGCCGAACGGAAAGCTGTGATTAGTGTGGTCAGCTGTGCCAGACCGACGGTGATGTCGGCGTCTCCCGCAAAATCCTCCTCGCAAGCAGCATTGCCGTCTATGACGGTCAGGAGCAGCGTCTGCTTTTCGGTTTTGCTAGCTATCCGGATTTTGAGGCTCCCGGAGGCGTGCCCGTAACCTCTGGCGGCAAGCGCCTTCGCCGGAGACAGAACACGCATCAGGAACTCCTCCTGATGCACGAGCCGCCATCCCTTGTCTGGCAAAGCGAAGACGAGCGGGTCGGCCGGACCACCATGCCAACGGACGCGGGGATAGACCGTCGAAAACGTCCCCAAGAACTTCAGTATTTCGCGGGCAGCCTGACCTGTGAGTGCGACCCAATCGCGAAGCAACAGACACTCCGGATCGCCCGTATCGAGCACGATGTACCCGACATCCTGTCCATCTGCCTCGAATACAAATGTGGAAAGCTCTTCATCCGCAGCCCGCAAGAGCACGTTCCAATGCCCCCGATGCCGCTTCAGAACGCCGTTCTGATCGCGGCAGTGTTCCTCGTAGATCTTGCCTATCGTCGGCCGCAGGCTTTCTCCGGAAACACTGCGGCACTTGAAGCTCGCTTTTATCTTGTAGAGCTCCGACGTCTCCGCCTCGTAGATCATTTCCGAACCTGCCAGCTCGAAGCCTGACTTGCGGTAGACCGGCCGGGTCGATGCAAAGAGACTCACGACGTCGGCACCCCGTCGCAGCGCTTCCTCGCCAGCAAAGTCCAGGATTGAGGCGGCTAGGCCAGACCCTCGATGTTCTGGACTGATCGCGACATGGGCGATGTTGCACGCGGGGATCACCTTGCCACCAAACCAGTGCCCTGTCTCGATCAGGGCGAAGACTGCCGCCGGTTCTAATCCTTGCTTGATTATATGGAAGCTCGAGATCCCTATGTCTTCGATATATTGCACAGTTCGGTTGCGGGTGAACGCGAACGCGGAGGCGTAGGCTTTCACAATGAAGTCGATGTCAGTCTCCACAGCTTCGCGCACGTTCATAGCTCACCTTGAAAATTATCGCCAAAAGTAAAGGACATGTGACGACAATTTTTATGCGGATTTTTGCGCGATGTCGAGTGCAAAGTCAGCGGGTTATTTCAGGAGGTGGTCAAAATCTATGATCGCCCTCCCCGCACACCGTCGATCCATGTTTCGACATGATTAAAAGTGTCCGTCAGGACAATGAAATCCGCCGCGTAATCTGGCTCAGATATCCGGCCCGGGTCGATGGATAGTGCGGCCGGTGAGTTCGAAGCCGGCGAGCTACGTTCAAATCGTCTGCATGGCGTCGGTGACGAAGAATATCTGACTAGGAGAAGCTTTTGCTAACAGAGCGACCTGATCATACCGGGATCGACATGAATGCCGCGAATGGTCAGCCCCGCAAGCACCCGGCCGTCGTCGACAGCCGCGCCGGCGATACCAGGGCTCTCGATGCCACCAACCTCTCTTCCCCAAAACGCCAAAAAGTCCGCGGACATTTCTGTCTTGCGGGCTTGTTGTGTTTGGTTGCGGGGGCAGGATTTG